>JASSUG010000009.1:0-92562 GCA_031963465.1 Mycoavidus cysteinexigens | reverse complement strand
CCATGCAACTAGGGCGCGATGTAGGCAATTTATTCTTTCAGGCATGTATGGTAATCACTGCAGCGGGAGGGGCTGTGAGGTTAGCTGCCTCACTGGGTAAAGTGGGGACTCATATAGGTAAGAAAACACTGGGCACATTTCTAGATCTGCCAAAAGCAGGTAGTTCAACTGTAGTTGATAGTAAATCATTAGCAGATATAAATAAAATAACTCATCTCGCGAAGACAGAAAATGTGCTGAACCTCAATAATAAAAGCCATAATGCAGTTAACAAATTGAAATTAAATAGGTCTCTTGCCAGTGAACAGCAACTAGCAGAATTAATTAGTGGTAAGGGTATACCAATTGCTGGGCATGGCACTAAGGAAGTTTTGAGAGAAGCTCCTCGCTTGGTGACAGAATATGGAGGAAATCCAAATGATTGGAGTAAAGTTGCAAGTAGAAGTTACCAGGCCGTTAATAGCATTGATAAAACTAAGTTTGAAATTCATGCATACTGGAATAAAATTACAGGTCAATTAGTAGAAGTAAAAACAATTATAAAAAGGTAAAAAATGGATAGATACCAGATAAATGAAATGTCAGATGTAGAGGCACGTAGTGAATTAGTTGCATTGGCGCAAGCGATGCTGGATGGAAAATTGACTTTTTTTGAAGGCGCAGTGCGTGTCGTTGCCCTTAAAGAACAAATAAGTAATGTAGCTGATGATGATCCGGATTTCCTTGCATTTGTCCTTATTTCTTCTGAAACAGATCATTTACCTCTTGCTGCACAGCGCTCTCTTTGGTCATCTGAAGCATTAGCGCGGTTGGAGTCAGAGTTCAAAAATGTTGAGAATTGGGCCAAATCATTTGCGTCGGAGACGTGTAAGAACTTTATTACGCGTTTCAAAAAATTTGAAGTAAAAGCACGTTTTGAATTAGTTACTCTGGCGCAAGCGATGCTAGACGGTAAAGTAACTTTTTTTGAAGGCTCGAAACACGTGCTTGCGCTCAAGGAGCAGATAAGCGATCTTGTTGATGATGACCCTGATTTTCTTACGTTCGTGGTTATTTTATCTCTTGCTGAGAAAGACTCCTTTAAGTCCGCTGAAGTATCGACGCATCCCCATTCAGAATTTAAAAGCGCTGAAGAATGGGCTAAATCATTCGCGCCAAAAGCATGTGAAAACCTTATTGTCCGTTTTAAAAAAACAATCTGAAAATGAATTGATTCTTATAGAGCGGCGGCATCGGGCAATGTGACTGGGACGACCGCGCAATTCCCTCAGGCAGCGGCGCTCAACTATCTGCAAAGCTTAGGCGCCGAAAAAATCAAGCATATTGCAGATAGCCTGCATGATGAAACGGCGCGTGCTGCCTTGCATGGGGCATTGGCTTATGGCGGCGCAGTCGCACGGGGGCAATCGGGTGGCGCAGCGGCCTTGGGCGCGAGTGCAAGTGTATTAGTAAATACTCTATTAGGTCCTGTAGAAGGCGAGTCTGAAGAGGAGAAAGAGGCGCGCAGGAATATAGTCACTAGCCTAGTGGCGGGGTTTGCGGATGTAGGAGGGGTTGATGCGACATCCGCGCAGACTGCGGCGCAGATTGAAACAGAAAATAATGCTATGGTGCTGGCAGCACCGTTATTGGTCACCCCACCTGGACTTGCTTTATTAGGTTTATTAGGCGCGGTGGCTACAGGTGCGGTGGTGGTGAAAGGCGCCATGGATTATTATGAAGAGTATAAAGGGCGGGCAAACAATACTGAGCAGCCTGGAGAGGACGATAATCAGTTAGTACAACAGGCTACGGCGCCGATGGCCAAGCTTATTATGGAACCGCCGCAGTCGTTCCTGATTCCCGGCACGGCAAGGCATCCGGATGAAGAAGTGCTGCCTGAAGGCAAGCCTAATCAATCTGAGGAGTATATCCCTCAGCCTTTGGTGCATCTAAGAGAGGTTCAATCAGCAGGTAATGTGCTGGAGAATCCGATTGCCGAGCCGTTGACTATATCTGACATCGTCAAATGTAGTAAGGGGGCGAAGAAGGAGAATAGAGACAAGGATTATGTACCGAATGCGGGTGCTGTTGAGAATATGAAGGAGTTTCTTAATAACACAGAGTTTGGTAAGGAAGTAAAGCGCGGGACTATTCCTACTAAAGAGTTCTATCATGGAGAGAGGGTATACAAAGCAACTGATGACATTGGAGCTGAAATAAAAGGTGGTGATTTGATGTATTTAGATAAGCGACATAAAAATCATTTAGAGGTATACACTGAGAATAGAGTTTCCAGAAACGTTTTAAATCTTGATGGAACAATTAATCGGGATAAAACCACAAAAGCAAGAGGCAGGCGATTAGGTAAATAGAGTGAAAACAATGTTAGATTTTAATAAATTTAAAGCACGTTTAATGGAATTTCTTCAGTCTCATGGTTTGACGTATGCTTACCTGAAGGCTTCGCATAAAAGAATTGGATATTTGTCAAATATTAGTTGGAGGGCTGACTATAACAAATCTTTTAAGAGGGATTTTGAAAAAATAGAGAGAGGAATCGAGTTATATAACAAAGCACTATCAAAAAAAGATGTGCTGGCAGCTAGGGCAGGTCTTATGGATGCCTCTATAGGAATTGGATTAATTGAGAGTAGTCCATTCCATGCAATTTCACACGATTTAACAAAGATACTTAATAATAAAAGCTTCAATTGGCCTTCTTTGGGAAAAGGCTATGCTATTCCAAGTGAATATTTTGATAAGAAAGGGAGTGAAATTGATCAAGAAGAATTAATAGATCTGAATAAAATACAAAAAATATTGATAGATTTTGTCAAATTTCATGATGTGACGAATGAAGAATTAGAGAGTGTGGACAAACGAACCAGGCGTTTAGTATGGGGTATTGACCTAAACAGCGACTCCAATAAATTTTTCTATGAGAAATTGCTCGCATTGAAAATAGCTTTCGATGGATATGAAAAAGCCTCCATGCAAATGGATCCTCGAGCAGTTCGGGCAATTCTCCAGAGAATTAGGCTAATCAATTTTCAGCTCTATAATTTTTTGAATGCAATTAGAATGGCGATAGAAAGTGCTTGGTCAGATAAGCGTTTTTGGCCCGATTTCCCGGAAGATTATAAAGTGCCAGCGGACTATAACTATAAAGAATCACCCCAATAAGGAAATAGGTAGAAAATTAAGGAAATAAAATAAAAATCATGTTAGATTTTAATAGATTCAAAGCATGCCTTATGGAATTTCTTCAATCTCATGGTTTGACATATGCTGATCTGAAGACTTCGCATAAAAGAACTGGATATTCGTCTTATATTGATTGGAGAGATGACTATAACAAATCTTTTAAGAGGGATTTTGAAAGATTAGAGGGAGCGATCGAGCTATATAACAAAGCCCTATCAGAAAAAGATATGCTGGCAGCTAAGGCAAGCTTTGTGTATGCCTACGTAAGAATGGGATCATTGGCAAGTAGTCCATTCGATGCGATTTCACACGATTTAACAAGGGTGCTTAACAATAAAAGTTTCAATTGGCCCTCTTTTAAAAAAGGTTATACTATTCCAGAAAAATATTTTCAGAAAGAAAAAAATGAAATTATTCAAGAAAAATTAATGAATTTGAATATAATTAGAAATATCTTGATGGATTTAGTTAAGTCTCATGGTGTGATGGATGAGGAATTGGAGCGTGTGGATAAACGAACGGGAAATTTAATATGGGGCATCGACCTAAAAAGTGACTTTAATCAATTTTTCAATGAGAAAATGTTAGCGTTACATATTGCCTTTGATGCATATGAAGAAGCATCTATACAAGAGGACTGGCGAGCAGTTCGAGCAATCTTTCAGAGAATTAAATTAATAAATTTTCAGCTTTATAATTTTACTAGTGCAATTAGAAAAGCGCTAGTGAATGCTTGTTCAGATGAACGCTTTTGGCCCGATTTCCCGGAGGATTATAAAGTGCCAGCGCACTATAACTACAAAGAGTGAGCCTGATAAGGCAATCGGTAGAACGTGGGTAATATCAGTAAATAAGTTAAATTTTTTTAGTTATTTAACAGTTCTCAAGGGTAATATGAAAAAGCATATTTTGGTTGTTTTTCTGATTATAATTAGCTTAATTATTGTATACAGAGGTGGAAACAAAAAAGTTAGAAAAGCCGAAACGCCAATAGAAAATAATTATACTAAATGGGCTTCTTTATTACAAAATACGTCTAATTATCAAGGAAACTGGGCTTTTTTAACCCTAGAGGACGGCCGAATGATAATGGGAACACGTAGATATCCTAGTAGTCGCCAAGGACGGATTAGATTTATATTGACCCTGCCATCTTCTCATTTAACAGGTGCGGAAAAATTTGAATTAAAATTCGATCACAAAAGGAGTTCTCTGCATGTAATATTAGATGAAAACATAGAAGATAAAGCCACATACGCATTTTATTATGCTAATGAAAATAAACTTAATAAAAAACAAATTCAAGATAGAATTAAACAAAAATATCCTGGTTATTTCGTCAGGAAAAGACAGGGTTTAGAAGTAGTGATGCCTAACCCTGTAAAAATAATTCAAACCTTAGAAGGTGAGTATTGGGTCGAGTTCAGGCTGACTAGCTCGGGCGAATATAAAGTCCCCACCATTGTCCGGCCAAAGTCTTAAAACTATCAGCAAACCCCGTAGTCTCGATTCGTTTTTCTTCTTGCCGCTCCAAAAATGGATCAATGCCTTGCGCTGATAACGCTTTGTTTTTGTCACTCATCAGGCGAGCATCTTTGAAACTTAAGTTGGGGTAAATGGTCGATGCTGAATAAATCGTTTTGCGTACTATTTGGTCTCTAAAAAGCCAACCCAACAGCAAATGTAGGACGGAATAAAGCGAATAAAAGAAAGAGATAAAAAAGCCGAAGCTTTCTGAGAATTATTCGTAAGTTATGGCCAGCGCTACAGAGCACAGCATGCATGGCATCGCCTAACGCCCCTTTGAGCCAATTTCGATCGAGTTTCCCATCCGCTTTCATATGGCCAATAGGCTCAACGGTACTGCGTCGTTTGATTACCGCGCTTAGCGTACGGGTGATAGCCGATAGCCCGACGCATGCCAGAGTGATAGATTTTTACGCCATCGATCTCAATCCCTTTGTAACCCCGATCAACGATGGCAACCTCTGGAGTCACGTCACTCAGGATCGCTGTCTGTTCTAGCGCTTCGACCAGCGTATGACCGCCGTAAGGATTGCCTGGCATCGAGCGCGCGCCAACCACTAGCCCTTCCTGGTGAGTTGTCGTGATCGATACTTTCACACCATATCACGCCGGCATGGACGCTGACATGCGGCGTCGGCATCAGCAGATTTTTCAGAAAGAAGAAGGCATTGTGATGGTCGCCACGATTGCCTTCGGGATGGGCATTGATAAACCCGATGTCCGCTTTGTTGCGCATCTAGACTTACCAAAGAGTGTCGAAGGGTATTATCAAGAAACTGGCCGGGCTGGGCGAGATGGACTGCCCGCAAATGCCTGGATGGCCTATGGCTTAGGCGATGTTGTGCAACAACGCAGGATGATTGAAGAGTCTTAAGCGGATGACGCACATAAGCGGATTATGTCAAGGCCCAATTGGGCAACGCGCTGGCCACAGCGCGCAACCGGTTAGAGCTTAGATAGCGACGACTGACTGACGCTTGAAGGCGCCCCCTCCCAGCCCGAGCCCCCACTCGTGCCAGCTACTACTGTCCGCTTCAAGCGCCAACAGCCGTTCCTCTTGCCAGCGAATAGTGCTAATCGTCACAGGCAGGGATTCGTCGTTAATTAACTTAGGACTAGATTCAATAGAAAAGACTTGGAGTTGATTCGCTGCCTTAAGCGCCGCAAGCCATTTGCCGTTTGGCGAAAAAGCAAGATTGAGAACTTTTGACTGGGACGGGGCTACTTTGAAATTAAACTTGATATGTTTTTCATCTGGCGCATAAAGCCAAATTTGAGTATCTTCAATGCATTCGTCATCTATTTTAGCCAGTGCTAGCCATTTTCCATTGAATGAAGGTACAACCTCCGTAATCGAATCTGGGCCAGCCTTAGATTTTTCTGCAAGGGTGCCTGGATAAATCACTTCTCCGACAGGTATATTTTCACCAGATTCTATAGGCCATTTTTTAATCGTCTTTTGATCTTCAACGGTTAATAAATATTTGCTATTCTCTGAGTATGTAATCGAAGTTAATTTTTCTTCTATATTAAATTTTATTATTTTATCAATTTTTGGTTTTTGAGAGTTAGCCGAGAATAACTTAGCGCTTAATGTCCACAGTGTTTTTTCTTGCTTTATTAACTCTTCTTGATTCTTTATCTTTAGAGCTAGCTCTCCTATTTCTTCCTGAATTTTGTCAAGTTGATCAATTTCAATTACGGAATTCATTCCAGTTGCGCGAAAAAGATCCTGAGCCGCTATGGTACACGGACCTACTATGCCACTGAAAAAATTACCGCACAAAACAGCACCTCCTATTGCCCACGGAGCAAATATAGCTCCCGCCACGATCCCGACTGTTGATATTACACCCCCCCCAATCATCAAATTTTTTCCCACCTCGTTCAGCTCCTGCTGTATTTCCCACCGAAGATACGATGCCTCGTCACGTTTCGTAACTAGATCCCCCATCGCCTTCTGAAATTCCTCTAGTTGCCTCTTTAGATCTTCTTTATATAGACGAGATAGCATTAAAAGACTATATTTTGAGGAAAACGCAGATTTTTTATACCCGTTCCACTCAATTGAAATGGGTTCTACAGATTCGTCGTTGATGGACTCAGCGTTAGTATAAGCAATGTCTTTTGTATTTTTCCATATTACCCATTTACTATCTGGTGAAGCTACCATCCACCCATTTTTAACCGTTTCTCCTAAGCGCTTATTAACAACAGATTGATCTCTCGATTCAAATCCCAAGTGACGACTAGAGCCATATGAAATCAACCACGTCCCATCAGATGAAATTGCATTTCTTTTAATACTCGCTGGACATGGCCTCGGAAATTCTTTATCCCATTCAGACTCAAAGAGCCCCTCTTCAATTTGCAAAATGTCAATCACATTCTCGCCGTTTTTTTCATCGGCGTGATTTGGCCCTGATATTGCCCCCCATCGATTAGAGACGCTACTTGTCTGCACTGAAGAACTTATGGGATTCATCTTTTCTCCTGTCTTGATACGTAAGGATGTGCTACAAGAAGATGGTACATTTCATTTGGCTATGCAGCCAGTCAAGTGTTGTAATTTCTTCTCCGTGCCTTTCCTTATCCCGAATTTAGGCTAAGCTAGTATTGCGTCAGCGCATCGATGCCGACTTCCACGGTCCCGCCACATTCCCTATTGACTACACTCAAGCTTAGGCCTTATTATACGGGGTTCCGGTTTTCTAGGCCATTTGCCTGCTTTGTTCATTGAGCCCGGATCATTTTTTGCAGGATTACATAATGCCAACTACTAATCAGCTGGTTCGTAAAGGTCGCGTCTCGGCTCAATTGAAGAGCAAGAGCCCGGCTTTAGAGAACAGCCCACAGCGGCGCGGTGTGTGCACTCGGGTGTACACCACGACGCCGAAGAAACCAAATTCAGCGCTACGTAAAGTAGCTAAAGTGCGTTTAACGAACGGCTTTGAGGTGATTCCTTATATCGGCGGTGAAGGCCATAATCTGCAGGAGCACTCGGTAGTGCTGATTCGCGGTGGCCGGGTTAAGGATTTGCCTGGTGTACGTTATCACATTGTGCGTGGTTCACTGGATACGCAAGGCGTGAAAGATCGTAAGCAAGCACGCTCGAAATACGGTGCAAAGCGCGCGAAAAAAGCGTAATTTAACAACTGCTCTATTAGTTGTTGGAGTGGTTGAAGTAGTTTTGAGAGTTTGACAGCGATAGCATCAAATTATTGGTGGCTATCGAGTAAGCGGACACCCGACGTTATTTAGATATTTTTAATGAGCGTAGTTGGTGGCCGAGGGGATTGACCCCAGCTGAAACAGTAAAGGAAAAGAAATGCCACGTCGTCGTGAAGTCCCCAAACGGGAAATCCTGCCAGATCCTAAATTTGGCAATGTAGAAGTCGCAAAATTCATGAATGTGCTGATGTTGTCTGGCAAGAAGTCTGTTGCCGAGCGTATTGTCTATGGCGCGTTCAAACACGTTCAAGATAAAAACGGCAAAGAGCCTTTAGAATTATTTAACGGCGCACTGAATAACGTTAAACCAGTGGTTGAAGTTAAAGGGCGTCGCGTCGGTGGTGCAAACTACCAGGTGCCAGTTGAAGTGCGGCCAGCACGTCGCGCAGCACTAGCCATGCGTTGGTTATGCGACGCAGCGAAAAAGCGCAGTGAAAAATCCATGGCGTTACGTTTAGCTGCTGAATTGCTCGAGGCTTTCGAGGGTCGTGGCGGCGCAATGAAAAAGCGCGATGAAGTACACCGCATGGCAGAAGCTAATAAAGCATTTTCGCATTTCCGTTTTTAAGTATAGCTAAACCGTTTACGGTTTAGTCTAAATGATCAATCATCAAAAGCCGCATGCTTCTCCCGTGGCTCATTAAAACAGAGGTTTAAAGTGGCTCGCAAGACACCTATCGAGCGCTATCGCAATATTGGCATTAGCGCCCACATTGACGCCGGTAAAACAACGACGACTGAGCGCATTCTGTTTTACACGGGCGTCAACCATAAAATCGGTGAAGTGCACGATGGTGCTGCAACGATGGATTGGATGGAGCAAGAGCAAGAGCGCGGCATCACCATTACATCGGCGGCAACCACGGCCTTCTGGAAAGGCATGGCGGGTAATTACCCAGAGCACCGTATTAATATCATCGATACGCCAGGACACGTCGACTTCACGATTGAAGTTGAGCGTTCAATGCGCGTGTTGGATGGCGCCTGTATGGTGTATTGTGCAGTCGGTGGCGTTCAACCCCAATCTGAAACAGTTTGGCGGCAGGCTAATAAATACGGTGTGCCGCGGCTGGCATTCGTCAACAAGATGGACCGCACGGGAGCTAATTTCTTTAAAGTGCACGATCAAATGCGTGCGCGCCTGAAAGCGAACCCGATTCCAATCCAGGTACCAATTGGTGCGGAAGAAAACTTCAAGGGCGTGATTGATCTCGTCAAAATGAAGGCGATCGTCTGGGATGACGCGAGTCAGGGGATTAAATTTGAGTACCAAGAGATTCCTGCGGAACTTGCTGACCTTGCTCAAGAGTGGCACGAAAAGATGGTCGAAGCGGCAGCTGAGTCATCTGAAGTATTGATGGATAAATACCTCAATGGTGAAACCTTGAGCGAACAAGAAATCATGGGTGCGCTGCGCGCTCGCACGATTGCGGGTGAGATCGTCCCAATGTTGTGCGGTACTGCCTTTAAGAATAAGGGCGTGCAGGCAATGTTGGACGCCGTGGTTGATTATATGCCGTCGCCAGTCGATATCCCACCGGTTCAGGGTGAGCTTGAAGACGGTGGCACCACTGAGCGTCGTGCTGCGGATGATGAGAAATTCTCCGCGCTGGCGTTTAAAATCATGACCGATCCTTTTGTGGGTCAGTTGATTTTCTTCCGTGTCTACTCTGGTGTGGTGAATTCGGGTGATAGCATTTACAACCCAATCAAAGGTAAGAAAGAGCGCCTTGGTCGGATTTTGCAAATGCATGCGAACCAACGTGAAGAAATTAAGGAAGTACGTGCTGGCGATATCGCGGCGGCAGTGGGCTTGAAAGAAGCCACCACGGGCGATACGTTGTGCGATCCTAGTCAGATCATTTTGCTTGAACGCATGGTGTTCCCTGAGCCAGTGATTTCGCAGGCAGTGGAACCTAAAACCAAGGTTGATCAAGAAAAAATGGGGTTGGCGCTCAATCGTCTGGCACAGGAAGATCCATCGTTTCGCGTGCAGACGGATGAAGAGTCGAGTCAGACCATTATTTCGGGTATGGGTGAGTTGCATTTGGAGATTTTGGTTGACCGGATGCGGCGTGAATTTGGCGTTGAAGCAACGGTTGGTAAGCCTCAGGTTGCTTATCGCGAGACGATTCGTGCTACCTGTAATGAAGTTGAAGGCAAATTCGTCAAACAGTCTGGTGGTCGCGGTCAGTATGGCCATGTGGTGTTGAAGCTGGAGCCCCAAGAACAGGGTAAAGGCTATGAATTTGTCGACGCCATCAAGGGCGGTGTTGTGCCCCGTGAATATATTCCGGCGGTTGACAAAGGTATTCAAGAAACACTCAAGGCAGGGGTCTTGGCGGGTTATCCGGTCGTAGATGTCAAGGTCACATTGTTTTTTGGTTCTTACCATGATGTGGACTCGAATGAAAATGCCTTCAAGATGGCCGGCTCAATGGCGTTTAAGGAAGGTATGCGGCGTGCAACCCCGGTCCTGCTTGAGCCGATGATGGCGGTTGAAGTCGAAACCCCTGAAGAGTTTATGGGTAACGTGATGGGTGATCTATCGTCGCGCCGTGGGATTGTTCAGGGCATGGAAGATATGATCGGCGGCGGTAAGGTGGTGCGTGCTGAAGTTCCGCTTGCGGAAATGTTTGGTTACTCTACATCGCTGCGCTCGCTGACCCAAGGCCGTGCGACCTATACGATGGAATTTAAGCATTATTCTGATGCTCCGCGCAATGTTGCGGAAGCGGTGATGAGTGCCAGAGGTAAGTAATTTAATCCGGCGGCGTGAGCCGCCTCGCTCTTTAAAGGAAAGTCATGTCAAAAGAACAGAAGATTCGTATCCGCCTAAAGGCAGTTGATAGTCGGCTAATCGACGTGGCATCAGCTGAAATTGTCGATACCGCGAAACAAACCGGCGCTATTGTATGTGGGCCAGTGCCTTTGCCGACTTCGATTCAGCGCTTTGATATTTTGCGTTCGCCGCATGTCAATAAAACTTCGCGCGATCAACTTGAAATTCGTACTCATCTGCGTCTGATTGACATTGTTGATCCGACGGACAAGACAGTTGATGCTTTAATGAGGCTAGATCTATCGGCAGGAGTGGATGTCGAGATCAAATTGCAGTAAACAAGACAATCTTTATTGCGGGAAGCGAAAGGCCCAGTTATAATTGAAGGCTTTTCGCGCTTTTGCGTAAATTATTGAGTTCGTTGTGATGGGTTGTTTTAGCAGCCATAACACGACGAGCATTGGTTTAATTATCAAGCGATTTAATCCTGGCCAATCGTAGCTGGGAATGGAGAAAATAATGAGCCTTGGACTTTTGGGTCGCAAGGTTGCGATGACGCGTATCTTTACACCGGAAGGCGTTTCAATTCCGGTGACAGTGGTAAACGTATCAAGCAATCGCGTGACACAGATCAAGACCGTTGCATCTGACGGTTACACCGCCGTGCAACTTGCATTTGGCGAGCGCCGCGCTACACGCGTGACTAAGCCTTTGCAAGGACACTTTGCTAAAGCAGGTGTCGAAGCTGGCCAGTTCCTACAAGAATTTCGTACTGATGAAACTCAAGCCACTGCTTTGTCTATTGGCAAAGTACTCGGTACCGAGTTATTTGAAGTCGGACAAAAAATCGATGTTTGCGGACGCTCGATTGGTAAGGGCTATGCAGGCACGATCAAACGCTACAATTTTAGCTCGGGTCGAGCTTCACACGGTAATTCACGCTCACATAATGTGCCAGGCTCAATCGGGATGGCACAAGATCCAGGGCGCGTCTTTCCAGGTAAGCGTATGACCGGACATATGGGGGACCGCAGGGTCACCACGCAGAATCTAGAGATTGTGCGGATTGATGTAGAGCGTCAATTATTGTTTGTAAACGGCGCAATTCCGGGGGCAAAGGAAGGCTTCGTGGCGATCACGCCAGCGGTTAAGTCACCTGCCCAAAAAGGAGCAAAATAATGGAAATTAAGCTCCTAAATGAAGCCGGTCAGGACGCGGTTGGCATCAATGCATCTGATGCAGTATTTGGCCGTGCCTACAATGAGGCTTTGATTCATCAGGTCGTTGTAGCGTATCAAGCCAATGCGCGCAGTGGTAATCGCGCGCAAAAAGATCGTGAGCAAGTTAAGCACTCGACTAGAAAGCCGTGGCGTCAAAAAGGCACAGGCCGGGCGCGTGCGGGGATGACGTCGAGTCCACTATGGCGTGGGGGTGGTCGTATTTTCCCTAATTCGCCAGAAGAAAATTTCACGCATAAAGTCAATAAAAAGATGTTTCGTGCTGGGCTTTGCTCAATCTTCTCGCAGTTGGTCCGTGAGGGTCGACTCTCGTTAGTTGAGGAGATCACGCTCGAAGCGCCAAAGACAAAATTGCTTGCTCGTAAATTTCAGTCGATGGGCCTTGAATCCGTGTTAGTGATTACTGATAATGTGGATGAAAATCTGTATCTGGCGTCGCGCAACTTGCCGAATGTGGCGATTGTTGAGCCGCGTTATGCCGATCCATTATCGTTGATCCATTTCAAGAACATCTTGGTTACCAAAGCCGGGCTCGCCCAGATTGAGGAGTTGTTGTCATGATCGACGCCCGTAAAAATGACCATCGTTTACTGAAAATCTTGATTGAACCTCGGGTTTCCGAGAAAGCGACGCAAGTTGCTGACAAGAATAATCAGAACGTGTTTGTAGTGACGCCTGATGCAACTAAGCAAGAAGTTAAAGCTGCGGTTGAATTGATGTTTAAGGTTGAAGTGGCTTCCGTGCAAATTTTGAATCAAAAAGGTAAGGTTAAGCGTTCTGGCCGCATCAGCGGACGCCGTAAGACTGTGAAAAAAGCCTATGTGTGCCTGAAGCCAGGACATGAAATTAATTTTGAAGCGGAGGCCAGATAATCATGGCACTCGTTAAAGTCAAACCGACTTCCCCCGGTCGCCGGGGAATGATTAAGGTGGTGAATAAGGATTTGCATAAAGGCAAACCTCATGCGCCACTCTTAGAAAAACAAAGCAATACTGCGGGCCGTAATCATAACGGTCATATCACTACGCGTCATCGCGGTGGTGGTCACAAGCAGCACTATCGGCTGGTTGATTTTTGCCGTAACAAAGATGATATTCCGGCAAAAGTTGAGCAATTGGAATATGATCCGAACCGTAGTGCGAACATTGCCTTGTTGTGTTATGCCGATGGTGAGCGGCGCTACATTATTGCACCGAAAGGTTTGGCAGTAGGCCATCAGCTCTTATCGGGTGCGCAAGCGCCGATTCGTGCGGGCAATGCGTTGCCAATTCGTAATATTCCGGTCGGGACCACGATTCACTGTATCGAAATGCAGCCAGGCAAAGGTGCGCAGATTGCTCGTTCAGCGGGTGCTTCAGCGATGCTATTGGCGCGTGAAGGCAGTTACGCACAAGTTCGTTTGCGCTCTGGCGAGATTCGCCGCGTGCATATCGAATGCCGTGCGACCGTCGGCGAGGTGGGCAATGAAGAGCATGGTCTGCGTCAAATTGGTAAAGCAGGTGCAGCCCGTTGGCGCGGTATTCGTCCGACCGTACGTGGTGTGGCAATGAACCCGGTAGATCACCCGCATGGCGGGGGTGAGGGCAAAACTGCTGCTGGTCGTCATCCAGTGAGTCCAACAGGTGTCCCAACTAAGGGCTATCGGACTCGTCGCAATAAACGCACGACCAATATGATCGTGCAGCGTCGCAATAAACGTTAAGAGAGTGTAGATAAATGGCACGTTCTATCAAAAAAGGCCCATATTGTGAGGCCCACTTGCGGCGAAAGGTTGATGCGGCTATCGCTACACGCGACCGCAAGCCAATCAAAACTTGGTCACGCCGGTCGACAATTCTGCCGGATTTTATCAGTTTGACCATTGCGGTGCATAATGGCCGTCAACATATTCCGGTGTATATTTCGGAAAACATGGTCGGCCATAAACTCGGCGAATTTGCCTTGACCCGCACATTCAAAGGTCATGCAGCCGATAAAAAGGCTAAGAGATAAGGGGCAAGAAGATGGTAGCCAAAGCAATTCACCGCGGCGCCCGGATTTCGGCGCAAAAAACACGTTTAGTCGCCGATCAGATTCGCGGCCTAGCAGTTGGCAAAGCCTTGGATTTATTGGCTTTTTCGCCAAAGCAAAAGCCTGCAGGCATTATTAAGAAAGTCGTCCAATCGGCAATCGCAAACGCAGAGCATAATGTGGGCGTGGATATTGACGAGTTAAAGGTGACTAGCATTTATGTCGATAAAGCGACTTCGTTAAAACGTATTATTGCGCGCGCCAAAGGGCGTAGTAATCCGCTCGAAAAGCAATCCTGTCACATCACCGTGACGGTTGGAAATTAAAGGGCCACACACGATGGGACAGAAAATACATCCGACCGGCTTTCGGCTGGCCGTTCGTCGCAACTGGGTTTCGCGTTGGTACGCGAGTAATACTCAGTTTGCAAATATGTTGAAAGAAGACATTAGTGTTCGAGAGTATTTGAAGAAAAAACTCAAGAATGCGTCTGTCGGCAAGGTAATCATTGAACGACCTGCGAAAAACGCGCGCATTACCATTCACAGCTCGCGTCCAGGCATTGTGATCGGTAAAAAGGGAGAGGATATTGAGCTCCTGAAGGCTGAATTGCAACGCCGCATGGGCGTGCCGGTGCATGTCAATATCGAAGAAATTCGCAAGCCGGAAATCGATGCGCAATTAATTGCAGATTCGATCTCGCAACAGCTTGAACGCCGGATTATGTTTCGCCGTGCGATGAAGCGTGCGATGCAAAATGCGATGCGTCTTGGCGCTCAAGGCATCAAGATCATGAGCTCAGGCCGGTTAAATGGAATCGAAATTGCGCGTACGGAGTGGTATCGTGAAGGTCGTGTGCCATTACATACATTGCGTGCCGATATCGATTACGCAACGTCCGAAGCGCAGACAACTTATGGCATTATTGGCATTAAGGTCTGGGTTTATAAGGGCGATATTGTAGGCCGTAACGAAGCGCCGGTTGTCGATGAAGCACCTGAAGAGAAACGGGGGCGCCGTAATTCCCGTCCGGGCGAACGCCGCGGTCGTGGTGACGGTGGCGATAAGCCGGGCCGTTGGGCGGGTTCGCGTCGTGCGGGAGCTGCCAAATCTGATGGCGATGCCAAGATTGGAGAATAAAGATGTTGCAACCAAAACGCAGAAAATACCGTAAAGAGCAAAAAGGTCGCAATACCGGTGTGGCGACTCGCGGCAATGCCGTATCATTTGGCGAATTTGGCTTAAAAGCAATTGGCCGTGGTCGCTTGACGGCACGTCAAATTGAGTCTGCGCGTCGTGCGATGACCCGTCATATTAAACGTGGTGGCCGGATTTGGATTCGTATTTTTCCGGATAAACCGATTTCTCAAAAACCGGCTGAAGTCCGGATGGGTAATGGTAAAGGGAATCCGGAATATTACGTGGCCGAGATTCAGCCAGGTAAGATGTTGTATGAAATGGATGGTGTAGATGAAGTGTTGGCGCGGGCGGCATTTCGCCTGGCAGCGGCAAAACTGCCAATGAAGACAGCATTTGTCGCGCGTCAGATTAGCGCTTGATGGAGAGATGAATGAAAGCCTCAGAATTCCGAGTAAAAGACCGGACTGAATTGCATAAAGAGTTGTCTGATCTGCTTAAAGCATGTTTTAGCGTGCGTTTGCAATTAGCCACTCAGCAATTAAGTAACAGCAGTCTATTAAAGAAAATACGGCGTGATATTGCGCGCGTGCATACTGTATTGACCGAAAAGGCAAGCCAAAAATGAACGATGTTAAAACTTCGCTCAAGCGAACGCTGATCGGTAGAGTTATCAGCAATAAAATGGATAAAACCGTGACGGTCCTTATCGAGCGTCGTGTCAAGCATCCGCTTTATGGTAAATATGTTGTGCGCTCAAAGAAATATCATGCGCATGATGAGGTGAATACCTACAATGAAGGCGATCTTGTTGAAATTCAAGAAACACGGCCGCTTTCAAAGACAAAGGCTTGGACGGTGTCTCGTCTAATGGAGGCTGTGCGGGTTGTTTGAGTGGGTAGATGTTAAAATTGTAACGAATAGATTGCAATTTTCGGATAATTTGCTATAATCCTCTGCTCTGCTTTTAACGGACATTTATGTCCTTGTTCCTAACCCAAGCGGCCTAAGGTCGGCGGGGCCAAAACTGACCGGAAAGCGCTGTTGAGCTTTTGCTGATAAGTGGCGCAGCCGGATTAAGTTGGAAAAGAGAAATTATGATTCAGAACGAAACTCGGCTTCAAATCGCAGATAACACAGGTGCACGTGAAGCTTTGTGCATTAAAGTGTTGGGCGGTTCAAAGCGTCGTTACGCGAATATCGGTGACGTCATTAAAGTGACAGTCAAAGAAGCGATGCCGCGTGGGCGTGTGAAAAAAGGTGAAATATTTAATGCCGTGGTGGTACGCACTAGAAAAGGTATGCGCCGCCCGGATGGTTCGCTGATTAAGTTTGACGGCAATGCGGTGGTATTGCTCAATGCTAAACTCGAGCCAATTGGTACTCGTATTTTTGGGCCTGTTACGCGTGAATTGCGCGAACATTTCATGAAGATCGTGTCACTTGCTCCAGAAGTGCTGTAAGGGATTGCATCAAAATGAAGACAATTCGTAAAGGTGATGAAGTGATTGCGATCACCGGTAAAGATAAAGGCAAACGCGGCGTTGTGCTAGCAGTTGCAGGCGATCGCATCACGGTTGAGGGTTTGAACTTGGTTAAGAAGCACGTCAAACCAAACCCAATGAAAGGAACGCCAGGTGGCGTGGAAAGCAAAGTCATGCCGATCAATCGGTCAAATGTGGCTTTGGTTGACGCGAACGGTAAACCATCGCGTGTGGGTATCAAAGTCGAGAATGGTGAGAATGTTCGCTTTCTAAAAACGACCGGTGCAGTACTTAGCGCTTGACGGAGTGATTAAATAAATGGCTCGTTTGCAAGAATTTTATAAACAGAAAGCAGTTCCCGAACTGATGCAAAAGTTCGGTTACAAATCTGTTATGGAAGTGCCCCGTTTTACCAAAATCACATTGAATATGGGTGTGGGTGAAGCGGTTGCTGATAAAAAAGTGATTGAACACGCAGTGGGTGATCTTACTAAGATTGCCGGCCAAAAGCCGGTGATCACCGTAGCACGCAAAGCAATTGCTGGCTTCAAAATTCGTGAAGGCTATCCAGTAGGTGTGATGGTTACGTTGCGTGGCCGTATGATGTTTGAATTTTTAGATCGTTTGGTGAATTTAGCATTGCCACGCGTTCGAGATTTTCGCGGCGTATCTGGTCGTGCATTTGACGGCCGTGGCAATTACAACCTCGGGGTCAAGGAGCAAATTATTTTTCCTGAAATTGAATACGACAAAATTGATGCGTTGCGTGGGTTAAATATCAGTATTAACACCACCGCAAAAAATGACGAAGAAGCAAAGGCATTGCTTGCTTGCTTCAAGTTTCCGTTCAAGAACTGAGGTTGCCGTGGCTAAAGTAGCATTAATTGAACGTGAAAAAAAACGTGCGCATTTAGCGCAAAAATACGCTGCTAAGCGTACTGCTCTTAAAGCGATTATCGATGATTCAAAAAAATCAGATGAAGATCGCTATGCAGCACGCTTGCAGTTACAGCAGTTGCCGCGTAATGCGAATCCAACCCGTAAGCGTAATCGCTGCGCATTGACTGGTCGTCCGCGTGGCACTTTTCGCAAATTTGGTCTTGCCCGTGGCAAGATCCGTGAAATCGCCTTCCGTGGTGAAATTCCGGGTCTGACAAAAGCGAGCTGGTGAGGGAGTAATATAAATGAGCATGAGTGATCCTATCGCCGATATGCTGACTCGCGTTCGCAATGCGCAGATGGTCAACAAAATATCTGTTGCGATGCCGTCTTCTAAAATTAAAGTTGCGATTGCGCAAGTATTGCGGGACGAAGGCTATATCGAAGATTTTTCGGTTAAAGCAGAAGGTGGCAAAGCAGAGTTGCAGCTTGGACTAAAGTATTATGCAGGCCGCCCAGTTATTGAACGTATAGAACGTGTTTCACGTCCAGGTTGTCCTGTGTATAAAGGGCGCCACGCTATTCCTCAAGTCATGAATGGCCTTGGGGTGGCGATTGTCTCCACCACTCAAGGTGTGATGACAGATCGTAAAGCGCGTGCGGCCGGAGTCGGCGGCGAAATTCTTTGTTACGTCGAATAATTTTTGAGGCCGCCGCTAAGGAGAAACAAGGATGTCTCGAGTAGGTAAGAGCCCCGTTGAATTACCAGCGGGCGTAGATGTGTCACTAGATGGTGGCATGATCACGAGCAAAGGGCCATTGGGTTCAATGTCGCTAGCTGAGAATCAGTTAGTTAAAATTCATCAGGCTAATGGCAAGTTAACATTCGAGCCGGCTGATGATAGCAGCGAAGCGAATGCTATGTCCGGGACGATGCGCGCACTTGTTGCCAATATGGTAGTGGGTGTGTCGCGGGGATTTGAGCGTAAGCTCAATTTGGTCGGCGTGGGTTATCGTGCGCAAGCTCAAGGCGATAAATTGAATTTATCAGTGGGTTATTCGCATCCGGTTGTGCACCAAATGCCAGAAGGCATTAAAGTGGAAACGCCCGTTCAGACTGAGATCCTGATTAAAGGGATCGACAAACAGAAAGTCGGGCAAGTTGCTGCAGAGGTGCGTGCCTATCGTCCACCTGAGCCTTATAAAGGCAAAGGCGTGCGTTATGCTGATGAGGTTGTGATCCTCAAAGAAACCAAGAAAAAATAAGGTTACTCGTTATGGATAAAAAACAATCTCGTATACGCCGGGCCCGTCCGACGCGAAGCAAAATCGCTGAGTTAAAGGTTCATCGGCTTGCGGTTCATCGCACCAATACGCACATTTATGCGCAAGTATTCTCGCCATGCGGGACCCAAGTACTGGTTAGTGCGTCAACGGTTGAGGCAGAAGTGCGTCAACAGCTGGCAGGCCAAAGTGGTAAGGGTGCTAATGTCGCCGCGGCTACAGTCATTGGTCAGCGGATTGCACAAAAAGCTAAGGTGGCTGGTATTGAAACCGTTGCCTTTGATCGTTCGGGCTTTCGCTATCACGGCCGTGTTAAAGCACTCGCCGAAGCTGCGCGTGAAGCTGGCCTCAAGTTTTAAGGAAAAGATTCGTCATGGCAAAAATGCAAGCGAAAGCTCAGCTTGAAGAACGCGACGATGGCCTTCGCGAAAAGATGGTCTCCGTCAAACGCGTTACTAAAGTCGTTAAAGGCGGTCGTATTTTAGGCTTTGCTGTTCTAACCGTGGTTGGCGATGGCGATGGGCGCATTGGTATGGGCAAAGGCAAGGCAAAAGAAGTGCCTGTTGCTGTCCAAAAAGCCATGGAACAGGCCCGTCGCAATATGTTTAAAGTCCAGTTGCATAATGGTACTTTGCAGCATGAGGTGCCGGGTAAACATGGCGCCACAACCGTTTTGATGGCTCCTGCCAAAGAAGGTACGGGGATTAAAAGCGGTGGCCCAATGCGTGCTGTATTTCATGTGGTGGGTGTACGTAATGTGATGGCTAAAATTTACGGCTCTACCAATTCGTACAATGTCGTGCGTGCGGCGCTTGATGGTTTGCGTAAGCAATCTACGCCAGCGAATATCGCGGCCAAGCGTGGCAAGACAATTGAACAGATTTTGAATTAAGAGACCTGCAGAGACCGTAGCAAAATGTCAAATCAAACTGTCAAAATTCAGCTCGTTAAGAGCGTGATCGGTACTCGTGAATCGCATCGTGCGACGATACGGGGGCTAGGTCTACGTCGTATCAACTCAGTCAGTGAGTTGCAAGATACCCCCGCGGTACGCGGCATGATTAACAAGGTATCTTACCTTGTTAAAGTCGTTAGCTAAGCGAAGGTCCAAGGAGTTTTAATGGAATTGAATCAACTTAAACCTGCCGCTGGCGCCAAACATGCGAAGCGGCGTGTAGGTCGCGGCATGGGCTCTGGCTTGGGTAAAACTGCCGGCCGAGGTCATAAAGGACAAAAATCGCGATCTGGCGGTTTCCATAAAGTTGGCTTTGAAGGCGGGCAAATGCCATTGCAACGGCGTTTACCAAAACGTGGCTTCAAATCGCTGACAAAAGAATTTAACAGTCAAATTCTACTTTCTGACTTGCAAAAATTGCCCGTCGATGAGATTGACTTATTGGTATTGAAGCAGGCTGGCTTGGTAGGTGAGATGGTGCGTAATGTCAAGGTTATTGCGACAGGTGAATTGACACGTAAAATTACGTTAAAAGGCCTGACGGCAACAGCTGGTGCGCGTCGTGCAATAGAAGCCGCGAATGGTTCGCTAGTCTAGATCAGCGCCCATTAATGAATCAATTAGTAGTATTGGCATTGGAGAAGATTTTTGGCTAAGAGCCCGAATCTTGCGAAAAACGGTAAACCAGTAGCAAAATATGGCGATCTATTTAAGCGCGCCATATTTTTACTGCTAGCGCTTGTTGTTTACCGGATTGGCGCGCATATTCCTGTGCCAGGCATTGATCCTGATCAGTTGGCTAAGCTTTTTCAGAGTCAGCAAGGCGGCATCCTGGGAATGTTCAATATGTTCTCGGGTGGCGCACTGTCGCGTTTTTCAGTGTTTGCGCTAGGGATCATGCCGTACATTTCGGCTTCGATTATTATGCAGTTGATGGCGATTATCTCGCCGCAACTAGAAGCGCTTAAGAAAGAAGGGCAAGCAGGCCAGCGTAAAATGACGCAGTACACGCGGTATTTTACTGTGGTGCTCGCTACTTTTCAGGCATTTAGTATAGCCCTTGCGCTGGAAAGCCAGGTCGGTCTCGTGCTGGATCCAAGCTTTATGTTTCGCTTGACGACCGTCGTGACCTTGGTGACGGGTACGATGTTTTTGATGTGGTTAGGCGAGCAAATTACTGAACGTGGTTTGGGTAATGGTATTTCAATTATAATCTTCGGCGGGATTGCTGCGGGTCTACCCAATGCCATCGGCGGTCTATTTGAATTGGTTCGGACTAATTCAATGAGCATTATTTCCGCCTTGATTGTGATTGTGCTGATTGTTGCCGTAACCTATTTCGTTGTATTTGTTGAACGTGGTCAGCGCAAAATTTTGGTGAATTACGCCAAACGTCAGGTTGGCAACAAGCTGTATGGTGGACAAGCCTCGCATTTGCCTCTAAAGCTGAATATGGCAGGTGTCATTCCGCCGATTTTTGCCTCGTCGATTATTTTATTTCCAGCGACCATTGCAAGTTGGTTTAGTTCTGGCGCTGACTCTGGATTGCGCTGGTTGCATGATGTGGCGGCTATGTTAGCCCCTGGGCAGCCAGTTTACGTGACGCTGTATGCCTTGGCGATCGTGTTCTTTTGTTTCTTTTATACTGCATTGGTATTTAACAGCAAAGAAACAGCGGATAACCTAAAGAAAAGTGGCGCTTTTGTACCCGGTATTCGGCCAGGAGATCAAACTGCGCGCTATATCGATAAAATTCTGACGCGTCTTACACTGGCAGGTGCTGTTTACATTGTATTCGTGTGCTTATTGCCTGAATTTTTAGTATTGCGCTGGAATGTACCGTTTTATTTTGGTGGGACATCATTACTGATTATTGTTGTGGTAACGATGGATTTTATGGAGCAAGTGCGCTCATATTTAATGTCGCAACAATATGAATCCTTGCTTCGTAAGGCCAATTTTAAGGGCGGCAATCTCCCGATCCGTTAAGATAAGGATCTAATAAGAGTTTTTGGGTTTAGGGGCTTATGGCCAAAGATGATGTAATTCAAATGCAAGGGGAAGTGCTTGAAAACCTTCCAAATGCCACTTTTCGAGTTAAGTTGGAAAATGGTCATATTGTATTAGGGCATATTTCTGGCAAAATGCGGATGCATTACATTCGGATTTTGCCAGGTGACAAGGTGACGGTCGAATTAACCCCTTATGATCTGTCTCGTGCACGGATTATATTTCGAGCAAAATGATTAAAAAGGTATTATATGAAAGTCATGGCATCAGTTAAATGTATTTGTCGTAATTGTAAAGTTATCAGACGCAAAGGCGTTGTGCGTGTGATTTGTAGTTCTGATCAGCGTCACAAGCAACGTCAAGGTTGATTGAGGAATAGCAATGGCTCGTATCGCTGGGGTAAATATCCCGAATCATAAGCACATCGTAATTGGACTGACAGCTATCTACGGCATTGGCCGTACGCGTGCGCTCACGATTTGTGAGCAGTCTGGCGTGTCCCTTTCGAAAAAAGTTAAAGATCTTGACGATAAAGATCTTGAAAAGCTGCGTGAGCAGGTGGGCAAGTATGCCGTTGAAGGCGATTTGCGCCGTGAAGTTTCGATGAGCATCAAGCGTCTGATGGATCTTGGCTGCTATCGTGGCATGCGGCATCGCAAAGGCTTGCCAGTTAGAGGCCAGCGTACTCGCACCAATGCGCGTACTCGTAAAGGTCCACGGCGTGCTGCTGCTTCCCTCAAGAAGTAAGCATTAGATCGTTAAGTACAGCACAGGAAAATGTATGGCTAAGGCTTCAAATAATTCTGCGACACAACGTGCTCGCAAAAAAGTCAAAAGAAATATCGCGGAAGGCGTGGTGCATGTTCATGCATCATTTAATAACACGATTATCTCCTTCACCGATCGCCAAGGTAATGCTTTTGTATGGGCGACAGCAGGCGGTCAGGGTTTTAAAGGATCGCGTAAATCAACCCCATATGCTGCTCAAATTGCGGCTGAATCCGCAGGTCGGACAGCGCTCGAGTATGGCTTGAAAACGGTTGAAGTTAGAATTAAGGGTCCCGGTCCAGGCCGTGAATCCGCAGTGCGCGCGCTACATGGCTTGGGCATCAAAGTCACAGAAATTTCTGATGTGACACCGATTCCCCATAATGGTTGCCGCCCGCCAAAACGTCGTCGTATTTAAAGTAACAATTGTATTAATCGCCATAAGCCCACCGTCTAGCTATTAAGCAGGACTAACGCGGACTCCGGTTCGCGTGACTTATTTGAAAAGGAATGAAAAGTGGCACGCTATATAGGCCCTAAAGCTAAATTATCTCGCCGGGAAGGAACAGATCTTTTCCTGAAAAGCACACGCCGTTCGCTGGCAGATAAATGTAAGCTCGACACCAAGCCCGGCCAACATGGCCGTCCTTCTGGCACCAACAATCGTACTTCCGATTACGGTAACCAATTGCGTGAAAAGCAAAAAGTGAAACGTATTTACGGGGTGCTTGAACGCCAATTCCGTCGCTATTTTGCCGAGGCTGATCGCCGCAAAGGCAATACCGGCGAAATGCTTTTGCAATTGCTTGAATCCAGGCTTGACAACGTAGTTTACCGGATGGGCTTTGGCTCAACCCGTGCTGAGGCACGGCAACTGGTTAGCCATTGCTCGATCGTGATCAATGGCCACGTCGCTAATATTCCATCTTTGCAAGTCAAGGCTGGCGATTTAATTGCCGTTCGCGAAAAAGCCAAGCAGCAAACTCGCATTCAAGAGGCTGTCGGATTGGCGAGCCAGATTGGCTTTCCAGCCTGGGTTACAGTCGATGAGAAGAAATTAGAAGGGACCTTCAAGCAAGCGCCGGAACGCAATGAAATTGCGGGCGATATTAACGAAAGCTTGATTGTTGAATTGTATTCACGGTAATTGAATCAAGGTTGACGCGCTCCTATGAGGGGCGCTTCGGCCGTGTTTTTTCAGGTTATCACCTGTCAGCCCTACAGACGTAACGAGCTGCGGGCATTAAAAGGAAAACCTATGCAGAACAATCTGTTGAAGCCCAGAATGATTGCGGTTGAGTTGATGGGCGGCAACCATGCAAAAGTGGTCATGGAACCATTTGAGCGTGGCTATGGCCACACTTTAGGGAATGCGCTGCGACGCGTGTTGCTGTCTTCAATGACTGGCCATGCGCCGACTGAAGTCACCATCGGTGGCGTGGTGCACGAATACTCCACGATTGATGGCGTGCAAGAAGACGTGATCAACCTGTTGCTGAATTTAAAAGGCATTGTCTTTCTATTGCATAACCGCGATGAAGTGACTGTTTCATTGCGCAAAGAAGGTGAAGGCCCGGTGACTGCTGGGGATATTGAGTTACCGCATGATTGTGAAGTGATTAACCCAGAATATGTGATTGCGCACCTGTCCAAAGGCGGTAAGCTTGACCTACAAATTAAGGTTGAGAAAGGTCGCGGATATGTACCTGGGAACGTTCGTCATTATGGTGAAGAAGCCACTCGACCCATCGGTCGAATTGTGCTTGATGCTTCATTCTCCCCGGTCAGGCGTGTGAGCTATACGGTAGAGAGTGCACGGGTCGAGCAACGCACCGATCTCGACAAGCTAGTGATGAATATTGAGACGAATGGCGCACTTTCACCAGAAGAGGCAATTCGTCAAGCGGCCAGCATTTTGGTTGATCAATTATCGGTGTTTGCGGCGTTAGAAGGCTCTGAAGTGAGCACAGAAATTCCTTCGCGTGCACCCCAGGTTGACCCGATTCTGTTGCGCTCAGTAGAAGACTTAGAGTTGACGGTACGTTCCCTGAATTGTCTGAAAGCCGAAAATATCTATTACATCGGTGATTTGATTCAACGTACTGAAAACGAGTTGCTGAAAACGCCAAATCTCGGCAGAAAATCACTCAATGAGATTAAAGAAGTACTCTCGTCGCGTGGTCTTCAGCTGGGTATGAAACTTGAAAATTGGCCGCCCATGAATCTTGATCGATAAACGGCTCTCACGCCGTAGATAGTTCTGCTATTTGCGGCGTGTTTTGAGTGAGCGTTGTCTGTCGGATTTAAGCTTTTATTGATTACCGGCCCGTTATCCGCTTGGATGGCAAAAAGAGCTGGAACAAAACTTTTAATGTAAGGATGTAAATATGCGTCATCGTCATGGTTTGCGTAAACTGAATCGCACCAGCAGCCATCGTTTGGCTATGCTGAAAAATATGTCTGTCTCGTTGATCGAGCATGAACTGATTAAAACCACCTTACCTAAAGCAAAAGCCTTGCGTAAAGTGTTCGAACCGTTGATCACAATGGGTAAGACGCCAACCCTGGCCAACCATCGTTTGGCGTTTAGCCGGTTACGTGACCGCACTGCAGTGCTCAAACTATTTGAGGTGTTGGGTCCCCGTTATGCTAACCGACCAGGTGGTTACTTGCGCATTCTAAAATGCGGTTTCCGTAATGGTGATAATGCCCCTATGGCATTGGTTGAATTGGTTGACCGTCCGCTAAATGATGACGCCGAGTCGACCAGCGTGGTTGTAGAACAAGAATAAAATACGTAAACCAAAGCGCTTAAAAGCGTAATACGTGAAATATGAAAACCAGGCCAAGCGCCTGGTTTTCTATTTATGGTGTAGCCAAAGCATAAAAAACCCCATGATCTTCAATGACTCTAGCCAGCGCTCACTATTGATTGGGCGGATTATTTTTCTGGTGAGTGCGCTGTTTTACCTGGCCACAACATGGGCTAATGAGCCTTTTCTCGATGCCCAAACAGCTTTTAAAATACACACGATAGAACGGCCTGCTGGAATCGACGTGCATGTTTCAATTGCGAACGGGTATTACATGTATCGTGAAGGTTTTGGGTTTAGCGTCAAGCGAGGGGAGGCAACCCTAGGTGAGCCGATGCTGCCGCAGGGCCAGATTAAATTTGATGCGGGCCTCCAGAAAAAGCTTGAAACCTATCGGCACGATATCATGATTCATCTCCCGGTTACCCATGCCGTGGGATCTTTCGAGCTTGCTGTGCATGCACAGGGCTGCGCTGATCAGGGGCTCTGTTATTCCCCGCTAACGCATTTGGCATTAATCAAAGGCGTTGCGTTACAGTCACCGGCAATCGCCGCAGCCCAGCCGGCAATCCTAGATCAAGCTCTGGGTATGCTAGGGGATGGTTTAGGCCTAACCGAGATTGGCCACCGTATGACGGGCTATATCACTCGCCTGTACAGCCCTCAGTATGCAGAAGCGGTGCTGGCAGGGCATGATGTATTCACCATATTGCTTATTTTTTTCATCCTGGGTGTGGCGCTCAGCTTATTTCCGTGCTCATTACCGATGATCCCCATTCTATCGGCGCTGATTGTGGGTGAGGGAATACAGCTCTCGCGTTGGCGCAGCTTTATGTTGTCCGCGGCTTATGTGCTGGGGATGGCGGTAATCTATACGATCTTCGGCATTGCAGCCGCTTCTGCTGGTTATAGTCTCGGCCCAGATTTACACAGCCCATGGGTGCGTGGTGCGGTTGCGCTGTTATTGTTTGGGTTTGCACTTTCTCTATGGGGTTGTTACGAATTGCAATTGCCTCAAGCTTGGCAAAACCGTATCAATACCGTGCTGTTGCAGCATAAATTAAGAGCCGGCAAATGGCTTGCTGTATTTACTATGGGTGCATTATCAGCACTGATGGTTGGCGCGTGTATGACGGCGCCGCTCTTTGGTGTGCTGACTTTTATTGCGCATACGGGTAATCTGGTCATCGGCGGTGGCGCCCTTTTTTCAATGGCGTTAGGGATGGGCGTACCCTTGCTGCTGGTGGGGATTGGCGCGGGTCATCTATTGCCTCGTGCAGGTGCTTGGATGAGCGCGATTAAGCGTAGCTTCGCATTATTACTGGCCGCGGTTGCGCTATGGTTGGTCTGGCCACTGCTTAACCCGCTACAGTCACTGCCTGCGCAGATAGAATTTACCCGTATTCAATCAAATAACGAGCTCCAGCATAGAATTAAAACCAGTGGGCGGCCAAGCTTGCTCGAATTTTATGCAGACTGGTGCGCCAATTGCCGAGAAATGGAAAAAATTACTTTCACAGATAGCCGGGTCCAAACACAACTACGGCAATTTAATGTGTTGCGTGCCGATGTGACCGACAATAATTTAAACCACCGTGCATTGCTTAAGCAATTCGGCTTATATGGACCCCCGGCAATGATTTTTTTCGATGCAAATGGTGATGAAATCCAGGCATTACGGATGATAGGATATCAATCACCGAGCACTTTTTTAAAAAAGCTCGAGCCTATTGACCTGGCTCCATAAGGTTGCTTATAAGGTGTTTTTTAGCCAATGGCGCGCAAGCATTTTGCCGCATCTAAGGCAAAATAAGTTAAGACCCCGTCTGCCCCTGCTCGTTTAAAAGCCAGTAACGACTCAAGCATGATTTGATCATGGTTAAGCCAGCCATTTTGCGCGGCCGCTTTTAGCATCGCATATTCACCGCTTACTTGATACACGTAAGTTGGAAAACGAAACTCATCTTTCACGCGCCGCACGATATCGAGGTAAGGCATACCTGGTTTCACCATCACCATATCAGCGCCTTCTTCAATATCCATCGCCACTTCACGCAATGCTTCATCGCTATTGGCCGGATCCATTTGATACGTCATTTTGTTGCTTTTGCCAAGCTGGGCGGCCGATCCTACGGCATCCCGGAATGGACCATAAAAGGCTGAAGCATATTTGGCGGCATAGGCCATAATTTTTGTGTTGCGATATCCCTCGCTCTCAAGCATTGCGCGAATCGCTCCGATGCGGCCATCCATCATATCCGATGGGGCAATGATATCGACGCCGGCGGCAGCGTGCACAGAGGCTTGTTTAACTAAAATTTCAATGGTTTCGTCATTGAGAATCTCGCCCCTTTCATTGATCACACCATCCTGCCCATGGCTGGTGTAAGTATCGAGTGCGACATCGGTCATCACCCCTAACTCTGGAAACGCCTTTTTCAATTCACGCACGGCGCGCGGAATTAAACCATCAGCCTGTGTTGCCGCTAGGCCATCAGGTGTTTTCAAAGAGGCTTCAATCATTGGAAAAAGCGCCAACACGGGGATGCGCAACTCAACACATTGCTGTGCCACTGGTAGCAACAGATCAATTGACAGTCGTTCAACCCCAGGCATTGACGGCACAGCTTGCCGTACCTGATGACCGTCAACGATAAAAACTGGATAAATCAGATCGTTACTGGTCAAAACATTCTCACATAGCAAGCGGCGAGAAAATTCGTTAGCACGCATCCGGCGTGATCGATAGACAGGGTAGGCGCTCATAGCATAAATTGGAGGATAAATTCTGAATTTTTTGGGACTATTGATATATTATGGAAGGCGAGCGTTGTAGATAGTACATAAGCTCCCCGCTTCTCCTCCCTGAGCGGGAGCCTGCTGCTTAATTCACAGGCTTTTTCCCGCCGCTTTGCCGGCGGCTTTTTTTTGCTCACTTTTACACCATTATTTTAGGTTTGATGAGTGGGTTTCAACCATGATTCGATAGTCTGTTGCGCATCGTCGAGACCCACGCGCTTTGGCGTTGAAAAGAGCTGTGCCGTGAGTTGATTCGGCAGGCCTAAGCGCATGGTGTATTCAGCGAGCTTTTGCTGTACCGTGCGGAGCGTATTAATGCTGGCTTGCCGGGTCAATTTGTCGGCTTTAGTGAGCAGCATATGAATCGGCTTGCCGGTTGAGGCAAACCAATCGATCATCTGCCAATCAAGCTCCGTGCATGGGCGGCGTGCATCCATCAGCAAAATTAAACCGCACAACTGTGTCCGTGTCTGTAGATAGCCGCCAAGTAATTGTTCCCAATGGATCTGCACACTCGCGGGGACGTCAGCGTAGCCATAGCCGGGTAAATCAATCAGATGGGCGCGAGGTTGATCGGCCGGGCCGACTGAGAAATAATTAATATGCTGCGTGCGTCCTGGCGTTTTGCTAGCAAAAGCCAGCCGCCTTTGATTGCACAGTACATTAATCGCACTCGACTTGCCAGCGTTAGAACGGCCGGCAAAAGCGACTTCTGGTAATGGCGAGGGAGGCAGGTCGCGTAAATGATTGACGGTAACAAGAAACCGCGCTTGGTGAAGCAAGAAAGCCATAAATGTGTGCCTTGAAGGCGGTAGAAAAAACTTACACCCATTTGACGCCAGCTGCCACGTGGTGGTTTAACTTAAACCGGCATAAGCTGATGGTGGCCGTTTATAAACCTTGGAAAAGTCCTTATTGTATAATATAAAATCAAGTAAAAAGCCTATTAGACCGGTTTTGAGAGACAACAACAAAACGAGACAAGGGGGTTCTATGAGCCGGCCATACAAGTTCTGGCGAGTGATGTGGGTGGGATTAGTGGCATACACAGCGGCGGCCTATCCGCAAAATACGTCAGTCAAAATAGATACGGCTCGTGGTCAAGCCATTGCCAGCCAGGTCTGTATCTCCTGCCACGGCGTAGAGGGCAGCGGGGCAACGGGTCTCGCGCCCAATCTTGCTGGTCAGCATATTGAATATCTATATAAACAGTTACTGGATTACAAAACTAAGTCCGGCGACAAGGCGCCAAAACGCAACAACCCTATTATGGCTAGCTTTGCCTCAATCTTGTCTGAACAAGACATGTGGGATGTCTCAGCTTATTTTGCTGGCTTACCCGTAAAGCTTGCTTTTGCGCACAGTCAGGAGATGGCGGTGCATGGCCAGCAAATCTGGCGTGGCGGCATCGCCGAGAGAGGCGTGCCAGCCTGTGCCGCCTGCCATGGCCCAACGGGCGCTGGCATGCCAGTACAATATCCGCGCTTAGCCGGCCAATGGCAAGATTACACAATCGCGCAATTGCAGGCCTTTCAACAAGGTGAGCGTGCTAACAATGATCCTATGCAGGCGATTGCAGAGCGGTTATCAGACAAAGAAATTAAGGCGCTGGCAGAGTATATTGCGGGTCTGCGCTAAGCTTCTAGGGGCACAGCTTTGAAAACATCGCCATAAAGTTCCTCAAACCTTAAAATCTCAGCCTCTTCTAGGTAAGGGAAATATTTATCACGTTTAGCTTTGGACAGCTTCCCTTGATTTTGATGGACAAAAATAATAAATTTATCGAGCGCTGTTCCTGGCCAATCGAATTCTTCATTTAATTTTGCATAGAGGGCGTCGCGTTTAAGTAAAAATTGGAGTTCCTGCTCAAGATCTTTCTCGATCACTTGCTTTAAACACAATAATAAAAACTCGACCTGTGGGGTTGCATCGAAATACCGATACAGTAATGCATCGTTTCCTCGTGCTGGAATATCGGGTGTGATCGGATAGTAATCGCTTAAGCGTTTTAATGGTTTTGAGAAGGCTTCTAGCGCACCAATATACTCATCTAGCCGAGCTTTCATCACGGCTGATACGGGTAAGATAAACCCACGCGGAGTAAAGCCTCGGCGTGTCAGCACCTCATGCACGAGGAAGCGGTGTATACGGCCGTTGCCATCCATAAATGGATGCAAAAAAACAAAAGAGAAAGCAGCTAATGCAGCGGCGATGGGGGCCGCTATCCCGTCTTCTTCAGCTAGGTGATTGGTCCAAGCGATCCAGTCCTTCATGAGTGAAGGAATATCTTCGGGGCGAGGTGGCAGAAAATCGACGCGATGGAGCCCATTATTCAATTCTCGTCCAACATAATTTTGGCTGTTACGATAGCCTACCTCGCGAAAACGTGCATCAACCACAATATTTTGGAGTAAGCACAAACGTTCTTGTGTCACGGGCTGGGGATCGCTTGCTTCACGCAGTGCTTGCATGAAACGCTCGGTTTTGTTGCCGCTTGGTTTTTCTCGTTCAATATCAAATGAATATTGGGTTTCTTTCAAATAGAGCCAGGCCGCTGCTCGCTCGAGGCTACGTGGGTTGTAGCGCATGAGGGCACGATTGACCTCACCTGCCAGATCTTGCTCTAAGAATTTTTGGATAGTAGGTGTGCGCCGTACGATTGGGCAAAATTGAAAGCTCCCTATCAGGTTATTTTCAATGCGGAACCGTTCGCTACGAACGGGTTTGCTGTAATTCACATAGAGCTTGCTATCAGCTAGTTTAATGTAAGCACTCTTTTTGTTTGTGTCCGGTACGTTAAGCTGTGTGTTGGTCAATCCTTCATACAAAAAGCCGAGCCGTCTTAAAATAGGCGATTGAGCTGATTTTTGTAAGGCCGCTTCCAATTGTGTTTTGCCGTCTTGGATAAAGAGGCGGCTTAAGATTTCGAGATTGATACCTTCATATCGCAAAGCAAACTCAAGATGGCCTAAAATAGTGTTTTCTGGCGCGTAACTTTGACGAAAATTTTGCTGTACATGGTCGGCATGATTGACGGTTTCGCGTGATTTAACATGGCTTTTGATGAAAGACTGGCGCCAATGGGGGCGTGTTTTCAATTGATATGCTTCAACTAGCCACGTATATCCTGCAGGCTGTTTGGTTGATAAGTCATAATAGGTCATTGAATTGACTCAACAATGGATGCGAAATAGCAAAAGTAAGTGTGTTTAATATTTTTACCGCAAAAATGAGCGCGAAATCGCAAAAATGCCCGCATTTGATAATTTTATCGCAAAAATGCCCGCGTTCGATAATTTCCCCGCAAAAATGCTCGCGATTTTGTGTGTCTGAACCCATCGAATATGTTACGGGGCAACATCTAAAAGCCGTCAGCAGTGATATTCCAATAGGCAAAGGCCAAATTAAATTAAGCGCAGATGCTTGCCTGGCTCAGCGGCGATCAGCGATTTTGTGCAGAGCAGACGAGGCGAGTCTGTGAAATTGAATTTAAATACTCCGCTCAAGACAAAACGCCCTTTATCGAAAAACACCATTGAATTACTCAGTTCGATGCGTTTTGCGATTGCCTTATTGGTCGTGCTCGCGATCGCGAGCGTGATTGGCACCGTGCTTAAACAACAAGAGCCCTATCCTAATTATGTGGCTCAGTTCGGCCCATTCTGGGCGGAAATTTTTCATGCACTGGGCCTATACAATGTTTATAGTTCTTGGTGGTTTAGCGCAATCCTTTTGTTTCTAGTTGTCTCGCTTTCGTTGTGCTTATGGCGTAATGGCCCACACATGATGGCTGAGATGCGCAGCTGGAAAGATCGGGTGCAAGAAAATAGCTTACGCGCATTCGGACATCGGGCTGATTTTGAGGGGGCTCATGCCCGTGCCGAGACCGCCGCACGACTGCAAGGGTTGATTAAGGCGAGTGGCTATCGCTATAAAGTAAAACCAAACGACGGTGGCTTGCTGATCGCCGCCAAGCGCGGCGCCTTGAGCAAGTTGGGCTATATCTTTGCGCATCTGGCGATTGTGGTGATTTGTATCGGTGGCTTACTGGATAGTAATTTACCGGTACGTCTACAAATGTGGCTATTTGATAAATCCCCATTGCAAGGCAATGCAGTGATTGCTGAAATTGCGCCTAAGCACCGGCTAAGTACGTCGAATCCAAGCTTTCGTGGCTATGCGTGGGTACCTGAAGGTCAGCATGTATCCACGGCCATTCTGAATCAAGTGGAGGGTACGCTGATCCAAGATTTGCCATTCACCCTCCAACTTAAGCAATTTATCGTTGAGTATTATTCAACTGGGATGCCCAAACGCTTTGCTAGCGATATTGTCGTTTTGGATAAGGAAAGTCAGCAGCCTATTGCAGCTCGTATTGAAGTGAACAAACCTTTTATTTATCGTGGTATTGCCATTTATCAATCAAGTTTTGAGGATGGTGGCTCAAGTGTGCAATTCACGGCTTATCCGATGGCGGGTTCAAAGGCGCGGTCTTTTGCGTTAAAAGGGCAGATTAATAGCTCGTTGCCATTAATGGATGACGGAGCAACCCTCGAATTAACCGATTTCCGCGCGATTAATGTTGAAAATATTGCCGCTGCCGACGGTAAAGCCGATGTCCGTGGCGTCGCCCGCCGCTCATTGCAAGAAGCCTTTGATCAGCGGCTGGGGTCTGGCGCGAAAACCTCCAAACCGCAAACGCTACGCAATATAGGCCCTTCTGTACAATATAAAATACGGGATAGCACAGGCCAAGCGCGGGAATTCAACCATTATATGCTGCCGCTTGAAATTGATGACGAATGGGTGTTTTTAGCGGGTATGCGCGAAAACCCGCAACAGCCTTTTCGCTATCTGCGCATTCCAGCCGATACGGAGCATACGGTGAAGACCTGGATGCAATTGCGTGCCGCGTTGCAAACTCCGCTCTTGCGCGCAGCTGCCGCCAAGCGTTTTGCCGCGCGTTTAGCTCAGCCGGGGACGCCATTGCAATCGCAGCTTGAGCGAAGTGCAGCGCGCGTATTGGGTCTTTTTGCTGGGGCTCAGGCGCTGCAAGCTATCCAAAATGACGGTACAGATACGGCAGGAGGATTTGCTGCGTTGGCGAAGTTTATCGAATCCTCTGTGCCTAAAACCGAGCAAGCGAAAGCAGTAGAGTTATTATTGCGTACGCTAGAAGGGGCGTTTTGGGACCTTTGGCAAATCGTGCGTGAGCGAGCAGGACTGATACCTAATGTCGAGAATGCGGCCAATGGCCGCTTTGTGCAATCAGCCATCAATGCCTTATCCGATAGTTTTTTCTACCGCGCTCCGGTTTTTTTGCAACTTGACTCATTTAATGAAGTCAAAGCGTCGGTTTTTCAAGTGACGCGTTCGCCGGGCAAAAAGATTGTTTACTTTGGTAGTCTATTACTGGTGCTAGGCGTATTCGCTATGTTTTATGTGCGCGAACGACGTGTATGGTTTTGGCTCAAAGAGAGTGAACATGGAACTGGCACAACAGTATTAATGGCCATGTCTGCTGCTCGTAGAACCCTCGATTTTGAAAACGAATTTATCCAACTGCGTCATCAAGTTGGCCGAACCCTCAATATACCTGACTCTCTTTGAAGTTAAATGATGGAAAATTTACATTCCACTAAGCCGTCTAGCAAAACCGGCCTGTCTACGCGGAGCCCAGAAGCTTTTCCGGTGCAAACGCGATTAAATCGATTGACGCCGTTTGATTGGCTCTATTTAGGGGCGCTGCTTGCCGGTGCTATTTTCACACTCATGCAGTATGGTCATAATATGGACTACTACGAGCAGGCTATTTTACTGGCAGCGGTACCGGTTTTTGGGGTGCTGGGTTGGTATTGGAAGCCCGTGCGCGTGTTGCTGGCACTGATCGCAGTTCTATCCTATTCAGCCATTGCCTTTTATCACGGTGAGCTAGCGCGAGCGGAGCAAGTTTTTTTCTTAAAGTATCTCTTATCGAGCCAATCCGCAATTTTGTGGATGAGCACCCTGTTTTTACTGGCCACGGTGTTTTATTGGGGCGGCTTACTGGCGCGCTCAACCGTGGGTGCTAAGCTCGGCTCGTGGCTGTGCTGGGCCGCTGTGTTATTAGGCTTTACTGGCATGATGGTGCGTTGGTATGAGTCTTATTTGATTGGCGCAGATATTGGCCATATCCCAATTTCAAATCTCTACGAAGTTTTTGTATTGTTTTGCCTGTTGACGGCACTTTTCTACTTGTACTATGAAATGCATTATCAAACGCGCGCATTAGGCGCTTTTGTGCTGCTTGTGATCAGTGCGGCAGTGGGTTTTCTAATGTGGTACGCCGCTGCGCGCGAAGCCCAACAAATTCAACCTCTGGTGCCTGCCTTGCAAAGTTGGTGGATGAAAATTCATGTGCCAGCGAACTTTATTGGGTATGCCAGCTTTGCGTTAGCCGCGATGGTTGCCGTCGCTGCGTTGCTCAAACGCTACGGCGTATGGGGTGATCGCTTGCCAGCTTTGGTTGTGCTAGATGACCTGATGTACAAATCAATTGCCGTGGGTTTTGCCTTTTTTACCATCGCCACCATTCTCGGTGCGCTATGGGCGGCTGACGCATGGGGTGGGTACTGGAGTTGGGACCCTAAAGAAACCTGGGCGTTAATTGTCTGGCTAAACTATGCAGCATGGCTACATATGCGGCTGATTAAGGGCTTGCGCGGCGCCTTGGCGGCTTGGTGGGCACTGATTGGTTTACTGGTTACGCTGTTTGCTTTCTTGGGGGTGAATATGTTTTTGTCTGGTCTGCATAGTTATGGGCAGTTGTAATTATTTGTACCTTTGACCTTGCCCCTATCAGTATCGATACGACATCCATTTATATCCACGCATGATCGACGCTGCAGCCGCGTATTACGAAGCGGTCAAGCATGCGCCAGCCTAAAGCCGGAGTTCATATTGGAGGGAATAACTCGATGCACACAACGACTCATAAAGCATTGCCATTAATTAACGAATCTTCCGCTGTCTATCGTAAGATCAATTGGCGCCTTCTTCCATTTTTAGTGTTGTGCTATGTCTTTGCTTATATAGACCGGATCAATATCGGTTTTGCGAAACTACAGATGCAGCAAGATATTGGCATAGACGATGCAATATATGGCCTTGCTGCCGGTATATTTTTTCTCGGCTACATGCTGTTCGAAGTACCAAGCAATCTGCTTTTACTCAAGATCGGAGCGCGTAAAACGCTGAGTCGCATCATGGTCTTGTGGGGGATGACCTCGGCCTCAATGTTGTTTGTCCATGATGCATGGAGCTTCTATATTCTCCGCTTTTTACTTGGTGTTTTCGAAGCAGGATTTGCTCCCGGTGTGATTTTTTACTTGACCTACTGGTATTCGAAAGCGCGTATGGCGCGTGCTATGTCTATCCTTATGTGTGCAGGTCCAATAGGCGGCATAATCAGTGGGCCATTATCCACCTGGGTCATGACGGCTTTTTCCGGGGCCTATGGACTGAAAGGATGGCAATGGATGTTTCTTATTGAGGGGCTACCATGTGTGGCTCTAGGCATTATTGCGTTTTTTTATCTAGCCGACAAACCTGCTCAGACAAATTGGTTATCACCACACGAAAAAAAATTACTGGCGGCTGATATTACGCCGCAATATGTCGCACCGCTTTCATTTCGCCAAATTCTTAAAGATAAGCACGTATATGCTATGGCGCTTGGTTACTTTTGTTTAATTTGTGGGATCTACGCAGTTAGTTTTTGGTTACCCACGATTTTGAAAAGCGCAGGGGTTACTGACACCATGAAAATTGGACTTTATTCAATCGTTCCATACATAGCGGCGATGATCGCAATGATTGTGTTTGGACGCAGTTCAGATCGCAGTGGTGAGCGGCGTTGGCACAGTGCTATATTGGGTTTTCTGAGTGCATTAGCACTTTTCGTTGCCGCGATGGCATCTGACAACTTTATCATTTCGATGATCAGCATAACGTTTGCAACAGCGTTTATGTGGGCGTCCTATACGGTGTTTTGGGCCATGCCTTCTGATTACTTGACCGGCAACGCAGCTGCTGGCGGGATTGCACTTATCAATAGTATTGGGCTATTCGGCGGTTTCCTGAGCCCTTTGATTATTGGATACCTAAAAAAGGAAACCGGTAGTTTGAATGCGGGACTGTTTATGATCGTTGGTTTATTGCTTATAGGCTGCCTTTCTATTGTACTCAACCGCCTACCTTCGGTTAGAGTGCGTGCTTAGGTATTCCTAACGTTTTCAAATAAAACCTTATATCTATGACTGGTTTGGCAAAGGATTTGGCATGCGCATACTGATTGCTGGATTCCAGCACGAAACCAATACATTCGCGCGCTCGAAGGCTGCGTATGAAAATTTTGTTCTTGGAGAATATTTTCCTGCCTTATCGCGCGGTGCAGATGTGCTCACTTTGCGCACTGTAAATATTCCTATCGGTGGTTTTATTAACAAAATGGAAAGTAAAGGCCACCAGTTAATTCCGATTATTTGGGCCGGCGCAAGTCCGTCCGCGCATGTGACGGAAGCCGCCTATGAGCGGATTGCTGGTGAGATCATTGCTGCGGCAAAAGCAAATGACTTCGATGCGATTTATCTTGATCTGCATGGTGCAATGGTTGCTGAACATATTGATGATGGCGAGGGTGAATTACTTGCACGATTAAGACATGTGGTGGGCCCTCATCGGCCAATTGTTGCAAGCCTTGATTTACACGCCAATGTTACGGATAAAATGCTAAAAAATGCAGACGGTTTAGTGGCGTTTCGTACGTATCCGCATGTCGATATGGCTCAAACTGGTGAGCGCGCGGCAGTCATGCTGGAAGAGCTTATTTCTAATGGCAAGAAATTGCATGGGGTGAGTCGCCGCTTACCATTTTTGATACCAATTAATAGTATGAGTACGTTGTTTGAGCCTGCGCGCAGTGTATACCAGCAACTCTCATCACTAGAAAGAGAGACCATTGTTTCTTTATCCTTTGCCCCTGGCTTTCCAGCCGCTGATTTCGCTGAATGCGGGCCTGTGTTATGGGGCTATGGGCTTGACAATAGAGCCATCGAAAAAGCCATAGATAGGTTGTTCGAGGACATTGTGGCGCGCGAACTTGAGTGGACTGTACAGTTTTGGGGGCCTAAAGAAGCGGTAAGAGAAGCGCAGCGTCTCTCCATCAATGCGACACGCCCTGTTGTGATAGCCGACACGCAGGATAATCCAGGTGCAGGTGGTAGTTCGGATACGATGGGTATGCTGCGAGCGCTGATTGATTGTAGAGCTAAGCAAGCGGCAATTGGTTTGATTTATGATCCGCAAGCTGCAGCAGCTGCCCACCGTGCAGGTGTCGGTAAGCAAATTACGCTGACTCTGGGTGGTCAGTCTGGTATTACGGGCGATACTCCGCTGCGAGCGACATTTCGTGTTGAATATTTATCGGATGGTAGCGGCCAGTTCGATGGCCCAATGCTACATGGGATGAAAATAGAGCTTGGGCCCGTTGCATGTTTGAAAATAGATGATATCCGGGTAGTTGTTAGCTCGCTAAAAGCACAGATGATCGACCGTAATTTATATCGAATAGCGGGTGTGCAACCTGAGAACATGAAAATCCTAGTGAATAAGAGTTCGGTTCATTTCCGCGCAGACTTTGAACCTATTGCTGAAGCAATTTTAATTGCGAAAGCGCCAGGCATGTTATTTGCTGATCCGGTTGAATTTGCTTGGACACGTCTGACGCCAGGTATTCGTATAAGTCCGGGGGGGATTGCATTTGAAAGTCTGTGTAGCGTCGGCTAAGCATCAGCTTTCGAAGAGAGGTAATTTCGCGATGATCAGCCTGAGTAATTTATTAACAGCGGCTGAAAGAGGGCGGCCAAGCCTGACAATCGCGCGAGTTTCTGCCGCGGCGAGAATTGCGTTGTCGATTTCAAGCGCAACGAGTTCATCAGCCTTAATCTCACGGTACGCTGCAAAAGCGGGCATAAACGTTACGCCATGGCTATCTTTGACAAATTTTTTTAGAATAGCAAGGGAGTTTGTCGTTAGTATCGGAGTTAGCCGGATTTTCTCGGAAATTTCTAATAATTGTAGAATTTGCCTTAATCCGAATGACGCAGGCATGAGTCCAAGAGGATATTGGATTGCCTCACCCAAAGTAATGGCGCTAGATTTTGCTGTGAGTGGATGATTGCGATCTACAAGTAGACACACAGGTTGTCGAGCGCTTGCACGATAACGAATATTGGGGTGAGTTGGAGGATTGTAGGCTAATCCAATATGCGCAGCATCTTCAGCGACTCTGGACACAACCTCATTGACAGGCGTGAGTTCTATATCAATATTCAATTTCGGATACTGACGGCAAAAGTCATTTAGAACATTGTCCATGAATGTGTCAATAAATCCTTCGCTTGCAGCAACGATGATATTGCCGCGTTGTAAGCCCCGTAATTCTTGGAAATAAGCCTCTAAGATTTCAAGCTGTGCGCAACATCCTCGATAATATTGGAGTAATCCTTGTGCTGCTTCAGTCGGTATCATGCCATGGGGTCGCCGTTCAAATAGCATAATAGCTAGCTCTTCTTCTAAAATTTTAATCTGACGTGTAATTACCGAGCCACAAGTATTTAATTTGTCTGAAGCTGCACGGATTGAACCGCACATTAATACTTCATAGAAATAGTGCATTCGTCTCTGATTGATGCCTTTCATTTTGCTCTCTCTTAAAAATCTCGTGCGCCTTTTTGATACTGACGATGGCGCAAGATCTACTTGCGATAACTTACTATATTAGCGTTATTGAGCAATGGCTGGATTTAATTTAATTAATTTTATATAAGAAAGCCGAACTATTACAAAGCGAATCTGAAATTATTTTATGTCTTGAGTTATCCAGGTGGCTGCATTAGTTACAGAATATCCGGCGTTACCCAAGCTATCTAAGGAAGGCAAAGATCAAGATATGGAAGAAATTATGAATAGCTTTGAGGCATTGATCAAAGGGCAATGACGTCAAAGGGGCGCAGCTATTGTTGCTTAGGAATGGAGGGAGATAGCCTAGCTACTTCGTTCATGTTGATCACACCATCTTTATGCACAAAAAGCAGCGATACTTTCTACGGTGGCCCGGAACAGGTATGTTTCGCTTCTCATTCAGGTGCACCCCACGGTGGCAATGGATGGACATGCGTATCGGTATCATTCCGCTGCCGGTGTATTGCGTTACTTTTGTTTGCTTGGGCGTCTTTTTGGCATTGGGGAAAGTCACTACCGATATCTCAATCATGATCGCGCTGCTTGCCGTAATGGGCTTTACCTGCGCTGAATTGGGCGCACGAATTCCAGGCCTATGTCAGATTGGTGGGCCTGTTATCGTCACGACCTTTCTCCCATCCTGCCTTGTTTATTACAAACGACTACCTAACGAATTAGTTAGCTCAATCAATAATTTCTGGCAATCAACCAACATCCTGTATCTATTTATCGCTTGTGTGGTCGTTGGCAGTATTCTCAGTATGGACCGCTTAACCATTGTGCGAGGTTTCGCTAAAATCTTCCTCCCTCTTGCCGCTGGCTCCATTGCCGCTGCCATCTTGGGGACCATTACTGGCATGGCTTTTGGCTTGGACGCACATCGGACTTTTTTTTATATTGTTATCCCTATTATGGCTGGCGGTATCGGTGAAGGGGCTGTGCCTCTTACCCTAGGTTATGCCGATATTATGAATTTGCCACAACAGCAGCTATTCGCGCAGATTCTACCTGTTGTGATGCTGGGTAATTTAACCGCTATTATCTGCGCTGGCTTGCTCAATCATCTCGGTAAACGTTACCCCTGTTATACCGGAAATGGCCGTTTGCATATCGACGATAATGGTGAGTTATTCAAGCCAAATCATACTGCCGTGGCTTCGGTTGAAAATATTGCTGCGGCGGGCATGATCGCAATTACGCTCTATATCCTGGGTATCCTCACGCATAAACTTATTGGCTTGCCGGCTCCCGTTACGATGCTTTTTCTTGCGGTGCTCGCTAAGCTGACTTATGCGGTTTCACCTAAATTAGAAGATGGAGCACACACGGTTTATCGCTTTTTTTCAACGACAGCCACGTATCCACTGCTCTTTGCGATTGGGATCACGATTACCTCCTGGAGTGACTTATTAGCGGCTTTTAATTTGGCGAATATCATCACCATTGTCGTGACGGTGCTCGCCCTTATTACGGTTGGATTTTTTGTAGGTCGTTGGGTGGGCCTTTATCCGATTGAAGGGGCAATTATTAATGCTTGCCATAGTGGCATGGGAGGTATTGGTGACGTGGCTATCCTCACCTCAGCTAATCGCCTACAGCTTATGCCGTTTGCGCAAATGGCAACTCGCCTAGGGGGAGCGCTTACTATTACAGTTGCAATAGTTTTACTAGGGCTGATTTCGTAAGTACTGAGGAGTCTGACCTAATCCGGCAGTCTTATTTCAGCCGCGAATAATTCTTCAACTGTTTCGCGCGCACGCACTAAATAGGCGTGTTCCCCTGCCACCATCACTTCCGCCGCGCGTGGCCGCGTATTGTAATTTGAACTCATCGCAAAGCTATACGCGCCAGCCGAGCGCGCAGCCAGTAAATCTCCAGACTTAAGAGCCAGAGTCCTATCGCGACCAAGCCAATCGCCACTTTCGCAAACCGGCCCGACCACATCGTAGAGCACCGGTGGCGTGTTGTCGCGGTGTTGAAGAACCGGGATTAAGTCATGATAGGCTTGATACATTGCGGGCCGAGCAAGATCATTCATACCGGCATCTACAATCGCAAAATTCTTAGCCGCGCCAGGTTTTAAATATTCAACTTTTGTCAGCAAGATACCTGCATTGCCAACTAATGAGCGGCCTGGCTCAAATAGAATTTCACGGTGTCCGTGACCGCGCTTGGTAAGGTGACTCAGCAGAGTGTGCACAAACGTGCTAATCGCTGGCGGCGTTTCGGTGTCATAGCAAATGCCAAGGCCGCCCCCCATATCGAGATGAGAAATTTTGATGCCGTCTGCTTCAATCGATTCAATCAGCTCGAGCATTTTATCTAGCGCATCGAGATAAGGCGCAATGTCGGTGATTTGTGAGCCAATATGGCAGTCGATACCGATGATTTCGAGCGATTTCATTGACGCCGCTGTGCGATAGGCCGCACGCGCTTCATCAAAAGCAATGCCAAATTTATTTGACTTAAGCCCGGTCGAAATATACGCATGCGTTTTTGCATCTACGTCGGGATTGACGCGCAATGACACTCGTGCTGTTTTACCTGTATTGGCTGCAATGTCGTGCAAGCGGTGTAGTTCAGGGAGCGATTCGATATTAAAACATTTGACGCCTGCATTCAGTGCTGCTTGCATCTCGCTGACACTTTTGCCGACGCCTGAAAAAACAATTTTGTCGGGGTGTGCGCCCACCTTGAGCACACGCGCTAATTCGCCGCCTGATACGATATCAAAGCCTGCTCCTAACCTTGCAAAGACATCGAGCACAGCGAGATTGCTATTGGCTTTGACGGCATAGTAAATCTTTGCGTTATGGCCTGCGCACGCATGCGCGTACGCTTGATACGCGCGGGTCAAGGCGGCGCGCGAGTAAACGTAAAGCGGTGTGCCAAATTGTCGTGCCAGCGTTGTCAGCGGGACGCTTTCTGCATGCAGTTCGGCGTTAATATATTCAAAAGCGTTATCAAGCATTTAGTGACTGCTGGAAGAGGATGAAGCCAGTGGCTTGGGTGATGCGGCTGGCGTATTTTTTAACGGGCTCGCCTGTGGGGCGGCGGGTAACGGCGGCACAGTTGGCAAATATAGCGCCCCGCGTTGCCCACAAGCGGCAAGCACCGCGAAAACCGCTACAATTGCACTGGCTTTGCAAATAGTCTGCATAGCTAAACTCGGAAAATTGAAGCGGGGAAGTGTAGCATGACCAATCATAAAGAATACCTTGCGTTTGCTGAGGCAACGCTAGATGCAATCGAATCCGCGCTGGATGCGAGCGGGGCTGAGGTTGAATATGAGCGCAATGGCAATGTATTAACGCTGGAGTTTGACGACGGTAGCAAGATCATTGTTAATTTACAAGCGGCCATGCAAGAAATCTGGTTGGCTGCGAAAGCCGGCGGTTTTCACTATCGGCAGCAAGACGGAGTTTGGCTTGACACGCGCCATGGCACTGAATTATTTGCCGCCTTGTCACGCTATGCAAGCGAGCAAGCGGGCGTCACGATTGAGTTGTCTAAGGGTTAATGGGTGAGCGCTTGCCCCTTAAACTGCGCGGCAAGCCACTTTCAGCGATCTTATTGACCCTTAAACAAGTCCATAATATCCTGTTTTTCTGTCTCATTCACACCAATGTTGGCGCCAGAAATTGCCCCTCCCTCGCCGGTAAGCAGGGATTGGCTCGTATCAATATGGGCAACAAAACCCTGCCCTGGCAAAAAATCATCGTAAAAAAGCTCACCGTCGATTTCGGTAATCCCGCTACTGGGCCGGGGCCATGAATATACGGCCAGGCGTGGCAAGGCGCGGCTCATGTAGTCGATCCACATGGGCAGAGCTAGGCCACTGCCCGTTTCTCGATCGCCTAGGCTTTTAGGGTGGTCATATCCTAGCCAAGAAATTGCGACCAACTCATGCTGAAAGCCGGCAAACCAAGCGTCGTGCGAATCATTCGTGGTGCCAGTTTTGCCTGCCAGGTCGGCGCGACGAAGTACATTGCTACGTGCCCCCGTGCCTCGTTGCACCGCAGAATGTAATAGGTTGGTCATCAAGTAAGCATTGCGAGCGCTGATGGTGCGGGGGGCGTTGCGTTCGGCAACCAGTGGCTGTGCTTGTGAAATAACGATGCCGCGCTGGTCGGTGACAGTGGCAATCAAATACGGGTTGACGTGGTAGCCGCCATTTGCAAAAACAGCATAGCCGGTAGCCATTTGCAGTGGCGTTACGAGTCCAGCACCAAGCGCCATGGGCAGATAGGCAGGATGCTTATCGGCGTCAAAGCCAAAGCGCGTAAGATACTCTTGCGCATATTTAGGGCCAATATAGTCTAGGATGCGGATCGAGACCAGATTTTTTGATTTTGCTAGAGCGGTGCGTAGGTTAATTGGGCCATCATAGCGGCCACCATAATTTTTGGGTTCCCAAGGCTGGCCACCGGTTTGCGTCGCAGGGAAATACAACGGAGCATCATTGATGATGGTGGCGGGGCCCAAGCCTTTCTCGAGCGAAGCTGCATAAATAAAGGGTTTAAAGCTCGAGCCCGGTTGCCGCCAAGCCTGCGTGACATGGTTAAATTTATTTTTATTAAAATCAAAGCCGCCGACTAAGGCGCGGATTGCGCCATTTTGCGGGGTCAGTGATACCAACGCGCCTTCTAACTGAGGGAGTTGGGTGATTGACCAATTAGCATTCGCTGCCTGGGTGACCCGAATCACCGCCCCCGGCTTGATGCGCTGAGGGTTTGGTGCTTGTGCCGTGAGCGCACGCGCGGCAAAGGCTAAACCGTTACCGGTAATCGTGATGGTGTCGCCACTTAATAGCTCGGCCTGTACTTCTTTTGTACGCACGGCGACCACGACGGCTGCTTTGAGTTCTCCATTATCGGGCTCATTCAATAAGGCATTCGCAATGGCTTGATCGCGCGCTTCTGGTTCAGCCGGTAAATCAATATAAGTTTCTGGCCCACGATAGCCCTGGCGCCGCTCATAGGTTAAGACGCCTTTACGGACTGCTCGGTACGCCGCATCTTGCTCGGCAGAGTCAATCGTGGTCACGACGTTAAGCCCACGCGTGTAAATTTCATCCTGATACTGGGCATACATCATTTGGCGCACCGTTTCTGCGACGTATTCCGCATGCACGCTAAATTCTTTACCGGAGCCTTTGACTCGCAAGGTCTCCTGTAACGCTGTCTGATATTGCGCCGCGTCAATGTATCGTAGGTCATGCATGCGCTTTAAAATATAGGTCTGCCGAATTTTTGCCCGTTTTGGATTAACAATTGGGTTATAAGCGGAAGGGGCCTTAGGCAGTCCAGCTAGCATGGCTGCCTCGGCCACCGTGATATCTTTGAGATCTTTGCCAAAATAGACCCGCGCGGCAGCGGCAAATCCATAGGCACGCTGACCCAGAAAAATCTGGTTCATATAGACCTCAAGGATTTGATCTTTGGTCAGCGTTGCCTCAATCCGATAGGCGACCAGCATCTCATAGAGTTTGCGCGTGTAGGTTTTTTCGCTTGATAAAAAGAAATTGCGCGCAACTTGCATGGTAATGGTGCTCGCGCCTTGGGCTGCGCTACCATGCAAAATATCCGCTAAGCCGGCGCGCACAATACTGATGAAATCAACGCCGTGATGATCGTAAAAGCGGAAATCTTCGATGGCGAGCACGGCTTTTTTCATGACCTCAGGGATTTCTTCAAAACGCACAGGATGGCGTCGCTCGGCACCAAATTCACCAATTAGCACATGATCGGCCGTATAGACTCGCAACGGCACTTTGGGCTGGTAATCAGTCAGTGCTTCAAGTGAAGGGAGCTTGGGCAGCATGACGATCAGCATATACGCCATCAGCAATGTACCGATTGTCGCCAGCGTAGCGGCTGCTGCGCTTAACCAAAGAAACAGAACTAGCCAAGGCGAACGGGCAGGGGGGGGGCGTGGGCGCGAGGAGGGGGTAAATTTTGAAGCCATAAAAATCATAAAAGGGGGACAGTGGATTATATAGCCATTTAGCTGAGTATTTCTTGTCCCTATTTTTTGACAAAATTAAGTCAATAAATGAAGAGCAAGTTTTTATTTTAAAACTTAAGGACACTTGATGCGAATTTCTATGGCTAGCGTTGCGCGCCGTTTTGCACTAGGGATCGAAGTGGGTCCCACGCAATTGCGGGTCATGGTGCTAAGCCGTCGGTTGCTGGCTGCCGCAAAAATCCGCATTGAACATATTGGCGTTTGTGCGCTGCCTGCTGGGATGGTGACGGGGGCGGATTTTATGGAGCCTGCGGTCATCGCAGCAGCACTGACTGAAGCGCTGCTTGCCTGTCGATGTAAGCGCGCATTATCTGCTGCCCGCGTTGCTATGGCGTTGCCGGCTACGGCGGCATGGTTACAACAGCTATCGATTGCCAGGCTCGCGCCGCAGAGCGTGATGACGACACAATCTGATACAGCACTGGACGCGCTTGAGTCAGCCGTGTTGGCTCAGGCAGAGCATTTAGCGGGTATCGAGGCGGCTGGATTATCAGTGGATTGGTTCCGCGCAGACCCCGCCGGTGCGCCAGATCAGCTCACCATTGTGGCAACTCCGCGTCGCTATGTGGAAGTGCGGCTTGAAGCCGCGGCGCAAGCAGGGATGATGTTGCATGCAATCGACGGGGCAGATGCTGCCGCCTTACGCGCCTGTCGTTTTGCCGGTATGCAGACCGGTCGGACAGACATGTTCTACGGCGCAATTTGGCTAGGTACGGATAGTGGGCGCATGTGGTTGCTACGCGGGGGTTCGATTGAACGTGAACGCAAATTTTCACCTGCTGATTTAGCTACCCCGGCTTTTATGACAGCATTACATGACTTGATTAAAATGATCCCGCCTGTATATGTTTTAATTGCAGGGGAGGTTGAGGCGTTGCGGATGGCCGGCAGGACAATCGATGAATTGAGCGTTGTGTTAGGCTGTCCAGTGATTGAACTCGACCCGCTAGCCTGCTGCAATCGGCATTATGGCCATCGCAACGGCATTTATGGCAGCACTGGAACGCGGAGCCATAGAGGCACGGGTAGTGCGCAATCGGCCAGTCCTGAATTGGGCGCTACCGCACCCTTTTCGGTTGTATTTGGTCTTGCATTGCGTTGGATGTTATGAAATTATTCCGTCGCATAAATTGGCTAGAAGGCTCTCGTTTATTACGCCGCCGCATAGCGAGCGAGGAGTGTGCGGTAGGCGGTTTTAATCTGCTGCCGTATCGATATGTACGGGCGCGTTGTTTGCGTCAGTACCGTAGATACAGCATATTGTCAGCCGCGTTAGTCTCTTTAATATTCATTGGCGTGATGCAATCTAGGCCAGCACCGGCGGTGCTATATGACCCATTACACCCATTGATCCAGGAGCACCGTGGCGTGGCATCTCACGCTTCTGCTTCGAGCCATCGCCCACTCAATCCGTCTACCTTAACGCCAACACCACCGCCCTCGGCCAATTTAACCTTACGGCTGATTGGCATCCTTGAACGTGGGCGTACGCGGGCGGCGCTGGTGCATTCGCCGGCGGGTTCTGTGCTACTGCGCACCGGTGAAAAATTAAATGGTGAGGTGGTGACAAGAATTGATACCGCTTCGCTATTCTTATCGCAAGGGGCAGGTTTGATCCGGACACTTTCGCTACGCGAGGCCAGCTGATGGCCTGCATGCCGCATACGCTACGCCAGGTGATGTCTCTTCTATGGCTATGGGTGGTGGCAGCAGGCATTGGCTTAATCCCCTGTCAAGCCCAGGCCAATCTCGATGAAGATCAAGGCGATGCTAATGCGCCGCTGACGATTGAGTTTCATCAGGCTGAATTATCAGCCGTATTAAAAGCCTTTGCGGACTTCACAGGTTTGAATATCATTGCGAGTGAGCAGGTGCGAGGTACCGTATCAATGCGGCTTGACCGGGTGCCGTGGCGTCGTGCATTTGATATGCTAATGGATGTGCATGGCTTAGTGGTGCAAAATCGTGACAATATTATTTGGGTCGCTACCGCAGAAGAGTGGGCTGGCCGAGAGCGGCAGCGTCTTGAGGCTCATGCGCGTGCGACTGAGCTTGAGCCATTAATCAGCCAGCTCTTTGAGTTGCATTATCAACGCGCCAGCGAGGTTGGCAAACTGCTGAGCGGAGCTGGTAGCCAGCGCGTTTTATCAAAACGCGGAAGCGCCATCGCGGATGCCCGGACCAACCAGCTTTTAGTGACCGACCTAGCTAAGCATATCGAGCACACTCAGGTACTGTTAAAAGCCATTGATCGGCCATTACGGCAAGTTGCCATTGAAGTGCGGATTGTCGAAGCAGAAGAAGGATTCTCTCGCGAGTTAGGGGCGCGGCTAGCGCGCTTAGGTGCGACTTCGGGTGAAAATGTGCCGAGAGGATTATTGACCGCTAACAGTGGTGCAATTTATGATTTACCGGCAGGTCCCCTTTCAGGGTTTGATGCGATGAGTGCAGGACTCACCCTTTTTAGTGCAGGAGCAAACCGGCTGCTCGCTCTAGAGTTAAGCGCGCTGGAGGCGGATGGATCTGGGAAAATATTATCCAGCCCCCGCGTGGTGACAGCGGATCGAGTGCAAGCCCTGATTGAGCAGGGTACGGAGTTGCCTTACCAGGCGAAAGTAGGCAATGGCGTCTCGGCGGTGCAATTTCGCCGGGCTAGCCTCAAGCTTGAGGTAACGCCCCATATTACGCCGGATGGTCATGTTGTACTTGATGTCGATGTCTCTAAAGACAGTATCGGGACGCAGACCCAAGCGGGTCCTGCAGTCAATACAAAACATGTGCGCACCCAGGTCCAAGTTGAAAACGGGGGTACGGTAGCCCTGGGTGGTATTTTTATTCAGGATGAACGCACCGATGTTGCGCGGGTTCCCTGGCTTGGCGAGATTCCGCTATTAGGCACCTTGTTTCGCCATAGCACTCATAATCAGCGTAAGAGTGAATTGCTGGTTTTTATTACACCAAACGTAGTGACGCAGTTACCTTTGCCGTACCATGACGGAATCTAAGCCAAGATGAGAGATGATTTTGCAAGACCCAAAATTTCACTTTAACCTTTTTTTTATCGGCCTGATGGGCGCAGGTAAGACCACCATTGGGCGAGCTGTGGCCAGGCAACTGCAAAAACCTTTTTTCGATTCCGATCATGAGCTTGAAGTACGGACCGGCGCCTGTATCCCGGTTATTTTTCAGCATGAAGGTGAAATAGGCTTTAGGCAGCGCGAAGCAAAAATGATCGATGAGCTTACGCAACATAGCGGGATTGTGCTGGCAACGGGCGGCGGCGCAATCTTAAATGCGGAAAATCGTCAGTGCTTAAAAAGCCGCGGCACAGTCATTTATTTACATGCGCACCCGCATGACTTATGGTTACGCACGCGCCGCAGTAAAAATCGGCCATTATTGCAGACCGATGAGCCACGCGCGCAACTCGATAATTTATATGCAATTCGCGACCCCCTGTATCGTGAATGTGCGCACCTTGTGATTGAGACCGGCCGGCCGGCTGCAAGTCAATTGGTTGATACTGTGTTAGCACAACTCGAATTGCTTTAATCACCGTCCATTCTAGGATTTCTATGCATATTTTGCTTCATTTGACGCTACAACGCACGGCGGTTGCAGATCCGAGGACCTCTAATAAACATCCTGGCGCTCTTTAACCATGCTGACAGTTAACGTTGATCTTGCTGCGCACGCTTACCCGATTCACATTGGTAACCATTTGCTTGATCGCCCCGAGCTTTTTGCCCCGCACCTAATGGGCTCTACCGTTGCGCTCATCACCAATGCGACGATTGAGCCGCTCTATGCAGCACGGCTTAGGTCCACTCTTGCGCCGCTTGGTAAGCGCTTGATCCAGATCGTGCTACCAGATGGCGAAGCACATAAGCACTGGGAAACCCTCAATCTTATTTTTACCAAACTGTTAGCGGAACGTGCTGATCGTAAAACAACACTGATTGCACTGGGGGGAGGTGTAGTCGGCGATATCACTGGTTTTGCCGCTGCTTGCTATATGCGTGGCGTGCCCTTTATCCAAGTACCCACCACATTACTGGCGCAAGTTGATTCATCAGTAGGAGGCAAAACAGGCATTAATCACCCGCTGGGCAAAAATATGCTCGGCGCTTTTCATCAGCCGCAGGCGGTGATTGCCGATACAGCAGTGCTGCGTACGTTGCCGGCGCGTGAGCGTGCAGCAGGACTTGCGGAGATCATTAAAGCAGGTGCGATTGCCGATGCCGCATTTTTTGCCTGGATTGAAACACATATTGATGCACTCAACCGTGGCGATGAGGCCGCAACCATTGAAGCGGTGCGTCGTTCCTGCGAGATTAAGGCGCAGGTGGTCGCGGCTGATGAGCGCGAGCAAGGAAGGCGTGCGCTGCTTAATTTTGGCCATACTTTTGGTCATGCGATTGAGGCCGGCTTGGGCTATGGCAGATGGCTGCATGGTGAGGCAGTGGGGTGTGGCATGGCGATGGCGGCGACTTTGTCGCAACAGCTTGGATTGATCGATAGCGCCACGCGTACCCGCCTTAAGCGGCTTATTGCGGCAGCGCACTTACCGACGCAGGCCCCTATATTAGGCTCGGATCGTTATCTAGATTTAATGCGCGTGGATAAAAAAACTGAGGCTGAGCACATTAACTGTATCTTATTAAAGCGCTTGGGAGAGGCTTTTGTAATGCGGGTCGCGGATCATACTCTGCGGGCGGTGTTAACGGCCTCAACCCAGTCTGATACTGCTGCAGAAAAACCTAACACGTAGTCCGCATCACAATGGGTTTGGCATCTGCTGGGCTCCTATGCAATAGTCTTTTTGATGAATATGGAGCGCAATGAATTCTGTTGATAAGACATCCTGCTATCTAATCGCCCCGCTTGATTTGGTGGCGCTTGAAGCGCACCTTGCACCCTATGCCGCGCGCTCATCTGCTTCGCGTGGTCGCCGTTATGCAGAGCCTGCGCCTGAAGCACGCACCGCATTTCAGCGAGATCGCGACCGCATTATTCATTCTGCTGCATTTCGGCGGCTTGAATATAAAACACAGGTTTTTGTGAATCATGAGGGCGATCTCTTTCGCACGCGATTAACGCATAGCCTGGAAGTTGCCCAAATTGGGCGCTCTATTGCGCGTAATTTGCGGGTGAATGAAGATTTGACTGAGGCGATCTCGCTCGCGCATGATTTGGGTCATACGCCATTCGGCCATGCCGGCCAAGATGCGCTGAACGAATGTATGCGCGCCTATGGCGGCTTTGAGCACAATTTGCAAAGCCTGGCGGTAGTGGATGAATTAGAAGAGTGCTATGGGGGCTTTAATGGCCTCAATCTTACGTTTGAAACACGCGAAGGTATCCTTAAGCATTGTTCTCGCGAAAATGCACAGCGCTTGGGGGACGTCGGCGAGCGTTTTTTACGCGCAGAGCAGCCCACGCTAGAAGCGCAAATTGCAAATTTTGCGGATGCAATAGCGTATAACAATCACGATATTGACGATGGCGTGCGTTCCGGTTTGCTGACAGTTGAGCAATTGGATGAACTTGAACTGTGGCGCATGCATCACCGTGAGGTGTTATCTACTTGGCCGGCTTTAAGTGGGCGTCGGTTGGTGCATGAAACGATCCGGCGCATCATTAACACACTGATCATTGATTTGATCACAGCCACCACCAGCAAATTACAGGCTCATACACTCCTTTCGCCTGATGACGTGCGGCGCGCACCGGCGCTGGTTGGGCATAGCGCATCGATTGCCTTACAAGCGCTAAAACTCAGGCAGTTTTTATTTAAAAATCTGTATCGCCATTATCAAGTCATGCGCATGACGAACAAAGCGCAGCGCGTGGTGACTGGGCTTTTTGAGGCATTCAAAAGTGATCATCGATTGCTGCCTACGCCGTATCAAAGTCATGATCCTGAGTTGCAACCACGGCTGATTGCCCACTATATTGCGGGTATGACAGATCGTTACGCACTGAAAGAATATCGTCGTCTTTTTGTCATGGATGAGGGTTAAACAAGGACTGTGCAAAACATATTCATTGAGTGGTGCTTTGGCATGCATATAGAAAAATGCCACCAGGCTGAATAGCGTGGTGGCGTAGATGAGTTAAATTAAGTATAGAAAAGGCTAAAAGCGATAGCTAACGTTAAGATAGGTAATCATTGGATTCGCTTTAATTTCTGCTTCATTGGTCATTTTTATGGGTCCCATAGGCGTATGGGCAGTCGAATGTATCTTGGCGGTGGTGTGCAAAGGTACGTACGAGACGGATAGACCAGCGAACCAGCGCTTGCTTAACTGATATGAGAGGCCGACATTAAATATCGGTGTCCATTGGCTGTCGGCCGAGACCTCAGTGGCTGTGCCAGGGAATTTGTATAATCTTTTTTGCTCGAAATCGGTGTTAGTCAGTTTTGCATCAGTGAACCAGACGCGGCTAATTCCAAGGCCTGCATAGGGACGGAATTTTGCCTGTGCATTGAAAAAATAATACTTGAGCAATAACGCAGGGCTCCATTGCCGTGCTGAACCGAGTTTACCGTAGCTTGCATATTCACCCTCACCTTTCAAATCGAAACGCGGCGGAATGCCTACGATGAATTCACCTGCAATGTGATTTGTAAAGAAATAATGACCCGATAAGCCAAGCGTGTTTGTGTTATTCACTGAGGCGCCTGTATTGCCGTAGACTTTAGCGAGCGCTGCCGGGGACGTTCGCCGCATGGGCTGGCTGCTATCCCTATTATTTAAATGGAGCCAGCCAGTACCAAGCATAAAACTACCGGCGGTTTGGGCATGAGCGGTGGCGGTGGCCGCGCCCACCAATAAGACCGCACATGCTGCAAAAATACGGGCCAATTTCATTTTTCCTCCTTGGTAAATGATTCTTTGATACCTGCATTCTGCTTTGCGGGCAGTGGCAAAAGTGTAACCAATTTTCAACAGATCTAGCGGAAAAATATGAAATATCGCACGATATTACAGGTGAGGGGGCGTGTTTGCTGGCTAGGTGTGTTGTCCGCATGTTCTCCTCAAATTTGATCATCCTCTCAACCATGCTCTCGGTACTTCTAACGAAATAAAGCACACACAAACGAAAAGAAAAGATAAAGTGGCTTCTTTTCTAATCTACGGTTCCCTAATCTGAACTCAAAATTCGGTGATACAGTGCCTCATACCCACTCTGACAACTTGCTTGAACTGCGCGATATCGATTTCGGCTATGGCGAGCGGCTTATACTTAAAAACTTAAATATGTGTTTTAAGCGCGGCCAGGTGGTAGCCGTTATGGGCGGCTCTGGTTGCGGTAAAACAACAATTTTGCGCTTAATTGGCGGCTTGGAGCGGGCCCGGCGCGGGCAAGTGCTGTTCGAGGGCGCGGATATTGGCAAGCTTGATACGGCCGGTATTTATGCACTGCGCCGAAAAATGGGCATGCTATTTCAATTTGGTGCGCTGTTTACGGATATCTCGGTATTTGATAATGTCGCGTTCGCTTTGCGTGAGCATACTCAATTGTCAGAAAGCATGCTGCAAGATTTAGTGCTGATGAAGTTAAATGCGGTGGGTTTGCGCGGCGCCCGCGACTTAATGCCCGCTGAAATTTCCGGCGGCATGGCGCGGCGTGTTGCCTTGGCCCGTGCCATCGCTCTCGATCCTACATTAATTATGTATGATGAACCGTTTGCTGGCCTTGACCCGATTTCGCTTGGCATTACTGCAAATTTGATTCGCACTTTAAATCAGGCACTTGGCGCCACCTCCATTCTAGTGACTCATGATGTACCGGAATCATTTGCTATTGCCGATTATGTCTATTTCATTGCGGATGGCGCTCTCCATGCTGAAGGCAGTCCAGAGCAGTTGCGTGCCTCAACTGATCCGACGGTGCGTCAGTTTCTTGATGGTGCGGCAGAGGGGCCGTTTGGCTTTCACTATCCGGGCGCGCCGCTGGCCGCTGATTTTGGTCTTGCGGTGGCGGCAGGAGTACGCTCATGATTAGCTTGCTCGGTCGCGCAGTGCTCAATGGCCTAAGTCGCGCGGGCTATGGTACGCGGATGTGGCTACGGTTGCTGAGTGAGGGTTGGCGCTTATTACAGCGGCCACGCTTGGTGACGCAGCAGATTCATTTTGTGGGTAATTATTCGCTGGTGATTATCGCCATCTCAGGTCTTTTTGTGGGATTTGTGCTGGGTTTGCAAGGCTACTACACTTTAAGCCGCTATGGCTCGGCAGAAGCGCTGGGCCTGCTTGTCGCATTGTCGCTCGTGCGGGAGTTGGGGCCGGTGGTCACCGCACTGCTATTTGCTGGGCGCGCGGGGACTGCCTTGACGGCTGAAATTGGCCTAATGAAAGCGGGTGAGCAATTGACTGCAATGCAAATGATGGCGGTTGATCCACTATCGTTTGTGGTGGCGCCGCGCTTTTGGGCCGGGGTGATTGCAATGCCGATTTTAGCGGCTATTTTTAGTGCGGTTGGGATTCTTGGCGGTTATTGCGTTGGGGTCTTAATGATTGGTGTCGATAGCGGCGCATTTTGGTCACAGATGCAAAGCGGCGTCGATCTCTGGCGCGATATCGGCAATGGTGTGGTGAAAAGTTTTGTGTTTGGTTTAGCCGTGACCTTTATCGCTTTATATCAAGGCTATGAAGCTAAACCTACGCCCGAAGGCGTAGCGCGGGCGACCACACGCACCGTTGTCTTCGCTTCTTTGGCCGTGCTGGGGCTTGATTTCTTGTTGACAGCATTGATGTTTAGCAATTAAACGGATCAAAATGATGAAAAAAAATACGCTTGATTATTGGGTAGGCTTGTTTGTTGTGCTGGGCGCCTTGGCGCTGCTCTTTTTAGCGCTCAAAGCAGGTAATATGAGTTCGCTATCATTCCAATCTACGTACCCAATTGAATTGAAATTCGATAATATTGGCGGCCTGAAGCCACGTGCAGCGGTGAAAAGTGCCGGTGTGAACGTTGGCCGGGTGGCGCAAATTGATTTTGATAGCGTGACCTATCAGGCAGTGGTTACGCTTGCCCTTCAAAGGCAATACCAATTTCCAAAGGACAGTTCAGCGCAAATTTTGACGGCTGGGTTACTTGGCGAGCAATACATTGGGCTTGAGCCAGGTGGCGACGAGCAGATGCTGCAAGCAGGCGATACGATTACGATGACGCAATCTGCTGTAGTGCTCGAAAAACTGATCAGTCAATTTATTTACGGTAAAGCCGCAGATGCTGGCGCAAACAAGCCGGCGCCGGCTGTGCCGAGTGAGTCCGGGGCAACGCCCGAAGGTCAATAAATGAAACAACTCCCCAAAGCCGCTACAGATCTCGGCTGGCAGCTTAGCCGGATGGCGATATGTGCACTAGTATTAGGGCTTGCCGCGTGTACTAGCGTGCGTGCGCCTTCAAAATCTGACCCGCTTGAAGGTCTGAATCGCACCATTTTCGAGTTTAACGATACCGTCGATCGTTTTGCGCTTCAGCCGGTGGCAAAAGCATATAACCGGACTCTGCCTAGGGCTGTACGCGTTAGTGTATCGAACTTCTTCTCGAACCTGGGCGATGTATCGGTGATGGTGAATAATTTGCTGCAAGGCAAACTCACCGCAGGCGCTGAAGATTTGATGCGGATCTCAATCAATACCTTGTTTGGCGTGGGTGGCTTATTCGACGTGGCAAGCGCCGCTGGGCTGCAAAAACACCAAGCCGATTTGGGGCTTACGCTGGGCTACTACGGCATAGGAACCGGTCCTTATCTGGTGTTACCGATATTGGGTCCAAGCACGCTACGGGATGCTGCAGGGTTGCTGATTGGCCGTGAGGTGGATCCGATGAGCTATATTGATCCCGTTTCCCTGCGCAATCAGTCATACGGTGTGCGCGTTGTCAATGCGCGCGCAGCCTTATTGCAGGCGAATGATTTACTTGAAGATGCTGCGCTCGATAAATATTCTTTTGTGCGCAATGCTTACCTGCAGCGCCGTCAATATTTAATTTATGATAGCAATCCGCCGCCGCCCGATTATGAAGAGGATGAGGGGGATATACCGGTATATGAAGACCCAGAAGAGTCGGCTGCATCTGCTCCGCTAGCCCCCCAGCAAGAGGCGGTAAAAGATGAGCTAGCGCCGCAAGAGGCGGTGATTAAAACGCAAGACGAGAAGGCAAAGCCAACTGATAGGCGAGTTCCCGCCCAGCAAGTCATGCCGCCTCTAAGAAATTTTCCAAATTTACGTTTTTAATAGTTTATAAATTTTGATGATAGGTCTTTTTTAAAAGTGACTCATATGAAGAAAAGTGCTTTAAGATTAATGCTCCTGCCAATATATGCGGCACTATGCTGGTTTTGTAACACGGCCCTGGCGCAAACTGCCCAGGCCGCTACAGCTAACACCAATACTCCTGATGGCCTGGTTAAGGCCATCACCACTGAAGTGCTCGATAGCATTAAAAAAGACTCTGGCATTAAGCAGGGGGATATTGGTAAAATTTCGCAGTTGGTTGATCAAAAAATTTTACCACATGCCGATATTGGGCGTACTACTCGTCTAGTGATGGGACGTCATTGGCGGACAGCTACGCCACAGCAACAAGCAGAATTAGTCAAACAATTTAAAGATTTATTGTTTTATACCTATTCAGGCGCTGTCTCGCAAATTCGTGATCAGAAAATTGAGTACTTACCTTTCCGTATGGCGTCGGATGCAACTGATGTCGTCGTGCGCACCAAGGTTATTAACCAGGGGCAGATCATCGGCCTTGATTATCGCTTAGAGAAACAAGGGAAGGCATGGAAAGTCTACGATCTCAACGTAGGCGGTGCTTGGTTGGTGCAAACCTACCAGCAGCAATTCAGTGAACTTATTTCGCAACGCGGAGTGAGCGGTTTGCTTGAATTTTTAAAGCAGCGCAACCAAAAACTCGCGAGTGGGTCGCATTAATGGCAGTGTTTTCGACCGGAACAGCGCTTACACATGCAAGCGCCATGGCTGAACTTGCAGCGGGTTTAGCCTATATCACATCAAACTCAGCCGCAGCGGTACGCATCGACTGCACGTCAGTTGTGCGGTTTGATTCGTCTGCGCTGGCGGTTTTGCTTGCTTGGTTCCGAGCAGCTCAAGCACGGGGCAAGACGCTTGAGGTGCTGAATTTGCCGGCCAAGCTTAAGAGCTTGGCGCGGGCTTATGGGGTTGATGAGTTATTGAAATTATAAAAGTAGTGTGCCGCGCTTCAGTTAGCGTGCTGAATTAAATGAGATATTGCTTAAGTTTTTCTTCGTTGAACTGCATGCCATCAAGGCGCGCTGGCGTAGATTTCGCCTATAATCAGGTGTTTCGCAACCGTCAAAAGCAATCTCGATACCATAGACCTTGCTCACATTCCCATGCCAGCCATAGAAATCCGTAACATTAAAAAGCGTTACAAAGCCCTCCAAGCGCTCAAAGGCATCAATTTGTCGATTGAAGAGGGTGAGTTTTTCGGTTTACTGGGCCCTAATGGGGCAGGTAAAACGACTCTAATTAGCATCCTCGCTGGCCTGGCACGCGCCGATGAAGGCGAAGCGCTGGTGCTCGGACACAATGTCGTGACTGACTTTCGTGCGGCGCGCCAGGGATTAGGCGTGGTACCGCAAGAATTAGTCTTCGATCCTTTTTTTACGGTGCGTGAAACGTTGCGTATCCAATCTGGCTATTACGGGCTTAAACGTAATGACGATTGGATCGATGAAGTCATGACCCACCTTGATTTAACTGAGAAGGCTGAGGTCAACACGCGCGCGTTGTCCGGTGGTATGAAGCGTCGTTTACTGGTGGCGCAGGCATTGGTGCATCGGCCGCCGGTGATCGTGTTAGATGAACCCACTGCAGGCGTGGATGTTGAGTTGCGCCAAGGGCTGTGGAAATTTATTGCGCGCTTAAATCGTGAAGGGCATACGATTGTATTAACCACGCATTACCTCGAAGAAGCGGAGCAATTGTGTGATCGCATCGCGATGCTTAGAAGGGGTGAGGTCGTGGCGCTAGATACTAAGCAGGCAATGCTGCAACGCTTTTCTAGCGCTCAGCTGTTGCTGCGCTTGACCAAAGGTGTCTTGCCTGCAAATCTGCAGGCGCTGGCAACCGAACAACAGATAGACATTAATCAATATGCGCTACGACTTAGCTCGTATGCTGCAGTCGAGTCGATTCTTGCTCAGTGCCGAGCGGCCGGGTGTGAGATTGAAGAAATTGGCATCCGTAAAGCGGACCTTGAAGATGTGTTTATCCAGGTGATGAATGGTTCATCAGCGGCTGAGAAAATTTAAGAGGAACGCGTGATGATTGGTTTTTATACCTTATTTTGTAAAGAAGTTTTGCGTTTTTGGAAGGTCAGCCTGCAAACGCTTGCAGCGCCGATTATTACGGCTTTTCTGTATTTGGTGATTTTTGGCCAAGCGTTGCAAAATCATGTGCAGGTCTACCCAGGGGTAGGCTATAAGAGCTTCCTGATTCCCGGTTTGGTGATGATGGCTGTGCTGCAAAACGCTTTTGCCAATAGCTCATCGTCGCTGATTCAATCGAGAGTGACCGGTAACCTTGTGTTTATGCTGTTATCGCCACTAGGCGCACGGGAAATATTTAGTGCCTATGTGCTTGCATCTGCTGTGCGTGGCATGTGCGTGGGGGTCGGGGTTTGGTTGGCAACAGCTTGGTTTGTGCCGATGAGCTTCGTCTCACCATTTTATATCTTCGCGTTTGCACTGCTGGGGGCGGCTACTCTTGGCACAATGGGGTTGGTGGCGGGTATTTACTCAGAAAAATTTGATCAATTGGCCGCGTTTCAGAGCTTTTTAATTGTTCCATTGACTTTTCTGGCAGGGGTATTCTATTCGACCGAGGCATTGCCGGATTTCTGGAAGCACGTATCTAGGCTGAATCCATTCTTTTATATGATTGATGGTTTTCGGTATGGTTTTTTTGGGGTGTCGGATATCGCACCCCTTAAGAGTCTGGCAATTACTTTGGGCTTTTTTATTGCGCTTGCCGGCCTGGCGATGCGTATGTTGGTGAGCGGTTATAAGCTGCGCCATTAAGACGATAGGCGAAAAAATAATGGATAAATTGCTGATTCAAGGCGGCCAACGCTTAGTAGGCGAAGTTAACGTTTCGGGCGCTAAAAATGCGGCTTTGCCGATTTTGTGTGCCAGCTTATTGGGTGCTGGACAGCTCGATTTAAGTAATGTGCCGAATTTGCAGGATGTACGCACCATGCTCGCCCTGCTGACGCAAATGGGGGTGCGAGTCGAGGGGTCTGGCCAAGCCATGACGCTTGATGGTAGTTGCGTGGATCAGCCGGTGGCGCCTTATGAGCTAGTGAAGACCATGCGCGCTTCAATTTTGGTATTGGGGCCGCTGGTGGCGCGTTTGGGCGAGGCGCGGGTATCGTTGCCGGGCGGCTGCACGATTGGTGCGCGGCCGGTTGAGCAGCATATCAAAGGTCTACAGTTGATGGGGGCGCAGGTCGAACTTGAGCATGGCTATATTAATGCGCGCATCAAGCAAGGCACGCGGCTCAAAGGCAATCGCATTCTCTTTGATATGATCACGGTGACCGGTACAGAAAATCTGCTGATGGCAGCGACCCTGGCCGAAGGTGAAACGGTACTGGAGAACGCAGCGCGTGAGCCGGAAGTGGCTGATTTAGCCCATCTCTTGGTTGCGATGGGTGCAAAAATCCATGGCATTGGCACCGATCAGCTGACGATTCAAGGGGTAGACCGGCTGCATGGCGCGCGTCACCAGGTGATTCCCGATCGGATTGAAGCGGGTACTTTCCTCTGTGCCGTCGCCGCAGCAGGCGGCGATATTATGCTGCGCAATATCGAACCCATGTTGCTGGATGCGGTGCTGAATAAGTTGTGCGAGGCAGGTGTTCGGATCGAGTCAGGGTCTAATTGGATTCGCGCCACGATGAACCAGCGCCCGTCAGCAGTCAGTTTTCGTACTTCTGAATATCCTGCCTTTCCGACGGATATGCAAGCGCAGTTTATGGCGCTTAATTGCATTGCTGTCGGTGCAGCTCAGATTATCGAAACAATTTTTGAAAATCGCTTCATGCATGTGCAAGAGCTTAATCGGCTGGGGGCAAATGTCATGGCGGATGGTAATACTGCATTTGTTACCGGGGTTGAGCATCTGTCTGGTGCAACCGTCATGGCGACGGATCTACGCGCCTCTGCCAGTCTTGCAATTGCTGGGCTGGTGGCCGAGGGCGAAACACTGATTGAGCGTATCTATCATCTTGATCGTGGTTATGACCAGATGGAACGGAAATTATCTGCTCTTGGTGCACGGGTAAGCCGTGTGGTGGAAACTGCGCCGGCGGTGCATGTGGTGTGATGAACACTTGGTTAATGATGCAGCAACCTCAACTGATCTTGGCACTTGCAATTACCCACAATTTTTTGACGTTTTATCCATTCTAACAAGAGGCCAGACCTGTTAACGTCATTGCTTGCACCCTCGGGTTATTGAGAAGGTACAAATTATTGACAATTATTTGTTAAAAGTTCACTTAGTATTTACAAGGCGTTACGAAATGCCGTTGACAAAGATTTGCTGATAATATCTCCTCAGTAAGGCATTCGTGCGTTAAGAGACTGGCAAGGATCAAAAGCTAAAATCCCTTATATGCCAATCTCCTATTTTCATCGCATTCGTCTTTCAGGCAAGTTGAGAGGTATTTGCCGATGGTGTCGACTTTGCTGACTGCTCAACTGATAGATTGGCTTGTGTCGCCAGAGAAATATCCAACGCCCCGCGGTTTAACGACAATTTGAGTTTAGATGCCACGGATCCCATGCTGATTAGCTTCTTACTCGCCTCGCGAAAGTTTAAAGGCGGAGTCGGCTCGCCCACAGCCCCGCGCTGCTTTAAGAGTTGCTTTTTTATCCCACTTAAGCCCTGTGCGCCTTCGATGGATGTATCCGCCAGAGTAAGAACGTGATGTGTCGAACTCCAGCACAAAATCGCCTTGTATTCTTCCTCCCCTTTTTTTACCTCCCATCGGCGGACTGAGTGATCTGCACCGCCAGTCACTAAGCACTTCTCGTCGAAGCTCGCTGTCCAAGCGACACTCATGACCGGCCTGTTAAAACCTTTAATCATTCCCTGACAATGGCCCGTTTCCACATCCCACAGTCGTACTGTCTCGTCATCACTACCAGAGGCGATCAAGTCCCCTTGCGATGAATATGCTACGCTTCTAATACAATTAGTATGTTCGCGTAAAATGTGGCGCACAGCGCCTGTTTTTACGTCCCATAGCCGCACGGTATGGTCATTACTCCCAGAAACAATCGAATCCCCTTGCGGTGAATATGCTACGCCCCTAAGCCAACTAGTATGTCCATCTAAGATGCGGTACACAGCGCCCGTTTTTACGTCCCACAATCGCACGGTCTTGTCATCACTGCCAGAAACGATCAAATCCCCTTGCGGTGAATACGCTACGCTCATAATTCTATCCGTATGTCCACTTAAGATGCGGGGCAAAGAATCCACTTTTAAGCCCCACAGCCGCACAGTGTGGTCGTGACTCCCAGAAGCGAGTTGATCTCCTTGCGGTGAATACGCTACGCTCCTAACTCTATCGCTATGTCCAATTAAAGTGCGGCTGTGCCGCACAACACCCATTTCTACGTCCCACAGCCACACGGTGTTATCCCAACTCCCAGAGGCGAGTTGATCCCCTTTTGGTGAGTACGCTACGCTACTCACCCAATCAGCATGTCCGCGTAAAATGTGGCGCAAAGCGCCCGTTTCCACGTTCCATAGTCGCACTGTCTTGTCATCACTACCAGAGACGATCAGATCCCCTAGTGATGGATACGCCACGCTGTTAATCCAATCAGTATGGCCGCTTGAGGTATGGCGCCAAACGCCTGTTTCTAAATCCCACAGCCGTACTGTCTCATCTGCACTCCCAGAAGCGATCACCCCCCCATGCGGTGGATATGCTACGCTCGTAACGTTACCATCATGTCCGCTTAAGGTGCGAAGGCAAGTGCCAGTTTCTACGTCCCACAGCTTTACGGTTTTGTCCCAACTCCCAGAGGCGAGTTGATCCCCTCGCGGAGAATACGCCACGCTATTCACTACAAGGGCATGGCCCCTTACGTTTAAGGTACGAACCCAAGTGCCGTTTTCTAAGTTCCACAGCATCACTGTACTGTCAGCGCTCCCAGAGGCGAGTTGATCTCCTTTCGGCGAATACGCTACGCTATTGATCCCATGAGTATGTCCGGATAAAGTATGAAGGCAAGTACCCGTTTCCAAGTCCCAGAGCCGCACTGTAGTATCCCAACTCCCAGAGGCGAGTTGCCCCCCTTGCGGTGAATACGCTACGCTCAAAACTCTATCACCATGCTTGCCTAAAATGCGAAGGCAAGTGCCCGTTTTCACCTCCCATAGCCTTACGGTTTTATCCCAACTCCCAGAGGCAAGTTGCCCCCCCTTCGGCGAATACGCTACGCTATTCACCTCATCCGTATGGCCGCTTAAGATGTTATGCAAAGTGCCCGTTCTTACGTTCCACAGCCGCACCGTAGTGTCCCTACTACCAGAGGCGATCTGCCCCCCTTGTGATGCATACGCTACGCTCCTAACGGCGTCGGCATGGCCGCTTAAGGTGTGGATTTTTTCCTGGCTTGACGTATCATATACGTTAATGTTGCCGTTACTCAGGGCCACGGCGCAAGCCCCCCCATCGGGTGAATATGCACAGGCCAACACTCCGCCTTTTTCTTGGAGAAAAGGCCATTCGCCAAACCGCACTCCGGTCATCTGCGCGCCACTTAAATTCGCTTGGCGCAGCCAGATAGCTCGAAGATTGACCTTTCTTAAATCGGCCCCTTGCAACTGAGCAGAATCGAATTCGCCCTCACTCAGATCAGCTCCTGGAATCTGGATGCCTCGTAAATCCGCTCCATTAAATGGCACACCCGCCCTCACCAATATCGTGATCGCATTGGCCGCGGCCTTACGTGCCTCTTTGTCGGTTTTAGAACGTTCAATAACCGCAAGTAACTGTTGCTTAAACAAAGGTTCTTGTTGAACGCGCTCGACTAGGAATTGCAGAATGGACGGCTCACCCACGAAATTCTTCTTCGCCAAAGGCGAATCGAGTATAGGTTGCTCAACGGCTGTGGCGGCTTCTTTCGAAGTGGTTTGGCTTTCAAAACTTAAGATAGAGCTATCGCTACCTCGACGGGCTAGGGTTTGCTTAAAAACTGCTTTCTTCGCGCGCTCCCCATCCTGCGGCTCAAATACCGCTCGGGCCACCCCGTACTCTAGCAATGACCGATGGATAAATCGATACTGATTACCGCTACGGTTTAACGGAAGAGCTTCACGCAGCAGGTGTTTTTCATCTTCTCGGCTAAAAAAGGCTTCTTTCCACGTTTCTTTATCTTTAAAATGCGAGTACTCGACGACCGGATTCCCAGCTTGATGCTCATAGATCGCGGCAGATAAGTTTTTCAAAAAGATGATGCCGTTCTGTGTAAAGCCTTCATCGGCCAAACTTTCAAAGGCTTTCTTTTCTGAACCGGTTAATTCTTTTTTTCCTAATCGTTTTTTGCCACGCTCCAGCCATTGCTCCACGAACTGGTCATATAGCGCAACACGGCTTAATCGAACCGTAGAAAACGTTTTTCTTAGGTCCACCAAGCGAGGTAACACCTCTAAAGATAAGGTTAAAAGAAAGGGATTTTTCACCAAGTCTTGTAGATGGGGGATGTCCTTAAGCGCCTGCAAATAGTCACTCTCCTGCCAGAGCGGTCTAATCACGGATACATATTGCTTGATGTACTTTTGAATCTGCTCCATGGAAAATGGCGTGATGACCGCTTCTTGAAAGAGCGCCGAGTCGGCCTGCTGATTGCCGTCCGTCGGCTGAAAGAGATCCCGATAATCGAGCCCAATATATTCGCTACGGCAACTAATCACCATCTGCGCCTGCCATTCTCCTGGCTGATTTAGCAGGTTATTTGTATACAGATTATGGGTTTGCTGACTCTCATCATAGCCGTCGCAAATCAAGACAAATTTGTGATGCTCCTTTAACTCTCTAATTTGCGGCTCGGTAAAGCCCGCCTTGCGTAATTGCTTGGGGATCAGATCCTGTTCTGGCTTGTCAATCGCTGGCAAATTAATAAAGAGGGGGATGCTTGGGTCTTTCTCTTCCTCATAGGCGTGCCAAAGGGCATTTTCGAGCGCCCGATTAAAGGTCGATTTACCCGCACCGGAATCGCCTAAGAGCAACATCACCTTTTGGTTATTATCCAGAAAATCGTTAACCTTATCGGTTAAATTAAACGGTGCGGCATCGAGCGCTTTTAGGCTATGCTTGGCTTGTGGAGAGATATACACGGCGTCGCCCCGCTCTTTTAGTCGCTGACGTTTGAGCCTGCGCAAGTCGGTCTTGACGTCGGGCTTATTCTGAACGCGGTCTAACAAGGACGGCGAAGCGAGCAGCGGTGATCCTACGTTCAGCGTATAGGGGCATCGACCTTTATCCTCTGCTCTACAGTCTACATAGAGCTTTTGTTTCGTTTCATCCCCATTCTTTTCTAACGCTTCCAGCAGGGTATTGGCCGCTGGTATTATCTCAAACGACTTTTCCCATGCTTGAAGGGGATTTTTGGCCCTTGGCGCACGTTCAGAAGAATCGGCTAAATGCATCAGAATTTTAATAATCCATTGCTTTACGTTGGCGTGGCGCCCCCACGTCGCATCTTCTTTATACAGCTCACCTAAAAAATCCAACGCGCTTTGGCGTGTGACAGCGTCCCACAATGGATTTGCGGCTAGTTGACCTAAGCGTTCGCACAACCCCCACTGAAAAGCCGGATCGCGCCGACACGGCGCCGCGCACACCAATTGTTTAAAATCCGCAAGCTGCCCTTTCTGAAGCAGCTGATCGGCAATTTGCAAGGCGGGATACCAGGCACTTTTACGGTCAAAACTGTACCCTTCTTGCAAGCTTTCAAGAAAACTTTGCCCGCTTTCCTGCAAAGAGATCACCGTGTCATAGCCTTCTTTAAGCGTTTTAGCGGCTTTTACTATCCCGTCCACTCCGTCCTGAATGCTCTTTAGGCCATCGATGAAACCATTCAAATCAAAGCCTTTGACAGCACTCACTATGCCTGCAGCACCTCCCAATATTTTTCCACCGATTCGTTGCACCGCTTGCAATAGCGTTTCATCATTGGGCACGTACAGCAAAGCTTGAGAGGCATAGGCGGCTTGGTAGACGAGATACGGGTCGTCGCTACTTTTCAACCCTTTCAGATACGCAGAGAGGGGTTCATGAAGCGCTTCACGCTTTACGCCCGTGACATGGCTATCGGCCATCGCATCCAATACGTGCGAGACCGCGCGCGTTAATTGATAAATAAAGTCCGTAGACTGCCCATGGGTGCCCTCTAAACGTTTGTCTAAGAGTTCTAATATTTTGACGAGATCATCTTCTGTTAAATAACCGGGAGTCGTATGTTGAATCAGCTGAGCTAGTCCTTCCAGTAAAGGAGAATCCAACAAGACCGATTGATTCATGCCATTGGCACACTGTGCGATGAGCGTTTTAAAGTGCTCCTGCTCGAGAACCGGGGCTAGGTGCACCATTTCGGCTACGGTGGTGGCATCTTGGAATTCATCACCGATGAACTCACGGATCAAATTGGTGGCCAGAGTACGGAGCCTTTTTTGTTCTACATCATCTTTTGCTAGGGCCCGTGACCAGTCACTTTCTTTTTCGCTGAGGACTTTATTCGCAAAGGAGGCTCCGGGCAACAGGCTCAAGCAGTAAGCAAGCTGGGGGGTGCTGGTAAGGTGGTCATCCGCTTGTGGTAAGTCATAGCGATCAATAGGTGCAGACACGTTCTGCGCAAAAATATGGGAGGGAATATGGGCAATATTGCGACCCAGATTACCCTTGCTATCTGCTATAGAGGCGTGTTGAGACGTGGCTAATAAAGCAGCGGGAGGAAGTAATGCACTGTGGATGGAACTGAAAGCGCTGCTGGAGCGAAGAGAAACAGTTGGCCTGTCTTGCTTCTGGACATACCCCCATTTTTCTGCTTTCTTAAAACTGACCTGCGCTTTATCCGGGTGACCTAAGTTTTCAAGCACTTTGCCGTGCTCGAAATAGACGTTGGCGATTTTAGCTTGGAGGGTTTGATCTGCTAAGGTTTCAGGGTTATGCGCCTTTCTCAAGGCTCTTTTCATTTGGGATAACGAAGCTTCTGCCTCGTCGCATAAAACTAAAGCTATTTCGACATCCTTGGCCTTGCGGGCATTCTCTAAATAAAAATTAGCAAGGTCCAATGTCTTCTGTGGCGAAAGCGCATTACGTGATGATGAAAAGATGCTACCTAACATATCCATATCCCCTTTTATTTTCTGTTATTCAATTTTGCAACGCAGCGCTCACTTGAGCAAACATACTGTGATGCTGCGTCCTGCTAGCTTCTCGCTAGGGTCAAGTGCGCTAGGAACATGATTGGCACTAGATGATGATAGGCGCGCCTCTTGGTCTGTCGTTCCGGCGCGTGCGTGGAGTATATCGATACTTAGCCGAACTCGCTATTGTTCAGAATGGGCTATACCATGTTGAAACGAGGTACTTGCACCTATCATGTTTAACGCAGGCCGCGAATTTTGCTGTGCTTGTCGCAACTGCCGATAAAACGCTCTTAATCCAAGTGCTTGCTCTGCCTATAGTGCCGTAAAACATCTGTTTTGCGACACGATGGCAACGGTTGGCAAATTCACCTGCACAAAACCTTCAAAATATACGGGAACTTAATTCTAATGGTTACCCGCTCATTATGAATGCTAAGTTGACATTGCTGCGATCCCACCCTTACTCACTTTGCTAGCCTCCCGACGCACTAACGTACGATTTTTCCGTTGCGTGAGCAGACCCCCTGCGCTCGCACCCGATAACATTTTTGCCACGCAGTTTCACCCAGAAAAAAGTGCTGCTGTAGGGCTACAACTGTACTACAATTTTATCCACTGGAACCCATAACCTTTATTGAAGACTGCTATGTTGTTGATCCCAGCCATCGACCTGAAAGACGGTCAGTGCGTGCGCCTAAAGCAAGACGATATGCAACTAACCACGGTATTTTCCACAGAGCCGGCAGAGATGGCCCGCCATTGGGTCAAGCAAGGTGCGCGCCGTTTACATTTGGTTGATTTGAATGGCGCTGGCGCGGGCAAACCAAAGAATGAAGCGGCGATTCGGGCGATTATTGATGAAGTGGGCGAAGAAATCCCGATTCAGCTGGGCGGCGGAATCCGTGATCTTGGCACTATCGAACGTTATTTGGATAATGGGCTATCGTATGTCATTATTGGTACAGCGGCGGTCAAAAATCCTGGCTTTTTACGTGAGGCATGTAGCGCATTTAATGGGCATATCATTGCTGGCCTTGACGCAAAAGCAGGCAAAGTGGTCACTGATGGTTGGAGCAAACTCAGTGGCCATGAAGCGACCGATCTAGCGCGCAAATTTGAAGAATATGGCTGCGAAGCTTTGATTTATACAGATATTGGCCGAGACGGTATGTTACAAGGAGTTAATCTCGAAGCCACGGTGCAGATCGCGCAGAAGGTTAAAATTCCAGTGATTGCCAGCGGTGGGTTAGTGAGCTTAGCCGATATTGAGGCACTGTGTGCGGTTGAAGACCAAGGCATTGACGGCGTAATGTGCGGCCGGGCAATCTATACCGGCGAACTCGCTTTCGCCGCGGCGCAAAGTCGGGTGGATGAGATAAGAGGTTGATGCTTTTATTAGCGCAGCCGCCAAATGCCCCTATCTGGTTGACGGTTGGGCCAGTATTTAAAACCCCGGAGAAAATTTTAAATGCCTAAAAGCGACGCTATAACCTCCAATGATATCTTGCAGCGCTTAGCTGTTCTCGTCGATACTCGCAAAACAAGTACCTCGGAGCATTCCTATATTGCCCGTCTTTTTCATCAAGGTGATGATGCAATTTTGAAAAAAATTGGTGAAGAGGCCACTGAAGTTGTGATGGCGGCAAAAGATGTACGACACGGAGATGCGTCTTCAAAGTTGATTGGCGAAGTGGCTGATTTATGGTTTCATTGTTTGGTGATGCTAGCGCATTTTGAGTTGAGCCCAGCGGCGGTACTAGCCGAATTAGAGCGTCGTGAAGGGATCCCTGGACTTGATGAAAAAGCGTTGCGTAAAGCGCTTGCGCGTGCTGAAAATGACGCATAGATTTCTATATTAAATCACGCTTAAACGCTAACCGTTAATGATTAACTTTCGCATCACAAATTTGAGAACTTAGGGAAACTGAACCATGAGTAACGATCAATTTGGAAGTAGGCCAATATTGGCAGCCAGTGATGTGCTCCCGGTTGAGCAAGAACGCCGTTTACGGACTTTGACGCACGTCCTGTATGGACTGTATGCGCTGTCCTTGTTCATCGGCGTGAGCGCAGTGGTTGCTGTGATGATTAATTATGTGAAGCGCAGGGATGCAAGCGGAACCTTCTACGCTAGCCATTTTAGTTGGCAAATTTACACCTTTTGGTGGTCTGTGGGATTGGGGGGGCTGAGTTGGTTATTTCAGGGCATATTTATTGGCAAACTGATAGTGTGGGGGTCTGTACTTTGGGTGACGTACCGGATTATTCGGGGTTGGCTCCATTTAAATGATCGTAAGCCAATATAAAATGCAATAAGATAGAACTCTTTCATCATCCATAGTGTTAAGCGAATATTATGAACCACGACGATTGTCTTTTTTGCAAGATTGCAGCCGGCAAAATACCGAGTAAAAAAGTGTATGAGGATGATGAGTTCTACGCCTTTCACGATATCCGGCCGGCCGCTCCTGTGCATGTGCTGGTGATTCCGCGTCAGCATATTGAGGCACTCTCTAATTGTGGCCCGCAAGAGGCGCCGCTGCTTGGTCGAATGATGACGTTATTGCCGCGGCTCGCAGCGCAGCTTGGAGTTGACTATACTGGAGGTAACACAGGTTTTCGTACGGTGATTAATACCGGTCCGGGTGGCGGTCAAGAGGTGTATCATTTGCATGCGCATATTCTTGGTGGGCCTGGACCATGGTCGCGTATGGGGTGAATGCCCACATTCCGCGTAGCATGGGTGACGTAAAAGGAAAATGATTATGTTTACAGGTTTAGGCAGTCCTTTGCATTGGCTGATTGTCCTTTTGATTGTTGCGCTTGTATTTGGCACTAAAAAGCTGCGCAACATTGGCAGTGATCTGGGTAGTGCAATTAAAGGCTTCAAAGACGGTATGCGTGAGGGTGAACACGCTTCGCCTGAGCACAAACAGAAAAGAGTATCGGGTCTTGATACAACTCAGCCTGAGGCAACAAATAAACCCCTAGAGCGCGATATATATTAATCCAATAAACCGGCTTTGCTTTTCATATGTTCGATCTCGGTTTGGCAAAGCTTGCACTGATTGGTGTGGTTGCACTTATTGTACTTGGCCCGCAACGTCTGCCGCGTGTTGCACGCACGGCTGGGACCTTGCTTGGGCGGGCGCAACGCTATATAAGTGAGGTCAAAGCTGAGGTCAGCCGAGAGCTTGAAGTCGAAGAGTTGCGGAAAATGCACACTCAGTTTGAGCAAGCGGTGCAGCAGGGAGAACCGTCTTTCTATGATGCGGGGCATCTACCCCCCGAAAAAAGTGCTACGGTAGACAGTACTTTGCCATCGATTCGGCGTCCAGCAACTTTGCCTAAACGTAGCAATTGGCGCATTAAACAGTCGGTGTTGCCAGTCTGGTACAAGCGTACAGCCCGTAAGCGGATGCATGTGCAGTCGGCGGCGGCGCGTATGGTGCGGTACAAACCCGCAAACTTGCGCCGGTTTTTCTAAAAATTCCCCCTATCTATTGACCTTGGCGTGAACCCTCCTCAATCCACTACAACCGGCGAAGACACGTTTATTTCTCATCTGGTCGAACTGCGCAGTCGGGTCATGCGGGCAGGGGCTGCCGTGCTCATTGTATTTATTGGGCTGATCTATTGGGCACCGGATATTTTCCGGCTGTTGGTGCGCCCTTTACTGAGCAATTTGCCTAAAGATGGCAAAATGATTGTGCTAGATGTCACGGGTTCTTTTTTCGTGCCGATCAAGGTTACGCTGTTAGTTGCATTGGTGATTGCATTACCGTTTGTGCTCTATCAGTTATGGGCGTTTATTGCGCCTGGGCTTTATCAGCATGAGAAGAAGCTGATTGTGCCACTTGTCGGCAGTAGTTATGCCCTTTTTTTAAGCGGGATGGCGCTCGCTTATTTCTTGGTGTTTCCAGCAATTTTTCGCGTCATGGCGCATTACAATGAGCCGCTTGGCGTACAGATGGCAACCGATATCGACCATTATCTAAGTTTTGCGTTAACTCTGTTTCTAGCTTTTGGGATCGCATTTGAAGTGCCGATCGTGGTCGTGTTGCTAGTACGCATGGGGGTGCTGACTTTGAGCAAGCTTAAGCAAATCAGGCCTTATATTATCGTTGGCGCTTTTATTATTGCCGCCGTTGTGACCCCGCCAGATGTGCTTTCACAATTTTTGTTGGCGGTGCCACTGATTATGCTCTATGAAATAGGCTTGCTCGCTGCGCGACTATTGCTCAAAAAAGAAGAGCAGGTTAGTTAACTTCATCACTGCGTGGTGTATTTTTAGGCGGCAGTGGGCGTTTGCCAATTGCCACAATGATATCTAAAGGCTTATTTTTACGCACAATATGTAATTTTGCCTCGGTGCCGGGTTTAATTTGTGCAATCACATCTAGCAATTCAGTCGTGTCATCGATATGCGTGCCATTGACGTCAACCAAAATATCGCCTGGGCGTATGCCGGCTTTATGAGCTGGGCCGCCTTGCAACACGCCGGCAACGATGGCGCCAGATTGACGCTCTAGATCAAATGATTCAGCAATTTCTGGCGTAATATCCTGAGGTTCGATACCGATCCAGCCGCGTGTAACAGCACCCGTGGAGATAATGCTTTCAAGAACGCTACGCGCAGTAGAAATTGGAATCGCAAAACCGATGCCTAATGAGCCGCCACTACGCGATGCCGAATAAATAGCAGTATTAATGCCGAGTAAATGACCATTTTTGTCAACTAATGCGCCGCCAGAATTGCCTGGATTAATCGGGGCATCGGTCTGAATGAAATTTTCAAAGGTATTAATGCCGAGATGGTTACGCCCAAGCGCGCTAATAATGCCCATGGTAACGGTTTGACCAACTGCGAAAGGGTTGCCGATGGCAAGCACGACATCGCCAATGCGCGCCTCTTCCATGCGGCCAAGCGTGATGGCAGGGAGATTAGGTAAATTGACCTTTAAGATGGCAAGGTCGGTTTCTGGATCGGTGCCAATCACTTTGGCGGGCGCTTTGCGCCCGTCTGCGAGGGCGATTTCGATTTCATCTGCGCCGTCGACCACATGGTCATTGGTTAGAATGTACCCTTCTGGGCTGACAATGACGCCTGAGCCTAGCGTTGACTCGGGTTGCTCCCGTGGCCGTCGGCCGCCATGATCACCGAAAAAATAGCGAAAAAGCGGGTCTTCCATGCGCAGGTCCCGGGTGGGCGTGGCATCTGCGCTTGAAAATATATTCACCACAGCTGGCATGGCTTTTTGGGCAGCATCCGCATAAGACCATTCTGGCTTGCTGCGGAGGTTAGCCGCAGGTGCGGTTTCACGTAAGGCAACAATGGATGAGCCCAATTGCTGGCCAAATTGTCCTTGCCTTTGTAGCCATTCAGGCTTTAATGTGGCGACAATAAACAAAAGCGCCAAGAGCAGGGTGACCGTTTGCGCGAAGAGGAGCCAGAAACGTTTAAGCATGGAAAGAGATTAGAGCTAATATGGATAATAATGAACTGAGATTGTACTTGAACCGGCTATTGGCCGCGGATTGTTTTCAAGATTACTGCCCCAATGGGTTGCAGGTTGAAGGGCGACGGCAAATCAACAAACTTGCAACCGGTGTAACGGCTTCATTGGCTTTACTTGAGGCCGCACTTGCTTGGGGTGCAGATGCGATTTTGGTGCATCATGGTTTTTTCTGGAAAAACGAGGCATTACCTATCACCGGTTGGAAATACCGGCGGTTACGTCTGCTGTTGGCGCATGATATTAATTTATTTGCGTATCATCTACCGCTCGATGCCCATCGTGAGCTAGGCAACAATGCTCAATTGGGGGCACGCCTAGGCTGGGTTGCGGACGGGCGTTTCGGGGCCAATCAGCTAGGCTGGCTGGCGACTTTGCCGGCGCCGGTTACTTTAGACGCTATGGTGGCGCATGTAGCTCAGCGATTAGGTCGTCAGCCACTGACCTTAGGTGACGCGCACCAAAAGGTGCGTCGCGTAGCGTGGTGCACAGGAGCTGCGCAGGGTTTGTTTAACGACGCCATTGAGGCCGGTGCCGATCTGTATCTGAGTGGCGAAATCTCCGAGGCCACGACGCATTTATCCCGCGAAAGCGGTGTTGCCTATTTGGCTGCGGGCCATCACGCGACGGAGCGTTACGGAGTGCAGGCGCTAGGCGCGCATTTAGCGAGTACTTTTGAGATTGAGCATTGCTTTATTGAGATTGATAATCCGGTTTAGGCAAAGCCGCGTATATGAACTTAAGCCGGCGCCGTAACCGGATGTAAGACGCGGATACGCGGCACAAGTTTATCTTTTAAGGTACGTGTTGCTACGCGTATATCGTATTCGGCTTGCAAGTTTAGCCAAAAGCGCGGCTCCATATTAAAGTACAGCCCTAGCCGTAACGCAGTATCGGCGGTGATGGGACGTGAGCCATGCACTAGGTTACTGATGCGGCTGGGAGACACATCGATGTCAGCGGCTAGCCGCCGGGCTGTAATTCCCATAGGTTTCATGAATTCTTCAAGGAGAATTTCGCCAGGGTGAATTTCATCAAGTAGCTCGGACATATAAAATTCCTTTTAGCGCTTTCTTAGTGGTAATCGACGATTTCCACACGATGCGCTCCGTCTTCGTGCCATTCGAAGCACACGCGAACGACTGTATCATTTGTTAATTTATTCCGTGAAACGGAATCTGTAAAGTGGAATTTTGTTTGAAAAAGCAGACATTTAATGAGGCTGCCTAATGGAAATGAAAATTTTCCCACAGACTGGGCATGTTCTCGATTAGGCTGATTGGTATAATGAAAGAAGAAGCAGAATACGGCCTAAAAAAACGGGGGTATATGTTGATGCGAGACAAGCAAGGGAAAATGGTTAATAGTGAGCGCCGGCGCTGGCTGATTGCGACTTCGGTCGCGGGTGGCATCGGAGGGATCGCGACTCTGTTGCCTTTTGCGGGGTCATTGGCCCCGTCAGAGCGGGCTAAGGCGGCTGGAGCGCCGGTCGAGGCGGATATTAGTCACCTGCACACGGGTGAGGTGATGACGGTTGCCTGGCGCGGCAAACCCGTATGGATTGTCAATCGTAGCGATGAGATGTTGGCTGATGTGGACAAAGCTGACCCCATGATTGCTGATCCTGATAGCAAAAATCCTTTCTCGATGCCACTGCCCGACTACTGTAAAAACAAATATAGAGCGCGGCTTGAACATCCTAATATACTCGTTTTAATTGGTATCTGTACGCACTTGGGATGCTCGCCGGTGCCACGTTTTCAAACCGGACCACAGCACAGCCTACCCAACGATTGGCCAGGCGGTTGGTTATGCCCTTGCCATGGTTCCACTTTTGATCTTGCTGGTCGGGTTTTTAAAAACAAGCCCGCTCCTCAAAACCTGGATGTGCCTCCTTATATGTTTCTCTCATCGACACGAATAGTAATTGGAAAAGACGAAAAAGGAGAAGCTTAAATGACCAGTCAGCCTTCTAAACCACCTGCTGAATCTACCCTTGAGGCTCCAGTCGAAACCAACGGCGTATTCGCTTGGATCGATCGTCGCTTGCCATTATCGGTGTTTTGGAAGAATCATCTATCAGAATACTACGCACCCAAGAATTTTAACTTTTGGTATTTTTTCGGCTCGCTCGCCTTGCTGGTGTTGGTGATCCAGATTGTAACTGGCATCTTTCTGACGATGAATTACAAACCGGAGGCTAGTCTTGCGTTCTCTTCGGTTGAGTACATCATGCGCGAAGTACCATGGGGTTGGTTGATTCGCTACATGCACTCGACCGGCGCATCGATGTTTTTTGTGGTGCTTTATTTGCACATGTTTCGTGGGCTTTTATATGGCTCATATCGTAAGCCGCGCGAACTGGTTTGGATTTTGGGCTGTCTGATTTTTTTATGCTTGATGGCGGAAGCATTTTTTGGCTACCTATTGCCGTGGGGTCAAATGTCGTATTGGGGGGCTCAAGTTATCGTCAATCTTTTTTCGGCTATTCCATTGATCGGCCCTGATCTGGCGCTATGGATTCGAGGCGATTATGTGGTCAGCGATGCCACGCTAAATCGCTTCTTTGCTTTTCATGTGATTGCGATTCCATTGGTGTTGCTGTTGCTGGTTGCTCTGCATCTGATTGCATTGCACCAAGTTGGCTCGAATAACCCGGACGGCATTGAGATTAAAGATAAAACAAATGAGCATGGCGTGCCGCTTGATGGGGTGCCGTTTCATCCATACTACACGGTGCATGATTTAATGAGTGTGTCAATCTTCTTGTTGATTTTTAGCGCGATTGTTTTCTTTGCGCCAGAGATGGGGGGATATTTTCTTGAGGCCAATAATTTTATTCCGGCTGATTCATTAAAAACGCCAACTGAAATCGCGCCGGTTTGGTATTTCACCGCATTTTATTCAATGCTGCGCGCCACCACGGACGACTTCAAGCTGGTTTTAATGATCGTGCTTGGCCTACTGGGTTTATTTGCCATAGTGCGCGCGCGTACCCTTAAATCTAGAGCCATCTCGGCGATTGGTATGGCGCTGGTGATTGCGGCAATGCGGGTCACAGAAGCAAAATTTTGGGGGGTGGTCATTATGGGCGGAGCGGTGATGACACTTTTCTTTTTACCCTGGCTGGACCGTAGTCCGGCAAGATCAATCCGCTATCGGCCTTTTTTTCATAAAGTCTTATATACGATATTTGTCTTAGTGTTTTTAACCCTGGCAGTGCTTGGCACTAAACCACCGTCCCCAGTGGCTAACGTGATTTCGCAAATATGCACGCTGTTGTATTTTGCCTTTTTCTTTGGCATGCCCTATTGGAGCCAGCGTGGGGTTTTTAAGCCAGTGCCGGACCGTGTCACTTTTTCACGTAAATCGTGAGTTGACAGTCAAGAAAGGTGGATTTAAATGAAAACACTGCTCTCAATATTGATCTTGGCTGCTGTTATAGTGACTTCAGCGCTGGCAGATGAGCCAACGGTCGCACTGGATCGAGCCCCTGATCGCACGCGGGACCTGGCTGCCCTGCAGCGCGGTGCTCGGCTCTTCGTGAACTATTGTTTAAATTGTCATAGTGCGAACCAAATGCGCTATAGTCGGCTACGCGACATTGGTATTTCTGCGCCAGAGGTTGAAAGCAATCTGTTGTTTACCGCTGACAAGGTTGGCAAGATGATGCATATTGCCATGCGCGTAGACGATGCTAAAGCATGGTTCGGCACAGATGCGCCGGACCTATCCTTGGAAGCCCGAGCGCGCGGGCGCGACTGGTTATATACCTACTTAAGAAGTTTTTACCGGGATGATACTCGGCCTACTGGCTGGAACAATCAGGTCTTTGAGAATGTTGCGATGCCTCATGTATTATGGCAGTTACAGGGACAACGTACACTGCAAAGCGAAGGGGAGAGTAGTGCGGGACACGCTATCGGTCAAAAAAATATAGGCTACCGGCAACTTACACCGGGTACCTTGTCGCCAATGGATTATGATTCGGCAGTGGCTGATTTAGTCTCTTATTTGGTGTGGATGGCTGAACCGGTACAACAGCAGCGCAAACGGCTTGGGGTGTGGGTGATCGTGTTTTTGAGTATGCTCAGTCTTTTCGCATGGCGGTTGAATGTAAACTATTGGAAAGAAATTAAATAGACATTGTCTAAGCGGATTGCTATAAGGCTAAAGTGAATTGATTGCCTCTGCAAGCAGTCATCAGCGAGTTACGTGGTTTTGACTTTTCGCAGGGGCGAAGAGTGAAGTGAATGGGCAGCAAGTAGTGCAGCCCTTTGGTTTTTTAAGGAAAGAAAAAAATGATGATTTTATATTCCGGCGCGACGTGCCCGTTTTCTCAGCGTTGCCGGGTGGTCCTATTTGAAAAAGGGATGGACTTTGAAATCCGGGATGTTGATCTTTTCAATAAACCGGAAGATATTGCAGTCATGAATCCATATGGCCAAGTGCCAATTTTAGTGGAGCGTGACCTGATTCTATACGAATCAAATATCATTAACGAATATATTGATGAGCGGTTTCCTCATCCGCAGTTGATGCCCGCAGATCCAGCACAACGCGCGCGCGCGCGTCTTTTTCTGTTTAACTTTGAAAAAGAATTGTTTGTGCACGTCGCTACGCTTGAATCGGCTAAAGGCCGCTCAACTGACAAGATCCATGAAAAAGCGCGTCATGCCATTCGCGATCGCTTAACTCAATTAGCACCGATTTTTATTAAAAATAAATATATGCTGGGCGAAGAGTTTTCGATGTTGGACGTAGCTATTGCGCCATTGCTATGGCGCCTTGATTATTTTGGCATTGAACTTTCAAAGAATGCGGCGTCACTCATGAAATACGCGGAGCGGATTTTTAGCCGTCCTGCCTTCATTGAAGCATTGACCCCTTCAGAAAAGGTTATGCGTCGTTAATCTGGTTTAAGGCGTATGCGATAGCTGTATCTGCATATAGCCCAGTGCGCTTTGCTTGTGGCAGGCGCACTGACCTTCATTTCAAGGATATCGAATGGAGCAAGCGATTTCAACCAAACCTTATCTATTGCGCGCACTTTATGAATGGTGCACCGATAATAGCTATACCCCGCATATTGTGGTGCGAGTGGATAACCAAGTTCGAGTTCCGCGTGAATTCGTCCGTGACGGTGAGATTGTGCTGAATATCAGTTTTAGCGCAACGAGCGGCTTGCAAATGCGCAATGACTGGATTGAATTCAACGCTCGATTTTCTGGCAGAGCGCATAAAATAGAAGTGCCAGTTGAGAATGTGCTAGCTATTTATGCACTGGAAAATGGTCAAGGTATGGCCTTTCCGGTAGAGGCGTCGTCGAACAATGCAGCGGATGCGTCTAGCGCAGACAATACGGATCCACTCTCTGTATCGAATGAGCCATCAACGGAAACCTTACTCGCTAAGGAAAAGCAAGATGATACTAACGCTAAGAAAAAAAGTCGGCGCTCGCATTTAACGCTTGTTAAATGAGGAAAAATATTAGCGATTAAATTGGCGGTATAGGTTGCTGTGCAAATTTAATCTCCATTGAGGAACGGGGCAGCTGATTGAAATTGCTTGGTAGTGCAATTTCATTCCGCAATTAAGAAAAAAACATAGCCTGCAAACCCTTATCTTGTCTTAAAGGCCCTTCGGTTTGCGTAACAGAATTTAATTAATACGAATCAAAAAAATGGAGCCTCAATATGTTAGGAAAAATATCTCATTCGGCGTCACCAGAAACTCTCACGCGGAACCTCGGTGAGTATTATTTAGGTCAAGCTCGCACTGAGAAGGAAAAGGGAAATTTGGATGCAGCGCTCACCCTATACGACCAGTTGAAAGAAACACTAAAGTCGCTTGGGAGCGTAAAAGAGGCTCTGAGGAAAGCGCAAGATTCTCACACGTTAGCAGATGAGACATTACGAGCCATGATGGCCGATGCGTATTTCGAACGTGGGAAAGTGTTAGAAGGCTTAAATTTATTTGCCAAAGCAAGAATCAGCTATATTAAGGCTGAAATGTGGGGGCACGATGAAGCCAAGCAACATCGTGCGGAAGCTATGCAACCACCTCCATCAGGACATAGTGCTCACTCAAATAAATGGGCTTCGGTTCGGACTGCCATATTTACCTCAATGTCTGTCCAGAAAAAAAGTGATCTGGTGGATTATCTGTTTAAAAAGACGCTGTTAACGCTTAATTCCTTAAAGGTGTCGAATAAACCTAGTCTTTTTCTGGTGTATGCGCACAACAACGCGGATTACGGAAAGGCCGAAGCTGAGACGTCTAAGTATTTCATCGAGAGGTTATCTGAAATCGAAGGGGTCAAGCTGTATTCGGATCAAGCGCCGATGGGGCGACCGTACATAATGTCGCCGGAAGACTTGAAAAAGGACGGGAAACTAGGAGATATCTTAACCAATCAGCTCTGTTTGTTGCCCGCCCAGGTAATAAAAGATGTGAAACCGGTCGATAAGGCCGTGGTGTGTTGTTCTGAGGTATTAGGAAACTACCTAAAATGGGCGGACTATAAAAAGTTTCATCGGGAACTTCGAGAAGCCTACCTCCAAGATCTAGACGCGTATGGCAAAAACAATGAGCAAAATGACACTTTAGAAATACGTAAGGTGCTTAGGAAATTTTCAGAAGCACCAGAATATAAGGCGTGGTTCCATCATGTGTTGACAGAAATAGCTTTTTTGCAAATCCGAGCAGAGCAGCCCAAAGAGCACGGCATTCTCCCGGTTTCATTAACGCTAAATAGCTATGAGGAGTGCCTGGGGGATTTTATTAAAGCGACGGTGGTTCGGATAGAGGATATTCCCAGATTGGAGGGGCAAGCGCAAAAGGGAGGAGAAGTCTATCAGAATCAAAGTCGGCACCTAGTGCTGTTTAAGTTGATCGAACGGCTGTTAGTAGGCAACAATGAGTCCAAAACATTTCTGGACAAATTTTGGACGGGGCACAGCAATCTTATTTCGCTTTTAAAGAATAATTCAAAGCTTGGTGAGCGTGAGTTTACCGAGCTAATAGACAGCATTTTCGACGGCATCCAGAGAGCGCAGCACAGCCAGCTTGCCGTAATCATGCAGGAACAAAACGAGCAGCGGTGGGTACTCAAAGAAGACCCGAGGACCGCTCTGAAGGAACAGTATTTTGCTGCCCTGAAGCAAGATCAGGCATTTAATGAGACTCAGCAGCTCTATGTTGAGCCGCGCGGCAAAGCCAGTCTGGATGGAAAGATCGAGACCTTTCCCCTCTTATCCAAAGTTCAAGCATTTCTAAACGATAAACAAGTCGATAAAAAAGTGATCTTGTTGACGGGAGACTCTGGGGCGGGAAAAACAACCTTGAACCGTCGGCTCGAAAAGCAATTATGGGGCAATAAGAACGAACACGATGAAAAAGCAGACGATGCGATACCGCTGTTTATTTCTCTGGCGAGTATTGACAAGCCTGAACACGATTTAATCGCCAAAGCGTTAAGGGGAAGAGGGCTATCAGAATTTCAGATTCAGAAATTAAAAAAAGAAAAACAAAAGTTCGTGTTTATTTTGGACGGCTATGATGAGATACGGCAGACGCAGAATCTGTATCTGAGCAATTCGATCAACCAATCCGACGGCTGGCAGGGTCAAATGGTGATCAGTTGCCGCAGCGAATATCTGGGCCAAGACTACCGAAGTCGTTTTCAACCGAAACCGAATTCGGCAAGTGACGACCCGTCGTTTCAAGAAATCGTGATCGAGCCGTTTTCAGAAGAAGAGTGCAATCGGTATCTAGAAAAATATGTAGAGTACAACGGAATGGAGGGGTCGGCGCCACGATATAAAGAAGCCCTCGACCAACCGCATTTAAAAGTCTTGGTGAGCAATCCATTTTTGCTACGAGTGGTGTTGGAAGCGTTGCCGTACCTGGAAAACGAGGGGAAAGATCGAAGTGTTGTGCAGTTACGCTTGGACCTGTATGACCAGTTCGTTAGAAGCTGGTTCGAACGCAACCAGCAGCGTTTAAGCCTACAGGATTTAACGGGAACCAAAAAAGAGATTTTTAGAGAGCTGTGCGATGATGGCTTTGTCCAGCACGGTATCGGATTTGTGAAAGAGTTAGCGGTGCATCTTTACAAAGAGAATGGGGGTAACCCGGTAGTCGAGTATTCGTTGTTCAAAGACGAGGGGAATTGGAAAGAGTCTTTTTTTGGGCGCGAAGCGAAGCAGCAACTGCTGCGAGAAGCGTGGCCGCTGAGCCGAAGCGGGAATCAATATCGTTTTATCCATAAATCGCTACTGGAATATTTTGTGGCGCGTTCGCTCTTCGATTCGTTCGATGCATGTATGGCGCCAAACACTCGCGAGCGTCGTGGTAGCGGCGCTTCGGTCTATAGTTTTGAAACCCAAGCTGTCGTACCCCGCCGAACGCTTCGAGACGCATCATTATCTCCCAAGCATTGGGTAGGCGATCTGGGCATCGTGCGATTGTTGACCGAGCGCGTTCAGCAAGAGGCGACATTTAAGAAACAGCTGTTAGCGATAATCGAGCGGTCAAAAGTCGATAGAGGTGTACGACAAGCAGCGGCGAATGCGATGACAGTGTTGGTGAGAGCAGGGGAGCGGTTTAAAGGAACGGATTTAAAGGGAATCCAAATTCCAGGTGCGGATCTGAGTTATGGCGTATTTGACTCAGCGGAGTTGCAAGGATCGGATTTAAGAAAGGTCAATCTTCGCAATATTTGGTTGCGTGAGGCGAATTTAAGCGGAGCGCAGATGTCCGGGGTTGAGTTTGGGGAATTGCCGTATCTCCAAGAAGAGGGCATTGTGTATTCCTGCGCCTATTCACCGGATGGTAAAAGGTGTGCGGTAGGTCTTGAAAACGGTAAGATCAGCATGTATGTGACATCGAATTGGGAAAAAATCCACACCTTAGAAGGACATACAGACATTGTTTTGAGCGTTGTGTATTCGCCGAGCGGAGCGCAGCTGGCCTCGGGGAGTGAAGACAATACGGTGCGGCTGTGGGATGTGCAAAGTGGAGCGCCCGAGCAGACCTTAGAAGGCCATACCGACTCTGTTTGGAGCGTTGTGTATTCGCCTAGCGGTTCGCAGATCGCCTCGGGAAGTCAGGACGATACGGTGCGGCTGTGGGATGTGCAAAGTGGAGCGCCCGAGCAGACCTTAGAAGGACATACAGAATCTGTTTTTAGCGTGGTGTATTCGCCAAGCGGCGCCCAGCTGGCCTCGGGGAGCGAAGACAATACGGTGCGGCTGTGGGATGTGCAAAGCGGAGCGCCCGAACAGACCTTAGAAGGACATACAGGAGCTGTTTTTAGCGTGGTGTATTCGCCGAGCGGCGCCCAGTTGGCCTCGGGGAGTAGTGACTGTTCGGTGTGTCTGTGGGATGTGCAAAGCGGAGCGCTCGAGCAGACTTTAAAAGGACATGTCCGCACTGTTTGGAGCGTGAAGTATTCGCCGAGCGGCGCCCAGCTGGCCTCGGGGAGTTTAGACAATACGGTGCGTCTGTGGGATGTGCGAAGCGGAGTGTCTGAGCAGACCTTAGAAGGACATATCGGCCATGTTTATAGCGTTGTGTATTCGCCGAGCGGAGCCCAGTTGGCCTCGGGGGGTGATGACAATACGGTGCGCCTGTGGGACGTGCAAAGCAGAGCACCCGAGCAGACCTTAGAAGGACATACCGGCAGTGTTTCGAGCGTGGTGTATTCGCCGAGCGGGTCGCAGATCGCCTCGGGGAGTTGGGACAAGACGGTGCGTCTGTGGGATGTGCAAAGCGGAGCGCTCGAGCAGACCTTAGAAGGACATACAGACGCTGTTTTGAGCGTGGTGTATTCGCCGAGCGGCGCCCAGCTGGCCTCGGCGAGTGAAGACAATACGGTGCGTCAGTGGGACGCGCAAAGCGGAGCGCCCGAGCAAGCCTTAGAAGGATATACAAGCTGGGTTAGAAGCGTGGTGTATTCGCCGAGCGGAGCGCAGCTGGCCTCGGGGAGTGAAGACAATACGGTGCGGCTGTGGGATGTGCAAAGCGGAGCGCTCGAGCAGACCTTAGAAGGACATACCGGCTATGTTACTAGCGTGGTGTATTCGCCGAGCGGAAAGCAGATCGCCTCAGGGAGTTGGGACAAGACGGTTCGTCTGTGGGACGCGCACAGCGGAGTCGTTGTGCACACCTTACGCGGACATACAAACTCTGTTAATAGCGTTGTGTATTCGCTGAGCGGAAAGCAGATCGCCTCGGGCAGTCATGACCGTACAGTGCGGCTGTGGGACGCGCACAGCGGAGCCCTTGTGCACACCTTAGAAGGACATGCCGGCTCTGTTATGAGCGTGGTGTATTCGCCGAGCGGAGCGCAGCTGGCCTCGGGGAGCTCAGACGCTACGGTGCGGCTATGGGATGCGCAAACGGGTGCTTGTCAAATGAAGATTCAGGATTGCGGTCTAGTCCAGAGTGTTGTCTGGAAAGAGATTTCTGGCTGCCACTATTTGGGAATTGGCAGCACGGATAAGTCAGTAAGGCAGTGGGAGGTGAAAAGAGAAGGGGAAGAGTATCAGGCGAATTTTTGCTGGAGTAGTGGGCATAGCTTTCTGACAGTGAGAGGGGCGTCAATAGAGGGAGTAGTAGGGTTAAGCGAAATGAATGACAAGCTGTTAAGACAGAGAGGAGCGAAATCGCTTGAGAAAGCTGAAGATAGCACAGTATCGAGGAAAGAAAGCTCCGCACCGATGAAAGTTGCTACGGGTAAGAGAACTAAGCTGATGAACTTTGCGAAGAAGAGTATTTTTGGTTAAAAACCTTTGAAGAGGAAAACCACGGGGTTTTATACGCGAGTTTTGAAGGTGCTGATAAAAATCTGTCAGTGCGACCTGAGGTCGCTCGAATTTCTGTCTTCGACCCTACCGTCAGTCGTAGCCTATTGGCGCATGCAGGGTTGGTAACGACCCTGTGTGAAGCCGCCGAGACAATGTAATCTGCTCGTAAGAGCGGCATAAAACTCGTGAGAGTGAGATGCTTTCTGCCAGCGCAAAGGCGGATGAGATGCTAGGCTGAGTAATAAGGTTAACATAAGTGAACTGCTAATAAATGTCGTTAGCTACAACAAGCCAAAGGCGCTGATAGGCTTGAGCCAAAAGGCGTACGATTGGTTATTCTTATCTAACCTAAGAATACACGGATACTTAAGATCGTCGACAAAGAGGCAGAACCTACCCTACTCGTGTCATTGATGTGGAACGCGGTAAACCCGACCAGCTGCCTCACCTCAGATTATCTGAGACGGCATGCGACTCGCAAGAGAAGCTGTTGGCTGAGCGGGCAGAGGATCGCAGAGAAAGCGAAGGCTGGCGTGTAACGCGTCGGATAGAGATTCAAACTTTGTCTCAACCTGAAAGGGTGCCCACTTCTGCGGGGTGTAACAGTCGTAGGCGACTGTGACCATTCACATAATCTATAGTTTTCTTTCTCTAGATTCTTGCGAAGAAAGCATGAGAGCGCGGTAATCGGCCTTTTGGCCGACAGGCGTGTTAAAGAAACAAAATAGCCTCAGTTTATTTTTTCGATTCCGAAATAGACGAAAAATAATCCTTATTTATCAACAACTTAAATTTGTTTCTCAGGAGCTACTACCAATATCGCTCAGATTACGTCCAGCGCCAATCGTGAGCTTGCACACCGTATCCGTATAGAGTTTAAGCCTCACTCCTTCATCGCGCTTAAGCTCAACAGTAAGCAAAAATCTGTTGTGCTGATCCATCCGATTTACTCAATTCGAGGCTTCGAATGCCGCCGGTGTTGTCAAAACACTCGCTTTAGGTCCGAGCTGGCGTATGCGCTCAGCCATCGGCTGCGCCCCCTGTGGACGCTTTGCTAGCGCCGCTGCCATCAAACGATTCAGAAACGGTAAGTACGGCATACTCGCCGCCATTAAACTCAGTGTCTCTAAACAGGATTTTCAGTTTCGAGATTTGCGTGCTAAGGCGGGTACTGATAAAGAGGAGCGCTATGGTATGGAGGCAGCTAAAGATCAACTTGGGCATTCTGATGAAAAGATGATGCAAAGATACGTTCGGCATCGTAAAGGTAAGCTCGTGACACCTACCAGATAGTGATAATTGCGGAACAAGCCTCAAATTGCGGAACAAATTACGCTAGCAATTTTCTCGCAATGCGTTATAATTCGGGCCTTGCCGGCTTAGCTCATCTGGTAGAGCAGTTGATTTGTAATCATCAGGTAGCGGGTTCGAGTCCTGCAGCCGGCACCATAAAATTCTTATACCAAAGATCTCAATAGCTTTTTTCCCTGCATTTTCATCTGCTGAAGGCACCCAGCGACCATAGCGCGGGGCACAATCATCATTCGATGTTGATGTATAAGCTCTCTAGTAAATTTCCAAAGAAAATTTTTTTAAATTCTCTTAATATCAGAATTTAGCCTGATTGTTACTCTAATGCGGCTGCTTTAACTTAATCGCTTTGCCAAGGTTTTCAAAGCAGCCGCACATCTTCACAATTTAAATACGCGCGCTGGCCTAAACATTAAACAAAAAATTCATCACATCGCCATCGCGTACTTTGTATTCTTTCCCCTCAGCTCGCATTTTGCCGGCCTCTTTTGCGCCTTGCTCGCCTTTATAAGCAATGAAATCGTCAAATGCGATGGTCTGCGCACGAATAAAGCCACGCTCAAAATCAGTGTGAATCACCCCAGCGGCTTGAGGCGCAGTATCCCCTATGCGGATGGTCCAAGCGCGTACTTCTTTAACGCCTGCTGTGAAATAGGTTTGTAATCCAAGCAATTTAAAGCCGGCGCGAATCACGCGGTTGAGCCCTGCTTCATCCATCCCCATATCGGCCAAGAAGATGGCTTTGTCTTCGTCAGGCAGTTCAGAAATTTCTGCTTCAATCGCCGCACATACTGCAACGACTGGCGCTTTTTCCGATTCTGCATGGTGTTTGACCATCTCAAACAAGGGATTGTTATCAAAGCCATCCTCTTTCACATTGGCGATATACATCGTTGGCTTGGCGGTGATGAGGCATAAGGTTTTGAGTAAGACGCGTTCATCGTCCGACAAATCAAGTGCGCGCACAGGCTTTACGGCATCTAGCTGTTTTTGTATTTTCTCAAGCAAAATGACATACTTTGCGGCTTCCTTATCGCCACCTGATTTTGCTGCTTTTGAATAGCGTGACAAGGCTTTTTCAACCGTGCCTAAATCCGCTAGCGCAAGCTCAGTATTAATCACTTCAATATCCGCGAGGGGATTAATTTGACCTGCGACATGCACTACATTCGGGTCATCAAAGCAGCGTACAACATGGGCGATAGCGTCCGTTTCACGGATATTGGCTAGAAATTTATTGCCGAGTCCTTCACCTTTCGAGGCGCCTGCAACTAAGCCTGCAATATCGACAAACTCAACAATCGCGGGCACGGTGCGCTCTGGTTTGACGATATCGGCGAGGGCCGTTAGTCGTTCATCGGGTACTTCGACTATGCCCACGTTTGCTTCGATCGTGCAAAATGGGTAGTTTTCGGCGGCAATGCCGGCTTTGGTTAGGGCGTTAAAAAGAGTCGACTTGCCGACGTTAGGCAGACCGACGATGCCGCATTTGAGACTCATGACATCCTTTCAGAGATAAGGCCTGTTTTACAGGCGAGCAATAAGAATAAGTAAAATGGATGGCTATAATAGCAGGATGATCGAATCTCAAAGTTTTCAGATAGTTGTAGTGGGGGGAGGGCTGGTTGGTAAAACAGCCGCTCTGGCATTTGCGCAATTGGGGTTGCGGGTGGCTTTGCTCGCTCCGGCAGTGAGTGTATCGGCGGTTTTTAATTCCCGTGTTTATGCGCTTTCGGCAAGCGCTCAAACTTTATTTGAGCAATTACGGATCTGGCAGGCCCTCGATCCTGCGCGCTTGGCTCCTGTCTACGATATGCGTATCTATGGCGATACGTTGGCTGAGTTGCACTTTTCCGCTTTTCAGGCGCATGTGCCGCAGTTGGCATGGATTACTGAAGCCTCATTAATTGAGTCGGCATTGGATACGGCGCTGCGGTTTCAGCCGAGTTTGGTTTGGCTAGATCGCCGTGCGCATCATTTTTCGGTTTTGCCTGAGCGAGCTTTACTTGAGTTGGATGATGGCCAAGTGCTCAACACTCAGTTGGTGGTTGGCGCGGATGGTGCCCAATCGTGGGTCCGTGCTCAAATGGGGGCAAAGCTGGTGCGGCGCGATTATCAGCAAATCGGCATTGTCGCTAACTTTAAGACTGAACGGCCACATCGTGAAACGGCTTATCAATGGTTCCATAAGGGCGAACTGATTGCCTTATTGCCCTTGCCGGAGAATCATGTGTCGCTTGTCTGGTCAGCGCATGAGCAGCATGCCAAAGACTTGTTGGCACTGGATGAAATTGCTTTTTCAGCTGAGCTTGCAGCGGTCGTAGGAAATCGGTTTGGTGCTCTTAAGTGTGTGTCCCAGAGACAAGGTTTTCCGCTCAGTTTGCAAAAGGTTGAGCGTCTGATTGCACCACGGGTCGCGCTGGTCGGGGATGCTGCGCATTTGATTCATCCTCTGGCGGGCCAAGGGATGAATCTTGGTTTACGCGATGTGGCGGAATTAGCTCAGGTTCTCGCCGGCAAAGAGCCATTTCGGGATTTGGGCGACATGACGCTACTACGCCGTTATGAGCGTTCTCGGCGCGAGGATATTCAGAAATTGTCGCTGGTAACAGATGGTTTGCACCGGCTTTTTTCATGGCCTGGTGGGTTTGTGCGCGGCATACGCAACGCCGGCATGACGTTACTCAACCAGCAGTCTTTTATTAAGCGCCAATTGGTCGCCTCTGCACTGGGTTTATGAAGCCAATCCACTATACGATTATTCCTAAAGATCCCGCCGCCCATCTTTTTGAAGTGACGCTCACGGTGCTTGATCCTGACCCGCTAGGGCAGCGTTTTATGCTGCCCGTGTGGATTCCAGGCAGTTATAAGGTGCGTGAATTCGCGCGCCATATCGTGACCATAAAGGCGCACTCGCTAGCAACAGGGCGCCAGGTTCCGCTGCAGAAAATGGATAAGCATCATTGGCAAGCAGCGCCGGTTAAAGGGGCGTTGAGACTGACTTACGAGGTGTACGCGTGGGAGATGTCGGTGCGTGCTGCCCATCTTGATGACACCATTGGTTTTTTTAATGGCACAAGTGTTTTTTTAGCTGTGCTTGGTCAGCAGGCGGCGCCTTGTTGGGTTGAGATAAAAGCGCCGCTTGGAGATGCATATCACGACTGGCGGGTGGCGACTACATTGACTGAAGCCGAAGCGACACCCCGCCATGGTTTTGGTGAATATCGCGCAGCTAACTACGATGAATTGATTGATCATCCCGTCATGTTGGGTGAGTTTGCGCTAGCGGGTTTTAACGCTTGTCAGGTAGCGCATGAAGTCGTCATTGCGGGCAAGGTGCCAGAGCTTGATTTGGCGCGGATAACGCAGGATTTGCAGCGGATCTGCGAAACGCAGATCGCATTTTTTGAGCCGCAGACAAAATCTGCGCCGTTTAAGCGTTATATGTTTATGACCATGGCGCTGACCGACGGTTTCGGCGGTCTTGAGCATCGCGCTTCGTCAGTTTTGATGTGTAAGCGTAGTGATTTACCGGCTATCGGGTGGGCGCCAGACAAGATGACGGATGGATACCGCGATTACCTTAGTTTGTGTAGTCACGAATATTTTCATAGTTGGAATGTGAAACGGATCAAGCCGGCTACATTTGCGTCCTATGACCTTGCCCACGAAAATTACACGACATTACTCTGGTTATTTGAAGGGTTCACTTCTTATTATGATGATTTGATGCTGGTGCGCAGCGGGCTGATGACCATGCAGGATTATTTCGCTCTGCTCGGTAAGAGCCTGGCAAGGGTGTTGCGTGGAAGTGGCCGGTTTAAGCAAAGCGTTGCTGAGAGCTCATTCGATGCTTGGACTAAATATTATATGCAAGATGAGAATGCAGCCAATGCGATTGTGAGTTACTACCAAAAAGGGGCGTTGATTGCGTTGGCTTTTGATCTTGCCATCCGAGCCCAGACTGAATCGACTCGATCGCTGGATGACGTGATGCGCTTGCTATGGCAGCGCTATGGCCGTGATTTTTATCAGCACCAACCGGTGGGCATTACTGACGATGATATTGAGGCTCTATTCCATGAAGCCACGGGTGTTGATCTCTCCGAGTTGTATCAGGATGCCGTGTATGGCACACATGATTTGCCGCTAGCAGAGCTATTGGCGCCTTTCGGGGTGACGCTTGAGGCTGATCGGGCCAATCATTTGCCGTCACTTGGCATGCGCGTGCGCGAAGGTGTCTGGATTGATGTTGTATATGAAGGCTGCGCGGCGCACCGAGCTGGCTTGTCAGCAGGAGATAGATTAGTTGCGCTTGATGGCCTGCGTGTGAGTGGCAGTAATCTCGAAGCGTTGCTTGCTCGCTACCAAACAGCAGATCAGTTTGACGTGCATATTTTCCGGCGTGATGAATTGCGTTGCGTGCAACTCACACTTGATCCGCCAGAGGTTGCGAATTACCGCTTACATCCTTCGGAGTCGCGCAGTGAGGCGTGCAACTGGCGCGCTGCGTGGTTATCTGGATGAGTTTACTTAAATTGCTTGCATATCTCTCTATCTTGGTTAATAATTAAACCATGTAGATTATTCTGTGTTGGAAAAAATGGCGTATGTGCTCAATTTGAAAGAACTAAGGAGTTTAGTGATGACAATGCCAATATTTGATACTTTAAAAGTTTATAAAAGCTTAAAAGAAGCGGGTGTCCCAAGCGCTGAAGCTGAAGCTAAAGTAGAGGTTTGTACAGAGATATTTTCCATCGATTGGAAAGAGTTGTTAGCTGAAGGAGATTCGCCTGCAGTTAAAGCAGGGCTGCAGCGCGAGCTTAGTGATTTACGTAAAGATATGGGCCTCAAGTTTGAGCAGATAATATCTACTCTTCGAGGCGAAATATTAAGCTTACGCAATGACCTTCGGAGACAAAATATCTGATTGAGTTTACTTAAATTGCTTGCGCATTCCTCTATTTTGGTTGATAATTAAACTAATCAGATTATTCTGTGAGGGAAAAAATGGCGCAAGCGCTCAATTTGATAAAGCTATGGAACTTGGTGGTGGTAATGGCAATATTTGATACTTTAAAAGCTTTTAATCGCTTAAAAGCATAGTAGGCGGCCAGCCGGACGCCAGGCGTTCGGAAGAAACAAAATAGCTTCAATTTATTTTTACGATTCCGAAATAGACGAAAAATAATTCTTATTTATCAAGCACTTAAATTTGTTTCTTAAGAGAAGCGGGTGTTCCAAGCGCTCATGCTGAGGCTGGAGCAGCGGTTTTGTCAGAGATATTTGCTGATAATTTGCAAGAGTTGGCAACCAAAGAAGATTTGCATGCAGTTAAAGTTGAACTGCAGCATGAGATGCATGCAGTTAAAAGCGAACTGCAGCATGAGATACATGCAGTTAAAAGCGAACTGCGGCATGAGATTAGTGATTTACGTAAAGATATAGACCTTAAGTTTGAGCAAACAACCTCTACTCTTCGAAGTAACATATCTGATAGTAAGTTTGAGCTTATAAAATGGTTTGTGGGAATCTCTATTACGCAGATTGGTTTGATTATCGCTATATTGAAATTTTTGCCAGGTGCTATTTAGTCTGACGCCGCTGTTTGCGGCAATTCAGACTAATAAGACAAATCTGCAGTTGCGGGCAGCCGCCAATTAATTGCCGGCCGTTGAGTATTGACTAAATATTCGTTGGCCAGTTTAAAATGCTGACAGCCGAGAAAACCTCGATACGCAGAGAGTGGTGATGGATGAGGGGCTTCGAGGATTTTATGCTTGCTTGGATCCAGCAGTGCACGTTTGGATTGCGCGTGTGAGCCCCAAAGTAGAAAAATCAAACCCTCATGTTGGGCGGCAAGCTGCTGAATTAGCGTATCAGTACACGATTCCCACCCCCGTTTTGCATGGCTAGCCGCGCGGCCGCGCTCTACGGTTAAAACAGTATTTAATAAGAGTACGCCCTGGCGCGCCCAACTCTCTAGGCAACCATGCGATGGTATTGGGTGGCCAAAGTTAGCGTTAAGTTCTTTGAAGATATTGCGTAATGATGGGGGCGGGCGGACGCCAGGTGGTACTGAAAATGCCAGCCCATGCGCCTGAGGGATGCCGTGTTCTTCGCCATGATAGGGATCTTGGCCGATGATTACTACTTTTACCTCGGCTGGTGATGTCAAATTTAATGCATGAAACACATCGTTTGGATAAACCGTCTTGCCTTGTGCACGTTCGCCGTCCACAAAACGGCACAGTGCCGGATAACTTGGACTGGCGATAAATGGCGCCATGCAATCGCGCCATGCAATCGGCAGCGCGGTAAATTGAGTGGCTAAGCCGGTTTCAAGTTGGGTGCTCATGGAGAATCAATTAATGAGTTGCAGTGCGATCCAGGAAATTCTTCAATAAAGCGTGGCCATGTTCCGTCAGAATCGATTCAGGATGAAACTGTACACCTTCAAGCGCCAGTGTTTTATGCCTGATGCCCATAATCTCTCCATCAACGGTGGTGGCCGTAATGTCTAGGCAGGCGGGTAAAGTCGCCCGTTCTAACGCGAGAGAGTGGTAGCGGGTGACCTTAAAGCGCCTTGGTAAATGCGTAAAGACACCCTTGCCATCGGTTTCAATCTCGCTAGTTTTACCATGCATGATGGTTTGTGCGCGGACCACGCGGCCCCCGCAGGCGGCACCAATCGCCTGATGTCCAAGGCAGACCCCAAGAATCGGCAGTTTGCCCGTAAATTCACGCAGTACCTCAAGTGTGATCCCGGCATGATGCGGATCGCTTGGGCCGGGCGATAAGCAGAGATAAGTAGGATTTAAAGCAGCGATTTCAGCCAGCGTAATTTCATCATTGCGTACCGTCAGAACTTCTTCGCCTAACTCGCTAAAATATTGCACGAGATTGTATGTAAAGGAATCGTAATTGTCGATCATCAGCAACATCTTAAACCCCCACGTCTAAGCCATCTTGCACTTGTTCAGTTGCCCGTAGCACGGCCCGCGCTTTGTTTTCGATTTCTGGTCATGCGGTTATTTTGATAACTGCTGACGCATAGCCTCGATGACGGTTCGATAATCAGGTTGTCCAAAAATCGCCGAGCCAGCGACAAAGGTATCTGCCCCCGCTGCTGCAATGGCGGCAATGTTGTCAAGCTTGACGCCGCCATCTACTTGAAGGCGGATCTCGCGTCCGGTCTTAGCCATATGCGCGTCAATGCGAGACCGCACTGCCCGCAATTTATTGAGCGCTTCAGGAATAAATGATTGACCGCCAAAACCAGGGTTCACCGACATAATCAAAATCAGATCAAGTCGATCCATCAGATGATCAAGGTAATGCAGCGGAGTCGCTGGATTAAAAGCCAGACCTGCTTGGCAGCCATGATCTCGAATCAGCGAGAGAGTGCGGTCAATATGGTCAGACGCTTCTGGGTGAAAACTAATAATATTCGCGCCTGCTTTAGCAAAATCAGCGGCAATCCGATCCGTCGGCTGCACCATCAAATGCACATCAATGGGTACTGTCGCGTGTGGCCGGATGGCCTCGCAGACCATCGGGCCGACGGTTAAATTCGGCACATAGTGGTTATCCATCACATCAAAATGAATCCAGTCGGCGCCAGCGTCAATGACTTGACGCACTTCTTCGCCAAGACGGGCAAAGTCGGCAGATAAAATGCTTGGGGCGATTCGATATTGCTTCATAAAATGAGGGTGAGTAAAGAATATGTCAGCAGGGAAAAACAATACTCGGTATTCTACCTGCCTTAGTCGACAACAGCTTTAAAGAACATGGGTGGCGCTGATATTTGAGGATTTATCGGTTCCATCAAGGGACCGAGCGTATCGTTTATCCTGCTATTCCATGAGAAGCTGGAGGCCGTTTAATGAAGGGTTGCGGCTAGACGCTGCTTCAAGCACAATTGAAATTTTCCCTTGGTCCACAATCCGCACAAAACAAATGAGCCAATACGAATTTAGCGTTTCAGCGCAAGCTAATTATTTACCAGAACAATCAGAACCCGATCAGCATCAGTTCGCTTTTGCTTACACGATGACCATTCGCAATTCTGGACAAGTCGCCGCGCAATTGATTGCGCGCCAGTGGCTGATTGTTGATAGCGAAAACCATGCGCAAGAAATTAAGGGCCTAGGTGTGGTTGGTCATCAGCCGCTTTTGCAACCAGGTGAGCAATTTCAGTACACCAGTTGGGCCGTGATCGCCACCCCAGTCGGTACGATGCGGGGGGAGTATTTTTGCGTTGCCGAAGATGGCGCCCGTTTTGATGCGCCTATTCCAGAATTTATTTTGCATATGCCGCGCACATTACATTAAACATTGGGTGTTTTGCCTTTTTTTATCCTCTTTGTATATGGGTTGTATGGGTTCATTAAAGTTTGCCGGATTAGCAACGCTGATACTGGTTGTAGGGGTTGCCGGCTGTGCCTCGCCCCCCCGGACGAGTTTGCCAGATAAACAGCTGCCAGCAGCGCTTCTATCTGCGCCTCGCGTTCCCCTACCCAAACGGCTGATGCAAGTGGCGTGGGCAGAGGTGGATGGCTGGCAAGAGGATGCGCTCATGGGCGCAACCACTGCGTTGCGAGAAAACTGCCTGCGCGTCAAACAGCTCTCAGATTGGAAAGTCGTGTGTACGGCAGTTGAACAACTTGATGAGCTTGACCCTGAAAAAGCCCGCGCGTTTTATGAGCGTTATTTCACGCCATTTCAACTATCCAATAAAGACGGTAGTGTAGACGGGCTCGTCACAGGCTACTACGAGCCCTTACTACGTGGCTCGCGGGTCCGGCATGACCCCTATATCTATCCACTTTACCGCTGGCCCCAAGGCATGCCGAAAAAAGCTATCTTAGCTGAGCGCGCGCAGTTGCTGAAAAGTGGCGTACTAAAAGGCGCAGAACTGGTCTATGTTGATGACCCCATTGAAGCGTTTTTTCTGCAAGTGCAGGGTTCGGGTCGGATTGTGATGGAGGATGGCCAGATCATGCGGGTAGGCTATAGCGGTAGCAATGGCAAGCCCTATCAATCAATTGGACGCTGGTTAATTGACCACGGTGAACTCACTCCCGCTCAGGCAACAATGCCGGGCATCAAAGCTTGGGCGCGGGCGAATCCAGCGCGCGTGCAGGCGGTGCTTGAGGTTAATCCGCGATTTGTTTTTTTCAAAGAAATGCCGGCACGGCTGGATGTGGGGGCGGCAAGTAACCGTGCGGATGGGCCGATTGGCGCCTTAGGCGTGCGTTTAACTGCTGGCCGTTCAATCGCGGTAGATCCGAGTTGGGTGGCGTTGGGTATGCCGGTTTTCTTATCGACTCGCTGGCCGACTGGCGGGCCGCTCAAGCGTCTAGTCTTTGCACAAGATGTCGGGTCGGCAATCAAAGGGGCCGTCAGAGCAGATTATTTCTGGGGTTCAGGGGACAAGGCCGGGATGCTGGCCGGAACCATGAAAGCGCCCGGGAGGATGTGGCTTTTGTTGCCAAATAAAGCGCAAGACTAAAGACGAATGAACTGGGCCTAGCGGTCCTTTAATTTAATT
>JASSUG010000008.1:0-142143 GCA_031963465.1 Mycoavidus cysteinexigens | reverse complement strand
TGGACAAAAATCTACACCTTGATTGGCCATACCCAGGGTGTTACTAGCGTGGTGTATTCGCCCAGTGGTGCGCAGATCGCTTCGGGAAGTTGGGATAAGACGGTGCGGCTGTGGGACGCGAAGAGAGGCGCGCCCCGCCTCACCTTGAGGGGCTCCGACGCTGTTCATAGCGTGGTGTATTCGCCGAGCGGTTTGCAGATCGCTTCGGGAGGTTCGCGCACTACGGTGCGGCTATGGGACGCGAAGAGCGGCGCGCCCGGCCGCACCTTGACTGGCCATACCAACAGGGTTTATAGCGTGGTGTATTCGCCCAGCGGCGCGCAGATCGCTTCGGGAAGTGAGGACCATACGGTGCGGCTGTGGGACGCGAAGAGAGGCGCGCCCGTTCTCACCTTGAGGGGCCATACCTCCTTTGTTAATAGCGTGGTGTATTCGCCCAGCGGCGCGCAGATCGCTTCGGGAAGTAGGGATAATACGGTGCGGCTGTGGGACGCGAAGAGCGGCGCGCCCGGCCGCATCTTGACTGGCCATACCAACAGGGTTTATAGCGTGGTGTATTCGCCCAGCGGCGCGCAGATCGCTTCGGGAAGTTTGGACAATACTGTGCGACTGTGGGACGCGAAGAGCGGTGCGCCCGGCCTCACCTTGACTGACTTTGTGAGTAGCGTGGTGTATTCGCCCAGCGGCGTGCAGATCGCTTCGGGAAGTCATGACAATACGGTGCGGCTGTGGGACGCGAAGAGCGGCGCGCCTGGCCTCACCTTGATTGGCCACACCTCCTGGGTTAGTAGCGTGGTGTATTCGCCCAGCGGCGCGCAGATCGCTTCGGGAAGTTATGATAAGACGGTGCGGCTGTGGGACGCGAAGAGCGGTGTGCCCGGCCTCACCTTGAGGGGCCCCGACGCTGTTTATAGCGTGGTGTATTCACCCAGCAGCGCGCAGATCGCTTCGGGAAGTGAGGACAGTACGGTGCGGCTGTGGGACGCGAAGAGCGGTGCGCCCGGCCTCACCTTGAGGGGCCATACCGACAGGGTTAATAGCGTGGTGTATTCGCCCAGCGGCGCGCCCGGCCTCACCTTGAGGGGCCATACCTCCACTGTTAATAGCGTGGTGTATTCGCCCAGCGGCGCGCAGATCGCTTCGGGAAGTTCTGACAAGACGGTGCGACTGTGGGATATCGTTTCAGGCGAGTGTCTCAGCGTGATTCAAGGTTTTAGAGACTTAGTCTTGAGTGTAGACTGGAAAGCGACGGGCAACAGGCAGTATTTAGTGAGTGGCAGTGCTGACCAGTCGGTGCGTCAGTGGAAGGTCGAAAAAGACGCGGAAGGCTATAAGGTGAAACTTTGCTGGAGTTCTAGGCATGATGAATTAAACGTGGGGGATACGTTAATAGATGGCGTACAAGGGTTAAGCGAGGTTAATGAGCAACTACTCAAACAGAGAGGGTCGCTAGAAAGAAAAGTAGCGTGAGTGTTTCACCGCTTAAGATGCTTAGCTGATTGTATTTGAGCACATTTTGTAAGTGCCGATAGGGTGCTCTGAATCAGAGCGCTTGCAATGCATTCACTTCGGCAAACTCAGCAATCGAAATTTCGGTGGGCTGTCGTTCAGACCTAGTTCCAGGCCCACCGGAAAAAGCGGCATATATTAGTACAAGAAGCCAACAGATCAGTTAGTTCCCTTCTATCTAAAACATCTAGAAATTTTTCCGACGTGGATTTGCTCTGCTGTTCTCCACAGCACGGCGCAAGACGATAAAAAATCATCTCAAGCCCTGACTCAATTCAAACGTTTTTCTTAGTATTGATCGTTGCGATAAACCCGTCAATGAAACAGCTGAAATAACGCCTTCCGAAGCAAAAAACCGGCGCAGGGATTTTAACCATGGGGCCAAACAAGGGGCCAAAAGATGGATAACGAAGCAAAAACCAGCGCAAAAGCGCGGATCTAAAAATGGAAACCCTTATAGCATCAGGCTTTGGGCGGAAAGGGAGGGATTTGAACCCGTGACATAGGGGAATACGGGAAATTATAGGGATTCAATGCCTTGATTTTGCAAAGCTTGACGCCCTTATAGTTCCCTGGTTTCCCCTCATTTGTCCCAAGATTTGTCCCAAACTATGACGCTTGATCATGCTCGCTGATAACCAGCGTTTTCTGGTTATACTGTGCACACGTAGCCTTGGAGCGCGCGGAATTTATCTATCTCGACACTGAATTATCAGGGTGCGCCAATGTTCCCTGATTTATATTGTTTATAAGTTCATGCAATAATTTTGTAGCTCTCGCCAAATCCAACTTAAATCTCAGCTCTTTATTACGTTGAGTAAGCTCTGTCTTACTTTGAGCAAGTTCTTTATTATACTGGGCAAGTTCTTTATTATACTGAGCAAGTTCTTTATTATACTGGGCAAGTTCTTTATTACTTTGAACAAGCTCTGCCTTACTCTGAGCGAGGTGCTTAGTATTTTCAATCAATTCTTTTCTATTATTTATGAATCCATTTTTATGTTTATTGATTTCTTCAGTTCGATCATGAATTACTGCAACCACCTCGCTCAGTCCATTTAAAAATCTCAAGTTAAATATTTTATTTTTAGGCATTACCAATACTGCCTCATCTATTTCATCTTTTAGCTGCTTCGTATCTTCTAATGTTTTATTTATAATAATTTCCCTGTTTTGCATGTCCATGTCACACTTAAATAGGATTATTAAATTTTTTTGCAGCAATGCAACCCTACTTGCAAATCCCCCCATAGGTTTTTCAAGTGAATTTTCTAAATCAAGTGCAATTTTCCCTAAAGAGTCCTGTTCACCTGCCACAGCATCCCAAGAATCCATTGTCACTTTTGACAAGTCACTGGCTATCTCTGCTAAGGATTTTACAGGCGTAAGCGACTGCGCTACGTAACCGACATCATTACTACCCTGGTTATCGCCGCCGCAGCCTATAAAAGGGAAAATAAATAATAATATTGAAATTAAAATAGGTTGCATCGTTATTTAAATTAAAATCTAGGCAAAATCTGCAGAAATATTAAATTCCTCTTCATCATCACTGCTATGCGTTAAAATTGATTGATCACTATTATTTTCATTTACTATAAAATCTCTAAACATAGCTTCTAGCTGATCTAATCGGCTTCTAAGATTGTTATTTTCTGACGCAAGATACGTATTATCTTGAATAAGTGCCGTATTATCTTCAATAAGCTCTTGGCGGTCTTGAGTAAGCGCCGTATTATTTTTAATAAGCTCTTGACGGTCTTGAGTAAGCGCCGTATTATTTTCAATAAGCTCTTGACGGCCTTGAGTAAGCGCCGCAATATTTTGCTTCATCTCTTTTTGATTTTGAATAACATCTTCGTTATCTTGAAGCGTCTCTACACCGTCTAACATATTACTGGTAAAGGTATGAAACCCATTTAACACCTGTAAATCATCGCTTTCGGTGGGTGGCGTTATTAATATGGTTTCATTGATGTCTCCCTGCAGTTGCACCGCGTCTGCTGCTATTGCGTTCAAATTTTCTCGCCTGGCCTGCCTATCTATGTTGGAATTTATAGAGGCGTCTTGCTCTACTACCTCTTTCACGCGCTCCATGAGCAGCACAGTTCTACTTGCAATGCCTCCTAGCGGTTTTCTTAGCAATCTTTCAAGATCACTTGCAATCTCTCCTAAAGGCCTTATCGTCACTTTTTCGAGGCCCCGCGCAACTTCTCCTAGAGGTCTTATCGTCACTTTCTCTAGTTCACGGGCGATCTCTCCTAAAGGTCTTATCGTCACTTTCTCTACGCCACGCGCAACTTCCCCAAGTGGCCTTATCGTTACTTTCTCTACGCCACGTGCAACTTCCCCTAAGGGTCTTATCGTTACTTTCTCTACTTCACGAAGAACACTTTCTACAGCACCCATTACTTTCTCCTTGGACTAGAAAAACAAACAAATCCCCAATTTAAATTTCCTAACGGATAGCTGCTCGCGGATTTTAATTGTTTACACTGATTAAGATAATTGATAAAAATATAAGTCAATTAATCTCATTCCCGCGATGCTTACGAATTTAGCCTAGTCGATGAAAGGAGCAAAAGCAAGAAATTTAAAAGTTGATAGAAAAACAGTGTTGGAAATTGTCTACTCAAACCTTGCTTTTACTTCCTGTCTTACAAGTCGCCGTAAGGGATACTTTTCTTGGAAAGAAGATTGTTTAGAAAGAGTAGCAAATAGAAAAGCGAGAAATTAATAGACTTTGAGTAATTCCGGCCTTCGTAGGCAGAGTATCGATTGATTTGATTATGCACCATCCAATTTTGGGTAAATATTATTTTATAGAGCTTTTTTACTTTCTTAATAATTTAAACAATTTAATTTAATATATTTTCTAATTTTTTATAATTTACCCTGTAAATTCATTAATTTCTGCTTTTAATTCCTCTGTCTCTTTTGAAATGGCATTTAAAATATAATTCTTATTTTTTACACTTGAATCAGAATGGATGAATTTTATTAAACGCTCCATCAGCAACAAGGTTCTACATGCAAGCCTCCCCGTGGTATCTGGCATAATTTTTTCTAAGTGACGTGCGATCTCTCCTAAGTCTACTGCGCTATCATGCGCAGCACGGCCATAATTTTCTACTTTCACTTTGCTTAATTCATCTACAAGCTCTGCTAAAGACTTTTTCGCATTTTTATTTTTTCCAGATATAAGCGCCTGTTCTTCGTGGTCAGGATTATCACCACCACAGCCTACAAAAGGAAAAACACATAATAGGATGGAAAGAAAAATAGATCGCATTGCTACTTATATAAAAAAATTAAATTATAAAAAATCTCTATAAAATCATAGCCGCCATTATTAATGAAATCTAATGATCATTATTATTTAATGCTATAAAATATAAGATAATTATTTTTCGTTCCAAGGTAGTCACAAATTTATACTAGTAGGTGGAGGTAGAAAAATCAAAAAATTTAAGCACAGATAAGTAAATCCTTGATCTCTACGAAATCAGCCCAAGCAAGAGAATAGTGGCAGTAATAGTGATTGCTCCTCCTAGGCGAGTCGCTATTTGCGCAAACGGCATCAATTCTAGGCGGTGGGCGGAAGTCAGAATCGCAATATCTCCAACGCCACCCATGCCACTGTGACAAGTATTAATAAGTGCGCTTTCAATGGGATATAAACCGATCCATTGCCCCACAAAAAAAACCAACTATAGTCAGCGTAAAAACCGTTACGATGATTGTAACGATGTGGGCTAAGTTGAAAGCTGCCATTAAATCAGCCCAAGAAGTGGTCGTTATCCCAATGGCAAATAACAAAGGATACGCCACGGCTTTAGAGAAGAAACGATAAACAGTACGAGCACCATTTTCTAATTTGGGTGAGATCGTATAAATAAGTTTGATACGCACAACAAGAAATAGCGTGGCAACGGGTGCGGGTAAGCCAATCAGCTTATGGGCGACGATGCCGACGATATAGAAAGCAATCGCAGCAATCCCCGCGGCTGCTATGTGCTCAACCTTGGACGCTTTTTCCTCTCATAAACTGGCAAGTTTTGGATGCTGTTTAACAGAGAGCGAGTCGCGTTAAAAACCCTGCAAGCGATGTTTGCGCGAGCGCGGAGTGCAGCGGGATTATGCGCAGGCGATTATCAGTTTCGGGATTTAAGAGCGAAAGCGGGGACGGATAAGGCGGAGTTATCGGGGGATATACGTCTGGCGCAAAAGCAATTGGGGCATACGAGCATCAAGATGACGGAGCACTATGTGCGTAATCGCCGAGGTGAGAAAGTGGAGCCTACGAAATAAATGAGTGACGATGGTGGTTCTAAGCATGGCTGTTTGGGTCACCTTTCTTAGAGAGAACTCTGAAAGTGAACGAATGCGCTGAACTCTGTGTTGACTTCACAGACAACTTCAAACAAGAGAAAATATTTTAGTCCATAAATGATTTTTAAAAATCAAATATAAATCAATAGGTTAAATTAATGTTGGACGAAATGAATGATGAACAAAAAGATTTAGCCCAATTAGTTCGCTTTGCTCTCGCCGAGCAAACGGAAGATGTTCGCCTGTTTGTTGCTCGACTTGTACGTAAATATCGCAATTCAAACCCGGAACTCGCGGAGCAATTGAATTTCTTTTTGCGGTCAAAGCAATCTCGCACTTTAACGATATTGCGATAAGCGTAACTCTCCATTGTTGTCGGCGGACTTGGAGGAGTCGCTACAACAACTAATACAAGTAGCGTTTGGTTTGGCAGTGTGCAGGCCACCCAGAAAATAATCTCCATCTCCGACTCAGTCCAAACATTTTCCTCTTGTATTTATCGTTGCGTGACGCCTGCTAACGAAATATGAGAAATAACGCATTTCGAAGCAAAAAACCGGCGCATAGTGTGTTGCGATGGGATTAAAAAAGTGGTCAGAAGAAGGGTTACGAAGCAAAGCAGAAGCAGTTGGGGCATACGAGCATCAAGATGACGGAGCACTATGTTCGCAATCGTCGAAGCGAGAAAGTGGAGCCGCCGAAATGAGAGAAGCTGGCAGCATTCGTTATTTATTTGTGTAAAATCCGGCGATTCATATGAGTAGGTCATGAATCAGTGCTAGATCATGGCCCATTAGAATTTTTTCAGAGGAGGCAACAGCCCTAATTGAATAAGAGAACATATTTATGCTAACACCTATTTCTAAATCTACCATTACGCATTATCCGACGGAACAAAAGGCTGTAAAACCATCGTTCCTCTCGCTACCCATAGAAATTCGAGAAGAAATAGAAACGTTGCTGGATTTTTCGAGTCGGCAGGCTTTGTTTAAAGCGCTTACCACAGTGACTCGCAATGGTGAACCTATAGATTCGCCAGCTCTGAAGCTCCATCTGATCAAAGATAGGATTCAATCTCAATATCAAGGAGCTCTAATAAGCTCGGACGAAGAATTGAGAAATTTTGCATTAAGTCAATTGCAAAAGTTGTCGGACTCAGGGCAACTCGATCAGGTTGTAGAAAAATCTAGAATTTTTGATTTGGTATGTCTTATTAGTGATCCGGAGGTATTTAAATTCTTACAAGAAAGAGTTCAACAAGATGCCCAGTTAAAAGAGAAGTTATTGGACTGGGTCGAGCGTTCGAAAACAGAAGAGGTGCAGCCTATAGCGGCTAACGCGCTGACGTTATTAGTGAAGACTGGGGTGCAATTCAATGATAAAGACCTCAAAAGGGTACGTGTGCCCGGAGCAGATTTAAGTTATGGCGTGTTTGATTCTACGCAATTTCAAGGAGCCGATTTAACAAGCGTAAATTGGACCGGTACTTGGCTGCGTGGCGTTAATTTAGATGGGGCTGATTTAGCAGGAGTAGATTTTGGCGAAAAGCCCTCTTTAAAAATGGAAAGCACTGTTTATGCGTGTTGTTATTCGCCAGTTGGGCGCTGGCTGGCTGTGACAGAAAACAATGCTATCCATCTTTATGAAACAAAAAATTTCCAAAAAATCCATACTTATGAAGGGCATACGAGCTATGTGTATAGTGTCGCGTTCTCAAGTGATGGACAGCGGCTCGCGTCTGGAAGTGCGGATAAGACGGTAAAGATGTGGTGCGTGGAGGGCGAACGCGCACTGGTCCACTCCTATACAGGGCATAAGCTTGTGGTGACAAGTGTCGCATTCTCAAACGATGGTCAGTGGCTAGCATCTGGAGAAGGGGATTTTACAGTGAAGCTGTGGTGTGTGGAGGGCGACCGCACTCTGGCTCACACCTATACCGGGCATATGGGTATGGTGACAAGTGTCGCATTCTCAAATGATAGTCATTGGCTCGCATCTGGCAGCAATGATAAGGCGGTGAAGTTGTGGCGCGTAGCGGGCGAACGTGCCTTGGTCCACTGTTATACCGAACATAAGAATAAGGTGGGGAGCGTTGCATTCTCAAAAGATGGGCAATGGCTCGCATCTGGAACAAACGATTGGCAATGGCCTCCATCTGGAAATGGTCATACAGTGAATTTATGGCACGTGGAGGGTGAGCGCACTCTGGCTCATACTTATACGCATCAAAATGGAGTGAATAGTGTCGCATTCTCAAACGATGGGCAGTGGCTGGCATCTGGAGGCGGGACTACGGTAAATTTATGGCATGTGGAAGGTGAGCGCACTCTGGCTCACACCTATACTGGGCATACGGATAGGGTGAATAGTGTCACGTTCTCAAGCGATGGTCAGTGGCTCGCGTCTGGTAGTTGTGATTTTTCGATGAAGCTGTGGCGCGTGACTGGTGAACAGGTTATGCCCTTCTCCCAGGTTGAGCATGACGATATGGTGACTAGTGCTGTGTTCTCAAGCGATGGTCAGTGGCTCGCGTCTGGAAGCTGGGATAAGACAATAAAGTTATGGTGCGTGGACGGAGAGCGCACTCTGGCTCACACCTATACCGGGCATACGGATATGGTGATTAGTGTTGTGTTCTCAAGCGATGGTCAGTGGCTCGCGTCTGGAGGCGGGGATAAGACGGTGAAGTTATGGCGCGTCGACGGGGAGCGCACTTTGGCTCACACCTATACTGGGCATACGGATAGTGTGAATTGTGTCGCGTTCTCAAAAGATGGGCAGTGGCTTGCATCTGGAAGTTCAGATAATTGGGTAAAGCTGTGGCGTGCAGAGGGCGAGCGTACCTTGGCTCACTCTTATATCGGGCATACAGATATTGTCAGCAGTGTCGCATTCTCAAACGATGGACAGTGGCTTGCATCTGGAGGTGGGGATAATACAGTGAAGCTGTGGCACGTGGTTGGTGAACAAGCTATGGCCTACTCCTACGTCGGGCATGACGATGGTGTGTATTGTGTCACATTTTCAAACGATGGTCACTGGCTCGCGTCTGGTGGTGAGGATTGCACGGTGAAGCTGTGGCGTGTGGAGGGCGAGCGCGCTCTGCACCATACCTATACCGGGCATACGAATGGGGTAAATAATATTGCATTTTCAAGCGATAGCCGGTGGCTCGCGTCTGAAAGTATGGATCAAACAATTAGGCTATGGTCTATCCTAACAGGCGATTGTCAAGCGGTGCTCAAGGGCTGGGTGGACTTTATGTTTATTGTTGCGTGGAAACCCACGCAGGATGAAGTAGCCGTATTGGCCACAGCAGGGCGGGACAAAACGATTCGTCTCTGGCAAGTTCCTTATCGCTCAGGCAAAATAGGCCCAATTTTGTTAGATTGGGCTTCACGGCAAGATGCGCTTGCTGCACCAGGTGCCCTCATCCAAAATGCTCTTAATCTGAGCCCTCAAAATGCGGCCTTGCTTAGACAGCGGGGCGCAATATAGGCCCATTAACAAAAAGCGGGAATCTTTGAGTTAGCTCGAGAATCCCGCAGCCCTTGCTGTACGTTGATTTTGGCAAATCCAGTAATCGAAATTCCGGTGGGTTCTCGCTTAGACCTAGTGTAGGCCCACCGGTAAAAGCGGCATATATTAGTACAAGAAGCCAACAGATCAGTAAGCTTCCCTCCATCTTAAAGCATCCAGAAATTCTTCCGACGTCTGTTTTCCACCGCACGGCGCAAGACGATAAAAAATCATCTAAAGCCTGGACTTAGTCCAAATATTTTCCTCTTATATTTATCGCTGCGATAAGCCTGCCCACGAAACAGGCGAAATAATGCATTCCGAAGCAAAAGACCGGCGCAGGGCTTGTTGCGATAGGGCTAAACAAGAGATTAGAAGAGGGAGTGCGAAGCAAAAACCGGCGTAGAAGGGGAGGGTTGAAACTGGTAAGCCTTATAAATACAGGGAATTGGCGGAAAGGGAGGGATTTGAACCCTCGATACGGGAGACCCGTATACTGGATTTCGAGTCCGGGTAAAAAATAGACAAAAACGAATAAAAACAAAGAGATAGGCTATTTCTTGCTTCGCAACAATAGTGAGTTAAGGGTTTTTAGGCTTTATTATGGCAAATTAAATATTCATTTTCCGAAGCAAAAAAGGACTTAACCATGCTAGAATTTTCGCGCTTCATTCAAAGCGAGAAGCCGTGGCCGGTTTGTTGGCTGTGAAGCTCAAAGAGCGTGCTGAGTGGCGTTGTTGAAATACTAGAATAATTGTTTATCGTAAGGCCGATGTATCGGGGACTATGTAAGCATTCAGCGTGCATAGATATTATTAAACTTAAGAAAGAGGTGGGCTTGCGATCGGTTGTGTAAGCAAGTGACGGACGGTTTAATAAAAAAGTCTAGGTTTTAGCCGAAAGTCGCCAAGAAGTTGCTTAAGAGACTGGGAGGGGCTCAAAATAACGATGACAAAAATATCCGGACTGACCAGTTTCAAACGCACCGTTTTAGGCCATGATGGGAGTTACTATCTTAAAAAAGGTCAAGAATATTTAGATCGTGCGCGAGCGCAACAGCAAAGTGGAGAGATATCTAGAGCGCATGGTTCCTTTGTTAAAGCGCAAGAAAAGCTGAATAAAATCCTTGCTGGAGAAAAAACAGAAGAGGTTAAAACCTGTCTGGGGCAGGTTCTGTTGGAGCATGGGGATCTTTTGCGAAAGCGGGGTTCATTGACAGAAGCGCGCGTGTGTTATGAAAACGCAAAAGCGTATAGTCAAGAAGAGGCAGAGCACAGGCTGACGGAATTGGATGCGCGTAAGACAAATCTTGTACAAAAATCGCGCCCTCAAGCTTTACTCGCAACGTCATTAATCTCGGTCAAGCCTCCTGAGTCTTTAAAAGCTATTCAGATCGATGTGAACTGCTTTAAGGATAATCCGTTACCTAGGGTAATAGAAGACTATGCTTTAGTAGAAAAGCCGGACGACATAAAAAATACCTATCATCTAGCGAAGTGTTTGAATGCTTCTGAGGGCGCCCTATCGCCCGCTTTAATGAAATTGGCACGCGAAATAGTGGAGCGCTTTGGGCACACCAAGGTAAGAGACAAGGATTTATGGCAAGAAGTGATTCCCTTAGCGACGATAGCCAATGACGTGCTGTGTCGTCATTTGATTGGGGAGGCGCTGGACTCAGTAGCCAAGCAGGAAGGACTGTTAAATCCATTAGCGTTGCAAAGTTTAGCGGTCATGATCCGAAACCTGCCTGAAATTTTATTAAAAAAACAGCAAGTGAGCGCGGGAGATTTAGTCAAACTTTTAGAGGCGTTGGTGTGTCGGTTAAAAAGTGTGCATAAACAAGGGAATACACTTGAGCTGCAATTTTTGCTACACACGACCTCACAAGTTTTAGATGCTATGGCCAAAGCGGGGGTCACGAGCATTAGCCGGACCGAGATGCAAGAGCCGCTTGACGAGGTTTTATCAAGCCTAAGAGATATTCCTGAACTACGTTTTCAAGCCTACTACGCGCGTCAAGCGCTGATGCATATTCCAAACGATGAAAGTCGTTGGCAAGAAATCTGGCGGCGTGGCATGAGTATTGCAGAAGGGGCAGCGAGCTTAGCGAGCGCAGTGCGGACGTTCGATCCGAATAAATTGCTGGAAACATTTGATCATTTTAGCGAGGCGTTCTGTGGGGCGGTAGAGAAAGTTAAACATTTAGTCGAGTTGACTAACGAAATGCAGGGGTTCAAATCCAATGTACAGGAGGCGGGTTTAGCGATCCGGGACAGCCTGACAAAAGAAAGGCAATATCGTTGGTATGCGGCCTTGCAATTTTTGGATACCTGCTTAGAAGAAGGACTGCTGATCCAATTTGAGCAATTTGTACGGAGAAGCGAATTTAGCCGGAATGAAGCCTTTTTACTGGGTGTGTGCCAACGCTTGGAACACCTCGTTCGCACTCAAAAAGAAGCCGCCATTCAGGAAGGAGCGCTTCAATTCTTAGGAGAGCTTGCGCAAAACGAGAGTCAGCAGTGGGGGAGCTATAAAGGTGTGCAGCAAGCGGTATGCGATATTTTAGGTCGGCTGGAAAAGGTTGCATTACCTGAATCCATACGCACGCAAGCCAAAGCAGTGCTCGCACAGTTTCCAGCCAATGCCCAACAGGTCGGAATGGAAAGCGAAGTGGACTGCTACATTGGACCCGTATGGGACCCTGCGTGGCAACAGGTTGGCACCCAGTTGTTATACAAAGCACGGGGCGATGATCGTCTTCTCAATCAGATACAGGATGCTGTTTTGCGGGAACAACGAGACCCCTTAGCTCTTTTAGGCGTGAATAAAGATCAGGAGATTGAAGCACTCAGAGTGAAATATGCAGAAGAGCTTGAAGAAGTGGATGAAGTCAAAGATGCGCTTGCGATGTATGTTGCACCGCAATGTAAGCTGAGCGCTGCTGCGACGGAGCAGTTTGATTTAGAAAGCAAAGTTGACGAATTTTTGGTATCAGAGAAAAAAGTATTGCTGCTGTTAGGTGAGGCGGGGAGTGGTAAATCCACGTTTAATCGGTATCTCGCTCGCCGTCTGTGGGAGGAGTATAAGAAAACGGAGCATTCAAAGGATCGCCCGATCCCATTATTTATCCCCCTATCGACGCTAAAGGACCCCAGTGAAAATCTGATATCGGAATACCTAACTGAGCAAGGGCTGTCGAAAGCGCAAATAGAAGTGTTGCGTAAAGCTAAGAAATTTATTTTTATCTTAGATGGCTATGATGAGATTGCTCAACGTTCTCGCGCTTTTTATACGAATAATAAACTCGAGAAATGGCAAGCGAAAGTGATCATCAGCAGCCGCCCAGAATACTTAGGAGAGCGTTATCAAAGTAAATTTCATCCAGTCGGTAAGCCTTCTTCATTGGAAGAATACCGTTTAGCGCCATTTTCGGATGAATCAGTTAAACACTATATTGATAAGTATGTGAGTTATTCAAACCCCGGATGGGGAGTCGAAGCCTATGAAAAAGTATTTAAGGAAGTCGCAGAGTTAAAAGAATTAGCGCGCACGCCTTTTATGTTAAAGATTGCGTTAGAAGTATTACCGAGCTTGGACACTCAACCAAGTGTCAGTAAGGGTAAGCTGACCCGAGTGGTGTTATATGACAAGTTTGTGGAGAATTGGTTTGGACGTTCGCAAGAGCGTTTAGGGCGGATAAAATTAACGGAGAAAGAGCAAGAGGTATTTGATCGGCTGGCTGAAGAAGATTTTACAGCGTATGGATTGGTTTTTAGCCAAAAATTGGCGGTCCAGATGTATCAAGAAAAAGCTGTCTTCGTAAAGTATTCAGGTGCATCGGACATAAAGCAAAAGGATTGGAAGCAAGGATACTTTGGAAATAAGAATGAAGAGACACGGCTCTTGCGGTTTAATGCGCCGTTAATTCGCCAAGGAGAACGATACTGGTTTATTCATAAATCGATGCAGGATTATTTTGTGGCGCGTGCACTGTGGGAAGAATTTAACCAAGACAAAAAGCTTGAGGCTTCGTCGAAGTTTAATCGTTTAACTATCGTCAATGATGCTGCGGTAGTGCAATTTCTGGTAGAGAGGGTCAAACAGGATGCCGAGTTAAAAGAAAAGCTACTGGGCGTAGTTGAAAGCACGAAGGCAGAAAGTAAATTTGGGGTAGGAGGGGCGAATGCGATAACGGTCTTGGTCAGAGCCGGCGTGCAGTTTATTGGAATGGATTTAAAGGGTATTCAGATCCCAGGAGCGGATTTGAGTCATGGGGTATTTGATTCAGCGCAGTTGCAAGGATCGGATTTAAGAAACGTCAACCTTCGCACGAGTTGGCTGTACCAGGCAAATTTAAGCGGAGCGCAGATGTTTGGAGTGCAATTTGGCGAATGGCCGTATCTCGAAGAGGAGAGCGAGGTAGGATCGTGCGCCTATTCGCCGGATGGGACAACCTGTGCCACGGGTCTTTTGAATGGCGTGATCAGCGTGTATAACACGTTAAATTGGGAAAAAATCTACACCCTACAAGGACATGAATATTCAATTAATAGCATAGCATATTCGCCCAACGGTCAGCAGCTCGCTTCGGGCAGTTCTGACAATACGGTACGTCTGTGGGACGCGGACAGCGGTGCGGCGGTTCGCACATTAGAAGGACATACCGATGCTGTTTGGAGCGTGGCGTATTCGCCGAGCGGCTTGCAGCTCGCCTCGGGTAGTTATGACAATACGGTGCGGTTGTGGGACGCGGACAGCGGTGCGGCGGTGCGCACCTTAGAAGGACATACCGACTATGTTTTTAGCGTGGTGTATTCGCCGAGCGGCTTGCAGATTGCCTCGGGCAGTAGGGACAATACGGTGCGTCTGTGGGACGCGGAAAGCGGTGCGGCGGTGCACACCTTAGAAGGACATACCTCTTGGGTTAGGAGCGTGGTGTATTCGCCGAGCGGGTCGCAGATCGCCTCGGGGAGTGATGACATGACGGTGCGTCTGTGGGAAGCGGAAAGCGGAGCGGCGGTGCACACCTTAGAAGGTCATACCTGGTCTGTTACTAGCGTGGTGTATTCGCCGAGCGGCTTGCAGCTCGCTTCGGGCAGTTATGACAATACGGTGCGGTTGTGGGACGCGGACAGCGGTGCGGCGGTGCACACCTTAGAAGGACATGCCGACTATGTTTATAGCGTGGTGTATTCGCCGAGCGGCTTGCAGCTCGCCTCGGGGAGTATGGACAAGACGGTGCGTCTGTGGGACGCGCAAAGCGGAGCGGCTGGGCACACCTTAGAAGGACATACCGACTATGTTTATAGCGTGGTGTATTCGCCGAGCGGTTCGCAGCTCGCCTCGGGCAGTAGGGACAATACGGTGCGTCTGTGGGACGCGCAAAGCGGAGCGGCTGGGCACACCTTAGAAGGACATACCTTCTATGTTTTTAGCGTGGCGTATTCGCCGAGCGGCTTGCAGCTCGCCTCGGGCAGTTGGGACAGGACGGTACGTCTGTGGGACGCGGACAGCGGCGCGGCTGAGCACACCTTAGAAGGACATACAGAGAGGGTTAGTAGCGTGGTGTATTCGCCGAGCGGCTTGCAGCTCGCCTCGGGCAGTTTTGACAATACGGTACGTCTGTGGGACGCGGAAAGCGGTGCGGCTGTGCACACCTTAGAAGGACATACCTACTCGGTTAATAGCGTGGTATATTCGCCGAGCGGCTTGCAGCTCGCCTCGGGCAGTTTTGACAATACGGTACGTCTGTGGGACGCGGAAAGCGGTGCGGCTGTGCACACCTTAAAAGGACATAAGTCTAGTGTTACTAGCGTGGTGTATTCGCCGAGCGGTTTGCAGCTGGCCTCGGGCAGTGATGACAAGACGGTTCGTCTGTGGGACGCACACAGCGGCGCAGCGGGGCACACCTTAAAAGGACATAAGTCTAGTGTTACTAGCGTGGTGTATTCGTCGAGCGGAGCGCAGATCGCCTCGGGCAGTGAGGACACTACGGTTCGTCTGTGGGAAGTCGTCTCTGGAGAGTGTCTAAGAGTGATTGAATGTTTTAGTAGTGGTGTGAATAGTGTAGCCTGGAAAGAGACGCCTGAGGGTGCCTATCTGTTGACGGGTAGTTACGATAATTTAGTTCGTAAGTGGGAGGTGATAGCAGAGGGAGGAGGATATAATGCGCAGCTGCGCTGGATGTCACCGCATGGAGGGCTGAAAGTGACAGGTAGCGTGGTTGGAGGAATGAAAGGGTTAAGCGAGAGGAATCTAAAACTGTTAAAGCAGCGCGGCGCGGTAGTGGAGCCGTTGTTGAATAGTCTTGTTGTGGAAGAGTCGAGCCCCCCGCTAGTGCAGTAGTGGAGCCGTTGACTGTGAATAATCTTGCTGCGGAGGAATCCAGCGCACCCGCTGGTCAGTCAAGCGTGCAGTTTTTTAATAGAACGCTGAAATTTTTGTCTAAGAGCAGATGATGCGAAACAATAACCTATAGTTAGCAACGAATGAAATCGAGAGAGAATTGAAAGAGATGATAAAATTTGACTGGGAGGGTTCGGTAGTTTTTTTAATGTAAAAGCCGATGCATCTTATCGTTGAATGTGCTGCAACTGCTGATAAAACACTCTGAGTCCAAGTGCCTGCTCGCGCCATTGCCAGCAGACGTTGGCGTTAAAGGCGTTGACTTCGGCCAGTTCAGCAAGCGAAATGCTGGCGGGTTCTCGGTCAAACTCGGCGGGAGGTCCGGCAGGTTCACCAGTAAAAGCGGCGTTGTAGTGGCGCACGAAGCCAACGTTAACGCCGAAACGGTCAGTATCAGCTTGTGTGACATAGACAGGCGCTTCCTTGATAATGGTTTCGCCTTTTTCTTTGACGATTTTGATGCGGTCACGATATTGAATTTCAGTTTGTATGACGACTTTGGCTTGGGCTTCGGCGAGTTGGGCCTGAGCCAAGGCAAGCTGAGCTTTATACTGTACCAGCGCTGACTGCGCTTTATGAATACGTGGACTGTAATAAAAAGAGCCTGCGCACCCTACGCCAAAGCAAAAGGCCGTTGTTGCAGTGCACAATGGTCGTAATAAAGTGGCAATCCAATTATTCAGCATGATTGGATCGTTTGTCCAACCAGCGTTGCACGGCCAATTCAAGATAAGACTGACCTAAAATGCCGAATGCTGCGCCGAGACCCGTAATGGCAATTGCAGGCAATTCAGGCAAGAGCGTGAGGATGGAACTCGCAGCGACGCTTAAGCCCGCGCCGACGATCATGCGCCCGATAATCAGCCGCGCGGTGATCTTTTCACCACCAGTAAGCAGTTTGCCAATAGCAATGGCGGCCCCCATCGCAGCGAGTGTGGCAATGGTTCGGTCATGTTCGTGAAGGTTCATGTTTGTTTTAATAAAGGGTTTTATACGCCCAGGACACGGTTGAGTTGCCAACCGTAAATAAAGGTTTGATTTTTGGGATAATGTTCTGCGATCTCAATGTAGTGCACGGAGAGTTGAGCATTAACCATGGCCAGTAGAACTTTGAGGCCATTTGCGTTTCGTGCGGCTTTGAATTGCTTTAATGCGTAAAGCGTTTCTGGTCCGATGCAGCCGTCTACGGCAAGTTTATTTGTGCCGTTTAAAATATTCAGCGCCCGCTGTAAAAAGCGAATGCCGATAGAGGGGCCGCAATTGACGCCGATATCGAATAGTTTCTCAGCGAGCTTAGGGTGAATCGCGTCGATTTGATCCAAGCGAGGTTGAAGCCAATAGCGTTGACGGTAGATTGCCTTCGCTGTTTCCCGTGGCATTGCTTTCATCTGGCCGGTGTAGCCTGAGGCACGGGCAACGGCTATCGTAATGCCCCACTGCGTCTCGCCGCCGCTATCCTTTGGGTGGTTTGAGTAACCACCTTCGCGCTCAAGCAGGCGGTCGATATAGTGCTCTACGTTCATGAGTTTCATTCTTGCAGATGAAAAAAGATCGCACGGAGGCGGTCAGCACAATATCGATTGAGCTCAATTCTCATCAGGTGGTTTAGGCCATTCGATCTCGGTCGAAAAGCTGGAGTGCTGCTCGATGCGATTGAGTGTGACGCGATACAGTTTCCATGCTTTGAGTCGCTGTTTTTCGTCCTCAGTGGCGATGTTGAGGTCTACGGCATCTTGTAAAGGCGCGATCTTTAAAGTCGCTTCGTTCATCAATGCGTGGCGTTGGTATAAAGCCATTTCCGCTCGCTGTTCAGGCGTAGGGGGTGGAGGATCGACGGCAACCGGATAGCCCTTTTCATCTGGCTGAATAGTTTTGCCTTTAGATTGAGCATTGAGCAATGCCCGATGCTCTTCACGAGTAATCGCTACGGCATCCTGTGGAATTTTGTTGCCGTGTATCTCCACGCAGTAAAAACCCCGCGTTGTTTTTGAATAATAAAACATAAAAGTGTTCGGTTTGTTTTGAGTGTGAGTCCAGGTTGTTTCAAATTTCATTGGGTTCGTCTCAATACCCAAGAGCAAACCAATCTAACCAGCATTTGCCAGGTTCTTCTGCTTCAGGGGACATTTTGCGCACACTCACTCTACCTCCATGGCGTCCGTGGACATTAAATGTGGAGGATGCTGTGTCGGCATCTCTGTCATTGGGCGTAGCAGTGTAGTCGTTATATTGGTTGGTCGCGTATGCAGGGGTTGTGTAAATATTTAGTACGTCTTGAACAGCCGTGACAATAACAACCAGTTTCACTGTTGGGAACTTCACCGGAAACGTAATCGTTGTCGATGAACCGACCCTGGTTCTTTCCCGACCCCATTGGAGAATCAGTCCACCAGGTAATTTTTGAAACCCATCGTCGTCTCGCAATTGTTGGTTAGGCCCATTAAACGCAGCCAGAATCGCATTCTGAGTAAAAGCAGTGGTGGCAATCTTTGTGCTGCTATCTTTGGCCTCATTGGGCGTGGGAGCGGTGGGCGAGCCGACAAATGCTGGGCTGTCAAGAGGCGCGGCGTTAGTGATGCCATATCCACTTAAGGTTGTTGGCGTTGCTGTGATTTTGGGCCAAGCCAACTCCCCGTCTTTGGGGTGAAAGCACTCATCGAGGGCTGCGCGTGTGAACCCCCATTCTTCCCACTCAGCCAAGCTGTTTTGAGGGATTTTGCCTTTATTTTCTACCTTGGCTCGATAGGTTTTGCCAGCATATTGAATATAGCTGCTTTCAGGATATTCTTCCGTATCGGACCATTCGGGCAATCCGCGTTGCATGAGATAGCGAATGGCTTCATCAGCGCGTTTGCCAATAAAATTGAACCATTCCATCGGCGGAATGCCGCCAGTTTGCTCAAAGGCGACGCCCCAACCTCGCGAGAGATCGGGAAAGAGTTGAACTTCGCCAGGGCGTGCACCCTCAGCAAAGACGTGTTCATCAGGACGTTGATAAAGAGTCATAAATACCTCGCAAATTTTCCATGGTTAAAAGCGAATGCGCCAGGTGAACCGGCGAATCCGAAAGCGGTGATGTTGGCTAAGACGACATATTTGACGTTGACGCCTGCTGGGCGAGGCAAAATATCTAAATTTTGAATGGCGTAACGCTTACAAGCGGTGACTTGATCACTGCGAATCGTGACCGTAAAACTCATGTCGTACTGGTCATAGACGCTGGCTTGCCCTCCAAAGATAAAATCGAGTGCCTGCGTAATATCTGGGACCGTGCCGAGCATATGGTTTTTAGCGATCCGGCATTTGATGAGAAAGCGAAAGTCATCGTCATCAAGCACGACAGAATCGGTGACGACGTCGCCTATGCGATACCATTTGCCGCCGCCTAAACCTGCTCGGCTCAACCCTTGAGCACCAAGGGCACGCTCGAAGCCAAATAGGCGGCGAGGAGCAAGGCCCGTCAAGGCACGGGATTGGCCAACATGTTGACCGACTAAATCGAGGTTTTTGCCCGAAGCAGTTTCAATATTGAGTGCATTGGGCAGGTCGGAGAAGCCCTGCCATGTGTCGCTAAAATACTGATCGATCAGCTGTGCGGTGGCACGTGCTTTGGGTTTGCCTTTGTACTGCCAAATGAGTAGTGAATCATAAGACATGGTGTGTATCCGAGTTGGTGTCTACAGCAAGATGGCTTCAATATCAGCACTTGCAAAACGCGCCATCTCGCGCACGCCGAACTCAATATTGCTGGCAGTCAGTGTTTCGCCCTGCCGGCCAATCCTGAGCGTTTCAACCCAAAACCCTTGTACGGTATTAATCGGGCTATATAAGCGCGAGAGCAATACTGCTTCACCAATGCTGAAAGGAGTTTGTGCAATGGCGGCTTTGATTGCATCGACATCCACCGCAGTAAAATGCGCATTGCGGCGTACTTCGAGATAGACGGCACAAGCGACGACAGCAGGTCGATCAAAGCGAATAGTGCGAGCCATGTCCTTGTTGTCACGAATTTGACATTGAACTTCGCCGCGTAACCCTGTGCCAGCGGTTTTATTCTCAAAGATCACCTGAGCAATTTCGGTATCAGAGCCGCCCTCTACAATAATATTTAGGCTATGCGCAGGTACGTCATCGGCATTGGGAATATTGCTGTCATTTTCTAAACACACCGCTTGCCTGACATCAGCGAGTTGAAGCAACTTGACGATCATCCCATCGACCGAGTTTTGTGCTGCTTTTGCTCGACTAATAAAGAAACGGCCTCGCAGTTCGGCATCGGTTTCTTCCTCTTCTTCGACTTCTGCGGCTTGGTTGCTTTGAGCTGAGCGCCATCCTAAAAAGAGCGTTTCGATGGTGAGTTCGGTTTGTGCAGGCAAAGTCAATGCGCCGAGCGTTTCACTTTTTAAGTCGGCCTGAGCTGAGCCATTTTTGTTAAGCGTCGTATCGGCAGCCAATAACCAACGTCGATGATGCGGATCGGTCAGTGCTGCGCCTGCCGGAATCAAAGTGCGGGGTGTGCCGGTTAAGATCGTATTGCGTAGATAGCTGTAGCGTGCTTGTCTGCGAGTTAATCCGGCATAGGCGACGCGTTGCTCAAGCCAAACGCCACTGGCGGCTTCGGAATCGAGCGCTTTGTAAATGGATTCCGCGAGCTCTTCCAGATCGGTTTTAATTTGGGCGATCAGGCCAATGAACTGCCCATCGGGGCTATCAGGATCGGTATTGATGTCAGCGCCATAAATCGTGCGAAAGCCTGCATCGAGCTGAGCGAGATTAGTATCCAATCGCTCAATGATGAACCCTTGTTCAGTGAGGTGTGCCATGTTTTTAAGACAGGCATATCACTTTAAGAATATCGAGCACGCATCCAAGGGTCATGCCGATAAATATGGCCGCGGCAATATGCCACAGTATTTTATAGAATGCAGCAAGTTTAATATTGACAGTTTGCATGGGTTTTTTCCTTTTGGGGGGTGAATCTAATTCGTGATCTCTATCAATTGATCATCGTGATTTTTAAGCTGAGCGGTAATGGTTAAACGACGCGTACTGGCGTCCCATTCCAACTCTAAATTTAGAAGCTCGCGTACACCGTGCGTATGCAAAATCGTGCGCTTGACCATGGATTCAATTTGCCGTAAATCCGCAGGCCGTTCAAAGTTGGGTAGCCATGGTAGGCTGTGTTCCAGATCAAGAAACCAATCGCCTTGAAACGACAATAAGCGAGATTTGACGCGCTGAGCGACCGATTCAGCATGGTTGGCGTAATTGGCTCGTCCCTGTCCGAATGTCCAGTCGTGGTTGGCATCGAGCCGCCGTACTTTCATTGTGGACCGCCTGAGAGGTCACCGCCGGCTTTGACGCCACTATGCTGGTGAGAGTGCAGCGTTACGCCATTGGAGCTGAGCTCCCCACCGCTATGCGAAATATTGCCGCTGATGGTAGTGCCTGCTGCGCTGCCGGTGCCGCTTAAACCCGCCTGATAGGTCAACAGTTGTTCAACAACGACCGGACATTGGATCGTCAGTTGTGTTCCACTAATCGTCATTTGCCCTGCTTGATCGAGCTTGAAATAAGCGCTGCCATCGAGCGTGCGCATCATCACCGCGTCATTGGCTAAATTCGGAATGACATGGGGTAAGGAAGAAAACCCCATCAGCGCAAAGCCATCGGATAAATCATGCAGGCGATAATCGAGTGGTATGCTGGATTGGCCACTGGCGAACCAACCATCAATACAGCGCTCAGCAAAAACCAATAAGCACTCACCGCCTGGTGCCACTGGAAAGGTCATCACAAACGCCCCGCCTCGCGGAAACTGCACTGGAACATCGGTCAGCATCGGCAAAGGGGCAGCTTGATCATGCTGTAAAATTTGCTCAATCAGAGGCTGTACAGAGGCAGTTTGGGTGCTCGGATCGAAACTCAAAATACGGCCAGGCAGCGCCACATGGACCTTTTTAAGTGCTGTGGTGATACTGGATTCAATTGCCGTATCGAGTGATGGGGTATGCCAGTTCATTCTTGTCTATCCTGTCGATGAAGAGGGGTAAAACTTCCCCCAATGCCTGTAATCGTCGTTAGCTACTCATCTCCGTAGGTATCCCCGCAATGCGAGATGCTGACAGTTTTATAGTCACCATTGAAAGATTCCGTGATCGATTGCACGCGCACCAAACCTCCTATGCGAATCGCAGGATTAAGCAACGCGGTAATAATGAGTCCATCATCACTGACCTCAGGCGCACCGATCATGCCGGTATCTTGTGAAACCAAAACAGCTTCATCGGCTAATACTTAGCTTATAGGCAGCATTAGCACTTCGCCATCTTGAATGGACCAGTCGGATTGATTGGCTTGAGCCAGTTGATTGAAAGCATCTCGCGCATTACCGCAAAAGACGCGACCTCGCGGCAGTCCATTGGGCCGTCCTGGGCTACAGCCCCTAATTGTGTATGGCTAAACGATTGCGCTAGTTGTTTGATGGTCTGGCTATCAGGAGTGCCTGCTTTAAGAGTAAGCGAGACTCGTGCAGTACGATAATCGATATCGCCATCGGCACATTCCAACACGAGAATGGAGTCGAGCCCATCGCGTTGCAGGTATGCTTTGAGGATATCGCCTATATAGAGCAAGGGCAGTTCAGCATAGCCTACGGATAAAGCCACTCGTTTGAATTCGCCACTTAAGAGTTGATTCAAATGCGTGCGATTGAGGTTCCAGATAGATATCTGAGCCGGATTGGGTTTAGCGTCAATCGTTTTACAGATATCAAACGAGACTCGTAAGGCATCGATCAGTAAGCCATCGCGCTGATTGCCGAGTGCCAACTGGTAACGGCGGCCAAATTGTTTCATAGCTCGATATCTGCCTTATCCACAATATAGAGCAGACAGCGCTGACCTAAATCCTCTCCGCCTGCTGGATCGAAGCCCATGCCGCTTTCATCGGTCAGGATAAAGCAATAATCAACGGGCCTGTGCCATAGAATCGGCACGCCAAAGACCAGTGGTTGCCCTTGGGCGGTATAGCGGTCACGCTTTAAATCAAAAACATCCATCGCCCAATAATCCGCGATGCTGTTGTAGCGCAGTGTTAGACGTAATGAGTGTCCTTTAAAAGCCAGCCCTTTCCCGGTGTCGACTCAAAGAGCAGCCTCCTTAATAGCGCGGGTAGAGGAGAAATGCTTATTGGCTGTTAGGGGATCGACGTAGGATTTAGCTTTAGGCTTTTTTGGCCCACGCCGCCGAACCCGAATACGTTGCGGGTCGAGATGACGAGCAATCTGCAAGAGTAGCTTTGATATAATTTGAGCCAACTGTCCCAAGTCTCGGGTGGCAAGAAACTCATCATTCCGTAATAGGCCATACGAACCTCATTGGCCATATAGTAAGTAGATACCTCGACCTCTTGTTCTTGATGAGCCTGCTCAACCACGATTTTGAGTAACGCTAGGATGTTATAAGCTAATACGGCTGTGGCAAAGCCCAATAGAGCGGCACGTGGATGCCCCATCGTACGAATTTCGCTTTTGAGATCAGCTTCCAGCCGTTGGAACATACCTTCAATACGCCAGCGCTTGCGGTAAAGATCTGCAATCTTTTGCGCGCCCACCTCAACAGGCAGATTGCTCCAAATACGAAGACGGGTGTCGCCCGAGCTAGTGGGATGATCTAAACGCACTTCAATCCGACGCCAAGTTTGATCTTCATCGCGTAGGTTAATCGTTTGCTCATAAACTTCACCTGTTTCACAGCGCCCCACAGGGTACAACTCACTTTCTTGAGACAGCCTCGGGTGATTCCGGCCTATTTCGCGCACGATAAAACACGCGCCTCGGCTTTGCAAGCCCATGAGCACGTTCATAACGCAGAAGTGCCGATCGGCTATCCATACCTCACCAGACTGGGCCCTTTCTAATAAAGGCTCGATTATTGTACGCTCCGATGCATAGGCATCCTTACAGGGTACGATATCCGTAACCAGACTTTGATCTGAATCATAAACCACTAAAGTATGGCCTGGTAACGCCGCTCCTGTCTGCGCCTTTAGCGCTGTTAAACGCTTCTCGCTCGCCGGTAAGTGGTTACCATCCACCATTCGTACTCGGTAACCGGGTAGCGTAACAGGCAAATTCAGCGGTGCAAGCACCGGGGCCAAGCGCATGGCGCTCTGTCGAACTAACTCTTGTAATAGCTTAGGCTCTGTGCGATTGATCTTGTCGTACAGTGAACTCAGCGCCACATTTAATTTCTCTTTATACGTCTGCGAGGCACTATGCAAGGATTGGCAAACCCCTAGAGACACCATCGACATCATCTCTATTACTGTCGAAAACAGCAATTCTCGCGAATACTGCCCTTCCCTATTCTTTTCAAATACCTCGTCTATCCACTTACTATCAAATACTGAACCCATCAACAACCGCGTCATTACGCTTATTGGCATCTTAGCTGTCGCTTGTTCAAACAGTTTTCTCAGCATCATTCTCTCCGATTCGTTGATACTCCTCATTTAAAATAGTTCAAACACCCGGAAAGGGCTGGGATTAAGGGCTACCGAGAAGACGGGCACAGTGTGTATATCGAAGACAGTGAATATGGAGCGATTTATGCGAAAGCTCGACAACCGTTGCGCGATGCGATGGATTTAGCGTATCTGACGGGTCAGCGGCCATCGGATATTTTAAAGATGACAGAGCAGGATATAAAAGAAGGGTACCTGCTGGTGCAGCAAAACAAGACGAAGACAAAACTGAGGATAGCGATCACAGGTCATCTGGAAAAGACGCTGGATCGCATATTAAAGGGAAAAGCCGAGCACAACACAGGGCATGTTGATTTGGTGGTGAATGAGTTAGGAATGCGCGTTGCGTTGAAGACTCTACAGGCGATGTTTGCGCAGGCGCGCACTGCGGCGGGCTTATGTGCAGCAGAGTATCAATTTCGAGATTTAAGAGCGAAAGCGGGAACGGATAAGGCCGAGTTATCGTGGGATATACGGCGCGCGCAAAAGCAGTTGGGGCATACGAGTATCAAGATGACGGAACATTACGTGCGGAATCGCCGAGGTGAGAAAGTGGAGCCGACGAAATGAGAGAAGCTGGTAGCATTCGTCATTTATTTGTGTAAAATCCGGCGACCCATATGGATAGGTCATGAATCAGTGCTAGATCATGGCCTATTAGAATTTTGTCAGACGGGGTAACAGCTCCCTAATTAAGTATAGAGGATATATCTATGTTAACCCCCATTTCGAATTCTGCCATTACGCATTATCTGGCGGAACAAAAGACCCTGAAACCATCGTTCCTTTCGCTACCCTTAGAAATTCGAGAAGAAATGGAAAAGTTGCTGGATTTTTCGAGTCGGCAGGTTTTTTTTAAAGCACTAACTACAGCGACTCGTAATGGTGAGCCTATAGATTCGCCTATTTTAAAGCTACACTTAATCAAAGATAGGATTCAAGCTCAATATCAAGGGGCTTTAATCCGCTCAGACGAAGAGTTAAAGGGGTTTGCATTAAGTCAATTGCAAAAGTTATCGGGCTCAAGGCAACTCGATCAGGTTGTAGAGAAATTTGCACTTTTTGAGTTGATATGTCTTGTTAACGATCCAGAGGTATTTAAATTTTTACGAGAACGGGTCCAACAAGATAGACAGCTAAAAGATAAATTATTGGACTGGGTCGGGCGGTCGAAAACAGAAGAGGTGCAGCCTATAGCGGCTAACGCGCTGACGCTATTAGTGAAGACTGGGGTGCAATTCAATAATAAAAACCTTAAAGGAATACGCGTACCTGGTGCAGATTTAAGTTATGGGGCATTCGATTCTACGCAATTTCAAGGAGCCGATTTAACAGGAGTGAATTGGACGGGTGCTTGGTTGCGTGGAGTCAATTTAGATGGAGCCGATTTGGCAAGGGTCGATTTTGGCGAAAAGCCCTCTTTAGAAATGGAAAGCACTGTTTATGCGTGTTGTTATTCGCCAGTTGGGCGCTGGCTGGCTGTGACAGAAGGCAATGCTATCCATCTTTATGAAACAAAGAATTTCCAAAGAATCCACACCTATACCGGGCATGCGGGTGATGTGATGAGTGTGGTGTTCTCCAGCGATGGCCAGTGGCTCGCGTCTGGAAGTTATGATAGCACGGTGAAGCTATGGCGCGTGGCGGACAAACATGCCCTGACCCATTCCTATACCGGGCATGCGGGTGAGGTGATGAGTGTGGTGTTCTCCAGCGATGGGCAATGGATTGCGTCTGGAAGTAGGGATAACACTGTGAAGCTGTGGCACGTAGTGGGTGAACGGGCCCTGGCACACTCCTATAACGGGCATACGGATAGTGTGGTGGGTATCATGTTCTCAAGCGATGGCCAATGGATTGCTTCTGGAAGTTATGATAGCACGGTGAAGCTGTGGCACGTGGCGGGTGAGCGTGCCCTGGCCCACACCTATGAAGGGCATGAGTATGGTGTGACGAGTGTCGCGTTCTCAAGCGATGGCCAATGGATTGCTTCTGGAAGTTGGGATGAGACGGTGAAGCTATGGAGCGTAGCGGGTGAACGCGCCTTAGTTCACACCTATACCGGGCATATGAGTAGTGTGAATAGTGTCGCGTTCTCAGGCGATGGCCAGTGGTTCGTGTCTGGATGTGATGATAATACTGTGAAGCTATGGTACGCGGCGGGCGAACGCGCCTTGGCCCGCTCCTATACCGGGCATATGGAAGAAGTGAGGAGTGTTGCGTTCTCAAGCGATGCCCATTGGCTCGCGTCTGGAAGTTATGATCAGACGGTGAGGCTATGGCACATAGCAGGTGAACGCGCTCTGGCCCACTCTTATATTAGGCATACGAGTAGTGTAAATAGTGTCGCGTTCTCAAGCGATGGCCAGTGGTTCGCGTCTGGAAGTGATGATAATACTGTGAAGCTATGGCCCGCGGCGGGCGAACGCGCCTTGGTCTGCTCCTATACTGGGCATGAGCATGAGGTAAGGAGTGTTGCGTTCTCAAGCGATGGCCAGTGGCTCGCGTCTGGAAGTGAGGATAGCACGGTGAAGCTATGGAGCGTAGCGGGTGAACGCGCTTTGGCTCACACCTATACTGGGCATATGAGTAGTGTGAATAGTGTCGCGTTCTCAGGCGATGGCCAGTGGCTCGCGTCTGGAAGTGAGGATAGCACGGTGAAGCTATGGAGCGTAGCGGGTGAACGCGCCTTGGCTCACACCTATACTGGGCATACGAATAGTGTGATGGGCGTCATGTTCTCAAGCAATGGCCAATGGATTGCTTCTGGAAGTTTGGATCGGACGGTGAAGCTGTGGCACGTGGCGGGTGAGCGTGCCCTGGCCCACACCTATGAAGGGCATGAGTGTGATGTGACGAGTGTCGCGTTCTCAAGCGATGGCCAATGGATTGCTTCTGGAAGTGGGGATGAGACGGTGAATTTATGGAGCGTAGCGGGCAAACGCGCCCTGGTTCATTTCTATATCGGGCATACGGCTCAGGTGACGAGTGTCGTGTTCTCAAACGATGGACAGTGGCTCGCCTCTGGAAGTGGGGATCAAACAGTCAGGCTATGGTCTGTCCAAACAGGCGATTGTCAAGCGATACTCCGAGGCTGGACGGGTACTATCTTTGCCGTTGCGTGGAAACCCACTCAGGATGAAACAACTGTATTAGCCGCTGCAGGACAGGACAAAACGATTCGTCTTTGGCAAGTCCCTTATCACTCAGGCAAAATAGGCCCAATCACGCTAGATTGGGCTTCGCAGCAAGACGCGCTTACTGCTCCAGGCGCTTTAATCCAAAATGCCCATAATCTCAGTCCTCAAAATGCAGCCTTGTTAAGGCAACGAGGCGCAATATAGGTTTACTAACGAAATGCGGGAGTCTTTGAGTTAACTCGAGAATCCCGCTGCGCTTGCTGTACGTTGATTTGGGCAAACTCAGCAATCGAAATTCCGGTGGGTTCTTGCTCGGACCTAGTGCCAAGCCCACGGGTAAAAGCAATATCGTAGTAGCTCAAGAAGCCAACAGATCTGGCAGCTACTTTTCATCTCAAACATCTAGAAATTTTTCCAGCTTGAGTTTGCTCTGCTGTTCTCCACAGCAAGGCGCAAGTCGATAAAAAGTAAGCGCGAAATTAACCCCACCTTGCACTTGAATAAAACGGGAAAGAGAATGAGCCCTTTTTAAAAAGGGTGAGAAATGAAAGGAAGTGAAAACAAAGAAAAGTTATGGCGCAGCAGAGTGGAGTCGCAGCGATCATCGGGGTTGAGCGTAAAGTTATGGTGCGAAAGGGAGAGGATATCGCAGTCGAAATTTTATGGGTGGCGTAAGCGGGTATTGTCAGAGGGAGATAGTTTACCCAATCTGATAAAGGTATCGATGGCAGGCGAAGAGAATGAGAGGGGGTTAGAAATCCTGACGCCGCTAGGGTATGTGATTCGTCTCAGTAGCGTGACCCAAGTGTCCCATTTGGGGGCGATCGTGTCGTCGCTGTCATGATGTGGAGTACACCGCAAGGGCATGTATATCTGGTTGGAGGGGTGACGGACATGCGCAAATCGATAGATGGCTTATCGTTGGTGGTAGCAGAGGAACTGGAGTTGAATCCAGTGGGTCCGCACTGTTTTGTGTTTTGCAATCGAAGCCGAGACAAATTAAAAATATTGCAATTTGATGTGAACGGATTTTGGTTGCATTACCGGCGTCTAGAAAAGGGCCGCTTTGAGTGGCCTCGAGATGGATCAGATCAAAAAGCGATACAAGTGACGGTGCGGCAATTGCGCTGGCTATTGGATGGCTTACAGTGGCAAAAAGCGATCGCTCATCAACCGTTGGATAGGCGCGAGGTTTGTTAAAAAAGAGCCGAAGAGGTGCGCTTTTGTAAGGCAGATGCGGTATAGTAATGAGATGTCATCTGCCATCGAATCGCCCCTTAAAGCGCATCTTGCCGAGCTAAAAAAATATATCTGCGAATTGGAAACGCGGGCAGAACGTGATGCGCATCTGATCATTGAATTACAAAGACGAATCGAACTTTTAGAAGAGCAATTCCGGCTCTCGTTATTAAAGCGATTTACGCCCTCAAATGAGAAATATGGTGTCCAAGGATGTTTGTTCAACGAGGCAGAGCAAGCAGAACAAACGGAGCCGGAAAGCAGCGAAGAACAAGAAGAGCTTGACGAAGTAAGTGATGAGCGCGTACCGGGAAAAAAGCGCGGACGTAAAAAATTACCAGACTACTTGCCCAGAGTCCGCATCGAGCATGATCTGTCAGAGGGCGAGAAGACATGTTCTTGCTGTCATGGCAAGTTGCATCGTATGGGCGAAGAACAGACAGAGCAACTGGATATCGTGCCAGCGAAAGTTCAGGTGCTGCAGCATGTGAGATTTAAATACGGGTGTCGTCATTGTGAACAGCATGCTGATACTTGCCAGATCATCACAAGCCCGATCCCCGCTCAGCCGATACCAGGCAGTATCGCCAGCGCCAGCACAGTGGCTACGATCTTAACCGCGAAATATGCAGATGGACTTCCGCTGTACCGGATGGAATCGGTATTAGAGCGCAGTGGCATCGCTCTCGATCGTGGGACCATGGGACGCTGGGTAATTCGGGCGGGAAACGAATGGTTAAGTCGGTTGTATGAAGCGATGCGACAAACGTTACAGCGCCAAGACGTCATTCATGGCGATGAAACACCGGTACAAGTTTTAAAGGAACAAGGACGTAGCGCTCAAAGCACTTCTTACATGTGGGTTTATCGCAGTACTGAAGACTGTCCCCAGCCAGTGGTGTTATTTGAATATCAGCCTGGGCGGGGTCATGAGCATCCAGAACGTTTTTTACAAGACTTTGCTGGCACTCTGATGAGTGATAGTTATGCTGCTTGGCGAGTACTTAAAGGCATCACGAATTTAGGGTGCATGGCTCATCTGCGACGCCGGTTTCATGATGCGCTTAAAGCGCAAAAGAATCCAAGTGGCCGCGCCAAGCAAGCACTGGAATTCATCCGTAAGCTTTATCAAATTGAAAAGCTCGCACGAGGCAAGCCGCCGGATTCAAAATCAAAACACGAGTATACCCATGAATTGCGACAGACCGAGAGTCGTCCAATCATGGAAGAATTCTATGCATGGCTAGTTAAGCATAATGCGGAAGTATTGCCCAAATCTCTGATTGGCAAGGCAATCAGCTATGCGCTTGGACAATGGCAATATATGGTGCGCTATCTCGATGATGGACGCGCGCCAATAGACAATAATGTGATCGAACGGGATATCCGTCCGTTTACGATTGGTCGCAAAAATTGGATATTCAATGATACGGTAGCGGGTGCTCGAGCCAGTTCAATCATTTACAGCATGATGTTGACCTGCCGAGCATGTCAAGTTGAGCCTTACGCATATTTATGTCATGTCCTTACTGAGTTACCTAAACGTCAGCCTGAGGACGATATCTCCGATTTACTCCCATTCAATTTCCACAAAAGCGCTGTTGACGCTTCGTAAACCCTAGATCTCCGCAGTTCTATCCATTCTGTCAAGGTGAGATTAATTTCGCGCTTACCGCTATAACAACTAATACAAGTAGCATTTGGTTTGGCAGTGTGTAGACCATCCAGAAAATTATTCTAAGTCCTGGCTTAGCCCAAACGTTTTTCTCTTGTATTCGTTATTGAGAGAGTCAGGCAAAATCGAGCCAACGAAATGGCAGAAGCTGGCGGCATGTTCAATTTATTTCTGTAAAATCTGGCGACTCACGCGGGTGAGTCAGGAATAGGCCCTGGATCAGGGCCTATCAAAATTCATCAGATGATTTTACTTTAATTGAACAATGGAATATTTATGCTGAACCCTATTTCTAGCCCTACCAACTTGCGTTATCCAGTAGCACAAGAGCCCGTAAAACCATCTTTCTTGTCACTACCTTTAGAAATTCAAGAGGAAATAGAAAAGCGGCTGGATTTTTCGAGTCGTCTGGCTTTGTTTAAAGCACTGACGACAGCGACTCGCAATAGTGAACCTCTAGAAGCGCCTGCTCTGAAGCTACACCTCATCAAAGAAAGGATCAAAGCCCAAGATCAAGGAGCACTAATAAGATCGGATGGAGAGTTAAAGGAGTTTGCATTGAGTCAATTACAAAAGTTATCGGACGCAGGACAATTCGATCAGATTGTAGAGAAAACTGCACTATTTGAGCTGGTATGGCTTGTTAATGATCCAAAGATACTTCAATTTTTACAGGGAAAATTCCAACAAGGTACACAGCTAAAAGAGAAGTTATTGAACTGGGTCGAGAGGTCGAAAGCAGAAGAGGTGCAGCCTATAGCGGCTAACGCGATGACGCTATTAGTGAAGGCTGGGGTGCAATTCAACGATAAAGACCTCAAAAGAGTACGCGTGCCTGGGGCGGATTTAAGTTACGGTGTGTTTGATTCTACGCAATTTCAAGGAGCCGATTTAACAGGCGTAAATTGGACCGGTGCTTGGCTGCGTGGCGTTAATTTAGATGGGGCTGATTTAGCAGGAGTAGATTTTGGTGAGAATCCCTCTTTAGAAATGGAAAAAAATGTTTTTGCGTGTTGTTATTCGCCAGTTGGGCGCTGGCTGGCTGTGACAGAAGACAATGCTATCCATCTTTATGAAACAAAGAATTTCCAAAAAATCCATACTTATGAAGGGCATACGAGCTATGTGTATAGTATCGCGTTCTCAAGTGATGGACAGTGGCTCGCGTCTGGAAGTGCGGATCAGACGGTAAAGATGTGGTGCGTGGAGGGCGAGCGCGCGCTGGCCCACTCCTATACAGGGCATACGAGTGTGGTGACAACTGTCGCATTCTCAAGCGATGGTCAGTGGCTAGCATCAGGAGGTGGGGATAATACAGTGAAGCTATGGTGCGTGGAGGACGAACGCACTCTGGCTCACACCTATACCGGGCATGGGGATATGGTGAGAAGTGTCGTATTCTCAGATGATAGTCAGTGGCTCGCGTCTGGTAGCGATGATAAGACTGTGAAGCTGTGGCACGCAGCAGGCGAACGTGCGTTGGTCCACTCCTATACCGAACATAAAAACAAGGTATACAGCGTTGCATTCTCAAAAGATGGGCAATGGCTCGCATCTGGAACAAACGATTGGCAATGGCCTCCACCTGAAAATGGTTATACAGTGAATTTATGGCACGTGGAGGGTGAGCGCACTCTGGCTCACACTTATACTGAGCATCCAGATGGAGTGAATAGCGTCGCATTTTCAAACGATGGGCAATGGCTTGCATCTGGAGGTTGGACTACGGTAAGGTTGTGGCACGTGGAGAATGAGCGCACTCTGGCTCGCACCTATACCGGGCATACGGATAGAGTGAATAGTGTTGCGTTCTCAAGCGATGGTCAGTGGCTCGCGTCTGGTAGTCAGGATTGTTCGACGAAGCTGTGGCGCGTGACTGGTAAACAGGCTATGCCCTTCTCTTATGTTGAGTATGACGATATGGTGATTAGTGCTGTGTTCTCAAGCGATGGTCAGTGGCTCGCGTCTGTAGGTGAGGATAGGACGGTGAAGTTATGGTGCGTGGACGGAGAGCGCACTCTGGCTCACACCTATATCGGGCACACGGATAGGGTGATTAGTGCTGTGTTCTCAAGCGATGGTCAGTGGCTCGCGTCTGGAGGCGCGGATAAGACGGTGAAGTTATGGCGTGTGGATGGGGAGCGCACTTTGGCTCACACCTATACTGGGCATACGGATAGTGTGAATTGTGTCGCGTTCTCAAAAGATGGGCAGTGGCTTGCATCTGGAAGTTTAGATAATTCGGTGAAGCTGTGGCGCGCAGAGGGCGAGCGTACCTTGGCACACTCTTATATCGGGCATACAGATATTGTCAGCAGTGTCGCATTTTCAAACGATGGGCAGTGGCTTGCATCTGGAGGTTGGGATAATACAGTGAAGCTGTGGCACGTGGTTGGTGAAGAAGCTATGGCCTACTCCTATGTCGGGCATGACGATGGTGTGTATCGTGTCACATTCTCAAACGATGGCCAGTGGCTCGCGTCTAGTAGTGAGGATTGTACGGTGAAACTGTGGTGCGTGGGGGGGCAGCGCGCTTTAGCGCACGATTATACTGGACATACTGATGCGGTGAATAGTATTGCATTCTCAAGCGATAGCCGGTGGCTCGCGTCTGGAAGTATGGATCAAACAATCAGGTTATGGTCTGTTTTAACAGGCGATTGTCAAGCGGTGCTCAAGGGCTGGGTGGGCTTTATGTTTACTGTTGCGTGGAAACCCACGCAGGATGAAGTAGCCGTATTGGCCACAGCAGGGCGGGACAAAACGATTCGTCTCTGGCAAGTTCCTTATCGCTCAGGCAAAATAGGCCCAATTTTGTTAGATTGGGCTTCACGGCAAGATGTTCTTGCTGCACCAGGTGCCCTCATCCAAAATGCTTGTAATCTGAGCCCTAAAAATGCGGCCTTGCTTAGACAGCGGGGCGCAATATAGGCCCATTAACAAAAAGCGGGAACCTTTGAGTTAGCTCGAGAATCCCGCAGCCCTTGCTGTACGTTGATTTTGGCAAATCCAGTAATCGAAATTCCGGTGGGTTCTCGCTTAGACCTAGTGTAGGCCCACCGGTAAAAGCGGCATATATTAGTACAAGAAGCCAACAGATCAGTAAGCTTCCCTCCATCTTAAAGCATCCAGAAATTCTTCCGACGTGGGTTTGCTCTGCTGTTCTCCACCGCACGGCGCAAGACGATAAAAAATCATCTAAAGCCCGGACTTAGTCCAACTCTTATATTTATCGCTGCGATAAGCCTGCCCACGAAACAGACGAAATAACGCATTCCGAAGCAAAAAACCGGCGCAGGACGTGTTGTGATGGGGTCAAACAAGGCATCGGAAGAAGGAGTGCGAAGCAAAAACCGGCGCAGAGGCGGCGGGTTGAAACTGTAAACCCTTATAAATGACAGGGAATTGGCGGAAAGGGAGGGATTTGAACCCTCGATACGGGGGACCCGTATACCGGATTTCGAGTCCGGCGCATTCGACCACTCTGCCACCTTTCCTAGATTTTCTGCTGTCGCAGTGAACAGCGACGAGGGCAGATTCTATCAGAACGATGGGGTTATTGTCTTAATTTATTGTTTTTTAGGTTAATTTTCTTGGTTGGCATCCAGTTGTGGTTGCAGCGTGAGTGTGTCAAACATATCTTTTGCTTGATCCCGTATTTGCGTTTGCATTTGTATAAACAAATTCTTCGATTGCTCGAGATAGCCGGTCATCATGGTTTGCATCAAAGGCGCTTGCATATTGATAAATTGTGACCACATATCAGCAGAGATGTTGCTATCGTAAATATCTTTCAATTGTTCGGTGAAGGTGTTTTGAATATCGATGAAAGCTTGCAGATTTTTTTGTAGATAGTTGCCGATCATTTCCTGCATAGGGTGGCCGTAAAAGCGGATGATTTGCAATAGCATTTCATGAGAAAAAATAGGCGCGCCAATGCTTTCTTCCTCGAAGCTGATTTGCAGCAAGATGCTACGCGTCAGATTTTCGTTGGTTTTGGCATCTATTACCCTGAATGTCTGCTCGTCTAGCACCAGCTGTTTTACATCGGCTAGCGTAATGTACATGCTCGTTTGCGTGTCGTAGAGTCGGCGATTCGGGTATTTTTTTATTAAGCGCAGATTTGTTTCGTTGGTCATTTTTGCTCTGGTTGGCTTACTGTCCTATAGTATTCACTAAATTACGCGGATACGCCACTCATCTTCGATTTAGTGCTCAAGCCAGATCATTGCCGCTTGACGTCCGGTTAAAGTTTGTCGTCGATATGAGTAGAAGTGCGTAGGGTCGGACGCAGTGCACCAGGTGCCGCCACTGATGTGTCGAATGCCAGCACGGATCAGTCGCTGACGTGCCAAGGCGAATAAATTGGCGCAATATTTTCCTGGTGTATTTAGGCGGGGTAGGAAGGCTGCAGCAGTGACCGCGCGTTCAGTTGCGCTGGCCGCTGCTAGAAAGGCAGCGCGCACATCGTCACCCACTTCAAAGGCGTGCGGGCCAATCGCCGGCCCAAGAAATGCATATAACTCTTGGCTTGAGTTTGTCAGGGCCGCCACTTCAGCGGCGGTGCGTTCTAGCACACCGGCTAGGAGGCCGCGCCAGCCGGCGTGAGCGGCCCCCACTGCGCGACCTGCGCCATCGCAGATGAGTACTGGCAGGCAGTCAGCGCTCATGATGGTACAGGCAATGCCGACTTGGGTTGTAACGCTGGCGTCTGCGCGTGGTGGGTGAAGTGCCTCTAGCGCAGTTTCTGCGCGCACTACGTTGGTTTGATGAACCTGCTCAAGCCAGGCGATACGTGTGTCGGTAAGGGTCGCTAGACGTTGACGGTTTGCCGCAACGCGCTCTGCTTGATCCCCTGTATGCACGCCTAGGTTAAGGCCTCCCGCAGATTCAATGCCATTCTGCCATTGTCCATAGGGTGGCAGACTCACGCCGCCGATACGGGTTGTAAAGAGTATGCGCACTCGCGATGAGACCGGCCAATTAGGCGTGAGGCATGCTGCTAGCGATAATGGCGAGTATGCCGTTGTGTCTGGCTTCATGTCAGTGGGTGTTGTGGGCGGTTATGCTCTACACCCTCAGCTTCAATGGTATCGCTTATCACTGTCGGCGCTAGGCCTAATGCCTCTGCCAGCAGCAAGATGTCAGCGGGCGCAGGCGTGCGCCATGCGCAGGTGAGGCCGGTGACTGGGTGCTCTAGTTTGAGTTGCCAGGCGTGGAGTGCTTGCCGGGCAAAGTCAGCGGCCCGGGTGGTGGCTAGGAGTTGCGCATAGGGGGCGGTTTTACAGTACAGGGGGTCGCCGATGAGCGAATGGCCAATATGGGCCAAATGCACACGAATTTGGTGGGTGCGCCCGGTTTCGAGATCGCACTGAATGACCGCGAAGGCTTGGCCCGCTAGGGTGCCGGTTGCAATCCGTCGATAATGGGTGCGCGCGGGTTTACCCACGGTGCCCGCTACCACGGCCATTTTGATGCGATTGCGCGGGTCGCGGCCAAGCGGAGCATTAATCGTGCCATGGGCATTGGGCGTACCCCAAACGAAGGCAAGATAACGGCGTTTGACGGTATGCGCTTGTAGCTGACGGACCAGGTGAGTTTGCGCCGTCAGCGTGCGTGCAATTACCATTAAGCCAGACGTATCTTTGTCAAGGCGATGGACAATGCCGGCGCGGGGCAGTCCGGCGGCGGCTTTGCCATAGCGGTGCAACAGTCCGTTGAGCACGGTGCCCTGCCAGTTACCTGTGGCCGGATGGACCACCAGCCCGGCGGGTTTATTAATCACTAGCAGTGCTGCATCTTCGTAAATTATTTCAAGCGGCACGGGCTCAGCTGTAAACGCGGTTTCCTCCGGCAATCGCTCGGGGGCGATCACAATCGATGCGGCCAGTGGCGCGGCTTGGCGGATGCGGGCAGGCAGGCCGTTGACTTGTACCCGCCCGGTTTCAATCCAACTTTGCAAGCGGTTGCGTGAATAACTCGGAAACAGGCGAGCGAGTGCTTTGTCCAGGCGTTGGCCTGCCAATTCGGCCGGAATCTGGGCCATGAGTTGAGGCAGCTCGTCTGCTGGCGCACCCTCAGTGGGCTTTGCACACAGCGCGAGAGCATCATCATCAAGTATATCTGCGTCAAATCCAGCGGCAGAGTCGAGGCTTGGGCTATAATCTTCTACAAGAAAACGAGTCATTGAGATTGAAAAGGCAAATGCAAGTGCTGAATAAATTTAAAATAGTGGTTCTTTTAGGAAGTATCGCGGCCATTTTGACAGGCTGTAGCGGTTTACCTGAAAAGATTGATGAAACAACAACCTGGTCTCACGGAAAATTATACTCGGAGGCCCAGGAAATGCTAACCGGCGGTGACTGGGCTCGTTGCGCGAAATATTTTGAAGCGCTAGAAGGCCGAGATCCGTTTGGCGAGTATGTGCAGCAAGCTCAAATTAATGTTGCTTATTGCCACTGGAAAGATAACGAAACGGCTGCTGCTTTGCAGGCCGTTAATCGTTTTATTCAATTGCATCCGAATCATCCTAACATTGCGTACGCTTATTATCTAAAGGGCGTCATCAATTTTAATGACGAGCTTGGTTTATTCGGCCGCCTGAGCCGGCAAGACATCAGTGAGCGTGATCCAAAGGCGATGCGTGATTCACACAGCGCCTTCAAAATAGTGGTTGAGAGCTATCCACAAAGCCCGTATGCGCAAGATGCCGCGCAACGGATGCGCTATATTGTCAATGCCCTGGCGGCCCACGAAGTGCATACTGCTGATTACTATTATCGGCGGGGCGCTTATATTGCGGCGGTGAATCGCGCGCAAGCAGCGCTTAAGCAATACGAAAACGCGCCGGCTACCGAAGATGCACTGCATATTATGGTGCTTTCCTATCGAGCGCTTGGCCAAACAAAACTGGCTAACGATGCTGAGCGTGTCTTGCAGGCCTCTTTCCCGGCGAGCCGCTATCTGCGGGATAGCGGTAGCAAGTTGAAGATTAACTCGTGACGCGTATGGCTTGGCTAGCGGTTGTCCGTCGCCGCTAGCGCTTCTTTAAGCGTACTGAATGGTCTCAATGCCCGCTGCGCTGGCTAATAAGCATAAGTTTGCGTGGCGTTTGGCAAAGAGTCCCACGGTCACGACCCCCGGCCAACTGTTAATCTCCGCTTCGAGGGTCAGTGGGTCAGTGATCTTTAAGTGCTGAACATCAATAATTTGATTGCCATTATCCGTCAGATAAGGCGTGCTATTTGAGGTGGTGCGTAATACAGGCATACCGCCTAAGGCGAGGAACTTGCGACTTAGTGCGCTGCGTGCGAGGGGCATAACTTCAACCGGTAGTGCGAAGTGACCTAATGTATCGACGCGTTTAGAGACATCTGCAATGCAGATAAATGTCTCGGCTACCATCGCAATAATTTTCTCGCGCGTCAGCGCGCCTCCACCGCCTTTAATCATATGCCCATGATGATTGATCTCGTCAGCACCATCGATATACACCGGTAAGGTTTCGATCTGATTGAGTTCGAGTACTTCAATCCCATGCATTTGCAGCCGCGAGGTGCTCGCATTTGAGCTCGATACAGCCCCCGAAAAGCGGCTGCCAAACACTTTGCGCTCAGCCAGAACGTCAATAAAATGGTTGGCGGTTGAGCCCGTGCCGATACCGATCACGGCCCCTTCTGGTGTGTGGGCGAGCACATAATCCGCCGCTGCTTGGCTAACGAGAAGTTTTAAGGTGTCCTGGGACATTGAGGTAGATCAAAAAAGAGAATTAAAATAATTTAACGGGAGTTGAATTGGCCATGGTTTTTTTAGCGCTTGGGTGCCGAGTTCGCCATGATCCGTTGCCGCCGCGCCTCGAATAAGGCAATCCCGCTGGCTACCGATACATTTAGACTTTCAACTGTGCCGGCCATTGGAATATGCATCACTTCATCGCAGGTTTCGCGGGTTAAGCGGCGCATGCCTTCGCTTTCTGCGCCCATGACCAGCGCCAGTGAACCGGCAAGTTTGGTTTCATAGAGGCTGGTGGGGGCGTCATCCGCGGTGCCGGTCACCCAAATATTGGCGTCTTTTAATTCACGTAAGGCGCGTGCTAGGTTGGTGACCGTAATATAAGGGGTTATATCGGCTGCGCCGCTGGCTACTTTGGCGGCGGTTGCATTGAGTCCCACTGCCCGATCACGAGGGGCGATTACCGCCTGTGCGCCAGCTGCATTCGCTACGCGCAAGCAGGCGCCAAGATTATGCGGATCAGTGACGCCGTCAAGCACCAATAAGAGCGCTGAACCGCTAATGCCATCGAGGAGTTCGGCTAGGTTCTGGGCCAGGTAGACTTCTGTGACGCGGGCGACTACGCCTTGGTGGCGGTCTGTGCCGGCGAGTCCTTGCAACCTACCTTCGTCAGCTGCAATCAGCCGCACGCCGGTGGCGGTATTTAAAAAATCCTGCATCCGCCGATCGCGGCGGTTTGGATCATATAAGATTTCAGTGATAGTGGATGCGTCATGCCGCAGCCGTGCCGTGATTGCGTGAAAACCGTAAAGAAGTTTGAGTTGAGCCATGCTGTAGAAGAGAAATTAAGTTTTTTTGCGCGGGCGTTTTGAGCTAGCCTGGGTGCTGCCGCGGGGTGCGCGCCGAGGCGTTTCAGCGGGTTGTTTTTTTGCCGGCTGGGTTACTTTTGCTTTAGGCTTTTTCTCGGCTTTGGCAGGGACCGTTTTGGTGGTTTTGCCTGCTGGCAGCTTGCGAGAAGTTTTAGCTGGAGGATCTTGCACCAGCGTAAAATCAATTTTACGTGTGTCAAGGTCAACCCGACCTACCTGTACGCGTACGCGATCGGCCAGCCGGTAGCGAGTGCCGCTACGCTCGCCGCGCAATTCGTTTTTGATTTCGTCATATTGAAAATAATCCGAGCCAAGTTCGGTCACATGCACTAGACCTTCAACAAACAGCGCATCGAGTTGCACAAAGATGCCAAATGAAGTCACTGCGCTGACCATGCCACCATATTCTGCGCCGAGTTTATCGCGCATAAAATAACATTTAAGCCAGGCTTCAACATCGCGCGAGGCTTCATCTGCGCGTCGTTCATTGGCTGAACAGTGCAGGCCAAGCGACTCCCAAATCGCTTCTTTGCCTTGGCGTGGCGGTTTCGGCGCGCTACTGGCTTCGTTTTGTAAAGCGCGGGCACGGTTGCTCAGTGCCGTATTGAGCTGCGTAGCCGGTAATAGGGCGGGTTGATAGCGCTTGCCGCTTAGCACAGCTCGGATGGCGCGATGCGTCAGTAAATCGGGGTAACGTCGAATCGGGCTAGTAAAGTGGGCATATGCTTCATAGGCTAAGCCGAAATGACCAATATTGTCTGGGCTATAGACGGCTTGTTGCATGGAGCGTAGCAGCATCGTTTGCAGCATTTGCGCATCTGGCCGCAGACGTATTTGTGCCATCAGCGCAGCATATTCGCTGGCATGGGGTTTATCGCCGCCTGCCAGCGAGAGCCCAAAGCCACGTAAAAAGCTCCGTAGATTGGCGAGCTTTTCTTCGGTCGGGCTGTCATGGATGCGGTATAGCCCTGGGTGTTTATGGCGTTTTAAGAAATCAGCCGCGCAGACATTAGCGGCTAGCATGCACTCTTCAATTAATTTGTGTGCTTCATTGCGTGTGCGGGGGACAATTTGCTCGATTTTGCCAAGCGCATTGCACACAATATAGGTTTCGACCGTATCAAAATCAATTGCTCCGCGCTGATGACGCGCGCTTGCCAGCAGTTGATAGGCGCTATACAGGTGTTGTAAATGCGGCAGCAAGGTAGCGCGGTTTTTGGCTTCTAGGCTGTTGGTATTGCTTAAGATGGCGGCGACTTCAGTATACGTTAAGCGCGCTGCTGAATGAATCACCGCAGGATAGAATTGATACGCATGGAGCTCGCCCTGAGCGCTGATCACTAAGTCGCACACAAGGGTGCAACGATCTACGTCTGGGTTAAGAGAGCACAGGCCATTCGATAATTTTTCCGGCAGCATTGGAATCACCCGGCGCGGAAAGTAAACCGAGGTGCTACGCTCCAGCGCATCGATGTCAAGCGCATCGTTTGGCTTGACATAATGGGAGACATCCGCAATCGCGACCAGCAGCCGAAAACCATTGCCGCGGCCGACTTTGACCGGCTCGCAATAGACCGCATCGTCAAAGTCGCGCGCATCTTCACCGTCGATGGTGACGAGTGGCAGATCGCGTAGATCGACGCGATCGTGCAGATCGGTTGGGCGTATTTTTTCGGGTAATTTCTTAGCTTGAGCGAGTGCCGCCTCGCTAAATTGATGGGGGACCCCGTGTTTGCGTACGGCGATTTCAATTTCCATGCCAGGATCATCGATCTCACCGAGGATTTCGACAACTTTCCCCAAGGGGGCGGCATGACGGCTTGGAAATTCGATCAGCTCAACGCTCACCACCTGACCGGCTTTAGCCTGACCATGAGCCTGCGGAGCAATCACAATATCGTGGCCAATGCGCTTATCTTCTGGCACCAGCACCAGGACGCCATTTTCGTTCAGCAAGCGGCCAGTGACATGCGTATTGGCGCGCTTGGTGACTTCAACAATATGCCCTTCAGGCCGTCCACGGCGGTCATAGCCAACCATGCGCGCGAGCACATGGTCATTGTGCATGACCTTTTGCATTTCAGCATTGCTTAGAAAGAGATCGGCTTGCGCATCATCACGAATTAAAAAACCATAGCCATCGCGGTGACCTTGGACGCGGCCGGCCACAAAAGTCGAGGAGGAAGCCAGTTGAAAATAGCCCTCTTGGCTGGCTTCAATTTGCTGGTCACGCTCCATGGCGTTTAGCCGTTTCAGAAACCCTTCCTCTTCTAAGGGTTTGACTGAGAGTGCTTGAGCAATATCATGGGCCGTGAGCGGCGCAGTGGTGGCTCGCAACACACCAAGAATGTCTTCGCGACTTGGAATGGGATAAGGGAATTTATTCAAGGGCAATTTAATGTTTTTTGTTATGTGGGTAGGTTTTTCTTGCATGAGAACTGCAAAAGCGAAAGAAGCAAATAAATCCAATGCTGCTAACTAGATAGAGATATTCTAACAGGGAAGGAGGTTTATACCAAATAGTGGAAATTTTAGGTTGCATCAATTCTTCGAGCCGATCAGTTTGGCTTAATGTTTTCTTTGTTGTATCCTGCGTCCTTCTTGTTGGTTTATCCCTTTACTCCTGATTCTATACGATGCCGCTTACCCATTCTACACCTAAGGTTGGTTTTGTTTCACTGGGTTGCCCAAAGGCCCTAGTCGATTCCGAACATATTTTGACTCAATTGCGCGCCGAAGGCTATGAAATTTCTGCGACCTACGCTGGCGCTGATCTAGTGGTGGTCAACACCTGTGGTTTCATCGATGAAGCGGTGCAGGAAAGCCTAGATACAATTGGCGAAGCTTTACACGAAAACGGTAAAGTCATTGTCACGGGTTGCTTGGGAGCGAAAAAAAGCGCAAGCGGCACCTCTTTGATTCAAGACATTCATCCAAAAGTACTCGCTGTCACCGGGCCTCACGCGCTGGGCGAGGTTATGCAGGCGGTGCATCAGCATTTGCCAAAGCCGCATGACCCCTTTGCTGATCTGGTGCCGGCCGCAGGCGTGAAGTTAACGCCGCGTCATTACGCCTATCTGAAAATCTCTGAAGGCTGTAATCATCACTGTACCTTTTGTATCATCCCGTCGATGCGGGGCGATTTAGTCTCGCGGCCGGTCGCAGATATTATGCTGGAAGCCGAAAATCTGTTGCGGGCGGGGGTCCGCGAACTGCTCGTGATTTCGCAAGATACCAGCGCTTATGGCGTTGATGTCAAATATCGTATGGGTTTTTGGAATGGCCGGCCGATCAAAACCCGAATTACTGAGCTCGCCACGGCGTTAGGCGAGTTGGCGGCTCAGTATGGTGCCTGGGTGCGCCTGCATTATGTTTATCCCTATCCGCATGTCGACGAACTGATTCCGCTAATGGTGCAGCAACGGATCCTGCCTTACCTTGATGTCCCGTTTCAGCATGCGCACCCGGCGGTGTTAAAACGGATGAAACGTCCTGCCAACGCGCAAAAATCGCTTGAGCGGGTGCAAGCATGGCGCGCGATGTGCCCTGAATTAACCATTCGGAGTACTTTTATCGCCGGCTTTCCAGGGGAAACGGAGGCCGAGTTTGAAACCTTGCTGGACTTTATCCGCACCGCTGAATTGGACCGGGTAGGGTGCTTTGCCTATTCTCCTGTAACCGGTGCAACTGCCAATGAATTGCCCGGGGCGTTGCCCGATGCGGTGCGCCATGAGCGGCGCGCGCGCTTTATGGAAGTGGCTGAGACGGTCTCGGTGCAACGTCTCAAGCGTAAGGTGGGGCAGACATTGCGTGTCTTAGTGGATGAACTGAATGAAGCCGGCGGGGTGGCGCGTTCGTCTGCGGATGCGCCAGAAATTGATGGTGTAGTTTATATTGAGCCGATTTCCAAAGCCTCTCAAGCGTATCAAGCGGGTGACTTTGTTGAGGTAAAAATTACCGGCGCCCAAGGCCATGATTTATGGGGCGAAATCTGTAGCACAGCGAGTTAACGCAGGAGTGATCAATGGCTACTCGTTTACCAACCGCTATCGTGCATACGCAAGACCAGATTAGCGCGGGCTGGGCAGCGGTGCCGGTGCCCGTGGCGCGTGCGTCGACGATTATCTTTCCAAACCTGGCCGCCTTGCGCGCGCTTGACTGGCGTCAGGATGGACAATGGTGCTATGGCTTGAATGAAACGCCCACTTCGAGCGCTCTGGCACAGCGGCTGGCTAAGCTGGAGGGCGCGGCCCATGGGTTATTACAACCCTCTGGCTTAGCGGCGATTGTGAATGTGTATCATGGTTTATTGCAGCAGGGCGATGATCTGCTGATCCCGGATAATGCCTATACACCCAATCGTGACCATGGCGCTTGGCTGGCAAAATTTGGCGTTGCTGCACGTTATTATGATCCATTGATAGGCGCCGATATTGCTCAGTTGGTGCAACCCAATACGCGCCTCATTTGGCTTGAAGCGCCGGGCTCGGTGACGATGGAAGTACCCGATGTGCGCGCGATTACTCAGGTTGCTCGGGCCCGGGGTATTTACACGGCGCTGGATAATACCTGGTCAGCCGGGCTTGCCTTTAAGCCGTTTGAGCAGGGCTGTGATATTTCAGTGCAAGCCTTGACTAAATATCAGTCAGGCGGCAGCGATGTCATGATGGGCGCCACTTTAACCAATGATGCAGCGCTTTATTTAAAGCTCAAGCAAGCTCGTATCCAACTGGGCTTTGGGGTATCGGCCGATGATTGCTCGCTGGTGTTGCGTGGCCTGGCAAGTTTGGTGGTCCGTTATGCGGCCCATGAACGCAGCGCATTGGCTTTGGCGCACTGGTTAAAAACCCGGCCTGAGGTGGCGACGGTGTTGCATCCTGCCTTGCCTGATTGCCCAGGCTATGAATTTTGGCAGCGAGATTTTTGTGGCGCGGGGGGCTTATTTTCGGTAGTGTTTAATGAAAAATATACGCCAGCGCAAATAGATGCTTTTGTTGAAGGGCTCCACTTTTTCAAATTGGGGTTTAGTTGGGGAGGGGCGGTTAGCTTGGCCTTACCCTATGATGTAGCGCCGATGCGATCCGCCAAGCGCTGGTCCCATCGCGGCGGGTTAGTACGCTTTTTTATTGGTTTGGAAGACGAGCGCGATTTGCAAGCAGATCTTGAACGAAGTATTTCGACTCATTTGGTCGGCTAAATAAATTTCAGTGCATCTTATATTATTGTTAGGCTAAATGTCAGTGAATCTTATTATCCAGAGCGCACAGCCACTGCTCAGTGCCCATCTTGAGCAAGTGCGTGCACTTGCCGGTGGCGTGGCGGCGATTCGTCTTGACGACCATGCCGGGCGTATTCTCGAGGTAGATTTGGCTCGGCGCTCGGCAGTCACCGCCTGGTGCGCGCAGCGCCAGCTTGACGCAGCCTACCTGCCGCCACTGTCTTTGGCTGATTTTGACTTGGTCGCGATGGATATGGATTCAACCCTGATCACCATCGAATGCATCGATGAAATTGCTGATTTTTGTGGGCTTAAGGCTGAAGTCACGGCACTCACTGAGGCTTCCATGCGAGGCGAGCTGGGTGATTTTGGTGAGAGCCTGCGGCGCCGAGTGGCTTTGTTAAAGGGGCTTGATGCCAGTGTGCTGGAGCAAGTATGGCGTAAACGCTTAAAGCTCTCGCTAGGCGCGCAACGGATGCTGGCTGGCGTGCAAGCCGCGGGCAAGCATACGCTGTTAGTGTCGGGTGGCTTCACCTTTTTTACCGAGCGGCTGACAGCTCGTCTGCGATTGGATTATGCGCACGCGAACTTGCTTGGCGTGAGTAATGGTAAGCTAACCGGTGAGGTGATCGGTGAAATTGTTGACGCTCAGGTAAAAAGGCGCTGGCTCTATGAGGTCTGCGCTGAGTTGGGCATCACAGCTTCCCGCGCGATCGTGATCGGCGATGGGGCAAATGATCTGCTGATGATGGCGCCCGCGGGTTTGTCTGTCGCTTTTCGGGCAAAGCCAGTAGTGCGGCAGGCAGCACACGTATCATTGAATTTTACGGGGTTAGACGGAGTCTTGCGCTTATTTGAATGAATGCTTGGTGAGTGGTTTAGGAGACGGCGCCGATCATCCAGGAAGCTGTATTTTGACGATGCGCAAGGTGATTAAACGGGTCATAAACATAGCAGGAGTGGCAGATGAAATACCAGATAACGACAGTAGTCAAAGTTGTATTCATGTTCTCAGTCCTGGCTTTAGTCGGCGCCAGTAAGTTGGCGCTAGGCCAAATGCCAAAATCTCTTGATGCGCCGATTCATTACACCGTCAAAGTCATCTCTAAGCTGTATGGCAATTCACAAGAAACGCGCCTGATTGCTTCAGGCGAAGTCGATGATTTTACTTGGAAGACAGTGCCGCCTACCGGGGCTGTGCCAATTGACCGGCAATGCCCGAACTGGGAAAATATGCCACGCGATAGCGAGCATGCAATGCTACGGCAGACCAAAGTGCGATTGGCTCCAATTGTGGGGCACGATGGCGTTGCCACAATTCAATTAGGGTTTCGGGCGCACGCGCCTCATGGGACTTATATTGAGAAAAAGAAAAATGGCCAGAAAGTGCGCTGTCCCAAAGATCGCATGCATCATCAGATTGTGCGTTTTACGTTGCCAACGAATGGCGGATCTAAAACAATCAAGTTGACGGATGGAACAATTTTGACGGTGAGGGCAACTAGGTAAAATCAAGCATTTGATGCGATTGCCTGTAAGACACAGGCAATGCTAAGTTGGTTGCGGGGGCAGGATTTGAACCTACGACCTTCGGGTTATGAGCCCGACGAGCTGCCAGACTGCTCCACCCCGCGTCCGGTAAGAACGAAACTATAGCAAACTGTTCTAGTTTATGCAAGTAAATTCTTTTTATTTTTTGTAAAATCGCCTGTCGAGTTTGCTTGGCTGATAAGGGGGATGGGCGGCAAGCGGGCGAGCGGGGCTCTGTCCGCTCGCCGTGTTTTCAATGATTACGCTTTATTTCGCTTAATCACGCTGATAAATTTCTGCCCCACTGCGCATGAATTCAATCGCTTTTTCGGTTTGGCCTTGAGCCAGCGCCTGTTCGTTCGAAATCCCTGCTTTGGCAGCGTATTCACGGACATCTTGCGTGATTTTCATGGAGCAAAAGTGTGGCCCGCACATGGAACAGAAATGCGCGACTTTGGCAGAGTCTTTAGGCAGTGTTTCATCATGAAATTCACGTGCTTTATCGGGATCTAGGCCCAAATTAAACTGATCTTCCCAACGAAACTCAAAACGCGCCTTCGACAGCGCATTATCGCGAATCTGTGAGCCTGGATGCCCTTTGGCCAAATCTGCAGCATGAGCGGCGAGTTTATAGGTGATCATGCCTTCTTTTACATCGTTTTTATTGGGCAGACCTAGATGCTCTTTGGGGGTGACATAACAGAGCATGGCGGTGCCAAACCAGCCAATCATCGCGGCGCCAATGCCTGACGTAATATGATCGTAGCCTGGCGCAATATCGGTGGTGAGCGGCCCCAGCGTATAAAAGGGCGCTTCGTCGCACCAATCGAGTTGCAACTCCATATTTTCTTTGATTAACTGCATCGGCACATGGCCTGGACCCTCAATCATGACTTGCACATCATGCTTCCAGGCGACTTGGGTGAGCTCGCCGAGCGTTTTTAATTCGGCTAATTGAGCCTCATCATTAGCATCGTAAATCGAACCGGGACGCAGCCCATCGCCGAGCGAAAAACTGACGTCATAGGCTTTCATGATGGCGCAAATTTCTTCAAAATGCTCGTAAATAAAGCTTTCGCGGTGATGCGCTAGACACCATTTGGCAATAATCGAGCCGCCACGCGACACAATGCCGGTCATGCGTTTGGCGGTCATTGGTACGTAGCGCAGCAGCACGCCGGCATGGATGGTGAAGTAATCTACCCCTTGTTCAGCCTGTTCAATCAAGGTGTCGCGAAAAATTTCCCAGGTTAAGTCTTCGGCTTTGCCATTAACCTTTTCAAGTGCTTGGTAAATGGGTACGGTGCCAATAGGGACGGGGCTGTTGCGCAGAATCCATTCACGGGTTTCATGAATATTTTTGCCGGTCGATAAATCCATCACCGTATCTGCACCCCAACGGATGGCCCAGGTCATTTTATCAACTTCTTCGCCAATCGATGAGCCCAGAGCTGAATTACCGATATTGGCGTTGACTTTGACCAAAAAATTGCGGCCGATGATCATCGGCTCGAGTTCGGGGTGATTGATATTGGCAGGGATGATGGCTCGGCCGCGGGCGATTTCGTCGCGCACAAATTCTGGCGTAATTTCATAGGTATGGTTAACTGAGCCTGGCTGGCTCGACAGGGCCGCACCAAAAGCCTGTCCTGGATGTTGGCGGCCGAGTAAGGCGGCGAGCCGCTCGCCTTGTGGGCCACTGCTGCGTAGGTTGGCGAGATATTCGGCGCGGCATTGGTTCTCGCGGATGGCGATAAACTCCATTTCAGGAGTGATAATCCCCTGCCGCGCATAGTGCATCTGACTGACATTGGCGCCTGCTTTGGCGCGCCGTGGCGCGCGCTTGGAGCCGGAAAATTGTGACTCCGTGTGGCTTGTGTCGGCCGTATGTTCGCGGCCAAAGCGGCTGCTAGGTTGCGGCAGTGCTTCCGTATCGCCGCGTTCCTCAATCCAAGTATCGCGCAAGGCCGCCAAACCGCAGCGGATATCAATCTTGGCCTGCGGATCGGTATAAGGGCCCGAGGTATCGTAGACGAACAGCGGCGGATTTTTTTCGGCACCGAAACTGCTTGGCGTATCGGCTTGTACAATCTTGCGCATGGGCACGCGCAGGTCGGCCCGTGAGCCAGTCACATAAATTTTGGTCGAATTAGGCAAAGCCTCAATCGCCGCGTTATCAACATGCGCGGTGGCGGAAATGAATTTTGGTTTAGTACTATTCGTAGTTGTCATAATAGCATTCCAGTTAGCAGATAGGTGCGAATTCGTTTCTTGAAGGACCCAGACTCACTTGAAGCCTCAAGCTTACAGCTTCATTGGCGGCACGCAAAGGACTATTTGTGGGCGTTGCAATTTAACTGCATTATCTGCTTTAAACTTTAGATTATTGAGTGTTTTCAGCATGGCCTAGATTCCCGGCTTTTAGATTCAGATTGTCGCTGGGCTGAAAAAAGTATAGAATTATAAACTTAATGGGAGCTTAAGCTCGGCAACGCAAGGTAAAGCATGTAGCTAGCAAAACAGATGGGCATTGAGCCCATTTTTTTTTGGCAGCAGATCAGTGTCGCTGCAAAGGCCGCTTAAGCCATTTTTCAGGCAGCTTTGGGTGGAGTCAATACGTGCAACTGATAGAAACTACAGTCAATGGACTGGGTTATGAACTGGTTGATATTGAGTATGGCGCGCGTGGTGTGTTGCGTGTTTTTATTGATCAAGCAGCGGGTATTAAGATTGAGGATTGTGCAAAAGTGAGCCACCAACTGCAGCATGTGCTGACGGTTGAAAATGTGGATTATGAGCGCCTTGAAGTGTCCTCGCCAGGATTAGATCGGCCACTCAAAAAATTGGCCGATTTTGAGCGTTTTGCGGGCAGCGAGGCAGTCGTCACACTGAAAAAAACGCTGGATGGCCGTAAGCAATACCGAGGTATTTTGCAGCAACCTCAAGGTGAAACCATGAAGTTGCAATTTGAAGGCAAAGCAGGGCTAACGGTATTAGATTTTACCTTAGCTGACCTTGATAAGGCTCGCCTTGTGCCGCAAATAGAATTTTAGGAGCTATAAAGCAATGAGTCGCGAAGTATTGATGCTGGTAGATGCGCTCGCCCGCGAAAAAAACGTGAGTAAAGAGGTTGTCTTTGTTGCGCTTGAGGCGGCCCTCGCTTCAGCCACCAAGAAGCTTTACAATGAAGATGTAGAGATTCGGGTGGCGATTAACCGTAGCAATGGATCTCATGAAACTTTCCGTCGTTGGCTAGTGGTGCCGGATGAGGCGGGCTTGCAAGAGCCCGATAAACAGGTTCTGTTGTTTGAGGCGCTTGAGCAAATCCCGGATATCGAAGTCGACGATTATCTTGAAGAGTTGGTTGAATCGATTGGCTTTGGCCGGATTGGCGCACAAGCAGCTAAACAGGTTATCCTACAAAGGATTCGCGATGCTGAGCGCGAGCAGATTCTGAATGATTTTCTGGAGCGCGGCGAAGTCATTATGACGGGTACCATCAAGCGGCTTGATAAAGGCAACTTGATTGTTGAGTCGGGGCGTGTTGAAGGGGTGTTGCGTCGTGATCAACTGATTCCACGGGATAATCTCCGCGTCGGTGATCGCGTTAGGGCTTGGTTGCTTAAGATTGACCGCACCGCCCGCGGCCCGCAGATCGAACTCTCGCGCACGGCACCAGAATTTCTGATGAAATTATTTGATATCGAAGTGCCTGAGATCGAGCAAGGTTTGCTTGAAATTAAATCGGCGGCGCGCGATCCAGGCACACGTGCAAAAATCGCCGTGGTTGCCTATGATAAAAGAATCGACCCGATTGGCACATGTGTTGGCATTCGTGGCTCGCGGGTGCAAGCTGTGCGTAATGAACTTGGCGGCGAAAATATCGATATCGTACTTTGGTCGGAAGAGCCAGCCCAATTTGTCATTAATGCCTTGGCGCCAGCGGTTGTGCAGTCGATCATGGTGGATGAAGAAAAACATGCAATGGATGTGGTTGTAGACGATGCTGAATTGGCGGTTGCAATTGGCCGTAGTGGACAGAACGTGCGTTTAGCCAGTGAGCTTACCGGTTGGCAAATCAATATCATGACGCCAGACGAATCGGCTGACAAGCAAGCGCAGGAACGTTCAGGTTTGCGTGATTTATTTATGGCCCGTTTAGATGTCGATGAAGAAGTTGCTGACATTTTACTGGATGAAGGCTTTGCGAGCCTCGAAGAAGTGGCTTATGTACCGCTGAACGAAATGCTTGAAATTGAGGCATTGGATGAAGCTACGGTACATGAGTTGCGTAACCGAGGACGTAATGCACTGTTGACCATGGCGATTGCAAACGAAGAGGAAGTTGAAAATATCGCCCTTGATTTGAAAACGCTTGAAGGCATGAATCCCGACTTGCTTTCAAAACTGGCTGCGCACCAAATCCAAACGCGTGATGAATTAGCGGAATTGGATACCAGCGAGCTTATTGAGATCGCTGCAATGGATGAAGAACTTGCGAAAGCTTTAATCATGAAAGCACGCGAACACTGGTTCGAATAAGCGTAGCGAGTTGATGTGCGCTTGGCTTAACCCAAGCAAGAGCATGAAAGAGCCTGTTTTAGGCGGGAAATAGAAATTAATGAGGAATGAATGGCGAGCAATAATGTAGCTCAATTTGCCGCGGAGCTTAAAATGCCTGCTGGTGTGTTGCTAGAGCAATTACGCGCAGCGGGCGTTGATAAAAAAAGCACGGATGATTCGCTGTCGGAGGCCGATAAGGCACGTCTGTTGGAGCATTTGCGCCGCGCCCATGGTGCGGATGATGCGGAAAAACGCAAAATTACGCTGACTCGTAAACAAGTATCGGAAATTAGACAATCTGACGCTACGGGCAAAGCTCGTACCATTCAAGTTGAAGTGCGGAAAAAGCGTGTCTTTGTTAAACGTGACGAAAATGTTAGCGAGACCCGGGTTAGCGAGCCCCCTGTGGCAGAGCCCAACGAAGTGAATGAAGCAGAGTTGGAGCGCCGCCGTGAGGACGAAGCGCGCCAACAGGCTGAACTATTCGCTCGTCAGGCGCAGGAACAGCAGGAACGCCAAGCACAGCTCGCACAGGAAGAAGCTGAGCGCAAGCGCCGCGAGGAAGCCGCCGAAGCTGAGCGCCGTCGTGCCGAAGAAGAGGCTGTCAAACAAGCTGCGGCTAAACAAGCCGCTGCGGTACAAGCTGCCGCTGTAACTCAAGCAACAGTGCCAGCTGAGACACCGACTCCGCTGCAGCCCTTGGCAAAGGTACTGAGCCAATCGACTCAGCAGGCGCCGCTCACAGAGAAAAAGCCGCAAGTCACAGAGCAAAAGCCGCAAGTCGCGGAGCAAAAATCGCAAGTCGCAGAGCAAAAACCGCAAAATGGGCAAACCACTGTCGTGCGAACTGGGCAGCGCTATGTAGTTAGAAAAGCCAGCGCTAGCGCACATGAAATGGTCGCAAAAGCGCCCGTTGATGAAGCGGAAGTCCAACGCCGGCGTGCTGCTGCTGAGGCAGAGGCACTTGCCATTCGAGAAATGATGAGCACGCCGCGTAAAGCGATGCGCGCGGTTGAACCAAAGCCAGCAGAACCAAAGCCAGCGGCAGCGCCGCCGGTTGCTGCCAAAGGGACCTTGCATAAACCTGCAAAACCAGCAGGTGCCACAGCGGTCAAAAAAGAAGTTAAAAAACCAGTCAGCGTTACTGCGACCACGGATAAAAAGAAACCGGCCAAAACATCGAGTTGGCAAGACGATGCGGCCAAGCGCCGGGGTATCAAAACTCGAGGTGATGCTAGCGGCGGTGTCGACCGTGGCTGGCGCGGAGGCCCTAAAGGCGGGCGCAAGCATCATCATGATGACCGTACGTCTTTTCAAGCGCCAGAGCCTATTGTGCGCGAAGTTCATGTGCCTGAGACCATTACCGCGGCAGAACTTGCGCATAAGATGTCCGTGAAGGCTTCTGAAGTGATTAAAGTCATGATGAAGCTAGGCCAGATGGTGACCATCAACCAAGTGCTGGATCAAGAAACAGCAATGATCGTGGTTGAAGAGTTGGGCCATAATGCGCTAGCGGCTAAGCTTGATGATCCAGAAGCATTGTTGTCAGAAGGCGATTCATATGATGCAGAGAGATTGCCACGGCCGCCGGTCGTGACCGTCATGGGCCATGTGGATCATGGTAAAACCTCACTGCTTGATTATATTCGCCGCGCTAAAGTCGCCTCCGGCGAGGCCGGGGGCATTACCCAGCACATTGGCGCCTATCATGTTGAAACGCCACGCGGGGTTATTACCTTCCTTGATACGCCTGGCCATGAGGCCTTCACCGCCATGCGCGCACGCGGCGCAAAGGCTACGGATATCGTCGTCTTGGTCGTAGCGGCCGACGATGGCGTGATGCCACAAACCAAAGAAGCCATTGCTCATGCTAAAGCAGGCAATGTGCCGATTGTGGTCGCGATCAATAAAATCGACAAACTTGGCGCGAATGAAGAACGGGTCAAGCAAGAGTTGGTTGCCCAAAGTGTAGTTCCCGAAGAATACGGTGGCGACGCTCCGTTTATGCGCGTTTCCGCTAAAACGGGAGAGGGTATTGATGAATTGCTTGAGCAAATTTTACTGCAGGCGGAAGTACTGGAATTAACTGCACCCGTTACAGCCTTGGCTAAGGGTTTAGTGATTGAAGCACGGTTGGATAAAGGGCGCGGACCGGTAGCGACGATTTTAGTGCAGTCAGGGACCTTAAAAGGTGGCGATATTGTGCTCGTGGGCGCGGCTTATGGCCGTGTGCGCGCTATGCTGGACGAAAATGGTAAGCCAACGACGCAAGCAGGTCCTTCGATTCCGGTTGAAATTCAAGGGCTATCCGAAGTGCCGCGCGCTGGCGAAGAAGTCATCGTCTTGCCAGATGAACGTAAAGCACGTGAGATTGCACTCTTTCGCCAAGGTAAATTCCGTGATGTTAAGCTAGCCAAACAGCAAGCTGCGAAGCTTGAAAACATGTTTGATCAAATGGCTGAAGGTGAAGTCCAAAACCTCTCCTTGATCATCAAAGCAGATGTGCAAGGTTCGCAAGAAGCACTCACCCACACATTGACAAAACTGTCCACCAACGAAGTGCGGGTACAAGTTGTGCATGCAGCCGTGGGTGGCATTAGTGAGTCGGATGTAAATCTGGCGACTGCCTCTAAAGCGGTGGTGATCGGCTTTAATACGCGCGCTGATGCGCAAGCGCGTAAACTTGCCGAAGCCAACGGTATTGATATTCGCTACTACAATATCATTTACGACGCCGTCGACGAAATGAAAGCGGCCATGTCAGGCATGCTTGCGCCAGAGAAAAAAGAAGTGATTTCTGGTCTGGTCGATGTGCGGCAGGTATTTCGTGTGCCTAAGATGGGCGCGGTTGCGGGTTGCATGGTGCTCGAAGGATGGGTTAAACGCTCGTCTCAGGTACGTGTATTACGCAACAATGTGGTGATCCATACTGGTGAGCTTGAGTCACTTAAGCGTTTCAAAGACGATGTACGTGAAGTGAAGGCTGGCTTTGAATGCGGTATGTCCGTTAAGAACTTTAACGATATCCTTGAAGGCGATCAACTTGAAGCCTTTGAGATTACGGAAGTCGCACGGACACTATAAAAGCTGTATTGACTATGCCTAAAAAACGGACTAACCCTGAGCGCATCACGCGCATCGCAGATCAAATCCAACGTGATTTGTCTGAAATGATCATGCGCGGTGAAGTGAAAGATCCTCGCATTGGCTTTGTCACGCTGCAAAGCGTGGAGCTTACGCCTGATTATGCTCATGCCAAAGTGTGGTTTACTACGCTCTCAGGGGACCCGAAAACCTCGAGTACAGCGTTAAACCACGCCGCCGGGCATTTGCGTAATTTGCTGTTTAAGCGCTTGCATATCCATACGGTCCCCACGCTCCACTTCCTCTTTGATGAGACGCTTGAAAAAGCCGCGGAGATGTCACGTTTAATTGATGAAGCCAATACAGTGCGCGCGAAGGATTAACGCGCCGCATGATAGTCAGCTGACGACGCTATACATTCCATACAGTTATGGCGAATGTTCAATCTACTAAGCTTGCCCGGCATGCGCTGGATGGCGTACTCCTGCTTGATAAGCCTCTCGGCCTATCTAGCAATGAAGCGTTAATTCGCGCTAAGCGGCTGCTTTTGGCGAAAAAAGCCGGTCACACTGGCACGCTTGACCCGCTCGCTTCCGGCCTTTTGCCACTCTGTTTTGGCGAGGCCACAAAATTCTCCAGCGATCTACTGAACGCAACTAAGCTCTATGAAGCCACGCTCGTACTCGGCGTCTGTACGACCACGGCGGATGCCGAAGGCGAAATAGTGCAGACCCGACCGGTCCACTGCGAACTGCAAGCAGTCCATGATGTGCTAGCCCGCTTTCGCGGCGAAATATGGCAAGTGCCGCCCATGTATTCAGCGCTTAAGCGAGATGGCAAGCCACTGTATGAATATGCGCGTGCAGGCATCACGCTTGAGCGTGACGCGCGTCCAGTGACGATTGAAGCGCTAGAATTGATCGATTGTGCGCTACCTACATCCGCTCAAATAAGTCCATTACCGATCGCCCCAGACGCAATGCCGATCGCAACAGGCACCCTGCAGATTCGCGTGCAGTGTAGTAAAGGAACGTATATACGTGTGCTCGCGCAAGACATTGGCGAAGCACTCGGGTGCGGGGCGTACTTAAGCGCGCTGCGCCGGACCGGGGTAGGCTCGTTGCAACTCACCGATGCGGTGACGCTGGATGCGCTTTCAAGCGCTTCTCATACGGCGCGCCTAGCGTGTTTGCAGCCCGCTGACACCTTACTTTCAACCTACCCAGCTGTGCGCCTGGCGGCCGACCTAACGCACCGTTTTAAGCAAGGGCAACGCTTACGCTTGCCTACTGAAGTAGCACTGGAGCCAGCCCCCATCACGCTACCTGAAGCGCTCAACACGGCGCTGGTGCGGGTCTACGGCGAGACTTCTCAATTTTTAGGGACGGCGCGTTTAATCGAAGGCATACTGGCGCCGGAGCGGCTGATTGCTAATCAATAAACGACTGATTCTGATCGCGGCGTTGCTTAGCGTTAGCTGAGGCAGGGGAAGGCTGGCTTGAATTCACCGCCGCCGCGCAACCTCCCATGGAATTCCCCTCTGATTGCTAAAATCACTTAGCATATTAGTTAAATTCTATTGGATTTTATAACTAATAGGTTTAAACTTTGACTTAGTTGCTTGCTACATTTTAAGTTCCAATTTATTTCTAACCACGCACAGGAGTCCTTATATGAAAACCATTGGTGACACACTAGAAGCCTTTACCGTCACCGCCGTGAAGCCTGGTTTCAATCACCATGAAGAGAATGGGCAATCGGCATTTGAAAATATCACTGAGCAATCCTTTCCGGGCAAATGGAAAATCATTTACTTCTACCCAAAAGATTTCACCTTCGTCTGCCCAACTGAGATTGTCGAGTTTGGCAAACTGACGAAGGACTTTGCCGATCGTGACGCCGTCTTACTCGGTGGCAGCAGCGACAACGAATTTGTCAAACTGGCTTGGCGTCGGGAGCACAAAGATCTGGACAAACTTAACCACTACGCGTTTGGTGATGTCCGGGGAGAGTTGATTGACCAACTCGGGATTCGTGACCACGAGGCCGGCGTAGCACTGCGTGCGACGTTTATTGTGGATCCAGACAATGTGATTCAGCATGTTTCGGTCAACAGTCTCAATGTGGGTCGCAATCCGCAAGAAATTCTGCGTATTTTGGATGGCCTGCAAACCGATGAACTGTGCCCATGCAATCGGGCAGTCGGTGGTGCAACGCTGTAACGTGAATTGACAAAAAAGCCCGTATCGACGGGCTTTTTTTAACCACGCATAAGGATACCCAATGGAATTCTTAAATGCAATCAAGGATTTAATTCCCGACTACGCGAAGGATATTCGCTTAAATATTGACGGGACGATTGCGCGCTCTTCGCTAGAAGGCAATGACGCGATTGGCGTCGCATTAGCGGCCGCATTTGCCGCAAAAAGCGGCAAACTCGTCGACATCATCAAACGTGCGGGCCAATTATCTGCTGAAGAACAAAATGGCGCATTAACCGCTGCGGCATTGATGGGCATGAATACTACCTGGTATCCGTATTTGGAAATGGCCGGTGATACCGAGCTAAAAGGGCAGCCAGCAGGATTGCGAATGAATGCTTACGCGCAGCATGGCGGCGTGGATAAGCGGCGGTTTGAAATGTATGCGTTGGCCGCATCGATTATTGGCAAATGCCACTTTTGTGTCAAAGCGCACTTTGATACGCTGCTTAAAGAAGGCATGAGCACCGCGCAGTTGCGTGATGTAGGCAGAATTGCAGCGGTGGTGAATGCCGCTGCTCTAGTTATAGTAGCGGAAGAGGGATGAATCAGTTAGAATAGCGCGCTTAGCCGTCGAAGTAGAGCAGTATGCGAGGGTGGCGAAATTGGTAGACGCACCAGGTTTAGGTCCTGACGCCAGTAATGGTGTGCGGGTTCGAGTCCCGCCCCTCGCACCACAAAATCCTTATAAATCAAAGAATAACGTTTTTGTGGAAGTCGCTTTTTACCCCTGATTTCCCTCCGTTTCCGATCAAAATGCCAACATTTTTTTGCCTAAAACAAATGATTACATCTTCATAAGGATGTAGTTGTCAAACCGCGCTTGCTCAGATTCAAAAAATGACCATAACATTTAACTTTCACTTGTATTTTACAAAAATATCAAGCTGGCAAAATAGCACCCGTTGAGATTGAGATATTTATAACTTTCCCTGTAAACATTTCGGTCAGTGAAAGTATCCCCTGTTCATCATTGATAGCCCAATCTGAAACAATGTCTGTGGGAACATCCCGTATCTCTGTTAAGTCTCTCGTAACAACTTGCGCACCTATTTCATGAACAATGCAAAGGTTTCCATTTTTCAATAGGAGCAACTCAAAAAAGACTCCATTTAGCCGAAATAGTCGATTTTCGATAGTTGAGGATGGTTGGATAATGGAGACCGCTGCTATGTAAGAATCAAATCCTACATACACAGTATGATAACTTTCGACGAGTAGCGCTTCAGATGTAACTCCTCTGATTGTAACTGCTACGCCAAGCCCAAAATCAAGTTCATCTGAATCAGATTCAAGTAAAAAGCATTCATAAATTGATTCATGGTCGGAGCCCAAGATCAGCCACTTTTTATACTTATCCTGGAGTACTTGTTCAAGATCACTTACATTATCAAAAGACTCAGCAATAAAGATCATCATTATTCTCCTGGCAATACTTTATGTCCTGGCGGTACTTGGTGGTGGAACCGACCGGCAGGCCCGATTGTTTTCCCCGAGATTAGGCGATTACTATCCCAATACGTTTCAAGCATCGTACCACCCTGCGGTCCCATTAGCAGAGACTTGCGTACTACGTTACCATTTTTTTGAATACTCGCAATACTTGCGGGATTAGCATAAGTTTTTGAAAGAAATTGGGCAAGATATTGCCGAGTAGCAGGAGTATCAGATAGCCCGATTTTTTCAAGCTCGCGGAGCATTCCTATAGAGCGATCAGTGCTGTGTTTTGTTCCTGTTGCTTTCCCAAAGGAATACTGTAACTTCTTTTCTATTTTTGAGACATTATCCATTGCCCATCATTGATCATGCCTGTCAACGTATAAAGCATTGGCGATATTTAAGCATCAATGCAACCCATCAATTGAGGCTGCAAGCGCCAACTTTTAATTGGAGTAAACTTAATCCCGCTCCCCTTTCTATCAGAGTAACGCCGAGCGGGTCTCGTATGTCAAAAGGTCGAAGTGGCTAGATTCTGTGTCTCCAGCGTGTGGATATAGACGCTATGGAGATAATTTGAGCGTCCAGAACCTCAATATAAATCCACCCCCCGAATTTTGAAGAGCAAACTCAAACCTGATATTATGGATTATCCGACTTGATGACTTTTTTTTGCATATCGTGAAATGTTCGAAGGAGGAAAGAAGGGGTGGGCTTTTCACCACACTCCGCTTAAGACAGAGAGTATTCCAAACGGGCTAGTCGTAGAGCCTAAAAACCCTTAAAATTCAAGAGAATAACGGAACAAACGTTATTTTAATTTCCCTTTTGCCAAGTGCTTTCTATATGATTAGATTTATAGAAAAATGAAAGTATATTAATTTTTAATAAGGAGTCTATACGTGAATGAAGTCATTAGAAAAATAATTACGGCCATTTTAATATTTTTTTCGACAGTAGCCATGTATTTAGCAACAGTAAAGTCTATTCTGCTGCATCCGATATGTCTTCTTGGTACCTAAGGTTCAGGACGTCTATAGACTACAAAATAGCTTTCATTCGTTAAACGATCACCTTTTGGCGCATTTGGCACCGTCATCGATAGTGGAGAATGATTCTATATGGGGCGGAGCAGTCACCGGATGGTGAGTTCTGGTAAAAAGACTGCGACTGTGGCCCGATTGTTCAATGTGCATCCAGCTACGGTATTCCGGCTGTTGCAACGTAGCAAATTCACGTAACAGGATAATTTCAATGGTTGATTTTAATAAGCTAAAAACCAAGAAAGCGAAATCTAGGGCTATCGAGCCGACGGAAATTTTTCGCCGCTTACCGAAACCTCCCGGCATTAATGATCTCTACACCAGTCAGGCAGAAGTCCTTCAGGCTTGGTTCGAGCGTCGCCAAGAACGTGACATTGTATTAAAATTGCATACAGGTGGCGGTAAAACGTTGGTCGGTCTTCTCATGGCTCAATCCACTCTAAACGAGACGGGAGAACCCGTTCTTTATTTGGCACCGACAGTACAACTTGTAAATCAAACGCTTGAGAAGGCAAAAGCACTTGGTATCTCCGCTGTACCGTATGAAAGAAAACAACAACTGAACGAGGACTTCGTTAATAGTAAGGCCATCATGGTTGGCACATACAAAGCTCTGTTCAATGGGCGAAGCAGGTTTGGCCTTCGTGGCGGAATTCAGCCTCAAAAGGTATCCGCCATCATACTTGATGACGCACATGCAGCATTTTCTGTGGTCCGTGAATCTTTTACTCTCGATGTCAGATCGAATGAAGCCCGACCTAGATATGAAAGTTTAGCTGGCTTATTCCGGAAGGCATTTAAAGAAATAGATAAGCTTGGTACGTTCGATGACGTCGTTTCTGGCGCAGAATACTCTGTGCTTGAGGTGCCATATTGGGCCTGGCATGAGCAAATCGATACGGTTCGGGAGCAATTGAAATCAGACGCAGAGGAGTACGCACTGGTATGGCCGCTTTTACGAGATCAATTGCATCTTTGTCATGCGCTCATCAGTCGTGATGCATTCACGTTGACGCCAATATTGCCTTTGGTTAATACCTTCCCAACGTTCTTTGACGCACCACGTCGCATCTACATGTCGGCAACAATTGCCGATGATAGTGAGATTGTGCGTACCTTCGATGCTGACCCGAAATTAGTCCAAAGGCCATTGACTTCTCGCTCATTAGCTGGCGTGAGCGAACGAATGATTTTGATTCCTGACCTCATGCCATTCAAGCCCAATGTACAAGAAACTATTAAAAATCTTATGAAATGGACATCGGAAAAGGACCTCGGCGTAGTGGTCCTCGTTTCATCGGACAAGGGTACAGCTCAGTGGTCAGAAGCCGCCGCGATAGCGCAAGGTTCTCAAGATGTGGAAAGGCTTGTGACAGAGTTGCAAGCGAGGACAACGTTTGGCCCAGTCGTGTTCGCGAACCGATACGATGGGATCGACCTCCCCGGTGACTCATGCCGCCTACTTATCATGAGTGGCCTTCCCACAGGGACATCAAGTTACGAGCTTTTCAGGTCAAGTATCCTATATGGTGGGGCTACCGTTACCCGCATGCTCGCGCAACGAATCGAGCAAGGAATTGGTAGGGGAGCGCGTGGATCAAGTGATCATTGTGTGGTTCTTCTGGTGGGATCAGACCTTACAGGGTGGGTTGCAAAAGATGCCAATTTTAGATTCCTTACGGGCGCCACAAGAGCTCAGCTTGAGATGGGTGAGCAAATTAGCAGAGAAATAAAAGACTTAGAGGATCTCATACAGATCATTAAACAAAGTTTTGATCGCGATAAAGATTGGGTCAAATATCATGCAGAAACGCTTGCAGAATTGGTGGGTGAAGAAGTGCCGGATGAGTTGCGATTTAACCAAGCAGCCATGGAGAGAAAGGCAGTCAACCTCTGGCACGATGGTTACCATGAAAAAGCAATCTCAAAGATTGTGAAGAGTTTAGCCGATGCTAAGACGTTAGACTCGCAGACCCATGGTTGGATGGGGCAGTTGGCAGCGCGAATTGCGGATCAGTGGAATCATCCTGATCGAGCAGAGGACTTACAGCGCCAAGCATACGCGGACAATTGTAATCTTCTCCGACCCAGAGTTCCGCCTCCTCACCGACCACTTTGTGCTCCTGGCGCGCAAGCGAAAGCTATCGCTGAACAGCTTGGCCAATATCGATTCAGACGGGGATTATTACAGACTTTTGAGGACGCCGTTACACATTTACATCGTAATGCGTCGGCAAATCATTTTGAGCAGGCATTAGCTACGCTTGCTGTCATGATTGGTCTGTCTTCAAAGCGATATGATATCAATGGAGAAGGGCCGGATGTACTCTGGCTATTGCCGAATAAGGTTGGTTTTGTTATTGAGGTAAAGAGTCAGAAAAAAGCAGAAAAGGCTCTTACAAAGGAAGAGCATGGGCAACTTCTTGTCGCTGCTGAGTGGTTTGCCAAAAACTATGCTGGCTACCGATGCGTGCGTGTCTGTGTACATCATATGAATCACGCTACCAAGGTAGCGGTTGCCGAAGCAACTCATGCTTTAACGTATGAAAAGCTTACTGCCTTGGTAGCAAATGCTCGATCCCTCCTATCCTCACTTTGTGAATCGCAACTTTCAGGAGCCGATCTTGAGGCTGAATGTGATCGTCAACTCACGCAATCATCATTGAAATTTGACCAGCTGATAGATAGTTATTTGGTGCCTTTTGAAGAACAGATTTGAAAAATTTGTAGGACCTTAGCTGGGGTTCCAACCCAAAACCGCCGATTATGTGGTGTGCTACATAATTGAAGTTACCTTGGGTTACTCACCAAAGTGCGCGCGCCAGTCTTCGGCCCTACTAACAGCCGTGGCGCGAAGTGCACAACGTATAATCATCGCCTCGCGCATTCACAATCAAACATTATGTCCCCAGTGGTTCCGCCCCGCACAGAAACCTCAACTCCGCCAAGGCACGTGCCCGGCGTCCCCGCGCCCTCTCGACGCGTGCTCGCTTGGCACATTCCGGCCGCCGCGCTGTGCGTCGTGCTGGCCGGGTGTGCGGCCTTTCTTCCTGTGCCGCCCGCCCCACTTGCAGCAGTCGATCCGATAAGCCTCTTTCCAATGGCCGACCACAGTCAGGATGTCGACCACTGGATCGACCCGCTCGCCCCCGATTACGACACGCCGTTCCTGAGCGCACGTGATCAGCACGTCCAGTTCGAAGTGCTCTACTCGCGCTATTTCGGCACCGATGCGAACAGCCCTTCGCCCTGGAACCATGCTTTCATCGACACGCCCGCGCACGGCAAAAGCGATGGCGATATCGCCAGCTGGCTGCTTCAGCGGATCGTTGTCTACGACAACACTGGCAAGCCCAGTAGGTATATCGGCTATGGTCAGAACCTCAGGCCTCAGACGAAATCGTGGATCGACGCAATCGCTCAAAACATGGACGTCCGGCAGTTCGAGCGCATGGCACCCTACACCCCTGGGCGCCGGGCGATTGCAACCGGCAACCTGCTTGTACGCGAACTGCCAACCATGGACCCTTTTTTCTATTCCCACCGTCTTGCGGGCCAAGGCTACCCGTTCGATAGCCTGCAAATCTCGGCGATTCGGCCGGGCACGCCGCTTTACGTGCGGGGGAGCAGCTTGGACGGCGGCTGGTGCTACGTGCAGGCGCCTGAGGTGCACGGTTGGGTGCGCAGCGACAACCTTGGTTTCGTCGACGACACGTTTGTCGACACCTGGAGGAACGCCGCACGTCAGGCGTTGGGGGCAGTCATCACCGCTTCGGCGCCGGTTCGTGACCGCCACGGGGCATTTCGCTTCGACGCGCCGGCCGGCACGATTCTGCCACTCCGGCCTGGCACGACACCCGGGGTGCGCGAGGTCCTGGTTCCCGCCCGCAATGTCGACGGCCGGGCGGTCATCAGCACCGCACAATTGAGCGACACGCAGATCGTACCGGCGCCGTGGAGCGCAACGCCGCGCCATCTCGCGACGCTGCTCAAAGCGCTGATCGGGCGTCCGTATGGCTGGGGCAACACGGGGCTGTATAACGACTGTTCATCCGAACTGAAAAACATCTTCGCCGCCTTTGGCATCTGGTTGCAACGCCATTCGCTCGCCCAGATGGCCGCTGGGCAAATAACCGATCTCTCCAGCGCCACGCCGGCTGAGCGGCTCGATTACCTCGCACGCAACGGGCAACCGATGCGCACGCTGGTTTATATCAACGGCCATGTAATGCTATATCTCGGCAACACCACGCACGGCGCTCAAACCGTGCCGGTGGTCTATCACGGTGTGTGGGGGCTGAGCCCGGCCGACAATAGCTGGCGGGCAATCATCGGTGGCACGTTGATCCAACCTTTGTTCGAAAGTATTCCTGAAGACCTGGCGTTGCAGTCGCTCGCCGCCAAACCGATTTTCCAGATCAGCATCCTCGGAGCGCCCGCTGCGGACACTCCGGTTCAATCCGATGGGCAATCGACAGATTGGGCCAGCGGGGGCGTTTAAAGTAGTTCTAAGCGCAAACCGCAGGCCGCTATCCTTCTTAGGAGCCAATTGGCTTCGGGCTACTCGACCATCTAGTCAGCTTAGCATCCACTGATTAAAGCGTTCGATGACTGCATGTTGATGAGTCATCCAGTACAAGCCATTACTAGGCAGACCTTTTTTGATATTGTCTGGATAGGTTGGAATAAGCTTGGCATACTTCAGATCAATATAGCCTGGCCTTAAGACTTCAGGCTGGGTAGGTCCAATTCCGTAAGGCACAAGCAGCGCTTGGCGCTTTGGGTCGCTAGCAAATTGGATAAATTGACGGCACACGTCAGCGTTAGGCGCGCCTTTCAAAATAGCCAGGCTATCGTATCCATAAATCTGTTGATCCCAAGAAAATGCTACCGGGGCATCGGCCGCGATAGCCGATAATGCACTGGCGTGAAAAGCCGGGATTAAATCCACCTCACCGGACTTCAATAGGTGTTCAGCTTCTGGCGCACTTTGCCACCAAACAGAAATATGCGATTTGATTCTATCAAGGCTGCAAAACGCGCGGTTAAGGTCGCAAGGGTAAACTTCGCTTGGAAGAGCTCCATCAGCTAGCAGCGCTTCTTCTATCGTATCGAAAGGAATCTTACGCAGTCCACGGCGGCCAGGAAAATTCTTCACATCCCAAAAATCCTTCCAGGTTTTTGGTACGGCGCGTCCTTTGAAAGCATCTGTCCGATATGCCAGCACGGTGGTAAATACATCAATACCCACAGCGTAAGGTGTCATGAATTGCGGCAAAATGGTTGAAACGACAGGATCGTGCTCAAGTCTATGCGGCTCTAAATAAGCTGAACCTAAGAAATGGATCGCTCTATGACTAAGGCATGCCATATCCCATGTGTATGTCTTCGTTTCGACCATGGTCTTAATCTCTGCGGTCGGTTCCGCTTTCGATGAAACGCCGACTACTTCAATACCTGTTTCTTTCCTAAAGGGTTCAAATAGTATTTCTGTATAGGCTTTATGCGCATTGCCACCAGAAGTGCGAATGACAATTCTTTGAGGTTTCTTTTCTTTGGAGGCTGCCCTGGAAGGGGAGGCCATGTGTAGCGTACAGAGTGCTGCTGCACCGCAAGCAGCTATTTTTTTGATCCAGTTTCTGCGGCTAGATGGGGGAGGCCGATTTTTATCATCCATATTAAGCTCCATGCAGAGTTTTTTCTGACCCTTAGCACATCAATCTCACTGATGATTCCGTATGGCGCAGCAGTGCTAAGGTCGGCGTGAGGAAGTTCAGGCCGCTACGGCCTCTGTAAATGTAACGTACTTTGCAGTCCAAATTCTGAATCGGCTCCTATCTTTGGGAACATAAGATTTGTCCTTGTACAAGGACAAATAGCCCAGAGATATCCACAAATAGTGTGCATAACTACGTTGAAAAGTATCTCATATCTTTCTCAAAGGCAGTCGGGATAAGGCTATTCTTTAGATTGACTCAATTTTAGCAGCAGTGCTTAAGTTGTATGAGCTCCGATTTGACCCGACAACTGCTCTCGCCAAATCGAGTAGCTGTCAGATCAAGCATTGGCTAGGACACACGTGTGAGTCAAGAGGTCATGCGAGGGCATTAAGAGGATTGGAGGCTTAGACTAAATGTGCCTGCCCTTGAATGTCTGTACATAATTGAGCAAGCCCGCTATTTGGAATGGCAGGAGGGGAGGCTAGCTTTCTCAAAAGTGATGGCTCTGTAGGGTCCGAGCGATAGCTGGGGAGACTCGTCTGACTATTTAGGCGGGAACGGCGGCGCAATGGTACGCTGTTCTCCGACAAAGCATTCATAAAAACAACAGTTTGTTTAGCGCTTAGAGAAACAGAGTTCTTTAGCCCAGTCGTCGTGTAGAAGAAAAGTCTATTATTGTGAATATAAAGCGGTGCCAGGTGTGTGCTGCTCCATGGAAACAAAACTTTAGTATAAAGTGCTTGTATCTGCTCAGGCGCTAGACTTGGCAGCAAAGTGTAAAGCTGATCAATATGTAAATTCAAGATTTTGCTCAGAACCGACTGAGGGTTGTTCTTATTCTGTAGCATCGCGAGCAACGCTCGAAGCACGGTGTCAGGCAGTATTTTTTGCTGATTTAATGCCTTAGCCGCTGCAAAGATGAGATATTGTTCCTCATCCTGATCTTTTAACACCGCTACTAAGGTTTGCAGAACGGTTGCTGGCAACGCCTCGTGTTGTCCTAGTGTTTCCGCCGCTGTCATCCTGAAGGATTTTTTCTTTTCCTTATTTTTGAGCATCGAGTCCCAAGCCTGCATCACAGTGTCAGACAGTGCTTTATGTTGGTTTAATGCTTTAGCTGCTGCGCAGATGACAGATTCTTCTTCATTCTGATCTTCTAACACCGTCACCAAGGTTTGCATCACGGTGTGGGGTAGTGTCTCTTGTTGCCCTAGCGCTTGGACAACGGTGGACCTGATGGATGCGTCCTCTGCCTTATTTTTGAGGATCGAATCCCAAGCCTGAATCACGACCTCAGGCAGTTCTTTCTGCGTGCTTAAGGCTTTTATAGCCTCAATTCTGACCGTGCTCTCTTGATCCAGTAAGGCTTCGGTTAGGGCTAATTTGGCGTGACCAGGCAGAGTTTGGTTTTGGCCTAAAGTCTTAGCGGCCTTAGACTGTATATCTTGATCTGTACTCGATAGCGTTTTGATCCAGGCGTGCAGAACTTCGTTCGATAGAATTTCTTGTCGGCTTAATACCATGGCCGCCGCAGACCTGATTTTTTTATTCTCATCTGCGAGCGCTATGATCAAGGCCTGGCAGGTGTTGGCAGGCAAACTTGGCTGTCGATGCAAGGCTTGGGTGGCCGCGCACCGGATCCGCCATTCTTGATCCTGATTTTGTAATATCTCGGTTAAATCTTGAATGATCTCTGCAGAAAGTATCGCTTCTTGGCCTAAGATATCGGCAGCATTTATTCTGACCCTCCAACTATCGTTTTCAATCTCACCTTTTAACATAGAGAGTAAGGCTTGAATCAGGCGGGGCGGTAGCGTGTCTTGATTGTTTAGCGCTTTGGCAAGCGAAATTCTAATGTTTTCCTTCTCACTCTTATCTTGTACTACGGTGGCTAAGGCCTGAATGGCCGTTTCAGGGATTATTTGTCGTCGATTTAATACTTGCGCTGCAGTAGACCTGATATATTCCTTTTCATCTGTATCCTGTAGCAGTGAGATCAAGATTTGACTGATGCTCGGCTCAAGCGGCTCTCGCCAACTGAAAATCTCAGCAACCGAAGCCCTTAAATCTTCGTTTTCATTTTTATTGTGCAATACCATGAGCAAGGCGTGCATGGCTGCTTCAGGCAGAGTCTGTTGCTGGCCGAATGCGCTCGCAGCCATCGCTCTGACTTCCTTGTCTTCACCTGTATTTTGTAACACGGCGATCAAAGCTTGAGTGACGGTTTCAGAGAGCGGCTGCTGTAAGCCTAAGGCCTCAACGGCCGTAGACCTGATATGCTTTTGTTTATTCTGTAAGGCGGTTATTAAGAGTTGAATCGCTGTCTCAGGCAGGGTTTTCTGTCGGCTCAATATTTTGCCAGCGGCATATCTGATATCCCATGTCTCATCCAGTAACGCCACAATCAAGACCAGAATGACTGCTTCAGTTAATGTTTCCTGCCGGCCGCAGGCTCTAATCGCTGCAATTCTGACATCCTCATCTTCATCCTTATTTTGTAGCGCCGTGCTTAAGGCCTGAACGACGGCACTAGACAAGGTGTGCTGTTGACCTAATACTTCGGCAGCCGCCACTTTTGCCTCTTTGTTTTCATGCTGATTGAGCAGCACTGAAAGAATCGCTTGGGTCGCGTTGTTGGATAAAGCTGAGCGTGCGTTTAGGCTGCGCATAATGCTGGCTTTCTTGCTGCCAGGCTGATTCAGATAAGTGAGCAGCAGATGTTCCGGGAATCCTCTATGGCAACTTAATTCGCTCACGCTCTCTGTGCTCAGGCTCTGTTCAAAGCGTAGCCACTGCATTAACTCCGTTTCTAATCTATCGACCGTGGTTGCTTCCAAGTGGGCGCGTGCTTCATGCAGACACCCTATGATCACCTGTTGATGACGTATGCCAAGCACGTCACGTGGCTCCTTGTCTAAGAGCGTAAAGAAGCGTTCTAAGGCAGCGCCCTTAAGCAATCCGGCCAACATTTGCCATACGACTTCATAACCAGGGTCGTATTTATGCTCAGCAATAAAAGTGCGCAATTGTGCTTGGCTGAGGATTAAATTTAAATGGCTGGGCGCACTGTTTGTAAAGGTAGGTGCGGAATCAGTTTTGGCATCCACTTGCAGATGCTGCGCTAGGAACTTAGCTGCAAAAAATTCCTGCAAGGACAGGTGCAAGAAACGGTAATCACGCTCGAATTCAGGACGCTCAATATCAGCTGTATGTAAAAAGGAGGTCTGTTTTAAATCAGTGATAAGCCCGAAAGGAGATCGTATTCCTAGTAGCGTTTTATGGTGAGCCAGCTGATTCAGATTCAATTCAGTTTTGCCGCTCTCTAATCCTGTCAATGCTAAATAGCCCAAAGCATAGAGTTCTGTCGCCATGAGCTCTTCTAATTTAGCTTGAGGCAAAGTTTGGATCACGGCGGGTTGTAAGCGTTCACCCTGGTCTCTTTTCTTTAAGCGAGCGCAATCTTTACGCCAGAGTTGATCGACGATGGCCTCATATAACGTGACCATCGTCGTGGTTTGATCTGAGCGGGAATTTTCTTGACTAGCACACAGTGCATCAAGCAGAATTGGCAGCTTGAGCAGTTCCTGAGTCAGTGGGGGGCTTTGGATCAATTGTTGGATCGCGGCTTGGCTCGCTTCAGGTACAAATTTCTGCACGTAAGTCTGTACATCATCCAGATTTAAGCCAGTGGCTTCTAGCTGCAAATCAAATTGACTTAATATCTGGGGATTCACCCCAACCGAGCGGGAGGTGATTAAAACGTGAGCCTGATCGAGTAGTTTCTGTAAAAGTTTATTTAAAGGGCGGCCTTCATCTAACTCGCCAATAACTTCATCTAAGCCGTCTAAGATGAACAATGTTTTGTCTCGATGTCGCTCAAAAGTCTGCGTTAACGCTTGCGCTTGGAGACTTTCTTGGTTTGCAAAAAAGTGCTCGCCCAGTAGCTCTTCAAACTTGATGGTCTGATCCGTTTTGAGCTGTGCTAATGGTAGCCACAACACGCAATCAAAACGATCCTGCCACAGCGCGTTGTGCTGATAGTCATAGACCAATTTTTTGCATAAAGTTGTCTTGCCAATCCCCGCCTGCCCATGAATTAAAACCCGTTTAGGCAGACCGATCGAGTCATTACGTAACGTTTGTTGCTCAAACAGAGTAGCGAGCGAAATCGGCCTATTGTCATGGGATGTAGCACGCGACTCATCGTTAGCTAGACATTCGAGAGTCGTCAGTGGCTCCTGCTCAGTTTGATTGGGTGCCGGTTGCAGGTCACGCTCAACCAGAGCGAGATGGGTATGGCAGGTATCAAGCTGCACTTTTTGACCTGATAGCCGCTGCATCGAGAGGCCAGAGCATTCATATTGCTGGTAAAGGGCGCGGCGCAAAGCGGTTAGAGAGAGCGCTCGTGGCGTCATCTGCTCGTTGCGTGGGGCCAATTGATAGAGCACCGCTGCTTGCTTGGCGCGACGTTGCGTTTTGCTCTGGCTAGAGTTGCCTAACGGGTCGCTTGGAGGCGTTGTCCAAAGTGTAGGCCAAACAAGTGGCATCGAGACGCTTTGCTTTGTATTCGTATGGGGAGCCAGCCATATCTGCTTTAAACCATCTAGGCTTTGGCTCATCGCCTGTTGAGTGGGCGCCCATTTTTTAAGTTTGGTTTGCTGAAACTGTTTGGCCACTTGTTTCGCATAGTTTATCCAATTGTGTTTCTTTTTAGTCGGCTCACTATCGCGCGGTATCGCCTCACTGTCTTGCGAGATAGCATAAGCTAGCTGATACGTTTCTTGGGTAGCTGGGGGAAAGGTAGCCGCCGGGGAAGGCGGTAGTTCAATACCTGAATCTTTACGAAAATGGGCGTGTCGTGCGGATTGAGTGGTTTTTTCAGGGATTGGATCTGCTTGTACTCGGGCGTCGCAGTGACGCGGCAGTAAGGTGAATTTGATGGTTTTTAACAGGCTGCCTACTTTATTCATTACTTTTTACTTAACTCTCTATATAACTTTGCTACCCACAAGAAGCAGCTGAAAAGGCTTTTACTCATATCGGTACTGAGCTTTCATTGTATAGGATATTGTCTCAAAGCGCTTTTGGAAGATTCTTATGTGTCTTGGCTTGAGTCCAATTTAAATGAGGCGCGAAGTAACCTTGAGCCATAAAGGTTACGCTGAACGCCAAAAGGCGATCTAAATTCCAATCATTTAAGCGATCCATCGCTGACGGATGTATAACGAATCCTCTTACGATGGTAGAATTCAGGGTGACGGGCCTCCTCGCATAGTGGTGCGGCCAATCTGGTCAGGTCGGGAACGAAGCAGCCACAACCGTTTCCCGCTAGTGCCGGGGTTCGGGCTCGTCACCCCTAATTTAAAATTTTTCGATGACCTATCAAGTTCTCGCGCGCAAATGGCGGCCCAAGGATTTTGCGTCGCTAGTTGGACAAGAGCATGTAGTGAGAGCGCTTACTCACGCGCTTGAACAGCAGCGGCTACATCATGCCTATCTATTTACCGGAACGCGTGGTGTTGGCAAAACCACGTTGTCACGTATTTTCGCCAAAGCACTCAATTGTGAGTTGGGCATTACAGCAACGCCGTGTGGCCAATGCCAAGCGTGTTGTGCAATTGATGAAGCGCGCTTTGTCGATTATGTAGAAATGGATGCAGCGTCCAATCGCGGCGTTGATGAAATGGCTAGTTTGCTTGAGCGCGCGGTCTATGCGCCAGTCAATGCGCGCTTCAAGGTCTATATGATCGATGAAGTGCATATGCTGACCAATCACGCCTTCAATGCTATGTTAAAAACGCTTGAAGAGCCACCGTCCCATGTCAAATTTATTCTGGCTACTACTGATCCCCAGAAAATCCCGGTAACCGTGTTATCACGCTGCTTGCAGTTTAATCTTAAGCAGATGCCTGCGGTGCATATCGTTGCGCACTTGCAGAAAGTCCTCACGGAGGAGAAGCTGGGTTTTGAACTGCAAGCGTTACGCTTATTAGCACGCGCGGCAGATGGCAGTATGCGCGATGCACTGTCGCTCACAGATCAGGCGATTGCTTATGCCGCAGGCCAAATTAGTGAAGAGGCGGTGCGCGGCATGTTGGGCGCGCTTGACCAGCATTATTTGACCCGGCTCCTGGATGCCATTGCAGCGTCCGATGGCGCTGAGGTGTTAGCGATTGCTGATGAACTTGCCGCCCGCAGCTTATCGTTTTTGCTGGCGTTGCAAGATTTATCTACGATGTTGCATCAGATTGCCTGGGCTCAAGTGGCTCCCCAATCGGTCCTTGACGAGTTGCCTGAAGCAGAAGATATCCGGCGTTTTGCTAGCCTATTCTCGCCAGAGCAGGTGCAATTGTATTATCAGATTGCAACGATTGGCCGTTCTGAGCTTGGACTTGCGCCGGACGAATATGCCGGGTTTACGATGACGCTGTTAAGAATGTTGGCATTTTATCCAGCAAATACAGCGAGTGCCAGACCTACAATTGCTGCAAGCCAAGCAAGCCAAGCAAGCCAAGCAAGCCAAGCAAGCCAAGCAAGCCAAGCAAGCCAAGCAAGCCAAGCAAGCCAAGCAAGCCAAGCAAGCCAAGCAAGCCAAGCAAGCCAAGCAAGCCAAGCAAGCCAAGCAAGCCAAGCAAGCCAAGCAAGCCAAGCAAGCCAAGCAAGCCAAGCAAGCCAAGCAAGCCAAGCAAGCCAAGCAAGCCAAGCAAGCCAAGCAAGCCAAGCAAGCCAAGCAAGCCAAGCAAGCCAAGCAAGCCAAGCAAGCCAAGCAAGCCAAGCAAGCCAAGCAAGCCAAGCAAGCCAAGCAAGCCAAGCAAGCCAAGCAAGCCAAGCAAGCCAAGCAAGCCAAGCAAGCCAAGCAAGCCAAGCAAGCCAAGCAAGCCAAGCAAGCCAAGCAAGCCGCCCGGTGGAGTCTGCGCCTGAATTGGCGCCGGCTGCTATGCCTAATCCTGTGGACGTCTCTACGCCAACAGATTCACTCATGGCGTTGGGGTTTGCTGAACATGATTGGCCGTCGCTGGTGGCACGTTTGCCATTGCGTGGCCTGGTGAAAGAGTTGGCATATCGTAGTGAGCTTGTGCGTATTGAGGGGGCAACGCTGACATTGAAAGTATCGGTAGCGCAACTCGCTGAGCGTTTGCAAGTCGATAAGTTGCGCACAGCGCTCACTGAATATTTGGGCAAGCCACTCAAGCTGGTTACCGAGATTGGCGCGGTAACGCAAACTGCGGCGGCGCTAGATGCCGCTCAAAATGTTCAGCGCCAGCAGGCTGCGGAGCAGGCGCTAGCGCAAGACCCATTTGCCCAAGCGCTGATGCGCGATTTTGATGCAACTGTCGTACCAGGCTCGATCAAGCCGGTGCAACCCACAAACATTTCCAATATTTAAAGAGGAGCTATTAATGTTGAAAAACCAACTCGCCGGGCTTATGAAGCAAGCTCAGCAAATGCAAGAAAACATGAGTAAAGTGCAAGAAGAACTCGCTTTGATCGAAGTTGAAGGTCAATCGGGCGCCGGCCTGGTCAAAATAACCATGACATGTAAGCACGAAGTGCGTCGTGTAGTGATCGATCCAAGTCTTTTTGACGATGATAAGGATATGCTTGAAGATCTAATCGCCGCGGCGTTTAATGATGCGGTACATAAGGTCAGCGAAGCAACGCAAGAGAAAATGGGGAGTGTGACCAGCGACCTACCTTTGCCAGCAGGTTTTAAGCTGCCATTTTAAGTTGCAATCTGACGCTTGATGAATAGTTTGGCATGACATCCCCTTCAAGTCTAGGCGCGTTAATCGATGCCTTGCGCGTGTTGCCCGGGGTTGGCCCAAAATCCGCGCAGCGTATCGCTTATTATCTGATGCAGCACAACCGCCCTGGCGCTGCCCGCTTGGGAGAGGCATTATCGCAGGCGCTGGAGAATTTGCGTCATTGCGTGCGCTGCAATAATTTGACCGAGGCGCAAACCTGTGAGACGTGCGCAGACCCTGAGCGGGATCCGGCGCTGCTGTGTGTCGTTGAGACCCCAGCAGACCAGTTGATGCTCGAGCAGACTTTGACCTACCGCGGTTTATATTTTGTCTTGATGGGGCGTTTAAGCCCATTGGATGGGGTCGGTCCACGCGAAATTAATTTTGAGCGTCTGATTCAGCGCGCCACTGATGGTCAAGTACAAGAAGTGATTTTAGCGACGAATTTTAATAATGAGGGGGAAGCAACCGCCCATTACCTGAGCCAGATGCTGAAAGGACGAGGCTTGTTGACCACCAGGCTCGCCCGTGGTGTGCCGGTAGGGGCTGAGCTTGAATACACGGATGCCGGGACAATTGCGCGCGCGGTGCTTGATCGACGTCCGCTTTAAAGAAAAAATCGGAGGCGGCGGAGTTCGGCTAGCAGCAGAACTTTTTTGTACCATCATTCAATTGAGATAAAACCCGGAGACAAGAGATGAAGTGGACTGATATCCAAGAAATCGCAATGGCGCTAACAGATAAGCACTCGGATATTGATCCGCAATATGTGCGTTTCACAGATCTGCACCGTTGGGTCACAGAGCTTGCTGGCTTTGAGGATGATCCTCAGCGTTCGAGTGAGAAAATACTTGAAGCAATCCAAACCGCTTGGATTGAAGACTCCGATTATTAAGATGCAGGAACAATTAATATAGTCTATGCTTTAATTGGGTAGTGAACGTGTAGCTGTGCTACTAGGCATCAGCACAGAAAGGTACCTATAGAAGGAGAGGCTATGTTTAAGCATATTCTGATTCCAACTGACGGCTCTGAGCTATCGAAAAAGGCCATGCACGGTGGCATTGAGCTCGCTAAAGCGTTAGGCGCTCATATCACGGCGTATGCCTGTTTGCCACAATATCCTTATCCGCTATTTGCTGAAGCAACGATTGAAGCGCCGGTTGAATTCCTCCAGCGGCAAGAAAGCGAAGCGCATGAGCATCTGCGACAGGTTAAGGAGGCGGCGAGGAATGAGCAAGTGCCATGCACAAGCCATATCAGTGCGCATTCATCGCCTTATTTAGGAATTATCGAAGCCGCACAAGTGTGCGGCTGCGATGTGATTTTAATGGCTTCCCATGGCCGCAGTGGGCTCAGTGCTCTGCTGATTGGTAGTGAAACGCAGCGAGTATTGACGCACACCAAGGTTCCGGTGATTGTTTATCGTTGACGTGCTCCAGGGCGCGCAGCGGAACTCCGGCGTGCAGTGGTGGTGTTGCTGTTACCGCGGTAGCCTTGTCCTGCATTTGAAGGGCGGCCGTGACTGCTTGGTTTTGCACCGCGTGGAGCAGCAGTCGTGCGTCCTTTACCTGGACGTGGCGCCGCTGATGGCGTGCGGCGGGGTTCAAAACCGGCGACCACATTGACTGGCAGCGTCTGCTTTGTAAAACGTTCGATCCGCCGTACCACCTGCATTTCATTATGATGCGCCAGGCTGACGGCAGTCCCGCTGCGACCGGCACGGCCAGTGCGGCCGATGCGATGCACGTAGTCTTCGGCAAATTTTGGCAAATCATAGTTAAATACATGCGTAATGCCGGGAATATCGATACCGCGCGCAGCCACATCGGTTGCTACGAGTACCCGTACACGCCGCTCACGCAAGGAGCGGATGGTACGATTCCGCGCATTTTGTGGCAAGTCGCCATGGAGTGCCGCTGACGAAAAGCCCGCATCGCTGAGCAGGTCGGACAGTTCGTCCGCGCCACTTTTAGTCGCCGTGAACACAACCGCTTGATCCAAAGTTTGATCAGCCAATAAATGCGTTAGCAGACGATCTTTATGGGCGCGGTCATCGACCCAATGAACTGATTGAGTAATATTTGCACGTTGCTCAGGGCGGTGCATGATCTCAATCCGCTCAGGCGTTTTCAATAAGCTCTTGGTTAAATGGCTAATCCGATTATCGATAGTCGCCGAGAACAGCAATGTCTGCCGGCTTGCTGGCGTCGCGGCAACGATGGTTTCAATATCGTCGATAAAGCCCATGTCCAACATCCGGTCAGCTTCATCAAGCACCAGCATAGTCAATTTGGACAAATTGATGCGGCCGCGCTCAAGATGGTCGAGCAGACGGCCAGGCGTTGCAACGATGATCTCGGGCTGCTTAGCGAGCAACATAAGCTGTTGAGGATAAGGCACACCGCCTAAAATACTGACTGTGCGCAAATTCCTTAAATGTTTGCCATAGGTGGTTGCCGCCGTTGTAACTTGTGTGGCAAGTTCGCGGGTAGGCGTTAGGACTAGCAGTGCAGGGTAAGCCGTTGGCTGCTGGCGGCTATTACGGCCAGCGCCACCACGGCGCTCGCGAGAGCGTTCAGCGGGTGCTGCTGCGGCAGCAGCAGAAGCAGCTGGAGCGTCTTCTTTTTGCAATTGTGCAAAGCGTTGAATCGCTGGCAACATAAAGGCGGCTGTTTTACCCGAGCCAGTCGGGCTTGATACCAGCAAATCACGGCCGGCCAGTGCGGCGGGAATGGCTTTTTGCTGTACCGGAGTAGGTTCTGTATAGCCAGCTGTGCTGAGGCTTGACAAAATTTCCGGGCATAGGCCAAGGGCTGCGAAAGCTGCGTTGCTTTTTGCGTGATCGGCGGCCGTTCTTGCATTATCGACGGTCGTAGGTGCTGGTGTGTTAGTTGTTGGTGTAGGCGTGCTAGTGGAATAATCAGAATTCATTGAACGGATCCCTAAAAAAAATAAACAATGCGCCGGCTGTTTATAAGCTAAAGTCATACCATGCCGAAATGCGCGATACACGCTAAAAACATAGGTTTATGCGAGCGAGCATTGTTTTTGGAAGCTGTATTAAAGAAGCAACAGCCTCTGAATGGGGAATCCGTGCAAAGCACGGCCTAGACGGAGGAACAGTTTCCAGGCTGGGTAGAAACAAAACGCGGAGGCGCTGACCAATTTATAATCGGTAAGCAACGCGCATTATACATAATTTAGAGAAATAGAGCTAGCGGGTGCGAGTTGCCTCACATTAAAAGTAACCCAAGAGTGGTAAAAAAGTAATACGTTGACTCACATCATTGGTAACCGAAGAAAGGATGGTTATCGATGATGAAAAAGCATGAGAAGCAAGCGTATCTGGAAGCGATACGAAAGCGCTACCGCAAAGCCAAACGATGTGACAAAAGTAAGATATTGGACGAATTTTGTGTGGTTTGCGGCTACCATCGCAAATATGCGCTGCGGCGCTTAAATGAGCCCAAAAAACAAGCTACCAGAAAAAAGCCAGGCAAGCCATCACGCTACGATTGCGCCGAGGTAATGGTGCCGTTACGCGCCATTTGGCTTGCTACCGATCAAATGGCCTCCAAACGCCTGAAAGTTGCCATACCGCTCTGGCTACCGCACTATGAGGCTATGCGTGGTGAGATGGCTAATGAGGCACGTCACAAGCTTCTGGCTATGTCATCTGCTACGATCGATCGCTTGCTTGCACCGGTACGAGCTCAAACAGGCAAACGAGGTTTATCAGGTACAAAACCAGGAACCTTGCTTAAAAATCAAATTCCGTTGCAAGACTGTCATTGGGATATCTCACAGCCGGGTTTTATCGAGGCCGATACGGTGGCACATTGCGGTACAAGCTTAGCAGGGGATTTTGTCTGGAGCCTAACCATGACTGACCTTTACTCCGGTTGGACTGAATGTCGTGCTACCTGGGGCAAAGGCGCTATGGGCGTCATGAAGCAAATTCAAGCTGTGCAGAAAGCGTTACCCTTTGTGGTGATGTGACCCCAAAAGGTTAGACGCCACGTTCTAATTTTTTGGGGTTTTTTCATGACAAAGTACACGGAGCAGTTCAAATTATCCGTAATTGAAGATTATTTATCTGGTACAAAAGGTTATCAAGAAATAGCAAAAGCATACGGTCTAGATCGTAGTATGGTGCGCAGATGGATAGCTACCTATAAGATACATGGCGTAGCCAGCCTTCAAAAGAAATATAGGCATTACAGCGTCAAGTTTAAGCTTGAGGCCCTCCAGCATATGCGGGAACATTCGCTGTCACATCGAGAGACAGCAGCTCATTTCGATATTCGCAGTATCGGTATTTTAAGAGCCTGGGAACACCAGTATGATGCCGGAGGTATAGCTGCCTTATTACCCCGCCCAAGAGGACGCCCCAAGCAGATGGATCAATCCGCTAATACTCCACCCACACTTGGAAATCACGAAGAACGTACGCGAGAAGAGTTGCTTGAGGAGTTAAACTATTTGCGTATGGAGAACGCTTATCTAAAAAAGCTCAGAGCCTTAATTCAAGCTTCGGCGTACTTCACAAGAAAAGGTATGCACCACTGCCCCGTCACTCCTTTCTAATTAAATTTGCAGCGTATAAAATTCGGAGCCATTGAACTTTTATTTCAGAAATTTATTACCACGCGTAGTCATGACAAACCCAATAAACTCCAGCATTTCTCCTTTATTCTTTCAGACTCAACACGCTCAACGCATTGATCAGCCTTCCGAAAGTGCTGAGTTAAGTGAGTCTAGCTTAATAACACCCTCTGCCCCAAAGGCGCATCTCACCTTAGAAGCGCTTCCTCCGGAGCTGTTATCGACAGTAATGCGTTATTTAGATACAGAGACGCTCAATAAGGTGCGGCTAGTCAGCTCTATGCTGAATCAATTTGCCATCGCCGTTCCCGTGTCTGTAAAAATAATTAAAAACAGGAATGAGCTTCAAGAGGCGCTAAGCGCTTTGAATAATGGCAAGAGAAAGATTTCTTCACTAATACTTAGTGGATCAGATTTTAGAGATGAAGATTTACAAAGTCTTCCTGCATCGCAGCCGATACACAGTTTGACTTTACAACATTGCAACAATATTACCGATGCAGGCCTTGAACATATAAGCAGATTGACTCAGTTACAGCACCTAACTTTAAAGTTTTGGGACAAAATTACTGATGCAAGCTTTAAACATATAAGTAGACTGACAAAGCTGAGGCACCTCAACCTAACACTCTGCAGCGACATGAGCTATTCAGGCCTTGAACATCTAAGTCGATTGACGCAGTTGCAGCAGCTTGACCTACAAAATAACAACATTACCGATGCAGACCTTGAGCATGTAAGCAAATTGACGCAGCTGCAGAAGCTTGACCTATCGTGGTGCCGCAACATTACTGATGCAGGTCTTGGACATGTAAGCAGATTGACTCAGTTGCAGCAGCTTAATCTAACGTACTGCGCCAACATTACTGATACAGGTCTTGAGCATGTAAGCAGATTGACGCAGTTGCAGCAACTTAATCTATATGGCTGCAACAACATTACTGATGCAGGCCTTGAACATGTAAGCAGACTGACTCAGTTGCAAAAACTTAACCTATGGAGCTGCAAGGAGGTTACTGATACAGGGCTTGAGCATATAAGCAGATTGGCTCAGTTACAGGAGCTTTACCTACAAGGTAACAATATTACCAATGAGGCGTTTAAACATATAAGCAGATTGCCCCAGCTACAGTTGCTTCACCTATCATCAATCGATATTAGCTATGTAGGACTTGAACATCTAAGCAGATCGACTCAGTTGCGTCAGCTTCACCTAGAAAGCAGCAATATTATTGATGAAGCGCTTGAACATGTAAGCAAATTGACGCAACTACGGCGGCTGTATCTATTAGGCAGCGGTATTACCGATGCAGGGCTTAAACATGTAAGCAGATTGACTCAGTTGCATCAGCTTTCTCTAAATGAATGCAGCAACATTACCGATGCAGGGCTTGAACATATAAGCAGATTGACTCAATTGCCGCGGCTCACTCTATGGAAATGCCTCAATATTACTGATGCGGGGCTTGAACATATAAGCAAATTGGCTCAGTTGCAGCAGCTCAGTCTAAGGAAATGCCGCAATATTACCTATGCAGGCCTTGAACATATAAGCAGATTGACCCAGTTGCCGCAGCTTGATCTATATGACTGCAGTAACATTACTGATGCAGGGCTTGAGTATGTAAGCAGATTGACTCAGCTACGGCTGCTTAATTTATCAGCCACCAGTATCACCGATGCCGGTTTAGTGCATTTAAGCAAATTGGCTCAGTTAGAGCATCTCGACCTACGATACTGCCGCGACATTACTAATGCAGGTCTTGCACAGTTAAACGGACTGACATCGCTGCGCGACCTACTAAGCGGAAGCGACTCTACTACTGATTATTTTGTGCGACAAATTGATTGGTGACACTTTACTGTCAGCTGTTTGTAGAGCAGTGTGTGAGTCTCTTGACTCACACACTGCTACCTTTTTAGGTAAACATGGTTAGCACATCCATTTCTCAGTGACAGAATCACTTTACGTCTAACTTTTCGGGGTCATATCAGTGGTGCAGGGGTTTGATTGTGATAATGGCTCCGAATTCTTAAACTGGCATCTACTACGTTATTTCCAGAACCATCCACAGCCGATCCGATTTACCCGTTCTCGCCCTTATCACTCAAACGATAACGCGCATGTTGAGCAAAAAAATTGGTCTTGTGTTCGTCAACTTTTTGGCTATGAGCGCTTTGACAATCCCAAGATCGTTGCCATGATGAATGACTTGTATACCAATGAATTAAGCTTGTTAAATAATTTCTTTTGCCCAACCATGAAACTCTTTGAGAAAAAGCGAGTCGGTGCAAAAATTATCAAAAAATATGCCAAACCAGAAACCCCTGTTCAACGTTTATTGGCACACCCAGCAATCAATTCTCAACAAAAAAAGCTCTGAAAAACATCTACAATAATCTTAACCCTTTCGCTTTGCGCTCTACTATTCAGAAAAAACTTAACGCTATTTTTAAATTTGTTCGGTAACCTATGTTATGAGGCAGGGTTAGGCCCCTTCGGTAACCTTTTTTAATCAGGCAACGCGGTTTATAAAAGCGGGGGGCGTCTTTGCTGGCAATAACCCAATGACTTCGTTAAGCAAGGAGGCCAAGTACGGGCAGCACGGAAATTGATGCAAATAGAGCAGACTGTAACTGTGCGCTGGTTTCTTAAACGCGTCGTATAATTAGGGCTCTACTTTAAAGTGCCCTCATGCCCGACTTACTGACCCATTTAAATCCCGAGCAGCGCGCTGCAGTGACTTTACCGGATGAGCCGGCGTTAATTCTTGCCGGCGCCGGCAGCGGTAAAACACGGGTGCTAACCACTCGTATTGCTTGGTTGATTCAAGCTGGCCGTTTTAGTCCGGCAGAAGTGCTTGCCGTTACCTTTACCAATAAGGCGGCGCGCGAAATGATTACGCGCCTGACGGCGCTGTTACCAATCAATCCGCGTGGCATGTGGATTGGTACCTTCCATGGCCTCTGCAACCGCTTACTACGGGTTCATTGTCGCGAGGCTGGCTTGCCTGCGACCTTCCAAATTCTCGATATAGCTGATCAGCTGTCTGCGCTTAAGCGGTTGCTGAAAGGACTGAATATCGATGACGAAAAATATCCTCCAAAGCATCTACAGAACTTTATTAACCACGCCAAAGAAGAAGGCTTGCGGCCCGCTAAAGTCGACGTGCGCGATCACTTTAATCGTCAATTTGTCGAGCTGTACGAAGCCTATGAAGTCCAATGCCAACGCGAAGGCACGGTTGATTTTGCCGAATTGCTCTTACGCAGTTATGAGCTACTGGCCCGTGAGACCTCGCTACGGGCACATTATCAAGCGCGCTTTCAACATATTTTGGTGGACGAATTTCAAGATACCAACAGGTTGCAATATCAGTGGTTAAAGCTGTTAGCTGGTCCCAAAGGAGCGGTCTTCGCGGTGGGTGACGATGACCAAAGTATTTACGGATTTCGCGGCGCTAATGTTGGCAATATGGTGGACTTTCAGCGTGAATTTGACGTGCGTAATCTGATTAAGCTTGAGCAGAATTATCGCTCTCATGGCCATATCTTAGATGCCGCGAATAGTCTGATTGCAAATAACGCGCAGCGCCTGGGTAAAAATCTTTTTACTGAAGCGGGGGCTGGCGAGCCGGTAAGAGTCTATAGAGCTGAGACGGACACGCGCGAGGCCGCTTGGTTAGCCGAAGAAGTCCGCGCTCTGATTGACCAAGGGTCCGCGCTGGATGAAATCGCCTTGCTCTACCGGAGCAATGCGCAGTCTCGAGTGTTCGAGCATATGTTAGTTAGCCAAGGGATTCCGTACCGCGTATACGGCGGATTACGCTTTTTCGAGCGGCAGGAAACTAAACATGCGCTGGCTTATTTGCGCTTGCTGGATAATCTGGATGACGACACTTCATTTGTGCGCGTGGTTAATTTTCCAACGCGCGGGATCGGTGCGCGTGCGCTTGAGCAATTAAGTGATATGGCGCGGCAGCATCAATGCTCGTTGGCGGCTGCGGTACCGTATGTTGCCGGTAAATCAGGCGCAAATCTAACCGCGTTTATCCAGCTTATTGAGCACATGCGCATTGCTACGCAGGCCATGGGCTTGCCTGAAACAGTTGAATATATTACGCAGACAAGTGGTTTGCTTAACCATTATGAAACTGAGCGTGAAGGGCAAGACCGGATTGAGAACTTGCGTGAATTGGTGAATGCTGCGGTGGCTTTTATCACCGAGGGCGGTTATGAGCTTGCTACGCCAGCGCGTTCAATTCCTTTAGCGCCGGGTGCTACACCGGCTGCTCAATTGCCGGCAGACGAGTCGGCCCAACTGATATTGACGGCGGAAGCCACGGATATGATGACGCCGCTGGCCGCCTTCTTGTCTCATGCCTCGCTGGAGGCGGGCGATAACCAAGCGCAAGCGGGGCAGAACGCTGTTCAGCTGATGACCGTGCATGCGGCCAAAGGGCTCGAATTTAATGCGGTTTTTATCACCGGTCTTGAAGAGGGGCTGTTTCCTCATCAAAATAGTACCGCGGATACAAATAGCTTAGAAGAAGAGCGGCGGTTACTGTATGTCGCGATTACGCGCGCGAAAGTGCGGTTATATCTATCCTTTGCGCAAAGCCGTATGTTGCATGGGCAAACGCGTTATAGCGTGTGTTCTCGGTTTGTCGACGAATTGCCTGCCGAGGTGCTGAAGTGGTTGACGCCTAAGCGCGATTCATTCGCGCAAAATAGTCTCACGGGTAACCGTGGTGAAAGCGGCTGGGGACGCAATTGGTTTGGCAAAAAAGCGGCGCCGGAGGAGCGCGTTGCGACGACAGCTTTTGAAGCGCGTCAGCGTACCGCCGCCACCGGTTTTTGGGTGGGGCAGGCGGTTTTTCATACGAAGTTCGGTGAAGGCAAGGTAGCGGCCCTCGAGGGCAGTGGCGACGATGCGCGGGCGCAGGTCACCTTTAATCGACACGGGGCGAAGTGGCTGGCGCTAGCGGTGGCAAAATTGCAGCCCATTGATGAGTGAATAGCGCTACTAGCGCAGTCCAATTACCTTATGTTGAGTAAAAAAACGAAGCATTGCTGCCTCGCTCTCTTCCAAGAGCCGTGTGCGGGAGCGCCCCGCACACTGACATTTCAACATTTGCAGCGTGTGTCTATGCCTCAAGGTTGAGTCTAAAAATCTTTAATAATCAATTACTTAAAATTTGTTTCTTGGTGGCTAACGGATGGCGGATGACTAGGTTCTTTGGCGAAGCAGCCGACATAGCTGGCATAATGTGCGCAAAAGGAAATGGGCATCACAATGATAGAGACGACAAACGCTAACATCTGTGGCGTTTGCTCAATACCTCCTAGCTTAAATAAGAGGATCAACGCCCCAAATAAGGCGACGCCAAAACCTGCCAAGACTAAGCCATTGAGCATAAAAGCGCTTAGGTTACGCCAACACACGACCATGCTAAAAAAAAGCGTTTTACGCAAAGGCACTTGATGCCATGCGCTGAGAGCTGGCGCAAACCAAAACAGCATGGAAACGGGTATGTAGATGGCGGCCATTACCAAGATGGACAGTGTCAAACGACCGCTTTCTAGCATCTCCGGCTTGAGGCTACTGGGAGATAATGCCAGGCGCACTAATAAACCACTATCTACCAATGCTGAGGCGGCAAACATGATCACTAGCGCTAATGTATAGTACAAACCGAGTAACAGCAGCCGCCACACTGTCGCCTTGCTAAAGGTCAGGCGTAAGCTGTTGAATAACGCAGCAGGTGCCGTGGGCTCTTGCTTGAGTGTATTGCGGCAGACTGTCATAAAGCAAATTGAGATCAGCGGAAATAGAAGCTGCGGCAATATATGATTCAGCAGCATCGGCATAGCCGAGAGCGGCATCATCAAAAGCGAATAGCATAAAGAGCCAATCAAAAAAATGGCTAAGTTTTTCCAAAAGAGTTGGAGCCCCTGTTCAAACCATAGATAGCCAGCTTTGGCGGGAACTTTATTAAAATGCATAGGATTGGTTATTCTCAAAGTTAAAGCCATGATAAAGCCGTGGCGTAATGTGGGACAAGTCGATTTTAACTGATGCGAGCCGCCTAGCCATGCAAAATAATCGCGACTTAAGGAGCGAACACCTTAAATCACAAAGATCCAAGCTGGGCGGTGGCTGTCTTGATATGCATAGATAGCTTGCAGAGTGGCTAAAAATTAAACTGATGGTCAAGCTGCTACCGTTATATGAGCGCGCAGTATCCGCTCAAAATGCGCAGGGTTATGAGGTTCAAGCATTGTGGCCTGGCGCGGCAAGTAAATATCATAAAGCCGTGATAACCAAAAGCGCAATGCAGCGGCGCGCAGCAGTGCGTGCCAGCAGAATGTTTCGGCTGTAGTAAACGGGCGTACTGCTTGATAGCTCAGTAAAAATGCCTGTACCCGCACGGCATCGAGCTCGCCGCTTAAAGGTTCAATACACCAATCATTCACACTCACTGCGATATCAAACAGCCATTTATCCACACCCGCAAAATAAAAATCAAAAAAACCGCTTAAACGTTCATTTTGATGAGCTGCTTGCGCCGGTACAAAAAGTACATTATCGCGAAACAGATCGCAATGACACGGCCCCTCAGGTAACGCCAGATAGTCAGCACTGATCTGTAAATTTTGTTGGAACGCAAGTTCAGTCTGTAAGAGCTCGCGCTGTGATGCGGTCAAAAAAGCATCGACCGCGCTTGCCGCCTGCTGCTGCCACCTTAGGCCACGTAAATTGGCTTGCGCTAATGAAAAAGTGCGTCCAGCCAGGTGCATCTGCGCCAACATTTTCCCAACTTGAGCACAATGCTGTGCGCTGGGTACGAGGTGGGCTGCGCCCTCTAGTTTGGTCACGATGGTAGCCGGCTTGCCGCACAGTTCGCCAAATAACGTACCGTCATTGCGCACCACTGGATCTGGCACCAGCACCTGATGCGCAGCCAAATGCTGCATAAGTTTAAGATAAAACGGTAGCTCGTTAGCGCTCAGTTTTTCAAAAATCGTCAGCACATAACTGCCGCTGCGGGTAATGAGAAAAAAATTGCTGTTCTCAATGCCCGCAGTAATGCCACTTAAGCTGAGGACGGGTCCAAGCGAATAGTGCTGCAGCCAATGCGCAAGTTGCGGTTCGGTGACAGGGGTGAAAACAGCCATGCGGATTTAAAGTACCAGCTTGATGTAAAAGAAAGGAGGATTTTAGCAAACCTACCGAGCATACCTGCCGCAAAACAAAAATTGGACCGGGCTACGTATTTGCTGCGCAAGAATGCTACACTTTTTAGCTTACAGTAGGAAACTCTGTCGTTACCCTTGCGCAGGCTAAAGCATAGGCAGACTAAAGCATAGGCAGGGTAAGCGGGCGAGGGTGGTCAAGCGCGCACACATCTATTCAGGAGTTGATTAAATATGATAACCACTGAGCAAATTGCAGATCCAATGTTAGCTGTTGATCGCGTCGCCGAACTCTATGCGATGAGCACGGCCACCTTGCGGGATGCCTTTGCACGTTATCAGCGCGGTGAACCATTTAAAACTCGGGTGCGCGCGTATTACCCATTTGTGAGGGTGCGCATCAAGCACAATACTCGGCTTGATTCGCGCTTAGCTTATGGCTTTGTGTCAGGTCCTGGGGTGTTTGATACGACCCTGACGCGCCCAGATTTGTTTGATTATTACTATCGGCAGCAATTTAGCTTGTTGGCCAGCAATCATTCAGTGCAGCTTGAAGTGGGTTTGTCTGAGCAACCGATCCCAATCCATTTTGCGTTTGCCGAGGGCATTCATCTAGAGGGGGCGCTGGATTATGATCAGCTCAGTCAAATGCGCGATATTTTTGATATGCCTGATTTAGCCGCTTTCGATGATTGTATTGTGAACGGTACCTATCAGCCATTGCCTGGCGAGCCCCGTCCACTGGCGCTCTTTACTGCGCCACGGGTTGATTTCTCTTTACATCGGCTCAAACATTACACGGCGACCTCGCCGACGCATTTTCAGAACTATGTGCTGTATACGAATTATCAATTTTACATCGATGAATTTGTGCAGCTCGGGCGTACTTTAATGGCACTTGCCAGCGACCCGGTTGAGAGCGCATATCGCAGCCAGTATGTGGCTTTTATCGAACCCGGCGATATCGTGACCCAAAATGCCAATCTCGCGGCGCATAGCGTTCAAAGGGGCGCTGAAGGGGTTGCGCCCGCCCGCTTGCCACAGATGCCCGCCTATCATCTAAAGCGGGCAGATGGCTCTGGTATCACGATGGTCAATATTGGCGTGGGGCCTTCTAACGCTAAAACAATCACCGACCATGTCGCTGTTTTGCGTCCGCACGCGTGGATTATGCTGGGCCATTGCGCCGGCTTGCGTAATTCGCAGCGGCTAGGAGATTATGTGTTGGCGCATGGTTATGTCCGCGAAGACCATGTACTTGATGCGGATTTGCCACTTTGGGTACCGATTCCGGCATTGGCTGAGGTGCAGGTGGCGTTGGAACGGGCGGTGGCCGATGTCACGCAACTTGAAGGCTTAGCGTTAAAGCGCGTGATGCGTACTGGCACGGTAGCGAGCGTGGATGATCGTAATTGGGAGTTACGCAGCCACCATGAGCCGATCCGCCGGCTATCGCAAAGTCGCGCGATTGCACTTGATATGGAGAGCGCTACGATCTCAGCCAATGGCTTTCGTTTCCGAGTGCCTTATGGCACGCTTTTATGCGTTTCTGACAAACCGCTACATGGCGAATTAAAACTGCCTGGCATGGCAAACACATTTTATCGCAAGCAAATCAGCCAGCATTTAAAGATTGGTGTGCGTGCGATGGAATTACTGCGCGAAAACGGACTAGATAAATTGCATAGTCGTAAACTGCGCAGTTTTGCTGAGGTGGCGTTTCAATAAAATAACTTTGAATTTTTAGGCAATTCTCAGACACTCTGCCGGCTTCCCATATTGCGCAAATGAGTGGAATACGCTAACTTGCGCGCTACAGCCTCTATCGGATCGTATATACCTCTCGAGGGGTTTGGAATTGGCTGATCGTATACGTTTATGCAGCTAACCTTGGAACTGGATTTGTAGCATCTCAACCAATGGATGTGTCTCATGCAAATGTACAAAACAGAAGATATTGCCCCCGCAGCACCTACCTCCGAGGCTCAGTCCTTGGGCAGCCGAGCCTTTCGCGCGCGCTATGGTCTGACGTATGCCTACGTGGCTGGCGCTATGTATCGTGGCACTGCCTCCGCAGCTTTGGTGGTGCGGCTGGGTCAAGCGGGCTTGATTGGCTACCTAGGAACTGGCGGCCTGACCCTAGAGGCCATTGAAGCGGCGATTCAGACCATTCAATCACAACTGGGCAAGAGTGCGCCATATGGCTTGAACCTACTGGCCGATTATGTCGAGCCCGATCTTGAACGGGCTACGATTGATCTGTATCTGAAGCATGGCGTGCGCCATATTGAAGCGGCAGCCTTTATGCAAATGACGCCGGCCTTAGTTTTGTTCCGCGTCAAGGGCTTGAGCCGCGACGCAAGCGGCAATATCCAATGTGCCCATCGGGTACTGGGCAAGGTCTCGCGTTTAGAGGTGGCCCAAGCTTTCATGAGTCCGCCGCCCGCCCACCTGGTGGACGCGTTGCAAAAAGAAGGCGCCATCACCGCCGAGCAAGCTGCATTAGCGCAACAGGTTCCGATGAGTCACGATATTTGTGTCGAAGCTGACTCTGGTGGCCATACCGATGGCGGCATCCCGACGATCCTTTTGCCGGCGATGCAACAACTGCGGCAGACTCTGGTGGCTCAATACAATTATCAAGAGCCTATCTGCGTGGGACTGGCTGGTGGCATTGGTACACCAACTTCCGCCGCTGCTGCGTTCGCCATGGGGGCAGATTTTATTTTAACCGGCTCGATCAACCAGTGCACGGTGGAGGCTGGCGCCACCAAAGAAGTTAAGGCAATGCTGCAGCAAGCCAGCATTCATGATATGACATATGCACCGGCCGGGGATATGTTCGAAATGGGCGCGCGCGTTCAAGTGCTGAAGAAAAGCCTGCTGTTCCCAATGCGGGCCAATAAACTTTTTGCCTTGTATAGTCACTACGAAAGCCTGGATGACATTCCTGCCGCACTCAAAGGCCAGCTCGAGCGAAGCTACTTTAAGCGCAGCTTAGCCGAGGTTTGGGCTGAGACCGAACGCCATTTGCAGTCGCGCGGCCGGACGCAGGATCTTGCGAAGGCGCAGACCAATCCAAAATACAAGATGGCACTGGTGTTCCGATGGTATTTCGCGTATTCCACTCGGCTCGCATTTAGCGGCTCACCGGAAGATCAGGTCAATTACCAAGTGCATACTGGACCAGCCTTAGGCGCGTTTAATCAATGGGTCAAAGGAACACCATTGGAAGCTTGGGAGCAGCGCCATGTCGATGAGATCGGCATTAAGCTGATGGATGCTACGGCTCAGCAGATGCGCACTCATTACGAGAGGTTTTGCACGCCTCAAAAAGAGTACGCATGATAACCCTTGCCGATTTCATGCTTTCCTCAAATTAATCTCAAAGATGACCAAATCATGAGGATCTTTGCGCTGTCGGATTTGCATATCGACTACGATTTTAACAAGCAATGGATCGCGCAGCTGTCTACTTATGACTATCGTGACGATGTATTAATTCTGGCCGGTGATGTTTCTGATTCTTTGCTACTGCTTGAGTGGTGTCTGAAAACGTTGGCGAGCCGCTTTAAAAAAGTCCTCTATGTGCCTGGAAACCATGACCTATGGGTCATTCGGGATGGACCTGATCGACAATCGCTAGACAAATTTCAACAGATTTGTACCTTAGTGGAAAATTGCGGCGCTTTAATGCAAGCATTTCATCACGGATCGTTGTCGATTATTCCTCTTTTGGGTTGGTACGATTATTCGTTTGGCCAGCCGAGCACAGAAATTTTTGCTACGTGGACGGACTATCATGCTTGTCGCTGGCCCGAGCATTTCAGTGCACACGAGATTACGGCACATTTTGTGCAATTGAATGAGCCGCTATTTAGCAACCTCAATCAAACGGTGATTTCCTTTTCCCATTTTTTGCCGCGGATTGATCTGATGCCAGCCTATATTCCGCTCGAGAAAAGAACGCTTTATCCAATCTTGGGAACCCACCTCCTGGAAAAGCAGATTCGGCAACTGGCTGCAACCATCCATGTGTATGGCCATAGCCATGTTAATCGTAGCGTCACGATCGAAGGTATTTCGTATATTAATAATGCCTTCGGATATCCGCGGGAAACCCATATTGCAGCCAAACAATTACTCTGTATTTACGAAACTTAATACAATCGCAACTGCTCTTAAGTAACGGCCCATGCATCAGCCTTAATCATGTTAGAACTGACTCCTGAAAAAATTGATTTGTGGTTTGTCTTCTTTGACGCGATACAAGATGAGTCGCTACTCAATCAGTACCGGCGTCTCTTGACGCAAGCAGAGCGGCAGCAGGAAAAACGGTTTTATTTTGTTAAAGATCAACGCCGCTATCTCATTACACGAGCATTGGTGCGTACCGTTCTATCACGCTATGCACCGCTAGCACCGGAGCAATGGTTATTTGCAGCCAATGCCTACGGGCGGCCGGAAATTGCTAACGCGCATCTGTCGCAAAAAATCTCATTCAATCTGTCTCACACACAAAGCCTGATTGTGCTCGCTGTGACGACTGGCAATGCATTGGGCGTTGATACGGAAAATGTCCGTCTGCGTCAGGCTCCACTTGAAATCGCTCAGCAGTATTTTTCACCGGATGAAGTGAGAGCGTTGAGTGAATTACCTGTAGAAACACAATACCAGCGCTTTTTTCAATATTGGACACTTAAAGAGTCCTATATCAAAGCTCGCGGCATGGGATTGTCAATTCCGTTGGATCAATTTGGTTTTCATTTTGCAGCAGATCGTGAGATAGGCATTTCAATCCATCCGGCTTTAAATGATCAGCCGTCTCGCTGGCATTTTTGGCAGTTTAAGCCTGCCGCAGATTACCTGGTGGCAGTCTGTGCTGAACGTTTTAGCAGTGCAAAGCAGACGTTAATCATGAGAAATAGTGTGCCGTTGGTTAAAGAGGAGCTGCTGGAGGGCGGGCTGTGTCACGCACGCTAAAAAAGACGCTCGAACCTGCTTAATGAAGCGCAGTACGCGTTTATCTACCGGAGAGTCATGGCATGGTATAGGCTGGAATATAAGATTAAAGCGATCCGGCTGATAGGTAAGAGTCAGAGTATTGCGACAGTCGCGAGAACGGGTGCAAGGTCAAAAAAGCGATTGCACAATAACGTCATACGTGCATAGCAAGAGGGACTACTGAGCCTGGCGGGCAAGCACGTGTCGTTCAATGGTAAACGAGTCAGAGGCAATCGTCATGGTCGCGAGGTCTAGAGTTGCTCTAAACGTGCCGAGCCATAAATACAAACGACTGGCCGAATTTCCGACAGATCTTCGGTGGCTTCGATGAACTCTGCCATAATCATAACCATTTGCCATGATGCCCGCGCTTTTTTGGCGGTGGCGTGCTCTTGCTCTGCGAGTGCGCGCAAGCTTGGTATCATTTTTCTATTGTTATCGTATTCATATGTCTGTGCAATCCAATCTAAAAGGCCGGACCCTATTACTGGTCGATGGTTCAAGTTATTTGTATCGTGCCTATCATGCCTTGCCCAATTTGCGCAGCCCCAACGCGGAACCGACTGGCGCGCTATATGGCATGATCAATATGCTGCGGCGCCTGCGCAAAGACAACCCGGCAGAGTACAGCGCGTGCGTGTTTGATGCTAAAGGTAAAACCTTTCGAGATGACTGGTATCCCGAATACAAAGCCCAGCGCTCCTCGATGCCTGAAGACTTGGTGCGGCAGATTGAACCTATTCACCGCGTCGTGCGTGCTTTAGGCTGGCCGTTACTGATGGTGGATGGGGTCGAGGCCGACGATGTGATTGGTACCTTGGCCCGGCAAGCCGAGCAGGCTGGCATGAAAGTCGTGATCTCGACCGGCGACAAAGATCTCGCACAGTTGGTGACAAGCCAAATTACGCTGGTCAACACCATGAGCAATGAACTGCTGGATGAAGCCGGGGTCGCTGACAAATTTGGCGTGCCGCCAGCATTAATTGTCGATTACTTGGCATTAATTGGAGACACCTCGGACAATGTGCCAGGGGTTGAAAAATGCGGCCCTAAAACGGCGCTAAAATGGCTGACGCAATACGGCTCATTGGCGGGGGTGGTTGAACATGCTGACCAAATCACCGGGGCCGTGGGGGAAAACTTGCGCCGCGCGCTTGATTTTTTGCCGTTGGCAAGCAAACTGATCACCGTATGTACGGATTGCTCGCTTGAGCCACACATTGAATCAATCGAAGCCTCGCTGGCAACGCGCGCCGAAGCTCAAGCGGAACTCCTTGATGTATTCACGCATTACGGTTTCAAAAGCTGGTTAAATGAATTAGCCAGCGCGGGCGTCAGCGCACCCGATAACGGCGGCCCTAGCAGTCTAGCCGCACCAGCATTGGAAATAACCCCTGATTACGAGAGCATACTCAGCTGGGCGCAATTTGATACCTGGTTAGAAAAAATCAATGCCGCCGAATTAACCGCTTTTGATACTGAAACCACGTCACTTGATCCGCTGCGTGCGCAGTTGGTTGGCCTTTCGTTCTCAGTCGAAGCGGGTCATGCAGCGTATCTTCCGCTGGCTCATCGGGGACCCGATATCGATGCTCATGTCACCCAATTGCCACGTGATGAGGTCCTCGCGCGGTTAACAGAGTGGCTACAGAATCCAGCTAAAAAGAAAGTTGGACAGCACATGAAATATGATGAGCAGGTGCTATTTAATTATGGCATTGTATTGGCTGGCATAGAACATGACACCTTGCTTGAATCATACGTACTCGAATCGCATCGTAGCCACGATATGGACAGCCTAGCGCTGCGCCACCTTGGCCTCACCACGATTAAATATATAGACGTGTGCGGCAAAGGCGCGGCCCAAATTGGTTTTGATCAAGTGCCGCTTGAGCATGCAATGCCCTATGCCGCAGAGGATGCAGATGTGACGCTACGTTTGCATCATGCGCTTTATCCGCAAGTGTCGAAAGAGCCCGGTTTGCTGCATATCTATCGCGAGATCGAAATGCCAGTTGCGCGCGTCTTGCGAGTGATGGAGCGTAACGGTGTCTTAATCGATACTCAGTTACTCGCTCAACAAAGCCATGAGTTGGGCATACGTTTGATGCAATTGGAACAAGAAGCGCATACCTTAGCCGGTGGCCCATTTAACTTGAGTTCGCCTAAGCAAATCAGCGAGATTTTTTTTGAACGCTTGCAGTTGCCGATTATCAAAAAAACGCCCGGCGGCGCGCCTTCAACGGATGAAGAAGTACTGCAAAAGCTCGCCGCGGATTATCCGTTACCTAAACTGCTGCTTGACCATCGTACGCTGTCGAAACTCAAATCAACCTATACCGATAAACTGCCCAAAATGGTCAACCCCCAAACGGGGCGGGTGCATACGAATTATGCCCAGGCCGTCGCCGTGACCGGGCGGCTGGCTTCAAATGAACCCAATTTACAAAACATTCCGGTGCGCACTAGCGAAGGGCGGCGCATTCGTGCAGCCTTTATTGCCGCGCCTGGACAGCACATTGTGTCGGCGGATTATTCGCAAATTGAACTGCGGATTATGGCTCATATCTCAGGCGATGAGAATTTACTCGGTGCTTTTGCGCGTGGTGAAGACATTCATCGTGCCAGTGCTGGCGAGATTTTTGGCTGTGAGCCGCAGCAGGTCTCTGATGACCAGCGGCGCGTCGCCAAGACGATTAATTTTGGCCTGATTTATGGCATGAGCGTATTTGGGCTGGCGTCAAACCTGGGTCTGTCGCGTGATGCGGCCAAGGTCTATATCGACCGCTATTTCAATCGCTATCCGGGAGTCGCGCGTTATATGGAAGAAACCCGGGTGCGCGCAAAAGAGCACGGGTATGTTGAAACCGTCTTCGGCCGACGCTTGTGGTTACCTGAGATTAATGGCGGCAGTGGGCCGCGCCGTCAGGCGGCTGAACGGGCGGCAATTAATGCGCCAATGCAAGGCACCGCAGCCGATTTAATCAAGCTCTCGATGGTTGCTGTGCAACAGTGGCTAGAGGCAACGGCACGGCAATCGAAGCTGATTATGCAAGTGCACGATGAACTGGTACTTGAAGTGCCGTCTGCTGAATTGGCTGAAGTGCAGGAGTGTTTGCCGGCGCTCATGTGTAAAGTCGCGCAATTGCGTGTGCCATTGGTGGTTGACGTGGGGATCGGGGCCAATTGGGAGGAAGCGCATTAGAAAACAAATGTATACTTCATTCGTATCACCTGGATTTCGTCCTTGAGGGTTGAAAATATATGCATCGCATCGTGATCGTGGGGGGCGGTGCCGGCGGGCTTGAGCTTGCAACCCGCCTAGGTAACCGTCTTGGCGCCCGCCAAACCGCCCAAATTGTTTTGGTTGACCGCAACCCGACCCATCTTTGGAAGCCGCTCCTGCATGAAGTTGCTGCCGGTAGCATGGATCCATTTATGCATCAGCTTGAGTACGCGGCCCAAGCACATTGGCATCATTTTAACTTTCAACTCGGTGCCTTGAGCGGTCTTAATCGTGGCGCCAAGACGATTACGCTGGCCGCGGTGCATGACCTTGATGGCTCTGAATTATTGCCTTCTCGCGAGTTGGCGTATGACACCCTCGTGATAGCCATCGGCAGCACCACGCATTTTTTTGGGGTAGCCGGTGCTCAGCAATACGCGCAGGCGTTGGATACTGCGGCGCAAGCACAAGCGTGTCATCGTCGTTTACTGGCTGCATGCATGCGCGCTTATGCAAACCCCGGTAGTTCTGAAGCACGGCCGCGGATCCAAATTGCGATCGTTGGCGGAGGCGCAACTGGCGTTGAACTCTCGGCTCAATTGCGTCAAACCGCCCAAATATTAGCCACCTATGGTTTACACCCATTGGACCCCAAGCATGATATCCGTATCGTGCTTATCGAAGCGGGGCCACGCATCTTGCCGGCTTTGTCTGAACATGTCTCAAAAGCAACCACGGCTTTGCTGGCTAAACTCAATGTTGAAATCATGGTGAACGAGCAAGTGGCCAATGTCTCGGATAAAGCACTGTGCACGGCGAGCGGCAAAACTCTACCCGTAGATCTCACCGTCTGGGCCGCGGGCATTAAAGCACCCGCCATACTCAGTCAGTTGGATGGGTTGGCAACGAATCCACGGGGTCAGTTGAAGGTCCGTGCCACGCTGCAAACTGAAACCGATCCTGACATTTTTGCCTTTGGCGACTGTGCCAGCTGTCCGTGGCCGGAGCAGAACACAACCATCCCCCCGCGCGCGCAAGCTGCACATCAGCAGGCCAATTTTTTGCGACGCGCATTAACGCGCCGGCTTAAAGCTGCGCCGCTGCCTAATTTTAGTTATCGTGATTTTGGCTCACTGGTTTCGCTAGGCCATTTTAGTGCGGTAGGTCATTTAATGGGCGGGGTGATGGGCGGCAGTTTATTTATTGAGGGACTGTTTGCGCGTTTTATGTATATGTCATTGTATCGGCTGCATATTGCTGCGTTACATGGTTTTATACGCATGGCAACGGATACGGTGGCGCATTGGTTACGCCGCTCAATTTCGCCACGGGTGAAGCTGCATTAAGACTTTTATTGATAGCAAATCTATTTTAGATGTGACCTAAAACGGGCGTCTGTCAGATCAAGTATTGGCTAGGACAGCTGCACCCGGGAAGCAGGTCATCGTGCAGTCCATCCCCCATCGACCTTTAGCGACTCGCCTGTTATAAAAGAGGATGCCGATGAACATAAGAAAAGAAGCGCATTGGCCACATCATCCGGTACACCTAGACGGCCGTTTGGATGCATAGAGGTATACTGGTTTCGTGTTTCACTTTGTTTACCGATATAGAGATCCATCATTGGCGTTTCAACGAGAGCGGGTGCTATGGCGTTCACACGTATTCCGTTCTGAGCATACTCTAATGCTGCTGCTTTCGTGAGTCCTTCAATGGCATGTTTTGATGCACCGTAGACACTAAAACCAGGAAACCCGACATGGCCAACAATACTGCTGGTGTTGATAATCGTCCCGCCGCCATTGCCCAGCATGGTGGCAATTTCGTGCTTCATCGCCGCCATCACACCCCAGAAATTCACATCGAATATTTGCCGGTAATCTTCAAACGAAGTATCAGTGACGGCACGCTCCAGTAGGATACCTGCGTTATTAAATGCAATGTCAAGGCGGCCAAATTTTGTTGTAATGAAATTAATCAGATTGACAATATCGGCTTCACGGCTAACGTCTGCTCTGACGAAGCATCCGATACCATTCAACGAACGTATTTTTTCCTCCAAGGCGGCGCCTTCTATTTCACGCCGTCCCGCGAAAATTACTGTTGCGCCAACTTGTGCCAACGCAAGTACTGCCGCATAGCCAATGCCGCTCGTACCACCTGTAACTAGCGCCACTTTTCCACTAAATTCTGATTTGTCATATATCATTTTCAATTATCTCCTCGGCGGTTAAATATCAGAATCGGCAGCAAGATTCGAGACGATTCGATATTTATTAGAACGCCCTAAGTTTAAACTACAATTATGCAGAGTCATTTTTTGTTTTGGGGTATGTCATCATTTCCACGAAAGTTAGCAAATAAATAGTAGAACACTTCTACTTTATAGTAAAGAAAAATGCTTAACTTAGAGAATTTTTATTGAGGGGTCACTCGAAAAGCCTCTAGTACGCAGTGCCTCGGTTGTGCTTGAATAAGAGTAGTCACCGTTGCCAGGGTTAATTAACGGCTCGAATATAAGCTTAGCCTTTGCTTAGGCTACTATCAGCCTATTTATCGCAGCGCCTCATAGCAGAGAAATCGCGCTATAAAAAAGCGCCCATTTATGAACTATTAGCAAAATTAAGGGCTCGTCGTCAATCCAATAAAAATAGTTGTGAAAATGAAAAATAAAGTAAAATTTTAGAAACTTGAGGCATCCTTCATGCTGAGAAATGACAGTGATGAAGAGGAGTGAGTTTTTTAGCTGAGTGATTGGTTGTTCGTCCATAACAATTAAATGAGAGCCGCATTATGCTAGATGTCATCAACGGATTTGCCAATGGATGGGTTGCAACGCCTGTGATTAGCGCATTTGCGCGGCATGGAGTTTTCGAGGTGATGTCATCGCGGCCGATGACGCTCAAGAAACTGGCGTCACGCTGCCGGGGCAACGTGGGACACTTGCATGCAGCACTTCGGCTCTTATATGAATTGGGCTGGATAGAATGGGTTGAACCGGACCGGTATGAGGCGGCTAAAGGCGCCGTCCTTGCCCGGCAGTTGCCGAACGATCTGGCAGATTTGATATACCTGTCGATGGCGCATGCGTTGGAGGCTGAACAGTTCGAGCGCTTGTTGCACTGGCTTGAGCGCTGTGGCGCGGGCTGGGCTGGCGCTGATCCGGCGGTAGTGAGCGTGTTGGATGGTGCCTTGTTGGCGCCCTTGCTGGCTAAGCTGTCGACACTAGGCAGTAGCGTGCTCGAACAGGCTCAGCCAAACACACTATCAATAGCTGCGTTACAAGCCATTCAGGCTTTGTTCGTTCAGCGTGGCTGGGGGCAGGTGGGTGTGGCTGGTTTTCGATTGACACCAAGTGGTCGAGCTTTGTTGGCGAGTAGCGGGGCCTTGGGTACAGTGGTGTCCTATGCAACGATGTTTCGTGGCATCGATGACCTACTGTTCGGTAAGGCGGAGGTGGTATTCGGCGCGGATGCACAGGGACACGAATTGCATGTAGACCGCACCTTGAATGTTACTGCCAGCGGCGTGCAGCATCAAAGCCACTTTGCCGAGCTGGACGCCCTCATTTTGCGTATCTTTGATCAATATCCTCTGGCCACTCAACCACGTTATGTCGCGGATATGGGATGCGGGGATGGGAGTTTATTGCACCGGATCTACGAGCTCATCAAAACACGATCGGCCAGGGGCCAGGCTCTGGCAGAATATCCGCTCACGCTGATCGGAGCGGACTACAATGTGCTGGCGCTAGAATCCACAGGAAAAACGTTAGCTGGTCTACCTCACGTGCTCGTGCGGGGAGATATCGCAGACCCGCAGCAGTGGATGGTCGATTTGGCTGCTGCGGGTATTACGGATCCAGAAAACATTCTGCATGTGCGTTCGTTTTTGGACCATGATCGTCCTTTCTTGCCGCTTGAGGATAAAAGAGTGGCTCGGCGGCGGGAGGGATTGAATGGAACGGGTGTGTATGTCTCACGTGAGGGTGATGAGATCAAGGCAGCTTATGCCGTGCAGGGATTGGTGGAGCATTTGCACCGCTGGCGTAGAGTCATTGCCCGCTTTGGCTTGCTCTTATTGGAGGTCCATTGCCTTCAGCCGGCCACTGTCAAGCGTTTGGGAAACCTGACAGAAAGCGCTCATTTCGATGCTTATCATGCCTTCTCTGGCCAGCAATTAGTTGAAGCCCCAATTTTTTTAGCGGCAGCAGCAGAGGCGGGCCTTTTTCCTGAGGAGGGCATATCACAGGCCATTCCCAAGCAGATGGACTTTACCCGTATTTCTCTGCATCGGTTGGTGCCTCAGCCTTATACCGTCCGGCATCCGGTTCGGGCCGATCTACGTCGACTTAAGCAGCTCGACCGGATATGTCAGCCGAAAGCGCTCCATACTCCTCCCGCGGAAATAGAGCGGCGGGTGTGCGGTCTTGCCCAGGAGCAGTGGGTGTTGGAGTTCGATGGGCAGATTGTGGCAGTTCTATATACACAGCGCATTGAGTCTATCAAAGCTCTGCGCGGTGCCTGCTACAAAGATATGGCGTGCTTACACCGGCCAGAAGGCCGCTGTGTGCAGTTGTTGGGATTGTTTGTCGCGCCTGAGATGCAGGGGAGAGGTTTCAGTGATGCGCTCATCGGCTTGATGCTGGCCTATAGTACTACGCTGGATGGGGTGGATGCTGTAGTCGGTGTCACGCGATGCGCAAACTTTATGCGGCGCCAAGAAATGTGCAGCTTCTATGACTATATCCAGTCACGCAACGAACAGGGCCAATTAATAGATCCCATATTGCACTTCCACACTTCGCATGGCGCGGCAATGCGCGAAGTGCTACAGGGATTTCGGCCGCAGGATACAGACAACGAGGGCGCTGGGATTCTAATCGAATATCAGCTGCGTTCTGGGGGAACGGCTGTTGCCGAAACTGAAGTTCCGTCAGCCCTAGTCGAGCTCGTCACGCTGACAGCTGATCAAATCGAGTCAGCCGTATCTAGCACGGTGATGCAGGTGCTGGGCAGTCAACGGGCTGCGGCCTATGGCATCCAGGTACCGTTGATGGAAATGGGTCTGAGTTCGCTTGAATTGCTTGAATTACGAATGCTGTTGAGTACCCGCTTGGGGGAATCATTGCCCTCGACGTTTTTGTTTAGCTATGGAATGCCCGAGGCAATTATTGGGTATTTTATGGCCAAGTCTACTGTACAGACAAGCGCAGCTTCAACACTCTCTACTCTAGCACCTGCTGTATCTGTTCCACAGGACCATGATACTGGGTGGGACTGCAGACGCTCGGATGAAGCTATTGCAATCATCGGTATGGCTTGTCGTTTACCGAGGAACGTGAACAACCCAGCACAGTTCTGGCAAGAATTGTTTGAGGCGCGTGATGCCGTCGGTCCATTGCCCGCCAACCGGCAGCGACTATGGGGAAACGGGATGAGTCCATGCCGTTGGCAAGCAGGCTTTCTGGACGAGATAGATTATTTTGATGCAGAGTTCTTTCGCATTTCGCCGCGCGAGGCGGAATTATTGGATCCGCAGCAACGCCTGTTGTTGGAGGTGGCTTGGGAGGCAGTGGAATCTGCTGCGATTGCACCGGCGACGTTGCGTGGGACGCGTAGTGGGGTCTTCGTGGGCATGATGGGCAGTGATTACGAAGACGTGATTGCGCGGCAGGGGAGCGATACGGACTTTAACGCGCACTTTGCCACCGGTAGTGCATGTTCGGTGGCTGCAGGTCGGCTGTCATATTTCTTTGATTGGCAGGGCCCCGCACTCAGTATCGATACGGCTTGCAGTTCATCCCTGGTGGCGGTGCACACAGCATGTCACAGTTTGTTGAGAGGGGAGTGCAATCTGGTCTTGGCGGCGGGGGTAAATCTGTTGCTCAACGAAAAGCGGTTTCTGGCGTACGAACAGGCGGGTATGCTTTCGCCTCATAGGCGGTGCCGGACGTTCGATGCGTCGGCCGATGGGTATGTGCGAGGGGAAGGCTGTGCAGCGGTGATCCTGAAGCGGTTATCGGATGCGCAGGCCGATAGGGACCCGATCATGGCGGTGATTCGGGGCAGCGCGATTAATCAAGATGGTAGCAGCAGCGGCTTAACCGCCCCAAACCAGTTGGCGCAACAAGCAGTGATTGAAGCAGCGCTGACCCAGGCGGGAGTCGCGCCGAAAGAGATTGGCTATCTGGAGGCGCATGGTACTGGCACCAAGCTAGGCGATCCGATCGAGGTGATGGCCGCGGCTCAAGTACTTGGGGCGGGACGGTCCGCTGATCAGCCTCTTTTAATCGGCTCGCTGAAGAGCGCAATTGGCCATTTAGAAGCGGCAGCCGGTATTGCAGGACTGATCAAGACGGTACTGTCGATGCAGCATGGGGTGATTCCGGCCCAGTTGCATTTTGAGACGCCAAACCCGCATATTCCTTGGAACGGCTTGTCAGTGCGAATTGTGACGCAGGCCCAAGCTTGGCCAGCTGGGCTAAAGCGGGCGGGAATTAGTTCATTCGGCTTTAGTGGCACCAATGCGCATATCATCGTTGAAGAGTACGTTGAGCCGCAGAGGGCACCAACGGTAGAGAGTGGGCCAGTAGTGGTCGTGCTATCGGCCAAGAGCGAGAAGCGGCTGCGGGACCAGGCACAGCAGTTGCTGACTTATCTGGAGTGTCATGATGAGGTGAACCTAGCCGACCTGGCGTATACGCTACAGGTGGGGCGTGAGGCGCTTGGGGTGAGATTGGCGCTAGTAGCGAGGTTCATTAATGAGCTGAAGGAGCGATTATCACACTATGCGCAAGGCGAGACGCCTCAGGAAGATACATACCAAGGTGAGCTCAAGCGCGGCCAGGAGACGTTGGCGCTACGCCGAGCTGACGCGGATATGCAAAGGACAGTCGAAGTGTGGGTAGCCAAGGGCGAGCTTGGCAAGCTAGCTCAGTTATGGGTGCAGGGGCTGGAGGTGGAGTGGGGACAGTTATACGGTCAAACGAAGCCGCAGCGGATCAGTCTTCCGACGTATCCATTCGCCAAGGAGCGGTACTGGGTGCCGCAGAAAGTGGTGCAAGGCGGGCTAGAACGTCAGCTGCATCCGCTGGTTCACAGGAACACGTCAGATTTGAGTGAGCAGCGCTTTAGTACGACGCTCACGGGCGAGGAATTCTTCCTATGCGACCACGTAGTGCAAGGTGAGCGAGTTGTGCCGGGGGCGGCACAACTGGAGTGGGCACGCGCGGCAGTGGCACTGGCCAGTGGTGGTGAGGTTGGCATGGCGGGGCTATCGGTTTTGTTGCAGGAGGTGACGTGGCTGCGCCCGCTCGTGGTGACGCAGCCACAGGACGTGCATATTGGTCTGGAAATGCAAGAAGATGGTCGTATTGGCTTTGAGATCTATAGCGGTAGCGGAGAAGAGTCGGTGGTGTATAGCCAGGGTTGGGCCCAGCTAGTCGACGTAGGTGAAGCGCCGCGGGTAGATCTGGAGGCGGTGCGAGGGCAATGTGAGCGGACGTTGACGGGCGAGGCGTGTTATGCGCGGTTTGCACAACTGGGGTTGGGTTACGGTTCGAGCTTCCAGGTTTTGCACGAATTGCGGCTAGGGGATAACGTAGCGGTGGGCACATTGAGGCTGTCGGGCGAGGGTCCGGTGGGATATGCGTGGGCGCCAAATATGCTGGACGGAGCACTGCAGACGAGTATTGGGCTGGCGCAAGACAAGATTGATGCCCCCCTGGCGCTGCCGTTCACAGTGGCGCAGGTGAGGCAATGGGACGAGATGCCCACGCCGGCGTGGGCGGTGGTGCGCTCGGGTGCGGACGATAGCACGGCGGTGCGTAAGCTAGATATTGAGATCGTCGATAAGACAGGGCAGGTCACGCTACGCCTGAGCGGTTTCAGTACTCGGCCTTTCCTTAACACTGTAGCCGGCGAGGCAGCATTGACGGCATCGGTTGCGTCTGCGGAGGAGTTACCGCAGACGCTCGACCAGGTATTGCCAGTAGTGACGACGCAAGATCAAATAAATTTCGGGTCCCAGCGCGCTGGGACCCTAGTGAGTCATGCGCACCTGGCTTCGCGGGTGCGCCAAGGTGTGCGCCAAAGCATTGTGCAAACACTCAAGCTTGACGAAGATCAGTTGGAGGAGGATCTTGCTTTTGCGGAATACGGAGTGGATTCCATCACCGGTGTGGCACTGGTCAACGCGATCAATACGCAACTGGGCTTGAATTTACCCATCACAGCGCTGTTCGATTATGTGACGATTGAGCAATTGAGTGCCCACATTATCGTGGTGCACCGGGAGCGTTTGAGCATGGATTCGGCGGTCATCACAGAAGCCAGACCGAGTTCGACGTTCTTGATCCCTCCCAGTCCGATAGGCCTTAGGCGCCGCCAGCGCTTCCAGGCGCCTGCCCCGTTGTTGCCGAGAGACGCTGAACGGACTAGTCCGACTTACCACCGGCTGCTGCTTATGCGGCCGGGGACGATCGAGGATCTGCGTATGGTCGAGGATGTGGTAGCGCCATTGGGCGAACACGACGTGCGTATCGAAGTGCGGGCCTTCTCGCTGAACTTTGATGACTTGCTGTGCGTCAAGGGCTTGCATCCGACCCAGCCGCCCTATCCATTTACGCCCGGCTTCGAGGCCAGCGGTGTGGTGGCTGCTGTAGGGCGGAACGTAACGCGGATAGCGGTCGGCGATGCGGTAATCGCACTGACTGGTGAGGCTCTGGGAGCGCACGCCAGTGCATTGACTTGCCCGCAGAGTCAGGTCTTCCCTTGCCCGGCGGGGCTGTCATTCGAAGCCGCTTGTGCGTTGCCAGCGGTGGTGACGACGATGATCGAATGTTTTAAAAAGGTACAATTGAAGGTCGGTCAGCACATTCTGATCCAGACTGCGGCAGGCGGCACGGGACTGATCGCGGTGCAACTGGCGCAGCATGCTGGGGCCGAGATCTACGCGACTGCAGGCTCGCAGGCCAAGCTCGATTACCTGGCTTCGCTAGGGGTGCCGCATCGGATCAATTATCTGGAGGAAGATTTCGAGATGGCGATCGCGCGGCTGACCAACGGGCGGGGTGTCGATGTCGTGATTAATACCCTAGCCGGCGATGCGCTGCAAAAGGGTCTGAACTGCCTGGCGCCGGGGGGGCACTATATCGAGATCGCGATGACGTCGCTGAAGTCGGCCCGCACGATTGATTTGTCTGGGCTGAGCGATAATCAGACGTTCCACAGCGTAGACTTACGCAAACTGGGACGTAGCCAGCCTGTGGTAATGCAGACAGCCATGCAGGAATTGGCACGCTTGCTTGAGCAGGGCGTGATCCATCCCACGCTCAGCCAGGTGTTTACGTTCGAGAAGGTTCAAGACGCGTACCGTTGGCTGGAGAACCGCCAGAACATCGGCAAGGTAGTGGTAAGCATTCCCGAGGCATATCGTTTCCGTGCGCGCGAAATCTTGGCGAGCAAAGCGGAGCAGGAGCCGATCGCGGTGATTGGTATGAGCGGGCGTTTCGCCTGTATGGATAACCTGCAAGCGTTATGGACGGCGTTGGCCGAGGGGAAAGATCTGACCCAGGAAGTGACGCGCTGGGATCTGTCGCGCTACTATCAGCAAAGTACGTCTTATTGCCGACATGGGGGGTTTTTGCAGGATATTGATTGCTTCGATCCTTTGTTTTTCAATATCTCAGGGCTGGAAGCAACCTATATGGACCCGCAGCAGCGGCTGTTCCTGGAAGAAGCGTGGCGAGCGCTGGAGGATGCGGGCTACGTGGGGGCGGGCATCGCGGGTCAACGTTGCGGCGTGTATGTGGGATGCGCCAGCGGAGATTATCAGAATCTCTTAGATTCCACAGCGCCGGCGCAAGCTTTCTGGGGCAACGCCGGTTCAGTGATTCCAGCGAGGATTGCCTATTACCTGGATCTACAAGGCCCAGCTGTGGCGACCGATACGGCGTGCTCGAGTTCGCTGGTGGCGTTGCATCAAGCCTGCCAAGGCTTGCGTGCGGGCGAGACGGAATTAGCGCTCGCCGGTGGGGTGTTTGTGCAGAGTACTGAGAGTTTTTATTTGAAGGCTAACCGGGCGGGAATGCTCTCGCCTACGGGACATTGTTACACCTTTGATGCGCGGGCCGATGGTTTTGTGCCGGGCGAGGGGGTGGGGGTGGTGGTACTCAAGCGCTTGTCGCAAGCGCAAGCCGACGGGGACCATATCTATGGGGTGATCCTGGGCTCAGGGGTGAACCAGGATGGCGCAACCAATGGCATCACGGCGCCCAGCGCAGCCTCGCAAGAGAGGCTGGAGCGTGAAGTGTATCAGCGCTTCGGCATTGAACCTAGCACGATTCAACTGGTGGAGGCGCACGGCACTGGCACAGTGCTGGGCGACCCAATCGAGTTTCAGGCGTTGACGCAGGCGTTTAGGGGGAGCGCGTGCCCGCAGACCTGCGCGCTCGGCTCGATCAAGAGCAACTTGGGACATACGGCTACTGCGGCCGGTATCGCAGGGGTCATCAAGATATTGTTGGCGTTGCAGCACCGTCAGATCCCGCCTTCGCTGCACTTCGTGCAAAGCAATCCGCATATCGATTTCGAGCACAGTCCGTTCTATGTGAATACCAAACTCAAGGACTGGGAGGCGCCTGCTGGCACCGAACGTCGTGCGGCGGTCAGTTCGTTTGGTTTTAGCGGCACGAATGCCCATGCGGTGATTGGCGAGGCGCCGACGCAAGCGATATCCATGCAGCAGCAGCCCCGCTATCTAATCGTACTATCGGCACATACACCCGAACAGTTGCGGGTGCAAGCCGAGCAACTGGTGGCGCATTGTCAACGCAATGCTGTCGAGGTGGGTGCGATGAGCTACACGTTGTCGATGGGGCGACGCCACTTTAATCATCGGCTGGCGTGTGTGGTGCAAGACAGCGTGCAAGTGGTCGAGAAGCTGACGCGATGGCTCGCATTAGGCAAGGTGCCGGGCGTGGTTGAGGGCTGCGTCAAGGCTTTACAACGCGAACAGACCGTGCTTGAGCGTCTGGGTCATCAGTGCCTGGAGGCGTATGGCCGGGCAAAGTCTGACCAGGATGCAGAGGAGTCGCTCGCAGCCGTGGCCGAACTGTATGCGCTTGGGGTTCCACTGATGCTCAAGCAGCTGTACCTCGAAACTAAACCAAGGCGGATCAGTTTGCCGACCTACCCGTTTGCGCGAGAACGGTACTGGGCGCCGGCAGCAGCGCCGACTGTTGCAATGCCAACCGTGGTGACACAGCGAGGTTTGGAGCGTCCATTGAATCCACTGACGCCGACCGTTCCGCCCGCTGATTTTGATGCGCAATTGCGTGAGAAGGCGACCATTAAATTCAGGCAACAGGTAGCCACGATACTCAAGGTGCCCGCATCAAAGATTGAGGTTGCTGAGCCACTGGCGCGATATGGGGTCGATTCAATCCTGGTAGTCCAACTGGCTCATGAATGGCGCAAAACTTTCGAAAACATCAGTACCACGTTACTGTTCGAACACTCGAGCATTGAGGCGCTAGTGGCGCACCTCATGGCCACGCAGCGCAAAGCGCTGATCGGATGGGTAGAGTTGGAAGATCGAGTAAAAGTGACGCCGACCGTGGCAACGCCGGCTGTGGCGAAGCAGCCAGGTTCAGAGTATCCACTACACCCACTGGTCCACCGCAACACGTCAACCTCGAGCGAGCAGAGTTACAGTACGATGCTGACTTCCGATATGCAATTGCGTGAGAAGGCGACCATTAAATTCAAGCAACAGGTGGCCACGACACTCAAGATGCCTGCACTAAAGATTGAGGTTACAGAACCACTGGCGCGATATGGGGTCGATTCAATCCTGGTAGTCCAACTAGCTCATGAATGGCGTAAAACTTTCGATAACATTAGTACCACGTTACTGTTCGAACACTCGAGCATTGAGGCGCTAGTGGCGCACCTCATGGCCACGCAGCGCGAAGCGCTGATGCGATGGGTGGAGTTGGAAGATCGAGTAAAAGTGACGTCGACCATGGCAACGCCGACTGTGGCAACGTCAACCGTGTTGGCACAGCTAGGTCTGGAGCGTCCATTGCACCCACTGGTCCACCGCAACACGTCAACCCAGAGCAAGCAGCGCTACAACACGACGCTGACGGGCGAGGAGCAGTTCCTGCGCGATCATGTTGTGTGCGGCGAGCTAGTGCTACCGGGCGTGGCGCATCTTGAATGGGCACGTGCGGCGGTGGTGCTGGCCAGCGGTGATCCAGTGGGTCAAACGGTCCTCTTGAAGGATGTGACATGGCTGCGCCCGCTGAGGGTGTCGGAACCGCTCGAAGTGCACATCAGCCTTGAGATGCAGGACGATGGCTGGATCAGCTTCGAGATCTACAGCGATAATGGCGACGACGTGCTGGTGTACAGTCAAGGACAAGCGCAGCTTGCCGAGGCAGGCGAAGTGCCACAGATGGATTTGGAGGCCGCGCGGGGACAGTGTGACCAGACGTTGATGGGCGAAGCATTTTATGCGCAGTTGCCGCAACGGGGAGTAAGTCTTGGACCATACTACCAGGTGCTGAGCGAACTGCGGATTGGCACAAACGTAGTAGTGGGGTCGCTGCGCGTGCTAGGCGATGCACCGGTGGGCTATGGATGGCCGCCTAACCTAGTGGATGGGGCGCTGCAGACGTGCGTAGGACTGGTCCCGGATGAGACAGTGAGGCTGCCGTTCGCGATGGCACAGGTGCAACAGTGGGGCGAGCTACCCACCGAGGCTTGGTCGGTGATGCGGCCGGGAGTGGGCGACAGCACAGTGGTGCGCACATTCGATGTCGACATCGTTGATAGGACAGGGCGGGTCGCGCTACGTTTAAGCGGCTTCAGTCCCCTGCCCCCGCATCGCGGGACGAACACACTTCAGGCAGTAACCGTGCTGCCGGACCCGGCCCGCGTCGGCGAACTGACGCTGACGCCGCTATGGGAGGCGGTACAGGAGATGGATGACGCCTGGCCTACCGCCGGCCAGCGGGTCGCGCTAGTTGGCGCCACCGGACCCGAGATCGCCATGTGGCAGGAGCACTTCCCACAGGCACAACGGTTCGCTCTGACGGAGTCGGACAGTTTGGAGAAGTTGTTTGAGTGGCTGCACAGTAATGCGCCGCTGGAGCATCTGGTGTGGTGGGTGCCGTCGAGCGACGTGTTAACCATGCGAATAGGGTTCCGCCTGATCAAGGCGCTGTTGGCGCTGGAGTACGGCTCACGAGCATTGGGGCTGACAGTCGTCACGCGGCAAGCACAGGCGGTATGGCCAGGTGAGGCGATCGATGCCACAGCAGCAGGCATACACGGGTTGATCGGCTCACTAGCCAAGGAGTATGCGCACTGGCGGGTGCGGCTGCTTGATGTGCCGGCGCACGAGGACCCGCCCTTAGCGTGGCTGCTAGGGCAGCTAGCCGATAGCCGAGGCGGTGCGCGAGCGTATCGGCATGGGCAGGGGTACCGGCAACGGCTGGTACCGTGCACGCTACCAGCGGCCATGGAGTCGGCCTACCGCACGGGCGGGGTGTACGTGGTACTGGGCGGAGCGGGTGGTTTGGGGGTGGCCTTAAGCGAGTACCTGATTCGGCACTACCGGGCGCAGGTGGTATGGCTGGGTCGGCGCGCGCCGGATGACACCATCGAGCAGCAGTGCGCACGGCTTGGGGCGCTGGGACCCACGCCGCTCTACCTGCAAGCGGACGCAACCAATCGAGACTCACTGGAGCTAGCGCATAAAGTGATCCGGCAACGTTTCGGCGCGATCCATGGGGTAGTGCATGCGGCGATCGTGCTGGCTGACCGCAGCCTGGCGCAGATGGACGAGGCGACCTTCGAGGCGGCGTGGTCGGCCAAAGTGGCCACCACGGAACACCTGTGTGAGGTGTTTAGCCAGGAACCGCTGGACTGGCTGGTATTTTTCTCGTCAGTGCAGAGTTTCATGAAGGCGCCGGGGCAGAGCAACTATGCGGCGGGCTGCTGCTTTGCGGATGCGTTTGCGCAAGGGATGCGCGATCGCCCCTACCCGGTGAAGGTGATGCATTGGGGCTACTGGGGCAGCGTGGGGGTAGTGGCTTCAGCGTCCTACCGCGAGCGCATGGCGCAGATGGGTATTGGCTCGATTGAGTCACCCGAAGCGATGGAGGTACTGGAGCAGTTGCTGGCTGGGCCGTTGAACACCCTGGCGTTTGTGAAGACGACGCAGACTGCGGTGGCCGACGCGTTGTTGGGCGTCGCGCGGAACGAGACGGCGATGGCAGCGCTCGTTGCGCCTGCGGTGGAGTTACCGCAGACGCTTGGCCAGGAATTACCGGTGGTGATGGCGCAGGACCAGATAGATTTCGATGTGCAGCTTGCACCGTTGCTGCTAGCTCAGTTGAAAGCTGTGGGGTGGCTCGCTAAGGACGCTCATCCCTCGGCACCGTATGCCCGTTGGCGGGAACATAGCCTGCGCTTGCTGGAGGCGCGGGGGCTGTTGAGCCAAGCGTCGGCGGATCCGGCTGAGCTGTGGGTCCAGTGGGAGGCGTATTACAATGCCGTGCACAATGATCCGGCGTTGCGTGCCCGGGTGTGCCTGGTCGATACCACGTTGCGAGCGCTGCCGGCGGTGTTGCGTGGCGACCAGAAGGCCACCGAGGTGCTGTTCCCGCAAGGGCAATTGCACTTGGTCGAAGGGGTGTACCGTGACCACCCGGTGGCGGATTATTTCAATGCAGTGCTGGTTGAGCGGCTGGTGGAATGTGTACGGGCGCGGCTGCACGCCGATCCGAAAACGAAACTGCGCATCGTGGAGATCGGGGCGGGTACGGGCGGGACCAGCGCGTTGGTGTTCGAGCAGTTGGCGGCATATGCGCTGCAGATCGAGGAATACGCCTATACCGACCTATCGCCGGTGTTTTTGCTGCATGCGCAGGAACACTATGCAGCGCCGTATCTGCAAACAAAGCGACTGGACATCGAGCGAGCACCGAGCGAGCAAGGGTTCGAGGTGGGGCGTTACGATATCGTCATCGCGGCCAACGTGCTACACGCGACGCGCGACATTCGACATACAGTGCGGCATGTGAAGGCGCTGCTCAAGGGCAACGGCTTGTTGCTGCTCAATGAACTGACAGACATGGGCTTATTTGCGCACCTGACTTTTGGACTACTGGAAGGGTGGTGGTTGGCGGAAGATTGTGAGTTGCGGATGGAGGGCACGCCTGGGTTGATGCCGCAAACCTGGCAACAGGTACTGGAGGCGGAGGGCTTTGGAACTGTCCGATTCCCGGCTGAGGCCGCACATGGACTGGGCCAGCAGATCGTAGAGGCCTTCAGTGATGGGGTGGTGTGGAAGTCAGGTGAAAGTGAGCATGTTGGCGAAAGTTCCACCAGCATCGATGCAAAGCTTGTCGCCTAAACGAAATTAAAAGCCGTGGCGGGCACGTTGGGCTTCGGAGAATTGGTTCATCAATGCTGAGAGGCCGATATTATCCCTCCTCAGTGGAACACGCACAAAGCGAACGAACTTCGCATGGCCACGAAGCGCGAAGCACTTGCCCAATGGGTGGGATTGGAAGAGTCGGAGACGGTTTGTTCAGATCATCCTAAAAAGACTCAAAACTGGAATAAGACATGAAAACCATTTTGATTACGGGTGCCACGGGCTTCGTTGGAAGTGCTCTAACAGCAAATTTACTGGCAAGGTCTGTTCAAGTTATTGCATTAGTGCGAAATGACCCGAATGGTGAGCGTACACGCGCAGCGATACGCTCCGCTGCAGGTGGTTTCGGCCTTGATTTTGTTGAATCTCTGATCGAGCGCAATTTGAGTGTGGTTGAAAGCGATGAACACAATCCATGCCGTAACCTAATGCCACATGATTTGGCCGAAATTAGCGAGGTTTGGCATGCCGCAGCAGAAATGAGTTTCTCCGTAGATAGGTTAGTGGAATCGCTTAGAGCGAATGTAAATACGACAGTTGCGCTGTATCAGTGCATTGCTAAATTTGCCACGAAATGTAAGCGCTTTTACTATGTGTCTACAGCATATGTAGCAGCAATAGAGGGTGGAAAAGCCTCGGAGACACTTAACTTTGCTAGTGACTGTATGAATCCCTATCTGCTTAGCAAGCGGTGTGCAGAACAGTCTTTAGCATTGTTATCTGCTAGTGGTGTTTTGCCAGTAACGATTTTTCGCCCGACAGGTATTGTCGGCCATGAAACGACTGGCTGGGCTAAGAGTGATTTTGGATTCTATATGTTTGTCAAAATCATAAAGGCTCTACAGCAGGCTGGTGTGCAAACGATCAGGTTCCCATTGAATGATTCAACGCGGCCAGATTTTATACCGGTGAACAGGCTGGTTGATCAGGCCATTGTTTTATCGGAGCGGCAGGGAGCATCGCGCATGCTCGAGATATTCAATTGTTCCAATGGGCTAGGCAAAACTACAAGTGAGGTGGTTTCCTTTATAGGTCGTTTTCTCGGTGTCGCTGTTTCTTATGGCACACCAGAAACCATACTGGAACAGGAAATGGCCAGGGCCTTTGAAAATTTAGCTCCACTGTTCGAAACGGAGTGGCAGTTTGAGCGCTCATGCTTGGACCAGGCGCTGGGTCACGCATATGAGTGTTCCCCCCCAATGGGAGACTTGGTGATGGAGCGGCTTTTGAATTGGACCACGGCGGCTACAACAATAAATTAATGTTGAATTATTAAAGATGATAAATTAGATTAAATGTTTAATCGCATACATCTCACTCATTGAGTGCTGGGGACTATATGAACGATCAGATGTCTAGCATTGAAAATCCTGTTGATGATGAGCCAAGCAATCTAGGGTCTTTGGGCCAAAACGACCATCAGGTTAAGATCCGTGGTTTTCGAATCGAACTAGGCGAGATCGAAGCTGTGCTACAGCGTCATCCGGCTATTGCGCAGGCTGCGGTCATCATTCGAGAAGATCAGGCCGGCTGTAAACAGCTGGTTGGCTACATCGTATTCGACAAAACGTCCACCGAACGTAGCTCGGATATGGAAACGCGCCAAATTGCAGAATGGCAAAATATCTGCGACATTTTTTACGACGACGCCAGAAACCACGCCCTCGGCGAGAATTTCAGTGGCTGGAACAGTAGTTATAACGATCAACCCATTCCGCTACCTGATATGCAAGCCTGGCGTGCGGATACTGTTGCGCGTATCCGTGCATTGCGGCCCCGCCGCTTGCTCGAAATTGGCGTGGGTAGTGGCCTGCTATTAGCCCATCTGGCACCGCACTGCAAAACGTACTGGGGAACGGATTTTTCTGCGCCCACAATCGACGCGCTACGTGTGCAGATAGCGCAGCACCCCGAACTGGCTTCGCGTATTGAATTACGCACGCAGGCCGCACATATCACCGAGGGGTTGCCGTCAGACTATTTCGACACTATCGTGATCAACTCGGTCGCGCAATGTTTCCCGAGCGCCAGTTATCTACTCGATGTGCTGCGCCAGGCAATGGCTCTGCTCGTGCCGGGTGGTGCCGTGTTCATAGGTGACGTACGCAATCTACACTTGCTTAATTGCTTCGCCAGCGCTGTGCAGTTGCACCACGCCGATCCTACCTCCGACGATGGGGCCAGCCTGCGTCGCCGGATCAAGCAAACCCCGCTCACAGAAAAAGAATTGCTGCTGGCACCGGCTTTTTTCAGCACCCTGCCGCAAACGATCGATACGATTGCGGCAGTTGATATCCAGCTCAAGCGAGGAGACTACCGCAACGAATTAAGTCGCTATCGCTATGAGGTGGTGCTGCGCAAAGGACCCATCAACACGCTGTCGCTGGCACAAGCGCCACAGCTATGTTGGGGAAAGGATGTCATCGAGCTTGGCGCATTGCGAACACATCTGGTGACCAAGCGCCCTGCTTACTTGCGGGTTACGCGGGTGCCTAATGTACGTTTAGCGTCAGACGTCGAAGCGATGCAGGCGCTCCAGGACGGCAGCGAGATAGGTGCCATCCAGCATCGGCTCAAAACGGGTGACAGGCAAGCGATCGGATTCGCCTCTGAAGTTTTTCATGCATTAGGCGAGTCACTCGGTTATTGGGTCGGCGCCACCTGGTCGGAACACGATGCACAAGCGTGTATGGATATCCTGTTTGTGCAGGCAAACGACGCGGCTCAGGCGACGCTGACTGATCTTTATCTGCCTGCACCCAACGCCGACAAACAACCACTTGGCACCTACGCCAATAATCCTAGCGGATTTTATCAGCTCGTCGATATTCGCCGTTATGTAGCCACACAACTGCCTGAATATATGGTGCCCGCAGCCGTGGTTTTGCTTGATGCTTTGCCGCTCACACCCAACGGCAAGCTCGACCGTCGGGCACTGCCAGCGCCAGACGGCGACGCTTTCGCCCAGCAGGCGTATGAAGCCCTGCAAGGCAAGAGCGAGACCGCGCTGCTCGGTGTCGGGCGCGTCAGCCGTCACGATGAATACTGGCGCAAGACGCTGGCCGATGCGCCAGTTCTACTCGATCTGCCCACTGCTCGGACCCGCCCAGCCCAGCAATCCTTTGCCGGAGCGCGGGTGCCAGTTCGCCTCGACGCGGAAATGACCCTGGTACTCAAGCACCTGAGCCAGCAACACGGATCAACCTTATTTATGATCTTGCTGGCGGCTTGGGGGGCGGTCCTGGCTCGGCTTTCCGGCCAGGTCGATCTGGTCATTGGCACGCTCAGCGCCAATCGTCGCCAATGTGAAAGCGAACCGCCGATTGGCTTCTTCGCCAACACGTTAGCGCTGCGCATCGATTTGTCTGGCGAACCTGATACAACTCAACTGCTCAAGCGCGTGCGGCACAGTGTGCTGGCCGCGCAAGCACATCAGGATTCGCCGTTCGAGCAGGTCGTGGAGACCATGCAGCGATCGCGACGGCTAGACTATACTTCGCTATTCCAGGTCATGTTCGTTTGGCAGAACAACGAGATGGGCGAGTGGCGCTTGCCAAATTTGGAGGAGGTGTCAACCGAACCGCGCTATGACACCGTAAAGTTCGACCTTGAACTCAATCTCTCTGAGAAGGGCGACGAGATCGTCGGTGACTTGCTTTATGCTACTGTCCTGTTCGATCGTCAGACGATTGAGCGACATGTCGGTTATCTGCATGCGATGTTGCGGGCAATGGCGGCCGATGCGCGACAACCCATTGCTACCATCGATATCCTCGCGCCAGCCGAGCGCGAATGTTTGCTCGAAACATGGAACGCGACTGAGTCGCCGTATCAAACCCATCTGTGCATCCACCAGTTATTCGAAGCGCAGGTTGAGCATAAGCCGGAGGCTACTGCGCTGGTGTTCGAGGAGCAGGCGTTAAATTATGCCGAATTGAATGCGCGGGCTAACCGCCTCGCGCATCAGCTGATCGAGCTGGGTGTTCAACCCGATACACGCGTGGCGATCTGTGTAGAACGATCACCGCTAATGGTGGTCGGACTACTGGCGATCCTGAAGGCAGGCGGCGCCTATGTGCCGCTTGATCCGGCGTATCCGAGCGAACGCCTTGCATACATCCTCGCCGATGCGACACCGGCGATCCTGCTGGCTGATGCAGTGGGACGCGCAGCGCTGGGCGAGGAGGCTCTAGCCTCGCTGACAGTTCTCGATCCGAATAGACTGCCGCAATCGCCTATCACCAATCCACAGGTCCCTGAACTGAGCTCACGTCACCTCGCCTATGTCATTTACACTTCCGGCTCCACCGGCACGCCCAAGGGGGTCATGATCGAGCATCGAGGCGTGGTGAATCTCGCTCAAGCGCAGCCGGCTTATTTTGGAGTTCACACCTCCAGCAGGGTCTTGCAGTTTGCCTCTCTCAGTTTCGACGCCAGCGTCTGGGAAATCTTTATGGCCTTAGGGTGTGGCGCAAGCTTGTATATGCCGCCCGATACTGTCCGTCGTGATCGAAATGAACTGTGGGACTATTTGGCGAGATACGCGATCACTCACGTTACATTACCCCCCGCGTTGCTTCAGGATGGTGAGAATTTGCCCAGCCTAAGTACGCCTCTGACACTGATTCTGGCAGGCGAAACGCCTAGAGCAACCTTGCTTCAAACCTTGATCTACCAGAGTCTCGTCTTCAATGCCTATGGCCCAACGGAAACGACTGTTTGTGCCACGACCTGGTTTGGCTCACGTGGTCTCAGCGGCGAAGTGGTCCCCATTGGCCGCCCCATTGCCAACACCCGTGTTTACCTATTAGACAAGCACGGCCAACCCGCGCCATTGGGCGTAGTGGGCGAACTGTACATTGGCGGGGTTGGTGTCGCGCGTGGCTATCTAAACCGCCCTGAGCTAACCGCTGAGCGCTTCCTTACCGATCCATTCAACAATAGTGAGAACGCACGAATGTACAAGACAGGTGACCTGGCCCGATACCTGCCAGATGGCAATCTGGAGTTCCTGGGCCGCAACGACCATCAGATCAAAATTCGCGGCTTTCGGATCGAGCTCGGCGAAATCGAGACCCGCCTAGTCGAACATCCGCAGGTGCGTGAAGCCGCAGTGTTCACGCTGGGTGAGGGTACAGACAAGCGGCTCATCGCCTACGTTGTAGCTGAGCCCGATGAGCAGCTTGCTCGCACGCTGCACTCGCACCTCGCAGCCAAGCTGCCTGAATATATGATGCCGGCCGCCTTCGTGCGTTTGGATGTGCTACCGCTAACGCTTAATGGCAAAATCGACCGCCGGGCACTACCCGCGCCGAACGACGAGGCCTTCGCCCACCAGGCGTATGAAGCTCCACAAGGCGAGATCGAGACCGTGCTGGCGGGCATCTGGGCTGAGCTACTCAATGTCGAACAAATCAGCCGCCACGATAACTTCTTCGCATTCGGCGGTCATTCATTACTCGCCATACGGATGATCAATCGTATTCGCACTACGTTGGGCGTCGAAATCCTCTTTCCCACGCTATTTGAATCACCTACCGTCGCAAAACTAGCGCAACATGTACTTAGGCTAGACGGCTCCCAAGGCGATTCATTTTCTGTTTTGCTTCCCATTCAACCAAAAGGCACTCGGCCTCCTCTTTTCTGTATCCACTCCGCCATCGGTCTGAGTTGGAATTATAGCAATCTATCTAAACATTTAGATGCGGATCAACCCATCTATGGCTTGCAAGCTCGTGGATTGAATGGCGTTTCACCGCTTGCAGAAACAATTGATGCCATGGCCTCAGACTATATTACGCAAATGCGCCGCATTCAGCCTAACGGACCTTACTGTTTGCTGGGATGGTGCTTTGGCGGCAATGTTGCTCACAGCATCGCAGTACAACTCGAACAACAAGGCGAAAAAGTGATGCTGCTCGCTTTTCTGGATGTTTATAATTTTCCAGATTATCCTCAGCTAGCCAATGGACCAGAGAGGGATCTAGAGAGCGCCGCCATCGAGGTTCTGGCTCGTTACGGTGATCCAAGTATTCCAGATGTGGGTGAATATTTATGGGAAAAAACCAAGGATGTCATTAAAAACAATCTTCGCCTTACTCATCATGGAAAAAGTTTTCCTCCGCCCATTTATGGCGGCGACGCGCTCTTCTTTCGTGCAACGATACCGGAAGGTGAGTTTCTCCCGTTAACTTCTCCTGATTTATGGAAGCCTTACGTTCTCGGGAACATCGAAGTTTATGATATCCACTGCAAACATGTTGACATAACAGATAAGCCCGTGCCAATGGCTGAAGTCGGTCGTATTCTGGCCGACAAATTAGATGAATTACAGAAGCATCAACCGCCTCGAGGCGAAGAGAGCTTTTTAGTCTGATGGTGCCAATAGGCTCATTACATTAGGTCTCGCGGTACACCCGAGACTCATTGATAGTTGTTGGCGATCAAATCAGAAGCGCAGGCAGGCCAGTCATTAAGCCTCGAAAGCCTTAAAATCCGGAGGGGGCTGACGGCACAAACGTACTTTAATTCGCTTTTCGTCAAATGACCCTAATGAGGGCGCGGCATAATTGGAGGTGTAAAATGACTCATAAAACCGTAGAATTCGCAGTGCATGCGCTTCCCCCTGGGCCGAAGGCGCCGAGGATCGTTCAGGCCATTAGCTATATCCGAGATCCTTACGGATTTATGGGGCAATGTCATCGGCGTTATGGAGATAGCTTTACGCTACGCCTACCCGGACGCCCCCCTACCATTATCACGACTGAGCAGGAGGCGATTCACGAATTCAGCACGGCAGGTTACGATGGATCCCACCGTTACGCAGAGGAGTTCCGCTATCTGATCGGCGATGCGTCGATTGTTCTCCAACAAGACGAGCCGCATAAAACATTGCGTAAGTTGATGACACCGCCTTTCCACGGCGAGCGTATGCGAATGTACGGCCACGATATGCTCAACATCGTTGATGCACATATCGGCCGCTGGCAAGAGGGCAAATCATATCTGCTGCACAAGGAGCTTAAGCAGATGACGCTTAGGGTGATCCTACGCTGCACCTTCGGGATTGATAACGAGCAGCGTCTTGATCGCCTAATGGCTCTTTACCTCAAATATATAGACATCATGACCCGGCCTTGGGTCTACGGGCTAGCTATGCTGATGACTGCGCGCAAGATGTACAGCTTCTTGCGTAACCGTATGGGGGGGCGGCGTTGGCCCGAGGCCGCGGTACTATTAACCGACATTGAAGCGATCTTGTTTGACGAAATTGCCAGTTGCCGCCGTCTATCCGAAACCGATTTGGCGGCACGTACGGACATCCTTGCCATGCTGGTCACCGCCCGTTTTGACGATGGCAGCAGTTTTTCCGACGATGACTTGAGAGATCACCTGTTCACTATGCTATTTGCAGGATACGAAACCACGGCGACTTCAATGGCCTGGGCCATCTATTGCCTGCTAACCCATCCTGACGCTTTAATACGTGTGCAGACTGAGATCAGGACAATTATGCGCGAGGGCTTCGAATTAGAGCGAACTAAGGAACTTTCCTATTTGAATGCTACCATCAACGAATCAATGCGGCTGTACCCCATTGCCGTGCATCTCGCGCGGTTATTAAAAACCCCCATGCAGCTAGTTAATCATACGTTGCCAGCTGGAGTGATTGTCGCACCCTGCATGTATCTGGTTCATCGCGACAGGCGTCTTTGGGAGGACCCAGACACTTTTCGTCCAGAACGATTTATTGAGGCCAAGCCACCAGTGCGTCAATTCTTTCCCTTTGGCTTTAGCGTATGGCGGTGCTTAGGGGCGCCGTTTGCCGAATACCAGATGCGCGTGGTGCTGTCGCGCATCATGAGCCAAGTCGAATTTCGGCTGCTGGAGCCCAAGATACGGCCGGTGCAGCGTGGCCCCACGGTCGCACCTTCGCATGGGCTGCCGGTCCAGATTCTGTGTAAGCAGTGAAGCTCTACTGGAGCTGAGGATTACCCACAACTTTTATCTACTCTGAAACCAGGGGGCGTAAGCTGGAAGCGCGGAAATTTTGGAAAGTTATATGACTCAACGAATTAGATGAGATCCATGCTGGTCAACATAGCGTGGAGATCAATGGGTTTTCGTTTCGAAACGTGTAGTGTCCGAGGAAATGGATATGCTGCCAGGCCACTGGGGAAATCTTCTTTAGCCTGCCAGAGTTTTTGGGTTGCCGTCGATCTGGTAACGTGTGAGGAGTTCGGAGAGCAACATCGAGTTGAAAGCGATTACAATGTTAGCGAGTAGATGCCCGCATTCGTTACTGATCGCGATATCGAGGCCGATCAGGAATTTCCTGCCGGGGACTTGGGCAATGAATGAGCGTAATTGAGGGTAGGCCTCGATCCTGTTCTGAGAAGAGTGGACGTTGCGCTGCAGTTGCGGGTCTCGCATGTAGCGTAGGGTGTAGATACTGCGCACCAGTTTAGCCAAATAGCGAGGTATCTTGCGGCGCTGGGCGTAATGCTCGTCGAGCCGAATAGGTCTGGGAGGAAAAGGCCCGCCGCTCCGGAAAATAACGCTCACGCAGGTAGTTCGTATCTTCTGGCGGCAATTCTGTGGGTGTAAAAAATGCTTGCTTGGCCTTGAAGTATCCGATCTGTAGCAAGCACAAGATCTGTTCGGGCAACCCTTTGTGTTGTTGCGCGATGGCCAGTTCGGCAGTGGTAAAAGGCTAGTGGGAGCGAAGCTACAATGCGACGACATCTGAAGTTAGTATACGCCCAACCTCTTATGAAATAAGGATTATAGACTAACTATCTCGAAAACTAAAATGTCGAGAAAAATGTCTGAAAGTTTTATTTAGGTATTGGCCCATACATTTTGCGCCGTTCATTTGTCACCTTTTTGTTACCGAATCTCAAATGTCGTTAATTTTTTATGCAGTATTTCAATTTTGCTTCCCATGCAATTTTGATTGATATTATTTTGATAAAAAGATTATATGAATTTCAGAAAATCTATTCTTACTACTGGCTCTGCAAAAAAATAGATTAGTTCCCTCCTTTCTAATTGAAATAAAATACGCTATACAAATTTTTATTGCGATATTTGTTATTGGATGGTTAGGAATTAAGGATCCTGGTGGGGATGCATCGTCCCAGTTCGTTGCTACATCACGCTGATATCCATCGGGGTTAATACCCAGTCGCAATGGGTCGCTTAGGATCAGCACACCACTCACTCCATGAACCCGCGTAAAGCGCCGCCCCATGCAAACCGGCAATTTCCATGGCTAACGCATTTAAGCATGCAGAAACACCTGATCCGCATTGTAAGATCACCCGTTGTGCTGGCTTTTTATCCAACAGCGAATTGAATTCGTCGCGTAAAACGTGCGCTGGTTTAAAGTGGCCGTCTGCCGTCAGATTATCTCTATAAAATCGATGGATGGCCCCTGGAATATGCCCGCCAACGGCATCAAGCGTTTCATTCTGACCGCGGTAACGATCGGCGGAACGCGCATCGATGAGGGTATATTCATGCGTACTCAGATTACGCATCACGGCGCTGACATCGGTAGTGACTGCAAGCGGTGCCGTAGGTTCAAAGTCACCTGATCGCGCTATGGGCTGGGTACTAGAAAGTGGCAGATGCGCTTTTTGCCATGCTTGCAAACCGCCATCAAGCACAGCAACGGCTTCATGACCTAGCCAACGTAATAGCCACCATAAGCGTGCTGCAAATATCCCCCCCTGCGCATCATAAGCAATCACTTGATGGTTATTGTGTAGGCCGCAAGCGGCCAGCTGTTGGGCAAGGGTTGTGCGTGCGGGCAGTGGGTGACGGCCATTTTGCCCTGTGCTAGCTCCAGATAGCACGTTGGTCAGATGTACATAGTGCGCGCCGGGCAGGTGATTGTCCTCATAAGCAAGCTTGCCGGCATTTTCGTTGAGCAGATCGAAACGACAATCAAAAATAGTCATGGTTTCGGATCCGCTGGCGATCAATGCGGCAAGGTTGGCGGCACTGATTAACGTTGTATAGCGATGAATAGACATAAAAATACTCCCTCACGCAGCTAAACTCTCCTCTATATTACATAATTGTTGCCGTAAAAATTGATGAAAATGTCGCATACCATCTTCTAATGGGCTTTGATACGGGCCGACCTGAGACATACCGCGCTCTAGCAGGGCTTCACGCCCTGCATCCATGCGCCTGGCGATCTCATCATCTTCGGCGACGGTTTCCATATATGCTGCGCGTTCGGCCGCAATTAATTCGGGCTCAAACAGGGCGATTTCTTCTGGATAATAGAATTCAATAATATTGGTTGTACGACGAGGGCCGCGCGGTATCAGGGTTGAGACCACCAGCGCATAGGGATACCATTCAATCATCAAATTCGGGTAGTACATCATCCAAATTGCGCCATGCTGTGGCACTTTGCCGGCGCCAAAACGCAGCAGGGCCTCTTGCCATTTGCGATAGGCTGGGCTGCCAGCTTGCGTAAACGCTTGATGCACGCCGACTGTTTGCATGCTATACCGATCGCCGAATTGCCATTCTAGCTGGTCACAGGAGACAAAGTGGCTCAAGCCAGGATGAAACGGTGCCACATGGTAATCTTCTAGGTAAACTTCAACGAAGGTTTTCCAATTGTAATTGCATTCGTGGACTTCAACATGATCGAAGCGATACTCCGAAAAATCGAAATAGGCATTGGAGAGCGTGGCCAAATCATGCTGTGGATCACGTCCATTGGCATCAAATAACAAGCCACGCCAGTTATGTAAAGGAGTGCGGTCAAGATTTAGGCAGGGATTTTCAGCAAAGTGTGGCGCGCCCAGTAGCTCGCCATTTAACGCGTAAGTCCAACGATGGAGCGGGCATACGATGTTTTCTGTGTGGCCTTGGCCATCTAACAAAATAGCTTGGCGATGGCGACACACATTCGATAAAAGCTCGACGGTCTGGTTTTTTTGGCGCACTAGCACGCGCGCATTGCGTTCGCTTGGCAGCGAAAAGTAATCGCCAACCTCAGGTACCATCAATTCGTGACCCATGTAGCGCGGGCCGCATTTAAACAGCGTTTGAAGTTCGTGCTGGTAGAACTTCTCGTCAAAATAAGCGCCAACAGGGGGTTGCCCATTAGGTAGCTGGGGCCAGGCGCGGCTTAGATCAGACATCTACTTTTCGATTAAAAGCCAGCGATTATACCTCTCTCTTAATCGAATGATGCTCAGCCATGCGGAAATAATAATGCGCTCTTCGTCAGCCGGTCCATTGACTAAAGATAAGCAGAGCGACGACTACCGTCAAGGCGCCACCAATGCGGGTCGCAAGCTGTGCAAAAGGCATAAGTTGCATACGGTGGGCCGAAGTCAAAATCGCCATATCTCCGACGCTACCCATGCCGCTATGACAGGCATTCACGATCGCGCTTTCAATTGGATGCAAACCCGCCCAGCGTCCAACGAAAAAGCCAACGGTGGTTAAGGTGACGACCGTAGCGAAGATGGTAATAAAATGCGCTGGTGTTAGGGCAGTTAAAAACACATCCCAAGGCGTGAGAATCAAACCAATCCCAAACAAAATTGGATAGGCTGAGGATACCGCAAAAAAACGATACATGGCATGCGCGCCCTGTTCAAATTCAGGCGAGACAATACGCGCTAATTTAATAATGACCGTGAGTAATAGCATGCCTAGCGGGGCAGGCAAGCCGGTGAATTGATAGATCACAACGCCGGCCAAATACAAGCTGAGGGCAATCATCCCCGCCGCCGCGAGTTTTTCGATTGTAAAGGAAAACGGATTTTTCTCGTCAGATGATTCGGTAATCGGGAGCGTGAGTAAATGGCCATTTCCGCTATACCGGGGATGGCGTTTGCCGAGTTGATGAAGGACTGACGCGCAGACAATTGCGGTTAGATTGCCGAGTACAACCGGCGGCACGATCTGCGCCAGCAACTCGGGTTGTGAGACCTGTAAAATCGCCGCATATCCCAGCGTCAGTGGAATGCCGCCTTCACCGAGGCCGCCGGCCATGATGGGCATAACCAGATAAAAAAAGGCATGGTGTGCGTTCAGTCCAAGCGCCATACCGGTTAGGGTACCCACGATAGCGGCGGCAATTGAGCCGGCGGCAAGCGGGATAAAAAGCTTAGCAAAACCTTTAATCAATAGGCGCCGGTCCATGCTCAGAATACCGCCGACAATAACGGCCGCGGTAAACAAATAGAGAATATTGGTTGCATACCAGAACTCGGTAATGGACTGCACCAATTTGCTTGGCAGGAGCGAGTAATACACCAGGCATGACGGCAGCAAAGTGGTGACGATGACCGCCCCGCCAATTTTCCGCAAGCCAGGTATGCGCGCGCCTAATTCAGCACAGCTAAAACCCAGCACCGCCAGCACCGCAAAGATGAGCGAGATTTCGCTGGAGAATGCGTCGATGGCGAAGAGAATACCCAAGACAGCAAAAAGCACGCAATAAATCGGCAACGGGATGATGCCGACGCCGGTATCCATCAGTTGCCACCAGCGGTTTGCGGGAGCCGATGTGGATGGTGTTTGCCTGGGGCTATGTGAGGCCGGGACTAAAAGTGTCGTATATAGTCCTAGAGCCTCGATAGCCCCGCTCAGTGACGGAGAGCTTAGATCGAGTAAATCACTGTTGTTCATGCTATGATGCAATTTGCTTATCCTTTTTGCCTATCAATAGGAATTAAGTGTAGTCCTGGTCGATATAGCCGCCAAGCATCTGGCCAGGGTAAATTCAATGGCCATATTGTTTAATCAGCTCCAGATTTTTTCAATTGCATCCAAACCTTATTGCGTAAAGCTAACGCTTTAGGCGAGCAAAGCTTGAATGGTTTAATTCGGCTTTGAAACTCTTCCGGGATACGAAATGCGGGATCATCGGTTAATTTAGGATCCATGTATTTCTCCGCGCCAATAATCGCATTATCGTATTTATATTTATTGGAAACTTCAGCAATGTTTTCTGGTAGTAGCATCCAATTAACAAATCGATAGGCTTCATTCACATTTTTAGCCTTAACGGGTACTACAAAATTGTCCATTGACAAAGCAACCCCTTCTTTAGGGTAGGAGAATACTGCGCTGGCTAGCTTAGGCCTAACTCGTACGGCAGCGCCATTCCAAATTTGTTGAATAATCACTTCCTTGCTTAACATGCGCTCAATAGGTCCATCGTTACTGTACGTCAACACATAGGGCTTTTGCTTTTGCAAAACTTCAAGCACGCGTTTTGCATCCTCACTACTTTCAGAACACTCATCCTGTCCAATGTACCAAGAGGCAGCCTTATACAGATCATCTCGCTCATCCAAGTTGGCAATTTTGCCCTGTAGCATTTTATCTGGTCTGAAAAAAGATGCCCAACTCTCTTCTAGCTTGCCACCAGGAACGCGCGCTGAGTCATAAACAAAGCTGGTCAAAACCAGGGTATAAGGCAGTGCAAAATCGCGGTTTGGATCGAATGATGGCGAGCGGTATTCAGGTTTAACATTCTCGAGGTTGGGTAGTCTGCTTTTATCTAGCTTCATCAGCAAACCATCTTGCTTAAGAATGGAGACATAAATGTCCGCCACTATGACGACATCATACCATCCCCCCGATTTTAGCTTGGTGGTTAACGTAGCGTCACTGTCATAGCTATCTAGCACCGCTTTGATTCCTGTCTCCCGCTCAAATTTTTTGAGCAATTCAGGGGGGTAATAATCTGGCCAGCTAGCAATTTGCAGCGGGCCGGCCACGGCGACTTGATTGCCGACGCCATGTAAGCCAAAAAGTAAGCTGGCCAGCAAGCAATGTTTAAGTATTTTCATAATTTAGATGAATGCAAAGTCACGGATACTTGCCCCAATCAATGCGGGTCTAGCATTCAGAACAGATAGACGTATAAGACTATTCATATAGTTTGCCTTTGCTGGTAAGCATCGTGATCGGGGGCTGTTCTGCTTGAGGTGACTGAAGTACCTGGCCTAGGTGACCTTAGCCCTTCATCTTTAATTTAACCCAAACCTTGTTGCGCAAAGCCAATCCTTTAGGTGAACAAAGCTTAAATGGCCTAATGCGGTCACGAAATTTTGCCGGCGGCGTAAATGCCGGGTCATTGGCTAAGCCGGGGTCGATGAATTTATCGGCTCCTATGATGGCATTGCTATATCTATATTTATTAGAAACTTGAGCGATGTTTTCTGGCTGCATCATCCAATTAATGAATTGATGCGCTGCATCCATATTTTTGGCTTTGTCTGGTATCGCAAAATTATCCCGCGAAAGAATCACGCCTTCTTTGGGATAAACAAATACAGTAGTCGGTAGTTTCGAGCGCACTCGGACCGCAACGCCATTCCATATTTGCTGCATAATGACTTCTTGATTCGCCATCCGAGCCGTTGTCCCATCATTGCTATAAGTCATCACGTAGGGTTTCTGTTCGCGTAGTAACGTAAGCACCTTCTCGGCATCTTTCGCGTTCTCGGTGCATTCGTCTAGGCCAAGATACCAAGCGGCAGCAATATACAGATCGTCGCGTTCATCTAAATTAGCAATTTTTCCCCACAAGGCTTTATCTGGATGAAAAAAAGCGCCCCAGCTATCTTCCAGCGTACCGCCAGGAACACGGCTAGAATCATAGGCGAAGCTAGTCAAAATTGCGGTATAGGGCATCGTGTATTCCCGCTTCGAGTCAAACGATGGGGCGCGGTATTCGGCCTGGACATTTTTGAAGTTCGGCAGTTTTGTCTTGTCTAACTTCCCGATTGACCCGCTGTTAACTAGGGTAGGTACATACGCTTCATTGACGATGATGACATCGTATACTTTGCCCCCGGCATTCAGTTTAGCGGCTAAAGTCCCATCGCTATCATAGGTGCTGAAGGTGGTTTGTATGCCTGTTTCTTGCTCGAATTTTTGTAGGAGTTCGGGTGGATAATAATTCTGTGCGCTAGCAAAATGGAGTTTACGGGTTGAATTTTTAACCTTAGCTTCTGCCGCGTTCGTCACACTATATAAGCCGAGCATAAGGCTTACAATTGACCATTTGAGTATCTTCATGATTTCAAAATCCCCCGAAAAAAATTCACTTTTGAGTTTGTCGCCCAATAAAATACGACAGGGTCACAAATAGTACCGAGATCCCTAAAATAAGGGTTGAAACTGCATTAATTTTAGGTGAGATGCCGCGCCTGATCGCCCCGAAAATGTAAACTGGTAAGGTTGTCGCGCCGGGGCCCGCAACAAAATAAGTAATAATAAAGTCATCCATTGACGTAATGAAGGCGAGGAGGGCGCCTGCTGCCACGCCGGGCAACAATTGCGGCCAGGTAATCCGCCAAAACGCCTGCCAGGGATTAGCGTAAAGGTCTCCTGCTGCTTCGATCAAATTAGCATCAATTCTGGATAAACGGGCGTGAATAGGCAAATAAGCAAATGGGATACAAAAAACGATATGGGCAATAAGAATGGTTGCCAGACTGAGCTCTAAGCCAACAAAAGAAAAAAACATCAGGGTTGCGACAGCAATCACAATACCTGGCACCAGCAAAGGTAAACCAATCAAGGCGACGAGCGCTGCTTTGCCGATAAAATTACGTCCCCGTAAGGCAAGGGCGGCAAGCGTGGCGGCTAACGTTGAACACAACATCGCGATTAATGCCACCATAAATGAATTCTGGGCTGCGCGGATGAGGTAAGGGTCTCGCCAAATTTCGGCATATCCGTTGAAACCAAAACCTTGCCAAATGGTTGCCAGATCGCCTTGATTGAAACTTAATAGGACGATGACGATGATTGGAATATATAAAAATAAAAAGACAAAAACGGCGATTGTCTGAATGCCGGGGAAAGAATGCCATTTAGACGTACTCATGCGTTTGCCCTCGAGTTTTAGTTTTTATAAAGCGCACTTTACGCACGAGCATGCCTAATAGAACGAGTCCCAATAAAACGAAGCTCAGGGCTGCACCCAACGGCCAATTGTGCGCATTAGTAAACTGCAAGTGAATCAAATTACCAATCATCAAAAATTTGCTCCCGCCTAACAGGTTAGGGATGATGTACATCCCTAAGGCAGGGACAAAAACCAGTGTACAACCCGAGATAATCCCCGGTAGGGCTAACGGTATAATGATGCGCCGCAACACGTGCCAACTGTTTGCGCCCAAATCGCGCGCAGCATCGACTAAACGCCAGTCTAGTCTTTCCAAGCTCGCATAGATGGGTAAAATCATGAAAGGTAAAAAGGCATAGAGCAAGCCAATCGCGGTTGCTGTGTCGGTGTACATTAAGCCAAGTGGGCCGGTGGTGAGATTCAGCCGATGCAATACCTGCTCAATATTACCGCCATCGCGCAGCAATACAATCCAGGCGTAGATGCGGACCAGTAAATTTGTCCAAAATGGAATACTGACTAGAATCAACAGGGTATTGCGCCGCTGTATCGGTTGTAAGGCGATGAACAGTGCGGTGGGAAAGCCTAAAATGAGGCAGCCTAATGTGGTCAGGGTAGCGAGTTCGAATGAACGTAAAAAAATCAGTAGGTACCCTGAGTTAAAAACTAATTGGTCATCAAAATTTCGTTCAAATAGGAATTGACCATAGGCTGCTGCGGAGAATTTTCCCCATGATACGCCGCCATAATCTGCCGCGCCTGATAATGAGGCAACGACCATAATCGTCATCGGCAAGACCATGCCACCAAATAGCAGCAGAAGTACAGGGCTGAGTAACAATAGCCGTCGTCGATATTGATTTAAATTAGCCCAAAAATTCATGGCGTAAGTACCCGGAAAGCATGTCGCGGAATTTGCACATAGACTTTTTCACCAATCACAAACGATGAGTGTCCCTCTGTTATATTTTGCGACCTTACGCGAATTAATGGTTGCCCTTCACATTCTACGTAATAGACTGTACTTGTGCCAAAATAAAGAATTTCTTTGAGGCGACCCGAAAACAGACCGGATTGGTGATTTAAGGTGGCGTGCTCGGGACGAAAGGCGAGCGTAACAAATCCGTCTTGATTGGCTTGCACTGGCAGCGAATGGCCACCGGCCAGGGTAACCTGACCTTGGCCGGCTACGCCATCCAGAAAATTGATATCGCCGATAAATTCGGCAACGCAGCGATTGACGGGGCGATTATAGATTTCTGCTGGCGTGCCGATTTGCTGAATTTGCCCATTTACCATCACCCCGATACGATCCGACATGGAGAGCGCTTCGTCCTGGTTATGGGTCACAAACAGAAAAGTAATGCCCGTTTCATGCTGTAGACGCTTAAGTTCTCTTTGCATTTCTTTGCGCAGTTTTAAATCAAGCGCAGACAGAGGCTCATCAAGCAGTAATAACTCTGGACGCGCGGCGAGGGCTCTGGCAAGGGCTGCGCGCTGCTGCTGGCCGCCGGACAACTCCCGAGGGTAGTGGTGCGCTTCACTTTTTAGTTTAACTAATGACAACATATCGCTCACTGTTGTCTTAATGGCCGCGGCAGAGAACTTTTTCATTTCCAGACCGAAGGCTACGTTTTGAGCAACGGTCAAGTGTGGAAATAAGGCGTAATTTTGAAAAACCGTATTGACTGGGCGTTGAAACGGAGGTTTTTCAGTCAAAGACTGGCTGCCAAGCAAAATTTGGCCAGCCATTTGTTGTTGGAAACCTGCAATCAGACGCAACAAGGTCGTTTTGCCGCAACCAGACGGGCCCAGTAAAGTGAAAAACTCGTTCTTATATATTTTTAATGAAAGGTTATCGAGTAAGGTGCTACCCATTTGCCCAGAATAAGAAAAACTTAATTCATCAATGGTAAGACAAACGGGTTGGGTAGCAAGCAAGCTATCCTCTTCTTTCTTGATAGAAGCTATTTCGGATGTTTTTGTCAATTTAATCTGTGTGACCTGTCTCATATGGTTTAAAAAAGACTTCTATGAAATTTCGTAAAAATCAAACACTGCCATTGGGTTACTCACTTTTAATGCGGGTAAGTATAGCCCCTCTCAGATACAACGGAAATGCTATCAGTTGAGCGCCAGGGAAGAGGAATCATAAATGGACATTCATGCGGTAATTTTAGACAAAGTGAGTAAAAAAAGCATCCACAAAAAGGCTTAAATATTAATACTACCATGCAAAGTTGAGGCATCCTTTGCATATAGAGTAGCACACTCTGCACCAACGATAGCCGCGCGGCAGCCGGCAGGAGATTGGCCCGTCCAGCGTAAAAATGCGCGCCGGAAGCTGGAGGTCTCGGCATAGCCAAGCGCTTCAGCAATTTCACTAATGGGCAAGACAGTATGTGCCAGATAGTCTAATGCTAAGTCGTGTCGAGCACGATCCAATAGGTGTTGAAATGCACTATTTGACTGCTCAAGCCGCCGGCTGAGCGTTTTGGGAGACATATGTAAGGTTTCGGCAACCAGATTTAAAGAACCATAGCGACTCGGACTAGAGCGCAATAGTAATAATACTTGCGTGGTAATGTCATGGACTTGTTTGGCGGCCCAATCCTTATGCAAATGTTCGCAGTACTCCCTCATCATATGATATTGGATGGGGTTCGCTCGAGGGAGTGGCAGGGTGAGCAGCTTAGCCGGAAAGTACATGGCATTTTCCGGCGCCCCAAATTGGGCCTCGCAACCAAATAGTTTAGGATAAAGGGCTGCGTGCGTAGGGTGTTCTTGATAGGCAAAAGTGAGCCGCTCAATGGCGAGTGGCTGACCTAAAACATCGCTCATTTGCATATGCCATGACGCTAGGCACATGTCTGTATTGACGACCATTAAGTCTGACCGATAACGATAGTCGCTAGCAATCGCAATGGCCATTTCGCCTTCAATCCGTAAGCTTTGTTTGAAGTAGCACACGGGCAGTAATGGAAAATCGAATAAGCACTGCAACGCATCTCCTAGCGTCGGTGCCGCCATCATGGTTGCGCCGAGAATGCCATACGTATAGAGATCAAGCGATTTGCCAATCAGTAAGCCAACGGATGAGTCTTGGCTAGCCGTTAATATATTGCCAAATACCGAGAGTTCTTGCTGATGGGTCACCATCTTCATTTTATCTGGATTGTGCAGGTCATCTAGCGTCACCCCGCTATTGGCCAGGATGGTCTGCGCCGGAATGCCGATTTTCCCGCCGACTGTGACCGCAACGGCAATCGCCTGCAGTGGCGCGGGCGCATTAGCAGGCGACATGGCCTGATTGACCCCTTTTGCATGAAACCACGCCAGACAGTTAGACAATAAACGTTCGCCGATGCCTTTCCCTTCGTATTCAGGCCGGATAAAGAGCCCGAAAATATGGGGATAGGGGTTCAGCGTCCCGCAGCACACTCCAACCTTTTTTGCTCCATCCAGGCAAATCCAGCTACCTTCCTCCTGAAAAATCTGCAGAATTCGGTCTCTATCGAGTAAATGAACTTGATGCGAACAAATTTTATTTTCCGATACAGAAAAACGGATATCGTAAAAATCTCCGATATCGTTTGCATCGATTTTTCTGAACTCAAACGACATTCTTTAAAACCCTTAAAGGCATTATTTAAAGCCCTTAAAATTCGAATTTAAGCAGCTTGCCAGGCGGCAGGTAATGGAGGGGTGGCAGTGTTATAGCGCAGCGCTCCGCGGTAGATTTAGGCTTGACGCTAGGAGTTTATTCGACCAAATCAAGGTTTCGCACAAAAGCGTGTTGCAAAGTCGCCAGCGCTTTTGGCAAGTCACTGGCTTCAGTGAGCGCCCGCACGACGGCTGCGCTGCCCACGCCGGTGGCTAATACGTCAGCGAGTACAGCCTGATCAATTCCGCCAATGGCTACCAAAGGCACCTGTTTTTTAAGTAACTGCACATAGTGCGCAAGCCGAGTTAACCCTTGCGGCGCGGTTGGCATGGATTTGGTGGTGGTCGCAAAGACTGCGCCTAAGGCAATATAGCTGGGGCGGAGGTGGCACGCAACTAGCATTTCATAATAGCCATGGGTCGATAGCCCAAGCCGCAAGCCTGCGTTGGCAATCGTCTGCAACTGTGCTGTCTGTAGATCCTCTTGGCCCAGATGAACCCCATAAGCGCCCGCTTCAATCGCCAACTGCCAGTGGTCGTTAATAAACAGTTGCGCATGATGGTGGCGGGCTGCCTGTACGGCCCGTTTGATTTCTGCTTGGAGCGCTGTATGCTTGAGGTTTTTGGCGCGCAATTGAATCGTCTTGACGCCTAACTCAAGCAAGCGTTCGACCCAATCGGCACTGGCCACAACGGGATAGAGTCCGAGTTGCCAAGGGCAGGCGGCAAAGGGTACGCTGGGGCGCACTGCATCGAGCCCCAGCACGCGCGGAAAGTCAGCATAGTCAATCGGCCAGGCATTGCCCTCCAGCCGATGAGGTTCACGCCAGGCATGGGCCAGAACCAGCGCATCAGGCGGCATAAAACCACAAGCAAGAAATGCAGCAAACGCGGCGAGCCAATCGTCTGATCGTTCGCCGGCTAATGGATAGATTGTGCCGCCAAGTCGCAGCGTGATGGTTTCAGCTGTTACGGTGAGTACGCCAGCGGCTGCAGCAAAATGGCTGGGCTCATGCTGATCGGCATCCTCCGTAAGCGTGTCGCGATGCAGAATGATTAAATCATTCGCGTCAATAGACTGGGGCAGAGCACTGCATAAACGCCACCGTACAGCAGGCGATGGCCACTGGCCTAAATGAGCGCGAATACGCATGGCTGCGGCTAGCAGCGGGGCCGCAGGCGGCCAAAATATTATGTCGCTCGATAACGCGTGTGCAGAGGTTTGCCGGTTCATATTTTAGGGCATTCTTATGGCGTTGGAGCTTGATGCCAAAACGGCATGCCGACTACCGGGGTGCTCGCCTGCGCGCTATCGCGTACCGGCATCGGTCCAGCTAAATAAGCGCGACGACCAGCCTGGACTGCTTCAGTAAACGCGTGTGCCATTTGTACCGGGTAAGTGGCTTGCGAGACGGCAGTATTTAATAGCACGGCATCAAAGCCCCATTCCATCACTTGACACGCATGAGAGGGGAGGCCAAGGCCCGCATCAACAATTAACGGCACGTCAGGCAGTCGTTCGCGTAATAAACGTAAACCATAAGGATTAACGATGCCTTTGCCGGTGCCAATCGGTGCACCCCATGGCATCAGCACCTCGCAACCCGCGTCCAATAAGCGTTGTCCAACCACCAGATCTTCGGTGCAATAGGGCAGCACTTTAAAGCCTGCTTGCACGAGCTTGGCCGCGGCCTCGACTAAGCCGATGGTATCGGGTTGTAAGGTGTAGTCGTCACCAATCAATTCGAGCTTGATCCAGTCCGTGCCAAACACTTCACGCGCCATCTCAGCCGTGGCGAGGACTTCTGGCACGGTATGGCAGCCCGCGGTGTTAGGTAGAAAAGGGATCGCATGGTTTTTAAGCGTAGTGAAAAAACCGGTGTCCGATGCTGCCGCACTCATCTGGCGGCGTAAGGCAACCGTCAATAACGCCGGCTGCGCGGCGGCAATGGAATCACTGAGAATTTGTAGTGATGGATAACGGGCGGTGCCGAGCAATACGCGGCTGCAAAAGGTTTGACCGTAGAGCGTTAAGGTGTCAGCAGGAGGCGTGATCAAGTTCATTGAATACTCAAGATATATGTTGTAAATAAATGATTATTATCGACTTTTTGGATTTTTTATCCGCCCATAACCGGCTGTACTACATCGATACAATCGCCATCTTTGAGCAGATGTTGAAAATAATCTGCCTGGGCCACAAAGACCCCATTAACCGCTGCTGCAAACGGCGGATGGGCACCGAATGCCGCCAGGGCATCGGCCAAGCTGGCGCTGGGGAGTAGCTCGAAAGAGCGTTGATTAAGTAGAACTTGCATAAATTAACCTATAGCGGGCAGATGAATGGTTTGAAATAAGCTGGGCCAGCGTGTTTGCTGGCGCCATACATTATATGTATCGGCATTGGCGATGGTGCCGTCAAGCAGCCGTTCAATCATCGCGAGCGCTTGCTGGCAGATGGCCGGCGCAATTAAATAGCCATGCCGAGATAAGCCGTTAATGCGTAGTATACGTGCTCCATCCCAGGTAATGGCGGGCAGATGATCCGGCAAAGTTGGGCGGCATTGTGTATTGAACTCAAGAATCCGTGCTTCACCAAATGCTGGGTGTACCGAAAAAGCGGCGCTTAATAATTCAAGCGCACTGCGCACACTGACAGCGGATTGATCTTCGCTTTCAATTTCAGTGGCGCCAATCACGTATACATCGTTTTCTTTAGGGGCAATATACAGCGGGTAACGTGGATGCAAAAGCCGCATCGGTCGGCTTAGGCCAATGCCTGGAGCATGCAGCCGGATGACTTCGCCGCGCACGCCACGTAAGGCGGGCCAGCTTGGTTGAGCGCCCAGTCCGCGGCAATCTATCACCAGGTCAGCGCTAGGTAACGCGCGATCGTCAATCGTCGTGCCCCAGTGCAACTCGGCCTGATGTTGGGCCAGTCCTGCAGCTAAAGCGGTGAGCAGTTGTCGGTTATCGAGTTGACCCTCGTGCGGCAGCAGCAGGGCTTGCGAAAAGCGCGCGCCCAGCGCCGGCTCAGTGGCTTGCATCGCGGCACCTTGCAACTTAATAATACCGTGTTGTTGCAGGTCAGCGGACAGATGAGCGCGCATGCCCTGTTCAAATAGCTGGGCTTGGGTACGATCTGCCGTATGCCAGATGACCAAGGTGCCATGGCGCTGAAAAAATACCGGCTCTGGCAATTTAGCCAAGATAGTCGGCCAGAGTTCAAGCGACTCCATGCCGAGCTCGGCAATCAAGGCTTCAGAGAGCGCAGCTTCCGCCAGCGGCGCTAACATACCGGCTGCGACCCAGGCGGCGGCCTGGCTGCCAGCCGCATCTCCTCGTTCATAAAGCGCTACTCGGCGCCCGCTATGGGCCAACTGCCAGCCGATTAAGCGGCCCACCAGCCCACCGCCGATAATGGCAATCTCAGGCGAGGCGGCAACGGCGCGCAAAGCGGCACGAGCCCTATCTGTTTGAGGAATAGTTTTCAAAATTTAAGCATTAAACCAAAAAGAAAGCATACCGAACACGATTAGGCCGTTAATTTAACCTAAACATCAGCATATAATATGGAATTTGGTCCAATTTGAAAACCCATGGTTAAAGCTCAACCCGCTCAACTCGAGCTTAAAGAAGGTGTGGGGGAACTCGCTACCGACTCGCTGCCGAGCAGCTATGAAGCGGCTCTGGTCGAACTTGAGGACCTCATTAGACAGATGGAAGAGGGCGGTTTGAGCCTTGAGACATCGCTTAATGCGTATCGGCGCGGGGTCAGCTTAATGATATATTGCCGGCTGCAACTTGAAAAAGTAGAACAGCAAGTCCGCGTGCTCGATGGTGAAATGCTTAAACCGCTTGAAACTGGCAATGCGCCGCTCGGTACGTAAATTTGTATGAATTTTGAGACATGGCGGCAGGCTATTGTGGCCCGCACTGAACAAGCGCTGGATACTTATTTACCTACCGTTGCTCAGCAACCGAGCCGGTTGCATCAGGCGATGCGCTATGCGCTGCTGGGTCATGGTAAGCGCATCCGGCCGTTGCTCTGTCATGCGGCGGGCAGTATCACGGGAGCGTCCTCTGCGGCGCTTGATGTCGCGGCAACTGCGCTGGAGATGATTCATGCGTATTCGCTGGTCCATGATGATCTCCCGGCGATGGATAACGATGATTTGCGGCATGGCAAACCCGCCGTCCATATCGCGTACGGTGAAGCGACTGCGTTATTGGTCGGCGATGCGTTACAGGCCCAGGCTTTTGTTACTTTGACCCAAAATCGGCTTGCGGGCTCGCTACAGGCCGTGCTGGTGCGTGAGTTAGCCACGGCGAGTGGTTCGCTCGGCATGGCCGGGGGGCAAATGATTGATTTGCAAAGCGTCGGTGGCCCGCTTTCGCTAACCGCGCTGGAAACCATGCACCGAATGAAAACCGGGGCTTTATTGGTCGCCGCAGTGCGCATGGGCGCTGCCTGTGGCCAAGAGACGGACGCCGTTAAGCAGGCGCTGGATCACTATGCTGCTGCGGTTGGACTTGCCTTTCAGGTGGTGGACGATATTCTTGATGTGAGTGCAAATTCGGCAACGCTTGGCAAAACAGCGGGCAAAGATAGCCAAAACGGTAAGCCAACCTATGTCTCGGTACTTGGACTCGACGCTTCGCAACGTTTGGTTAGCCAATTGCATCAGCAAGCGCAAGTAGCGTTGGCGCCACTTGGAGCGCAAGCGGGTTGGCTCGCCCGTTTAGCTGATTTAATGGTTAAACGTGTATCTTAGTTAATGGTTAAACGTGTACCTTAGCCTGCCTTTAATGGCTATATGCTATGTTAAGCCTAGCTTAATGGTTGAGTGGGTAGGTTAAACCTCTCTATGATGTATCTTCGTAGCGCTTTTTTAGTGCTAGTCAGAGCCGCCCTAGCTAAAAAAGGTTAAAACTCCCCCTATTAGAGTGGAGTCACAAAGAGTGGAGTCATAATGAGAATGGAGTCACATGTATAAGTTGTTAAAGACGATTAATGAGCCAAGTGAGCTACGTCGACTTAAGCCTAGCCAGTTAGAGTGCTTAGCCGATGAATTGCGTGCTTTTATACTCGATAGCGTATCGCGTACGGGGGGGCACTTGTCTTCTAATCTGGGCACGGTTGAACTCACGATTGCACTGCACTATGTCTTCAATACACCTGATGACCGAATTGTGTGGGATGTGGGACACCAAGCCTATCCTCATAAAATTCTGACTGGCCGGCGCGAAGCCATGTCAACGCTGCGTCAGTTAGGTGGGCTGTCGGGCTTTCCATGCCGCAGCGAATCTGCATATGATACGTTCGGTACAGCGCATTCAAGCACCTCGATTTCAGCCGCGCTTGGGATGGCGCGCGCCAGTCAATTAAAAGGCGAGGAGCGTTTTGCGATTGCCGTGATTGGCGATGGGGCGATGACTGCTGGCATGGCTTTTGAAGCCATGAATAATGCCGGTATTTATGACGATGTGCCATTGATCGTGATCTTAAACGATAACGAGATGTCGATTTCTCCGCCCGTGGGAGCATTAAATCGCTACCTCGCGCGGCTGATCTCTGGTCGCTTTTATGCGACGGCCAAAAAAGGCATCGAACAACTCTTAAGCGGTGCTCCGCCAGTGCTCGAATTTTTGCGCCGAATGGAAGGACACGCGAAAGGCATGGTGGCGCCCGCTACGCTCTTTGAGGAATTTGGTTTCAACTACATTGGCCCAATTGATGGTCACGATTTGGACTCCCTGATTCCAACGCTGCGCAATCTCAAAGAACTGAAAGGGCCGCAATTTCTGCATGTGATCACAAAAAAAGGGCAGGGTTACAGCCTAGCTGAAGCTGATCCAGTGCTCTATCATGGCCCCGGAAAATTTAACCCCGCCGAGGGCATCAAGAGTGCTGCGGCGGCTCGCAAAACCTATACACAGGTGTTTGGTGAGTGGCTGTGCGATATTGCTGAGCAAGATCAGCGAGTGGTTGGCATTACCCCTGCCATGCGCGAAGGTTCGGGCCTGATTGAATTTGAGCAACGTTTCCCTGATCGTTATTACGATGTTGGTATTGCTGAGCAACATGCCGTGACTTTTGCTGGCGGCTTGGCGGTTGAAGGGTTAAAACCCGTGGTGGCGATTTATTCTACTTTTTTGCAGCGTGCTTATGATCAATTGATTCATGATATCGCGCTACAAAATCTCCCGGTATTGTTTGCCATTGATCGTGCTGGCCTCGTCGGCGCAGATGGCGCAACCCATGCCGGCGCTTATGATATTGCGTTTTTGCGCTGTCTGCCAAATATGACGGTGATGGCGGCATCGGATGAAAACGAGTGCCGGCAGATGCTTTACACGGCACTGCAACAGCCAGGCCCGAGCGCAGTGCGGTATCCACGTGGCGTAGGCCCTGGCGTCACCATAGAGAAACAGATGAGCGCATTACCGCTTGGCAAAGGTGAGGTGCGGCGCACCTCGAGTCAACCCGCCGGTCAGCGCATTGCGATTCTGGCTTTTGGCGCGATGCTTGCGCCAAGCTTGGCAGCCGCCGATATACTAGATGCCAGCGTAGCAAATATGCGCTTTATTAAGCCGCTGGATGACGCGCTCGTGCAGCAACTGGCCCAGTCGCATGACGCGCTGGTCACCATTGAAGAGGGCTGCGTGATGGGCGGGGCGGGTTCCGCCTGCATTGAAAGCCTATTAGCCGCAGGCATTCAGCGGCCGGTTTTACAATTGGGCTTGCCTGATGAGTTTATTGCTCAAGGTGACCCAGCGCGGCTGCTAGCAAATTGTGGTTTGGATAGCAGCGGTATTGTACAGGCCATTCGTCAGCGTTTTGCCACCCATACAACCCAGAATTTAGGCGCTAGCACGCCAGAATTAGTTATATAAGAAGCTCAGGAACGTGTTGCTATGAGTAATGTATTGAACCCCGTTTTTGTTATGTCCGATGTGCAGGGCAGTATTGATACCCGTGAAATCCCGATTCAGCGGGTGGGTATTAAAGCCGTGCGTCATCCGCTTACGGTGCGTAGCGCCACCGGCGCTAATCAGCCAACCATTGGCCTTTTTGACCTGGATGTGTATTTGCCAAGCGATCAAAAAGGCACGCATATGTCGCGTTTTATCGAATTACTCCAAGCCAGCACTCTTGATGCGGTGACGGGAGCGGCAATCCCGCTTGACCTAGCCGGATTTCAGGCGATGCTGATAAAGATGCTGGCTAAATTAGAGACAACAGCCGGTCGAATTGAGGCCACTTTTCCCTACTTTATTAATAAAACCGCACCGGTATCCGGCGCCAAAAGCTTGCTTGATTATGAAGTTAGCTTTATTGGCGAAGCGCGTGACGATAGCAGCCGGATTTTTTTGAAAGTGCTGGTGCCGGTGATGAGCTTATGCCCATGCTCAAAAGAAATTTCTTTATACGGCGCGCATAATCAGCGTTCGCACCTGATCATCAAAGCTGAGTTAAATGATCATCAGCTCCCGGTTGAGGAGCTTATACGAATTGCCGAAGAGTCCGCCTCTTGTGAGTTATGGGGGCTATTAAAGCGGCCAGATGAAAAATTTGTGACCGAACGCGCGTATGACAATCCAAAATTTGTCGAAGATTTGGTGCGCGATGTGGCCAGCCGGCTTAACCAAGATGACCGGGTTGTAGCCTATGTGCTTGAAGCTGAAAATTTCGAGTCTATACATAATCACAGCGCTTACGCGTTGATTGAGTGCGACAAGCGGCAATGAGTGAAACAAGCCGCAATGAATGTGACAAGCGGCAATGAGTGAAACAAGCCGCAATGAACGTGACAAGCGGCAATGAGTGAAACAAGCCGCAATGAATGCGACAAGCGGCAATGAGTAGAATAACCCGTAATGAATGCGACAAGCAGCAAAGTACCTCAAAACATGCTTAAATTGAGGCACTAAGGCGGAGCAGCATTTAAATCGCAGCCAAATCCCAGCGTGGCCGCACCGTAAAAGCGTAATGCTTATTGGCTTGTTCCGGCCAACGCTGCAATCTGAGCGCACCAGCCAGCGCAATCATTGCGCCATTATCGGTACATAATTCTGGGTCTGGATAATGCACATCAAAGGCATACTTTTGTGCCGCGATTTTAAGCGCGGCGCGCAACTGCTGATTAGCGCCCACTCCGCCGGCCACGACCAGCCTGCTTAGGCCCGTTTGTTTAAGGGCCTGCACGGATTTTGCGGTGAGTACATCAACTGCGGCATCGACAAAACCGCGAGCAAGATTTGCCTTGGCCTGTGCGTCAAGTGGCTGGCCGTATTGCTTTACCTGCGTGAGCACTGCGGTTTTAAGCCCGCTAAAACTGAAGTCGAGATCTTTTGAGTGGAGCATTGGCCGTGGCAGGACCACCGCTCCTGGCGTACCGGTGGTCGCTAACTGTGACACGGCGGGGCCGCCTGGATAATCTAGTCCAAGCAATTTCGCGGTCTTATCAAATGCCTCACCTGCTGCATCGTCGAGCGTTTCGCCCAACATTTCGTAATCGCCGATATCGGTCACGCGCATTAACTGCGTATGGCCGCCTGAGACCAATAAGGCAACAAACGGAAATGAGGGCGGATCGTTGGCCAGTAATGGCGAGAGCAAATGTCCTTCCAAATGATGGATGCCAATCACCGGCTTATCCCACGCTAGGCCAAGGCCATTGGCAATGCTAGCGCCCACCAGTAACGCGCCGGCGAGTCCGGGGCCTTGCGTAAACGCAATCGCGTCAATTGCCGCGGGCGTAATGGCAGCTTGCTCCAAGATCTGTTGCAAGAGGGGCAGCGCACGCCGAATATGATCGCGCGAAGCCAGTTCAGGCACAACACCGCCATAGGCGCGATGCATATCAATTTGTGAATGCAAGGCATGCGCCAATAGACCGCGTTCTGTTTCATAAAACGCGAGGCCGGTTTCGTCGCAAGAACTTTCGATACCGAAAACGAGCATAAAAAATAATAAGTTAACGAGTCTTTGGTTTAAGGCTTAGCTGCTACCGAAGTCTATTTTTGTTAAACAATTATTTTACGACACTACAGACGGAACAAGCGAGCATATTCGCTTGTACCAATCATTCTCTCAGGTAAAATCAGAGAAGCTGCTCGCCCGTCGAGGGTATTGACCTTTCTGACACTGACGGCTGTCCGCTCCGCTTCGGTGTATTAGGTAGGGGTAGAACAAGCAGTCATATTGCCAGCCGCCATCTCGATCACAGCAATGAATGACGGCACTCGCACAGTACCGATATACTCCCGTGTGCGTGCCGGAACCGCTGACTAAGGAGTTGGCGAATTATCCGGTTCAATTTACTTCTAGCTCACTTGGCTCTAGCAGACAATAATAAGGGAACAATATGTTGGGTAGCATCTTATCGTCACCACGGAGTGCACTCTCTGCAGAGCAAGCACTTGACCTTGCCAACGCCTATTTAAAAAACGCCAGAAATACCCAGGATATCCATCTTGCTTCAATCTTCTGTGACGACGCGGAAATCTCGTTGTCCCAAGCAAAGCAAGTCTTTAAAAAAGCACTTTCCCCTGAGACATTGGCTGATCAAACGCTGCGCAATAACATCGGCACTGCTTACTTTGAGCGAGGCAAGATATTGGATCAGTTAGGGCGACACGATAGGGCGCAGGCGAGCTATAAAAAGGCGGAAAAGTGGGGTTATGAGGAAATTAAGTATTCCTCGACTATTCCCGGTACGTTACTATCTGCGCGTGGTGCGCCGGCTATGGCTCAGACGCTCACATCTACCTCAAAGCCCTTCCAGCCATCGTCTGCCCAGGAAAAAAGCGAGTTGGTGGATTATCTGTTTGAAAAGGCGCTATTGACGCTTAGTTCCTTAGATGTGCCCAATAAACCCACCCTTTTTCTGGTATATGCGCACGACAATCCTGCTCACGGCAAGGCTGAGGCCTCGACGTCTAAATATTTAATCGATAAGTTATCTAATATCCGAGGGGTCAACCTGTATTCGGATCAAACACCGATGGGGCAAGCGTATTCAAGCTCTGCGGAAGATCTGAAAGAGGATGGCAAGCTAGAGGATATTTTAACCAATCAACTCTGTTTATTGCCCAATCAGTTAATAAAAGATGTGGGGCCGGTCGATAAGGTCGTGGTGTGTTGTTCTGAGGTATTAGGGAATTACCTGAAAGACTGGTCGGACTATAAAAAGTTTTATGAGGCACTTCGAGATGCCTATGGCGAAGATCGAAAAGCCTATCTCAAAGACAGTGAACAAAAAAGCACTTTGGCAATCCGTCAGGTGGTTAGGAAATTTTCACAAGAGAAAAAATATAAGGCAGGGTTCCATCATGTGTTGACGGAAATAGCTTTTTTGCAAATCCGGGCAGAGCACTGGAAAGATCAGCACGGCATTATCCCGGTTTCGCTAACCCCAAATAGCTATGAGCCCTGCCTGGCGCATTTCATTCCAGCGACCACGGTCCGCATGGAGGATATTCCGAGATTTGAGGAGCAAGCCCAAGCAGGGCGAGAGGTGTATACGAATCAAAGTCGGCACGGGGTACTCTTTAAGGTAATCGAGCGGCTTTTAGTGGACAGCGATGAGGCCAATACTTTTCTGAGCAAATTTTGGCATGGGCACAGCAATTTTATATCCCGTTTAAAAAGTGATTTAACGCTTGGCAAGCTAGAATTTGCTAAGCTATTGGACGGCATCTTCGACGATATACGAACAGCGTTGCACAGCCAGCTTGCCTCCACCGTGCAGCAACAACACCACCAGCTACGGGTGCTCAATGCAGACCCCTGTGTCGCGCTGAAAGAACAGTATTTTGCTGCCCTAAAACAAGATGAGGCGTTTAGGGAAACCCTACAGCTCTATGTTGAACCGCGTGGCAAAGCGAGCCGTCAGGATACCGGCACCTTTAACGTCTTACTTAAAACTCAAGAGTTTCTAAAAGCTAAACAGGTGATTTTGTTGATGGGGGACTCCGGAGCGGGCAAAACAACCTTCAACCGCGTCCTGGAAAAGCAATTATGGGACAAGAAAAAAGAAGATGATGCGATTCCGCTCTTTATTTCTTTGCCGAGTATTGAAAAACCTGAGCAAGATCTAATCTCCAAAGCTTTAAAGAAAAGAGGCCTGTCAGAATTTCAGATTCAGAAATTAAAAAAGGAAAAACAAAGTTTCGTCTTTATTTTGGACGGCTATGATGAGATTCAGCAGACCCAGAATCTATATCTGAGCAATGACATCAACCAGTCCAGCGGCTGGCAGGGTCGCATGGTGATCAGTTGCCGCAGCGAATATTTGGACCAGGGCTATCGAAGCCGTTTTCAACCGAATCGGGATAGCCAGGGCGAGAACGCGTCTTTTCAAGAGGTTATGATCGAGCCATTTTCAAAAGAAAAGATTCAAGAGTACATCAAGCAATATGTGACCGTGAGTAGACCATTGTGGCAGGTGAAAGACTACCTGAAGGCGCTGAAGGACATTCCGTACTTACAAGACTTGGTGACGAATCCTTTTCTTTTAACCTTGTCCTTAGAGGTGCTGCCCCGCATGGTGGATGCAGGACAGATGTTTTCTACGGTTCGGATAACCCGGGTTGCGCTGTATGACCAGTTCGTCGAGCAATGGTTGGAGCGTGGCAAAAAACGTTTAGGAGAGAAAAAGTTAACTGAGCTAGAAAAGAAAGCCTTCGAGAACTTGACCGATGAAGGCTTTACGCAAAATGGCATCGTCTTTTTGAAAAACTTGTCGGTAGCGATCTATCAAGAGCAGGCAGGGAACCCAGTCGTCGAGTATTCGCACTTTAGAGATAAAGGGACGTGGAAAGAAGAATTTTTTAGCCGGGAAGACGATAAGCACCTACTGCGTGAAGCCAGTCCGTTAACTCGCAGTGGCAATCAATATCAGTTTATCCATCGGTCGTTGTTAGAATATGGGATGGCTCGCGCGATATTTGAGCCGCAAGATGGGGAGCGTGCGCGAAAAGCGGCCCTCACGCAAACCTTGGCCCGTCGAGGGAGCGTCAGTTCTGACTGGAGTTTTGATAGCCAAACCACTTTAGAAATCCCTGCTGTGGCCATTGATAAGCCCTTGCTCGACTCGCCTTTATGGAAGAAGAGTTTTGTCAACAAGCCGTCCATTCTGCAATTTCTTGCGGAGCGTGTTGAACAGGAGCCCCTGTTCAAAGAGCAGTTGCGCGCGGTCATTGAACGTTCTAAAACCGACAAAGAGGCACGCAAAGCTGCGGCCAATGCGATCACGATATTGGTCAGAGCAGACGTGCAGTTTAATGGTGAGGATTTACAAGGCATCCAAATTCCAGGGGCGGACCTGAGTCATGGCGTATTCGATTCTGCTCAGTTGCAAGGAGCGGACCTGAGAAAGGCCAACCTTCACAAAATATGGATGCGCCAGGCAAATTTAAGCGGCGCGCAGATGGCAGGTGTGCAGCTTGGCGAATGGCCTTTTCTCAAAGAAGACAGCAGGGTTAAGACTTGCATGTATTCACCGAATGGGAAAGCCTTTATCGTTGTCCTTGAAAACCACACGATCAGTGTGTATTCGACTTCGGATTGGGAAAAAATCCACACCTTAAGCGGACATACCAGTTTTATTAAGGGCGTAGTGTATTCGCCCAATAGCCAGCAGATCGCCGCCAGCGGTGACGACGAGGCAGTGCGTCTGTGGGACGTGCAAACCGGTCACCTTAGCCATACTTTAAGCGGGCATACCAACGAGGTTCAGAGCGTGGTGTATTCGCCCAACGGCGAGCAGATCGCCTTTAGCAGTTATGACGATACAGTGCGTCTGTGGGACACGCAATCCGGTCAGCTCAGCCACATTTTAAGTGGACATGCCGAAGAGGTTTTGAGCGTAGTGTATTCACCCAACGGCGAGCAGATTGCATCGGGTAGTTTGGACAACACTGTGCGTCTGTGGGACGCGCATTCCGGTCAGCATCGCCACACTTTAAGCGGACACATCGCTCCTGTTGAGAGCGTAGTGTATTCTCCTGACGGTCAGCAGATCGCTTCTGGCAGTTGGGACAATACGGTGCGTCTGTGGGACGCGCAAACCGGTCAACTCAGCCATACCTTAAGCGGACATACCAACGAGGTTCGGAGCGTGATGTATTCGCCCAACGGCCAGCAGATTGCATCCGGCAGTTTTGATAATACGGTGCGTTTGTGGGACCCGCGCTCAGGTCAACATCGCCACACTTTAAGAGGACATATCGCCCCTATTGCGAGGTTAGTGTATTCGCCTAACGGCCAGCAGATCGCCTCCAGTGGGGAGGACTACGCCGTATGGCTATGGGACGCGCAATCCGGTCAACTTAGCCACACTTTAAACGGACATAGCGCCCCTGTTAAGAGCGTGGCGTATTCGCCCAACGGCCAGCAGATCGCCTCTGGCAGTTTGGACACTACGGTGCGTCTGTGGGATGCGCAATCCGGTCAACCCAGTTACACCTCGAACCGACATACCGCCCCTATTGTCAACGTAGCGTGTTCGCCCGACGGCGCGCAGATCGCGTCGTGCAGTGAGGACAAGACCGTGCGACTGTGGGATGCGCACTCCGGTCAACTCAGCCATACCTTAAACGGCCACGCCAAAGAAGTTAAGAGCGTGGTGTATTCGCCCAACGGCCAGCAGATCGCATCCTTCAGCTCTGACAAGACTGTGCGGCTATGGGACGCGCGCTCCGGCACCTTAAGCGCACATATTACAAAGGTTGAGAACGTGATGTATTCGCCCAACGGCCAGCAGATCGCATCCAGTGGGACTTACGCCATGTGGCTGTGGGACGCCCAATCCGGTCATCTCAACCACATCTTAAGAGGACCTACCAATTTTATTAAGAGCCCAGTATATTCGCCCGATGGCGCGCAGATTGCTTCGTGTAGTGAGGACAAAACAGTGCTACTGTGGGATGCGCACTCGGGTCAGCTTAGCCACACCTTAAGCGGTCATACCAAAGCGGTTCGGAGCATGGTGTATTCCCCCAACGGCCAGCAGATTGCATCTGGCAGTTTTGATAATACGGTGCGTTTGTGGGACGCCCAATCTGGTCAGCTCAGCCACACTTTAAACGGACATGTTGCCCCTGTTGAGAGCATAATATACTCCCCTAACGGTGAGCAGATTGCATCTGGCAGTCATGACACCACTGTGTGTCTGTGGGACGCGCACTCCGGCCACCTCAGCCACATCTTGAGCGGACATACCAGCAGGATTTATAAAGTGGTGTATTCACACGATGGCACCCAGATCGCCTCCGATAGCGATGACAATACGGTACGTCTGTGGGACACGCACTCTGGTCAACTCAGCCACACTTTAAGCGGCCATACTGACTGGATTAAGAATGTAGGGTATTCGCCCAATGGCGAGCAGATTGCCTCTTACGGTGGGGACAATACGGTGCGTCTGTGGGACGTTACCTCGGGTCAGTGTCGGGCAGTGATTGAGAATTTTCGCGGAAGGGTCTCGAGCGTCGTCTGGAAAGCAACCCTCGGCAGAAATTATTTGGTGACTAGCTGTGAAGATACGTCCGTTCGCTTGTGGCAGGTAATAGAAGAAGGCGGGCAATGCCACGTGCGTCTACAATGGAGTTCGACGCATGGCGTGCTTACCGTGACGGATACCATTATCCAAGGTGTGCAAGGTTTAAGCTGGGTGAATAGGCAACTCTTAAAGCAGCGCATGGCCGTGGGCGAGCCGTCTCCGTCTTTAAATTTACGTGATGCGAGTAAGAGGCTAATTAGCCGTCCCTGAAAAAGTCATTTTTTTCTAAACGGGGATAAAAAAGGCGTAAGTCATATTGAATGAATGTAAACAATGAGATGGAGGCTACTACAGTAGGTATCGATCTGGCAAAAAAATGTGTTTAAGTTGCACGGGGTTAACGAGTTGAGGGATGGCCGGGATTGATAAAAAATCCGCCGCATCTTAGCCTAAGCTGCTGGTTTGAATTCAAAATTGATGACCAGGCGAACGCGGCTACGGCGTCAGGAAAGGGTGATGATGGTAGTTGACTGCTCATCCATCGATTGTAAGCGGTGGCGATCCCGACGGCATAAGGGTCAGGGTATTGACGTATCGTGTCTGCCAGAATCGATCTGGCAATCGATTTAAGCAGTGTAATCACAGTATCCTAATCCAAGACGTGGCGGATTTTTTATCAATCCCGGCCATCCCTCGTACCCATCTCCCAAAAATGTAAAATTAGCCAAAAAATCTCCCTGAAGAGATGATTGTCACGTGAGTGCTCCCTCATCTCCCTCTTCAAGTGCTTTGTGTCACTTGCCGTCACTTCGATGAGAGCAAACAATGAATGACAACACGGGCAAAGTACCGATATACTGCCTGTGCGTGCCGAAACCGCTGACCAAGGGGGCAGCATTATCCGGTCACCATGATGTACCTGACGCACTGGCCTTTAGCAGAAAAAATGGCAGGACAAAACATCGGTGCGGGCTGGCTCAAATGAGCGCGGCATTGCAACACTTCATCGCAAAAAATAGCAGGAAA
>JASSUG010000007.1:0-180827 GCA_031963465.1 Mycoavidus cysteinexigens | reverse complement strand
CGCCGGGTTGCGATGTCGCCAGCGCCTTAGCCGCTTCGGTTAAATTGTAATTCTGCCGAACTGCTTCGCGCACAAAGCGAAACTGATGAAGGTTCATATCTAGATAATGGCCACAGGCGGTTAGAAAAATACCCCTTGCTCGATCCGGCCTAAGGTATCTAATACACTGTCAGCACCGATATCGGTGTCGACCAGACTGAGCGGAGTCATACCGCCCAAAGCGGGGGCCGGAGATTTGAGCCAATGGGTAGCAATCTTTAGATCTTCAAAAACCTGGGTGGCGCGCACGACGATGCGCGCGAGCCTCAGGAGTTTGGCTGACTCTTCGCTGCTCAGGATGCCTTCTCGTTTGCGTCGAGCCAGCGTACGCTCTGGAATAGCCAGGGCGGAGGCAAGTTCTGCTTGTGACAGACCGATGGATTTCAGCATTGAATCGACCGCACCGGATGAAATCCCCCGCCGAATCATTTTCACCCATTCTAGCGCTGAACCAGGCAATTGGCTCAGCACCGCGACGCCGCCTAGTAAAGTCCCAGTCGAAATATTCGCTGCCACAGGTTTCATGATGCACTCCTTCTATGCCACTATGGATATAGTGTACGCAATTTTGGCATAAATAGCGAGTGCTCTGAGGCGCGCTTTAAAGTTGAGCTTTTTTGCGTATGGTGTAACGATCGCTAAATGGCACGAATTATCAGCGCTATTTGATACCCTGGGTCTGTAGAACGTCCAGAAAGAAAACAGCAGAGGAATTCCCCGAATACTCATGTCACCTTCTCTAAAGCTTCGCCCGCCTGTTGTGCCACATAACGCTAGTAATTCGTGCCATTTAGCGATCAAAGTTAAACAAACGAGGGTGGTGGCACCGAGCTTTTGTAGTTCAAACAACACACTATACGAGGTTGGAAGACCAGGCCCTAGACTGGCGAGCCCCACGGGGCCCCCCTCGCTCAGGCCGCCATAAAAGATCTGTCAAAGCGTGCACGCAATAAAAAAAGCCACCAAAAATACTTAGGCGGCTGCGCACCTAGAGATACTGGGCTTCCAAACTCATTTGCTGTTGTATCAGCAGTAAAAGAAGTATGGTTTCCTTAATTTTAAATCGCAAATAATTTGTCAGCACAGCTCTTTAAACCCTTGATTACTATCCGGGGTCGCTTGACGAAACGTAAATTAAAGTACGCTAAGCCCTTGGAATAGGTTGTAACAGTCTGAACTCAATTTTACAACGCACTAGGAGCTCTACAGGCCGCCTTATGGGCAATTGTGGCTCATTAGACTGACCAACTCGCAATCGAACCGGAGGTGTAAACAAAGTAGTAACTAAGCTATAAATAAAGGGTTCAAACGCACTAGCGTATTTTAATTTACGTTTCGTCAAGCGATCCCAATTAGTCCGAAAATGGGGTACGAATTATGGCTTATTTCCGAAATGCATTTGGCTTATTTTCGTACATATATGAATATGTATGTACGAAATCGTTCCTTTTCGGACGACTTGGCGATTCAACGTTTTATCGAACCGATTTTTTGTGATACAAATGCAAGTCCCATAGTATGAAATATCGGAATTTTCTTACCCAAACTAGACCTTCCCCCCTTGTATCATTCTTTATGTGATGATTAGCTACATCACAGGAGGTGAAGGGAGCTTGTTTTTCCCCTTAAGGCGTTGACCTTGTATTGTAGATTAAGCCCTTTACCTCTACTTCTCGCCAGCGTGACACTGAACGGTAGCCAAGGGTTCGACCCTGAATGCACAAGGCAAGTGGGTGAGTTGGTATTCCTATTTTTAAGTTGAGAATAAAGATGAATTATCTCGGTATCGATGTCGCCAAAGCCAAACTGGATTGTTCGTTATTACTTGATGAAACAGGTCTTAAACGTAAATCCAAAAAAGTAGCCAATAACCAAACAGGGTTCAGCGAGCTATTAGCGTGGCTTGTTAAACAAGGCATTAAACTGACCGATCTTCACGTTACGATGGAAGCTACGGGGGTTTACCATGAGCAAGCAGCTCAAGCTTTACACGATGCGGGTATTGCGGTATCCATCGCCAATCCAGCCCATGTTAACGCTTTAGGAAAGTCCCTAGCCATACGGACCAAAACAGACGCTGTTGACAGTTTTTTGATTGCGCGTTTTGGCTTGCTGTGCAAACCTAATGTCTGGGTGCCCCCAGCTCCAGAAGCAAGAGTGCTTAAAGCATTGCTAGCCCGCCAAGAAGCTATTTCTGAAGACCTCCAGCGTGAGCGTAACCGACAAGAAAAAGCCAGCGTTTCGACTACCCCAGAGCGTATTCAGAAATCGCTTGATGATAGTATTAATTTTCTGCAAGCACAGTTAAAACAACTTCAAAAAGAGACCGATGATCATATCGATCGGCATCCTGCTTTGAAGAAAGATTTAGATTTGTTAAAGAGCATTCGCGCGATTGGCCCACAAGTAGGAAAAACGATGCTCTTAGTGATGCAAACTCACTCATTCAAGACCGCCGAGCAGCTCGCCGCTTATCTTGGCCTAGTACCCGTGGAAAGACAATCCGGTTCCTCTGTATTTGGCCCCTCCAAACTTTCTAAAGCAGGCTCTGCGCAAATCCGCGCTAAGCTTTATATGGCCGCTGTTGTCGCTATACGCTATAACCCCCACGTCAAAGCCCTATACGAACGTTTGTGCGCACGTGGCAAATCCGCTATGTCTGCTCTTGGCGCTTGCATGCGTAAACTCGTTCATCTTTGCTTCGGCGTGCTTAAAACTCGTATGCCATACGATCAAAATTATGGCAATATTGCTTGACATGAAAGACGGTATCTACAATTCAGCCCATGTGTTCTCGAGGACGGCGCTGTTTTTTAGCGCCCTTCATCGCCTTCTAAATAGTCCCAGAATGGGTCGGAGAAAAAATTGTTTAGTTTCAGTACCGTAGTGCGTTCGTCATCGCCAGCTATATCCTCACAGCATCTAGCTATATCTTCACAGCATTTGTTAGGCCAGGCGCACGCGCATCAAGCCATGGGAAATTTAGAAGAAGCCAAAAAATCGTACTCAGAGGCGGTCAATAAGGCTAAAACTGAACATGAAAAAAAGCCTGGTGATCGGCAAGCAAAAAAAGCTTTCGATGAGATACGTAACGAATTCTTCACTTTTTTAAGTGGGCTGCAAGGGCCAGGTGCAGCGGTTAACGCAGGAGAACACAGTCCGACTTCTCCCATCCCAATGCCGATCAGCCAAAATGATGCCGCCACCCAGAGGCCGCTATCGGCGCAAAGGGCGCTGGATGCCTCTCTCGCTTTATCGAATGGGATCAAGCCTGATCTTTTGGAGAAGCACTCCTCACTGAATGAATTAGGTTTAGTTCAGACGGCCACGCCTGCTGAGGAAAAAAGCGGGCTAGTTGATTATCTGTTTGAAAAAGCGCTATCCACGTTGGGCTCCTTAGAAGTAGAAAATCGACCCAGCCTATTTCTGGTGTACGCCCACGATAATCTCGCTTACGGACAGGCCGAGGCTTATACGTCTAAATATTTAATCGAGAAGTTATCTCAAATCCGAGTCAACCTGTATTCCGATCAAACGCCGATGGGGCAAACGTATTTAAGCTCCGTGGAAGAATTGAAAGAGGATGGCAAGCTAGAAGATATCTTAACCAATCAGCTGTGTTTATTGCCCACTAGCTTAAGAAAAGATGTGAAGCCGGTTAATAAGGTCGTGGTGTGTTGTTCGGAGGTGTTAGGACGCTACCTAAAATGGTCGCACTATGAAGATTTTTATCAGGAACTTCGAGCAGCCTACCTCAAAGACTGTGAACAACAAGGTAGTTCGGCCATTCGTGAGGTGGTTAAGAAATTTTCACAAGAGCAAGAATATAAAGCAGGGTTCCATCATGTATTGACGGAGATAGCATTTTTGCAAATCCGGGCAGAGCACTGGCAAGATCAGCACGGCATTATCCCAGTTTTGTTAACGCCCAATAGCTATGAGCCCTGCTTGGCGCATTTTATTCCAGCGACGACGGTTCGGATGGAAGATATGCCCAGATTGGATGCGCAAACCAAAGCCGGGGAGGTGTATCCGAATCAAAGTCGGCACGGGGTACTGTTTAAGGTGATCGAGCGGGTGTTAGTGAGCAGCAATGAGGCCAAAACGTTTCTGGACAAGTTTTGGCAGGGATACAGCGAGTGTATTTCTCGGTTAAAAGATAAGTCTTCAACGCTGGGCGGGCTTGAGTTTGTCAAGCTCGTAGATCGCATCTTTGGCGAGATAGAGAAGGCGCTGCGCAGCGAGATTGTCCTTACTGTACAGCAACAACACCAACAGCTTAAACATCAGCAAGCAATAGAACTCAGAACAAAGAAAGAGCCGCTGGCGATCTTAGGCGAAAATATCGAAGAAGAATATTTCTCGGCGTGGGAAGAGTCAGGGGAAATTCAAGATGGCCTGGCGATGTATGTTGCCCTGCAGGCGACAACTCCTACGGATAAAAAGACCACTTTTAATTTAGACGAAGCTGTTACGGCTTTTTTAACCCAAAAGAATGATTCTGGGCAGAAAAATCAGGTACTGCTGCTGCGAGGTGGAGCGGGTTCAGGCAAATCGACTTTTAACCGACAATTGGCCCGTCGCTTGTGGCGAGAATACGGTGCAGCGACGGCTTCAGATGAGGCACCGATCGCTCTTTATATCTCGTTGCCGACCATAGATCAGCCGAACAAAAATCTACTTGGCCAGTATTTGTCGGATAAATGCGGTTTTTCGCCGGAGCAGATCGAAGTTTTACGCAAAAGCCAGCGCTTTATATTGATTTTAGATGGCTATGATGAAATTCCAGCTGAACAACGCAATTTATATGCGGATGGAAAACTAGACAAATGGCAAGCCAAGATCATTATCAGCAGCCGACCTGAGTATTTAACGCAAGGCTATCAAAACAATTTTCAGCCGCGAGGCTATTCACGCTCTTTGCTGGAATATGAAATTGCGCCGTTTTCAGACCAGGCGATTGAGACCTATATTGAGCAGTATGTTAAGCATGCTTGCCCCCCATGGACTGTGCCAGACTATCAAGACGCGTTAAGCCGTGTGCTGAATGTCAAAGAGTTATTAGGCACCCCCTTCTTGCTCAAAATGGCTTTGATCGTTCTGCCTACCCTGGGGGATGCAACGCTGGGCCTGACTCGAATTAAGTTATATGAGCAGTTTGTGCAGACTTGGTTTGAGCGTTCTCTCGCTCGTCTAGATGGGATTAGCTTGACGGAAGCACAGAAAATAGCGTTTTACCGCTTAAAAGAAGGAGGCTTTATAGAGCATAGCCAAACATTTAATAGCGACTTTGCGCTGGCACTGTCAGAGGCTAAAACAACGGTGGCGGAATATTCCCCAATCGCTCGCAGAGGGATGCCGCAGGATACACGGTACGAGCCTTTTCTAAGCAGTCAAGACGAAGCAAAAAATCTACTGCGTTTTAGCGCTTTGCTGATTCGTCAGCAACAGCAATATCGCTTTATTCATAAATCGATTCAGGATTATTTAGTGGCGCGCGCGGTGTGGGAAGAGCTGGAAAACTCCACAGAATTGGCGTCATCGACTCGTTCTACGCCGTTAAACTGGGTAGGAAAGGTGCAGCTGTTATGGGAAGCGCTCAGCCCTTCTGTTCAAGTGGATGCTGCCGCCTTATTGAATACCTTCAATGTTGTGGAGGATTTAGCTATCCAGCGCTTTTTGGTCGAACGAGTTCAACAAAATGGAGGGCTGCTGAAACCGCTACTGGCGTGGATCAAAGCGTCAACGAGCCAGAATAGCGTGAGCATTGCTGCGGCGAACGCAATCACGATCCTGATTAAAGCTGGGGTGGAGTTCAATGAAGCGGATTTAAAAGGAGTCCAGATACCCGGGGCAGATCTGAGCTTTGGGGTATTCGATTCAGCGCAGTTGCAAGGGGCGGATTTAAGCCAGGTCAATTTTCATAATAGTTGGCTTCGCCATGCGGATTTAAGCGCAGCCAAGATGGCTGGGGTGCGATTTGGCGAATGGGCTTATATCCAAGAGGAGGACAAAGTGTTTTCCTGCGCGTATTCACCGGATGGGAAAAACTGTGCGGTAGGTCTTTATAACGGTAAGATCAGTATCTATACGACCTCGAATTGGGAAAAAGTCTACACCCTAGAAGGACATACCGCCGCTGTTAAGAGCGTGGTGTATTCGCCGAGCGGTTCGCAGATCGCCTCGGGGAGTTATGACACTACGGTGCGTCTGTGGGACGCGGAAAGCGGAGCGGCTGAGCACACCTTAGAAGGACATACCGACTGGGTTAGGAGCGTGGTGTATTCGCCAAGCGGTTTGCAGTTCGCTTCGGGTTGCGACAATATGGTGCGGCTATGGGACGCGAAGAGCTACGCGCCCGTTCTCACCTTGATTGGCCACAACTCCTCTGTTTTGAGCGTGGTATATTCGCCGAGCGGTTCGCAGATCGCCTCGGGGAGTGATGACAAGACGGTGCGTCTGTGGGACGCGCACAGCGGAGCGGCTGGGCACACCTTACGCGGACATACCTTACGCGGCTTACGCGGACATATCTTACGCGGACATACCTCCTTTGTTAGGAGCGTGGTGTATTCGCCGAGCGGTTCGCAGATCGCCTCGGGCAGTGATGACAAGACGGTGCGTCTGTGGGACGCGCAAAGCGGAGCGGCTGGGCACACCTTAGAAGGACATACTTGGTCTGTTAATAGCGTGGTGTATTCGCCGAGCGGTTCGCAGATCGCCTCGGGCAGTGATGACAAGACGGTGCGTCTGTGGGACGCGCACAGCGGAGCGGCTGTGCACACCTTAGAAGGACATACCTCCTATGTTAGGAGCGTGGTGTATTCGCCGAGCGGTTTGCAGATCGCCTCGGGCAGTGATGACAAGACGGTGCGTCTGTGGGACGCGGAAAGCGGAGCGGCTGGGCATACCTTAGAAGGACATACCGACGCTGTTTGGAGCGTGGTGTATTCGCCGAGCGGTTCGCAGATCGCCTCGGGGAGTTATGACAAGACGGTGCGTCTGTGGGACGTACAAAGCGGAGCGGCTGGGCACACCTTACGCGGACATACCTCCTCTGTTTTGAGCGTGGTGTATTCGCCGAGCGGTTCGCAGATCGCCTCGGGCAGTGAGGACAAGACGGTGCGGCTGTGGGACGCGGAAAGCGGAGCGGCTGGGCACACGTTAGAAGGACATACCAGAGCTGTTAGTAGCGTGGTGTATTCGCCGAGCGGTTTGCAGATTGCCTCGGGCAGTTGGGACAAGACGGTGCGGCTGTGGGACGCGGAAAGCGGAGCGGCTGGGCACACGTTAGAAGGACATACCGACCCTGTTAATAGCGTGGTGTATTCGCCGAGCGGAACGCAGATCGCCTCGGGGAGCGTTGACAAGACGGTGCGTCTGTGGGACGCGGAAAGCGGAGCGGCTGGGCACACGTTAGAAGGACATACCGCCGCTGTTAATAGCGTGGTGTATTCGCCGAGCGGTTTGCAGATCGCCTCGGGCAGTAGGGATAAAACGGTGCGTGTGTGGGACGCGGAAAGCGGAGCGGCTGGGCACACCTTAGAAGGGCATACCGACCCTGTTAATAGCGTGGTGTATTCGCCGAGCGGGTCGCAGATCGCCTCGGGCAGTGATGACACTACGGTGCGTCTGTGGGAGGTCGCTTCGGGTGAGTGTCTAAGAGTGATTCAAGGTTTTACTGAGGAAGTCTATAGCGTAGCCTGGAAAGCGACGCCGGAGGGTTCCTATCTGTTGACTGGCAGTGGCGATAAGTTGGTTCGGCAGTGGGAGCTGATAGGAGAGGTGGATGGAGTTCATGCGCACCTGCGTTGGATGTCACCGAATAATAAGCTGATAGTGAAGGATACGGTATTGGAAGGGGTGGTTGGGTTAAGCGAGATGAATAGAAAGTTGTTGACGCAACGGGGCGCCAATGATGGGGGTGTCTTGTCGAATTTAGCCTGAGTTGCGCCTTGCAAGCGCATGAAATGTAGTTGCCTGAGATGGCAACCGCGGCAAAGCTTAGCCAGCGGCCGCGTACCGAGTCTTGCGTGGTGTCCGGCGACGGCCATTGCGAAGCGTAGACAGGGAGGTTGTAGGCCGGAACATCAGTGAACGGGAAGATAGCCCCGAAATCAAATGTCGTCGAAGTAGCCGACTCTATCTCACGAAGAGGAAGGCAGAATTACGGTACGCGTCATGGCGAGTGTACTGTGATGCTTCCGGGGTTTATACCGCCAGCATGCAACCGAAGGATTTTATGTGAACAAGGGAGATCCGTCAGGTTCAAGCGAAACTTGCTTGTAAGGCCAGACGAGCCGAGAAGGTAGAACGGCCTGATGACCTGACGGAAGTCAGATTGGCTGATAGTACTCCGAGGTCGGGAGAGCCGGCTACATGGGGAAGCGGCCAGCAGAAGTTGAATCGTTCGTGGGCAACATGGACTCCATACAAAGGGAGATAAGGACTTTTATGCAAAGAGAAGACTCACCGGCCATGGAAACGGGACTCGAACGAATAGCAGTGAAAGCTCGGTGTGGACCAGGCCTCCGATTTACCTCGTTGGCTCATTACATCACGCAGGACCGGGTGTGGACGAATCTGTGGAAGATTCCGAACCACTCGGCTGCAGGTGTAGATGGCCAGAAGGTAGCGGAGGCAAAGGAGAGCTTTGATGGCTGGATTGAGCCGATGCTTCAATCTGTCCACCGCCGGGGATATCAGGCGCCGAATATCCGGCGCGTGTATATCCCCAAGCCCGGAAAACAGGAGATGCGTCCGTTGGGCGTGCCGACGGTAGTTTCATAATGCACTCCTTACAGTTAAAGATTGGTATGTTGGTCTCGCAGATGTGCTGACTTGTGTATCCAGTGCCGAAGGCTTTGCTCCTGTGTTGGGTCTAGGGTTATCCACCATGGGCCACGCTCATCGATCTTGCGAGCCTGAACGATGTTACGTTCAATCCAATCAGTCTGCCTTGGGTACGGGTTGAACACGTTGGTGCACGTTACCTTCAGGTGTGATGCGCTTGTAGTACTGATAACGTCCAAAGGCATAGGTGCCTGCATAGGAAGGATTCTTGATCAACCCGAGGACACGACTATGACTGAGCCGCCCCCAGATAAGCTGCCCTGCCCATGCACCGCCGTAGGCACGCTTTGGAAAGAGTAAGCCGTTTTCCATAAAGCGCCTGATAACGGCATACGCGCTGCTGACACCAAAAGTGCCATCTGATCATGTTTTCTGATTAAAAAGCTGTTGATATTGCAGAAATGCTCTATCAAAATCAAAAAACCATGTTTATTGATCAAATTCTGAGTTATGGCAGGGTATATTAATTTTTATGTCCCATCTGACGAAAGCTTTATAAATAAAGGGCAGACTTATAAATGGCACGTATGTGCATATTACCCCTACTAAAAGGTGTCTGAGGTTTTTGCATGGCGTAATAAAACCTTATTGTGATGTTCGAGATAGGCATTACCATAAGGATTCGCTTGGTCAGTTAATGGAATGAAAAAATGTCAGTAAACCATCAGCCATAGCTCATCGATGAAGATATTGGCCATCTGTTTGCAAATTTTTGGCCAGATGCTTAATAGCTTTCATGGCAATCGCCTTTTTAGATATTCCTGTAAAATTCGGCGGCCCAGATGAATCGGCCAATGAAAACTTGTTAGATCATGGCCTAATAGAATTTTTTCATCTGCAGCAATCGTCCTAATTGAAAAAGTATATCTATGCCAACACCCATTTCGAATGCTGCGATAACGCGCAACCCAATAGCGCAAACACCAGCAAAAACATCATTCTCCTCACTCCCTTTAGAAATCCAAGACGAGATAGAAAACCAGCTTGACCATTCAAACCAGCAAAGTTGGCTTAAAGCATTAACCACGGTTACTCGTGATGGAGAGCCTGTAGACGATATTGCGCTGCAATTGTTTTTGATCCAACACAAAATTAGAGCTAAACACCAAGCAGCATTAGTCAAAGAAGCGTTGAAAGATTTTTCGCTACGGCGATTACAAAGGCTGTCGGAGTCTAGCCAACTCGCTCAAGTTGTAACGCAACATGCATTTTTTAATCTCGTGCGGCGATTTTTTAATGATCCGGAGCTAGTTGGATTTTTACAAAACAAAGTACAAGAAGACACACTGCTGCAGCAAAACCTATTGAGTTGGGCCGAGCGCTCTAAAACGGAAGACGTCCAGACTGAGGCTGCTAATGCACTGACGCTCTTAGTAAGAGCCGGTGTGCAATTAAATAATAAAGATTTTGGCAAAATACGCGTTCCTGGTGCAGATTTAAGTTATGGGGTGTTTGACAGCACAAAATTTCAAAATGCCGATTTAAGCGATGTAGATTTGACCTGCGCTTGGCTGAGAGATGTGAATTTAGATGGGGCAAATTTAGCTAATCTGCAATTAGGCGAAAGACCTTCTTTAACAATGCAAGGCTGGGTTTTCGGCTGCGCTTATTCACCAGATGGGCGTTGGCTCGCTGTGACAGAAGAGAATCAGATTGAGTTGTACGATGCCGAGAACTTGATTAACGTGCATACGTTTACTGGACATCAAGATAAGGTGACGAGTATCGAGTTTTCCAACGATGGTCAGTGGCTAGCGTCCTCAGGTAATGATGGTACGGCGAAGCTGTGGCAAGTTTCAGGGGACAGGCATCTCGAGCATACTTACACTGTGCCTGGTCGGCGCATATATAGCATTGCGTTTTCGAGCGATGGGCAATGGTTAGCATCGGGCGGCGACGCAATTAGGTTATGGCAAGCCTTGGGTGATCGATCTCTTGCGCACACTTATGAGGGGGACGGGGGCTTAGTATTTTCGAACAATGGGCAATGGTTAGCATCTAATGGTGAAGATGGCACGGTGAAACTATGGCATGTCTTGGGCGATCGATCTCTTGCTCATACCTATGATGTTCGTCAGATGTACATATATAGCCTCGCATTCTCAAGCGACAGTCAATGGCTAGCGTCAGCAGGTGACGATGGTACGGTGAAGCTATGGCATGTCTCGGGCGACCGATCTCTTGCCCATACATATGAGGTTAATAAATTTGGTGGCGCGAGGGGTATCGCATTTTCAAACGACGGGCAGTGGTTAGCATCGGGTGGAGGACACCTTCATGAAGGAAGTTCAGGAAGAACTGATTATCGGGTAAAACTATGGCATGTTTCAGGTGACCGTTCTCTTGAACATACCTCTACTGAACGCGGAAATGAAGTAAGGAGCGTCGCTTTTTCAAATGATGGGCGGTGGCTAGCATCAGCAGATTTCGATGGTGTAGTTAAGCAGTCGCGCATCTCTGGCGATCGATTCCTTACGCACTCATATGCCAAACATACAGATGAAATAACTGAAGTCGCATTTTCGGGCGATGGACGGTGGTTAGCATTAGCGCGCAGAGATGGAGTGGCATTGTGGCACGCTTCGGGCGATCGCTCTCTTGCTCACACCTATCCCATCACTACTTCTCGGTTTTCTTCGGAAAGAATTAGCATTGCGTTTTCAAACGATGGGCAATGGTTAGTATCGGCTGACCGTAGAACGCTTCAATTGTGGCATGTTTTGGGTGATCGCTCTCTTGCTCACACCTATTCCACCACTAATAGATTTTCTTCGGCAGAAATTAGGATCGCGCTTTCAAACGATGGACAATGGTTAGCGTCGACTCATGTAGATAAGGTTAAATTGTGGCATGTTTTAGGTGACCGCTCTCTGGCTCACACGTATATAGGACATGAAGAAGATGTAATTCGGATCGCCTTTTCTCATGATGGACAGTGGTTAGCGTCTGGAAGTAGCGATGGCGCGGTGAAGCTATGGCATGTCTCGGGCGATCGGTCTTTTGCGCATACTTACAACAATGGAGATGAATCTGGTGCGACGAGCATCGCATTTTCGAACAATGGCCAGTGGTTAGCATCTGCAAATTGGGATAATGAGGTGAGGCTATGGCATGTCTCGGGTGACCGATCCCTTGTGCATACCTACAGCCATACAAACGTAGTAGATTACCTTGCATTTTCAAATGATGACCGATGGCTAGCATCTACAGACTGGGATGGAACAGTGCGGCTATGGTCAGTTCTAACAGGTGAATGTCAGACAGAACTGCAAAATTTTATGGGTCGCGATGCAGGAAGCATTCAAGCCATTGCATGGGAGTCTATGCAAGAGAATTCAGCAATGCTACGCGTAGCCACGAATAACATTATTTATTTTTGGAAAGTTTCTTTTGACTCAGACCGCATTGACTCCGTCATTTTAGATTGGACTTCAAGGCAAGACGAGCTAATTGCAGAAGGTGCATTAATCGGAAATGCTCGTAATCTCACCCCTCAAAACGCAGCATTGCTTATACAGCAAGGCGCAATACAAAATAGCGGACTAATCCAAGAATTTGCCGCAACACGCCTTGCTTAATTTACTGCATAAAACATCGTAAACAGGTTTTAAGAACCATCCTTTTTGATCTGCCTCCCGAAAGTTCAAGATTCTGTCTAATTTTAAGGGGGGCTTTTCTATGGCTAAATAGTCGCCACTGAAAAAGATCGACGTCCTAATTCTCAAGCGGTTTACAAGTACTGTTATCTGGACTTGCCGCCAAACCATGTAATCGGCGGCTTTATGCTCATATACGGGCAGGGTAAGGATTATTTTGAGGAAAAATTCATTGAAATACAGTACCGCCAGCGCGGCACATTGCCTCAGCTAGTTCCCGATCAAAAGTTGCCAATATTGAACCTGTGCGGAGTGCTAAATCGAGGTAAGTAACATCATAAGCCGTTAATTTATATTCGCGGGCCAACCCCATGACCTGTTCGCGCCGATGTTCCGCCGCTGTGTTGTCAGTGGCAATCGGCAAATTAGATAAAGAATTTAAGTAATCGATAACCTGGGCTTCACTGACGACATTACGCCGCTCGCCTATAAGTAGTGTGTTGGCAATTTCAGTGTGCCACAAAGGGGGCACAATCGACTTTGCTATCGCCATAGACGATAACATGCGTTGCGCACAAGCACCTTCTTCGGATTTAGAGCGCTCAAATAACCAAGCAAGTGACATTGAAGCATCAATCACCACCTTCATTTGCGCCCCTCAGCAGTCCAAGCTGCGAGCTGTTCAGAAGATACCCCTTGAATTTTTTTAATATGAAGTATCGTTTGAATAGCCGCTTGACTATTTTTACGGGCCCCCTCTTCGCTGGGTACTAAATCTGCCACAGGTTTGCCACGCAAAGTAATCGTATAACGCATGCCGTTTTGTACGTCACGCAAAAGGTTTGATAGCTCCGTTTTAGCAGCAAAAGATCCAATTTCCTTAAACATACAGCCCCCCAAATAAACTAGTTTGTATACTGGTTTAATATAACCTCAATAAAAAGACAAATTTGGTGGTGCAAGGGGTTTGTGTAACTTTGATCGCTAAATGGCACGAATTATCAGCGCTATTTGACACCCCGGATCACGCCGTGTGATGTGTAGAACGTCCACAAACAAAATAGCAGAGGAATTCCCCGAATACTCATGTCACCTTCTCTAAAGCTTCGCCCGCCTGTTGGTTGAAGGTCCGGTAGACAGTCGTCCTGGAGATTGAAAATAGCTCTGTGAGATTTGTCACCGACAAGGCGGTAGACGCCGCTTGTTCTGTCCTCGTGATTGGTGCCGCATAACGCTAGTCATTCGTGCCATTTAGCGATCAAAGTTACAGAGTATGGGGGTGTTTAGTGCCGGTCAACCCAACGTAATGCGATTAAGCCAAACGCAATATAAATCAGGCTAGGCGTGGCCGCGGTCAGCGCCGCTGGCCAGGTATTCAGGATGCCAATATGCGAGAACAGTGTATTGATGAGTTGAAAACTCATGCCTAGCATGATGCCGCCAAATACTTTAATGCCGACCACGCCAGCACGGGTATGCAAATAAGCAAAGGGTAAGGAGAGCGCAAGCATGACCCAGACGGTGAATGGGTAGAAAAATTTGCGCCATAAGGCAATTTCATAACGCTGCGTATCTTGGTGATTTTCTTGTAGGTGACGAATATATGAAAATAAATTCAGCATTGACATCCGGTCGGGGGACACCAGTAGCACCGACAGAATTTGTGGGGTCAACTGCGAGCGCATTAAATATTCCGGCAGAGCCGCTTGCTGAGCATGGTACAGCGGTTGTAGCAGGTCTACTTTTTCAGTGGGAGCAGTGCTGGGTGGCGGCAACGTTGCCGCTTTAAATAAGTGCGTTGCCGTTACCTCGGTGAGTTGCCAATGATCTGGCGCGATAAACTGCCCACGCTCGGCAACGCGCACATCGGTTAACTGGAATTGATGGTCGAATTCATAAATTCGTACATCGCGAATCGTGGTATCTGGCATCAGTTTGCCAACATTCACAAAGCGCATGACGGGACGACCTTCACCGTCATTGTTGAGCGTATCTTTGACCCAGACTCCAGACTTAAAATTCGATGAGACGGAGGCGCCCAATGCCTCGAGCCGTACACGCTCGGATAATTGGTCTGCATAAGGGCTGATCACTTCACCAAATAAAAATGTGGCGGTGACAAGTGGCACGCCGATTTTCATGAGGGAGCCGAGTGCGCGCCGGGTTGAGAGGCCGCAAATGCGAAAGATCGTGAATTCCGAATTGGCGGCCATGGTGGCAAAGACAAAAATCGCGCTAATCAGGGCCGCCACTGGGATAATCTCGTACAAGCGAGATGGGGCGAGTAAGGCTACGCGTATCACGGCATAACCAAACTTGTAATTGTGCTGCCCAATCGAGTTTAATTCGCTAATCAGATCAAAAAAGAAGAAGAGCCCAGAAAACGCAAATAGCACAAAGCCGAACGCCAAATATATCTGGCGCGCGAAATAACTTTCATACACCAACAGGGCAGTGGGCATTGACGGAGCAGACATGATTTATTTCTCTTTAGATCTAGTCATGGGCAGATAGCTTAGCAATGGCCGGTGGCGTGTGCGTAACCAAAAAAGCAGCAAGACTACGGCGGCGGCGATCAGGTGCAAAATGCATAGACCCACGCTGAATGAGATCTTTCCTTGTTCAATCCATGATTGCATTAAATTCAGCAAATTAGAATAGGTCAGGTAAATTAACACCGCCATCACCAGGTTAATAGTGCGGCTGCGGCGGGGATTTTGATACGCCAACGGAATCGCGAGTAGCATCAAATTGATGGCAATCAAAGGCAACCCCGCGCGCCATGCGAGTTCTGCTAGATTCACTAAACTGGGTTGGCGGATGAGCTGCGGGGTTGAAGTACTGGTCGAGGTTGGCTTGTTGACAAAGCGTTGTTCGCCAATCCGTACGCCATAGCGTTCAAACGACATAATGCGGTAATCAGGCTGGCCAGGTTGACCATCGTAGCGCCGGCCGTTTTCAAGGACGACAAAGCGTTCGCCGTCGGCTTGGGTCAGAATATGTCCCTGGCTTGAAACGACAATACTGACTTTGCCATTTTCGGTACTGCTGACAAAAACATTGCGTACATGGGTGGCATCAGGCGAGATGCTTTCAATAAAAAAAACGCGTTGGTTGGACGGAGATTCCCGAAACTGGCCTGGGGCGAGTAATGAGACCTCGTCGCGCTGCGCGAAATGCTCGCGCAAGAGCTTGCTTTGTTCGTTTGACCAGGGCCAGCCGACAAAAGCGAAAAACGCAATGGCGGCAATCAGCGGCGCGGAAAAAACCGCAATCGGCTTGACCAAATGCGTCAGGCTAATCCCCGATGACATCCAGACAACCATTTCCGAATCTCGGTACCAACGGGTCAGTACAAACAAAATTGAGACAAACAGCGTCACAATCAGTATGACCGCGAGGTAGCCAATCACGGTAAGACCAATCAGCGACAGTACGTCGCGCGGATCGACTTGGCCTGAAGCGGCAAAGCCGACAATGCGAATCATCATGGTGGCTAACATAATCGTTAGTAGCACCATAAATACAGCAAGAGCCGTATATGCAAGCTCGCGTTGTAGGGAACGTTCGAAAATCATGTCTATTGCAGTTGCTCTGCCGGCAGCGACTAAGGAAAATAGCGGATAATTACGGTTTAATTCAAACCAAACCGAAATTTATCCAAGGGGAGCGCGATGGACTTTAGCATAAAAGCCTGCAACTGGAATAGTGCTGCGCAAACTGAAATGCTGCGCGCGCAGTCTAGTTGTATTGTAATTGGCCTCTTTGAGGGCAGTCCTTTGCTCGGCGTAGCGCACCAAATCGATCAAGCCATGGCGGGCTCAATTGGCCGGCTGGTGAAAACCGGAGAGATCAATGGTCAGTGCGGCAAGGCGTGGATGTTGCACGAGACAGTCGGGGTCAGCGCGGCCCGCGTATTAGTCGTAGGCCTGGGTCAGCGTGAAAACTTTAACGCCAAAATTTTTGCGCAAGCAGTGCGGGCCGCGGCGCGCGTACTTTTGACCAGCCCCCTGTTTGTGCCACAAGTAAAAACCCTACTTTGGACGCTGGTCCAAGAATGTAACAGCGAAGTGGATGTGGCTAGGGGGGTACGTTTGTCTATTTGCTTAACGCGTGAAATAGCCTACCAATTTACTCAGCTAAAAAGCCAAGCTAAAACCAGTCAGCCTAGGCCCCAGAAAATCATCATCACAGTGAACGCGGCCGACGTAAAAAGCGCAAAGGCTTCAGCTAAACAAGGTGTTGCGCTGGCCAGTGGCATGGATTTTGCGCGTGATTTAGCCAACTTGCCGGGTAATATCTGCACCCCCACTTACTTGGCGCAGACGGCCAAAGAGCTCGCCCATGAGTTTGCATTAAAAGCCGAGGTACTCGGGCAAAAACAGTTGGAAACCCTGAAAATGGGCGCTTTCCTATCGGTGGCCAAAGGTTCAACTGAACCGCCGAAATTGATCGTGCTGCATTATCAAGGCGCTGCCGCAAAAACCAAGCCGATCGTGCTGGTGGGCAAAGGTATTACTTTCGATGCGGGTGGGATTTCGCTGAAACCAGGCGAAGGCATGGATGAAATGAAGTACGATATGTGCGGTGCAGCCGCCGCCCTGGGTACCTTGCGTGCCGTCGCCGAAATGGCTTTGAAGTTAAATCTGATCGTGGTGATTCCGAGCTGCGAAAACATGCCGGCAGGCAATGCCTATAAACCCGGCGATATTGTGACCAGTATGTCAGGACAGACCATTGAAGTCTTGAATACGGATGCTGAAGGGCGCCTGATTTTGTGTGACGCGCTGACTTATGTTGCACGCTTTAAACCGGCGCTGGTGATCGACATTGCGACCTTAACCGGGGCTTGCGTGATTGCGCTGGGCCATCATCATAGTGGCTTATTTGCCAAAGAAGATGCGCTCGCCAATGAATTGTTGGCGGCCGCTGCCGCCTCTGTCGACCCGATCTGGCGCATGCCGCTTGATGAAGAATATCAAGAACAACTGAAATCAAATTTTGCCGATATGGCAAACATTGGCGGGCGTCCTGCCGGTAGTGTCACGGCTGCTTGCTTTTTAGCACGCTTTACGCAAGCGTACTCTTGGGCGCACTTGGATATTGCTGGCACGGCCTGGAAAAGTGGCGCAGCTAAAGGCGCAACTGGGCGGCCCGTGCCACTCTTGACACAGTTTTTGATTGAGCGCGCAAGCCGCTAATTGTTCAGCCACTATGATACAAATTGATTTCCATACGCACGTGGGCGACCAACTGGACTATGCGTGTCGGCTGGCGCGCAAAGTCTATACGGCAGGACAGCAATTATTGGTGCTTGCTGAGCCAGCGCTTTTGCGTACTTTTGACACGCGCTTGTGGAGCTTCGCCGCGCTTGAGTTCATCCCGCATTGTATGGCTGATGATGCCCACTGCCTAGCCACCCCGATTGTGTTGGCAACCGAGGTAAAGCCGGCATTCTATGGCCGGCTGCTGCTTAATCTTGGGACGGTTGTGCCGCCTGAGTTTGCGCACTTTACGCGCGTGCTTGAAGTCGTCGGCAGCGGCGCTAACGAGCTCGCCGCTGCGCGTAATCGGTATCGTTTTTACCGTGAGCACGGCTATCAGCCTAACAATTACAAGCGAGGAGAGTAAGGGGCCTCAGCTGAAACTTAGCCCGTGGCAGCGCCTCGATTGGCGGGGAGGGCGAGGGCTGCATATTTTGCCAGTACGCCGCGCGTATAGCGCGGTGCGGGTGGTTGCCACTCAGCCCGCCGGCGCTGCAGTTCAGCCTCATCAAGATTGAGTTGCAGCAGTAACTGATGGGCATCGATGGTAATTGAGTCGCCTTCTTGGACCAGGCCGATCACACCGCCAACAAATGCTTCAGGCGCCACGTGGCCAACCACCAGGCCCCAGGTCCCGCCAGAAAAGCGGCCATCGGTGATTAAGCCGACGGACTCACCTAAGCCTTTGCCAATGAGGGCAGAAGTGGGGCTGAGCATTTCCGGCATACCAGGACCCCCTTGCGGGCCAAGATAGCGTAACACTAGGATATCGCCGGCTTGAATACGGTCGGCCAGGATTGCCGCCAACGCGCTTTGTTCGTCATCAAACACACGAGCCGGGCCCGTGATCACAGGATTTTTGAGGCCGCTGATTTTCGCGACAGCGCCATCTGGCGCTAAATTGCCTTTTAAGATCGCCAGATGGCCTTTCTGATACAAGGCTTTTTCAAGCGGGAAGATCACCTTTTGGTCGGCGCGAGGCGTATCCGGTACAGCGGCCAATTCTTCAGCAAGTGTAGCACCGGTAATGGTGATGCAATCGCCATGCAATAAGCCCGCGTTTAATAAAATCTTCATGACTTGCGGAATGCCGCCGGCTTGATGCAAATCGGTTGCCACATACTGACCAGACGGTTTGAGATTACAAATCACCGGAACGCGCTGACGGATACGCTCAAAATCATCTATGTTCCAGTCAATTTCGGCGGCATCGGCAATCGCCAAGTAATGTAGGACAGCGTTGCTTGAGCCACCCGTTGCCATGACCACAGAGACGGCATTTTCGATCGATTTTTTGGTGATAATGTCGCGCGGCTTTAAATCGCGTTTGACCGCTTCAACCAAGACGCGTGCTGAGGCCGCGGCGGACTCTGCTTTTTCTCGATCTGGGTTAGCCATGGTTGAGGAGTACAGCAATGACATGCCTAAGGCCTCAAAGGATGAACTCATGGTATTTGCGGTATACATCCCGCCACATGAGCCGGTGCTGGGACAAGCATGGCGCTCAATCCCCTCAAAATCTTCTTGGTTGATACGGCCAGCCATAAATTCGCCCACCGCTTCAAACGACGAAATGATGGTTAAATCTTGACCATGCCAATGGCCAGGCTTGATCGTGCCGCCATAGACATAAATCCCGGGAACATTGATCCGCGCCAGGGCAATCATCCCGCCTGGCATATTTTTATCGCAGCCGCCAATCACCACGACGCCATCCATCCATTGGCCTTGCACCGCCGTCTCAATACAGTCGGCAATCACTTCGCGCGAGACCAACGAATATTTCATGCCTTCGGTGCCCATCGACATGCCATCAGAAATGGTCGGTGTGCCAAAAATTTGCGCATTGGCGCTGGCCGCTTGAATCGCCTTAACGGCCGCATCTGCTAGAGGTTGCAAGCCGGCATTACAAGGCGTGATTGTAGAATGGCCGTTGGCTACACCAATCATCGGTTTATCGAAATCTTCTTTTTGATAGCCAAGCGCGTAATACATCGACCGGTTTGGCGCGCGCTCGATACCTTGCGTGATATGCCGTGAGCGTGGATTGTGAGGCATGGATTTTCCTTGCAGAAAAAGAATAGATAAAAACAAGGCCCACGGCGCTGAACGGTAGGCGCGCCGTGATGAACTTGCGATTACTCTGTCATAAATAGGGTCAGCATAAGAATGAAGACTCTTTTTATTGATGTCAAATACTATAATGCACTTTTTTAATGGTTTAGAGGTCAAGTTATGCTGATCCATCCACAATTCGACCCGATTGCGCTGCAGTTGGGGCCACTTGCTGTACGTTGGTATGGCTTGATGTATTTGCTGGCTTTTCTGGCCGCGATTGGGCTTGGCCGCTGGCGTTTACGCTTGCCGCAGGTTGCCGCCCAGGGCTGGACTGCGAAGGCGCTAGATGACCTGATGTTTTACGCCGTGCTAGGCACGATTGTGGGGGGCCGACTTGGCTACGTTTTGTTTTATAAGGCTAGCTTTTATCTAGCCCACCCACTAGATATTTTTAAAGTGTGGGAAGGCGGGATGTCATTTCATGGCGGTTTTATTGGCGTGAGCTTCGCCCTGTTTCTTTTTGCGCGTCAATCTCAGCGCCGCTGGTTGGAGGTCGCTGATTTTATGGCGCCGCTGGTACCTGCTGGGCTGGCGGCGGGGCGTTTCGGCAATTTTATGAATGGTGAATTGTGGGGCCGGGTCAGCGCTCCTGATGCGCCTTGGGCCATGCTCTTTCCACAGGCAGCGCAGGCAGATCGTAGCTGGTTGTTGAGTCATCCGCAGCAAGCCGTGGCCGGCGGGTTACAGGTCATCTTTGACCACTACCAGGCATTACCGCGTCACCCCTCCCAGTTGTATGAGGTGGCGCTTGAAGGGCTCGCGCTGTTTGTGATAGTTTGGCTGTTTGCACGCAAAATCAGGCCGGTTGGGGCGATCTCGGCAGTATTCTTGCTCGGCTATGGTTGCGCGCGCTTTCTGGTTGAGTTTGTGCGTGAGCCAGATGACTTTCTAGGTTTATTAACGTTTGGTTGGTCATTAGGGCAGTGGCTATCCGTACCGATGATCGTCGTGGGCGTTGGTGTCTTGGCTTATGTGTATCGGGGCGGGCAACGCCCCCCCGCCGGCTGCTAGGCAGTGAAACTGAGAGGATAAAAAAACGGCACCGAAGATTCGGTGCCGTGCTATAAGATCCCCGCCTTAGCCGCTAGACCGGCATCCTGAACCTGGGTTCAAGATGGTCGCAGTTAGTGACACTTTGAGCGCATCAAACGAGTGATGCGCACGCCCATATCACAAATTTCCGCAACCGTTGCATATCGCATTGGTTCAAAGAGTATAGGGTCTTCGCGAACCAGGCAGGGAAAACTTTAAATTATGTCATTTAACCTTTAAGTACATTAAAAAGCGGCTCTCTCGTATAAGATGCCTACCTCTACTGCGGGGTTCCGATCACGTTGGGTTAGTGTTGAGCAGTGGCGTGCTTTGCTCATGCTGCTCAATCGTGGTCGCAATCCGTTGATTCATACGTTGCATTGTACGTCGAATTTCCTCTGTAGGGAATGCCTCACTTTGGCGTACGCTACGTTGTAGTAGTAAAAGCTCGGACGCGAGTGAGATCGCTGCCATCACGGCAATTCGGTCAGTGCCGCGCGCAGCACTATGAGTGCGCACTTTGGTCATTTCTGCATCAACGCGTGTAGCGGCCTCCAATAAGGCTGCTTCGTTCTCTGCTGAACAGGCGAGTCGGTATGGCTGACCTAATATTTGGACTTCGATTTGCTTGTTTGTCATGAGCACACTGGTGTTTATCTAGAAAGCTGAGATTAAATCTCAGAGCTTAGGGCAGGCGGTAACTTTGTAAGGATAGCATTGAGTTGCAGCTGAGCCTCCTCGATTTTGCTGGTGAGCGCATCGCGTTCACTGCAGGTTTGTTCAAGTGTTAAGCGCATGGCGGCGAGTGCCGCTTGGCTTTGTTCCAATTGTTGTGTTAAATCTTGCCATTGTTGGCGGTAGCGGTCGATCAACATGATCAGCCGACCAATATTTTGTCGTAAAGAGTCTAATTCGTTAAGCATGAGCCGCATCCTTGGAAGTCCGAATATTTTAACCGCATCAAATCGTATTGAGGCAATTTGCACGAAGAGAAACAGCGTTAGCTATAAGATAGCGCGTGCTCATTCTATGCTAGCAGTGATAGCAGTATCGCTGATTTGTGTCATCTTCATGGCGTGGCCACAATTGGTGTGCGCCAATCCAACTCAAGCGAATGTCGAGAAAATCGGCCCGGTTACCGTGGCTGCCGGCCAACCACAGCCAGTCAAGCGCCCTTGGTTGGCCCAACAAGTGGTCGTGACGGCCGCGCGTGTTGCGTCACCGTTGACTCATACGCTGGCGCCGACGACGTCATTCAGTCAGCAGGATCTAGTCGATAGTGGCGCGCTTGATTTGCCCGCATTATTGCCTGCGGTCGCGGGGGCTCAGGTGGTGAGAAATGGTGGGCCTGGTGCGACCAGTAGCCTGTTTTTGCGTGGCGCCGCTGCCACCCAAACCCTGCTCCTGATCGATGGGGTGCGGGTTGATTCAGTTAGCCTGGGTAGCACGCAGCTAGCGCAGTTGATGTTGGCTCAGTTTGAGCGGGTCGAAGTGGTGAGTGGCAATGTCTCAGCGCTTTATGGCTCGAATGCAATTGGTGGCGTGGTACACATTTCCACCAAAGCAGGCGGTCAGCAGCCACCCAAATTAAATTTTTTGGCGGAAATGGGGAGTCATCATACCCAACGTCAGCAAGCAGGCATCAGTGGCGCACTGGATACGGCAGGTGCTACGACCTTTAGTCTGCATGGCTCGCGCTTGAAAACAGAAGGTTTGGCATCGCCCAACACCAAACGACTGCAGCCGGCTCATCCGAATGCCTATGATTTTTTTGCTGAAAGTATCACGGCGGCGCTTAAGCATCGCTTTAACCCAGCTTGGCTGGCCGGGGTACGATTTTATCAATCACACGGGACGGTGGGGTCTGACCAGGCCTATGGCTATCCCACAGACCTCAATTTGGCCAATAATCGGGTGCGGGCTTTATCGGTCCATGTCGCCGGCCAGTTGAGCGAATCTTGGCGCACTTCGCTGATGATGGCCAACGGTCACGAGCACAACCTGAATTGGCTAAATGGCATCTTCGATAGCCGCTTTAGCACCATCAATCGCCAGCTTACCTGGCACAATGAACTGAGTCTGCGGCCAAGGCAGCGACTACAGTTTGGTTATGAATACCTGCAGCAAAACCTGGATGCCAGTATTTATGCAGCTGCTAGCCGGCAGGTACACGCCACTTTTGCGGGTTATCAGGCGGGCTTTGGCGCGCATCAACTCCAATTGAATGTGCGGCGTGATCACTATACACATTTTGGCGGCGCAGATAGTTATTATGCCGCTTACGGCTATTACTTTAATCCCCATTGGAAATTCACCAGCAGTTATTCCAGCGCTTTTCGGGTCCCCTCTTTTAATGATTTATATTACCCGCACTATGGCAATCTCAGACTTCAGCCTGAATACAGTCATTCGGTGGAGGCGGGCATTGAACACAGTTCGGATCAATGGGGCATGGCACGCGTGAACGTATTTCAGACACGCTATGATGACTTGATTGAAGCGGCGCCAATCCAACCCGCTACGATGCCGTTGCCCAACTTGGCCAATCTGTATCAAGCTCAAAATATTGGCCGCGCGCGGGTGCAAGGACTTGAAGCATCGTGGTCCGGACGTGTGCGAGGCACGCGTCTACGCGCCTCGCTGACCACGCAACGCGCCATTGATGAAGTGCATAAACAGGATCTACCACGCCGGGCGCGGCATTTTGGGAGCCTTCTCGTGACTCGTCAACTCGGTGACTGGCGCGTGGGCGGCATGTGGTTGACCAGCAGCCGGCGTTATGACACCGGCGCGGTGCTAGGCGGCTATGGGGTGGTGAACTTAAACGCGCGTTATGATGTGTCTCGCTCATGGTACGCGGCAACTCGGATTGAGAATGCATTCAATAAACACCATGAACTGGCTTACGCGTATCGAGCGGTACCGCGTGGGATATATTTTACGTTGGGTTGGCAGCAACGTTAAGCGCACTGTTGCATAAATTGTAAAAATATGCATAAAAAAATGATTAAAACTATGACCTTACGACGTGCAGTCATCATCTGGTCTGTACTCTTATTGCTTGCTGTTACTGCATTTTTGGTTTCGCTGGCAAGCGGCAGTGTCACTTTGTCTATTGCGCAATTGTTGCGCGTTTGCTGCGGCGATGAAGAGAGTGTCGCGGCCCAAATTGTGCGTACTTTGCGTCTACCTCGTGCCGCAGCAGGTTTCGCTTGTGGTGCATTATTGGCGCTGGCGGGCGCGTTGTTGCAAATCCTGTTGCGCAATCCCCTGGCTGATCCTTACGTGTTAGGCGTATCGGGTGGCGCGGCGAGTTTTGCTTTGGGCGCGATGATGCTGTCGTTGCCGACTCTTTATATCAATCTTTGTGCGTTTGTTGGAGCGCTTGCCGCGATCATGGTTCTACTATTTGCTACGCGGCGTACGTGGTTGCAGGGAGCATCGCAGCTTGCCTCATCGCGCTTACTGTTAACGGGTGTTGTGCTGGCCACGGGGTGGGGCGCATTGATTATCCTATTAATCACGCTGGCACCGGAGCGTGCCTTGCGTGGCATGGTGTTCTGGCTGGTCGGGGATTTGAGTGGTGCCGGTCATGGCGGGTTTGCATTCATCGTGCTGGCAGGGGTGCTAGTCGTGAGTTTAAGTAGCGCCACCCAACTGAATGTTTTGCTGCGTGGCGAAGCTACCGCGTATGCGCTAGGGGTTGCCGTTGTGCCCTTGCGGCGGCGGATTTATTGGCTGGCGTCGCTGGCTACCGCGGCGGCAGTCAGTACGGCGGGGAGCGTTGGCTTTATTGGCCTGGTGGTGCCGCATGGAGTGCGGCTCTTATTGGGCAATGATCAGCGCATGTTGCTGCCGGCTGCGGCCCTAGCGGGTGGGGCATTGACCATGATGGCGGATCTCGTTGCTCGTACCGTGGTGGCTCCGGTTCAATTGCCGTTGGGTGCGATCACGGCACTGATTGGGGTACCAGTCTTTTTATGGTTACTAGCCAGCGAGCGGCGATGAATCATCAACGGCAAGACGGTGCGGCGGTGAGTGCGGCGACTGCGCCCGCTGCACAAGCTAGCTCTCTAGTGAAGAGTGTTTTGACTGTGCGTGATCTTACGCTGGCACGAGGTTCTTGCACGCTGGTTGCCGGCTTAGGGCAAGGTTTTTTGCCCGGTCAAATATGGTGCATTGCTGGACCTAATGGCGCGGGCAAAACGACTTTAATCGAAAGTTTAGCGGGTGTGCATCAAACCTGGCAGGGTACGATTGAACTCGACGGTCGTGCACTCTCTTTATGGCCCGCCGCGGCGCTGGCCCGGCGGCGGGCATGGTTGCCGCAAACCCAGCAAGATATATTTAGCGCCAGTGTCTTGGAAATCGTCTTACTGGGTCGTTATCCTCACCTGGTGGGCTGGGGGTGGGAGACGGCTCAAGATCACTCGGCCACGTGGGCGGCACTCGATCTCTTCGGTTTAGCGCCGCTGGCTACGCGTGATGTGCTGTCACTCTCGGGCGGCGAACGGCAGCGGGTTGCATTAGCTGCCGTGCTATGCCAGGAGGCGCCACTGCTTTTATTGGATGAGCCGCTAGCGCATTTAGATCTACCTCACCAAATCGATTGCCTACAACGCTTACGGAGCTGGGTAGGGGACGCGCCACGCACCGTCATATTCTCCTGCCATGACTTAAATTTGGCCCGTCGTTTTGCCACCCATGCACTTTTGCTCGATGGCAAAGGATCTGCATATAGCGGCCTAGTGCAGGACATTCTTTCACCCAGGCTAGTTAGCCGCGTGTTTAATCATCCCTTTAGGCTGTGGCGAGACGCTGAGCAAGAAGCGTTGGTACCCGTTTAACCTTCAGAGAGTCATCACATATTGGGATAATTGGGGCCGCCACCGCCTTCTGGCGTGACCCATACAATATTTTGCGTCGGGTCTTTAATATCGCAAGTCTTGCAGTGCACGCAATTTTGCGCATTGATTTGTAAATGCTGCTCGCCATCGCTGCCGGTCACAAACTCGTAGACAGCAGCAGGGCAATAGCGCGCTTCTGGCCCAGCATAGCGCGGTAAATTCAGCTTGCTTGGCAGCGTTGGATCTTTCAATGTCAGGTGAGCGGGCTGGTTTTCTGCGTGGTGGGTGTTTGAAATAAAAACCGAAGAGAGCCGATCGAAGGTCAGCTTACCGTCTGGCTTGGGATAATCGATGGGTTTGCAGTGTGACGCGGGCTTGAGGCATGTATGATCAGCGTGCCGATGGTGGAGGGTCCAAGGTACTTTGCCGCCAAGTAGTTTGTGTTCAAGGCCGGTCATGACGGTCCCGACCGCGAGTCCTTTGCTCATCCATTGCTTGAAATTGCGGGCGCGGTGCAGTTCTTGGTAAAGCCAAGAACCTTTAAAGGCCTGCGGATAGTCCTCTAAAACATCAGCTTGCCGACCGCTGGCGATCGCTTCGAAGGTCGCGACCGCCAGTAGCATGGCACTTTTAATCGCAGCATGGCTGCCTTTAATCCGCGCTGCATTCAGAAAACCGGCCTCGCAGCCAGCCAGCGCCCCACCTGGAAAGACCAACTGTGGTAAAGACATTAAGCCGCCGGCAGCGATCGCGCGGGCGCCATATGAAATCCGTTTGCCACCGGCCAGAAAGGCACGAATCGCTGGATGTGTTTTATAGCGCTGAAACTCTTCAAAGGGTGAAAGATAAGGATTTTCATAGCCTAAGCCAACCACTAGGCCGATGGCAATTTGCCGATTTGCCATATGGTAAAGAAAAGAGCCGCCGTAAGTCGTGTGATCAAGCGGCCAGCCGGCGGTATGGATGACCAGTCCAGGTTGATGCTGGGCGGCTGGGACTTCCCATAATTCTTTAATCCCCAGCCCATAGACTTGCGGGTCACAATCGGCGTTGAGCTGGTATTTTTCTTGTAATTGGCGGCCAAGGTGGCCACGTGCACCTTCGCAAAAAAGCGTGTACTTGGCATGGAGCTCCATGCCAAGCTGGAATTGCTCATTCGGTTTGCCATCACGGCCTACACCCACATTGCCTGTTGCTACGCCTTTGACAGCGCCATCGTCGCCATATAAAATTTCGGCAGCAGCGAACCCTGGGAAAATCTCAACGCCGAGCGCTTCAGCCTGGCGGCCGAGCCAGCGTACAACATTGGCCAGGCTAATCAGATAGTTGCCATGATTTTTAAACGGTGCCGGCAGCATCCAGCTAGGCACTTGATAAGCCCGTTGGCTGGTCAAAAATAGAAAGCGGTCTTCCGTGACGGGCGTTTCGAGTGGCGCGCCGCGTTCTTTCCAATCGGCAAATAATTCGCTCAGCGCGCGCGGATCCATTACTGCGCCCGACACAATATGGGCGCCGATTTCTGAGCCTTTTTCAAGTACGCACACGCTAATTTCAGTGCCTTTTTGCTGCGCGAGTTGCTTCAGATGAATCGCGGCCGTAAGTCCTGCTGGACCGCCGCCAACAATGACTACATCATATTCCATTGCTTCGCGCTGGCCGTATTGTTCAGTAAAGGGGGTCGATGACATAGCTTTCCATGGCGAATGGTGATTCGTTTTTGCGAACAATATTGTGCTGGAAGTAGCCTTCTACCGCAAGCAATCAGTAAGCTGTGACAGATTAATATTCTGTTAATCTAGCTTTTTTGGGCGAGGAAATTGACGTTTATCCTCCTGTTTCATGATGAATAAAGAGATTTTTTTTCAGCCGGTAGCGGGCGCGGCTGAACTTGAGGATGCGCTGGCCTTCGTGCAGCAACACGCGGGTGCATTTAAAGTGCACTCAGGAGAGTCGGTGCTTGATCATGCACGGGGTACCGTGCGTATTATCGAAACCCTCAATGTAGATCGGCCAACTTTGATTGCGTCGGTGATCTTTAATGCAATCGCTTATATACAAGAGCCTGGAGCGCTCCTGGAAACGCGCTTTGGCCCGGAGATTGCCCAGCTTGCGCTGGACGTGTGCAAGCTGGTGCGGCTTGGCGTAAGCCGCGGGCAAACTGCACCCGCAGCGACGCCGCATCGAGCTAGCCGTGATCTCGCCGCGGCTCGGCATGCGCAAGTCGAGGTGGTGCGTAAAATGGTGTTAGCGTTTTCCCAAGACGTGCGAGCGGTGCTGATCCGACTGGCTTCCCGGCTGCAAACGCTACGCTACTATGCTACTGTGCAGCCACAGCCTGCGCTTGAAATGGCGCGCGAAATACTTGAACTTGACGCGCCGCTGGCGAACCGCTTGGGTATTTGGCAACTGAAATGGGAGCTGGAAGACTTAGCGTTTCGCTTCGAGGACCCGCTGACGTATAAACATATTGCGCGCTTGCTTGACGAAAAGCGGATTGAGCGCAATGCCGATATCACGCAGGGCGTCGCTCAGCTAGAGCGTGAGTTATCGAAAGCCGACATCCAGGCTGAAGTCACTGGCCGGCCAAAGCATATCTATAGTATTTGGCGCAAAATGCGCAGTAAGCAACTCGACTTTTCTAAACTCTATGATGTGCGTGCATTACGTGTGATCGTCAACGACATCAAAGATTGCTATAGCGTATTGGGTATTGTGCATAACCTTTGGCAGCCGATTCCAAAAGAGTTTGATGATTACATTTCGCGGCCCAAACCGAATGGGTATAAGTCATTGCATACCGTCGTACTAGATGCTAGCGGCCGCGCGCTGGAAATTCAAATTCGCACGCATGAGATGCATCGCTTTGCCGAATATGGGATTGCAGCGCACTGGCGCTATAAAGAAACTGGGGCTCAGAGCCATCATGGGCACACTCAGGCTCCGAGCCACTACGATGAAAAGCTCGCCTGGTTGCGACAATTACTCGCTTGGAAGGATGATATAACGCATCGCAATGCCGACCTAGATTCACTGGCTGACAAAGAACCCTGGCAGCAATTAAAGCAAGCCGCGCTAGATGATCACATCTACGTACTCACGCCGCAGGCGCATGTAGTGGCGTTACCGCAAGGGGCAAGCGCCATCGACTTTGCGTATCATTTGCATACTGAACTGGGCCATCGCTGCCGTGGTGCACGCGTTGATGGCACCATGGTGCCACTGAATACCCCCCTGCAAAATGGGCAGACGGTTGAAATTATCACGGTAAAACAAGGCGGCCCATCGCGTGATTGGCTCAATCCGCAATTAGCCTATCTAAGTAGCGCGCGGGCTAAACAAAAAGTGCGCGCTTGGTTTAATGCACTTGACTTGCAGCAAGCGATTGCAAGCGGGCGCGCTCTGGTTGAAAAGACCTTACAGCGTGAAGGAAAAACCTCGATTAACCTAGACGACTTAGCCGCTAAAATTGGCCTTAAGTCAGCCGAAGAATTATTTCTGGCAATGGGCAAAGAAGAGCTCAGTCCACGCAGCATTGAGCAGGCGCTAGCTGGCCCAGAGACTGAGCACAGTACTACTAGCCCACCGCTAGCGACCAGAAAAAGCAGTGATTTAAGCGTCTTGCAAGGCGCCTCAAGCGGTGTGTTAGTGGTCGGAGTGAGCGCATTGATGACGCAATTTGCGCGCTGTTTCCGGCCCGCTCCACCCGATGCCATTACCGGTTTTGTGACACGGGCTAGGGGCATCTCGATTCATCGTGCTCAATGCGCAAGTTTTCTTCATCTGGCGCAACGCATGCCTGAGCGAGTGATGCAAACGACTTGGCCAAATGGTATACAGAGCGGCTCAGCAGCGACGGTTTATCCGGTTGATCTGGTGATAGAAGCGAATGACCGCCAGGGATTACTGCGTGATATCTCGGAAGTGTTCGCGCGAGAAAAAATCAATGTAATTAACGTGAAAACGGTTCGCCAGCGTACTATGGTATTCATGCACTTCACGGTTGAAGTGGCCAACACCGCAGAGGTTTCGCGGGCAGCCGCATTATTGCGCGAAGTCGTCGGCGTGTTGCGCGCTACGCGTAAAAGCTAAATGGTTTATGTCTCTACCTAGTGCGATGGTTTTAATGAGATTTTTGGGCAGCACTCTCTATCTTCAGAGCGCTGATTGCGATGCCTTTTGATAGTTGTCTATGAATAATTCAGTCATCCTTATCCTCACTACCTTACCCTCGACTGAGATAGCGAATACACTTAGCCGTCAAGTACTCGATGCGCAGTTAGCGGCTTGTGTCACGCAATTTGCGCCAATCCATTCCCGTTATTTTTGGCAAGGGAAATTTGAGGACACAGAAGAAATAATGCTTCTTTTTAAAACCACTGCAGAAATAGCGCCAGCGCTCAAAGAATGGATTGCGCGCCATCATCCTTACCAAACTCCTGAAATTCTCAGTTGGTCTGCTTCTGCTAACCCTGCTTATGCTCAATGGGTGGCGGCAGCTACTCAAACTTTAGCGACCTAGAATGGTCAGCAACAATAAAATAAAAAAACGTTTTGCATGGAGGGGAAGTGGGGCAGATTTTGACGTAGAATTGCGCGATTTAAATTTCGATGGCATAGCATCGATACCAACGAAATCTTAGTGAATCCAGGTGAGGTAGAGCTAGCTTGGGTCATGTTAAATACATGCTCTTGATCCCTACAATGGGAAGATAAGAAAAGAGGCTGTTTTTATTCTGATTAAGTGGTGTTTTTTTATCCACTCAGTTCTAATAAATAAATCATAAAGAGGAAGAAAATGTTAAATGCGTTAATGGGGATTGGGAATCGAGCTGTCAATACATCATCCACGCCAATTTCTGGTCTGCTGGCCGCCCGCAAACTCCAAGAAGAAGCGGACACTCATGAAAAGCGGGGAGATCTAGATAAAGCAAAAGAATCCTTTAAAACAGGAATCCGCAAAGCAGAAGACCTGCACCAACGCAATTTGAATGAATCCGAATTAGGAAAAACAAGAGAACTGCTTGCAGCTAGTTATTTTTATTATGGCAATTTTCTGCTCAAATGTGGTGATGAATTTAATGCAGACGCTAATTATAAAAAAGCTTTAGAGCACGCTTCTTCTATAGACTTGGATCAAGCTGATGCGCTGGAGTTGTATAACCAAATAGGGGCTCAGTATAGTTCGTTTTTAGCCCAAGCTGGAACGGTGAGTCAAGGCGCTGAACAGCCTGCTCTAACAAAAGTGCCCGTTGAACGTTGGAGGCCTTCAAAACCTACCTTAATGCCTGCCCAGAGACCGCAGGCTGCTTTATCTATCCAAGAAAAAAGCGAACTGGCGGATTACCTGTTTGAAACGGCGTTGTTAACGCTTGGCTCCTTAGAGGTATCGAATAAACCCCATCTGTTTCTGGTGTACGCACACGACAATCAAGCGCATGGAAAGGCCGAGGCCTCTACGTCTAAATATTTAATCGAAAAGTTATCTCAAATCCAAGTCGCCTTGTATTCGGATCAAACGCCGATGGCGCAACCCTATTCAAGTTCAATAGAAGGGCGGAGAAAGGGCCGCGCGTTGGACGATATCCTAACCAGTCAGCTCTGTTTGTTGCCAGATCAGTTGAGAGACGATGTGAAGCCGGTCGATCAGGTCGTAGTCTGTTGTTCTGAGGTATTAGGAAGCTACTTAAAATGGCCGGACTATAAAAAGTTTTATCAGGCGCTTTGTGTGGCCTATCGCGAAGATCGAGAAGCCTATCTCAAAGTGGGTAAGCAAGCGAACGCTAGGGCCATCCGTGAGGTGGTCAGACAATTTTCACAAGAGGAAGAATATACGGCCGGGTTCCATCATGTGTTGACGGAAATAGCTTTTTTGCAAATTCGGGCAGAGCAGCCTAAAGACCACGGCATTATTCCGGTTTTGTTGACGCCAAATAGCTATGAGCCATGCCTGGCACATTTTATTGGCTCAACCACGGTTCGGATGGAGGATATTCCCCGCTTTGAGGAAGGAGCCCAGGCGGGCCAAGAAGTGTATCTGAATCAAGGGCGGCACATCGTGTTGTTCAAGCTGATAGAGCGGGTTTTGGCGGATAGTAGTGAGGCCAGTCTGTTTTTGAAGAAGTTTTGGCAAGGGTACAGTGATTTTATTTTGCATTTAAAAAATGGGTCATCCAGTTTTGGCCCGCTTGAGTTTGCCCGGCAGATCAATGATATTTTCGGCAGCATATCGCTGGAGCTGTTCAGAAAGATTGCATCGACCGCGCAGCAGTTTTCTGACCCTGTCTGGCAACAAGGTTTTATGCAACGCTTGATTGAGGTGCTCAGTCAGGAAGAGCAGAAAAAAGCGTTTCAGACAATATCACAGCCGCTGGCGAGGCTAGGGGAAGATATTGAGCAATTCAAGCAGGCTTACGCAAAGACTTTACAAAGCACGGGTGAACGGGATGTGCTGTCGATGTATGTGCCGGTACGGGGAATCAAGAAAGGCCCAGAAGGCGAAGAGATCGTCGATCTTGAGGCAGAATTAGAACGGTTCTTTGCCTCAGAGGCAACCGTCTTCTTATTGCAGGGTGTAGCGGGTACAGGAAAATCAACTTTTAATCGTCATCTGGCCCTTAAAAAACTGGAGGAGTATCAACATCTGTCGAAAGCCCAAAACGACCCGCCTTTGGTCTTTTTTGTAGAACTTAGAAACATTGATAATCCGAATAAACAGGTTATACAGCAATTTTTGCAAAGTAAAGGATTCGCGCTAGAACAGATTGAAGCGTTGCGAACCCATTCGCATCAACGCTGTATTTTTATTTTTGATGGATATGATGAAATCAAGGGAAGGAATAGTAATTTTTATGACCTGAATGAATTATGGGGATGGGAAAGGTCAAAATTTGTTATCACCAGCCGCCCTGAATATTTAGATCCGAATTATCAAACGTTTTTTCGACCTAAAGGGACTCATGATGGATTGAGGGAAGCCTGGATGGCGCCGTTTTCTTCAGAGCAGAGGTCTCATTATATTGAAAACTATGTGAATCAAAACACTCCTCTGTGGACTGTGGAGCAGTATGAGCAGGCATTAAATCAGTTGAGTACTTTAGGCAAAGAACTAGAGCGCCCGATCGTATTGCGTATGCTGCTACAGATACTGCCTGAGTTGGGGGAAACGGGGCCGGCCGAGAAAGCGTTAACGCTAGGGGCGGTGTATGAACAGTATTTTCAGCAATGGTGGGCAAACTGGCGAACACGCTTGGGAGCCATCAAATTAACCTCGAATGAGGAAGATGCAAAACAAGAACTTTGTGAACGCAAAGGAGGGTTTATACGGCAAGGTTTTGCTTATATGCAGAACTGTGCAGTGGAATTGACAAAAGTCGGTCTGACCTTTGTTAAGGATAGTGACGATTTTGAGAAGCGACACGACGGCATATACAAGGCTTTTTTTGCGGATGAAACAAAGGCCGGAGATGCCGCAAGGAAACGGCTATTACGCTTTAACGCACCGTTCCAGATACAGCAAAATCAGCACTACGCATTTTCGCATAAGTCGATGCAGGAATATTTAGTGGCCCGAGCGATTTGCACCCCTGGTTTTGAGGCAATCGAGGCCAGTCCAAAAGATGTGCTGAATCAGCTGTCGTTAGCCAAAGAGCCGGTCATTTTAGATTTTCTCGTTGAGCAAGTTAAGGGACAAGCGCAGTTTAAGGCCCAACTTCATGCATGGATAGAAGCCTCTAAAGCTTCTGATGCTCCTATGACGGTGGGCGCGGCAAATGCGATCACGATCTTGGTCAGGGCAGGGGAACGGTTTATTGGAGCAGATTTACGGGGAATCCGGATACCTGGGGCTGATTTAAGTTACGGAGTGTTTGATCGCACCCAATTTGAAGGTGCGGATTTAAGTAGAGTGACGTTGCTAGGTGCGTGGTTATGTGACGTTAACATGTGTAAGGCAAACTTAGAAGACGTTGAGTTTGGAGAAATGCCCGCATTAGAAGTAGGGAGTTGGGCGCATGGTTGCAGTTATTCGCTAGATGGGAAGTGGTTGGCGGTTGGTACAAGCCTGGGCGGGGGCAAACTGTATCGATTAGAAGAGACACGAACACAACAAAAGCTAAAGTTGGAACACACCCTTGGTGGGTTTTGGGGAATACGTCCTCCCTCAGTGAGCGGCGTTGTGTTCTCGCCAGATAGTCGATGGCTAGCGGTAAGTGATTTTGGAAGGGTTAAGCTATGGTCAGTTGAAACTGGCAAAGCGGGGCCTATATTTGGTGCCTTTGCCGATGGCACTGTTGCTAGAAATTTTACTTTTTCCGCAGATGGTCAATGGTTAGCAGCAGGTTTTCAAAACAATGTAATTAAATTGTGGGAGACCCAAGCGGGTCAGTTGAAATATACGCTCGAAGGGCATGAAGATTGGGTTCATAGTGTATCAATTTCGTTAGATGGGAAGTGGCTAGCGTCTGGGGGGAAAGATAAAACATTGAGATTGTGGGAGTTAGACGGTGCAGAAGGGGCGTTGCGTCAAACGCTGACAGAGCATAATGGTGAGGTCAATAGCGTGGCGTTCTCACCAGATGGCAAGTGGTTAGCCTCTGGGGGCGACGACAGGACAATAAAACTTTGGGAACTGGAAAGTTCCAAATTATTATTGCGTCAGACGCTTGAAGGACATGAAGGTTTGGTTGCTAGCGTATCGTTTTCGTCATGTGAGAGGTGGTTCTCACCAGAGAATGAAAAATGGTTGGCGTCGGGAAGTTTGGATAGGACTGTGAAGTTATGGAGGTTTAAGAATTCAGAAACGGTGTTGAGAAAAACCTTTGAAGGTCATAACGATCAAGTGCTGAGTACCTCGTTTTCGCCAGACAATAAGTGGCTAGTATCTGGGGGACTGGATAAGGCGGTGAAGCTATGGAGATTAGGAAACAATGGAGTGCTACCGCACAACATATCCGAAGAGCATAACGCTATCGTTTGGAGTGTATGTGTTTCGAAAGACGGAAAATGGTTAGCCTCTGGAAGTGCTGACAAGACCATAAAACTATGGGAGCTAGGAAGCAGGGGGGCATTATTACGCCAGACACTAACGGGACATAACGATAAGGTCGTAACTATATCGATCTCTGCCGATGGCAGATGGTTAGCGTCTGGAAGTAGTGACAAGACAGTGAAGCTGTGGAACCTCGAAAGCGAGGGAAGAGCAAGACTGCATCAAACGCTTGAAGGTCATGATTATACAGTATGGGGTACCTCGATCTCATCCGACAATCAGTGGTTAGCGTCCGGGAGTGGGGATAAGACGATAAAATTGTGGAAATTAAGTGATAGCGGAGCATTGTTGCAGCAAACGCTTGAGGGCCATAGTGATCAAGTTAGAGGTATATCGTTCTCACCGGATAGTAAGTGGTTAGTATCCGGGAGTTCTGACAAGACAGTAAAAGTATGGGAATTAAATGGCGAAGAGGCATCCTTGTGTAAAACGCTTGTGGGCCATGAAAGGGATGTTTTTAGTGTGGCCATCTCGCCAAATAACAAGTGGCTAGTATCTGGCAGTTTCGATGGCACGATGAGGCTTTGGGATCTCAACAGTACAGACGTGTCGCCAAGTCAAATTTTCAAAGGCCATAAGAAAGATATTGTAAGCGTATCGTTTTCGCCCGATAGCAAGTGGTTAGCATCAGGAAGCCACGATCGGACAGTTAAGATTTGGTCATTAGATGCGGGGAAATGTAAAGCGACAATTCAGGGTTTTATTACCACCGTTCATTCAGTTGCTTGGCAAGAATTTACTGAAGATTTAGCCAAAATCGTAATAGGCGGAAGCCAAGGTACGATGCGTATTTTCCAACTAAAACGTGAAGAAAATAGTTGGAAGTCTAATTTATACTGGACCTCGAAGCAGAATCAGCTATGCGTGGGTGGCATGCTGGTTGAAGGCGCTTTAAATTTAAGCCAGGAAAACAAGGATTTGATCGCGCAAAGGCAGAAAAGTGTTGATGCTATTATGTCTATAGAATCTAATGCTTTATCTATAAAAAGAAGAAATGTACTCTTGAACGTATTAAAATCTACTACTAAAGCGTCAGAATCTGTCATAAGAGCACTAAAAGATATAGAGAATTTAGAGAGTAATATATTGGCTCAGGGTATGGAGGGTTCAAGTCAAACCTCTATTAAGGCATTTCCTGGAGCATTTCCAGAGAGAGCGGCCAACGAATCTGATAAAAACCAGCACTTTGAGTCAGCGGACTCATCTCAAAATGAGTCCCATTTAACCGACATACTGACACAGAGAACCGATAATTTAATCGATCAGACGATGCTACGGCAATTGGCGAATGAAGAGTGATTAAGAGGCAGACGCGGTAGGTGAGGGCGAATTGCGGAGCAAGCGAAGAGATTCTTGGTTTTTCTGCTCCGCAATGGTGTGCTTTTTGGCATCCGAAAGCCCTTATGTTTGCTCGTATTGATTCAATTTTGCGGAGCAAAAAATCGACTTAAATTATTGCGAAATTCATCTGCTTATTGAGCAAGCGGGTACTCGGCCAAGTAATGGCGCAAAGCAGCATTCACGCGGGTTTGCCAGCCCTTACCCGTTGCCTTGAATCTATCTAACAAGTCGGCATTTAAGCGAATCGCAGTAAAGAATTTGGTTTTATCAGCCTTAGGGCGTCCGTGAGGGCGCTTGGCAACTAACGCGGAGTATATTTCAGGCGGGAGAAATGGCCTGTTTGGGTATAGCAAACATCTACCCACAGCCAACAATAATAAAATAAAAAAACGTTTTTCTTGTTTTTCTAGAACAGTGCCACTAGTATCTATTTGGAGCAATCTTCCTGCTGATATGGGCGCACAAAAAATTGCTGATCTTTACCGCCAGCGCTGGCGTCGACCCGCAACGTATTCGGGTTCGGGGGCGTGGGCCAAAAAAGCCTAAAGCTAAATCCTACGTCGATCCCCTAACAGCCAATAAGCATTTCTCCTCTGCGCGCGCTATTAAGGAGGCTGCTCTTTGAATCAACACCCGGAAAGGGCTGCCTTTAATTAAGGTGAGTCAAGCACTAGCTTCCCGAAGCAAGTTTTGACATAAAATGGAGCCGATCAATTTTCGATAATACTAATTACGAATAAAATAAATAATAATATAGTCATGCGATTAAGGAGAAGAGTATGGCCCGAAAAGCGAGTGGTAAGGAAGAATTAGAGGCGGCGCGAGAAAGGGTATGCAAAGCCAAGACGGTGGCGGAATTAAGAGCGGCGCAAGCTGTCTTGCTGCCGCTAGAGTTAGGATTAGATATAAAGCCATAGGTCGTTCAGCGAGCGCGACGTGCACGCTGCGCACCCGTTTTATCCAGATTCTCAACGGAACACGTGAAACCTCGCAAGGTAAGCAAGGGATGCGCAACCGCGCGAAAGCGAGCCTTGAGCGAGAAGCAGAAATACTGGATGAGGTATTAAGCGAAGCGACAACAGGTGGAGTGGTTATTATTCCACCGCTTAAACCGCTGGTCGAAGCGAAGCTGGGCAAAACTTTATCCCTGTCAACGCTATACGCGATGTTGGCGCGTCATGGCTGGCGCAAGCTGGCTCCGCGTAAACGCCACGCCCAAGCGGATACTGAGATACAGGAAGAATGGAAAAAAAACTTCCAAATCGGCTGATAGAGGAAATCGCTGCTTTCGCGAACACACGACCGACACCCGGCTCATGTTCCAGGATGAGGCTCGTTTTGGCTGCATCAGCGATACGCGCTCCTGTTGGCATAAAAAACCCCATCGACCACAAGTGCGCACGACCCTCACGCACCAGTATACCTACGCTTATGGGACAGTCAGTCCGCTCGATGGACGCTTCGATTCTTTGATGTTGCCCCATGTTAATGGCGAGTGCATGCAGCTTTTTCTCGATGAAGTAGCTTCTCGTTATCCGCAGGAAAATATTCTTATGGTGCTCGATGGCGCAGGTTGGCATAAAAACCAAACCATACAACTACCAGAGAATCTGCGCTTGATTTTCTTGCCACCTTATTCTCCAGAACTCAATCCTTAAGAACATGTTTGGGATGAGCTGCGCGAAAAATATTTTCATAATCGTGTTTTCGATAGCATAGACGCTCTTGAAAATCGCTTGTGCGAAGCACTCAAACAATTCGAATTAGATCCAGAAAAACTCCGAAGCATAACCGGATGGCAGTGGATAATTAATTGTATTTCTAATTGGAATTAGTATAAGATACCGCCGGATCTGGGGCGGGTTGCTGAAAGATAAAACGAAATAAAGTGGAGAGGAAGAATTGTTTAATTTCAATATAAGGGTTTCGACATCGTCAGTACCTGTCTCACAACGCTTACTAGCAGAGGCGCGAGGGTATACGCTGATGCAAGAAGAAGAAAAAGCCAAGAAGCTATACGTAGAAGCGATAGAGAAAGCGAAAGCGGAGCTGGATAAGAATCACAGCCTTCAGGGCAAAAAATATTTTGACGAGTTATGTACCGAGCATTTCAATTTTTTAAATAAGGTCAAACAGACGGCGCTTGCCCAGGAAAAAGGTAGGCTCGTGAATTATTTGTTTGAAAAGGCATTGTCGAGGCTGAGCTCCTTAGAAGTGTCGAATAAGCCGAGTCTATTTCTGGTGTATGCGCACGAGAATAAGGTTCACGGAAAGGCTGAATCTGGTACGTCTAAATATTTAATCGAAAAGTTATCTCAAATCCAGGTTGTTCTATATTCGGATCAAACACCGATAGGGCAGCCGTATTCAAGTCCCTTGGGAGAACTGAGAAAGGACAGCAAGCTAGAAGACATTTTGACCAATCAGCTGTGTTTGTTGCCAGCTCAGTTGAGAAGTGATGTAAAGCCGGTAGATAAGGTCCTGGTGTGTTGTTCTGATGTATTGGGGAGCTATTTGAAATGGCCGGAGTATGACCGTTTTTGTCAAAAGCTTAGAGAGGCATATGGCAAAGATCGAGAAGCCTATCTTAAAGGCGGTGAGCAAGGAAATGCCTGGGCAATCCGTGAGGTTATCAGAGAATTTTCGCAAGAGGAAAAATATAAGGCAGGGTTTCACCATGTATTGACGGAAATGGCCTTTTTGCAAATCCGGGCAGAGCAACTGAAAGATGGGCATGGGATTATTCCGGTTCCATTAACCCCAAATAGCTATGATGATTGCCTGTCCCGTTTTATTTCAGCGACCACGGTTCGGATGGAGGATATTCCCCGTTTTGAGGCGCAAGCCCAAGCGGGCGGAGAAGTGTATCCTAATCAAAGTCGGCACTGGGTGCTGTTTAAGTTGATTGAGCGACTATTAGTGGGCAGTGATGAGGCGAAAACGTTTCTGGACAAATTTTGGCGAGGTTACAGTGATTGTATTTCCCGGTTAAAGAATGAGCCAACACTAGGCGTGCTTGAGTTTAACAAGCTAGTAGACGGCATTTTCGACGAGATAGAGAGAGCCTTACACAAGCAGCTTGCTTCTACAGTGCAGCAGGTTTATCCGGCCTGGCAGCAAGTGGATACGCGGTTATTAGATCAATCACGTGATCTGGCTCAAATTCAAACTGGGGTGGATTCGCTGGTTGCAAGACTATTAGGCAACTTACAGCAAAATATTCAGAAATTAAGAACTGCTTACTTAGAGGGTTTGCGGCAAGACAGAGAGATTAAAGATGCCCTGGCGAATTATGTATCGCTTGAAGGTACGTTACTCCATGATTCAACTCGATTTGATTTAGAAAGCAAAGTCCAAGAGTACTTGAACTCAGAAAACTTGAGTTCAGATAAAAAAATTCTGTTACTACTAGGTGAGGCAGGTTCGGGTAAATCGACGTTCAACCGACGGCTTGCGGTGAGCTTGTGGGATGCATATACCGAAGGCAGCGCGTCGGAGAATAAAGCTATCCCTGTATTTATAGCCTTGTCGAGTCTGAAAAGCTCGAACCAAAATCTAGTGACAACGTTTTTTGAAAATCAGGGATTTTCGAAAGAACAGATTGAAGCGTTACAAAAGAAGCAGCGCTTTGTGTTGATTTTGGATGGCTATGACGAGCTTGAAGATCGTCAACGAGCATTCTATAAAGATAACCAGCTTGATGCTTGGAAAGAAGCGAAGATTATCATCAGTAGTCGGCCAGAATATTTAGGTTCTAATTATCAATACAAATTCCATCCGTCGGGAGAGCGCATCGCCCTCCAGGAATATCAATTGGCTCCATTTTCGGGGGAATCGATAGAAGAGTATGTAGATCAATATAAAAAAGCGCACTCAGAAGGGCCATGGAGTGCGGAACAGTATAAAGAAGCGCTAAAGCAGCTAGACGTAAAAGATTTGGTAGGCAATCCATTTCTGCTGAAAATAACCTTGAGCGTGTTGCCTGAATTAAGTAAAAAACTTCGAGTAAAGGGTCAGCGCTTTACGCGGATAGGCCTGTATGACGAGTTTGTAAACAATTGGTTTGAACGCTCGCAACAACGCTTAGCGCAGATTCAACTGAACCCAGAAGAAAAGAGAGAGTTTAGGCGCCTAGAGCAAACGGGATTTGTTGAGCGTGGGATGGGTTTTAGTAAGAAATTAGCGCTTGAGATGTACCAAGCTGGGGAAGTGGTATCTACTTATTTAGCCACAGCGGATGATCCTTGGGAAGAGCCGCGTGCTGAATCAAGTCAGTCCTGGCGCAAGCGGCTTTTAGGAAATGACAATGCAATGACCGTATTGATGCGTTTAAACGCACCGTTGATCTGCCAAGGAGATCAATATCGATTTATTCATAAATCGTTACAGGATTATTTTGTCGCTCGGGCGTTGTGGGCAGAGCTGAGAGGGGAGGCTAAAAGTCATGGTGTAGAGCACTCTAAGAAACTGGGTGTGATAAGAAATGTACGTCCGGTATGGGAAAGCCTAGACGACGGATTTAAATTTGAACAATCGGCGCGATTCAACGAACTGAATGTAGTAGAAGACCCAGCAGTACAGAGTTTTTTAGTAGAGCGCGTGCAAGAGGATAGAGTATTTCTGAAGGCTCTCTTAGCGTGGGTGAAAGCGTCGAAGACTCGAGATGATGTTAAAAGAGGCGCGTCGAATGCTTTGACGGTATTGGTGAGAGCAGGACTGCAGTTTAATGGATGTGATTTAAGAGGAATCCAGGTACCTGGAGCGGATCTGAGTTACGGAGTATTTGATTCAGCGCAGTTACAAGGGGCGGATTTAAGAGAATCGTATCTTCGTAATATATGGCTGCGGGAGGTGAATTTAAGTGGAGCGCATATGGCTGGGGTGCAGTTTGGAGAATGGCCGTATCTACAGGAAGAGAGCTGGGTGAGTTCGTGTGCGTATGCACCGGATGGGAAAAGCTGTGCGTTAGGACTTTATAACGGTAAGATCAACGTATATTCGACTTCGGATTGGGAAAAAATCCACACGTTAGAAGGACATACCAGAGAAGTGACTAGCGTAGCGTATTCGCCGAGTGGGGCAGAAGTGGCATCAGGGAGTTATGACAAGACGGTCCGTCTATGGGACGTGCTAAGCGGAGTGCAGCGTCACAAGTTAGAAGGGCATAAAGGTTGGGTTAATAGCGTAACGTATTCACCGAACGGAACAGAGCTAGCCTCTGGGGGTAGTGATAAGATGATCCATCTGTGGGATGCGTTAAACGGGTCGTTGCGTCACACGTTAGAAGGACATGAAGGTAAGGTTTTTAGCGTAGCGTATTCGCCGAACGGAGCAGAGATAGCGTCTGGGAGTAGTGATAAGACGGTCCGTCTGTGGGACGCGTTAAGCGGAGAGCAGCGTCACAAGCTAGAAGGACATGAAGGTAAGGTGAATAGTGTAGCGTATTCGCCGAACGGAGCAGAGCTAGCCTCTGGGAGTGGTGACAAGACAGTCCGTCTGTGGGATGCGTTAAGTGGCACGTTGCGTCACAAGTTAGAAGGACATGAAGGTTGGGTGAATAGCGTAGCGTATTCGCCTAACGGAGCAGAGGTAGCGTCTGGGAGTGAGGACCGTACGGTCTGTCTGTGGGATGCGTTAAGCGGGGTGCAGCGTCACAAGTTAAAAGGACATAAAGGGTCTGTTAATAGTGTAGCGTATTCGCCGAACGGAGCAGAGGTATCCTCAGGGAGTAATGACAAAACGGTGCGTCTGTGGGACGCGTTAGGCGGAGTGCGGCGTCACAAGGAAGGTTGGGTTAATAGCGTAGCGTATTCGCCGAACGGAGTAGAGGCAGTCTCAGGGAGTAGTGACGATACGATTCGTTTGCTGGAAGTGCCAGATGGGGTGCTGCGTCGCAAGTTAGAAGGATCTGAATATTCTGTTACTAGCCTAGCGTATTCGCCGAGCGGAGTAGAGATAGCGTCTGGGAGTGGTGACTGGACGGTCCGTCTGTGGGACGCGTTAAGCGGGGTGCAGCACCACAAGTTAGAAGGACATGAAGGTAAGGTTAATAGCGTAGCGTATTCGCCGAACGGAGCAGAAGTAGTCTCAGGGAGTAGTGACGATACGGTCCGTTTGTGGGATGCGTTAAGCGGCACCCAGCGCCACAAGTTAGAAGGACATACCAGAGAAGTTACTAGCGTGGCATGTTCACCGAGCGGAGCAGAGCTAGCCTCAGGGAGTAGTGACGATACGGTCCGTCTGTGGGATGCGTTAAGCGGCACGCAGCGTCACAAGTTAGAAGGACATACAGATCATGTTTGGAGCGTAGCGTATTCGCCGAACGGAGCAGAGGTAGCGTCTGGGAGTTTTGACTGTACCGTCCGTCTGTGGGACGCGTTAAGCGGCACGCCGCGTCATAAGTTAGAAGGACATAAAGGTTATGTTTGGAGCGTAGTGTATTCGCCGAACGGCGATCAGCTGGCCTCAGGGAGTTTAGACCGCACCGTGCGAGTATGGAATGCGGCAAGCGGAGCGCTGTTGCAGACCTTAGAAGGCCATAGCTCTGCTGTTGTTAGCGTGGCGTATTCGCCGAGCGGAGGTCAGTTGGCCTCAGGGAGTTTAGACAAGACGGTGCGCGTGTGGGATGTGCAAACGGGCGAGTGTCAAATGAAGATAGAAGGTAGCAGTGCGGTGATGAGCGTTGCCTGGAAAAAGACTTCCGACGGGCATTATTTGGGTATTGGCTGCCTGGATAAGTCAATTCGTCAGTGGGAGGTGAAAAAAGAGGAAGGGAAATATAAGGCGAAACTGAGCTGGAGTATGGGGCATAATTTTTTGACAGTGAGGGAGGCATTAATAGAGGGAGTAGTAGGGTTAAGCGAGGTGAATGAGAAGCTATTAAAACAACGAGGAGCTGTGTTAGCGTAAAGTGAGGTGGGTGGTCATCCCAGCTGTGAACAAACTCACCGCGCAGATCGGTAAATTTTCCTTGCGTGGATAGGTGAGGGGTAATTGCGGAGCAAGGCCCGAATTGCGGAGCAAGCACAGGGGTTAAAAATCTGCTAGAATCCATACCGCATAAGGCAAAGCGGGCGTCGTATAATGGCTATTACCTCAGCTTCCCAAGTTGACAAAGAATCGAGCGTTTAAGTGGAATTTTTGGTTTTTCTGCTCCGCAATGCTGTGCTTTTCAGCACCTTAAAGCCCTTATGTCTACTCATCTCGCTCCGACTTTGCGGAGCAAAAAAATAGCTAAAAATCACCGTGAATTGTCTGAGGTTGCCCAGCAACTGCTAACCTATTAGCGACGGATTAAAAGGCTGTCGTTAGATCTAGAAAAATCAAAGAGTTAGCCTAGAATCCGTTCCGCAATTAGCTCGTAAACAGGCGATTTAGGGCCTTAATGGGTTTGAATTGCGTCTTATTTGCGGAATGCGAAAACGGAGCTTGACATGAGTTGCCGGCTAATTTTTTGTGCACTATCTGACCATCCATGGTGATTCAGAAATACTCTTAATTTATTGTTTTCCAGGAATTTTGGTAGTCAACGTGCTGCGGGAGCAATGACCTTTTCGTGTGTTGAAAACAACTGCCCATACCTAAAAATAATAAAATGAAAAACGTTTTTCTTGTTTTTAGGCCGTAGTGCCATTAGTATTCATTCTAATTAACTGATGTTACGCAGTGTAGCGTAGGATTGCTAGATTTATGCTTATCCGAGAATGGAGATGACTAAGGAAGAGTGAGAGCTATACAGCGATTATTTGTTGAGCAGTTTTGGTAAAGCGACAGCGACGGGCTTATCCGCCATGGTGGATGGAGCAGTAAGCCATGACGCGGTAACGCGTTGGCTATCAGAGCGAGAATATACGTCGAAAGATCTATGGCGCCATGTGAAAGGGATGGTGCGCAAAATAGAGCGAGACGATGGGGTATTGATTTTTGATGACACCATTCAAGCAAAGCCCTGTACCGATGAAAACGAGGTAATCAGTTGGCACTACGATCACGTTGCAGGGCGGACCGTAAAAGGCATCAATCTGCTGAATGCGTTGTATAGCAGTGGCGACGTATCGATTCCGGTGGCATTTGAGGTTGTACGTAAGCCCTTGGTATTTTCAGACGTTAAAACCCGCAAGATCAAACGTGCATCGGAAGTCACCAAGAATGAGCAGTTGCGTGCCATGGTGCAAACCTGCGTGAATAATGCGCTGAAATTTCGCTATGTACTGATGGACAGTTGGTTTTCGGCAAAGTAAAACTTCGAATATATTCGTGCGAAAGGGAAGGATTTTGTGGCTGCGATCAAAGGTAACCGGCTCGTAGCCTTAAGTCTTGACGTACGCAAAGAAGGCCGCTTCCAACGCGTAGAAGAACTGCAATTATCTGATCAACAAGCGGTGTGCGGCTATCTCAAGGGTTTCGAGCAGGAAGTCTTGATCATACGCCGAGTCTTTACAAACCGAGACGGCAGCACGGCTACTTTGAATCTGGTGTGCAGCGATTTAACGCTAGACGGACCGAGCGCTGCGGCAATCTACCAAAAACGGTGGAAAGTCGAAGTGTTTCATAAATCACTTAAATCCAATGCCGCTTTAGCCAAATCTCCTACCCGACGGCCTACCACTCAGATCAACCATGTGTTCATGGCTGTCTATGCAGTTTTTAAACTCGAATGTCTCAAAATGAAGCATTCCATTAACCATTTTGCATTGTGCTCCAAACTCTATGTCAATTCTTTGCGCTCTGCTTATCAACAACTCGCCGTTCTACAACGTGCGTAACATCAGTAATTAATACTAATCAAAGAAAATGGAGAATAAATATGTTAGGGAAAATACCTCAGTCGGTGTCAACAGAAACCCTCACGCGGAACGTCGCTGAGCTTTATTTAGGTCAAGCTCGCACTGAGAAAGAAAATGGACACTTGGATGTAGCACTGACCCTATACAATCAGGTGAAGGACACATTGAAGTCGCTTGGAAGCGTAAAAGAGGCCTTGAGGAAAGCGCAAGATCCTCACACGTTAGCAGATGATACGTTGCGAAAGATGATGGCCGATGCCTATTTCGAACGCGGGAAAGTGTTAGAAGGCTTAAATTTATTTGTCAAAGCAAGAGTCAGCTATTTTAAGGCTGAAATATGGGGGCACGATGAAGCCAAACAACATTGTGCGGAAGCTGTGCAATCCCCTCCAGCAGGACATAGCGCTCACTCAAATAAATGGGCTTCAGTTCGGACTGCCATATTCACCTCAATGTCTGTCCAGAAAAAAAGCAAGCTGGTGGATTATCTGTTTGAAAAGGCGCTGTCGACGCTTAACTCCTTAAAGGTGTCGAACAAACCTAGTCTTTTTCTGGTGTATGCGCACAACAACTCAGACCACGGAAAGGCCGAAGCTGAGACGTCTAAGTATTTCATCGAGAGGTTATCTGAACTCGAAGGCGTTAAGCTGTATTCGGATCAAGCGCCGATGGGGCGCCCGTACATAATGTCGCCGGAAGACCTGAAAAAGGACGGAAAACTAGGAGATATTTTAACCAATCAGCTGTGTTTGTTGCCGGCCCAGGTAATAAAAGATGTGAAACCGGTCGATAAGGCAGTGGTGTGTTGTTCTGAGGTATTAGGAAGCTACCTAAAAAAATGGGTGGACGACTATAAAGAGGACAACTATAAAAAATTTCATCAGGAATTGCGAGAAGCTTATCTCAAAGATCTAGATGCCTATGGCAAAAACAATGAACAAAATGATGCTTTAGCCATACGTAAGGTGCTGATGAAATTCTCAGAAGAACCAGAGTATAAGGCGGGGTTCCATCATGTGTTGACAGAAATAGCATTTTTGCAAATCCGTGCAGAGCAGCCCAAAGAGCACGGCATACTCCCTGTTTCATTAACGCTAAATAGCTATGAGGAGTGCCTGGGGGATTTTATTAACGCGACGGTGGTTCGCATAGAGGATATTCCCAGATTGGAAGGGCAAGCGCAAAAGGGAGGAGAAGTCTATCAGAATCAAAGTCGGCACCTAGTGCTGTTTAAGTTGATCGAACGGCTGTTAGTGGGCAACAATGAGTCCAAAACGTTTCTGGACAAGTTTTGGACGGGGCATAGCAAGCTTATTTCCCTTTTAAAGAACAATTCAAAGCTTGGCGAGCTTGAGTTTACCAAGCTGTTAGAGAGCATCTTCGACGGCATCCAGAGAGCGCAGCACAGCCAACTTGCCGTAATCATGCAGGAACAAAACGAGGAGCGGTGGGTACTCAAAGCAGACCCGATGACCGCACTGAAGGAAAAGTATTTTGCTGGCCTGAAGCAAGATGAGGCATTTAATGGGACTCAGCAGCTGTATGTTGAACCGCGGGGCAAAGCAAGTCTGGATGGAAAGATAGAGACCTTTCCCCTTTTATCCAAAGTTCAAGAGTTTTTAAACGATAAACAAGTCAATAGAAAAGTGATCTTGTTGACTGGGGACTCTGGGGCGGGAAAAACCACCTTAAACCGGATCCTAGAAAAGCACTTATGGGACACTAAAAAAGAAGACGATGCAATTCCGTTGTTTATATCTCTGCCGAGTATTGACAAGCCTGAGCACGATTTAATCGCCAAAGCGTTAAAGAAAAGAGGTCTATCAGAATTTCAGATTCAGAAATTAAAGCAAGGAAAACAAAAGTTTGTCTTTATTCTGGACGGCTATGATGAGATACGTCAGACGCAGAATCTGTATGTGAGCAACTCCATCAACCAGTCTGACGGTTGGCAGGGTCAGATGGTGATCAGTTGTCGTAGCGAATATCTGGGCCAGGACTATCGAAGCCGTTTTCAACCGAATCCGATTGAGAAGGACAAAGACACGGCGTTTCAAGAAGTCGTGGTTCTGCCGTTTTCAAAAGAAGAGAGTGATCACTATCTCAAAAAATATGTGGAGCACACTCCAACGGGCTGGACGGCGCAAGCCTACCAAGAAGCCTTCTCCAAACAATCTAATTTAAAAGACTTGATTAGCAACCCATTTTTGCTGCGGGTGGTGCTAGAAGCGTTGCCGTACGTCGAAAAAAAGGGAAAATCGGTATCGGCCATCCAGTTACGTCTGGACCTGTATGATCAGTTCGTCAGAAGCTGGTTCGATCGCAACCAGCAGCGCTTAAGCACACAAGAGTTAACGGGAACCAAAAGAGAGGTCTTTAGAGAATTGTCCGATGATGACTTTGCTGAGCACGGTATCGCGTTTGCGCAAGAGTTAGCGGTGCATTTATATACAGAGAATGCAGGTAAACCGGTTGTTGAGTATTCATTGCGTAAAGACAAGGGAAGTTGGAAGGAAGCCTTTTTCGGTCGAGAAGAAGAAAATCAACTGCTGCGGGAAGCGTGGCCGTTGATCCGAAGTGGGACTGAGTACCGTTTTATCCATAAATCGCTGCTGGAATATTTTGTGGCGAGGTCGCTGTTTGAGTCGTTCGATAGGTGTATGGATGTAAGTACCCGCGAGCGTCGAGGTAGCGCTGCTTCAGTCTATAGTTTTGAAGAGCACGCTGTTTTGCCTCCCAAAACGCAGCGAGATTTATCGTTAAGCCCAAAGCATTGGATTGGCGATCTGGGGGTTGTGCGCTTGTTGACTGATCGCGTTTGGCAAGAGCCCATATTTAAGGAACAGCTGTTAGCGATAATCGAGCGCTCGAAAGCGGATAAAAGCGTACGGCAAACGGCGGCGAATGCAATGACGATTTTGGTCAGAGCGGGAGTGCAGTTTATTGGGGCGGATTTAAAAGGGATCCAGATACCTGGAGCGGATCTGAGTTTTGGGGTATTTGATTCAGCGCAGTTGCAAGGGTCGGATTTAAGAAAGGCGACGCTTCGCACGAGTTGGCTACGCCAGGCCAATTTAAGCGGCGCGCAGATGTCCGGGGTGCAGTTTGGCGAATGGGCTTATCTCCAAGAAAAAAGCGCAGTGTATTCCTGTGCCTATTCGCCGGATGGAAAAAGCTGCGCGGTAGGCCTTTCAAACGGCACGATCAGCGTATATTCGACTTCGGATTGGGAAAAAACCTACACCTTACGCGGACATACCTCCTTTGTTACTAGCGTGGTGTATTCGCCGAGCGGTTCGCAGCTCGCCTCGGGGAGTAGGGACAATACGGTGCGTGTGTGGGACGCGGAAAGCGGAGCGGCTGGTCACACCTTAGAAGGACATACCCATTATGTTAATAGCGTGATGTATTCGCCGAGCGGTACGCAGATCGCCTCGGGGAGTTCTGACAATACGGTGCATCTGTGGGACGCGCACAGCGGAGCCCTTGTGCACACCTTAGAAGGACATACCAGGGGTGTGAGTAGCGTGGTGTATTCGCCGAGCGGATCTCAGCTCGCCTCGGGGAGTGGTGACCATACGGTGCGTCTGTGGGACGCGGCAAGCGGAGTGGCTGTGCACACCTTACGCGGACATACCGACACTGTTAGGAGCGTGGTGTATTCGCCGAGCGGTTTGCAGCTCGCCTCGGGGAGTGAGGACACTACGGTTCGTCTGTGGGACGCGGGAAGCGGAGCGTCTGGTCACACCTTACGCGGACATACCTCCTATGTTAGTAGCGTGGTGTATTCGCCGAGCGGTTTGCAGCTCGCCTCGGGGAGTATTGACAAGACGGTGCGTGTGTGGGACGCGGAAAGCGGAGCGGCTGTGCACACCTTACGCGGACATACCTCCTCTGTTAATAGCGTGGTGTATTCGCCGAGCGGATCGCAGCTCGCCTCGGGGAGTGATGACAAGACGGTGCGTGTGTGGGACGCGGAAAGCGGAGCGTCTGGTCACACCTTAGAAGGACATACAGGCTGGGTTAGGAGCGTGGTGTATTCGCCGAGCGGTTTGCAGATCGCCTCGGGGAGTCGTGACCATACGGTGCGTGTGTGGGACGCGGAAAGCGGAGCGGCTGGTCACACCTTAGAAGGACATACCAACATTGTTAGTAGCGTGGTGTATTCGCCGAGCGGATCGCAGCTCGCCTCGGGGAGTGATGACAAGACGGTGCGTGTGTGGGACGCGGAAAGCGGAGCGTCTGGTCACACCTTACGCGGACATACCGACACTGTTAGGAGCGTGGTGTATTCGCCGAGCGGTTTGCAGCTCGCCTCGGGGAGTGGTGACCATACGGTGCGTGTGTGGGACGCGGAAAGCGGAGCGGCTGTGCACACCTTAGAAGGACATACCGAATACGTTAATAGCGTGGTGTATTCGCCGAGCGGTTTGCAGCTCGCCTCGGGGAGTAGGGACAATACGGTGCGTGTGTGGGACGCGGAAAGCGGAGAGGCTGGTCACAGCTTAGAAGGACATACCTCCTCTGTTAATAGCGTGGTGTATTCGCCGAGCGGATCGCAGCTCGCCTCGGGGAGTTGTGACCATACGGTGCGTGTGTGGGACGCGGAAAGCGGAGCGGCTGTGCACACCTTACGCGGACATACTCACTTTGTTAATAGCGTGGTGTATTCGCCGAGCGGTTTGCAGATCGCCTCGGGGAGTTATGACGAGACGGTGCGTCTGTGGGAGGTTGCTTCGGGTGAGTGTCTAAGAGAGATTCAAGGTTTTGCCGGGACGGTCTCTAGCGTAGCCTGGAAAGCGACGGGTAACAGACAGTATTTAGTGAGTGGCAGTTTTGACAAGTCGGTGCGTCAGTGGGAGCTCACAAAAGAGGCAGAAGGCTATAAGGTGAAACTGTGCTGGAGTACGGGGCATGAAGTGCTGATGGTGAAGGATACGTTATTGGAAGGGGTGGTTGGGTTAAGCGAAGTAAACGAGAAGCTTTTGAAGCAGCGAGGATCGGTTGGAGAGCCGTTATCGCAGCGTAAGGTAGGCAAAAAAATTCTGAGCCAAGGCTCGGCGGTGTCGAACTGGAAGCTAGAATCGACTAGAGGGAAATTGGAAGCGGCTGAGCCGAGTTCATAGGGCAGGGAGTTTACCAGGGCGACGCCGGTGGTGTCGAAAAATGGTATCAAAAAGTGAGATTTGACCGGTCGTAGCGCAAGCGCCGTGAGGGGCTTTCGCTATGGATTTTCGGTGTTAATTGAACGTAACGGCCGATTAGAGGTAGTTTTTTTGAATTTTAATATTAAGGTGAATTTAGAAGAAATTAAGCGACCTACGCGTTCATACGCCGAACTTAACGTCAACTATGACCTTCATTTCTGTTTAACTGCCCTCCGCTGATCCAGTGTCTGTGCCTTTTAGCCCGTTGCCCATACTGCGGGTTTGCGCCAATGGATTGCAAGTCGGCGCGGATACATGCAGGCTCAGTTGCAGTTGATGTTGTTTTGGTACAGATTGTAGTGAAAAATGAAGAAGCGTTAGATATGGAAGCGCGAAAGCGCCCTTGTTTAATGAGCGAAGCGATCTGTTCAGGATGCTTAAATTGTCGAGTATAGGCTGTTGTGAAGCTTGCTGTGAGAATTGCAAGTGTTGATGTGCGTCCAGCGAAGGCTGGCGTGTTCAGCAGGAGTTAGTCCTGCCGGGGTAAAAGTCAAGAGCCCCGTAGCTTGGATAGCAGGGTGGAGGGAAACCAAAATCCTGAAGCCTATCGACAGGCACTCTGTAAGAGAGTGTGCGAGTCATCAGGCTGTAATGACAGTGAACGCAAAAGTGGCCTCGAAAGTGAGTAAATCCGAAGGCTGAGCCCCCATCGGCAGGGTGAAAGCAGTATGAGTAGCTGAAAATTGACCGGTACAGCTATCTCACTTCGGCGGGGTGTAAGGCGATGGCACGATGACAAGGACATGCTAAGCAACTGGAGAAGCCCTCCTCGCCCCAACGCGAAATCGTTGGAGAAAGGTAGGCTCTATAACCGGTGACCCCGGGAAGGGAGTCGAAGGCGAGAGGGTGGCGGATGGGTCCGTAGTAGCGTAGATAACGGGTAATGCCGGAGGAGCGAAGGGGCCCTGCTGTTTGTAATTTCTCTAACAATATGAAAGGCAAGGACAAGATGACAAAGAAGTCCAGCAGTTTGCAAGATCTGAGGCGGAGAATATATGTTAAGGCGAAGGCTGAACCGTCCTGGCGGTTCTGGGGATTGTACGTTCACGTATGCAAAATGGAGACACTACGCGATGCATATGAATTGACCAAAAAGAATAACGGCGCACCGGGAATAGATGGTGTGACGTGTGAGGCCATTGAAGAGCAAGGCATAGAGTCATACCTTGAGCAAATACAGAACGAACTGAAAGAGCGCAACTATAGACCACTACGGGTACGGAAACAGGAAATACCGAAGGGAGACGGAAAATTTCGAGTCCTTTCGATACCCGCTATCCGTGATCGTATTGTTCAAGGGGCGCTCAAGCTGATACTGGAGCCCATCTTCGAGGCAGACTTCCAACCTGGGTCATATGGCTATCGCCCAAAGCGAACCGCACACGAGGCGGTGCAAAGGGTAGCCACAGCGATAGTTGAGCGAAAGACACGCGTAATTGATCTTGATCTACGTGCGTATTTTGATACGGTGCGGCATCATCTGCTGCTCGAGAAAGTGGCGCTGAGGGTTAATGACAATGAAGTGATGCACTTACTCAAACTAATGCTGAAATCATCAGGGAAACAAGGCGTTCCACAGGGTGGTGTGATTACGCCCCCAACAAAATTGCAAACATTCTAGAATTTAGCCTGCGCATTCCCCGCGCAGTGCTACGTCCCCCATACGGTATAGCGTTTAGCTACCAGGTTACCAATCTCCTTTCACTATGCAGTGCGCTACAAGTACTTATGGCAAATGACCAGCCATAAATCGTGAAGAGCACTTATGCCTATAAAAAAGAGGCGTATATCAATACGCATCACCTATGAACCGAATCGGTTATCAAAGGGTAATTTAACAGCGGCTTATGAAGTATTAATTCCAAAGATTAAATCTTCATTGGAAATAGATGTCATAAGCAGCAACCCTACGGAACACGATATGTTATTAAAGCAAGTGAAAGGAGAAGTGGCATGACCGTAGTTGCACTCTATGCAAGAGTTTCATCAGAGAAACAGGCTAAAGCTGATACGATTGCGAGTCAAATCGCAGCATTGGAAGCTCATATTCACTCAGAAGGCTATGTGCTAGCTGATGCATTTAGATTTATTGATAATGGCTACAGCGGGTCGAATTTAAATCGTCCTGCTTTAGAGCAGTTACGTGATAAAGTCGCAGGAGGAGAAATTGATAAAATTTATCTTCATTCACCAGATCGTTTATCTCGTCGATATGCATATCAAATGATATTGCTTGAAGAATTTGAAAAAGGTGGAGCGGAAGTTATATTTTTAAACTGTCAAATAACGGATAGTCCTGAATCGCATTTATTATTACAAATGCAAGGCATGATAGCCGAGTATGAAAGAGCTAAGATTATGGAACGGCATCGTAGAGGGAAAATTCATGCGGCTAAAAAAGGCCATATCAATGTTTTGGGCGGTGCGCCTTATGGTTATCGATATATAGATAAATATACTGGTGCAGGACAAGCCCTTTATGAAATACATGAAACGGAGTCTATTGTGGTGCAACGTATATTTTCTTGGATAGGACAAGAGCGTCTCTCGATAGGAGAAGTCTGTCGCAGACTTAAGGCAGAGAATACCTGTTCTCCCACAGGCAAGCCTTATTGGGATAGAAGCGTCATTTGGACACTACTAAAAAATCCAGCTTATAAAGGTCTAGCTGCATTTGGAAAAACTAAAACGACAGCTATGTTACCGAGAATCAGGCCACAAAAACATTCCTGTGATCAGCCTAGAAGAAATTATTCTGTTTCTACAGTCGATAAAGAGAATTGGATTTATATTCCGGTTCCTGCATTAGTTAATGAGGCTTTGTTCGAAATCGCGCAAGAACAACTCAACGAAAATAAGAAGTTAGCACGGACGAGACAACGAGGGGCCAGTTATTTACTTCAAGGGTTAGTGGTATGTCAGTGTTGCAAGTATGCTTATTATGGGAAACCCGTTCGAAACAAACGAGGAGAAAAAATTGATCATTATGCATATTATCGGTGTATTGGAACGGATGCATATCGTTTTGGTGGAAATAGAATCTGCGATAATAAACAAATCCGAACTGATACTCTAGAAATGGCGGTATGGGAAGAAATAAAATATTTATTACAAAATCAAGATCGACTGGCGCAAGAATATCAACGTAGACTTGCAGAAATAGAAAATATACCTTTAGAGCAGAAAAGTATTACACTTGAAAAACAAATTTCTAAATTACAGCAAGGTATTTCACGACTCATTGATGGATATACTCAAGGATATATCAATAAAGAAGAATTTGAACCTAGAATTAAAACCATGAAACAACACTTAAGTAATTATGAGGAGCAAAAACAAAAAATATTTGATATAAAACGGGTAAAGAATGAATTGACGTTGATTATGACTTGTTTAGAGCAGTTTGCTTTGAGGGTACAATCCAAGCTTGAGCACGCCGATTGGTCCGCCAAACGTGAGCTCATCAGGGCCTTAGTCAAGCGGATTGAGATTAACCAACAGGATGTGAATGTGGTCTTTCGCATATCACCTCCTGACTTGCTGGACGTGCCACAAGGGGATGGTTACGAATGTTTGCAACATTGTGAGGGGCGTATCCTGGCCACCAACGATCATGACAAACAAGCCTACCCCAATGAGCGCTTGTTCGCCGACTACAAAGCTCAGCAGACGGTGGAGAACGGTTTTCGCTTTTTGAAAAATCCCCACTTCATGGCTGATACGCTCTTTTTGAAATCGCCCAAACGTATTGCTGCGCTAATGATGGTCATGACTTTATGCCTGATGGTCTACAACCTCGCACAATTTCAGGTGCGCGCCCAACTTCAGGCCTGCGCCGACACCCTACCCAATCAACTAGGCAAACCCACTCGCACGCCTACCTTACGTTGGATTTTTCAACTTATGGAGGGCGTTGCTTTGGTGCATCTGTTTGACCATGAACGAACCTTGATCCACGAAGCCGTCTCCAATATCAATGACCTTAGAATCAAGATCGTGCGCTTGTTTGGGCAGACCGCCTGCAAAATATATCAGATTGAGACAGAGGGTAGCGGAATGTAGGATTGACGACCCACCTCAATCAGGCGGCAGCTGATTTATTGGGTCATATTGACGTGCGCACCACCAAAAGACACTATTTACGCCGCGGGAAAAAAGTGGAGCCAACACGGTAGGTGAGGGGTAATTGCGGAGCAAGGCCCGAATTGCGGAGCAAGCGCAGAGCTTAAAAATCTGCTAGAATCCATACTGCATAAGGCAAAGCGGGCGTCGTATAATGGCTATTACCTCAGCTTCCCAAGCTGAAGACGTGGGTTCGATCCCCATCGCCCGCTCCAGTTTGCTGCTTTTTAAATTCCTCCCTGTAGTTCAATGGATAGAACGAGTGCCTCCTAAGCGCTAGATACAGGTTCGATTCCTGTCGGGGGGACCATGGTGATGCCTCTCTTATTCACTACCCCAATCATAAAAAATGATCTATACCCTATTATTACTATAAGGTAAGTCAATAAGAGTATGGTGATCTAGGAAATGGCGATGATAAAAGATGGTCTTCCACGTATCGTTTGGGTGTTAGGGGCGGTGAGCTTTTTCATGTCGGTCTCTTTCGAGTTAGGCCATGTTTTATTGCCGGCCTTGCTGGTTGGCACAATGGGCATGAGTGTGACGACGCTGGGCTTGGTTGAAGGCATTGCCGATGCCATGAGCTTTATGATTAAAGTCCTGTCTGGCGCAATCAGTGATTATCTAAAGCGGCGTAAATGGTTTATTTTAGTGGGCTATAGCTTGGCCGCTTTGAGTAAGCCATTTTTCCCGTTGGCTACTGGGCCCGCCATGTTGGTGAGCGCGCGTTTGTTTGAGAGCTTTGGCAGAGGTGTGCGCAGTGCGCCGAGAGATGCGCTGATTGCTGATATGTGCTCGCCCGCGTCTCGTGGCGCTTGTTTTGGTTTGCGTCAATCAGCCAGTACTTTTGGTGCGGTGATTGGGGCATTACTGGCGATGGCGCTGATGTTTTGGTCGGCCGACAATATTCGGCTGATTCTTTGGTTTCCGGTTATTCCAGCATGGATTGCAGTTGTTTTGCTGATTTTTGGGATTCATGAAACTGGGCGGGCGCCTAGCAAGTCTTCTTTAAAAACATTCCCTTTGCATTGGCGGGCTTTGCGTGAATTTTCAGGGCATTATTGGGTAATTGTGGTGATTGTGGCGCTGTTCTCAATGGTGCAATTGAGGGCTGCATTTATCTTATTACATGCTCAACACGTTGGCCTTGAACCGAGGTGGATTCCGGGTGTCGTGGTGGTTATTTATTTAGCTTACTCGCTGTCCGCTTATCCAATCGGTAAGCTTTCAGACCATATGGATCGCCGTTTTTTGTTTGTGTTTGGCCTGGTGCTGATGATTATGGCGAATCTGCTGTTTGGTTTAGGTCATTCGCTCGCGCTTTTATTGCTTGGTGTGATCTTATGGGGGCTGCACATGGGCTTTATCCATGGCCTGTTGGCTGTGATGTTGGCTGAGGCAGCGCCAAAGGCGCTACGTGGCACTGCATTTGGTATTTCTAATCTAACCAGTGGTGTCTGCATGGTAATCGGCAGTGTGGCAGCTGGATGGCTGTGGGACCACCTAGGGCCATCGGCTAGTTTTTTGGCGGCGGCGGTGCTGGCGCTGATTCCTTTATTGTTATGCTTGTTGGTGCTCCGCCCAGCAACGCTTTATCGTCAATAGCGGACGGTGAAATTAGCGTTGCGCTAAACCGCATGAGTTGCCAGGTTATCGCTTGCGTACCCGTTCGCTACGCACATAAAGCCGAAAACGTTCATCCCGGTCAGCCGGCCGGCGGCCTTCCCAGACGAGCTTCCAAACAAAAGGCGAAAGTGAGGCGGGGGCGCCGTAATCCCATGTGTCTTGACGCAGCAATACATCACAATCTTCGTTATCAAAGGCAAAACGCATTGCGCCAAAATAAGCAAAAGAAGCGATTTGTGCGTCGCCTAGCCGTACCGGGCTAATACATTGATAATCGGAGGGTAAATGATGGGCAATTTGCGCGGCAACGTCACGATAGGTTCGGCTGTAATTGACCAGCGGTAACCATAAAGTCATCAATAATACCCACATCAGGGTTGTGCCTGCGCTGGATAGAATCACACTGCGCCATAGCACTTTAGGGTGACGCGCCAGTCGCCAATGAACCAGGGCAATCCAGCAGCCGGTGACAAGTAAAGCAATAATAAATGCGGGTAGCCTGAATTCAGCCTGGAACCCCGGCGCGAGCCGGGCTAGATTGTGGGCGATTTGAGCCGGGAAACCCGTTTGCTGCGCAATCCAGACAATCCAGACGAATGAGCCCAAAATGGTAAAACTGAGTAGCGCGAACCAATCGATCGCGTTGATTGTGCCGCGCTTAAGTGTGGGTAAAGCAAATGCAGCTAGGATGGAAAGTGCCGGCAGTAATAGTAAAAAAAGCCGGTTAGTCTCATGCGTTTGCAGGGCAATCAAGATCAGTAGCGCGCTGATGACGGACAGCGCAATCGTCACATGGGGCGCACGTCGCAGACCTGCCCAGCTATACCAGGACCACGCCGCAAGCGGCCATGCCGGCCAGGTATAGAGGGGTAAGTTTTTTAGCGCGTAAAAAAGCGCGCTGGCTGGCGAACCAGAGAAGGTGTGGATATTGCCAAAGATCCAGGCATGTAAATAAACTCTAGCGTCGTCGGCTAACGCAAGGTACGCGGTCAGCGGCCAAGCCATCGCGGTGAGCGCCAGCACCGGCAAGCCAATCGTGAGCAAGGCGGTGCTCCGTAGTTCACGTGTCACCAGCATTAAGACGGCAGTACTGACCAAGAGCGCAACCAGTAAAGCAGGGTTAGCGGCAAGCAGGAGCAAGCCCAGGGCAAGTCCCCACCAGAGTGCGCCTTGCTTAGGTTTATCAATGCTGCGGATCAGGCCGTAGAGCATGATCGTAATACAGGCGAGCTGGGTGATTTCAGGCGTGGTTTCATGGCTGCGTTCGGCCATGCCAAAGCAGCCCAGCAGGATCAATAGTGCACCATCGGCAAGCGTGCGGCCATAATCACGTGAAGAGGGTTCGCCGCCGAACGCATATTTGAAAGGCTGCACTTCAGCGCGGCGACCTAATAAGTAGCTGCTATACCAAACAAAGGCGCAGCTCATGCACAATAAACCGGCAGTGACAATATGCGTCGCGCCAATTGGATTAAGCCAAGGTCCAAAGAGGCGCAGGCTGAGCGCGCCGAGCCAATAAGACAGGGGACCGCTGCTGGTGATGGCTTTACCCGCAAGATTGGGCAGCAGCCAATCTTGCCAACTGCCATTGGCCAGTGTCCACATGATACCGAAACCGGCCGCATCTTCGTTTTTCCATGGGTCGCGCCCAAACAGGCCTGTCACCGCATACACCATGCAAATGGCGCGCAATAACCAGCGTGGCAATGTGCGAGTAGCGGAAGTGGTCAGACGAACAACAGCGGACTTCATGCGTGGCGGTTAGTGTAACTTGCTGATGAGCTTGGCGTGACTCAAGCACACAATACATAAAAAAGGGCAGCTAATAGGCTGCCCGGGTTGCCTCGGTGCGAAGCGATGGCATCTTACGCTCGTTTGCTACACCGACGCCAATGCTGACTTGAACCTTACGCTGGCTCTGAGTTTTGAGTCTCTGGGCTTTGCGTCGCTTTAGTGTAATTCGCGTATTTGCGCTTGAACTTCTCAACCGTTCCTTCGGTATCAACAATTTTGTTTTGGCCGGTATAGAAAGGGTGGGAGGCTGATGAAATTTCCATTTTTGCAAGTGGATATTCTTTGCCTTCGTGTTGGATTGTTTCGCGTGTATTGACTGTCGAGCGCGTCACAATTTTGTCGCTAGACGACATATCCATAAAAACGACTTCGCGGTATTGTGGATGTATATTTTCTTTCATATTTCATTCCTTGCGTGGATGCAGTCACTTTTGTCCGCGTCTCATTGAGTCGACGCGGACTTCTTTGCTGCGCTAAAGCTATTTTCAAAGCAGAAAACGCATTATTATGCCAGAAAATTGCTGGCTAATAGATTAGATTAAAAACTTGCTTTTAAGAAACCATGTGTGCTGTGCCGGATATAGGCTGATTAAAACTATCCGCCGCGGCGCATCATATCGAAAAATTCAGCGTTATTCTTAGTTTGTTTGAACTTATCCATTAAAAATTCTAACGCTTCGACTTCATCCATGTCATGAATGAATTTGCGCAGGACCCAGATCTTTTGCAGGATTTCCGGTTTAATCAGTAATTCTTCGCGGCGGGTGCCTGATTTATTGAGATTGATCGCGGGGTAGATGCGTTTTTCAGCCATGCGCCGCTCAAGGTGTACTTCCATATTGCCGGTACCCTTAAATTCTTCGTAAATCACATCATCCATGCGGCTGCCGGTTTCGATCAAGGCCGTACCGATGATGGTGAGTGAGCCACCTTCTTCGACATTACGGGCAGCCCCAAAGATGCGTTTTGGACGCTGTAGTGCATTCGCATCGACGCCACCGGTTAAAACCTTGCCTGAGGTTGGCACCACGGTGTTATAGGCGCGCGCTAGGCGGGTAATTGAATCAAGCAAAATCACCACGTCTTGCTTCATTTCGACTAAACGTTTTGCTTTTTCAAGCACCATTTCAGCAACTTGCACATGGCGTGAAGCGGGCTCGTCGAAGGTTGAGGCAATCACTTCGCCGGCGACTGAGCGCTGCATTTCGGTGACTTCCTCGGGGCGTTCGTCAATCAGTAAGACGAATAGCTTGATATCGGGATGATTGGCTTTAATCGCATGTGCGATATGTTGTTGAATTACCGTTTTGCCTGATTTGGGCGAGGCCACGAGTAAACCGCGTTGGCCTTTACCAATCGGCGCGATCATATCAATGATCCGGCCCGTAATGTTTTCTTCGCCACGCATTTCGCGCTCGAGTATGAGCGGTTTATTCGGGTGTAGCGGGGTCAGGTTCTCAAACATAATTTTATGCTTTGAGGCCTCAGGGGGCTCGCAATTGACCTTATCTACTTTCACCAGGGCGAAGTAGCGCTCACCGTCTTTGGGGGTGCGGACTTCGCCTTCAATCGTATCGCCCGTGTGTAGATTAAAGCGCCGAATTTGCGATGGGCTGATATAAATATCATCCGGGCTCGCTAGATAGGACGTTTCTGGCGAGCGTAAAAAACCGAAACCGTCAGGCAAGACCTCTAGCGTGCCATCACCAAAGATGGTTTCGCCTGTCTTGGCGCGTTTTTTTAAGATCGCAAACATTAGCTCCTGTTTGCGCAGGCGGTTTGCGTTTTCGATTTCTAGGCCATTGGCCATTTCAATGAGGGCGGATACGTGTAAAGATTTGAGCTCAGATAAGTGCATACGGAATCCCGCTAGGGAAAAAGGTTGTCGCTAAGGACTAAAGGAATGGGAGAGCGAACGCTCAGGAAATTAAGTGATATAAATTTTTTTGTATTCTAGCACAGCGTGCACGGCTAATCGAGTTTTTTCAGAAACTTTTGTAGCCGGCACAGTTTCGACTGGGTGCTAGGGTTAAAGGTGGCTATCGAGAAACGAGGTGAGTTGGTGTTTCGATAAAGCGCCGACCTTTTGCGCAGCAACCGCGCCATTTTTAAAGAGAATCAAGGTTGGGATGCCACGCACGCCGAATTTAGCCGGGGTTGCCTGGTTTTCATCAACATTGATTTTGGCAATATACAAGCGATCGCTGTAAGTTTGCGCAAGTTCATCTAGGATAGGTGCAATTTGTTTGCAGGGGCCGCACCAATCGGCCCAAAAATCCAATAATACGGGCCGATCGGCCTTGAGTACTTCTTCTTCAAAGGACGCGTCTTTAATAATCTTGATGAGTGAATTCATTGTGCATGTACCTCTTCCAACCGGGAAAATTGTAGCTAATCTATAAACAGGCGTTATCTTAGCCTAAATTGTTTAAGTTGTGAGAGGGTTTGCTCAGAGGGGAAATGCTTCTTATGTCGCATGGCCATATCGTGCTCCACTCCATTAATTTTCATCTTGGGGCAGGCATCTCATCTTAATCTTGGGGCATGCGTCTCCCTTAACAATTGCGGGGCGTGCATCTCCCTTAGCGATTGCTCGGGCAATGCGTTCGCCCGCTTGACCTAATACGGCGAAGGCTGAATCCAAGTCAGTGCGTGCCACTGCTGTGGCGTTGGCGGTATGCTGATTGCTACTGCCGTTGCCACAAGCGGATCATGCGGCGATGAGCGAAAATTTGAGCAACGCGAGCGGGATAAATGGATCGCAAATGCGAAGGTGCTTGATAAAACCATTGCCTCGGTGAGATTCCAGGGTGCAGGTCTCTTTGAGATGTATGAAGTATTTTAGGTCGAGGGGAATATTTGATAGAATGACGGCATTCAGTCACACTTTGCATATTAGGCTACTTATCCCATTATTTTTAGTATAAAACTTCCAACCTCTTGGGGCGCAGACTCAGATGTGTATGGCCGCGTCAGGAGAGTACTGGAAGAGGCATTATTAGCAGAACCTTGAGCATACTCATACTCACGCACTTGGCTGAGTGTTTTTATTAGGACAATTTGATTTTATGACCCAAAACATTAATATAGAAAACCTTGGTAAACTTGAACGAAGTGTTCGCCTTCCTATACAGAAGGACGGTATCCATCAAGAGGTCGATGTGCGTATCCGTAAGATCGCAAAAAATTTCAAACATCCTGGTTTTAGGCCTGGTAAAGCACCGCTCAAAATGGTTGCGCAACAGCATCAGGAACGGCTTCGGACTGAAGTGCTATACGACAAAGCAGGCCAAGAATTATTGACCATTAGCCAAGCCCAAAATTTCAGAATCGCTGGCTTGCCAAGCTTAGACATCAAGAGTGATTTGGCGGATGCGGATACCTATGTAGTGGACGCTACCTTCGAGGTATTTCCCGAGGTGACCATTGGTGATTTGTCCGCTGCAGAAATTACTCGTTCGACGACCCTGATTGGCGCCGAGCAAGTTGATGCCACCCTTGACATGCTGCGCAAGCAGCGCGTCCATTATCATGTGCGTGGTGAGGCTGGCGCCCATGGCGATGGCAATGGTGGGTTGGCGGCGCAAGCTGGGGATCGAGTGCAAGTGGATTGGACTGGCACGATAGATGGCAAGCCATTTAATGGCAGTGTTGCAGAAAATGCTGAACTGGTTTTGAGTGAAAAAAAACTAGATCAAGAGAGTCCCAAAAATCATCAACGGATGATTCTAGAGCAGTTTGAAAATGCAGTGCTTGGCCTTGAAGTAGGTCATAGCCGAGAATTTGAGGTGAGCTTCCCGAGCGACTATCAAGACAGTGAAATGGCGGGCAAAACAGCTCAGATTGCACTGACCCTCAAAAAAGTCGAATGGCCGCATGCCCCTGAAATCGATGCAGAGTTTGCGAAATCAATGGGCATCGAAGACGGCGACGTGGCAAAGCTACGCGCAGCGATTCAGGCGAGTCTCGAGCGCGAAGCCAAAAAGCGCACGCAATCACTCCTAGTTGAGCAAGTGATGGAGGCACTGATTGCCTCCACAGAGCTTGACGTGCCAAGCGTACTGGTCGCAGAAGCGCAACAATCTCTGCTTGAGAGGATGCACGCAGATCTCGAACGACGGGGCCTGAAAAAGGCACAACGGCCTTTGCTGCCTGCTGAACTCTTTAAAGAACAAGCTGAACGCCGCGTAAAATTGAGCTTATTGATCAATGAATTGGTGCGCGCACACAATTTGCAGGTAAAACCTGAGCAGGTTCGCGCTGAGGTTGAAGAACGTGCGCAAAGTTATGCTGACCCGCAAGCAGCCGTGCGCTGGTATTATGCAGATCGTAAGCATTTGGCTGACATAGAAAATGATCTGGCTGAAGGCAATATCGTTGACTTTGTGCTCGGTCAGGCCAAGATAACCGATAAGGAGGTGAGCTTTGAAGAATTAGCGCAAGCAGCAACGGCGCAGTAACATAAATTCAGATAAGTTCATGGTGTTGAAAACCGCGGCATGCGGATCGGGCTATACATTAGCTGATCCGCTGTGGCTTTTAAAAATTTAATAAGGATAAGCGTATGATGTCTTACGTTGATTTAGCTGCGCAGCGGTTCACCTCCCCTTCTGATGGGCTTAATACGCAAGCACTGGGCCTGGTGCCGATGGTCGTTGAAACCAGTGGCCGTGGTGAGCGTGCTTATGATATTTTCTCGCGTTTACTGAAAGAGCGCGTGGTTTTTCTGATTGGCGAGGTTAATGATCAGACCGCCAATCTTGTCGTGGCGCAGTTACTCTTTCTTGAAAGCGAGAATCCAGACAAAGATATTAGCCTGTATATTAATAGTCCTGGCGGCTCGGTCTCAGCGGGTATGGCGATCTACGATACATTGCAATTTATCAAGCCGGAAGTTTCAACCTTATGCATGGGGTTGGCGGCTAGCATGGGCGCCTTTTTGTTGGCGGCAGGAGCTAAGGATAAGCGTTTTGCGTTACCCAATGCCCGGATTATGATTCATCAACCACTAGGCGGCGCCCGCGGTCAAGCCTCCGATATTGAAATTCAGGCGCGTGAAATTCTCTATCTGAAAGAGCGGCTGAACCAATTGCTGAGCACTCATACTGGGCAGCCGGTCGAACGTATTTCGCGTGATACGGATCGTGACAATTTCATGTCAGCCGACGATGCTAGAACATATGGTTTAGTCGATCAGGTCTTGTATAAACGTATTTAGCCCCTATCTACCTATTCATGTATTAAATAGGTAGATAACGTGGATAATTAGAATGTTCTGGCAAACATAGCCTAAGCATTTTTTCTTACTGTCCGGAGGGATTCGTCGATGGCGGACAAAAAAATTTCTAGCAACGATAAAGTTCTTTGCTGCTCATTTTGCGGCAAAAGCCAGCCTGAAGTTAAAAAACTGATTGCTGGCCCATCAGTCTTTATTTGTGATGAATGCATTGATTTATGCAACGATATCATTCGTGATGAGTTGGCTGAGGCGATTAGCCAAGCTGGCTCGTCTAAATCGGACTTGCCAAGCCCGAAAGAAATCAGTGAAAAACTGGATCAATATGTGATTGGACAAGTGCGCGCGAAAAAAATTCTCGCGGTGGCCGTCTACAATCACTATAAAAGACTGAAACATATTGATAAAAAAGACGAAGTTGAGCTTGCCAAGAGCAATATTTTATTGGTCGGTCCGACTGGCTCAGGCAAAACTTTGTTGGCCCAAACGCTGGCGCGCTTATTGGATGTGCCGTTTGTAATGGCTGATGCAACGACGCTGACAGAGGCGGGTTACGTTGGCGAGGATGTGGAAAATATCATCCAGAAATTATTGCAAAACTGTAATTACGAAGTCGAAAAAGCCCAAAAAGGTATTGTCTATATTGATGAGATTGACAAAATTAGCCGTAAATCGGCCAATCCATCGATCACCCGCGATGTCTCTGGCGAGGGTGTGCAGCAGGCTTTGCTAAAACTGATTGAAGGAACCATGGCGTCGGTGCCGCCACAAGGCGGACGTAAGCATCCCAATCAGGATTTTATTCAGGTTGATACGACCAATATTTTATTTATCTGCGGTGGTGCGTTCGATGGGCTTGAAAAAGTGATTATCGACCGTACCGAAAAAACTGGGATTGGCTTTGGTGCTACCCTTAAAAGCAGCCAAGAACGTGATGCTGGCGAAGTACTGCTTGAAGTTGAACCGGAAGATTTGATTAAATTTGGCTTGATTCCAGAGTTGATTGGCCGTTTACCGGTGGTGGCGACCCTGAGCAAACTTGATGAAGCAGCGCTCGTCAAAATTCTCGTCGAGCCGAAAAACGCGGTGATTAAGCAATATCATAAACTTTTTGCGATGGAGAATGTTGTCCTCGAGATCCGGCCGGCTGCGTTACAAGCGATTGCGCGTAAAGCGATTCGCCGCAAAACGGGCGCGCGAGGACTGCGTTCAATTTTAGAACAGGTGTTACTCGATACAATGTATGAATTACCGATGACCAAAGGTGTGAGCAAAGTCATTATTGATGAAAATATGATTGCAGGCGAGGGTAAGCCGCTGTTGATTTATGAGGAGCCGCAATCCTTGGTTGCCAACCAAAGCGCCGGCTAAGACAGTCATCAAGCTCTATTTGTAAAAATGGCTCAATTGATTTCATCTATAGGAAAATAAAATGCCAGGAATCCAACTCCTTTCATCGGAGCCCATCCTGTTACCGTTGCTACCATTGCGAGATGTGGTCGTGTTTCCGCATATGGTGATTCCGTTATTTGTTGGGCGTCCCAAATCAATTAAAGCGCTAGATGCTGCGATGGAACGCGGCAAGCAAATCATGCTGGTGGCGCAAAAAACCGCCGGTAAAGATGAGCCGACAGCGCATGATATGTATGAGATTGGTTGTGTCGCGCATATTCTGCAAATGCTTAAGCTGCCCGATGGCACCGTCAAAGTGCTGGTCGAAGGGCTGCAACGTGCGAAGGTGCTGTCCATTGAAGAGCACGATGCGCAGTTTTTTTGCACGCTGCAACCGCTTGAACCGGATCAGGCCGAGAGCACGCAGACCGAGGCTTTGCGGCGCGCATTGATCTCGCAGTTTGAGCAGTATGTGAAACTGAACAAAAAGGTGCCGCCTGAAATCCTCACGTCGCTGGCTGACATTGAGGAAGCCGGCCGCCTAGTGGATACGATTGCCGCCCATCTACCGCTTAAGCTCGAGCAAAAACAACGCACCCTTGAAATGTTTTCAGTGTTTGAGCGGCTTGAGCATTTACTGGCGCAGTTGGAAGCAGAAATCGACATCTTGCAGGTAGAAAAGCGCATTCGTGGGCGCGTCAAGCGCCAGATGGAAAAAAGCCAGCGCGAATACTATCTGAATGAACAGGTCAAAGCGATTCAAAAGGAATTAGGCGAGGGCGAAGAGGGCGCCGATCTTGAAGAAATTGATAAGCGCATTACCGCTGCGCGCATGCCCAAAGAAGCTAAAAAGAAAGCGCTGGGTGAACTTAAAAAACTGAAGTTGATGTCGCCGATGTCGGCGGAAGCCACGGTTGTGCGTAACTATATCGATACGCTGATTAACTTACCGTGGCGTAAAAAAAGTAAAGTCGATAATAATTTGCCTCATGCTGAAAAAGTGCTTGATGAAGACCACTACGGACTTGAGAAAGTCAAAGAGCGGATTCTTGAGTATCTTGCAGTGCAACAGCGCGTCGATAAAGTGAAAGCGCCGATTCTATGCTTGGTGGGACCGCCAGGAGTCGGTAAGACTTCGCTCGGCCAATCGATTGCGCGCGCGACCAATCGCAAATTTGTCCGTATGGCTTTGGGTGGTGTGCGTGATGAAGCAGAAATTCGCGGTCACCGGCGCACGTATATTGGCTCGATGCCGGGCAAAATTTTACAAAGCTTAGCCAAGGTAGGCGTGCGTAACCCCTTATTCTTGCTAGATGAAGTTGACAAGATGGGGACGGATTTTCGCGGCGATCCTTCATCGGCGTTGCTCGAGGTGCTAGACCCTGAGCAGAATCACACCTTTGCCGATCATTACGTTGAAGTTGATTTTGATCTGTCGGATGTGATGTTTGTGGCCACCTCTAACTCGCTGAACATTCCGCCGCCGTTGCTCGACCGGATGGAAGTCATTCGCCTATCCGGTTATACGGAAGACGAGAAAATCAACATTGCACGACGCTATCTGGTACCTAAGCAAACCCGCAATAATGGTCTACAGAACGGCGAGTTTGAGCTGGCTGAAGAAGGCGTGCGCGACATTATCCGTTATTACACGCGAGAGGCGGGTGTGCGTTCGCTCGAGCGCGAGATCTCAAAAATTTGCCGTAAGGTAGTCAAGATCTTGCTGCTACAAAAAGAGCTGGAAAAAACCGCAGGCACGATCGTGGTCGATAGCAGTAACCTCAGTACTTTCTTGGGCGTGCGCAAATATGATTTTGGCCTAGCGGCGAAAGAAAACCAAATTGGCCAAGTAACCGGCTTAGCCTGGACCGAGGTCGGTGGTGATCTGCTGACCATTGAGGCTGCGGTGATGCCTGGTAAAGGCCTGGTGTTGCGTACCGGTTCACTCGGCGATGTGATGAAAGAGTCGGTTGAGGCCGCTCGTTCAGTGGTGCGCTCGCGGGCACAACGCCTGGGCATAGCGGATGAATTTTTTGAAAAAAAGGATATTCATATTCACGTGCCTGAGGGCGCGACACCTAAGGATGGGCCATCGGCGGGGGTTGCTATGGCAACCGCACTGGTCTCAGTGCTCACGGGCATTGCGGTGCGTGCAAACGTGGCAATGACAGGTGAGATTACGCTGCGCGGTGAAGTTTTACCGATTGGCGGGCTCAAAGAAAAACTACTCGCAGCTCACCGTGGCGGCATTAAACTGGTGCTGATTCCAGAAGACAATGTCAAAGATTTGGCTGAAATTCCAGACAATGTAAAAAGCCACATTGAAATTGTGCCAGTACGCTGGTTTGATCAAGTGCTTGAACTGGCGCTTGAACGTGTGCCAACGGCACGGCCGGAAGAGGAACCCAAAACTGAACCTCTAAAGGAAGTGCCGTTGCCTACGGCAGTAGTGCAGGGGGTGGTTAAGCATTAAGTTTGAAAATAACGCAAATTTCTTGTGATTTTCCTGCCTTGTGGTACTGGTCAGCGTAAACAGAATGCGGTAAACTCTTGGTTTTTAGCAAGACAGACTCAGAAACTGAGTTGCAGCACGTCTTGCTATAGTCTTAGTTACCGATGGTATTGGGTGCTTAGCTCAGTTGGTAGAGCGGAGCCCTTACAAGGCTTAGGTCGGGAGTTCGAGCCTCTCAGCACCCACCAATTCCATCGGCACGCGCATTTAGAATGACTCGCCCTGAAGTTCTTGCCGGGCAAAATTATCCCATTTTTGATCCTTGCTTCTCTACTCTTTGACTTCTATGTTCGATTTCATTCGCAATCACAAACGTCTCATGCTGCTTCTATTGGCTTTGCTTATTGTGCCGGGCCTTGGCCTGGTCGGTGTGCAGGGGTTCCGTGGGTTTTTTGACACGAGCGCGAATGTAGCCGCTGTCGGTGGCTCCAAGATCACGCGGCAAGAATACGATACGCTGCTCAATGAGCAGCTCGAGCGGATGCGCGAGATGTTTGGTAGTGCGGTTGATATGGCGGCAGTCGATACGCCTGTATTGCGTCAAATTCTGCTAGACAATCTGATTCAGCAACGTTTACTGGCGCATGAAGCACGGCGTCAGCACCTGAGTGCCTCTGATGATGCGGTGCGTCAAACGATTTTAAGCATCCCGGCGCTTGCACCACTACGCAAAGCGGATGGCTCGATCGATACCGACAAATACCGTGAACTGTTGGCGACCCAGGGGATGACGCCTGAGCAATTTGATGCCCGCGTGCGTCAAGGTTTGGCGCTCGCTCAAATCAGCGATAGCATTGAAGCGAGTGCTTTAATGCCTAAGAGCTCGGCCCAACATGTGGCTAATTTGTCGATGCAGCAGCGCGAAGTGCGAGAATTGGTTTTTCATCCACTGGACTATAGTGTGAAAGTGAATCCGACTGCGGAACAGTTAACGCAGTACTACGCTGAGCATCAACAAGAATTTGCCACCCCGGAAACCGCTACAGTCAATTACGTCATCTTAAGCGCCGATCTCATTGCGACGACGATTACACCGAGTGAAGACGAGCTTAAACAAGCCTATCAAGATAACCTGGCAGCGTATCAAACGCCGAAACAGGTGCGTGCCAGCCATATCCTGATCACCGTGCCTAAAGAAGAAGTTAAAGCGGACGACGCCAAAGCGGATGCCAAAACAGCAGCCAGCGCGGCTGCCAAAGCACATATCACGGCGCGTGAACAAGCTAAAGCAAAAGCTGAAGCACTGCTGGCACAGTTACGCCAGCAGCCGGCTCAATTTGCTGAGATTGCGCGTAAAGAATCACAAGATCCGGGCTCTGCAACCAGAGGCGGGGACCTTGGGTATTTTGGTCCAGGCATGATGGTCAAACCATTTGAAGAGGCGGCGTTTAAGCTTAAGTCAAATGAAATCAGCGGTCTCGTGCAATCGGATTTTGGCTACCACATTATCCAGGTCACGGACATTAAGCCGGCACTGACTCAACCTTTGGAGACAGTCAAAGAGACTCTGTTCAACGATCTGAAAAAGCAGCAGGCTGCGCAGCGCTTTGCGGCGGCTGTTGAACAATTTTCAAATATCGTCTATGAACAGACGGATAGCCTGACGCCCGCTGCCGAGAAGTTTAATTTAGTGGTGCAAAAGGCCACTCTGACCAAGCAAACTACGCCAGCGCTGTCAGCGGTTCCGGCCTTAGCTCATCCAAAATTTCTGGCCGCAGTCTTTGACCCCGAAGTGCTCAAGGGCAAACATAATACGGCGGCGATTGATGTTGGCGACAATACCTTAATCGCAGCTCATGTGATCGAGCATAAACCAGCATCCGTGCTGCCGTTTGAGGCGGTTAAGCAGAGCGTGCAGCAAAAAGTTGTGCTGCTGCAAGCCGCAGAATTAGCGCGCCAAGCTGGCGCCGAGAAACTGGCCAGTTTGCGGCAATCGAAGTCAATCGAGGGGTTTTCACCGGTGGTTAAGCTCTCACGTGCCGGCATACAAGGCTTAACGCCTAAGGCCGTGAACGCCATCTTCAAGGCGGATGCTCAGCAATTGCCGCACTATGTAAGCGCCATACTAGACGGTGGTATTTATGCAATCTATCGTGTCGAGTCGCTGACTACGCCGACGGCGATTGAGCCTCAAAGACTGACCGCGTTGCAGCAGCAACTGGCACAGTTGACCGGCCAGCTTGAACTCAACGCGTACCTTGCCTCACTGCGCACGCGCTCAAAAGTCAAAATATATGCAGTAGAAAAAGCGGCCGCTAGCGAATAGCGCGGCGGTCACGGCGAGGAGGCGTGAAGCCTCTAACCCACAGTACTAGCTTGATATGTCTGCCTTCCCCTATGTAGGGAAGCACGCCGGAACCGCCGAATTTTCCGCTCGGTCAGTTAATCTCAGCCAGGTTTGGAATAAACGCAACAGGGGGTTCTAAGCCCAAAGCGGCGGAATTGGGGTCCGGGGATCAATAAAACGTTCATGGGAAGCTTCCCATAAGTATTCGCTTGACCCCGAAGGCTTTGATAGATGCGGGCAATCTTCATGGTGAGTATAAATAGGCAAAATGGGTATACTCAAAATGGCCGCCTCGGCAGATGGTAGCCAGAAACATTTTTAGCATTTTAAATTGGCTACCGAGTTTCTAGCTACTTAAATTGGCCGCTTGTCATTTTCAGAACAGGATTGCACGAAATATCATAAGTCGATTGCACTTTTATTTTATGGCTAGCAACGGTGCCAGGAAAATTAAGACGGAATCCGGCTCACCCAAGTAATTTCACCCCTGAAGAGAAAGTAAGTCTATTCAATAGTTCGTCAACTTCAAAAATCTCATATTTTGGCAAGCAAATATAAGTTTGCTAGCACGAGTTATCAAACTTAACACGGTGCTGTTTTTTTCATATCGTGAAATTCAAAAGAGGCTGAAGACGCACTCCGTTTGAGAAAAAATTGACGTGTTGTTATGGTAACCTGAGTTCGGGTTAAGGAAGTGCGGAGATAAGAGCAAAAAATGTGGGAGAAAATGAGGCGGGTGCTAAGTATTTCGAAGAGAATGTAAGTCTTGCAAACCGAACTCTCTAAGAAAGGCCAGAGCACCCATGGATCATATTACCGAACTTTATTGTCTGATGGACGATTTTTGCAAAGAATTTGAGCCAGAGCTCAACAAAAAGTTGTTATCTAGCGGAAAACGCAAACGCTTGCGTGCTACAAACCTATCCTTAGCAGAATTGATGACGCTAGTCGTGCTTTTTCATCAGATTCGCTATCGACAATTCAAATCATTTTATCTGAATCATGTATGCCAGCATCTGCGCTCAGAGTTCCCGAGGTTACCCTCATACAATCGTTGCATTGAACTATTACCGCGCTGCAACCTTGCACTAGCTGCTCTGTTTGAAACCCTCAAAGGCCAATGCACAGGGATCTCTATTGTGGATTCCACGCCTATTGCAGTCTGTGACAATCTACGTATTAGCCGTCACCGTGTATTTGATGGCTTAGCCGCTCGAGGTAAAAGTTCCACAGGGTGGTTCTTTGGCTTCAAGCTGCATGCAGTGATTAATCACCAAGGTGAACTGCTTGGGCTGAGGTTAACGCCGGGTAATATCGATGACCGTAAGCCCGTACCTGATCTCGTGCACTCGTTGTTTGGCAAGCTTTATGCCGACAAAGGCTATATCTCAGGGAAACTGGCACAATCCTTGAGGGATCTTGGCGTTGAGCTTGTTACCAAGGTTCGACGCAACATGAAGCCTATTGTTCATTCCCCTTTTGATCAGGCTTTATTGCGCCTACGGTCGCTTGTTGAAACCGTCTTCGATGAATTGAAAAACCTATGCCAGGTCGAGCATACTCGCCATCGCTCTCCTATTAACTTTGCTGTTAATCTACTCAGCGGAATCATCGCTTATTGCCTTATGCCCAATAAGCCTAAATTGCCTTTGCAGCGCTTCTACCAGGAATCGCTTAACCCGAACTGACGTTATGGTAATGTCTCAAGCAGAGGTCTCTTCAAAGTAGCGAGTGGCTCACAAAACTCACTGACATTTATAAAGTATCGATATAATCCCTGTGCGTGCTAGCACGGCTGACCCAGGGATTCGGTCATCATCCGATGTCGATTATGCTCTGCGTCTACTCATTAATAACAGAGGAACATCTATGTTGGGCGGTACCTTTTCATCATTACGGAGCACGTTCTCACCAGAGCAAACACTGGACCTGGCTAACTTTTATTTAGAGACCGCCCGCAAGACAGCGGATCTGAATATTGCTTTGGTGTTATGCGACGATGCAGAAGCCTCGTTATCGCAGATGAAAAGAGCGTTGAAAAACGCGCATACCCCTCAGACCCTAGCCGATCAGACTCTACGAGACAGAATCGCTCAAACCTATTTTGAGCGCGGTCGAGTGTTAGAACATTTGGGCCAACGCGATAAAGCACAAAACAGTTATAGAAAAGCACAAAAGTGGGGATATGGAGGAAGCCTATCTGCCTCCGTTGTCCCTGCCGCGTCGCAGTCTACGAGCGGTACACCGGCTTGTGCTCAGGGTGCTAGTGCTGCCCCAGCCTCTCTACCGCAGCCCGCTAGTTCGTCTGCCGAAGAAAGAGGCAAGCTGGTAGAGTATCTTTTTGAAAAAGCGCTATCGACGCTGGGATCATTAAAAGGGGTGGCCAATAAACCCAGCCTTTTTCTGGTGTATGCGCACGACAATCTTGATCACGGACAAGCCGAAGCCGCTACCTCTAAATATTTAATCAATAGTTTATCTAAGGTCCAGGTCAAATTGTATTCGGATCAAACGCCGATGGGGCAAACGTATTCCAGCGCCGCGAAAGATCTGAAAGAGGATGGCAAGCTAGAAGATATCCTCACCAACCAACTCTGTTTATTGCCTGCTCAGTTACGAAAGGATGTGAAACCGGTCGATAAGATCGTGGTGTGTTGTTCTGAAGTATTAGCAAGCTACTTAAAATGGGCGGACTATGGCCCGTTTTTACAAGAACTTCGAGAAGCCTATCTCAAAGATCTAGCGGTCTATCGCCAAGACCGCGAACAATCCGGCACGTTGGCCATTCGTCAGGTGGTGAGAAAATTTTCACAAAAGCCGGAATATAAAGCAGGGTTCCATCATGTGTTGACGGAAATCGCTTTTTTGCAAATTAGGACAGAGTACCCGGAAAAGCCCCATGGCATTATCCCGGTTTCGTTAACCGCCAATAGCTATGATGATTGCCTGAGTCATTTTATTCCAGCGACGACGGTTCGGATGGAAGATATGCCGCGATTGGATGCGCAAACCAAAGCGGGGGAAGTGTATCTCAATCAAAGTCGACACGGGGTATTGTTTAAGGTGATCGAGCGGCTGTTAGTCGGCAGCAATGAGGCGAAAACCTTTCTGGACCAGTTTTGGAAGGGATACAGTGACTTTATTTCTCAGTTAAAGAATGAGTCAACACCGGGTGTGCTTGAGTTTGCAAAGAGAGTCGATGGTATCTTCAATGACATACAGGCGGCGCTGCACAGCCAACTGGCGCTCACCGTACAGCAGCAGCAGCGATTCAATACAGACCCCCGGGCCGCGCTGAATGAACAGTACTTTAATGTTTTCAAACAAGATGCGGCGTTTCAGGAAACCCTCCAGCTCTATGTTCAACCCCATGGCAAAGCGAGCCTACACGCCACCGACACCTTTGATCTCTTATCCAAAGTTCAAGCGTTGCTAAAAGAGAAAGAGGTGATCTTGCTGACGGGGGACTCTGGGGCGGGCAAAACGACCTTCAACCGTCTGCTAGAAAAGCATTTATGGGACACTCAAAAAGAGCAAGAAGCGATTCCCCTCTTTATCTCTTTGCCGAGTATTGACAAGCCTGAACATGACCTGATTGCGAAAGCGTTAAAGAAAAGAGGGCTCTCCGAATTTCAGATTCAGAGCTTAAAAAAAGAAAAACAAAAGTTCATCTTTATTTTGGACGGCTATGACGAGATTCGTCAGACCCAGAATCTGTATCTGCATAATCGACTAAACCAGTCGGACGGGTGGCAGGGTCGCTTGGTGATCAGTTGTCGCACCGAATATCTGGGCGAGAACTATCGAAGCCGTTTTCAACCGAATCCGCTTCTGCAGGATCGGGACCCGTCCTTTCAGGAAATCGTGATCGCACCGTTTTCAGAAGCAGAGCGCGATCAGTATCTAGAGAAATATGTGCAGCACAACCCAACGGGCTGGGTAGCGCACCAATATAAAGAGGCGCTTGAACAACCTCATTTAAAAGCTTTGGTCAGCAACCCCTTTTTGCTGCGGGTGGTGCTCGAAGCGTTGCCTTACCTAGCCAATGAGGGGAAAGCGCGAAATGCCGTGCAGTTACGCCTGGATCTCTATGAGCAGTTCGTCAAACAATGGTTCGAGCGCAACCAGCAACGCTTAAATACACAAGATTTAACGGGAACGAAAAGAGAGATTTTTAGAGCGTTGTGCGATGATGACTTTGCCGAGCACGGACTCGCCCTTGTGCAAGATTTAGCGGTACATCTATATATCGAGAATGCAGGTAATCCGGTGATCGAGTATTCGTTGCGTAAAGATGAAGGGAGTTGGAAAGATACCTTTTTCGGAAACGAAGACAAGCAGCAACTGCTACGAGACGCCTGGCCGCTGATCCGAAGCGGCAATCAATACCGGTTTATCCATAAATCGTTGCTGGAGTATGGTGTAGCACGTTCGCTGTTCGAGTCATTCGATGCGTGCAGGATAGCGGACGCTCACCGCCGTCGTGGGAGTGATGCGTCGGTCTATAGTTTTGAAAACGAACCGGTTGTACTCCCCCAAAGGCTAAAAATAGTATCGTTAGCCCCCAAGCATTGGGTCGGTGATTTGGGCGTGGTGCGCTGGTTGACGGATCGCGTTAAGCAGGATAGCGTCTTTAAGAAACAGCTGTTAGCCATTATAGAGCAGTCAAAAACCGACAAAACGGTGCGCGAAGCAGCGGCGAATGCCATGACGATTTTGGTCAGAGCGGGCGTTCAATTTAATGGAACTGATTTAAATCACATTCAGATCCCTGGGGCGGATCTGAGTTTTGGGTTATTCGATTCAGCGCAGTTGCAAGGAGCGGATTTAAGAAAGGTGACGCTTCGCACGAGTTGGCTGCGCCAGGCGAATTTAAGCGGCGCGCAGATGGCCGGGGTGCAGTTTGGTGAATGGGCGTATGTGCAAGAAGAGAGCAAGGTCACTTCCTGCGCGTATTCACCGGATGGGAAAACCTGTGCGATAGGTCTTAAAAACGGCAAGATTAGTCTCTATGACACCTCAAGCTGGGCCAAAATCCACACGTTAGAAGGACATACCGACATTGTTTGGAGCGTAGTGTATTCGCCGAGCGGCGCGCAGATCGCCTCGGGCAGTTCTGACAAGACGGTACGTCTGTGGGACGCGCACAGCGGCGCGGCGGGGCACACCTTAGAAGGACATACCTCCTATGTTAGGAGCGTAGTGTATTCGCCGAGCGGCGCGCAGATCGCCTCGGGCAGTGATGACACTACGGTTCGTCTGTGGGACGCGCACAGCGGCGCGGCGGGGCACACGTTAGAAGGACATACCTCCCATGTTATGAGCGTAGTGTATTCGCCGAGCGGAGCGCAGATCGCCTCGGGCAGTTTGGACAAGACGGTTCGTCTGTGGGACGCGCACAGCGGCGCGGCGGGGCACACGTTAGAAGGACATACAGGCTGGGTTAATAGCGTAGTGTATTCGCCGAGCGGCGCGCAGATCGCCTCGGGCAGTAGGGACAAGACGGTTCGTCTGTGGGACGCGCACAGCGGCGCGGCGGGGCACACGTTAGAAGGACATACCGACATTGTTTGGAGCGTAGTGTATTCGCCGAGCGGCGCGCAGATCGCCTCGGGCAGTGAGGACAATACGGTTCGTCTGTGGGACGCGCACAGCGGCGCGGCGGGGCACACGTTAGAAGGACATACAGACTATGTTAGGAGCGTAGTGTATTCGCCGAGCGGCGCGCAGATCGCCTCGGGCAGTGAGGACAATACGGTTCGTCTGTGGGACGCGCACAGCAGCGCGGCGGGGCACACGTTAGAAGGACATACCGACAGGGTTATAAGCGTAGTGTATTCGCCGAGCGGCGCGCAGATCGCCTCGGGCAGTTCTGACAAGACGGTACGTCTGTGGGACGCGCACAGCGGCGCGGCGGGGCACACGTTAGAAGGACATACACACTATGTTAGGAGCGTAGCGTATTCGCCGAGCGGCGCGCAGATCGCCTCGGGCAGTGATGACAAGACGGTTCGTCTGTGGGACGCGCACAGCGGCGCGGCGGGGCACACGTTAGAAGGACATACACACTATGTTAGGAGCGTAGCGTATTCGCCGAGCGGAGCGCAGATCGCCTCGGGCAGTTTGGACAAGACGGTTCGTCTGTGGGACGCGCACAGCGGCGCGGCGGGGCACACGTTAGAAGGACATACCTACTTTGTTAATAGCGTAGTGTATTCGCCGAGCGGAGCGCAGATCGCCTCGGGCAGTTTGGACAAGACGGTTCGTCTGTGGGACGCGCACAGCGGCGCGGCGGGGCACACGTTAGAAGGACATACCAACTCTGTTTGGAGCGTAGTGTATTCGCCGAGCGGCGCGCAGATCGCCTCGGGCAGTTTGGACAAGACGGTACGTCTGTGGGACGCTTATAGCGGCGCGGCGGGGCACACGTTAGAAGGACATACAGACTATGTTAGGAGCGTAGTGTATTCGCCGAGCGGCGCGCAGATCGCCTCGGGCAGTGATGACAAGACGGTTCGTCTGTGGGAGGTGGCTTCGGGTGCGTGTCTCAGAGAGATTCAGGGGTTTAGGGGGATAGTGATTAGTGTTGCCTGGACGGAGCTGAATGGACGGCAGTATTTGGTGAGCGGCAGTTCCGACCGGTCAGTGCGGCAGTGGGAGATCCAAAAAGAGCCAGAAGGCACGATAGCGAGACTGTGCTGGAGTAGTCCAAGACCTGAAGTGCTGACGGTGACAGATACGGTGATTGAAGGGGTGCAAAGCTTAAGCGTGAGGAATGCACAACTTTTGAAGCAGAGAGGGTCGGTAGGGGAGCCGTTATCGCTAGGGGAATTGGATACCTCGCCTGGGACTCGCTCCACTCAATTCACTGGACAGTCAGTCAAGCCAGCGCGCTCAGCGAACGATCGGAACTTACTGTCTAACCTGGCCTGAGAAAGGAAAGAGGACCGGTGAGAAAGTCTGCTGGGGACTTTCTCTACCTGGGTGATGTCGATTTAACATAATCTTAATGATGGACAGTTTTAAAAATTTTGCGATTTGACCGATTTTAGATACATTTATGCCATATATCACGAGAATAGCATACATTTTTTATCTTACAGTGCTTCCCCGCGCCGCGTCCAACATATCCAAGCGAACCCCATCTAAATATGAACACCCGACTGGCGTTGCTGTCATCGAAATGGCGACTGGTAACACAATGGCTTGCTTTACCCATTGTCGAAATGCACTCTAGAACTAGTTGAGCTTTTTACTTAGTTCTTCTACTTTTTTTAGATCAAGTTTAAATCCTCTTGATACGTTATTTTGGCTAATACCTAAGCGTAGTGTTTTTATGGCAAGAGATTCAGTATTCAGCCTTTCTACTTCTTTAGTCGACCCTGAATAACTCGTAAGCCCTTTTGTGGTAAAGGTTTTTCGTCGAGATAGGGTGGCGTAAATTGCAAGAAAATGGCATATTAAGACAGGGCGATTGCGCTATAAAAGGGTAGCCATTATCGTAAAAAAGGAGTAGATAGTGTGGATTTTGTCAGGACACTATGCTACCCAATCCGCTGCCGTACTTTGCTGAATTGTCAGATCTGCGACGTGTAACGCGTAATAAGCTACACAAGCTGGAAGATATCTTAATGATCACGTTATGCGGAACGCTAGCGGGGTATGACGATTGGGTAAGCATATAAGGATTTTGGTTACGAGCATGAGGAATGGCTGAGGCAAATTCTGGAGTTGCCGCATGGGATTGCGTCGCACGATACATTGAGCGATGTAATAGGTCGAATTGATAAAGGAGCTTTTGCAAGCGCCTTTGTTCAGTGGGTACAAGCAGGCTTACCCAGTCTTGCGGATAAACATATTGCATTGGATGGCAAACGAGTACGAGGGAGTAGCCAATCTGGTGGTGTGCTGCATTTGATGAGCGCATTTGCGAGTGAGGCACGCTTAGTATTGGCCATACAGCCAGTGGTGGAAAAAAGTAATGAAATCCCTGCGATAGCGCCCCTCCTAGCGCAGTTAGATATACACGCGGTGCCACAGTGACCATCGATGCGATAGGATGCCAAAAAAGTGTGGCAGAAGCGATTCTCAAGCAGAAGGCGGATTATGTGCTGGCACTCAAGGATAACCAACGAACGCTGTACGAAGAGGTCCGCTTTTTTCTAGATGATCAGGATGCTCAAGGCACCGTGCAGCGTAGCGAGGCAACGGTCGAAAAAGCACATGGACGCATAGAGACACGGCGCGTGGTGCTGAGTACAGAGATTGACTGGCTTAAGGCCTATGGAGGCTGGCCTGGACTCAAGGCAGTGGCTATGGTGGAGTCTGAGCGGGAACTGCGAGGTAAGCGTAGCTGTGAACGGCACTACTTCTTGTGCTCATTCACTGATGTGGAACGGGTGGCCCATGTGATTCGCGCGCACTGGGCTATTGAGAACCAGCAACACTGGGTATTGGATGTGCAGTTTAAGGAAGACGCTAACCAGACCCGACTCAAACGCACCGCCTCTAATTTAGCCCTCATTCGGCGCACCGCCCTTAATCTGCTACAACAGGATCTTTCTGCATTGAGTATCCGGCGTCGAAGAATGCGCGCGGCTACTAATGACGCCTACCGCGAGCAGTTGCTTGGCCTCAGGCGCGCAACATAGCGCAATCGCCCTGGGTGTGCACCCCCTATGTGGGAAGGCTTTTTTCGAAATAAGATAAGTTCTAAAAGCGTGTCGAAGTAAAATAAGTTCTAAAAGCGTGCAGGGGAGAGCGCCATCATCGTCTCGGCGCCAAGTTCACAGGCGCGCCCGGTCAGTTTATCCGCGAGCGCTTTAGCCGTGCCACAAGCCAGTGCCCAGCCCACTGGTCCATGGCCGAGATTCACCCAAAGCCGTGGATGAGCGGTGGCCCCCACCAGGGGGAAGCCGTCGGGCGATAGCAGCCGTTTGCCATCCCAATAGCTGCCAGCAGACAATTTCATCACTCCCGGCAGCCAATCATGCACGGCATGCGCCACCTTAGCGAGTGCTTGTTGGCGCAGTTTTGGATCGGACTTTGATGGTTTTTGATGACGCTGATTTTTGATCATCGCGCCGGCAATCCGTAAGCGGTTATTGAACCGTACCATGGTAATGTGCCGTACCGTATCAACCATCGTCAGATGAGGGGCGCGCTCTTCATGGGCAATCGGCGCGGTGATGGCGTGCAGTTGCATCAGTTGTAGCGGCAAATGCACGCCAGCGTCGGCGAGCAAGGGCAAGCTGCCGGCTCCGGCCGCCACCACAATCGCATCCGCTGTCAGGGTTTCAAGCTCATGCAGAGGGAAGGTGCTTGAGTCACCCTCAAAACGGAGCTGCGGTGCTTCGAGTTCAACCTGCGCCCGCGTAGGGTCAATGCTTACCACGGTGCGGCCAAGCAAAAAGCGTACTCCAGCCTCCTCAAGGACTGGCTTAAGCTGCTTGGCAAAAAGAGGGCAATTGGCACTGCGATCATCGGGTAATAAGATCCCCCCCGCGAGTGGCTGCTGGGCCGGGATAGAGGGCTCTGCACGGTAGCATTCTTCCGCCTTGAGCACCTGGTACGAATGTTCGTGTTGGGTTAAAAATGACAGCGCCGGGGCCACTCTTTTAAGCTCAGAGGCCTGGCGGAATAAATGCAAAACACCGGCGCTTTGTTCAAATTCAAACGCATGGCGTGCTTCAATTTCTGCCAGCGTGATAGCGGCTAGATCGATCAGCGGCTTGAGCCGAGTGTAGTGCGCTAAACGCTGTTCAATGCTAGGTTGCTTGAAAAACCGGCGGACCCAACTGCAGCCTAATACACTTTTACTCACCTGCCTGCGTGTAGCTTCTCCACCTAACCAGGCGGGCCATGAGCTAAACGAAAGCGCTGGGCCAAACCAGGTATCAAGCGGTGTCGGTAAGATCACGCCGCCATGGCCAAAACTTGCTTTTTGCGCCACTGTAGTGTGTTGTTCAATGACGCAAACACGGTGGCCGGCAGCATGCAAACAATAAGCCGTTGTCATGCCGGCAATGCCAGCACCAATCACAATAATATCCATAGGTTGAGATTATAAGCGGTCCAAGCGTAGCGCGCGGGCGATTAATGCACGCGTTGATGAATCGTGTGCCGGGTTCACTTTTTGCGCGATTAAATCATGTTCAATCACAGCGCTCAACTGCTTGCCAAGCTCCACGCCCCACTGATCAAAGGGGTTAATCTTCCAAATCGTGGCTTGTACTAGCGTTTTATGCTCATACAGAGCAATTAATGCGCCCAACGTACGCGGCGTGAGGGCGTCAATCATCATCGTATTGCTGGGTCGATTACCCGCAAACGTCAAGTGAGGCATCAGTGCTGCGCTATCTGACCCAGCGCAGGGTGGTACTGTTTGCGTGCGGCCAAGCATCAGCGCCTGGCTTTGCGCCAAGCAATTGGCGAGTAGTTGAGTATGGTGACCGGCAAGGGTATGTTCAGCGGTGAGTGAGACGATGAAATCAACGGGTACCATCGTAGAGCCCTGATGCAACATCTGGAAAAATGCATGTTGCCCGTTGGTCCCGGTGTCGCCCCATAGTACTGGAGCCGTTTCATAATCAGCAGGGACCCCATCCAAACACACGGACTTGCCATTACTTTCCATCTCTAGCTGTTGCAAATAAGCGGGTAAGTAACGTAAAGCAATGGCATAGGGCGCAATTAAATAGCTCGACGCGCCAAAAAAATTTCGATACCAAATACCCAGCAAAGCCAAAATAGTCGGCAAATTGCATCTTAGCGGTGCTTCACGAAAATGCTGATCCATCTGCGCCGCGCCTGCCAGCAGTTCAGAAAAATGCGTCGGTCCAATGTACAGCAGAGCCGACAAGCCCACGGCTGACCAGAGTGAGTAGCGGCCTCCTACCCAGTCCCAGATTTTAAAAACACACTCGGGCGCAATACCCAATTGAATGGCCCTAGCTGGGTCGGCAGACACGCCGACCAAATGCTGTCCAAGCTTAGCTTTGGGCACACCGTGGCTGAGCAACCAACTGCGTAATGAGTGTGCGTTGGTCATGGTCTCAAGCGTGGTAAAGGTCTTGGACACAATGATGGCAAGCGTTGTCGCTGGATCGATTTGGGCCAGCACCTGTTGTAAATCTGCCCCATCAACGTTTGAGACAAAATGCATCGATAGGTTAGGCTCGCCTAACGGCTGCAGTGCATGGCAGACCATTTTAGGCCCCAGATCTGAACCACCAATGCCAATGTTGACAATAGATTGAATCGGTTTGCCGGTGTGCCCAAGCCATTGCTGGCGACGGACTTGCTCGGCGAAAGCGACCATGCGCTGCCACTCTTGTTGAATCTCTGCCGCATAAGGTGCACGCGGATCGGTGGCGCGTAGGGAGGTGTGTAAAGCCGCGCGTGCTTCAGTCGGATTGACGATATCACCGGCAAACATCGCGTCCCGCGCGGCTGGAACCCCTGCCTCATGAGCCAGTTGCACGAGTAGTTTGAGCGTCTCATCGGTGATACGATTTTTTGAGAAATCCAGCGTGATGCCACTGCTCTCAAGCGTAAAACGTTGCGCCCGCGTGGGGGCCAGATCGTTTGCCACAGCAAACCAATCGCGCATTTGCTGGTGGCAAATAGTCGTGTAATGCGCTTTAAGTGCAGTCCAAGCGGCAAGTGAGGTTAGGGACATTGTAATTGGATAAATGCCAGTCAAAAAATGAAGAGTTTTAGCTCAATCTTCTATATCACATAGCATAGTGATGTGCAAAGTCAGGCTGCGTTAAAGCCTCATTATTTCATACTGGTTGCTGATCTTCATGGGTTGGCAAAATCAAACTGCTCATCCGTGCTTTTTTTTGCCTCCAAGCTGGCAGCAGATTGCAGGTATAATAAGCAATTGTCTGCCTTGCGGCGTGCAGTACACGCCATTCTACGCATCTGCTACATGACCCATTTCTCATATTTCCCTGGCGCTTTAGCGCTTTCCAATTTCCGTTGCACGCAGTTGCTAACCATGCTGCAGGCGGTAGATCCTAATATTGTGACGGTGCGCGCGCGCTATTTGCATTTGGTGCATAGCACGGTGCCGCTCACCTCTGATGAGTCAGCACGGATCGAGGCGCTGCTACATTATGGTGAACTAGGGCGCGACGAAGATTTCCAAAAAGGCGAGGATTTCTTAGTCATCCCGCGTTTTGGCACAATTTCACCGTGGGCCAGTAAAGCCACTGAAATTGCACGTCATTGCGGCTTACACACCGTGCACCGGATTGAGCGTGGCGTCGAATATCGAGTGCTGCTTAAAGCCGGTAGCTTATGGTTTGGCGGCAAGCAGACTTTATCAGAGAAAACGCGCGCGGCGATTGCGGATGTTTTGCATGATCGGATGACCCAGACCGTGGTGACTAGCCGCGCTGACGCGCAGCACTTGTTCGATGAATTACCGGCACAACCCTTACAAAGCATTGACCTTGGCCAAGGCCGGCAAGCCCTTGAAGAGGCTAATCTAGCCCTGGGCCTGGCCCTAACGGCGGATGAAATTGAGTATCTGATGGCCGCTTTTGGGCAACTGGGTCGCAATCCAACCGATGTTGAATTAATGATGTTCGCGCAAGCGAACAGTGAGCATTGCCGGCATAAAATTTTTAATGCTCGCTGGACGATTGATGGTGAGCCGCAGGATCATTCTCTATTTGAGATGATCAAAAATACGCATGCCTTACACCCGCAAGGCACGATTGTCGCGTATTCGGATAATGCGGCAGTGATGGCAGGCGCTCAGGCACAACGTTGGTTTGCCCAAGGCGAGTCGCAGTGCTATCAACACAGTGAAGGGTTGGTGCATACCTTGATGAAGGTTGAAACGCACAATCATCCAACCGCAATTTCGCCCTTTCAGGGCGCGGCAACCGGTGCTGGCGGTGAGATTCGAGATGAAGGGGCAACTGGCCGTGGGGCTCGACCTAAAGCTGGGCTGGCGGGTTTTTCCGTCTCTAATCTCCATTTGCCCGGCGCTGTCGCGGCTTGGGAAGACACCCGCGATGGGGCGCCACCTAGCACCGGCGACGCTACCGATAAGCCTATGCCTTATGGTCGCCCATCACAAATTGCTGCGCCATTACAAATTATGATCGACGGCCCGCTTGGCGCGGCGGCCTTCAATAATGAATTTGGCCGACCCAACTTGGGCGGTTATTTCCGCGTGTACGAGCAAAAGGTTGCGCAACGCATGCGTGGCTACCATAAGCCGATTATGATTGCCGGCGGAATCGGCAGTATTGCGGATGAACTGACGCATAAAATTGATTTTCCAGCTAAAACCTTGTTGGTGCAAATTGGCGGACCCGGAATGCGCATCGGCATGGGGGGCGGTGCCGCGAGTTCAATGGCCACCGGCGCGAATACCGCTGAGCTTGATTTTGATTCAGTCCAGCGGGGTAACCCCGAGATGCAACGCCGTGCGCAAGAAGTGATTAATGCTTGCTGGCAGTTGGGCGCAGATAATCCCATTCTGAGTATTCATGACGTGGGTGCAGGCGGTTTATCCAATGCCTTGCCCGAGTTAGTGGAAGGAGCAAAAAAAGGCGCGCGTTTTGAACTCGAGGCGGTGCCGCTAGAAGAAAGTGGCCTATCGCCTCGTGAAATATGGAGTAATGAGGCGCAAGAGCGCTATGTCCTCGCGATCTCACCGGCGGCGCTCAAAGCCTTCGAGGCCATGTGCCTACGCGAACGTTGCCCGTTTGCCGTGGTTGGCGTTGCCACCGACGAGCAGCACCTACAACTGGTCGATGCCAAGCGGCCAGCGCCGGCAGCCCAGCCAGTTGATTTGCCACTCGACGTCTTGTTTGGCAAAGCGCCGCAGATGCAGCGCCAAGTGAGTCATACGCCACCGCGATTGGCGCCGCTCGAATTAACAGGACTGGCGCTAGCGGAGGTTGCTGTGGCGGTGCTTAAGCATCCGAGCGTCGCGAGTAAATCGTTTTTAATTACGATTGGCGACCGCACGGTTGGTGGTTTATCGGTGCGTGATCAAATGGTCGGTCCATGGCAAGTGCCGGTCGCCGATTGCGCGATTACCGCACTAGACTACGCTGGCTACCGGGGCGAAGCGATGACCATGGCAGAGCGTGCGCCGCTCGCGGTGATCAATGCGCCAGCCTCTGGCCGGATTGCGCTAGGCGAAGCGATTACTAATCTGGCTGCCGCGCCGATTGCCGCATTGACCGATGTTAAGCTCTCCGCCAACTGGATGGCTGCCTGTGGCAGCCCGGGTGAAGATGCGGCGCTGTATGATACGGTGCGCGCCATTGGCCTTGAGCTGTGTCCAGCGCTGGGTATCAGCATTCCGGTCGGCAAAGACTCATTATCCATGCGCACCCAATGGCAAGACAATGGGATTGATAAAGAAGTGACTTCCCCGGTTTCGCTGATTATTTCTGCGTTTGCACCGGTGACAGATATACGCCATCACCTGACCCCTCAATTGCGGCGCACCGAAGAAAAAGGTGACACGATCTTGATCGCCATCGATCTGGGACGGGCGCGTCACCGGCTGGGTGGCAGCATCCTCGCGCAAGTGACGCAACAAGTCGGCGATACCACGCCGGACCTAGATGATGCGCAAGATTTGCAGCGTTTTTTTGCAGCCATCCAGCAGCTGAATGCGCAACGCAAATTACTCGCCTACCATGACCGTTCGGATGGCGGCTTCTTTACCACTATCTGCGAAATGGCCTTTGCGGGCCATCTCGGCGTATCGCTGAATATCGATATGCTGATGTTGGAAGCTGGCCATGAATCCGATTATGGCGACGCCAAAAATTGGGCGCAGCAAATCACCGGCCGGCGCGAAGAGCAAACCCTGCGGGCGCTCTTTACGGAAGAACTCGGCGCGGTGATCCAAGTGCGGGCGCAAGATCGCGATGCGGTGTTTGCTCTTTTGCGCGAACACGAGCTAGCTGCATGTAGTCATGTGATTGGTCAACCCAATGCAGAAGACACCATTGAGATTTGGCGCGATACCAAAAAAATATTTAGTGCTTCACGGGCCGAACTGCAACGCACGTGGAGCGAGCCGAGCTGGCGCATCGCGCGTTTGCGTGACAATCCGCTGTGCGCAGATAGCGAGTACGATGCATTGCTTGCGACTGAGGACCCCGGTTTGTCGGCGCAGCTGAGTTTTAATCCTAGCGACGACATTGCGGCGCCGTTTATTGCCACCGGCGTGCGGCCGCGAGTGGCGATTTTGCGGGAGCAGGGCGTGAATTCGCATCTCGAAATGGCTTACGCTTTTGATCGCGCGGGCTTTGCAGCGCATGATGTGCATATGAGCGATTTGCTGGCTGGCCGAGCGACGCTGAGCGAGTTCACGGGGCTAGTTGCCTGTGGTGGTTTTTCTTATGGCGATGTCTTGGGGGCGGGCGAAGGCTGGGCTAAAACCATCCAATTCAATACAGCGCTAGCGGCCATGTTTGCTGAGTTCTTTACGCGCGGCGACACCTTTGCGCTGGGCGTATGCAATGGCTGTCAAATGATGAGTGCCCTGGCGGAGATGATTCCTGGCGCCCAAGCCTGGCCTAAATTCACCCGGAATAAATCGGAGCAATTTGAAGCGCGGCTATCGCTGGTTGAGGTTCAGCCCTCGCCCTCTTTATTTTTTGCGGGCATGGCGGGTTCGCGCCTGCCGGTTGCAGTGGCGCATGGCGAAGGCTATGCTGATTTCTCGCAGCAAGGTAACATTGATGAGATTAATCATCACTTAACCGCACTCCGTTATATTGATCACAACGGTGCGCCAACCGAGCGTTACCCGTTCAATCCAAATGGCTCACCCGCAGGTATCACTTCAGTCACCACGCCAGATGGCCGTTTTACAGCATTAATGCCCCATCCAGAGCGGGTATTTAGGACCGTGCAAATGAGCTGGCATCCTGACGATTGGGCGGAAGAGAGCCCATGGCTTAGGATTTTCCGTAACGCGCGGCGCTGGCTTGGGTAAAGTGAGCTTAGCCAACTTAAAGTGAGAAAAATAGCGCTATGGACCCCAAAGATCCGCTCAAAAAATCCGCGCAAGAATGGCGCCAGCAGCTCTCTGATATAGCCTATAAAGTGACGCGGCAAGCGGCCACCGAGCCGGCTTTCAGCGGCGCTTACTGGGATCATTGGCAAGCTGGCGTATATCAATGTGTGTGCTGTGGTACACCACTTTTTGCGTCGGCGGCCAAATTTGATGCGGGCTGTGGCTGGCCAAGCTTTGATCGGCCGCTGGCCGACGAAAAAATTGAAGAGAAGACGGACCATTCTCACCAAATGACACGGGTTGAAGTCCGTTGCCAAAAATGCGCAGCCCACCTCGGGCATGTATTTACGGATGGTCCAACACAAACGGGTCAACGCTACTGTATTAACTCAGTTGCGTTACAATTCGATCCTAAACCTGAATAGCTAAAGACTTAAACCGGCAATTAATTGACTTTATAGACACATCAATGAAATTCTTATTCGATCTTTTTCCTGTTGCCCTTTTTTTTGTGGCTTTCAAAGTATGGGGTATTTTTGTAGCAACGGCGGTGACCATCGTAGCCACCCTTGCGCAGATCGCCTGGGTGGCTTTTCGCCATCGTAAGGTAGAGCCTGCGTTATGGGTCAGCCTAGGCGTGATTGTTGTGCTCGGCGGCTCGACCCTTTTGTTGCGTGATGAAATGTTTATCAAATGGAAACCCACCGTCCTGTACTGGGTATTTGCGTTGACCCTGCTGATTTCGCGATTTGGCTTTGATAAAAACTTAATGCAAGCGATGCTGGGTAAAAAAATCGTCCTACCGCAGCGCGCCTGGAGCGCCTTGAACTCGGCTTGGGCTGGTTTTTTTGTGGTCTTAGGCTGCTTAAATTTGGCCATTGCCTATCAGTTCTCAACCGATACTTGGGTTAACTTCAAGTTGTTCGGTGGCACCGCTTTGATGTTTATTTTTATCATTATTCAAAGCATTTGGTTAACCCGATATTTAAAGAGTGAGTAATCTATGTCTGTTTGGTCTGATAATCCGCTTACAGTAATTGAAACGCGGCTGCGTGAAGCGCTGGCGCCGCTCTATCTAACTGTAGATGATGATGGTGCGCAGCATGTGGGCCATGCAGGAGCCAAATCTGGCGGGCATTTTAGCGTGACAGTGGTGACCGCGAGCTTTGCTGGCAAAACTCGGGTAGCGCGTCATCGCTTGATTTATGATGCGCTGGACGATGCCATGCAAGGCGCGATTCACGCACTGGCCATTGCTGCCTATACGCCAGAAGAATTTGATGCGCTATCTAGCAAAACTCAGGCGATTTCGTAGTAGAATTGCAGCCTTTGTTGCATTGACAATTAAAAAGGGCCTCTAGCTCATGCTTGGTTAGAGCAGCGGACTTAACAAGCGGTCGGCCTAAAGCGTCAACGTGACGTCATGGCAGGCTGCTAGATGGGTTGCTTTGGAGTAATTGACACATATTGCTTCCTAGTAGAACTGCTCAAAGTCGGGGAAGCCTCTGGCGATTGCCGTGGTAATCCCGAGCGAAGCCCTGTTAGAGCGTTTTTTGACAGGGAACGTGTAGAGACTGTACGGGCAGGTCGTAAAGACAAGAGACAGTCCAGACCCCAAACTCGAAAGAGGCGGTGAAAACCGTAGTGGGTAAGCATAATCCGTTGGTGCCGGGTTCGACTCCCGGGGGGCCCACCAAATAGCGTAAATAGTAGTCATCAACTGCCCCTGTAAGCCAAATAAAAATTAAGTAGAATAAGGCTTTACGGGGAGTTTATCCCCTCAAACTCCAATTATTTGTTGCTCTTTGTGGTGCCTGCGGTATTGGACTCCGCTTTGCGAGCGTCGCTCACCCCTGGCGTGGATAAAGAGAATGATTTAAGTGATTTGGCTAAAAAGCTCATCGCTGCGAACCTCAGTTTTATGATGGGGCAAATGGTGTTCCTACGTGAACTCAGCGATGCGGCACAAATTACGGTCGGGGTTTCGATGTATCAGATGGATTACAAGGGACCTACAGGCGTGCGTCTTTTGTCCGATGCGACGTCGCTGGCTAAGCAGGTCAATCAAGGTGAGTTTGACGATGCATTCCGTAAAGCTATGATCAACACCGCAGGCAGTTTATTCGGTCTGCCCTCTGCACAAATCAATAGAACCATTACCGGCACTCAAGCACTGGTGGAAGAGAAAACGGCCAATCCCCTGTCGATTGGATTTGGCTTTGATGCAAGGCGATAAAGTGCACGTGCAAGATGCACATAATGACGTTTTACAGGCGTAGCCTTGGATGAATTTCCAATGAGCTCAACCTATGACTGTTTCTAGCACCAATCGAAAAGCAGGACCTTTTGGGGGATGGCGTTAATGTACGTTTTCCCTTCGTATTTAAAGTCTTTAGTAAAGACAACGTTCGGGCAATCTATGCCGACGCCCTAGGCGCGGAGCTTGATTTAACACTGGGTAGTGATTTTACCGTCAACTTAAATCCCGATCGGCCTATATTTTATTCAAAATCCGATCCCGGCTTTTACTGCATCGGGATACACGGTGATGCCATTCCAAAAGATGCCGTGGCCATTACCCGTGAAGAGCATCGGGCTTTACTGAAGGCTCAATCAAAAGGCAAAGTTATTCAAGCCGATGAGAAGGGTTACCCGATTGCCGTTGATCGGCCACAGCCTACGCTTGAAGAACTCAAAGAAATGGCCTTGAACCGACGTCGCGCACGCATGGCCACTGCTTACAAGCCTCTGCCCCACTGCAAGATACAGTAGATCTCGATATGGCGACGCCTGACGAAGAGCGTGATTTAAAGGCGTGGAAATTGTATCGAGTGAAGCTCAATCGTATCGAACAGCAAGTGGGCTTTCCGACTCAGATTGATTGGCCTAAGGCACCTGATACAGCTTGATGCACGTACTGAATCGTTAGGATGCTTAGTACCTATGGGTAGTTACCTACCCGCATTCCATTCATGATCATACCGAGATATACGACTGAAACATTTTTGAGGGATAGCAATTCGATGGCAAAGGATGCAATTAGCACAAGTATCGATGCGACTTTAGCCGCAGCAGGCAGCAAAACAACAGTAGTCGGAAGCGGAACAACCCTAGTGAGTTGGCTGTTCTCTTCTGAATTTGGTGCGCTGATTGACTTGATTTTGAGTATTGCAGGTTTTTTAGTCAACCTGTATTTCAAGGTGCGACACGATAGGCGAGACCAGCGGGAACATGAGGCAAAAATGGATAGAATACTGGAGCAGTAGTGAATCATAAAGCACGTATTGCTATTGCTGCACTCTCTCTCAGTGCTATTGGCTTTGTCAGTATTATGGAAAGCGAAGGCTTTACCCATAAAGCCATTATCCTTGTCAAAGGGGACCAGCTGACCATTGGTTTAGGCTCGATTATCTACCCCCGATGGTTCTTGTATCTGGTCCTTGCCCATCGGCTCACAGTTTATGCTCCACGCTTCCTCCGCACATTCGGTCGCCCTCATGCACTTGCGCTTCACTTTGCTCGTCATGGTCTACTTGTGGGAGGATTTGCACCTTCAGGAGTGCGCCCATGCTGGGCGCACGTCGAGTAAGAACGAGGCATTACTGTTTCGTTCTTACTCGATAATTCAAAAAATTTCTTGATTAGTAGAGCTTTTCCTCTTATATTAATTAGGTCCGTGATGGAATTTTCGGAGAATTCTTGCTTGTCATATCCATTCGTGCATTAGCAAATGTTATCCGCCTGCATCTTGTGGCGGCTTATTTTTAACTGTAAAAATGAGGAAAAATCATGTACAAAAGCAACGACAAAGAACTAAATATTTTGACACAAGATATCCAATTGGAGGAGGAAGCACTGACGAAATGTTGTGCTTCTGAAGTGACCATGGGTGGGAATGTAAGGTTTAGAGAATAAGGTGTTACTCGGTTCATCAATTAGACCCTGTAACGTCAGGCAAGTATCTATGAAGTAAATAAACGGCTTGCCTAGCCTTTTGTTGACAACCGCTACCCAAAAAAGAATAGATGCCTCATCATTTGATGCCCAATATTTTTGGCGCTCGTTGTCCCAGCACAAGAGTACCTACCTTTCGTGAGCGCTTGTTTATTCTATCCAAAGCCAACGAAATGTCTGGCGTGGTCTGCGGCGTTAACCCTATTGTGTGCGTGTGCGGACCTCGCATCAAAGTTGATTATCGGTGTGCAATCTGTCCTATTCTATGCGCATGCGTGGTCAGAAGCTGAAGGTGTGATCATTGGTGATAGCGCTCTCAGAAGAGAGGAGCTATCTGTCATTCTTGAATTCCCAAGCCTTACTATTTTGGAGCTGTCTTATGACCGTGTTCGGCATCGCTTATCCCAAAACACAGGAACTTTTAACGTCAAACCGGGACTGGGTTTTAACTCACGATAAAACCGGACAAATAGCCGGTGCATTCTGGCAAGAGGCAGACGGTTGCCATGCGCGTACCTTGTATAAGGAAGACGAATCGCATTTTTATTGTCTTTATGGACAAGCTTTTTCAAAACAAGACAATACTGAAATCAACGACCGTGACTTGCATGATATTGCCTTAAAAGGCCCGTCCTTATTAACGGCCAAATTCTGGGGCAAGTATTTATTTATCTGCTTCGATAAAGTCGCCAGGCAATTCATTTGCTGCTGCGATCCGAGCAACCGGTGGCCAGTGTATTGGTCGTGGTCGAAGCGCTGCGGATTGCTGTTTTCAGACACCATTACCTGCTTGCATCAGGCGCTCACGGATATGGGCGAACGCCCGGCATGGAATCAATCGTTCTTTACCACTTGGCTGCGCACTGGCTCAGTTCAAAGCGGTGCCATGCCATTCGATCGTATTTCAGAGCTTCCGCCAGGGTGCGCTATTTTTTATACCCATGGACGCGAGCCAGAGATGTCGCCAGTTTGGGATCCACTCATGAGTTCTATCCATGATGCTATCCATCAAAATCCATACGATATTTTAAAAAACTATTTGAGCTTGAACGTGTCGCCCAACGACCGGCCGGTATTAGAGCTTTCAGGTGGCTTGGAGTCGAGCTCCGTTTTGCTGGCCATGCGTGAGATAGCATCTGCTACGCAGCCGCTCGCTTGCGCTCATTACTACAATTCCAAGGTAGGCTCATCCAACGAGCTTGAGCATGCACGCCGTATCGCTCAACACACGGGCGCTGACCTGAGCGAGATCGATAACCCAATTTTGTCATTCGCCCCGACTAAGCAAATCTGGCGCACCGCGAAGCCGCATATCCGCTATTGCTCACTTGCTTTTGATCAGCATGTCGCTAGCCAGTTCAACGAACGTGAAAACAGTATGCTAATCAGTGGCCATGGCGGAGATGCACTCTTTCTCGCGCCGCCTCCTTGGGGGGCGCTGGCCGATGCAGCGCTGACGTTGCGCTGGCGGCATCTGCTTCGTATGGCGATGGATATGGTATTGATCCGCAGAACATCGCTTACGCACATTGCGCGGCATGCAATCAAGTCTTTATTTTCTTCGGATCCTTCTGAGAACCTCGGCGGCACGTTTGATCTGCTGTCTGACGCAGTTCAACTAGAGCCACTTGATGGCCGCTCCCACTTACACCCATTTATTCAAAAGACAAAGATTCGCCTTCCTGGCAAGTTATACCAGTTGTTCCTGGCCTACTTCTCGCTAGATGATGTAAGAGCACCGACGTATCCCTTCAAAAGCGGCACGCATTATCCATTTCTTTGCCAGCCAATGGTGGAATTTGCCCTGTCAGTACCCAGCTATCGTCACTTTGAGGGAGCACATAATCGCATTATCCTTAGAAAATCCGTCGCCGATGCGACCGGCTACCCGCACCTTTGGCGACGTAACAAAGGCGAAACCTCAGGTATCGATTTGCTTGGCATACGCCAACATAAAGACCACGTGATGGCACACTGTCTTGAAGGTTACCTTGCCAAGGAAGGTTATATTGACCCCATTCGAACCCGTACTGCAATTCAGGAGAGCTGCAAAGGGCGTAGTGAATATTTCATGAATATTCTTTATATCTATGCGGCTGAACTTTTTATTCAGGGGTGGCAGTAGCCGGTGAAATCACGCAAATGCTCCGAACCTTCAAGGCGATGCGTTTTCTGTTTAGCTGCTTGTGGGCAAGTGAGCGATATGCGCGTTGGCTCATGCCTGCTTAAGCATGGCTTTTTTAACTATTTACTAACACCCACCAACTGGTTTTGCGAACGCTGAAATTTGATGACGTAAACGGCACAGGGGCCCGGTGAAAAACTTGTACACAAAACAAGTCACCAAGACTGTCAGTTTTTTAGGGTCACTGGGCGCGGCTCTCATCGTGGAGCAGGGAGATCTCTCCCTACGATGACTCCGAATAGATTTAGGCAAGCCATCACAGCATCAAAAATTAGTCTTGTAAAAAACGGGGGACCATAGATTAAGGTTTGCATAGGTAGCAAAATCATATGCGCCTGCGTCTCGGCGTTCTAATTTTTTATGATTGCAGCCTAGCTGCTGTTAAGTCTAGCAGGGGACAAATCCTATTTCGACGACCTTTATTTATGGGCGGAGGAGCCTTTTTTGGGGAAAGCTCAAAAAACTTCTGGCTTTTTAGGATTTTTCTTCTATACTAAAAAACCACGTAATAAAAGATTCAAGTGATTTTTGCTTGATACTTTATCCGTGGATTGGCAGACGTCATTCGCCTGCCTGGGTGGTATGACTTATTTTTAACTTTAATAATGAGGAAAAAATCATGACCAAAAGCACAAACAAAGAACTTAGTATTCCTAAATTACAAGAGGTTCAATTGGAGGACGAAGCACTGACGGAATGTTGTGCTTCTGAAAGTACCATGGGTGGGGATGGACGGTATAGAGAAAGAGGCCCTGGCAGGTTCTTGTAAGCTGATACCATAAAAAATAACGCTAGGTAAATATACGAAGAACGTATAGACGGCTTGGCTGGCATTTTCTTGGCGGCAACTGGAGAATTAATTCGTGGCTGCCGCCTTTTTAACCTGCCTACGATCATAATGTTTATGTATGGTGTTAAGACTTGCATGGGCCGCAAAATCATATACGTCCGCATCTCTGCGCTCTAATTTTTTTATGATTGCAGTGGGACGACCATCGTTTAATAGTAAAGTAAAGTTCATCCTTAAGTTGGTTTTCGGGTTGATTTACTTTTTCTGTCTCGGTTTTAATCCATGCTTGCATGGCATCTGGGCATACTGCGCCCTAACCACTACGAGTATAAGCAAGTCCCTTTTTGTTTCCGAACAATGCTGAATCTGCCTTCCTTATCCCGAATCGACGTTAATTTAGATTAAAAACTCTAAAAATAATTTTCCCAATGGTCAGAATTGTTTAGTATACTTATACTATCAAAAGATTCATGCCGGTAACATTCCGCGCCCAGAAATAGCTGCCAAGTATGGCGGCTATTTCTTTTGGAAGTTAAAAAAACCCCAGTCGATTCCTCGACTGGGGTTTTTTTATGCGCGTACGTTTCACACCCGGCTGTAAAAATCTTAATAGCTTAGAGCTTTTATATAAAAATAGGGGGAGGCGTGGAATTAGATTTCAATTCTGTCATAGATTCCGCATTTGAGGAGCGTATGCACAATTGGCGGCGGACCGTAATTTATTCCGGCAGACGTACTCACAGTTGCGCATGGTGGGCTGAAATGTATGCTGGCTTGCAACGGCTGGCAGGGCCAGATAGTGACGCGCCACCTCAAGCCATAAGCAGCATTGATCATCAGGATGGTTGGCAGGTAGAAGCTGCGTGGCGAGCGCTGAGAGACGCAAATGAAAAGCAGGTTCTGAAATATTGGTTTGTATTACAGTATTCTGAGCATCGCATCAAGAGGCAAATGCTGATCCGGCGTAAAGGCCTGAAAGAAATTCTCGAAAAGGCCACAAACAGTTTACAGAAAGAACTGGATAAGCTGGCGCAACTCAAGTTAAACACGTAATAGTCTGGCAAGAAGGGGCTCCTTGCTTGCATGAATGCGCCCTAATATGGATTACTTTCACACTCTCAAAAGAGGATCTCAGATGAGCATTGATGCATACATTGATCGTTTAATTGTACGGGAAGGTGGCTATTCAAATCATCCAGACGATTCGGGTGGTGAAACCATGTGGGGCATCACGTCAGCCGTCGCGCATGAATTTGGTTATATTGGGCCTATGAAAACTATGCCACGCGAGGTGGCCGCCCAGATTTACCTTCAACGCTATTGGATAAAACCGCAGCTAGATAAAATCAATGCCATTGCGCCTACGGTTGCAGAAAAATTATTTGACATTGGGGTTAATGCTGGACTTACAACCGGCATGCGTTTTTTGCAACGCGCGCTAAACGTCTTAAACCGGCAAGATCAGGATTATCCAGATGTCTCTGTCGATGGCTTGTTCGGCGAGAAGACGATGAAGGCATTAAAGACACTGCTTGGAGCGCGTGGCGATAGCGGTCATAAAGTCTTAGTCAGTATGATTAATGCGCAACTTTCCGTGTACTACATCGAGTTGGCCGAGCGGCATCCGAAGAATGAAACCTTTCAATATGGGTGGCAGCTCAACCGCGTGCTTGCGGTTTAAATGGTTGCAGAATAGTTAAATTTTTACTAACAATGGCCGATAGGCATAGATACCTGGCCAATGACAAGGAGTCATCAATATGTCAGACACTCAAGATGAAATTAACAAGCGCTATCCTCTGCCTACTTATCGTTTCAGGGTGACGGTTGGAGATGAGGTGGTGGCGTTTAGCAAAGTTTCGGGGCTGACCGTCGGGCGCGACAAAATTTCTTATAAAGATGGCATGGGAGGTCTGTTCCGCATGCTGGGTCAGCAGACCGACCTTGATTTTACGTTAACGCGGGGCATTGTGATGGCCCAAAGTCAGCTGTGGAAATGGCTCAACTCCGCTGCGGGCAATAGCATCGATAAAAAAGACATTGCCATCAGTTTAACCAATGAGGCTGGGACTAAACTCCTCGTAACATGGAATGTGAGAAATGCGTTTCCCACCGAAATTTCGGCGCCGGATTTCGACTCAGCCAGCAACGAGGTAGCTCTTGAGCAGGTCAGTTTGTCCGCCGATTCCTTGGAAATTGAATACCACTGACATTTTTGTCCATGATTGCGGCCCGGTGCCGCCAGATTCATCTCAGCCACGTGAGATCACGATCTATTATTTTTGAGGGAAAAAAATGTCAGATGTTACTTATCCTGGTGTTTACATCAAAGAAATCAAGAGTCAGTCTTCCTCAATTGCGAGTGGGGCGTCTGCGGTTCCAGTCTTTCCTTGTTATGTTGAAGACCTAGTCAAGCCTGCTGAAGGCCAAGCCGAGTCTACTGAAGGCCAAGTCAAATCCATAAGGATTGCCGATTGGTTATCATTTACTAAGGTGGCTCAAGCAACTCAGGCAGATTCGGCGCTACCTTTTGAGTTTGACCCAACAAACCTACTACATGTGTCAATGAAAACGTATTTCGATAACGGTGGTGGTTACTGCTGGGTCTCACCTATAGCGCAAAGGTCTCAAGAAACCATAGCGGGAAAAGAGAAAGAGTCATTAGCAGCAGAAGAAAACGGCGACTCACCACCGCCTCCTCTTAATTACGGAACTCTCTTCGTAAGCGAAGTACAAGCGATGGATGATGTGACATTGATCGTCGCGGCGGGACACGATATTAAGAGCGCTGTTACTGCATTGTGCCAGTCTGGCGAGACCAGGTTTGCCATTCTGGATGGTCCGCAAGAGGTTTTATCGACAACCACTAATCTTAGTGCTTATGATGAGAACAAATATGCGGCCCTCTATTACCCATGGTTGCAAGCAGATTGGGCTAAATTAAAGAACGAGGAAGAATGGGTCCTAACCAAGATTCCACCCAGCGCGGCTGTTGCCGGCATTTATTGCGCCGTTGACCGTACACAAGGAGTGTGGAAAGCGCCTGCGAATGTACCATTGCTCGGTGGGGTGCGGCCGTTGTTTAAAGTCAGTGATGACGACCAAAGTCAGTACATGGATACCAAAGCGATCAATATGATCCGCGAATTTCGTGGTACTGGGCCTTTGATCTGGGGCGCGAGAACACTAGCACTGCCTGCTGAGCAGGATGAGTGGAAATACATTCCGGTTCGGCGTTTGTTTAATGCCGTCCAGAAAGACATCAAGCGTTCTATCGCTTTTTCTTTATTCGAACCGAATAGCCAGCCGACATGGGCGCGCGTTAGGTCGGCAATTGCCAATTACCTGCATGCAATCTGGAAGCAAGGCGGGCTCATGGGCAATAGCGAGCAAGAAGCTTATTTTGTGCAGATTGGCAAAGGCGTCACCATGACCGACGACGATATTCAAAATGGTCGGATGATTGTCAAGATCGGGTTGGCTGCCGTACGCCCGGCTGAGTACATCATATTGCAGTTTACCCAAGACATGTTGGCCTCTTAAAACGCAACAAGCGAGCCAAAGCGGAGCATTGGCGGCACTTCAAAGGTGCGGCTGAGGGTTGGCTAACGTGCAGCCAGCTTAGTGGATGCTGCAAAACGCCGATGCTGTGCGCTTAGTTTGGAACGAATCTTAGCCGGCCGTTACTGAGCCTGCCCATCTTAAACGAGGAAATGATGAATTATTCGACCCCTGGGGTATATATTGAGGAAGTGAATGCGTTGTCCTTGACGATTCCATCTGGCGCCACCTCCATCCCAGTATTTATTGGGGTGTTTATGGACCAGCAGGGTCGGCGTCTGGCGAATACAGAGTGTATTCGAATTGAAAGTTGGCTGGATTTTACCACACGGTTCGGCCATTCAGCGCCAGCGCAACTCGTTTTAAGCGCGGTAGCGCCACCTCCACCTCCACCTCCACCAGAAACTACGCTGTCCACCAAGAAAAAAGCAGATAAGAAAACCGAGTTGGTAGAGGACGCGCCGGTGGTGCCGACTAATAAATATGATGTTAGGATCAGTCATACCGCGCACCTCGGTTCTCTCTCTGTCAGACATTACTTCGATAATGGTGGCGGCCCGTGCTATATCCTGTCCATTATAGAACGCACTACTGAAGAGATGATGGCGATGTCAGACAAGATTGCCAAATGTCCTGAGATATCGCTTTTATGTCTTTGCGAGGTAACAGATAATGATGACGCCATGTATGGCGCATTGACGTCTCTGCTATCAAGCAACTGCGGTTATTTTCTGATTGCCGATAGCGTAGATGGTGCCAGCCGGCCATCTACCCCAGCAGAGCAGACGGCCGTCTACTACCCTGGTTTGACAACCTCTTATCGGTCAAGGCCACTGGATCAATATATTTTTGTGGAGGGTTATATAGAGCCAATAGCTCCAACTGAGTCGGAACCAACCCCAGTCAAGACCTTAGCAGATATTGAGAAAAAAGAAAAAGCGGTCTACATGCAGATTAGTGAAGAGGTCGATAAATGGTTTACAACAAGCTATCCACTCGTACGTTTGCGTGCTAGTCCAGCAGTGGCCGGTGCCTATTGCAGAACGGACAAGGAGAGAGGTGTTTGGAAGGCGCCGGCCAATGTTGCATTGCGTAACGTGAATGCGTTGACTGCTACGAATGCATTGACTGTTTCGGTCACTGATGCGCAGCAAGCGGAAATGATGGCGGCAGGGGTCAACGCCATTCGCTACTTTAGCGATCGGGGCGCCATGATCTGGGGCGCGCGCACAATGGTGCCGCCGGCCACGCCTACTTGGCTTTATATCCCTGTACGGCGCTTATTTAACGCGGCCCAACGCGATATTCAGCAAGCCATGCGTTTCGCCGTATTTCAACCGAACAGCCAGCCAACCTGGGAGGCGGTGCGTTCCGCCATCAATAACTATCTGTATCGTCTGTGGCGAGATGGCGCTTTGATGGGCGAGTCTCAAGAGGAAGCTTACTTTATTCAGATCGGTAAAGATGTGACGATGACGGATACCGATATCCAGCAGGGCAGGATGATCGTCAAGATTGGCATGGCCGCAGTGCGCCCGGCGGAATTCATTATCCTGGAGTTTACCCAAGATGTGGAGCCGGCATAATCACCGGCAGTATGTGACACGCATCATTGTGAGTGCCAGGTTATCGCATCCGCCTTGTTAGCCGGGATGCCTGGTGCTGATCAAACTGCTAATTCCGAACAATATAGAGAGAAACATGCAGCCAGGCGTCCATTTCTTAGATTCGGTTATTGAAAGATCTTACACGACTGCGGAAACGGCAGTTCCTGTGTTTGTTGGCTATACTGAAAAAGTGCCTGATGCAGATACTGACATAAAAGTATATGCGATCGCATCGCTTGTGCAGTATGAAGAAAAGCTAGGGGGGCCAGCTTATAACCGCATTTCCATCGGCCTTTGGATAGCACGTTGCGCCTTATATGAAGCCGTACGACATTATTTCGAGAGCGGCGGGGGGCCGTGTTTTGTGGCCTCAGTCGGCCGCTATACCGATTTGACGAAGGCTACGGCTGGCGGCATTGTGAGCGCCTTAGGTTCAGATGCTCTATTTGCCGCTATCTCCTGCGAGCCATCTATTTCTTTACTATCGATTCCAGACCTGGCTCTATTTGCGGATGACCAGGTCACAGACCTGCAGAGTGTATGGCAAGCGGCATTAGCAGCATGTGAGTGCTATCCCAGATTATTTGTGCTACTTGATCCGCCGTCGAGTTTTGAAGCAGCTAAAAACTGCCTGACTTGGCTGAATCAGATGAATAAGACAGGCTTTAAAGGCGCTGCCCGAGGGGCTGCTTATTGGCCGTACTTGAACATCAGGTACGATACATCAGCAGGTGAATCTGGCCGTACAGCTGAGTCATATGCTCGTACAGCTGAAACGCCTTTCTTTTCTCGCTGCATACCCCCTTCTGCTGCCGTAGCGGCGTTGATCCAACGCACAGATAGAGAGCGCGGAATCTGGAAAGCGCCGGCTAATGAATCCCTACCGCATGTGATTAAGCCTATTGCATCTCATCAACTAGGGGAACAGCTGTTCAACGAAAACGGTGCCTCGATTAATCTCATTCGGAGTTTTCCCGGCAGGGGAGTCAGGGTATGGGGCTGTCGCACCTTGGTGAGCGATCCTGCCAGCCCCTGGCGCTATGTACAAGTGCGCCGTCTTTTAAGTTACATCGAAAGCAACCTTGCCGAACTGGGCCGCTTTGTCGTGTTTGAGCCGAACAATGAAATCACCTGGCTCAAACTGAAGGGGCTGAGCCGCTCATGGCTGCGCAAACTATGGCAAAAAGGCGGGCTGTTCGGCAGCCAAGAAAACCAGGCATTTCGCTTATTGCTTGGGCTTGGAGAAAGCATGACAGAGGAAGACGTGCGCGCGGGTAAGCTGATCATGCATATTTTCGTTGCGGCACAATATCCTGCCGAATTTATTCAATTGCAGGTGCAACTCAATACCAGCGAAGCCAATGCGCCTGCTTCGTCACTCACGAATAGGAGCACGTTGGCATGAGCGATTTGTTTCTCTCGCACCGTTTCCTAGCGACCTTTTTCGTTGAAATGGTGCCTGGCTTACCAAAAATCCCTTACCCCTTCGACATCCGTTTCCAAAGCATCTCTGGCCTTAGCCGGGGCTTGGACGTGACCAGTTATCGGGAGGGCGGAGAAAATGTCGCAACCCACCATTTTCCCCAAGGGGTGACGCAAGAAAAACTCGTTTTTCAACGAGGCGTGACCATGTTCTCCTTATTGAGTGGGACGGTCAATGACATCTTCTCCAGTTTCGGTATGGAGGGCATCGATATCATCATTATTTTGCTCAATGAGCGCTCTCTGCCTGTCAGCTGCTGGGCTGTTTCTAATGCGATTCCGGTGCAATGGAAAACCGCCGATTTGGATGCCAATAGCAACCAGGTGTTGATAGAAACTTTTGAATTTGTGTACCAGGATATCCTACAAATATGACAATTGAGATCAGAGAGTTGGTCATCCAGGCGCGGGTGACTGATGATAGTAAAGAACAGGACATGGCTATTTCTACACCGCAAGCGCAGATCGCCGAAGAGCGCTGGGTGGCATTGATTACCAAACGCGTGATTAGCAAATTGCGCGAGGAATTGGAGTGGCGCTTATGATCGGCTTAGAGAATTCTCTAACGAAACTCAGCATCGAATCTTTCCGTGATGCCAAGATGAAAGATTCACAAGGGTGTATCGAGGCGATGTATAACCCGGCCTCGATCGATTTGACTTATGCCGTCGCGTATGGCTCGGATAAATCTGTCAATACACCTGAAGCGCGCACCAAATTCAGGGAAATCAAACCGGGCAATTTGCGTCTCGAGTTGATTTTTGATAGCAAATTATCCGGCAATCAAAAGATCTCTGTAGATGATCAACTGATGAAGTTGCGTCGACTCACCACGGTAATTAGCGCCGCCGGTGCGAAGGATGCAGGACTTGAATTTCACGGCACCCCTTACCTGAAAGTCAAATGGGGCAAGATGCAATGGCATGAGCATGGCTACTATGCCGGCCGTCTACAATCCATGGCCGTGCGCTATGAGCTATTCGGTCGCGATGGCACGCCCAGGCGCGCTACCGCCACGCTAGATTTGGTTGCCCAGACCAATTTAGCGCTAAAAGAAGCCAAGGCGGCCCTCTCGCCGCCTAAGATCGCGGCGATTTCAGTGCCAGACCTGACCTCCTTGGCGGCACTGGCTGCTGTCGCGGGTTTAATGGCGGCGAATGTGACGGTCGATTATCTGCAACTCGCCAGTGACAATGATATGGATAATTTTGATGACTTCGAGGCGGGTGATGTTGTCGTCGCGCAAGCGCAAAACGGGGGGGCGTAATGAGTGCCGCGCCAGCGCCCGCCCAAACCTTAGAGCTACTGTTTGGTGCGAGTGGCAAGAAATTGCAAGGGTTTGACTGTACTTGGGGCGAGACGTGCCACACGATCAACCAGATTCCAAGCGCAAAACTAAGACTGACTTTCAATGACGCCAATCTGCCCAGCGGCCAGCAGCCGAGTTCGGTACAGAATAGTGATCTGAAGCTTTGTCAGCCCGGCGCTGAGGTGAAGTTGCGGGTCAAGTCGAAAGCGGATGTATTTATCGGTATTGTCACGCAACAAGAGTGCACCCTCAAGGACAATTGCTTGGTGCTCACCTTGACGCTCAGGCATTCGCTACAACGCCTAGTGTCGACCCATCGTAGCCAGGTGTTCGCCAATGAGACCGATGCCGAGATCGTCAAGAAAATTTTCAAAGAACATGAAGTCGCCTGCAAAAAATGCGAAGGACTTGACGTCAAACATCCGCAAATGCTGCAATTTTCGTGTTCGGATTGGCGCTTTGTGCGTAGCCGGCTGGCCGCTAATAACGTTTGGCTGTTGGCGTCTCCTACCGAAGTGCAAATCATTAAGCCAAGCTTGGCAGGCAAGGCGCAGCACAGCTTGTTTCGTGTCCGTTCCGATGAAAAGCAACTCAGTGTTGATGAAGCTTACTGGCGCTTAAGTTGTGCCGAATTGCCGGAAGCCTTGAGCGTGTCAAATTGGAGTGTGCCAGAGCAAAAGATGTCTGCGGCGCTCAGCGCTGTGAAACCGAAATTAGGCAGCCAAGGTTTGGATGGTTCGCAATTCAAATCCTTAAGTAAGCAGAAATGGCAGCTTGCCTATACTACTGCCTTGGCATCCGGTGAAGCGCAGGCGCTAGCGAATGGCCGTTTGCTGGCCCAGCATACGGCAGGGATACAGGCCAATTTTACAGTAGTAGGCTCAGCTGACTATGAAATCGGGCAGATTTTGGAGTTGGCTGATTTTAGTACACCTTTAAACGGCCAGGGCTTAATCAGCGAAGTACGTCATCGTTTTACTGCCGAAGGTTGGGATACTCAACTGGCCCTGGGCCAGGATCTGCTGCGTGATGTGGATGCCGATTTACTGCCAACAGCATCGGGGCTCTATATTGGGATTGTCGCCAAGCATAAAGACGATCCAGACAATGCGATTCGGCTCCAAGTCAACCTGCCCGTCCTCAACCTAGACAATAAGCCGATTTGGGCGCGCTTTGCTAGCCCTTATGCGAGCAAGGATAGCGGCTTATGCCTTTACCCGGAAGAGGGCGATGAGGTGGTACTAGGATTTCTTGAGGAAGATCCGCGTTATCCGGTGATCTTGGGAGCGCTACATAACCCGAAGAACAAGCCGCCGTTTCCACCGAGTGCTGAAAACAGTGAGAAAGGGCTGGTCTTGGCCAAGGGCGATCAAAAGCAGCAGTTGCTCTTCAATCGCAAAGAGGAGTCAGTGCTACTGGAGGCCGGCAAAGACCAGCTCATGCTTAAGAAAGGGCTTGCGCTGACCTCCGCGGAGGCGGTGACGATCACTGCGCAGAAAAAAATCGATGTGTCGGCAAAGCAGCAAGTGAATGTGAAGGGGCAAAGCGGTGTGACGGTGAAAGGTGCGAAAGTTGACCTGAGCAATTAACCGTTAGGCCCAGTCTATTTTGTAGAGGAAACAAAAATGAACCAGCAGCGGTCAGGGATGTACGGACGGGGTTGGGCTTTTCCGCCGAGCTTCACTAAGGAGCAGGGCGTCGCTATGGTAGCCGATCAAGAAGATATACGGCAAAGCCTGCGCATTATGTTCAGTACCCAACCCGGCGAGAGAATTATGCGGCCAGAATTTGGCTGTGATTTGCAATCAGCGGTGTTTGAAAATATTAGGGAAGAGTTATTGGCGGACATCTCCGCCAAAATTAACGACAGTATCTTGCGCGATGAACCCCGCGTGACGGTGGAGGCGTTGCAGTTGACCCAAGACCCGCAGCAGCCCAGCCAGTTGAACCTCCAACTTATTTATCGTATCCGTGGCAGCGACAGTGCAGGCCAGTTAACCGGAAAGCTAGATATTGGCGATGGCCAAAGGAGCCAATTTATATGAGTCGTATCATTGTTGTTGACGGCGATAGTTTGCAATTTGATCCGATGTTTGGCAATCGTCAAGTCACGCCCACCGGCCCGGCCATGATCCGCGGCAGCGGTAAAGCGACCATCAACCAGCGCCGTATCTGCGTGCTGGGCGATGAAAAGAAAGTGCAAGTGCCGGCGCAATATGTGATTCCCGGCTATAGCCCCGGCATGGGCATGCTCACCATCGTCGCGTTGGCGGCCAACCAGCAAGCGCCGCGTTGCACGGGTGCTACCGCTATCCTGCTCAAGGGACAGCAGTTTATCGCTCGTTTTACGCCGACCCAGCCAGCAATGAGCACCGCAACCCCAGATGCACCTGCACCCAGTATGGGCAAGGGGCGTTTTATAACCACGCAGACATTTGCGCAAGCGGGGTAATATGAGCGATTTTCTAGCCACTGACGATCCTTTCATCCTTGACGATAGGACGCTGCTGTCACGCTTACTGCAGCTTAAAGAATATTGCAAAAAAATCCCATTTGGCGGTCAGACGTCGCCACCATCGTGGGCGGAGTTTATGTTTGCCCATCAAGAGGAGCTAGCAGACCCTCTTGATCCAGGCAAATTGCTCGATCCGGGCCAACTGGTCTGGCTCTACCAAAACCCAGAGCAGGCCAATGGCCGGATGACGCCGCACCAGGCCTTTCTGCTCGCGTTCTTGCGGATGCAAGAGACGCCTAGAGATTTACTGAACCAACTGCCAGCGGCCCATCGTCAGCTTTATTACCGCAAACTGCTGGGGCTACAGGAGCGCCCCGCGCTAGCCGACCAGGTGGCCGTGTCGTTCCGCTTGAACCAGACAACGCCAGCGTTATATCTGCCGGTAGGTACGCTGCTTGACGCTGGGCAAGATAGTCAAGGCCACCCTGCTCACTATCGCCTGCAACAGTCACTGCTAGCGAATCACGCGCAATGGACGGATTTGCGTTGGTGCCATTCTACCGATAATAGCGCACCCAAACTTGGTCGCATCGCCTACGATCGCGATAACGGCGTGCCTTGGCCACAACAAGGTATCCGCTTATTTGAAGAGGGCGCGGCAGACGCGCCGCTGGCAACTGGGCGCGTTGTCAGTTCTGCCGTATTGGCAATGTCTGGGGGGATTCGAGAAATCACGGTGACACTCGCGCAAGCTGCCGATGCTGCTGCTATTTCCGCTGAAGTAAGCAGCAATTCAGAATGGTTGCGTTTGGAGAAAGGTATTATCAAGGCTGATTCCACTACCGAGTTGGTGTTTTCGCTTGGAGCCGATGCCGGTCCTGTAACGCCAGCGTCTGGGCTGGATGGTTTTCATGAAGCAACGCCACTGTTGAAACTGTATCGTCACGATGGTGAGCAGGTGCCTGAGGTCATTTCATTATCCGTCAACGTGCAGGATCTGCCTGATGTCTTTTTCAGCACCGATGACGGTAGCGCTAGCATTGACGCGCGCAGCTATCCCTTCGGTAACGAACCTATTTTAGGCGTTGGCTTAAACTTGGTTGCGGCAGACTGGTATGGCAAACCGGGAGCGGTTACAGTCAGTTTGCAACCGGAGTGGATAGATTTGCCATCGGAGTCTTTTGTTAAGTGGTATGAAGAATATACCGTTGAGGTTGCGTCTCAGTCTCAGTCTCAGCCTATCATTACAAATGACGAGGTATTCAAAGTTCAAGCCGTCATCGGTTCGCGTGGTAGTGCCATAGAATTAGAGGGTAAGTTAGCGTCTTTGTTCAAGCAAAATCCAGTGGTAGAAAAATCTAAAGTTTCATCCACTGTATCCTTGCCCTCATCTGCCGATTACATCATCCAGATCGAAATACAAGGCTTGTTAGGCAACACGGTAGATAGCCAGGATCCGCAGGACTGGCCATCTTGGTTACGACTTGAGTTAGCTGAGCAGGATTTCTTGCATGCGCATTATTGGCGTGTACTGGCATCGCAAAAGGCAGGGCAAGATCCGATCCAGATCAACCCACCCTACACGCCGCAATGGAAGCGTCTACACGTAGGTTATTCCTGTATTGATGTCGCGCCAAGAAAACAATATCAGTTAACTCCTTTTGGTCATGTCCTAGCAAGCGCTCCTCCTGCGCAGATAGTGGATGAGAAATATAGGTGGCGAGAGGAAGAGCGGTCTGAGCTCTATCTGGGTTTTCGCAACCTGTCGCCCAAAGAAGATCTTTCTCTACATTGGCAGTTGCAAACCCCCAGAACGCTTGATATCTCATGGCACTATCTCACGCAAGACAACTGCTGGGCAGCGCTTGATGCCTCGGTGACTGATCACACGGAGCATTTATTTCGCTCCGGCCTATGGTCTGCCACGATGCCGCAAGATGCCGCGACGAATGCGCCTATGATGCCGAGCGGCCGGGTTTGGTTACGCGCGCTTATGGTGCCGGTACCGTATGATCAGGCAGGTGAGCCGTCGGAAGTGGCCACCTCGGACTACCCCTGGTTGCGCGGGCTGCATACCAATAGCGGCACAGCTGTTCGCGTCAACGACGAAGCGCCAGACGCGCTGGTGTTCGACGGTTCGCTGGCACCAGGCAGCATCACGCAGCCGCTGCAGAAGATAGAAGGGCTGGAGAGTATTGATCAGCCATGGCCGTCGCAAGGAGGGCGCGCACCGGAGTCAGAAGTTGAATTCACGCAACGCGTAGCAAAGCAATTAGATCATCGTGGTAGAGCACTGACTTGGCGTGATATGAAAACCTTACTGCTGGCGCGCTATCCGGAGATCTATGATGCCCTACCTGTATTCTTATCGGCAGGGCAAACGCAAGCAGGGGGGCGGCGTCAATGCATGTTGGTGATTCCGGCGAACGGTCAAATGGATAATACAGACCCATTATGTCCAGTTTTTAACCCGGCGCGGTTGAAAGAGATGACCCAGTATCTGTGCGAGCACGCCTCGCTATGGTTAGAGCTAGAGTTGCTGAATCCTTTATACCGTAAGGTCGCTATCAGTTATCAAGTGGACTTTACCGCAGGCATGAACGCCGCTTATGGCGATAAACAACTGCAACTGGCGCTGGCGCAGCACTATATGCCATGGATGTGCGACCAAACTAGCGCGGTTCAACTTGGCAATCATTTGGATTACTACGGTATGGTGAAATTTATCCAGCAATTACCGTTTGTAGACAGTGTCAAAGAACTTAAGCTGAAGGATAAGCAGGGTAACTTCCAGCAGGGTAACATCCAGAGTGGCGAGAATGAAGTTTTGCTTCTTTCCTTGCCAGTGTTCGATGCTGAAACTACGGCGCAAGCCGTCGACCAGAGAAATGACCTATGACGACCATGCCTCCTGCGCTGCCTGAGTTACGCGCACGCATTCATTTCGACAATTTATTGGCGCAAGCGCTGCAGGCAGTAGAAAACTACGCTGGCGAACGCTGGACGGATACCGCTGAACATGATCCCGGTATTACCTTGCTGCAGGCACTTTGCTACGCCACATCAGATGTGGCTTACCGCCATACCTTGCCTCTGGTCGATTTATTGACGCCGGAATCTGAGGCAGATCAAGACGGCATTTTCCCGGCTGCCTTTGGTCCCCATCAAGCTTTAACTTGCGGCCCAATCACCGAGGATGACTACCGCCGTGCAATCCTTGACCTGCATAGTAGCGATGAATCTGATGTCACCCGTGATGGTGAAGGTAATTTTTTCTTTAGAAACGTACAACTGCGACGGGAATCTGAGAATGAACAATCCTCTTATTTTTACAATCTAGAGTCACGTGAATTTGTGTTCCAACCGGTGGAAGCTAGCCTAGCCTTACAGCCTTTAAGCGTATCCGGTACCTATCATCTTTACTTAGAGCTGAACCGCAATGTGACGCGAGCGGACGCAGAATCTAAACTTGACAAATTTTTGGCAGACAATCGTAATCTGTGCGAGCAGATACGAAATAAGACCTGGCTAGATGCGGCGCCGGTTGACCTATATATCGTGGTTGAGCTCGATGACGATTGCACCGAGCCGGCCCGGATTATGGCTGAAATATTTCAGCGAACAGAAGCATTGATCCGACCGCAGGCCTTGCGCTATCGCGCCACCGAACTCGCCGCGCAAGGCTTCGACAATGAGACGATTTACCAGGGGCCAAGACTGCAGCATGGCTGGATACCAACCCTGCCTGCCGCTTTGGATTATGCGAGCTCACAGCAATTGAATATCAGTCAATTAGCGCATGACTTCATCGCCATCGATGGAGTTAAGACAATTCAGCATCTGAGCTTTGATGCGATTGAGGTGCAATGGGAAATAACTGTTCCTCAAAACGCGTACCTCTTGCCTTGGGGCGAAAATCCATTCGATAAACTAGCGCTTGGTGGGGTCGTCAAGTTGCTCAAGCGCGGACAGCAATTAGCCGTGAAGGCAGCCGATATTGAGGTAGAGATTCCTGAACTGATCAAGGAACCGGATGTGGTCTTGGATTTCGGCCGCTGGCGCAAGCCAGGACGCTACCATTATGCTAGCCAGCGGTTGCCGCCTTGCTATGGTTTGCTGGAGGAGGCTCAAACGTCTGAACAAAAACAGTTGCATCAGTTTCTATTACCTTTTGAGCAGCAGTTGGCCAATAGCTGCGACCAATTGGCTCGGCTACCCGAACTGCTGTCTTTCCAACGGGCAGAAGGCAATCTGGTCTGGGGCGGGCAATGGCCGCTGCCAGCAGATAGTGAGGCGCAGAAGGTGCATGCAAGCTATGCCACTCATCTTGAGACGTGCAATAATGGTGCTCAAAAAGATGCTGACAAAGAACTGGCTATCGTCGATTACCTGCTAAGCTATTTCGGCAGTGGTCGTTCTGATCGCACCCTGTGGCTTCAGCCCAGCGAAAAGGATGCAACTACATTCCTACAAGTACAGAAAAAGTTTCTGGGCCAGCATAGCGAATTGGCTTACAGCCGGGCCAGCTTGCGCGTGGACGTGGTGTCAGCGCTGCAGCGCCGCATCGCCGCCCGGCTTGGCCTTGGGCCGGGAATGTTTGACCATCCAGAGAACATTGCAAACCTTCCTTTTTACATTGTCGAACATCGCGCCTTGCTACCGGTTGAACCAAACCCTGGCTACAATGGCAATCAATCGGTAAGTAAGGCCGAAATAGACTCATCAGTCTCCAGCAGACTGATCATTACAGCCGCAGACAGTATATCTGAATTGAAATCTGGACAGCTTATTGACTTAGTCATACTGAATGACAAGAATGAAAACGAACTGGTCATCCGTTCGATCATGATTGCTGCAATCCATGACGATCAATTCACCCTCGATTCCAAAAATCATACACAACTGGCAAGCAGATTATCAAAAGTAATAGACGCATCCCAAAATAATAAATTGTGCTGGAAAAACTGCAACGTATGGCTAAACGATATGCTCTATGATTTGGTATACGCTGATGACCAAGATGACGTAGAGGATGGCCAAAAACGGCTGATTTCCACCCCTTATCCTGTCATGCTGGGCGTTAATAATAAGATCGGCATCAAAGAAAAAATTTCACTAAAGGAAAAAAAGCTTATTGCTGAAGAGCCGATTGTCTCTGAAGAGCTGATTGTCGCGCAGGTAGTGTCGGTCGATCCGGCGCGAGGCAGTTTTATCGTGGCGCCGATTGAGGGCGACAAACCATTACCAGGCAATCCTCCTCTCCAATTCAAATATCAGTGGCATATCATGCACGAGACGATAGAGGACCGGTTTTCATTCGTGGTCAGTATTGTATTCGACCGCAAGTTACTAAAAGAGGATGCGGTTATAGAACCTGCAGTAAAGGCCGCCTGGTTTGCGCAAGTGGTGTGTGAAGAGATGCCGGCGCATATCTTTACGCAGGTGCATTGGATGGCTGATTTTGAGACTTTTGCCGGCGTTTATAAAGTGTGGCAGAACGGTGGCGCTACGCTTGGCGACGAAGCCTATAAATTGTTGAACATGCTATCGCTTGGCCAACTGCCGGGAGCGGCAGAAGGGATCAATGCTGCGGTCATTGCTACTGAAAACCAAAGAAAGGAGGTAATTGGTTCAGAGGGCGATCAATGGAATACCGGATTGATTGAAAGCTATGGACTGTTTTATATTCCCCCAAACGCTTCGCGAGGAGCCTGACCTTGCCTGGGCCTCCGAATATGAAGGTCAACACTGCACATAGTGCGCATTGCTACAGAAGAGCTGTTGCTTATATTTTTGAGCAAGAGCTGTTTTTTTATTCTGCCCGCCAGTGACAGTAGAAAACATAAGGCAGTGAGACACGCTGCTGCAGTTTCTCCTTGATCAATGGCGAACAAGGGAAGGGTTATTCTATTAAGGCTATGACTGACAGGATAAAAATAACTTGCATCATTTTATGATAACTGGAGTTTGAATTATGATTGATAAGAAGAAAACCACTTCTTCACCCACTGGCGAGAGGCCAGAAAATCCTCGGACCGTCAGCGCAAATCAAGAGCCGGCCCTGGGACTTCCTTCTACCGGGGACATTAAGGCAAGGTTTGGTGAGAAAAAGATTCCGTTGGATAAGGATTTTGAAGCCTTAATCGATATTGCAGACATAGGTCGAAAGGCTGTATTAGGGTCGGCGACTGGCCCGACTGGGAGTGCTGGTGATGGATTAGAGAAGCAGGAGGGGAATGGCCAGCTTATGGTGAAGACTGTCAAGCCGCTTAGCGGGATTCACGTCGGCCCCGACGGGGTGGCGGTTAGTGTTGGTGCTGGACTAGAGATTAATAAAGAAAACGAAGTTGTAGCTACCTCTGTATATTTCGAGGGGATGATCATAATGTACAGTGGAAATCTCGCAGCGATCCCGGAGGGTTGGTACCTATGTGACGGAGGCAATGACACGCCGGATTTAAGCAACCGATTTATTTTGGGAGCTACAGCATTAACGGTTGGTGATCAATCGGTTGATAAAGCGGAAGGGGGCTTGGCGCGGTTGAATACGGACCGAGTGGGGCATGAACATGGAGTATCAGGGGAAGTAGGAGGCCATCCTTTAACGGTCGCGCAGATGCCAGGCCATTATCATGAGGGCGGCGAGATATACAGCGTGAAGCGTGAACTAGGAAAAAATATCGCGTATTCGCATTACGATCAACGGGGTACTGTATTGCGGAATGCTAGCTATACGACATGCAACGAAACGTTGGGCCCAGAGATCACGAGCGGAGGGACGATTTACCACTCGTACACTTCTAGCGTGGGTCAAGGGGAATCGCACGGGCATGGGCGCGGTAGCTTGGCTGTCACTGGGGGCGGGGAGCATTCCCATAGTGGGACGTGTGCTATACCCTATTACGCATTGGCTTTTATCATGTATACCGGTAAGGCTAAACAGTAAGATGAGTCAATTCGAAGAAGCCTTCCGCAACGCCCCCAACTATTCTTCCACCTTCGACGATACTCCGCCACACGTCGCCAGCGTATATCACGCGGCAGGTAACGCGTTTGCTCATAAAGCCGGCACAGTTTAACCAGATGATTTTTCCAAGTGCGCGGGCTCACACAAATATCCCCCCGCGCATTAAACACATACCCCATTCAGTCGAACACTTTTTCTACTTTACCGATAAAAGTCTTATCTGGATGCTGCTCAAAACCAAATTCGTTAAAAAATAGAAAATGAAAAGCTGCCAGCAAGGGGCTAAGCACACTTCCGCGCGCAATCCCCTGGGTAGACGTCGTGAATACCCCTCCATATTCCACGCTATAACGCAAAAACTGGTGCAATAGGCCCAGCATGACTGAATCGTCTACCACAGATTCAAGTTGCGCGAAGAGCACTCTTTTGTTGACGTTACAGTAGTACTGCCTGATATCCGTTCGACAGACAAAACGGAACTGCCCGCTGCGGATGATCGCTTGTATTTTCTCGATTGACGCTTTTCCGCCACCATGGCCGCTAATGTGAGTGCACAAGCGGTGGGTCGGGAGCTGACGCATCAACACCAAGGCCATGCTTTTGATCACGAGGGCGTCGGCAGACGACCAAATCGTAATCACTTCACCGGACGTTTTAATGATTTTTGATAAAGGTTGGGAGCGATAATGGCCGGCATTGAGTAGGGCTAAGATGCGGTCTCGTTCCGTTGACCAATGAAAGCGTAGATCCCAGACATCCGCGTCTGCCGGATAGTTAAGCCGAGCTTGACAAAGCCATACATAAGCATGCTGCATGACTTCGACGGTTATATGGCCCGGATTTATTTTTGACCTCTAAATCTGGATAGCACAGCAAGACAGCCACCAACCCATAGAACTCAAGTTTTGTTCGAGGTGCCCAACTGCTGGCCGAAACTGTTTCGTACTCGAAATGATACTATCTCACTATGCTCCAATGTCAGTGCCATAGAAAAATTCCTTGACAAATTTTAATTATTAAGTATTCTTACGCGAATCAATGCCGGTAATGTTCCGCGCCCAGAAAAGACTGCCATGTTTGGCGGCTTTTTCTTTGGCTTAAATAAAAAAACTCCAGTCGGGAAATCGACTGGAGTTTTTTTATTGCGCATTTGATGTTTTAACGGGGCAGTTCAACATGTCTAAGCATAAACAGATAACAGTACCAAGTACGTTAATGGCGGCTCGCCTACCTCCACTACCTCAGGTACAGTTTAAAGAGCTGACTTGATCGAAAAATATTCACTCTGAACGCCCTAAAAAAGTGCTCCTATGGGAGGAGGTCAGAGCAAAACTCTATGCAGTAAAAGAACATATTCAGTAGTAAAACTGTTGGACTGATTTAAGCATGTAAAAATCGGAATAATGTTTATAAATCGTACAATCACATCCATGAACTCGGCTAATGACATTATTCAGTGCTTACGTTTTGTATTTAACACGGAAAATGCACTGGCTGATGAGATCCAGCAGCGCTGTAGCCGATTGTTTCATCACCAGCTACGGGCCCAGTTAGCTCATTTATTTGAGCAATATGCAGGCAATCGAGCTACACCAGTTATTATCGAGAACCTCACTCTGGATGTGGGAGATATTGTGCTCTCTCAGTTTGAGCAGCAGTTAAGCCAGCGACTAATGCAACAGTTGGCACAGCGGCTTCAAGCATCACTGCCAATAGAATTGTCTGTTGCCCCGATGGAATATTCAGCATCAAGGCTTAAGCCTCATTCTACAATGGCGTTTACTCAAGCCCCGGCGCATTCCCCCGGAGAAGGCAGGATCGCGGCGAAGGCAGACGCTGCGGCCCATAACGGGACAATGCCGGCCAACGTGCTTGGGTTGTTCGAACGTTATTTACATAGCGGCTACCTAGCGCAGCCAACACTGTGGCAGAAGGGGTCGAGCCCGGATGGCTGGTTAATAGCGCAGTTTGAGTCGCAACCTGAACGTTGGCAGGCGTTATTAGCCCGCAATTGCTTGCAGTCAGCGTCGCTACAGCGCTTACTCCAAACGTTTAGTCACCCCGCATTACGGGCAATTGGCCAACTCTTGACGGCTGGGCAGCCGATGTTACTGACCGCACGAGAACCAGCTTGGGCACGCTATCTGCCTCTTAGTGCGCTGCTATTTTTTCGGCATCATACGGAAGAGAACCCTCCGGCCGTCGATGAAAAGTGGGCAGCTATGATAGTTCGGCCAGATGAACTTGAACAGGAATTGCTGCCCTGGCTCTTGAGCCTGTTGGATGACCCGTGGCCACCGGCGCCGGAATTACGTCATTGGCTGAAACCGATCTGTGCCACCATTTTGGCGCAAACGGGGTTCAAACAGCAATTATCGTCCGCCATGCGCAGCAGAGTAGAGCAGTTGACAGCAAGCTTTGCTACCCATATTAAGTCGCTGGCAGAGATGTCGGCCAAACAGCAGTCAGCCTCCGTCATGCGCGACAAAGTAGAGTCTCTGACAGCAAACTTTGCTGCCGATAATATTAAGTCGCTGGCAGAGATGTTGGCCGAACAGCAGTCAATCTCCGTCATGCGCAACAAAGTAGAGCAGCTGACAGCAAACTTTGCTGCCGATATGAAGTCGGCGCCAGAGAAGTCGGCCAAACAGCAGTCAGCTTCCGTCATGCACAACAAAGTAGAGCAGTTGACAGCAAGCTTTGCTGCCGATATGAAGTCGATGCCAGAGGTGTCGGCCAAACAGCAGTTATCGTCGGTCATGCGCAACAAAGTAAAGCCGCTGACAGCAGACTTTCCAGTCGATATTACGCCAATATCAGTGATGTCAATGACAGACGCTGAACCCTATGCAGTCAGCAATGCAGGGCTCGTTCTGTTATGGCCGCTGCTGCCCAGTTTGCTCAGTCAAATTGGCTTAGTTGTGGACAAACGCTTTATCGACCAGCAGGCACAAATAAACGCAGTGTGCTGGCTTGACGGATTAATCTGGCAAGACAACCTGACGGCGGAATGGCGTACCCCGATGACAAAACTGCTCTGTGGCTTGCCTTTGGAGACACCGCTTTTTCCCTGGTCAAACCCAGAGGCTGACACAGTCAGGCAGCTTGATGATTGGTTGGCAGCCATCCTTCAGCAATTGCCGAGCTTGATGCGGTGCAGTGCCAACGACCTGCGCAGCTTTTTTTTACAGCGGCCTGGCGAGCTCTCGTGGCAACAGTCGCACTGGCAGTTGCAGGTGGAGGGCGACGTCAGCGATGTTTTACTGAGAGAAGTCCCCTGGCCACTCAATCAGCTCATATTGCCCTGGCTTGATACTCCGATTGAGATTATTTGGCTGTAGCACCTAGATAATTCAATCTCCCAATTTACCTTAGTTGCTGGAAGCTGATAGCGCTATGACCGCGAACATTTATACGCTCCCTCTGAAAAGCGCAGAGCCCCTCATATCCGATGAGGAACATCTCTCTTGTCTATTGCCGCACATAGAACGCATGGATCTGCTGCTGCAACGGCAGCTACGATGGCAGGAAAACAATCCGGATGATCGTCTGGCATTGCAGGAGTTGATGCTGTTACCCGATGAAGTTGAGGCGCGATTGAGCCAGCCAGCCGGCCAGCCGGCTTGGTTGGCCCAGGTTAGCCAGAATATACCGGCTGCCCCCCCTGTCATCGGCCGGCTGGCCGAAATGGTGACGCGCTTTGGCCTATCGGACATTGAGCGTGACCTGCTGGTATTAAGCCTGTTGCCTCGCCTGGACAGCCGCTATGGCGCTATCTTCGCCTTCTTGCAGCACGGCGAGGCTTGCACTTTGCCGACGTTGGAGACAGGGCTACGCTTGCTATGTCCTGACAATGTGATCCGTCTTGTGCGGCAGGCGAGCCTGGGGCCGCATAGTCCGCTGTTTGCTCATGGCCTGGTCAATACGCCAGAGGTGGGTGAAGTACCCCGTGAGCTCAAAATCAGCACATCGGTATATCGTTTCTTGATGGGTGGTGATGCTGGCTTACCCGCACCTTGCACTAAATGGCTTAGACCGGTAGCGGATGCATTTGCGCCTGAATGGATCACCGCGCTTGCGCGTGGCTGGCATAGTGACGCTCCGATCAGCCCGGTCATGACCTTGCGCGGCGAGCCCGGCAGTGGTCGGGGCGTAGCCCTGGCCGCCGCGGCAACTGTGAGGGGCTGGCGAACTTTGCGGCTAGACCTGGCTGGCTTGCCCGCAGAGGATGATGATGCGTCAATAGTGCTGGGCCGAATTCTGCGCGAAACCCGGCTCTGGGGCACGTGTCTCGTGTTGGATGAAGTAGATGTCCTAGCTGAGACGCGGCCTCGGCTATTTACTCCTTTCTTGCGCCAACTTGCCGTCCACCCGGCGCCGGTTGCCTTGCTGATCGCAAGGTGTGCTGTGTCAATTTGGCTCGATGCACGTCCGCAAATACTGTACGAGATGCCCGCTTGCCGGGCGGCGCACAGTGTGAAGCTGCTGCGCCAGCATTTGGCACAGCGAGTGGGCGTAGCCGAGGCTGAGGCGATGGATCTGCAGGCGCTAGCGCAACGTTTTAGACTCTCGCCGGCGATCCTGACACAAGCCCTAGAAGAGGCAGATCTATACCGTCAGCAGCGCGCGCCAAATGCCACTCTGGAAATGGCCGACCTGATGCGAGTCTTTGGGCTGCGTGCTCAGCGCAATTTTGGCAAACTGGCGCAGCGTTTGACTCCTAAACGGGGTTTTGATGACCTGATGCTAACGGATGAGGTCAAGCGGCAATTGCACGAAGTTCTGGCCGCGATCCGCCACCGTGAAAGCGCGCTGGCATGTGGCTTTGCACGTAAGCTTGGTGATGCCACTGGCATCAGTGTGCTGTTTTATGGCGATTCGGGGACCGGCAAAACGATGGCCGCCGAAGTGCTGGCCGGTGCGCTGGGCGTTGATCTGATTAAGGTCGACTTGTCGACCGTGGTTAATAAATATATCGGTGAGACGGAAAAACATCTAGCGAAAATTTTTGATCTAGCGGCGGCTGATGCGGGCGTGCTATTTTTTGATGAAGCAGATGCACTGTTCGGTAAGCGCAGTGAGGTTAAAGACGCGCAGGACCGCCATGCCAATATCGAAGTATCTTACTTATTGCAAAGGCTCGAAGCCTATCCGGGACTGGTGATTTTATCGACTAACAACCGGGCACACCTGGACGATGCCTTCACGCGCCGGCTGACCTTTATGACTCGTTTCACCTTTCCAGATACGGCGGTGCGCGAGCGGATGTGGCGCGCGATCTGGCCTGAGCGTATTACGCTGGCTAGCGATGTTGATTTGGCAAGGCTTGCCGCCAGGGCCGAGATTACTGGTGGAAATATCCGCAACATTGCTTTACTGGCCACATGGCTTTCTTTTGAAGAAGAAGCTGCATGTGTGGAGCAGTCACATATCGATCAGGCTGTGCGGCGTGAGCTGAGCAAAATGGGACAGATGTGGCATGCCTGATTGAGAAAAAATGAGACCTTTTATGAACGAATATTACCCATCAGAGAGCATGTTGCTCGACCTTAACGAGCACATTGAGGAGGCGATACGCTGCTATATCCCAGTAGAGGATCGGGGCAATGTGGAAATCCGTTTTAACTTGCCTGAGCAAGGCGAGGTCAAAGGGCCCACCATTAGTGTGTTTTTGTATGAAATTCAGGAAGACCTCCAGTTGCGTAGCAGTGAGCCCCGACACTATAACGCTGGCACGGGCCAACTGGCACCGCCTTATGTTCAAGCACGCTGCCATTACCTGATTGCCTATTGGGAGCAGCCGCAGCAAAGTTCTAGCCCAGAAGTGATTGGTCCCAGAAGCTCTGCAATGAGACGGATGAATTATGTGTTCAATGCCCTGATCAATCATCGCACTCTGCCAAACTTACCCAACGCCTATTGTCGGGTATTGCAGCCAGCGGAGCACCTTAATAGTTTGGGGTCGTTTTGGCAGGCATTGGGTAGCCGTCCTCGCTTAACTCTTGGTTATATGGTTACGGTGCCGATTGCTCTAACCGATAAGAGCGAGTTCTTCAAGCCAGTTAAGGTCATGGAAAGTCAGTTGGAGCAAAAGCCGGTAGGAGATCTGTATCTGCAGGCCTCATATATGCTATGGAACAAACTATATGATGCACTTGGGAGCACCAAAAGTGGCGTTACGCGTGAGCAGCTTGAAAAGGTGATTATTCATTGCATTCCGTACAAACCTGAGCTGCCTAAACCGCCTAAAGCTGATCCAGAGTCGCTCGAGGATGCTGGAGAGTCTGAGAATGGTATTCACGTCAAGGTGAGCGGTGTGGCGCCGTCAGTTGCTCAGAAACAGATTAAAGACACCATTTCCGGTTGGGAAAACGAACCAATCGTTCCAATTGAAGGCGCCACGCTAATGATTAGAAAGACTGACGATTTAGGGCTGAGTTTTGTTAACGAACCAGAAGAATTTGCATAGATGTTTGGCGCACGCATAATATGAATTCATTCGAGCGATATTGTGTGCAGTCGAGACACGCTTTCCAAATTGGAGAATAATAATGCTAGGAACTGAGTTGTTAAAGAAACAGCACAGTGGACAGCACGATAGGAAGCGGAGATTGTACTCAGAACCTACTGGAATGAATGGCACTTCGAATACGTCCGCGCAAGAAGTTGAGCGCTATCTACAGCGACATAAATCACTTCCTAATCTAGGCGATGCTTACCATCTCCTTGAGCGCGGCCCCATTGATGGCACACCTCAGGACGAAACACTGTATCACATTACAACGCAAGATAATTTTGAAAAAATTGTCGAGAGTGGAGGATTAATGCCAGTAGCTCATCAACCAGAGAAAGGCTCTGGCTTGGATGACCTGCGAAGTGGCTTATTTAATTCTGTAGCATCGGAGGTAGGAGATTACTTAAATATTAAAAGTAATCCTGAAATTGCACAGAGTAGTTATTACCAGGCTGTGCTAAAAAAGAAAAAGCAGGACGCAGAAGATGCACTAAAAGAAGGAATTAATCCGCAAAATCTTTATATGAGTAAAGGTGAAGCTTCTATTGAATATTATAGGACACGCTTTCCTGACCAAAATACCGTCTTGTTTCGCGCGAAAATCAATGCCCATCGTAGCGGTTTTGTCCGTGATATCCAAGGAGGTCTAGATGATTTGCGAGCGACTGGACTAAAGATTCCTTTGTCTTATTTAGAAGCTGTGAAAATCAGTTCGGCGACAAAGGAAATAGATTTTGAGAGGCTGGAGTGGCAATCAGCAAATGATTTATTCGATACTTTATCGGAACTGAAAAATTTAAGAGCGCGCCTTCTGGAGCCTGCTGAATCCAAACATGGGTCTCTAGAGTCACTGGGTTCTACACCTGATCTGTCTGAACTCGCTGACCTAACTGAGCTGCTCGACCTGCCTGATCTGCTTTAGCTAAAACTTGATCTGCCTTTTACCTGGAAGCGATCGTAAAAATATATTTTGCGATGTGGGGAACGCCGACTCTAGCGACATCTTGCGCAGCCGTTAACAACAAGCAGCAAAAATACAAATTTTTCAAATCAGGAGGATCCTAATGCTTAACGCGAACAAGCCGCAAAGTAAGGCCAAGCAGAAAAGTCAGGCCAAGCATAATCGTAAGCAAGAATTTGCAGCAAAGCACTCCGGCGAATACTGGGACAACCATGCACCGCCCGAGGAATTGTATCCATATTCGACTATTTTTATGTCGCATACAGTCAATCCTTACTCATCAAATGAAGTATACGGGTTGCTTGACGCGCATACACCGGGGGTCGATGTTTTCCTAGTTGATCCTAAGCGTATCCGTACCATGCATGCCGGCATCGCCGACACTTTTGCAAATGGTTCGAAGATAGACGATACGGTTGAGCAACTTAGAAAGGACCCACAATCCGCCAAGCACTTGCCGCCAATAAACCTCGCCGCTGTTGAAGTACCGGTCCGGAAATGGGAAACCCACGGTGCGGCAGCCAACAGCAGGCGACAAGTAATGTTGTTTACGGAAGACCATCGTCGTTTGGTAGCGGCCCGAAAGGCCGGAATCACTGCGATACCAGCACAGTTTAAGAGCACCCCGGTAGTGACTGGCAACTTCACAACGAAAAATAATGGGGAGTCGATGGAGATTCGGCACTATTCCGATAAGGAGCAGGGCCTACATCAGACCCGGAATGTTTCAACTTTTCCATCCTCGGGGAGCGTCTATCGGTATTTGGAAGAATAGATTGACGTGCTTCCAAAATTAAATTCATTAAAAAATAGATTCAGGCGACGTACTGTCCTGCGTGACTGCCAACGCGTGTGCGCAAATATCAGTAGGCATGATGCAATTGCACACTCATTCGTATCAATGCTTAGCACTGTCAGAAATTTTGTATATTTGAAGCTAAGGTTAGATTTGACCGCATTTAGAAAACTGGCGTTAATTCAATCGAACCAAGGGGAGAAAATTTACGCCAACGGCAGGGTATATGTTAAGTAAAGACAACAATCATAAAAAAGACAGCTCTATAAGAAAGAAATCTCTTTCAAACTCTACTGAAGAGTCTGATAGTAGTCAGTTGACAGAGACGGAGTCGATTGAGCTCAATGCTATGATGAAATTTCTTTACGAAAATAATTCTAAAATGGAGGAACTTGAGAAATTTCTAGATTCAATAGGCTCAGATGCATTTACAAGAGCACCAGCAAGCCGACGACAGGAGCACGCTCAGGGTCAAGTTCATAGCGGACCCCAAAGATTTTCAAGCAGTTCGGTTCCTGTAAAACTCGAAAATAGCCCTGGGACTTGGCACGACGATAAGCAACGAGCCCCATTCCCTTTTCTTACAAAACACAAGCATATTTTTGGTGCTGATAGAAAGGTAACCGCAAATGACATAATGACCGTTATTGATACTTTTAACGCTCGAAAGAGTTATACAAAAAGAGATATCGTTATTCTAACGGGCACCCATGGCGCAGTCGCTGGGGATAATTGGGTTGATCTAGTGAGACGCAATAGAGTGCAACGCGACCCTCATTTAATTGAAAGAAATTTTTTAAATGAAGGTCAGAATAATGTTAATAATTTAAGGAATATTGTTGATGCGAATGATGCGCGCATGTATTCTGATGAATTTATTAATCGAATTAGGATTGTGGATATGGATTGTATGACAGATAATCAAATTGATGATTATATAAAAAGTAAGAAAAAACATATCATATTGGCATATTGTTATAGTCGAAATGATGAGGCTTTAAGGTTTTATAGAAAATTACCACCCGTTGCTAGTTACACAAAAAGTCTAGGTGATCCAACGGATTTACTAGAACTTATAGATGCTAATGTGCACATTGTAGACGCTCAAAATAGGAATACATTCGCTATAGATAGATTCCACGATGCAAAAAATACAAACTTCCAAGATCAAAATGGTGAGTACTATATGAGCATTACAGATAGTAATGGCCAGACCCACATTGTAGATCGCCACGGCGATGCTTATTTTTTAGATCCTAACGACAATTTCCAACCTTTGCCGAACACCCCATTGCGGTAGGTGAAATCGATGTAGGAGTAGGCTCAGAGGGTAGTCTGGCCCTTGATGCCGTCAGGATGCTGGCACCTCAGCGGATAATGGATTCATTAATCACTTAAATAAGGATGAAAAATATGACGGTGGGGAAAAATTCTACGGTGGCTCAGCAGTTTGGTCGAGCAAATGCAATCTCGAGGCGGAGTGCAAGCGAGCAGCACGGCAAGAGTGGGCGGCACTCCCATCGGCTTTATTCGTTAGTAAGACGGTACTTAAGCTCCAATAAAGGCAGCTTTAACCTGCCCAAGTTGCCTAGCGAAATTTCGGAAAACGTTAATAGCGGCTCGCAAGAAATTCATGCAACCAACCTGGAAATTGGCCACGATAAAAGCGTTCCCAAAGATAAAAAACAAGCAGTCTCGAAAGAAACCCAAGAAGAAATGACTCATGGGTTTGGGGATAAACTGCACAAAATGCCTTATTTAAACCGCGCTTCTAACTTTATAGCATCATTGGAGCAGTCAGAAAATAGAATTGAAACGATTCTAGTGCATGGCACATTCAACGCTACTGCCGCTGAAGTAGGGTGGACTAGTCCAAGTGGAAAATATGCCGATATAGTACGCAAAAATTTTGGCGGAAATGTTACCGCCTTTCAATGGAGCGGGAAAAATCACCGGGGTGCTCGCATTGACGCAGCGCGAACGCTTGCGCAAAAAATTAATCAAAATACACAAGCCGGTATCATCACCAACGTGATTGCTCATAGCCATGGCGGCAATGTGGCTTTTGAAGCTGTCAAGCTGATGCAAGGCAAGCTCGAGCAACTGGTCACCCTAGGTACGCCAATCCGGGGGGACCATTTGCCGTCGGCTGAAGAGCTTAAAGAAAAGGTAGAGCACTACCTTCATATATCGGGTGGGAAAGATAATATCGCCCCGCTGGGCGGCTTAGATCTTGTCACTCCCGGTAAGAAGGACTTTTTTCAGAAAATGGGCGTAAATAAAGCGAATATAAAAACCGAGATGGCCAATACTCAACTCCATATTAAGGACGCGACTCATAGTGAATTACATTCGAAGGCGGTCTTGGGGTTAATTAAACCCTATAAGACCACAGATGTGACGAAACTATGACATAACTTGCTGTGTTTAGTTAGCTACGGTTGTCCGACTGTTTGACGGCCAGTTTGTTTGACTTCTCAGTAATAGGCGATGAATACGTTCGGAATTTTATATCAATGCGATGGGAGGAGGGCGCAGTACGCCTATAGTCTGCGCAGGCTTATGGCGTGCTATTTGGCCACTAACGAAGGGGGGGCATGCTGCGTCTAAAATTTTATTTCTTGGAAGGTGATTTCGATACGTTTATAACTTTAATTTAGAACACATCACGAGGTCCATCATGCTAAGACTGACCAGTCAGAAAGTAGAGAAACAGCAAAAAAAGCTTTCCGCCAAAAATAAAGACGAAGAATCTGAGAAGGACCTAAAAGGTCAAGGAAGTTCACTACGGGAGCATATTACAGATGTACATGCAAGGTTGGAGGCCGCTTATGAGGCTGTCAGTCAGTTTAATCGCCAACTTTATGCTCTTTCAGATGATGCTAGTTTAGCTAAGGCGGGATTCAAAAATGTGGGGAATATAGTTGTAACCCAGGGGGCAAAATTGGGGGCTAATGTTGGAGGTACTGCCGCGGGTGCTGCCATAGGAACAGCAATTGCGCCTGGATTCGGAACATTCATTGGGGCTCTTGGCGGTTTTTTGTTCTCTCAACTCGGAAGTTATGTTACCGAGAAGATTATGGACGAAGCAAAATTAAACGACCCGATGTATCCTCGAACAAGCAAGCTCGATACAAAAAAAATCAATAAAGCATCAAGAAATTTTTTAAGAAATAAAATTTCCGAATATTCGCCTAATCGAAAGGAGGGGTTGGAAAAAGATATGGTCGCTTTAGGAGAATGGCAAATTGGCAGTACGATCGATACTATAGTTGGGTCCAATGTGCCGACTATAGATTTTTTTCCTATCGCAAAATTTCTCTATGACTTAAATAAATCCACTAGTGGTTTGACGGATGAAAAATGCAAAAAAATCATTGATCAAAGCACAGAGCTTGAGCAATATATAGAATCGCAGTTTGCATCGGCTGCCAAGGCTTTCGAAGCATTATCCAAAGACAAAATTCATCTGACTAGTGTTAAGGCGGCATTGAAAAGAGTGTACGGGGGAGGGGAAACGACCCTTAGCGAAATGCGGAAGAGAATGGAAAAAATAATCAACTTTTCAACCCAAAATAGAGAAATTGCGGCCCTTACCCTAGATCGAATCAAAAAAAGAAAAGGCGAGGGAAAAGAAGATAGGCTACTGAGGACTCGCAAAAGAAGACAGGACAAACAGGAAAGCGAGGTATGAGCACATAAATTGAGTGCCGAGATGGTGGAGATAACTTCCTGGCCTGCCGGCGCAATGCTTGCCGCGTTTTCCGAGAAGGCTGACGATCGTATCTATGCATCATAAATACTCCTGTCCACGTTTGGACTGCGCTACAAAGGAGGACGGTGGCAGTCACGCTCGAGCCGTGGCCCTTCTCCCTTACGTCTGCCCGCGCGCTCGGGCCGGATGACGTCACTCCCCTCGCGCGCTCAGTGGGTTGACCGCATCACGTTTCCCGTTTTCGCGGCCCGCCCAACGCAGCGCCGGTTTTCCTCCTACTATGGTCGATGGCCCCCGCATTCAATGTACCGCCTGTATTAAACACGGTACCGATTAGAGGTGGCGCCGACGGGTTATTTATAAATTCCTTTACCCAGCCCTGCGCGGCCTGGGCAAAAGCGCTCGCATTGGAGCGTTCGCCTTGCTGGACCTGGGAAATCAAACCTTCATATTGGGCGCCTTTAACCTCGGACAGGTTGGTATCATCGTGACTGGCAAGATTGCAATTGATCATATCGACGGCTTGCGGAAAAAAATCCAACTCCTTGCTCTGCCTCTCTGACGCGCTCAACTGGGCCAGTTGCTGTCGGGGCAGACTTGCATTGGACATCTCATGTGCGCCCCGCACAAACGATTGATAGAGCGTCCGCTGTATGCTTTCTAACAATGAGGAGGGGACAGCCGGTGGCACCGCCCGCTTTTCCTGCCCTGCGCTTCGTGTCTCGTCCTGTTGGACCTGGGACTTGGGTTCCGTCCGCTGTATGCTTTCTAACAATGAGGAGGGGACAGCCGGTGGCACCGCCCGCTTTTCCTGCCCTGCGCTTCGTGTCTTGTCCTGTTGGACCTGGGACTTGGGTTCCGTCCGTTGTGCCGGCTTAAAGATAGAACGGAGCATCACGCATCCTCCTTGATTGCCCGAGGGCGTGAATTGATTGGCCTCTTTTCATGCCGACGGGTGACCTGTCCACTGTGTCTCATTAAAAATCTCCACATAATAAGTATACCAACCATATTGGCAGCATATACTCAATCGATGACGTGCACAAGGCAACGCGAGGCGATCAAAAATTCGGCAAAAGCTGCGGCGATCACGTCGACAACCTTTAGTGAAGGTAAAGCGACTCGTAAGGAACTTTACGAAGGTTTGGCTAGCAGTATAGGAGGACTCTCTACAAAATGGAATTGTTAATGTAAACAGCCAGTCGAGGCATCTCGGTGCCTGCGATTTTTGTTTTCGCTAACTTCATACCCCTAACCATGGCAAACCTTGCCAACGCCAACCATTGATTGTGTTACGGTGCCCGCCGCTGTCCTTATCGCCTTCAAAGCCTTCAAGGACATCAAATGCAAGCATAAACCCAGCTCGAGTAGCCGCCGCTGCGGCAAGCTTTGAACGGCCCGCACTACGACAGAGCAAAAGGAGCGGCGTTTCCAGCGTTACCATTTCTCGTAATTGATTGATAAACGCCAGATTGGGCGCGCCGCTTGGATAGTTCATCCATTCAAGATGCAGATATTGGCTAGAGTGGATGGCTGGCCGGCCGACCCAGTCAAGCTCAGCGCGTGTACGTACATCAATCAGCCGGGCCGAACTATCTCTTTGCAGTACCTCAAAGGCCTCGTTAGGGGTGAATGCGCCAGCGTAAGGCAATTCGCGTTCTAGGCAGCGCTGTTGGGCCTGTGTGTAAAGCTGTTCAAGAGCACTCATTTAAATTCAGTCAACAAAGATTAAATCACTATTTTAAGGCAACTCTCAACGCAGGCTGCGTATTTTCCGAGCCGGATATTATTGCTTTTTCTACGCCACAGTTTATAATCATACTCTTCAATGATTTCAAGCATATTGGGTCTAAATGGAGTCCTCCTGGATCAAGGCTCATTCGAATTTTGGTGCTCGCTTAACGCGAAATAGCGAGCATCTGATCGCTGCACTCTACACCATGAGCAACAGAATATTAGCAACAAAACCCTCTTGGGGTGAGTTAGGCCATACTGGTTTTGCTTGTTGTAAGGATTTCCAGACTCTCTTACGTTAAACGACAGTGGGTGTTGCGTAAGGGGACGGAAGATGTCAATTCTAAATTTGGGCCATTTAGCAGGAGTAATGTATGAGTAAAACCGTAGCCGATGTGATGCAACTTGTCAGCGAAGAAAACGTTAAGTTTATCGATTTTCGTTTTACCGATACGCGTGGCAAGGAACAGCATCTATCAGTACCGACATCGGCGTTTGAGGCAGATAGATTTGAAAGTGGCCAAGCGTTTGACGGCTCTTCAATTGCTGGTTGGAAGGGTATCGAAGCATCTGATATGTTGTTGATGCCTGATCCAAACACGGCCTATATTGATCCTTTTTATGAAGAACCCACTTTAGTGTTGGTGTGCGATGTGGTTGAGCCTTCTGACGGTAAAGGCTATGAGCGTGACCCACGTTCGCTGGCTAAACGTGCGCAAGCTTATCTTAAAAGTACAGGCTTAGGCGATACGGCTTATTTTGGACCAGAACCCGAGTTCTTTATTTTTGATTCGGTGCAATGGGGCGTGGATATGTCGGGCTCCTTTGTTAAAGTCAATTCGGAAGAAGCGCCGTGGTCTTCAGGTAAAGAATATGAGCATGGCAACACCGGCCACCGCCCAAATGTGAAAGGCGGGTATTTTCCCGTGGCGCCGGTCGATACGTTTCAAGATATGCGTTCTGAAATGTGTCTATTACTTGAGCAGCTTGGGGTGCCAGTTGAAGTGCATCACCACGAAGTAGCGGGTGAAGGCCAGAATGAAATCGGCACCAAGTTCTCTACTTTGGTGCAACGGGCGGATTGGACTCAGATCCTAAAATATGTAGTGCACAATGTTGCCCATACGTATGGCAAAACAGCCACCTTTATGCCTAAACCGATTGTCGGTGATAATGGTTCGGGCATGCATGTTCACCAATCGATCTGGAAAGACGGCCAAAACCTCTTTGCTGGCCATGGTTATGCGGGTCTATCAGAATTTGCGCTGTATTATATTGGTGGGATTATCAAACATGCGCGTGCGCTGAATGCGATTACCAATCCTACAACCAACTCGTACAAGCGTTTAGTCCCGGGTTTTGAGGCGCCGGTAAAATTGGCCTACTCCGCGCGTAACCGCTCTGCTTCGATTCGTATTCCGCATGTTTCAAGTCCGAAGGGCCGCCGCATTGAGACGCGCTTCCCAGATCCAATGGCGAATCCGTATTTGGCATTCTCCGCGCTTCTAATGGCAGGTTTGGATGGGGTGCAAAACAAGCTTCATCCGGGTGAAGCAGCAGACAAAAATCTCTATGATTTGCCGCCTGAAGAAGACAAAAAAATCCCAACCGTTTGTGCAAGTTTGGACGAAGCGCTGTATCACCTTGATCAAGATCGTGAATTCTTGACTCGTGGTGGCGTCTTTACCGATAGCATGCTGGATGCCTATATCGAATTAAAAATGGCGGAGTTGACTCGTTTCAGAATGACTACGCATCCGATTGAGTTTGATATGTATTATTCGCTCTAAACCGGGCCAAGAAAGCGGGTAAGCGTTGAGTCGTAAAGTGTAGCAATAGCGTATAGTTGTGCCAAGCACAGCTATACGCTAGTTATATCTAATAGTCTTTTCTGGATCATTTTAAGAGAAGTTGCGCTGACGCCAGCTTCTTTTGCATATTCTTTCCACTTTGCAACAGCGGCTTTCACTTGATCAATTATTTGTAAAGCGTTTGTTTTTTTGATGCCGCTTATTTCTGCAAGTCTTAACAGATGGGACAGGGCTGGTTTTTTACCTTCTCCCATGATCATTGTGCAATGTTCTCCAGCGGGGCCGGACGAAAAAGTCAGGTCATAAGCAGGTGACACAGACCACACCCCATTTTTATCCATTAAAAAAGAAAAATTCTTCGCATGATCATCACGGTTGCAAGCGAAAACATTAAAGACAGCCGCTCGAAACTGTTTTTCGCATTCGTGTATTTTTTTAGTTAACCAAAGCGTGGCTTGCATAATATTCTCATAATCTAAGTTGGGAATACGGTGATCGCTATGAAATAGACCGCTCACGGTGTGCATATGTAGGCGTTGTCCATTGATACAATCAAAGCGCCGTACACCGAAATAGCCGGGTCCTTTTCGAGATGCAAAAAGTTTGGCGGGGGGGACGTTCAGACCGGCCTCTTTGGCCATTAGGTGATAAGCATATTCGATGGGTCCAATATCATTGGAATCAAATAAAGAGCGAAACTTAATGATCCATTCTTCTCCATCTATCTGTGTCAGGATTTTAGGGCGCGCCCCCGCAGAAGAACCACTCATTGCAAGTAGTTCATCGACAAATCGATCATTATCGTTGCTTTGAAACTGGCCTATTTCGCTTGCAATTGCATCTAAATTTTTTTGATGCGTAAGGGCTGAACCTTCTATTTCCGGCTGGTAAACCAGAGCGCCCATACCGGATTGGCCGACATAAGCGAGTCGATCTAAAGGTGAGAGTTGCTCTGGATGGATGCTGAGTTTTATTAGCTTTCGATCAAGCAGCAAGCGCCCCCATCCATCTGGCAAGCTATCATTAAAAACACCAAATAAGCCATCAAAAACTTGATCCCGGCACGCTGTCATGCCGGCTTTAAGAGGAAGTTTAAAAGGGGAGAGCTCTAATCCTGTTTTTATAAAATCAGGATGATATTCAAAAAATATGACTCGATCTTTTAGCGCGAGCTGCCCCAGCGCGAGCATTTCTTTCTCGCGCATAAAAGAAACTTGCACAACAGATTGATTTTTAAAGTTCATTGTCGCCCTCTTTGCCGTGTTTTATCTTTCATGAGCGCATCAATCGAGACAAAACTCTCTGGCTCCGCTGCTTTAAAGAGCGCTTTGAATTCTTCAAACGCATCTAAAATAACCGCAAGTTTAAGGAGTGATACAAGGGATATTTTTCCTGTGCGCTCAAATTTTTTCAGCACGCCCAAACTCACGCCGGAACGTTCTGCCAAGCTCGTTTGACTGAAGTTCAACGCTAGTCTTTTGGCTCGCGCTAACTTTGCAATATGCTCTGCCATGCTCTGTGGAGACATAAAAAATGTAGTTATCATAGTATCTTTTATATTAAAAAATTAAGTATAGTAGATATTATAATATACTTTATTATTTTTTATTTATTTGTATTGTCTAAAGAAATTTGTACCCTATCTAAAATGCTGCACGTCGAGCCAGGCTGATAACAAAAGCGATATTTGAAAGTATTGGCGCTTGCTTATTTTGATTTTTTCGTCATAAATACGCATTATTAGCCAATTTTTTGATGTAAATATCAAATGAAAACTCTTCAAGAACTCGGAGAAGCCGTCTCTGTCCGCCGCCGGGCCCTTGGCCTCAAGCAAGGTGTTGTGGCTGTGCAGTCTGGTATCACCCAAGAATCTCTTTCACGCTTTGAACGCGGGCATGTCCCTGAATTTGGTTCGCGTAAGTTGCTGGCTGTACTCGCTGTACTGGGCATGGAGCTTTATTTTATTAAAACGGTGCCTGCGGGCTCTCTTGATGAATTGCGCAGAGAACGGGGTGGTTTATGACGCTCTCAATTCAACAGCGAATATCTATCTATGTTTACCGCTATTTCGAGCACGGCCATTCCATCTTACTTTTGAGTGACCAATATTTTCTGCTGACAATTGCACTTCGGACCCGAACCTACTAAGATTTTGTCTGCTGCTCACCTATAACTAAATAAGGATATTTTCATGTTAACCCCTATTGCAAACTCTGCGATCCCATCCTATCCTCTAGTACAAAAATCTACTACGCCTTCATTACTCTCACTACCCGTCGAAATTCAAGAAGAAGTAGAAAATCGGCTGGATTATTCGGGTCAACAAGCTCTTTTTAAAGCACTGACTACGGTGACTCGCAATGGCGAGCCGGTGGACTCACCCGCTTTGAAATTACATTTGTTGCAGCACCGGATTGCGCCAAAATATCAACCGACTCTAGCCAGCTCGGACGCTAGCTTACAAGCCTTTGCATTGAGTCAATTGCAGAGCCTATGGACAGCGGGGAGACTCGATAAAGTGGTAGAGAAGCCGGCACTTTTTGAGTTGTTGCGTCTGATTGACGACCCAGCGACAGTTAGGTTTTTAAAGGAAAAGATCCAACAAGAGCCGGAGTTAAAGAAAAAGCTACTGAACTGGGTCGAACGCTCCAAAACAGAAGAGGTGCAAGCCATCGCCGCCAATGCATTGACGCTGTTGGTTAAAGCGGAGGTAGCGTTGAGCAGGCAGGATTTCAAAGGCATTCGAGTGCCCAAGGCAGATTTAAGCTATGGGATATTTAACCATACGCAATTTGAAGGGGCTGATTTAAGCCACGTCGATTTCCATGGTGCACAGTTACGAGATGCAAATTTGCAAAAAGCGAATTTGACTGAGGTCAATTTTGGTGAGCCGCCCGCAATAGAGGTGGGCCATCCGGTTGAGCAGGGTTGTCCTTCTCCCGATGGGCGCTGGTTGGCTTTGAGCACACAGAACAGCGAGATTAAACTGTATCAAACTAAGACCTTAGAATTAGTACATACCTTAGCAGGGCATAGTAGGATGCATAGTGTGACTTTTTCTCCAAACAGTGAGCTTCTGGCATCTAGAGGGCGGGATAGTGCGGTGAAGCTATGGAGAGTGGAAAATGGAGAAATATTGCATACGCTTGAGCATAGTCGAGAGGTGTTGAGCGTAGCTTTTTCACCCAACGGCGAGGTTCTGGCATCGGGGAGTGGCGATCGAACTGTGAAGCTGTGGAGAGTGGCAAATGGCGGAATAAAGCATACGTTGATAGGGCATCACAGGGAAGTGGAATGTGTGAGTTTTTCGCCAGATGGCGAGATTCTGGCATCTGGGAGTTCCGATAATAGAATTCAGCTGTGGAGAGTAGAAAGCGGACAAGCGTTGCGGACGCTGGTAGGACATACTTGGTATGTGAAGAGTGTGAGCTTTTCACCAAATGGTGAATTCTTGGTGTCGGGGAGCAGTGATAGAAAAGTGAGGTTGTGGAGAGTAAGCAACGGAGAAGCGTTGCATAAAATTCACGCTGGAGATTATGGGACAAGTTCTGTAGAGTTCTCGCCAGACGGCAAATTCGTGCTGTCGATGAACAATCCATTACAGTGTTGGAGCGTGGAAAATGGCGAGGCGTCATCTATGTTTTCAGGATATAGCTACGGGGGGCGTGTGACTTTTTTGCCTGACGGTAAAGTTCTGGCGTTAAGTATTCATTATAGTAAGGTGTCTCTAGCGAAAGCGGGCGACTGGAAAACTGGCTCGTATTGGAACTTGGCTCATAAATCTCTCAACGTAACCGACATGTCCATTCAGGATGCTGAAGGTCTAAGTCCACTGAATGTCCGTTTGCTCAAGCAAAAGGGGGTACAGGGTGAGCCTAGCTAGCTAGAGCCGACGCTAATGGCGAGCTTGTCAGAGAGGGTATCAATGACGCATATTACAAAATAATTCTGCCAGGTTAGCCGTCTAAATTAACATCGATCTAATGTATTCGCCGTGATCTAACCTGGCAGTTACCCGATTTGAAGTATGCCGTCGTCAGATCAGATCGTGACGAGTACAAATGAAGAACAAAAGAAGAGAAATCACGCGATGCAAAACATCGCGAATTTCTCTTCTTTACGTTTTACTCGTCCGTTGCAGCCATACCTGCAGCAACCGCATTAAAGCCACTGTCTACGTGCATGATTTCTGCACTCACGCCAGCCGCTAATTCGGATAATAAAAAGGCGGCGGCATTACCGACTTGTTCAATGCTGACATTGCGGCGTAAAGGCGCATGCGTTTCTACAAAATCTAAAATTTTGCTAAACCCTTTGATGCCGCTGGCGGCTAAGGTCTTAATCGGGCCCGCTGAAATGGCGTTAACCCGGATACCTTTAGGGCCAAGAGCGGCGGCTAAATAACGTACGCTGGCTTCAAGCGAGGCTTTGGCTAGGCCCATGGTGTTATAGTTGGGCACGACTTTTTCAGCGCCAAAATACGTCAGGGTTAACAACGAAGCGTCGGCTGATAAAAGAGGTAGAGCAGCTTTAGCGAGCGCTGGGAAACTATAGGCCGAAATATCATGTGCGATCTTGAAGTTTTCACGCGTGAGGCCATCAAGAAAATCACCTGCAATGGCTTCGCGCGGTGCAAAACCGATCGAGTGGACCAAGCCATCAAGGTGGCCCCAGTGCACTTTCAGCGTGGTGAAGGTCTCTTCAATTTGCGCATCGTCAGCCACATCGCAGGGTAAAACTAACTCACTACCAAACTCTTTGGCAAAGCCTGTGACCCGTTCTTTGAACCGTTCGCCCACATAAGTGAAGGCGAGTTCGGCCCCTTCACGATGACACGCTTGCGCAATGCCGTAGGCAATCGAGCGGTTTGACAAAAGTCCGGTGAGCAAAATGCGTTTACCAGCGAGAAAGCCCATAAATACTCCGTAAGATTAAGAAAGTGTAGCGTTCGCTCGTGTGATGCTTGGAACGAACGGGATTTTGGGTATTATTCTCGCACATTGCAACTAGAATTTCTTATTTCACAAAAAACGGCATAGGAAAGCGCGCTTTTTTGCTGGTGTTAGGACGACTTATTGCGGCGCTCGTATTGATGATGCCCGGCGTGTGCGCGGCTATTGTTCTTTTGCTTCAGTCGGCTTATCGTGCCGCTTCGTGTTCTTCTGAAGCCTCTTGGTGACTTGTCATTTGGGCTGTGATTGACTAGTATGGCGTGTAACAGCTTGTTTCCGTTGTTATTTTTATTTTTCAGTTTAGTGAATAAACATTTATAATGCTAGCCGAACTCCCTTGAAATCGGCATTTTGCTTTGTATTTTTTTATTACTTATGCATCAAAAAATTCTAAATTTATTTCGTGCGCGTACCCTGCTAGGTTTCTTTACAGGCTTGCTCATCTTAAATTCAAACATAGTTTTTGCTGAAAAAAATTCATACTTCAACAACTTCAGTTTCGACTCCCACGTCCTGACGGAAGCTAGAACAGAGAGTCACACTCGAAAATTATCGGGCGCTCCGATTCAAGAGCCCCACACCTTTTTAGCGGACATGGCGACTAAGGCAAGCAACGTCGTTGCCAGCGCTTTGAACATGATTGGCGTACGGTATCGCTGGGGGGGCAACACCCCAGACTCGGGACTGGATTGCAGCGGTTTTGTGCGTTATGTGTATCAACATACCCTTGGCTTCACGTTGCCGCGCCGCGCGGTGGACATGAGCCGGGTCGGCGAGAAAATTATTAAAGTGACTGACCTAAAGCCCGGCGATCTCGTATTTTTTAATACGATGCGCCGCACTTTCTCGCATGTAGGCATTTATATTGGCGATAACAAATTCGTTCATTCGCCTTCTACCGGTAATAACATTCGGGTTGATGCATTGAATAACCGTTATTGGGAAAAACGTTACACGGGCGCCCGCCGGATTGAAGCATTGTTGGCTGGGTAGTGAAGAAACCTGCCTTATTGAATACCATGCCGGGTTTTCAACTCGGCCCACTCGAGTTGGTTTATTTCTTGCCGTAAGATATTTAATTTATTTTCTACGTTTTTGTTTATAACCTCAATCTGCTTTTGGTATTCTTCAGATAGCTCCTCATATTGATTCTCTAATGTATTAAATTCAGCGTCTCGCTGGTTTTTTAATGTATTGAATTGATCTGCATATTTTCTTTCTAAGTAATGTTGCCATGCTTCATGTTCAAAAAAGAAAGTGAAGAGATTTTCTTCCTGCTCAGCTGCTTTTAATTTTTCCTTAACTAAATCGAGTTCTTCATCCGTAATCTTGACTAATCTAGGATAAAGCATGTCTTGCCCTTGGATTAATAGATTCCATTGTTCTCTTAATTTGAGTTGATAGGCAAGATAATATTCGACTTGAATATTGGGCGAAACGTTTTTTACTTTTTCACATACAATGGGCGCGAGTTCTCTTAAGCGAAATTGTTGTATAACCATTTTTTCTAATATTTCTGGCTCGATCTCTCCAGATTCAGCTTTTGCATTAAGGATCGTGTGTTCAATATTGTTGAGACCCATATCTACTCTATTACCACATGCTCCTAGCGCATCTTTTACGAGATCAAAACAAAAAGGCCGTAAATCTTGACGTTGTTTAAGTTCAAGGAGTACATCCTGCACTCGTTGTTTTAAGCGCTCTAAGCCGATTTGGTTTTGAGCATCTGCTGTTTCCAATAATTTTGCGAGGAACCGTCTGAAGTTCTGAGCATCGCTTAGATTAACGCCGGCTGCCCAGTTATCGAACCGTTTACGGGCTATATAAGAAGGGGGGAGCCATGGCTGCATCTCGATCGTGAGTAGTATGCGCTCATGAATCAATTGAAGTATTGCGTAGTTATAATCAAAGATGAACCGCTTTGGCTTATTAAATTGACGCAAGCTATATAAAATAATTGCTGCTTGGGCTTCTGTGGACAAAGGATTATTTCGTATGTCAACGAAACAATCAGATAATTGACTGATGGCGTCAGGCAATTCATTGAACTCATTGTTTGACAAAATGATGATTTTTAGATTAGACAACCGATTAATAAAGCCAGGCAAATCATGCAATTTATTGTGTGCCAAATTTAAAATCATGGATTGATTAAATTTTTGGAATTGGCTTAATGAGGGCGGTAGTTCGCGTAAGCCTAAATGACTTAAATCTAATTCAAAACAGTCATCGCATTCAAAGATGCGCCGGACGGCTTCTACGCGATTTTCTTCTGGTTGTCCAAGAGACTGCCACTGATATAATCCAGTCGTATCCGAACTCGCCGTATCTAACGATTTTTCTCCACAGCCTACGATGGAAAATAATACGAAAAAAATTAACAAAAAAGAAAAATGCATTGCTCTTACCTAAGTAGCGCTTCTATATTTAATATAGGATATAAGTGTAAAAAATCTAATCTAGATTTGCGCACGCGGGTGTTGTAGTAATCCATGCGCCAAGTTCTCGGGTGGTATGAACCTTTGTAGCAATTGGCATAGTGTAACCAATTTTTGCGGGCACTGTCATAGGTGCATCTATTGATTCAAATGACCTATCAGTAATTTTGGGGGTGCCCAATCACTACTGATATAATTTTCACTATGGACAAAATTAAAAACTCTACGGTGCGCACCCGTTTCGCACCCAGCCCCACGGGCTTTATTCACCTCGGTAATATTCGCTCAGCCCTTTACCCATGGGCGTTCGCTCGTCGAGCGGGTGGTGCGTTCATTTTGCGGATTGAAGATACCGACTTAGAGCGCTCAACGCAAGCGGCGGTGGATGTGATCCTTGAGAGCATGGCTTGGCTTGGGCTGACGCTTGATGAGGGGCCTTTTTATCAAATGCAGCGCATGGATCGCTACCGCGAGGTAATTGCGCAAATGCTCGCGGCAGGTTTAGCTTATCCTTGTTATATGTCGGCAGAAGAGCTTGATAGGCTGCGTGATGCACAGCGTGAGCGCGGTGAAAAGCCGCGCTACGACGGCCGCTGGCGGCCGGAGGAGGGGAAACAATTACCCCCACTGCCGGCTGGCGTTAAACCCGTTGTGCGTTTTAAAAACCCAACCACTGGCTCCGTCATTTGGGAGGATGCCGTTAAAGGACGGGTTGAGATTGCCAACCAAGAACTGGATGATTTGATTATTGCGCGGCCAGATGGCACGCCCACGTATAATTTTTGTGTCGTCGTTGATGATATTGATATGCGTATCACGCATGTGATCCGCGGCGATGATCATGTGAATAACACTCCTCGCCAACTGAATATCTTAAGTGCGCTCGGCCAGACCCCGCCTATTTACGCACATTTACCTACCGTGCTAGATGCGAATGGCGAGAAAATGTCAAAGCGTAATGGCGCCATGAGCGTTATCCAATATCGTGACGAGGGCTATTTACCAGAGGCGGTACTGAATTATCTAGCTCGCTTAGGCTGGTCACATGGCGATGACGAGATTTTTTCATGCGAGCAACTGGTCGCTTGGTTTGACCTTGAGCATCTGGGCAAATCGCCAGCTCAATATGACCCGGATAAATTGAAGTGGCTCAATCAGCATTATATTAAGCATGCTGATGATGCTCGCCTGGCGCAACTCGTGCAGCCGTTTCTTAGCGCGCTTGAAGTCGATTGGATTCAAGGTCCGGCGTTAACTGAGGTGGTTGCGCTACTGAAAGATCGAGCCGCAACGCTTAAAGAATTGGCCGCTGCCGCCGTGATATTTTATCGAGCGCCAGACACGCCTCTAGATGAACTTGCGCAACATTTAACTGAGCCTGTGCGCCTAGCGCTGGCTGAGCTTGGACAGAATTTAAGCAGTATTGAATGGCTGCGCCCGACAATTAATACCACCCTCAAAACAGTATTAAAGGCCCATGGGCTTAAGATGCCACAGTTGGCGATGCCGTTACGCTTGTTGGTAGCGGGTACCACGCATACGCCATCGATTGATGCTGTGCTTGAATTATTTGGCCGCGAAAGAGTGCTGGCAAGGCTTGCTACGGTTACTCGTTAGGTGAGGTGAGATGCACTAGAGCCGCCCGCTTTTGAGTGTCTAGGAGTAGAAATTTGGCTTATTAATGAGATAAGTATTTACAAAGTGTGATTTGCTCTTTAAAATCGCGTTTTCTTTGTGGGGGTATAGCTCAGCTGGGAGAGCGCTTGCATGGCATGCAAGAGGTCAGCGGTTCGATCCCGCTTACCTCCACCAATTAAAGCAGTAGTAAAAGTAAGAAAGAAAGCTTCACAAGTAAAAGGATTGCCGCTATAATGCAATGCTTTCGCGAATGTGAAAAAGAAGAATTTGTCCCCTTCGTCTAGAGGCCTAGGACATCACCCTTTCACGGTGAGTACAGGGGTTCGAATCCCCTAGGGGACGCCAAATCTCAAGCCGGCGTTATGCTTGGTTTGCGTCAAACAGATGATGAGTTAAGTACTTCATCTGCTTGCTTGGAGTGGTAGTTCAGTTGGTTAGAATACCGGCCTGTCACGCCGGGGGTCGCGGGTTCGAGTCCCGTCCACTCCGCCAATTACATCAAGTAGTAGTCAAATATATCCCCTTTAAATAAACCGAAAAGCCTTGTAGAATAAGGGCTTAACGGGGTATTTTTCGCCTCCAGTTTCAATCAAAAACAACGCAACGACTTATATTTGGATTTTGTCTATCAGTACGGTATTGGGAGTTGGCGCGCTTCATCAATGCGGCGGCATTTACTGGCAGGTGAATACGAGGCTGCCTGTCATGCTTTACTCAAATACAAATTGCAAGGCGCAGATAAATTCAACTGCTCTAAGCCGGGTAATAAACGTTGCTGGGGCATTTGGACACGTCAGTTAAAGCGGCATTCAAAATGTATGGCGGTGCAGTGATGAAACATCTGACTGTAACATTGGTATCGGTTTGTTTGGCCGCCGGCCTTTTCCTTTATGGTAAAGCGGTGGGCAAAGCAGAGATTAGTGCCGCATGGACCAGAGATAAACTCGCACAGTCAGAAGCAGCACGTCAAAAAGAGGCCGCATTTGCAATCGCAAAACAGGCGGTAGAGAAACAGTTTTATGAATACAAACAAGCAAATGGGCGTACTGTTGCCAGCCTTGCTGCTGATAATCGCAGGTTGCTCAGCACAATCGCCCATTATCGTACAACAAGTGAAGATGCCATTACCACCAGCGGCCTTCATGGTGACGCTGCCAGAGGTTGGGAGTTTTTCGGCCAGTGCGCAGAGCGACATGCAGCAATGGCAAAACAAGCTGACAAAATAAATGCCATTGCTCACGGGCTACAAGAGTATCTGCGTGCAGTAGTTTTGCCAGCAAACTCAATGTAGTCATTTTTTTGTACGCGTCATACTAAAAACGCTTCTTTAGCCAACGAAAAACATTTTTCTTGTTTTTCAACCACGGTGCCGTTAGTATCCATTCAGACTTTTTGCATCAGATCGATATGTTCGGCCCAAATCAGCTGCAAGCTAGCTTTTGCATAAACTTTATCGATAGTGAGTGGCGGCAAAATCGCACTAGCGGTACGCACTAAAGTAGCGCCGATTTAATCTAATCAATACGAACCAAAGAAAATAGAGAACAAACATGTTAGGAAATATATCTCATTCGGCGTTAACAGAAACCCTCACGCGGAACCTCGGTGAACTTTATTTAGGTCAAGCTCGCACTGAAAAGGAAAATGGACACTTGGATGCAGCGCTGACGCTATACGATCAATTGAAAGAAACGCTGAAGTCGCTTGGGAGCGTAAAAGAGGCCTTGAGGAAAGCGCAATATCCCCACACACTAGCAGATGAGACATTGCGAGCGATGATGGCCGATGCTTATTTCGAACGTGGGGAAGTGTTAGAAGGTTTAAATTTATTTTCCAAAGCAAGGGTCAGCTATTGTAAGGCTGACACATGGGGGCACGATGGAGCCAAGCAACGCGTGGAAGCTTTGCAAGCCCCTCCATCAGGACATAGCACTCACTCAAATGCACCGGCTTTACTGCCAGCCTTAGTGCCTTTGCAGCAGCCGGTTACCTCTGCCCAAGAAAAAAGCGATCTGGTGGATTATCTGTTTAAAAAGGCGCTGTTGACGCTGAGTTCTTTAGAGGTGTCGAAGAAACCCAGCCTGTTTCTAGTGTATGCCCATGACAATGCAGCGCACGGAGAAGCGAAGGCCTCGACGTCTAAATATTTAATCAATAATTTATCAAAAATCCGAGGGGTGACGCTCTATTCGGATCAAACGCCGATAGGGCAAGCGTATGCAAATTCGGATGAAAATCTGAAAGAGGATGGGAAGCTAGAAGACATCTTAACCAATCAGCTCTGCTTGCTGCCTCATCAGTTGCGAGCGGATGTTAAACCGGTGGATAAGGTGATTGTGTGTTGTTCTGATGTCTTAGGAAGCTACCTAAAAGGACGGTCCTATAAAGAGTTTTGCGATGAGCTTAAAGTAGCCTATGAAAAAGATCGAGAAGCTTACCGCCAAGACAGCACACAAAAGGGTACTCCAGCGTTACGTGAGGTGGTCAAAAAATTTTCCGAAGAGGAAAAATATAGGGCGGACTTCCATCATGTATTGACGGAAATGGCCTTTTTGGAAATTCGCGCAAAGTATCGCGAAGGCCAGCACGGGATTATCCCGGTTTCGTTAACGCCCAATAGCTATGACTACTGCCTGAAGGATTTTATTAGATCGACGACGGTGCGGATGGAAGATCCTCTGCGCTTTGATTGGCAAGCACAAAAGGGAGAAGAAGTCTATCTGAACCAAGGTTCACATGGTGTGCTGTTTAAGGTGATCGAGCGGCTGCTAGCGGGCAGCAATGAAGCGAAAACCTTTCTGGACAAGTTTTGGACGGGGCACAGCAACGTTATATCTCGTTTAAAGAGTGATGCAAATTTTGGCAAGCTAGAATTTGCGGAGCTCTTAGACGGTATCTTCGACGATATACGGACAACGCTACACAAGCAGCTTGCCTCCACCGTGCAGCAAGAACATGAACAGTTACAGGTGTTCCGTGCCGACCCTAGGGCCACGCTGAAGGAACAGTATGCGCTAGCCTTAACGCAAAATGAGGCGTTTCAAGAGACCCTAAAGCTTTATGTCGAACCGCGCTGCCGAGCGGATATTAATGGGGAGAGCAAAACCTTTGAGCTCTTACCCCAAGTTCAAGCGTTTTTAAAAGATAAAAAAGTGATCCTGTTGACGGGAGACTCTGGGGCGGGCAAAACCACCTTCAATCGCCGGCTAGAAAAGCACTTATGGGACCATAAAAAAGAAGACGATGCAATCCCGCTGTTTATTTCTCTGCCGAGCATTGATAAGCCTGAGCACGATCTGATTGCCAAAGCGTTAAAGAAAAGTGGCCTGTCAGAATTACAAATTCAGAAATTAAAAAAAGAAAACCAAAGGTTTATCTTTATTTTAGACGGTTATGATGAGATACGTCAGACGCAGAATCTGTATGTGAGCAATTCCCTCAACCAATCTGAAGGCTGGCAGGGTCAGATGGTGATCAGTTGTCGCAGCGAATATCTGGGCCAGGACTATCAAAACCGTTTTCAACCGGATCCGATTAAGAAGGACAAAGACGAGTTGTTTCAAGAAGTCATGGTCGAACCGTTTTCAGAAGAGGAGAGTGATCAATATCTAAAAAAATATGTGGCGCACAACCCAACGGGGTGGACGGCGCAAGCCTACCAAGACGCCTTCTCCAACCAATCTAATTTAAAAGACTTGATTCGCAACCCATTTTTGCTGCGGGTGGTGCTAGAAGCGTTGCCGTACGTCGAAAAAAAGGGGAAAGCGGTATCTGCGATCCAGTTACGGATGGACCTGTATGATCAGTTCGTTAGACAATGGTTCGAGCGCAACCAGCAGCGCTTAAGCACACAAGAGTTAACGGGAACCAAAAGAGATATCTTTAGAGAATTGTCCGATGATGACTTTGCTGAGCACGGTATCGCGTTTGCGCAAGAGTTAGCGGTGCATTTGTATACAGAGAATGCAGGTAAACCGGTTGTTAAGTATTCATTGCGTAAAGACAAGGGGAGTTGGAAGGATGCTTTTTTCGGTCGAGAAGAAGAAAGTCAACTGCTGCGGGAAGCGTGGCCGTTGATCCGAAGTGGCACTGAATACCGTTTTATCCATAAATCGCTGCTGGAATATTTTGTAGCCCGCTCGCTCTTCGATTCGTTCGATGGGTGTATGGATGTAAGCACCCGCCAGCGTCGAGGTAGCGCTGCTTCAGTCTATAGTTTTGAAGAGCGCGCTGTTTTGCCTCCCAAAACGCAGCGAGATTTATCGTTAACCCCAGAGCATTGGATTGGGGATCTGGGGGTTGTGCGATTGTTGACTGATCGCATTCAGCAAGAGTCAACGTTTAAGAAACAGCTGTTAGCGATTATAGAGCGCTCGAAAGCCGATAAAAGCGTACGCCAAACGGCGGCGAATGCAATGACGATTTTGGTCAGAGCGGGAGTACAGTTTAATGGTGCGGATTTAAAAGGCATCCAGATACCTGGGGCCGATCTGAGTTTTGGGGTATTTGATTCAGCGCAGCTGCAAGGGTCGGATTTAAGAAAGGCGACGCTTCGCACGAGTTGGCTACGCCAGGCCAATTTAAGCGGCGCGCAGATGGCCGGGGTGCAGTTTGGCGAATGGCCTTATTTGCAGGAAAAGAGCTTGAGCTTGGTTTATTCCTGTGCCTATTCGCCGGATGGAAAAAGCTGCGCGGTAGGCCTTGGGAACGGCACGATCAGTGTATATTCGACTTCGGATTGGGAAAAAACCTACACTTTAGAAGGACATACCGGCTCTGTTAATAGCGTGGTGTATTCGCCGAGCGGAGCGCAGTTGGCCTCGGGTGGTGACTGTACGGTGCGTCTGTGGGACGCGCAAAGCGGAGCGGCTGGTCACACCTTAGAAGGACATACCTACGGTGTTAATAGCGTGGTGTATTCGCCGAGCGGTTTGCAGATCGCCTCGGGGAGTTCTGACCATACGGTGCGTCTGTGGGACGCGGAAAGCGGAGCGGCTGAGCACACCTTAGAAGGACATACCTCCTGGGTTTATAGCGTGGTGTATTCGCCGAGCGGTTGGCAGATCGCCTCGGGGAGTTCTGACCATACGGTGCGTCTGTGGGACGCGGAAAGCGGAGCGGCTGAGCACACCTTAGAAGGACATACATCCTTTGTTTGGAGCGTGGTGTATTCGCCGAGCGGTTCACAGATCGCCTCGGGGGGTTCTGACAATACGGTGCGTCTGTGGGACGCGCAAAGCGGAGCGGCGGGTCACACCTTAGAAGGACATACCGACTCTATTAGGAGCGTAGTGTATTCGCCGAGCGGTTCGCAGATCGCCTCGGGGAGTTCTGACAAGACGGTGCGTCTGTGGGACGCGGAAAGCGGAGCGGCTGTGCACACCTTAGAAGGACATACCCACTCTGTTCAGAGCGTGGTGTATTCGCCGAGCGGTTCGCAGATCGCCTCGGGGAGTTTGGACAATACGGTGCGTCTGTGGGACGCGCAAAGCGGAGCGGCTGGTCACACCTTAGAAGGACATACCTACTCTGTTAGTAGCGTGGTGTATTCGCCGAGCGGTTTGCAGATCGCCTCGGGGAGTGGTGACTGTACGGTGCGTCTGTGGGACGCGGAAAGCGGAGCGGCTGGTCACACCTTACGCGGACATACAGACTATGTTTTGAGCGTGGTGTATTCGCCGAGCGGTTTGCAGATCGCCTCGGGGAGTGGTGACTGTACGGTGCGTCTGTGGGACGCGGAAAGCGGAGCGGCGGGTCACACCTTAGAAGGACATACCTCCCATGTTACTAGCGTGGTGTATTCGCCGAGCGGAGCGCAGCTGGCCTCGGGCAGTAGGGACCATACGGTGCGTCTGTGGGACGCGGAAAGCGGAGCGGTGGGTCACACCTTACGCGGACATACCCGCGGTGTTATTAGCGTGGTGTATTCGCCGAGCGGAACGCAGATCGCCTCGGGGAGTGATGACACTACGGTGCGTCTGTGGGACGCGCAAAGCGGCGTGGCTGGGTACACCTTAGAAGGACATACCTCCTTTGTTTGGAGCGTGGTGTATTCGCCGAGCGGAACGCAGATCGCCTCGGGGAGTTATGACAAGACGGTGCGTCTGTGGGACGCGGAAAGCGGAGCGGCTGGGTACACCTTAGAAGGACATACCTCCTATGTTACTAGCGTGGTGTATTCGCCGAGCGGTTCGCAGATCGCCTCGGGGAGTTTTGACAATACGGTGCGTCTGTGGGAGGTCGCTTCGGGTGAGTGTCTGAGAGTGATTCAAGATTTTACCGGGCCGGTCTCTAGCGTAGCCTGGAAAGCGACGGGTAACAGGCAGTATTTAGTGAGTGGCAGTTCTGACAAGTCGGTGCGTCAGTGGGAGCTCACAAAAGACGCAGAAGGTTATAAGGTGAAACTGTGCTGGAGTACGGGGCATGAAGTCCTGATAGTGAAGGATACGTTATTGGAAGGGGTGCGAAGGTTAAGCGATGTAAACGAGAAGCTTTTGAAGCAGCGAGGTGCGGTTGGAGAGCCGTTATCGCTGCGTAAGGTAGGCAAAAAAGTTCTGAGCCAAGCCTCGGCGGTGTCGAAATGGAAGCTAGAATCGACTAGAGGGAAATTGGAAGCGGCTGATCCTGAGCTGAATTCATAGGGCATGGAGCTTACCAGTGAGCCCCGGTGATCGGCGAGGCCCGGGTGATGTTGAAATCGAGACGCTGGTATAAAAAAGTGGGGTTTGACAAGAGCGTAGCGAAAACGCCGTGAGACGCTTTCGCTACGGGATTATTGAATTTTACATAAAGCGAATCGAGATAATTTTATCTTAAATGGATAATATCTATCTCGCCTTAATCCCTAGTTCTTTGGTTCTGACCAAGGGATAAACATAACATTATGAAGAAAAGAAAAACAAGCAAATTTTTGTCAACGGAATCTCGCGAAGTCTTATAAAGACTAGGTGGACTTTAACCAAACTATTGACAGCTATTTTTTATAGTCCGTTGATTTATCAGGAAAAAATGCCTTTTCATGTCCGGATTGTGATTCCAGTCGTCATGGACGCTAGAAAAGAGAGGCGGGCGTAATTTTAGAGCGCAACAGATTAAGAAATTTCTGATATTTTTTTTGCGCAGTAACCACTGCCGCTAAACTATCACTGTAGGTATTTTCGTAGGCATCTTAATTAATATGCCTGATATAGCTATATAAATACTGAATGTGTGAGTCCCGTCCACTCCGCCAATTACATAAAGTAGTAACAATCAACCCTCTTAAAAAAATTAAAAGGCCTATACAATAAAGGCCTACGGGTCTTTGACCTTGCCACTGTTTAGCGTACCCCTTAGCCCAACGGATTATGCCGACAGCGTAATCTGAGTGGCAAGCCATTCTTTTTCAACCGTCATCGGACTGACATAACCCAAAGTCGAAGCGAGCAGATTCAACGACAGACTCAAAAAGCTGCGCTGACTTGACGCTGTTCAATGACATCAGACCCAACCTGCTTATGCCAGAGGTTGGCATAAATACCGTCTTGCGCCAACAGACTGCGATGGGTACCTTGCTCAGCGATAGTGCCGTCTTTTAATACTAGAATTAAATCCGCATGCTGAATGGCTGGAAGCCGATGTGCGATGATCAGTCGAGTGGTGTGTCGATACTCTTCATGCAAATTCTTGAAAATCGTCGCCTCAGTTTGCGCGTCGAGCGCCGCTGTCGGCTCGTCTAGAAGAAGTAGATGGCTGGGTCGCAACAGTGCGCGGGCGAGCGCTACGCGCTGCTGTTCGCCACCGGATAGTTTGTTGCCGCGTTCGCCAATCGGCGTTTCAAGCCCAGCGCTGGCAGCAGCGACAACCGGTGTGAGTGCGGCGGTGCTGATGGCCCGCGCAATTTCTGTATCCGCTGCCTGCGGGCAAGCAAAACAGATATTTTCACGCAGCGAACGATCTAGCAAATGCGCGTCTTGAGTCGCATAGCTGATCGACTGGCGCAGCACTTGTTCGGAAAACGATTCAATCGGTTGACCATTGATCAGAATCGTACCGCTATCGAGCGAATACAAACGCAACAGCAGCTTCATCAAAGTAGATTTGCCGACCCCGGTCGGGCCGACAAGCGCACAAAATGCACCCGCTGGAATTGAAAAACTAGCCTCTCGTAAAATATATTTGCCCGGCACATGGCTAAAATCAGCTTGCTTGAATTCGATCGATGGCGCTTGTTCAAAAAGCGTACGGCTGGCGGGCTTGAAAAACCATCGAGTATCGATTTTGGCCAGTAGTTCTTCGAGATTAAACAAGCCCAGCCGAGCTTCACGGATGACATAACCGAACGTGCTCAACGGCAGCGTAAATTGCAATAGGTAACTATTTAAAAGTACGAAGTCGCCTACCGTCAGCCGGTGCGCGAGGATATCGCGGCACGCCAGAGAGGTCAGCGTGGTGAGGCCGATGCCAACAATGAATAACTGGAGCGCGCCGAGCACTTCCATGTGGCGTGTGATCTGGATGCTGGCTTGTTCGCGAGCTCTGAAAGCGCCTTCAAGCTGTGCCAATTCGCTGGCTTCATTGGCAAAGGCTTTGATGGTATCTGCATGCGTCAGGGTATCAATCAAGCAGGCCGAAGCACGATCCGATACCCAATTTTTCTTGCGCTGCAATGGCGTACAGTGCGCAACTGTGAGCATGGTGGAATACAGATAAGCAGCTAAAAAGCCGATGAGCACCGCAGCATAGACCGCGCCAAACAGCGAAAACACAACCATGCAGGCCAAGCCGATGGCAACGCAAAGTGGCGCGATATTCCAGAAAATTCCGAACAGTGCGCGCATTACACTGTCTTGCGCTCGGCTGACTTCACTCGCGGCAGCACCGCTTTGCTGATCATTGAGCGCCGCAGCAGAACGATCGAATACCTGGCTGACATAGTTTAGGCTGATGAATCGCTTGATGCGCTCGTTGATGGTAATCGCCAGATATTGCTCGCCGCGTCGTAAAGCCTGCGACAGGAACCACGCACAGCCGTAAGCTACGCATAGCATATAGGCGGTGATGGATGAGGTCGATACCCTAGAAAAACTGTCAATCAGCCATTTGAGGAGCATGGGTGTCACGACGCTCAGGCCAATTACACAAGCTGTACAGGCAATGGCGGCAGCAACTTGCACACGCGCATAGCGCTCATTTGCCCATAAGCAACTCAGTAGAAAACCAAGCGTTTTGAAAGTTTTGGATATTTTTAGTGCTCTCACCGGCTAGCTACTGCCATCCTTGAATAAAGAGTTCAGCGGCATAAACCTGAAGCAGGTCCATGAAATAGCCATTACGACCTTTGCTGCTCTCCTGGATTGCCGTGCGGGTTCGAATTGGGTCAAGATAGCCTTCCTTGGCTAGGTAACCCTCAAGGCAGTGTGCCATCACGTGGTCTTTATGTTGGCGTATGCCGAGCAAATTGATGCCGGATGTTTCGCCTTTATTACGCCGCCAGAGGTGCGGATAATGAGTCGCGGCGGAGACGGATTTTCTGAGGAGAATGCGATTATGGGCCCCCTCAAAGTGACGATAGCTGGGTACCGACAACGCGAATTCCACCATTGGCTGACAAAGAAATGGATAATGCGTGCCGCTTTTGAAGGGATGGGCGGGGGTTCTGACATCGTCTAGCGACAAGTATGCCAGGAACAACTGGTATAACTTGCCAGGCAGGCGAACCTTGGTCTGCTGAATAAATGGATGTAAATGGGACCAGCCATCGAGTGGCTCTAGTTGCGCCGCGTCAGACAGTAGCCCAAACGTGCTCTTAAGTCCTTTAGCCGGATTTGGAGAAAATAAAGACTGGGTTGCATGCCACATAATTTGGGCCAGCGATGTTCGGCGGATTAATGCTAAATCCATTGCCATCCGAAACAACTGCCGCCAGCGTAAGGTGAGCACTGCATCGGCCAATACACCGAAAGGCGGGGGCGCGAGAAAAAGGGCATCGCCGCCATGTCCGCTAATTAACATGCTGTTTTCACGCTCGTCGAGCGCGTTGGCAAAATGCTGATGAAAGGCGAGCAAGCAATAGCGCAGATGCGGCTTCGCGACGCGCGGGATGTGCGTGGTTGGAGCGAATGACAGCACTGGGTTATCGATTTCGTAAAGGTGGGCGCCCGTGCTGTGAGCCACGCGGCGCGCATGCTCAAGCTCATTGGACGAGCCAATTTTGGAGTTGTAATAATGGGCGCAAGAAAGCCGTTGCGTAGCAGGGGCTAGCGCCCGCAAAGCCAGCAACACGGAACTCGACTCTAAGCCGCCTGAAAGCTCTAAGACCGGCCGATCGTCGTCAGATAGATGCAAACTCAGGTAATTTTTTAAAATATCGTATGGATTTTGAGAGAGGGGCCCATAGGTAGAACGCATGAGCGGATCCCAAACCGGCGACATCTCTGGCTTGCCTCCATGCGTATAGAAAATCGCACACCCTGCCGGCAGTTCTGAAATACGATCAAATGGCATCTCACCACTTTGTACCGAGCCGGTGCGTAACCAAGTGGTAAAGAACGATGGATTCCATCCCGGGCGTTCGCCCGCTTCTGTAAGCGCCTGATGCAAACAGGCAATGGTGTCTGAAAACAGTAGCCCGTGACGCTCAGACCATGACCAATAGACTGGCCACTGATTACTTGGGTCACAACAGCAAATAAATTTTTTGGCCACCTTATCAAAGCAGACAAATAAATATGCCCCCCAAAATTTGGCGGTTAATAAAGCGGGGCCTTTTAAGGCAATTTCACGTAAGTCACTTTCATTAATTTCAGTATTGTCTTGCTTTGAAAACGCTTGTCCATAAAAGCAATAAGAATACGTTGCCCCTTCGCGACACCGGGCGCGCGTACTATGACGCTCATCTGCCTCTTGCCATAATGCACCCGCTAGCTGGCCGCTTTTATCATGGATTAAAACCCAGTCCCGATTTGCGGTTAAAAGCTCCTGTGTGTTGGGATAAGCGATGCCGAGAACGGTCATAGGGGAGTTCTTCCAATCTCTGAGAAACGAGCCGCCAAAATATTGGACATCGAATGATGGGGCATCTATTCCTTTTGGTGTAGCTGCGGTCAACAGAACGCCGGGCAAGTGTTTATCAGCGCTTGCCCGGCGTTACATTAAGAACTTAAACGGTTATTTAAGGTCAATCGTCGTCGTACTTACCAAAACCAGCTTCATTTTTTTCTCCGACGGCGCCCATGGTTGACTCAGACGCACAAAACTCCATCAGTGCATCATCGTCCAATTGGATCTCTTGCGTATTGATTTCTTTGCTCTTAGTCATGATTTTTTCCTAATGTTTTTTATTAAAAACAAGCCGCCCCAAAATGCAGACGAATGACAGTCGCTACTGCACGGACAGAGGTGGCGAGTGAAAATCCCCCGCAACATTCCATCGCGTGTCTTATTACTATAGTAGGAAAATTGTATTAAGCAAAAGATTCTTTTTTTTAAGCTTGATGCTGCAATGCGGCTTGCACGCCTTCATCTGTCTGCATGGCTTGCATGAAACGATGGACGTTAGGATAGTGGCGAGTGGTTTTAGGGAAATAGTCTGTCCAACGCGCCATGGTAAATGCATAGGCATCGGCAATACTGCGGCGTTGACCGAGCAGATAGGGAGTTGATTCAAGTTGACGATCTAATGCTAGCATCACCCGATCCACGCGAGCATGGCTGGCAGTTTTTACCGCTGTGATACTTTCTTCATCGCTATTTACGGTATAGCGCTTTGGTGAGAAAAAAGGCCAAAAAGCCGGATGAAAATCGCCGGTCAGAAAAGATAGCTTTTCATCAAGTGCATAGTTGCCAAGAAGGGTGCCATCGCTGCCTAGCTGTGCTTGTGGATATTTATTGGCGAGGTATTTTAAAAGAGCGGCTGCTTGCGTCATGATCGGGCCCTCATCATCTGTCATCGCCGGCACCATGCCAAGCGGTACAAGTTTTTGATATGCCGGGTCGCCTAACTTCACTGTTTCAATTTTATGGGGCGCATTAAGCCATTTCAATACAATCAATACAGACAGTGCGCAGGTATGAGGAGAAAAATATAAAGTGAGCATCACGACCTCTTTAAATGAATGGGTTGAAAGGCGGGTTGCTTGACGCAACTCGCACTAGCTTAACTCGAAATACTTGCAATCATCGGTTGCTCTCTCGGTTTATGCCGGCCCGCGCGTGAAACGCATGGCCTGATTCTCCTGGATAATGCGTTGCCACACTAGACGTTTTTCTTCATCACTGAAAAATACCCAGTTTGAGACTTCAAATGCAGTGCGCCCACAGCCTATGCACACTTCATCAAAAAGAGTGGAGCAGATGCCGATACAAGGGCTATCAGGAAGATCGTGCAGTGTGGATGACATCAGTTTTGGTGAATCAGGGTTATGCGTAGTGGAGATATACAATTGCTTTTATTTTACACAACTGGCTATTTTGACGAGTTGCGCGGTTAATTCCTTCAGCATATTTTTAGCTGATTCGTCTTTGAGTTGGCCCTGTTCGTCGAAGGCATTGTGAGCTTGGCCCACTGCTACCACCTGTGGCAAAACCTGGGCTTGTAGCGTCCAGGCCAATAATTGACGCAATGCTAACAGCCCGCGATAGCCTCCAAAATTGCCGGGTGAAGCACTGCCAAGGGCAAACACTGGCTGGCCGAAGGCGGTGAGTTTGCCGCCATTTTCATTGACGCGGGAGACCCAAGCAATGGCATTGAGTAACAGCGGTGAAACGCTTGCATTGTACTCTGGGCTGGCAATAAACACACCTTGATGAGAGGCGATGACCGCGTGCAACTCGCGGGCAATGGCTGGCACACCGCTGGCTTGCTCTAGGTCGCCGTCATAAATTGGCAGTGGATAATCGGCTAGATCTAATCGCGTGACCTGCGCGTTTAGCGTCTCCAGTTGCTGTGCGGCTGCTTTGGCAAGTAAGCGGTTGTAGGAGCCGGTGCGCAGTGAGCCAGCCAAAACCAGGATCCGGGGAGCGTTCATATGCAACCTTTAAAGAGAGAGAAGAGGGCTACTGTAGCCGAGCTGTAAGTTTATTACGACGATATCGCGCATTTTTTTATAACGATGGTCGCTTTCATTGGAGTTTGGTGATATTTTTGCGTTTTTCAAGGGCAAGTTTTGCCTCGCGTTAAAACCAGGAAGCGCAAAAATGAAGATTAAAATAGCCGGCCATCTGACTTTATCTGCTGTATCGTTCTTGCTTAAGACATTACAGCGTGGGTTGCGCTTGCCGCAAGTTTTAATCTGGGTAGGGTGCGCTACGTCATCTATGTTGGCCGGTGCAAACGAGCCGCGGCTGAATCTTTATAATTGGTCTGACTATATTGCCAAGGATACGATTGCCGGTTTTGAAAAGCAAGCGGGCATTAAAGTACGCTATGATGTTTACGATAGTGCTGACACTTTGCAAGCGAAGCTGTTAACTGGACGCTCTGGTTACGATGTGGTGACCCCCACCAGCAATTATGCTGGCCGGCTGCGTGCAGCAGACATTTTTGAGCCGCTTGATCAGTCAAAACTGCCTAACCTGAAAAATCTTGATCCTCAACTAATGAAGATTATTGCCGGCGCCGATCCGGGTAACCGCTATTTTGTGCCGTGGGCCTATGGCACGACGGGTCTAGGCTATAACCTCACAAAAGTGCGTCAAGTGCTCGGCGAGGATGTGCTGCTTGACAGTTGGGATATTCTCTTTAAGCCCGAATATGTATCCAAGCTGAAAAGCTGTGGGGTGTCTATGCTGGATGCGCCAGATCAATTGTTTGCCGCGGTGCTGCATTATCTTGGTAAAGCCCCCGACAGTACAAACCCAGAAGATTATAGGGCGGCGCTCAAGGTGCTCAAGCAAATCCGGCCCTATATTACGCAATTTAATTCAGCGGGGTATATCAATGATTTAGTCGGCGGCGATATCTGTTTTGCTTTTGGCTGGTCTGGCGATGTGGTGATTGCTGGGCGCCGTGCGCGTGAGGCAAAGAAAGCGTATCAGATTCAATATTTTATTCCGCGCAGTGGCGCGCCCATTTGGTTTGACGTGATGGCCATTCCCAAAGATGCACCGCATAAAGAAGCTGCGCTGCAATGGATTAACTATATTGAAACGCCACAGGTGCATGCCGCGATTACTAATCAAGTCTACTATCCCAGCGCGAATCTGGCGGCCAAGCAGTATCTTGATCCATTAGTGGCGAACGATCCGGCCATTTATCCCCGCCCCGAGATGATTAAAAAGCTATTTTTGCTTAAGCCGCTACCCCCTGAGACGGCGCGTTTAATGACGCGACTCTGGACGGAATTTAAAACCGGCTTTTAGTTTTTTTAGGGTGGCTAAGCGCCGGCATCAATGAAGTCAAGACGAATGATCTAAATTTTTTGATTGGCAGTAAGCTGTAGCATAGATAAAATTCGTTTATTTCTTAAATACGATGTCCACTCTAAAGCGGTGGCGAACGATCAAATTCAACTCTCTTAAGTCAGGGATATTAATTTTTAATGAGCAGAGATTCCTCGCATGGATTGGGATGGGCCCCTTCCGTTATGCCTACTAAGCCATTTAGCCTGCTCAGCCAGGAAGGTGACTTCGTGCAAGTTATTGATGCAGTCAAAAAATTTGGGGCGACGACTGCCGTACAAAATGTCAGTCTGTCAGTCAAAAAAGGGGAAATTTTTGCTCTGCTTGGCAGTTCAGGCTGTGGCAAATCGACTTTGCTCAGGATGCTGGCTGGTTTTGAAACCTTGACCTCGGGCCGCATTCTGATTGATGGCGAAGACCTGGCCCAAATGCCGCCCTATCGGCGCCCGGTGAATATGATGTTTCAGTCGTATGCGCTGTTTCCTCATATGACGGCACAGGCTAACGTCGCGTTTGGGTTAAAACAAGAGGGCCGGCCCAAAGCGGAAATTGAAGAGCGGGTCGCGAGTGCGCTTGAGCTGGTGCAAATGAGCCATCTGGCTAAGCGTAAGCCGCAGCAACTGTCAGGTGGTCAACAACAGCGTGTGGCGCTGGCGCGTAGCCTGGTGAAGCGGCCCAAGTTGCTGTTGTTGGATGAGCCGATGTCGGCGCTAGATAAACAAATCCGGCAGCGCACGCAGATTGAATTGATGGATATTCTCGATAAAGTCGGGGTGACTTGTATCATGGTCACGCATGACCAAGAAGAAGCCATGGTGATGGCAGACCGGCTGGCGGTGATGACGGATGGGCGGATTGTGCAAATTGGCACGCCGCACGAAGTCTATGAATATCCAAATAGCCGCTTTTGCGCTGAGTTTATCGGCTCGGCCAATCTGTTTGCCGGCACGATTGTTGAGGACGAGGCCGATCATATCTTTGTGCATAGCCCGGAATTGCCTAAACCCTTATATGTCAGCCATGGCGTCACTGGTCAGCTTGATATGGAGGTGATGATTTCAGTGCGCCCAGAGCGGGTTGCCGTTACGCGGCAAGCACCGGCGCAAGATTACAACTGGGCGCGCGGTAAAGTCGACAATATTGCCTATCGGGGCGGCTACACGCTTTACCATGTGGTGCTTGATTCCGGCAAAATGGTGGTGGCCAACGTCTCAAGTCTAGCGCTCACTGAAATGCAAGCGCCTACTTACGACGATGAAGTGTTTATTAGTTGGAGCCCAGAGTCGGGCGTGGTGCTGACGAAATGAAGTCACGGTTGCAACGCTTAGCCCCCCAGGGCCACGCCGCGGTCATTGCGGGTCCTTATATTTGGCTATTACTTTTTTTCTTTGTGCCTTTTTTGCTGGTCGTCAAAATTAGCTTTACAGATTTGCGGCTGGGGATTCCACCTTATACCGAACTTGCCACGCTCAAAGATGGCGCGCTAAAAATCACTCTGCAATTATCGAATTACGCGTTTTTGCTAACCGATAACCTGTATTTTGCGACCTATGTTAATTCATTAAAAGTGGCGGCGATTTCGACCGGGCTGTGCTTATTGATCGGTTATCCGATGGCGTATTACATTGCGCGCTCACATCCTGCCACGCGCAATATCTTGCTGATGGCCGTGATGCTGCCTTTTTGGACCTCGTTCTTAATTCGCGTTTATGCCTGGATTGGTATTCTGAAGAATAATGGCTTATTGAATAATTTTCTGCTGTGGGCCGGTTTGATTGACACCCCGATTGAGCTTTATCACACGAATATCGCGGTCTATATCGGTATGGTGTATTCGTATTTGCCTTTTTTAGTGATGCCGCTCTATGCGCATTTAGTTAAAATGGATTTGCGCTTGTTGGAGGCGGCTCATGACTTGGGGGCGCGGCCATGGAAAGCCTTTGTGCAAATTACGCTGCCGCTCTCAAGAAACGGCATTATGGCCGGTTGTCTACTGGTTTTTATTCCAGCGGTGGGGGAATATGTGATTCCTGAGTTGCTTGGTGGAGCGGATACTTTAATGATTGGCCGTGTCATGTGGAACGAATTTTTCAATAATGCTGATTGGCCAATGGCTTCGGCCGTGACTTGTGCGATGGTGCTACTGTTACTCGTGCCAATGGCGCTGTTTCAGCACGCCCAAGTTAAAGAACTCGCAAGCAAGTCATGATCAAACCAAACCGATCATTACGCCTGGCCATGCTGGGTACGGGCTTCTTTTTTCTGTATGCACCGATTCTAAGCTTGATTGTCTACTCGTTTAACGAGTCAGCGTTAGTCACGGTCTGGACGGGTTTTTCGCTGAAATGGTATCAAGCGCTGCTGCATGACGAAGAACTGCTAGCCGCTGCGTGGCTATCGTTACGGATTGCGGCGCTGACGGCCTTTGCATCGGTGGCCATTGGCACATGGGCGGGCTTTGTGCTCGCACGCATGGGGCGCTTTCGCGGCTTTACGCTGTATAGTGCGATGATTAATGCGCCGTTGGTGATTCCCGAGGTGATTCAAGGAATCTCCTTATTATTGCTCTTTGTCGAATTGAGCAATTGCTTTGGTTGGCCGGCTGAGCGAGGGATCTTGACCATCTGGGCGGGTCACGTGATGCTGGGCATTTCTTATGTGGCGATTATTGTGCAGTCACGCGTGCGCGACTTAAATCCGGCGCTAGAAGAAGCGGCGCTTGATCTTGGCGCTACCCCGATTAAGGTATTTTTTACTGTCACTTTACCTTTAATTTCACAAGCCTTGATCGCCGGCTGGTTGCTATCGTTTACGTTGTCACTCGATGATCTTGTGTTATCGTCCTTTTTGTCGGGGCCGGGTTCAACCACCTTGCCGTTGGTTGTCTTCTCGCGCGTGCGCCTGGGTTTAAATCCAGAAATGAATGCACTTGCGACGATTTTTATTACAGTGGTAACCATTGGTGTTGTGATTGCAACCCATATGATGCAGGTCGCGGAGCGTAAACGTAGGATGCAAACCTTATAAGCGTCCACTTCGTTTAAGCTCACTTTGATACAGTGTGTCATGGTTATTTATTTAAGTTCTGACTACACTGATAAATCTATTTGGGTTGTTGAAATTAAACCACATGAATGAGTTTTCACCATTTTTCTTAGTTTTGGGTCATGCGAAATAGCTTGATTTGCTCTACGCTGCCGCTGGCGTTGTGTTTAAGCGTGATGATGGCGCTTAGCATTTTGCCCCGGCTCGCCGCTGCGGTTCCTGCGGCGCGCAGTGCCGTGGCGCCGTCGGCGAGCGCGGCAGAGGGTTTGACTTATGCGCCGCGTAAGCTAAGCGCGGCCCGCTCCAAACGGGTTGTCACTAGCCATCTAAAAAGTAATCCGGCCGCCTATCGGACTCCGGTCTACCGGTCGCGCGCACAAGTGCGGCGCACGAAGGTGCGACGCGTAGCATTTAAGCCCTCTGCACCATCGCTGGGCCGCTCCTTTGGCCTCCACCAAACGCCCGATGCGCTGGCTTTGCGTTCAAGTGTGGCGTATGTGATTGATCAAAATACGCAGGAGACGCTGTTTGAAAAAAATGCCGGGGTAGTGTTGCCAATTGCCTCGATTAGTAAGCTGATGACCGCAATGGTGACGCTCGATGCCAATTTGCCGCTGACTGACACACTTGAAGTTAGCAACGAAGACCGCGATTTTGAAAAAGGCACGAGCTCGCGCTTATCCGTAGGGTCGCGCTTATCGCGCGCCGATATGCTGCATATTACGTTGATGTCATCTGAAAACCGCGCTGCGGCTGCTTTGTCGCGCCACTATCCAGGTGGCCGGCTGGCTTTTATTACGGCGATGAATCAAAAAGCCCAAGCCTTGGGGATGAAGGATACGTATTTTTTCGACTCCACTGGACTCACCAGCCGTAATGTGTCCAGCGCGCGTGATTTGGCTAAAATGGTCAACGTGGCCTATCGGTATCCGTTGATCCGTGAATTCTCAACGGCTGCAGGCCATCATGTCTTTACCGGCAAAAAGGCCCTTCAGTATACAAGCACCAATGCGCTGGTCAGCAATCCTAGCTGGGAAATCGGCCTGCAGAAAACGGGCTTTATCCGTGAAGCGGGGGAGTGTTTGGTGATGCAAGTCACCGTTCAAAATCGCCCACTGATTATCGTCTTGCTTGACTCAACCGGTAAATATTCAAGACTTGGCGATGCCAAGCGCATACGCACTTGGGTTGACAATGGTGGCGTGCAGCATATCATTCGTGCTGATGCTGCTGGCATTTAAGTAAGGTTCTGTATTTTTGGTATCCGTAATCCGTTGTTGAGTTGACCTCAGAGCTTGCCTTCTTCGATTAACTTGACCAATGTTGATATGTTGGCGCCAAAACTCACTTCCTGATCGGCCTCCAGCATTGCTTGCATGACCATGCGGTTCATATAGCCTATGGCACATCTTTGGGGAGGTTTTTCCAGGAATGTTCTGCCGCAGCCCCTGCTTTTCAGTCAACTGAAGTATCAATGCATCCCCATTCAGAATTTAAAAGCGCTGAAGAGTGGGCTAAATCATTCGCGCCAAAAGCCTGTGAAAACCTTATTGTACGTTTCAAAAAGATAATCTGAAAATGAATTGATTCTTATAGAGCGGCGGCTTTCGGCAATGTGACAGGGACAACCTCACAGTTTACCCAGGCTACAGCACTGAACTATTGCAAAGCCTGGACTCAGTAGGCGCGGTGGCGACGAAAGGAGCCATGGTTTTTTATGAAGAGTATAAAAAGCGTGCAAACAATAACGAGCAGCTTGGAGAGGACAATAATCAGTTAGTACAACCGACTCCGCCGCCGATGGTCACGCCTATGGAACCGCAGCAGCCGTTCCAGATTCCCGGCAGGGCGTGGCCCACGCGCTTGCTGTGCATTGGCAAGCCCTGTTCATTGCACCCAAAGCCGACAAGACTTTTTCCCCGCGCACATGGACATAGTAATAGTTGTCGTCTTGAGTGACAGAATCCACCACCAAGATGAGCAGACTCAGGATATTGGCTAGCATTTTGCCTACCTTTCAGAGCTGGCGAATCTTGTTCAGCGCATCCGTCAAACGCTCGGCACCTTGAATTGGATTATTCTCAAAAACCATCATATAGCGGAAGTCACGTCCGGCCCTAGACTCCCAGAGCTGGAGCTTCAGTTCTGAGTCGCTGTTGTTCCGGTCATCGCCCTTTGCCTCCAGTATGATCACTTTGCCTGCTTTGGTTTTGAGGATGAAGTCGGGATAGTGGTTCAAGAACCCGTTGATACGGAAGCCTTTGCCTCTAGAGAGGTTCCGGTGCCACCAAGCGATTCCCTCGATATTGGCGATGTCATTGATCACACGCCTTTCAAAATCACTCATAGAGGTTTCAGTGCCATAGAGGCTCTTGGGAAGGGCCGCTGCGTTGGCTGATGGTGCGATGGATTCAGGGAACACAAATTCTGGCTGTGCGATAATTTTGTCCAGATCCAGCAGATCATTGAAGGTTTTGAACGCATGAATGCTCGTCAGAGTCTTGATCTTCTGCCGGATCTTTGCTACATAGGCAACATCACGCTGAAGGCAGTCCTGGATTTGCTCTGGTGGCATGGACTCAATAATGCGCTGGACGTACTTTTTCACCTCTTGATCGGTGATGGGGAACAGATTGCCGATGAGGTGAGCAATGCGGGCTGTCACATCTCGAATTTGACTCTCCCGTGAGCCAGATAAGATGATGGCGTTGAACTTGGATCTGCCAACCGCGTCTATTTTGAATGGCTTGGGCGTATAGTTTTGCTCTCCTTGCATCTCAAGATCCACGCGGTAAATTTCGGTTTCAACATGCTCGAAGCTGATATTTCCATCGGCTTGAGATAACTTGAAATCCTTGAGCAATTCGTCGCGCTCGAAGAGTTGAAGTGCATTGGCATCGTCAAACCAACCACCAGTTTGCACCCGAATGAAGAACTGAGGCAGTTTCAGGGCCAGTGCGTCCTGGCTAAAGATGTCTTTGAGCTTATGCTTATTCATTTTGGTCTCGAGATCTGCGGGGGAGTCACTGTCTTTTGCTCTTCTGGCCTTTTCTTCAAAGGTCCGGTTTTGCTCAGTAGCATGTGCTTTAACCGACTCCACAAAGGCGGTGGAGACAGCGATAGGTGAATCCGTGGGGATAGCAGATCCGACCTCCGCGGTATTCCAGTCTTTGGAGATAGCGGTGACATCGATCTCGTTTACAGGCTCTACTATAGGAGTAGGCTGTGGCAGCATGCCAGAGTCGTTGAAGAGGTCATTCAGGATGGGCTTCAGGCCTGGCGTTGAGTTGTCAGCAGTTGTCGTCTCCAGCGTTCGGTAGTCATTGGCAGAAAAACCAGCACGATTTAGGGCCTTGACCACACTCTGAACGGTATCCATGAATTTGTTGCTGGCTGTGAAGACATATGAGAGGTTCAGCAAATCACTGGCATGCTCTTGAACGTAAGGCATCCGCAGCACTCGGCCAAGAATTTGCTCTACATCGACTGCGGATGACTTGTCGGCAAGGGAGGCCAGTACATAGGCAAATGGGCAGTCCCAGCCTTCCTTCAATGCGTTCACTGTGATGATGTAGCGAACCGGACAATCTCTGCTCATGAGATCAATGCCTTTGAGTTCATTGATCTGTGCTGTTTTGATCTTGATCTCATCCTCAGGGATGTCCAGAGCCATAAGGCTCTTCTTGATCTTCTCGAAAGTGGTGTTGTCTTCACTCGTACGCGGCTGTGCCTGGAAAAGAACTATAGGACGGATGTATCTGCCACCTTGCTGCTCTTCGGCGATTGCAATTGCTTCCAGTTGCTTGCGCAGAATGAGGGTGCTTTCTACGACTGCCTCACGGTTAATCTGGTTGGCCACGATGACTGGCAGCTTGACCATGTGGTGGCGCTTCAACGCCATTGCATCCACGTAGCTGAAGATGTTGCTGTTGTTTTTGGGGGTAGCCGTCAGATCCAGAATGAAGTCGGGATTCAGGTTGGCCATCATCTCGACGGAGAGGGGCGATTCAGCGTTGTGACTTTCATCCACGATGACCACGGGCTTGAGACTGCGGATGACGTTAATTAGGCTTGACGGATCATGCTCTGGCAGAAGGTCGCTGCTATTTTGGTCTCGCGTGCCGTTCAGGAAGGATGCCAAATAGCCGTTATCCTGAAATATCTTGCGGTCTTCTTTTTTCCTTGCACGCAAACTGTCAAAGCTCATGACGACAATGGAGAGCTGTTCACGAACCGTATCGAACGAGAAGCCTGCACCCATTAGGAGGTCGTTCTTTTCGTAGACCGCCACCCGATTCTTGAAAAGTTGATTAAGACGCTTGCGGTAAGGATGCTCTGGATCTGAGAGCGCCTTAACTGTTTGCTCAAGGATCGTCAGTGACGGGACCAGCCAGACGACCATCTTGGGTCGGGCCGGGTTGTGCGCGGTGAGTGTGTCAAAGATGGTTTGGATTGCATTGACGGCGATGTAGGATTTGCCACCAGCTGTGGGCACCTTGGCGCAGACATGGGGGACTCCCAGAACATTGTTCTTGTAGGCGTCCATCCCGGTCGCACCTTTTTCGTCCCAGTACGACTTGAAGGATTTACCCAGGTGTGGTGTGTTTTCCAAAGCCGCTAAATAGAGTGCCAGGTCGTCAATGACCTTCTGTTGATAGCTTTTAAGTTCCATGTTGTGCTTTAGAAACGTGTGATGTCGCGTGGGATCTTCTTAAAGATGATGCCGTGCTTGGTCATGAACTCCTTGGCGAGCAAACAGCGGTCCGCGTAGATGATCACCGTGCCGGGTTTGGCTTCACCGAAATTCAAGGCGGCCAGGAAGTCCATATCCAGGCTGGTTGCGTGTTCTGGATCGTAGTTGAAGATCCAAGCCGTCTCTCTGTTCAGGCCAAGCAAGTGTGGTGTGAACGGGTTTTCCTGCCCCACTCGGTCGCACTCTGGCACACCTTCTGTGTAGGAGGCATAGTTGCGGATGGCGTCTATTCCAACTGCTTCATTTAGTGTCTCTTGATCGAGGAAGATTGGTTCGCCAACTGTATAGAAGTCAAACCCACCACCTAGGCCGGGAATGGCTTTTTCCCCTTCGCCGTAGCCAGCCATTGCGCGACGGACTCTTTCGGCAGTGAGGCTGTCGGCGTAGTCCATCATCTCGGTCATGATGAAGCGGCGGTTCCCGCCTGTCTGGGCGTTCAGCTTCAGGACTGCATGTGCTGTGGTTCCTGAGCCAGCAAATGAGTCCAGGATCAGGGCGTCGTCTTCCGTAGCAAGCATGATGCAGTCTTCCACCAGGGGTACTGGCTTGGGGAACTGAAATTCGCCTCCGAGCCCTAGTTTGCCCAACTCAGTTGTTCCCTGCTCGCTGATGTACTTTGTGTCAAACCAGATCGACTTTGCCTTGACTGTTTCCTTGCGGTATTTCTCAAAGACCCGCCAGCCACCTTCTCTGGTCTGTCTGGCATACAAGACTTTGGTATTCCCCGCAGGGTTGTCCTTGATAATTTTATCGACCGACCATCTCCAGCAACTTTCCACTCCCCCGCTGTTGAAGGGTTCGATCTCCTGGCTGTTTGGTGTGCTCACGGCAGAAACTGGGAAATAGCCATCGGCATCTGGATTACTTAGATCAGCATAAAGTTTGAAGAAAAGATTGGGACGGTTGAATTTTCCGAACTTCGGATTCCGGTTCCGCAGTTCTCTCGAAGAAAAGCGCCCAAAGGAATCTTCTGCGGGGAGGTTGTCACCCCCAGTCTCAATTCCACCCAGTTTTGATTCGCTGCTTTTGCCATAGCAAATCAAATACTCGTGCGTTTTTGCAATTTGCTTGTAGGTTTGACCGCGCTTGTTGGATTGAACAATGATCTGGGCCAAGAAATTGGATTCGCCAAAAATCTCTTCCAGCACTAGGCGCATTCGCATAATTTCGTTTTCATCAAGGCTGATGAAAATCACGCCATTGCTAGCCAGCAGTCGATGCAGTAGTTTCAACCGGGGGTAGATCATGCAAAGCCACTTGTCATGGCGTGATAAATCCTCTCCCTCCTTGCCAACAACCTCGCCTAACCACTTCTTGATCTGTGGGGCGTTCACGTTGTCGTTGTAGCGCCACTCTTCGGAGCCTGTGTTGTATGGCGGATCAATGTAGATACAATCTACTTGGCCCTCAAACTCAGGTAGTAGGCTTTTTAACGCTTCGAGGTTATCGCCCTGGACGATTCGGTTATCTGTGCTGTTCGCAGGCGAGCCTTCTGGAGCATCAAAACGTTTTTGATGCTTTAGTACGCGGAATGGGACATCATGGTGGTGGTTGACTATCTTCTCTTTTCCGACCCAGTGGAGTGTTGGCATGGTTAAGTTTGTTGAGCTGGCATGAAGCCGAATTGGGCGGTGCATATGGATGGCATGAGTTACCATCACCAACGAATTGCGGCCTCATTGTATTCGATTGCCTTTGCTGCTTCAACAGTGGATTATAGATACTTATTTTTGTTGCTTGAGTACATCGCGGATTTCCCGCAGCAGCACGACATCCTCTGGCACAGCGGCAGCAGGAGCGCCTACGATAGGCGCTTGACCATCGCGCAATTTATTAATAAATTTCATCATTAAGAAAACCACAAAAGCCAAAATAATGAAATTAATCACCACCGTCACGAAACTGCCATAGCCAAAAAGCGCTACGCCAGCTGTCTGTAAATCTTTATAGGAGTGGGGGTTGCCCTGAAAGTCGGCGGGTATTGCGCCTAGCTTGAGAAATTTATTTGAAAAATCTAAGCCGTCTGTAAATATACTCGCGACAGGCATAATTAAATCTTTCACGGCTGAATTAACGATCGTCGAGAAGGCGCCACCAATAATGATACCAATGGCCAAGTCCATGACGTTGCCACGGATGGCAAATGTTTTGAAGTCTTGAATCAATTTCATACTGAACTCCTATACTCAAATTGCTCTAAAAAAGCAGGACGTTAACAAGTGGCTCGTTTACCATCCTCTATAGCGGCTATAATACTCTCCCCACTACCTATCAGGCCAGCTATAACGGCCATAGGAATCAGGCCAGTGATAACGGCTACGATAACACAAGAAAAATTTAAAAATTACAGATTAAAACAAGTAAAATGTACCTATTCTCGAACTTTCATTATGCTCAACGCTGACCTTCATTGTCATTCAAATTTTTCAGACGGTGTCTTAACGCCGGCAGAGGTCGCTCGTTATGCCTATGAGGGCGGGGTGAAGCTATGGTCGCTGACGGATCACGATGAATTAGGCGGCCAGCACGCAGCGCATCAAGCCGCTACTGCGCTTGGCATGCACTATGTCCATGGCGTTGAAATCTCGGTCACTTGGTCTGAACGCACCGTGCATGTGGTTGGCTTGAATATTGATCCAGACTGCGTCGCTCTGGTTGATGGCCTAGCTCAGACCCGCCGAGGGCGAGTGGTGCGCGCGCAGGCAATGGCCACCGGGCTGGCCAATGTGGGTATAGCGGATGCTTATGAAGGGGCGCTGCGTTATGTCTCTAACCCGGATTTGATTTCACGGACACATTTTGCGCGCTATTTAGTTGCAGCGGGTTTTGCGCCATCGCTGCCGGCAGTGTTTAAACGCTATCTAACTGAAGGTCATCCTGGTTTTGTGCCGCATTGCTGGGCGCCGCTGACGGATGCAGTCAGCTGGATTAAAGCGGCCGGCGGCGTGGCCGTGATCGCGCATCCAGGCCGTTATCGCTATACGCCGCTTGAGTACGAGATGTTGTTTACCACTTTCAAAGAATTGGGCGGTATGGCGATTGAGGTCATCACCGGTAGCCATACGCCTCAGCAGTATAAGGAATATGCGCAGGTTGCGCGTCACTACGGGTTTTGGGCGTCGCGTGGTTCAGATTTCCATGCGCCCAAAGAAAGCCGGACGGCGCTGGGCAGCCTGCCAGCGTTACCGGCTGATCTAACGCCCGTCTGGCAAGCGTGGTTGTAAGAGCTGAGCGAATAGCCGCGCTTATCTTCTATGTGTCTCCTTAGGCCTTTGAAGTAGGCGCTAGATGCATCATTCATTTTGGATTTTTTAAACCTTGTGTCCGCGCATGGTTACAATAGCGGGTTATGGACCATTTAATACAAACTGTTGCGGTATACGCTTTACCCGTTTTATTCTCAATCACTCTGCATGAAGCTGCACATGGCTATGTAGCGCGATTGTTTGGCGATAACACGGCCTATATATTAGGGCGAGTGAGCCTTAATCCACTTAAGCATATCGACCCGGTTGGGACGATTGCGATGCCGCTGTTTCTTTATTTTGCAACCAATGGCGCTTTTTTGTTTGGTTATGCAAAACCGGTGCCGGTGGCCTTCGGTAATTTACGCAATCCGCGCTGGCATAGCCTTTGGGTCTCGCTGGCCGGACCGGGCTGCAATTTTGCGCAAGCTTTTATCTGGGCGCTGGCGGGTATTATCCTGGCGGCGCTGGGCGTTGATGAGCCTTTCTTTTTACGCATGGCGATGGCCGGCGTCCTGGTGAATCTAGTGATATGCGTGTTTAATCTACTACCACTGCCACCGTTAGACGGCGGGCGTATCCTGGTTTCGTTGCTGCCGCCTCGCCCCGCTTTGAAGTTAGCTCGGCTTGAACCGTATGGTTTTTTTATCGTGCTGGCACTGGTGATGACGGGTGTGCTAGGCAAAGTGTGGCTGCGCCCGCTGATTGGGCTGGGCTACGATATCATCGCCTTATTGTTAACCCCTTTTGTTGCTCTTATGCGCTGAGATTATGTTGTTTCCAGATCGTATTATTTCCGGTATGCGCCCAACTGGGGCGCTCCATCTTGGCCACTATCATGGTGTCTTAAAAAACTGGGGTCGGCTGCAATCCGAATATCCATGCCTTTTTTGCGTGGTTGACTGGCATGCATTGACCACCCACTATGAAACACCGGGCATGATCGAGCAGCATGTTTGGGACGTCTTGATCGATTGGCTGGCGGCTGGCATTGATCCAGCGCAGGCGACGCTGTTTATCCAAAGCCGCGTGCCTGAGCATGCAGAACTGACTCTGCTGCTTGGTATGGGTACGCCGCTAGGTTGGTTAGAGCGGGTACCCACTTACCGTGAGCAAATTGAAAAACTCAAAGAGAAAGATCTAGCGACTTACGGTTTTCTGGGTTATCCGGTGTTGATGGCGGCCGATATTCTGCTGTATCGCGCATCGCTTGTGCCCGTTGGCGCAGATCAAATCCCCCATGTCGAAATGACGCGCGAGATCGCGCGTCGCTTTAACTATCTCTATGGCCGAGAGGTTGGTTTTGAAGAAAAAGCGTTGGCCGCTGCCAAAAAGCTCGGTGGCCGGCGCACCAAACGCTATCATGAATTGCGCAATGCCTACCAGCAAGAAGGGCAGAGTGAAGCGTTAGAACAAGCGCACGCGCTCTTGCAGGAATCTCAGAGCTTATCCATGAGCGACCGGGAACGGCTGTTTGGCTATCTTGAGGGCGCGTGTAAGCTCATCTTGGTTGAGCCGCAAGTGCAATTGGCTAAGACTTCACGCATGCCAGGTTTAGATGGGCAGAAAATGTCAAAATCGTATGGCAATACGATTGGACTACGTGAAGATAAGCACTCGATTGAAAAGAAAGTGCGCACCATGCCAACCGATCCGGCCCGGGTGCGCCGCACTGACCCGGGAGATCCAGACAAATGCCCAGTCTGGCAGTTACATTTAGCCTACTCGGATGAAACCACGCAAAATTGGGTGCAAAAAGGCTGCCGTAGCGCGGGCATCGGCTGTCTTGAATGCAAACAACCCGTGATTGACGCCATTTTGCATGAGCAACAGCCGATGCTTGAGCGGGCCCAAAAATATATTGATGATCCGTCGTTATTGCGCGCGATTGTGGCAGATGGGTGCGATAAAGCACGCAAAATTGCCCAAGAGACAATGCGCGATGTGCGTGAAGCGATGGGCCTGTCTTATTCATAATCCGCTACAATTAAACTTGCTTGCCTGATCTATCCATAACTCGATGACTTATTCTGTGAAAGAAATGCCTATGTTTTCTCTGCGCGGCAGTATTGTTGCGCTGGTCACGCCGATGTTCGAAGACGGCAGCCTTGATTTACCCGCCTTGCGCTCATTAATTGACTGGCATATAGAACAAGGCACAAACGGTATTGTGATTGTCGGCACCAGCGGCGAATCGCCTACCGTTTCAATCGACGAGCATCAGCTATTAATTAAAACCGCAGTGCTCCATGCGGCCGGACGCATTCCGGTGATTGCAGGCGCGGGCGGCAATTCGACGACTGAGGCGATTGCCCTGACTGAATATGCCAAGCAAGTCGGCGCTGATGCGACTTTGCAAGTCGTGCCTTATTACAATAAGCCAACGCAAGCGGGCATCTGCCAGCATTTTACGAAGATTGCCGAGCAGGTTGATTTGCCGCTGATTTTATATAATGTGCCAGGTCGCACGGTGGTGGATATGAGCAATCAGACGATCTTGCAACTGGCGCAAGTGCCAGGCATTGTTGGGGTTAAAGATGCAACCGGCAAGCTGGAGCGCGGCATTGAATTAATTCACTCTGCGCCTGCGCATTTTTCAATTTACAGTGGTGATGACCCGACGGCGGTGGCATTGATGTTAATGGGCGGCCACGGCAATATCTCGGTGACTGCCAATCTTGCGCCGCGCGCCATGAGCGATTTGTGTCAGGCAGCGATGGCAGGCGAGGTCGTGCGTGCCCGGGCAATCCATATGCAACTTTTAGCGTTGCACCGTGATCTTTTTATTGAATCGAATCCGATTCCAGTAAAATGGGCATTGGCGCAGTTGGGTAAGATTAAAAGCGGTATCCGCTTGCCGCTGACGCCACTGGATGAATCTCATCATGCTGCTGTGCGTACCGCGTTACGCGAAGCAGCTTTGGCGTAAAGCCCCCTTGCCACTCATCTACCTTCCGGCTGTGAGCCAGTCTTGAACAACCTCCGATGAAACTTATTAAGCCTTATTTTTTTGCCCAGTGCGTTGCCACTACCTTGCTGATCAGTTCTACCCTGATGGGCTGTAGCTCAGTCAACGAATGGTTCTCCCCAGACCGGGTCGACTATAAAAGCGCACACGCAGCGCCAGCTCTGTCGATACCTCGTGATTTGGCGCCGATACACCAGCATGACGAGTATTTTTCTGCGCCGACAGAAACTACGATTAAAGCGTTAGGGACGGTATCGCAACGTGCGGCAGCAACGCCCAAGCTACTTCTAGGGCAGGCAGCGCAGCCGGTGAGGCTACATGTTGAGGATGATGGTTATCAACGTTGGCTGGTCGTGTCAGGCTATACCCCCACGCAATTATGGCCATTATTGCGAGCATTCTGGACGCAGCATGGCTTCACATTAACCCTAGATCGGCCTGAGATGGGCTTAATGGAAACCGATTGGACTGAAAATCGCGCGCAACTTTCTAATGATTGGCTGCGTCGCACTCTGGGTCAAGTTGCAGATAAGTTATATTCATCAGGCATGCGTGACCGCTTCCGGATGTTAGTAGAACACAATCCAAACGGAGCGACTTTGATTTCAATTACGCACCGTGGGATGGAAGAGGTGTTAATTGGGCGTTCCCAAGAAAGCTCGCGCTGGCAAGATCGGGTGCGCAATCCGGGGCTTGAAACAGCGTTATTGAACCGGTTGATGGAACAATTTGGGCTGACTTCTGCGCAGGCAGATCAACTCAGTGCTCAGGCGCGCCCAGCCCCTAAAGTAAAACTAGAAAGCAAATAATTTTAAGCCATGAGAGCGGCGATATTCAATCGCTGCTTCTCGCACACAATCGCTCACTAGGATTGCATCATCGCCCGGCTTTGGGATCGTTTTGGACAGTCATAATAGCCGCGATGAAACGCAAGAAAATCAATACAGAAACGACCAAAACCCACCGCACTGTTCAGCCATCCGTTTTTTCCTGGGAGGGCGATACACTGGTTCTCAATATTCTGGGTAAGCCAAGCGCAAAACAGAATGCCATTGGCAAGGTCAAAGGACACCAGCTTAAAGTAAGCGTTACGGCGGCGCCCTGTGCCGGCAAGGCAACTGACCATATGGTGCGCTTTCTAGCGAGAGAGTTTGGCGTGCCAACCTCGGCGATCGAGGTGGTGTTTGGCCGGATGAGTGAGAATAAGCAATTGCGTATTAAAGCGCCTAAGCAGCTGCCCGCGGTGATTGCGCAGCAGGAATTGGGTTGAGCCTGCAGGATCGACGAATTAGCCATTTCGGCTTGAACGCGAGAGCCTTTGGGTGACTCAGGAACAGATGGCCGAACTGTTTAGCCGGGAGCGTTCGGTAATGACTAAGCACCTCCGGAATGTCCTCCGGGAGTAGGAGCTTGAGGAAAGTTCAGTATGTGCAAATTTTGCACGTACTGCCGGGGAAGGGAAGGCCTATCAAACGCAGCCCTATCAGGGTGTGGTTACGTGAAATCTGAAAATTTTCTATGGTCACAAAGCCAGGCGGATGTTCGCATCGTATAATATCGTCTGTGTTGTGGAGAATTTAATCATGAAGATTGTAAAAAATACCGTAGTGTCCCTTTCTTATACGCTATCCGATGCGCAGAATGAACTGATTGAGCAAAGCAGTGAGCCAATGGTGTATTTGCATGGTGGCTATGAGGGCACTTTCCCAAAGATTGAACAAACGTTAGAGGGGCAAGAGCTAGGGTTTGAGACCAAGATACAACTTGAACCTACCGAGGCGTTTGGGGAATATGATGCTGGACTCATTAGAGTCGAGCCGCGTAGCCGTTTTCCCGAGCCATTGGAAGTCGGGATGCAGTTTGAGGGCCTGTTAGACGAAGAGGATGAGGACGAGGATCCAGACGATTTGCCGATCTATATCGTCACGGATATTGCCGAGGATCATGTTGTGCTGGATGGCAATCATCCACTGGCTGGCGTGGCGCTCAGGTTTGACCTAAAAGTAGTGGCAGTGCGTGCCGCGACGGCCGAAGAAATTGACCATCGTCATGTGCATGGCGCGGATGGTCTGGCACTGCATTCTGCTGCGCCAGAGGATGATTCTGCACCCGTTCTGCACTAAATTTTAACTGCTGCTTTTCTGCTTTTGCTCCCACATTGATTGCTATGACAACCCGTAGTGGGGGGCGATTTCTCGCTTATTCTGTTTGCGTCGCGAGCGCGTGTAATTCAAATAATATTTCCAGCGCTTCACGTGGCCGCATTTCATCTGGATTAAGTGCACGTAGCTTGCTTAGGGTAGGGTGCTCCGGTTGAGCTGTGCCTACACTCTCATCAGGTGGGGCGGCAGCGGGCGCACAGGCATTGAACAGATCGAGTTGCATCGAAGGGCGGCTTGAAGCTTGCTGTTCCAAGTGCTGCAGGTGTTTGCGCGCAGCGCGAATCACCGCGGGCGGCACGCCGGCTAATTGAGCCACTTGCAAGCCATAGCTTTGATTGGCTGGGCCTTCATTCACGGTGTGTAAAAACACAATCCCTTGTTTATGCTCGGCGGCGGATAAATGCACATTGGCGGCTTGTGCAAACTCGTCAGGTAATTGCGTCAACTCAAAGTAATGGGTGGCGAATAGCGTGTAACAGCCATTCGTGCTCAGCAAATGCCGTGCAATCGCCCAGGCCAGTGCCAGCCCATCAAAAGTCGAGGTGCCGCGGCCGATCTCATCCATCAGTACTAAGCTGGCTGGCGTGGCGTTATTCAGAATAGCGGCGGCTTCAGTCATTTCAACCATAAAGGTTGAGCGCCCCCCCGCCAAATCATCAGCGGCGCCAATCCGCGTAAAAATGCGGTCAATCGGTCCGAAGCGCGCGCGCTGAGCAGGCACATAAGAGCCAATATAGGCCATCAGCGCAATCAGAGCGGTTTGCCGCATAAAAGTTGATTTACCCCCCATATTGGGGCCGGTGACCAAAAGCAGTTTACGCTGCGTAGAAAGCTGGCAATCGTTGGCAATGAAGCGCTCAATTTGAGCGGCAACCACTGGGTGGCGTCCCTGCTCAATCTCAATCCCGCTTTCATCGGTTAATTCAGGCGCGGTCCAATCATGAGCGCGGGCACGCTCGGCCAAGGTTGCCAGGACATCGAGTTCAGCCACGGCGGCCGCGATGCGTTGGCACTCTGCAATATACGCCAAGAGCGTTTGCAGCAGTTCATCGTAGAGGGTTTTTTCACGCATGAGGGCCCGCTCTTGAGCTGACAAGGCTTTGTCTTCAAAGGCTTTGAGCTCAGGGGTAATATAGCGCTCGGCGTTTTTTAAGGTCTGCCGGCGCCGATAGTCATCGGGTACTTTATCGGTTTGACCACGGGTCACCTCAATAAAGAAACCGTGCACTTTATTATATTCAACGCGTAAATTCGCAATCCCAGTCCGCGTGCGTTCACGCGCTTCTAACTCAAGCAAAAACTGTCCGCAGTTTTCGGACAGTTCACGCAACTCGTCAAGCTGCGCATCGTGACCACGGGCAATCACGCCGCCGTCACGAATCATGGCCGACGGCTCAGCGGCAATGGCTCGCTGCAGTAATGCTACGCACTCGGCAGGCGGTTCGAGCGCGGCCTTTAATGTACTCAGCAACGGAGCGTGTTCAGTCAGTGGGGTGAGATGTGTGCGGATGGTGGGTAATTGGCTAAACGAATCACGCAAGCTAGCTAAATCACGCGGGCGGGCGTTCAAAAGGGCAATCCGACTGGTGATTCGTTCAATATCCGCTATCTGCCGTAGGCTCTGGCGCAACCCAAGCAGTGCGTCGCCGGCCGCATTCGGTACTGCCTGGAGCCATGCGGTGACGGCTTGTTGGCGTGTACGGGCAAGGTGTGCTGCGCGGGGTGGGTGGTGCAACCAATGGCGCAGCAGCCGGCTGCCCATTGAAGTGCAACAGACATCGAGCACGGACAGGAGAGTTGGCGCTTCCGTGCCACGCAGGGTTTCGGTGAGTTCAAGGTTACGGCGCGTGGCTGGATCAAGGCTAATATAGTGTGTTTCTTGCTCAACCTGCACGCTGCAGATATGGCGCAGTTGCTGGCCTTGAGTGGCTGCGGCATAGAGTAAGAGGGCGCCCGCTGCACCGCAGGCAACGGCTGAAGAATCAACGCCAAAGCCATCGAGGTTGGCGACGCCAAGCTGTGCACAGAGACGTGTATGGCCTGCGGCAAGGTCGAAATGCCAACTGGGAACACGCGTTAAGGCGCCAGACCAATGAGCGAGCATGGCGTCGTTATGATCCGTATCTGCGACCAGGATCTCGGCTGGGCGAATCCGCTCAAGAGTCGCCAGCAGATCGGCCGGAGCGGTCTGGCTAAGCCGCAAAGCGCCGCTAGCTAAATTGAGCCAAGCCAGACCAATGGCTGGCGCCCGATTGCGCCGGTTTGGCACCGCGTAAAAAGCCAGCAAGCAGGCATCTTGCTTGTCTGAAAGCAGAGCGGCATCGGTCAGTGTGCCGGGCGTAACCACGCGCACGACTTTGCGCTCGACGGGCCCTTTTGAGGTATTAGGATCGCCAATTTGCTCACAAATAGCGACAGATTCCCCTAGTTTGACCAATTTTGCTAGATATTGCTCGAGTGAATGATATGGCAATCCGGCCATTTTAATGGCTTGTCCAGCCGATGCGCCGCGCTGCGTTAGCGTCAAATCAAGTAAGCGCGAAGCTTTTTCCGCATCCTCAAAAAAAAGCTCGTAAAAATCCCCCATCCGATACAACACTAAAGTGTTCGGGTGCTCGGCTTTAATGCCCAGGTATTGTTGCATCATTGGCGTATGGCCGTTGGCTTGGCGAGTCTGGGGGGTGATGCTGGAGGTAGCAAGGTCTTCGTTTAATGGTTGAAAAGGCATATTCCGGTCTGAGTAAGGCTTAAGTGCGTGCTTTTGTAGGCGTTAGTCTAATCCAGTTTAAGGTTTGAGGCACGGCAATCTAGCGCCAGCGTACGGTTGAATGGCCGCAGTTAGACCCCTAATGTCATACATTATTTATGTCGTTGCTAGTCCCAACTTGACAAAGATTTCTCATGGATTATCTTAGAAGACCATCGATTGATTTTCGATTTGCTTTTAAAGCGATTAACTAAACGGGGATTGTTATGGATATCGCAAGCTTTATGGAGAAAATGCTAAAAATAGTACGAAATAGATGGCGCCTTGCGTGTATGCGCGCCGAATTAGGGCTGCTGGATGATGAAGCGTTGAAAGATGTTGGCTTGACACGGGCGCAGGTGTGGGAAAACCCAAGGCTGGCCAATTGGTTAAGGAATGATCCTTATCGTCGTCATAAGGCAGGTTAACTATACAATAGGGATGATGGGGGCAGTTCAAAAAATCTATGCCGCCCCCATTTTGCAATACTGGTGTTTGATGCTGTGGTTCGCTTTTCTTCACTCAGCCTGAGAGGCTGGTCAATCTAGGCAAAACTCTTGCCAAAACGTTCGCTAAGCTTTTCTGACTAAAGTTTAATCATAGTCATTGGGCTCATTTCTGTTTTTCAATCTGCTCCGCCATGAGTTCAGGCGCCACGATTTGCAGGGCCGTCATTACACGAGGAATCGGGTCGTTGGCTTTTTCTGCTGATAGTGGGTTGAACGTTGCGCAACTTGATGTATTCATTATAGCCCTCCAGATAGCCCGCGGCCCTATCAGTTTGGTGAGCGCGGCTAAACTCCTAAGCTAAGACTTAGATAAAAATATACTATTTTGCCCATCGTAATTAGACCCCATTGTTAATAAAATGAAGAGAAAAAAATAGTATATTGGCGAACACTCGGGGCTCCTAATGCTCAAAAATGACGGCGATGAAGAGGTCATATAACTTTTTAGTTGAGTGATTGTTCATCCGCCTTAACGATGAGGAGATAAGCATTATGCTAGATGCGATCAATGGATTTGCCAACGGATGGGTGGCAACGCCTGTCATTAGTTCATTTGCGCAGCATGGAGTTTTCGAGGCGCTATCAGGACGGCCAATGACGCTTAAGAAACTGGCATCACGCTGTCGCGGCAATGTTGGACATTTGCATGTCGCACTTCGGCTCTTAGATGAATTGGGTTGGATAGAACGGATTGAGCCGGATCAGTATGAGGCAACTAAAGGCGCTGCCCTCGCGCAACAGTTGCCGAGCGATTTGGCTGATTTGATCAATTTGTCGATACCGCATGAGTTGCAGGCTGAACAGCCCGAGCGCTTGCTGTGCTGGCTAGAGCGTTGCGGCGCGGGCTGGGCTGGCGGCGCTGATCCTGCCGTAGTGAGGGTGTTGGACGGTGCTTTGTTGGCGCCGCTGCTAGCCAAACTGGCGACGCTAGGCAATCACGTGCTCGAACAGGCTCAGCCAAACGCACTATCAATCGCTGCGTTAGAAGCCGTTCAGAACCTGTTTGTTCAACGTGGCTGGGGACAAGTCGGGGCGGCTGGTTTTCGGCTGACACCAAGCGGCCAGGCCTTGCTGGCAAGCAGCAGAGCCTTGGGTGTGGTGGTGTCCTATACAACGATGTTTCGTAGCATCGATGACTTACTGTTTGGCAAGGCAGAAGGGGTATTCGACGCGGATGAACAGGGACACGAATCGCATATAGACCGCACCTTGAATGTCACGGCCAGCGGCGTGCAGCATCAAAGTCACTTTGCTGAACTGGATACCCTCATTTTGCGTATCTTTGACCAATCTCCTCTCGACAATCAACCGCGTTATATCGCAGATATGGGATGCGGAGATGGGAGTTTACTGCGCCGCATCTACGAGCTCGTCAAAACACGATCGGCCAGGGGCCAGGCTCTGACAGACTATCCGCTCACGCTGATCGGAGCGGACTACAATGTGCTGGCGCTCGAAGCCACAGGAAAAACCTTGGCGGGTTTGCCGCACGTGCTAGTGCGGGCGGATATCGCAGACCCGCAGCAACTGATAACTGATTTAGCTGCTGCAGGTATTACGGACCCAGAAAATATTCTGCATGTGCGTTCGTTTTTGGACCATGATCGTCCTTTCTTGCCAGTTGAGGATCAGAGAGCGGCTCGGCGGCGGGAGGGGATGGATGGTACGGGTGTATATGTTGCGCGTGATGGTAGTGAGATTAAGGTAGGCCATGCCGTGCAGGGGTTGGTGGAGCATCTGCGCCATTGGCGTCAAGTCATTTCCCGCTTTGGATTGCTTGTATTGGAGGTGCATTGTTTGCCGCCAGCCACAGTCAAGCGCTTGGGAGATCTGACGGAAAGCGCACATTTTGATGCCTATCATGCCTTCTCTGGCCAGCAACTGGTTGAAGCGCCGCTTTTTTTAGCGGCCGCAGCAGAGGCGGGGCTTTTTCCGGAAGAGGGCATGTCCCAGGCGATCCCTAAGCAGATGGACTTTACCCGTATTTCTCTGCATCGCTTGGTGCCCCAGCCTTATACGGTCCGGCATCCAGTCCGCTCCGATCTACGCCGGCTTAAGCAGCTTGACCGGATTTGCCAGCCGAAAGCGCTCCATACGCCTACAGCGGAAATAAAGCGGCGGGTGTACGACCTTGCCCAAGAGCAATGGGTGTTGGAGTTCGACGGACAGATTGTGGCCGCTTTATATACACAGCGCATCGAGTCTCTCGAAGCGTTGCGTGCTAGCTGCTACCAGGATATGGCACGCTTACACCGGCCTCAAGGTCGTTGTGTACAGTTGTTGGGGTTGTTTGTTGCGCCTGAGATGCAGGGGCGGGGGTTCAGTGATGCGCTGATCGGCTTGATTCTGGCCTATAGCGCCACGCTGGATGGGGTGAGCGCTGTCGTTGGCGTCACGCGCTGCGCCAACTTTAGCCGGCGCCAACCAGCATGTAGCCTCGATGACTATATCCAGTCACGCAACGAACAGGGCCAGTTGGTCGATCCGATGTTGCATTTCCACATTTCGCATGGGGCGGCCATACGTGAAGTGCTCAGGAGATTCCGGCCGGAGGATACAGATAATGAGGGGGCTGGAATTCTCATCGAATACCCGTTGCGTTCTGGGGGCATGGCTGTGGCTGAGATCCAGCAAGCTGTCTCTAGGCGTGCGACGCAAGTCACTGATCAGATCGAGTCAGTTATATCTAGCACGGTGATGCAGGTGCTAGGCAGTCAACGGGCTGCAGCCTATGGCGCTCAGGTACCGTTGATGGAAATGGGGCTGAGTTCGCTCGAATTGCTTGAATTACGCATGCTGCTGGGTACCTGCTTGGGAGACTCATTGCCCTCGACGTTCTTATTTAGCTATGGAACACCCGAGGCGATTATGGGGTATTTTATGGCGCAGACAAATGCGCCCCTAGCATCGCCAACAACCAGCACTGCTACCTCAATTTCAACTCCAGTATCAACCTCAACCTCAACCTCAACCTCAACCAGAACGGTGTCTGCCGCATCGGGTCACGACTCACGACCGGAATCGAGCCCGTCTGATGAAGCCATCGCGCTCATCGGTATGGCTTGCCGCCTGCCGGGTGGTATCCATACGCCAGCCCAGTTGTGGCAAAAATTGCTGGCAGCCCATGATCTTGTTGGGCAGCTGCCCGCTAGCCGGCAGGCGCTGTGGTGGGGGCAAAACGAATTATGTCGATGGCCAGGAGGATACCTCAGCGAGGTGGCTCACTTCGATGCGGAGTTCTTCCGCATTTCCCCGCTCGAGGCAGAATTATTGGATCCGCAGCAACGATGTTTGTTAGAGGTGGCTTGGGAAGCACTGGAAGCCGCTGCAATTGCGCCGGCAGCGCTACGTGGCACGCGTAGCGGAATCTTCGTGGGGATGATGGCAGGTGACTATGAAGGGCTGATTGCCCAACATGGGAGTGAGACTGATCTCAACGCGTACTTTGCCACTGGCAACGCGTGTTCAGTAGCAGCAGGTCGGCTGTCGTATTTTTTCGATTGGCAGGGTCCTGCACTCAGTATCGATACAGCGTGTAGTTCATCCCTAGTGGCGGTGCACACGGCATGCCGCAGTCTGCTAGGCGGGGAGTGCAATCTGGCTTTGGCCGCAGGCGTGAATTTGTTGCTTGATGAAAAGCGCTTCCTGGCGTACGAACAGGCGGGCATGCTCTCGCCTGATGGGCGTTGTCGGACGTTTGATGCAGCCGCCGATGGCTATGTGCGAGGCGAAGGCTGTGCGGCAGTGATTCTAAAGCGGTTGTCAGATGCGCAAGCCGATGGCGATCCGATTATAGCGGTGATTCGGGGCAGCGCGATTAATCAGGATGGGAGTAGCAGCGGCTTGACCGCCCCGAACCAGTTGGCGCAACAGGCAGTGATTGAAGCGGCGCTGACCCAGGCGAAAGTCGCGCCGCACGAGATTGGCTATTTGGAGGCGCATGGTACTGGCACCAAGCTAGGCGATCCGATCGAGGTGATGGCCGCGGCTCAAGTACTTGGGGTCGGACGGTCCGCTGATCAGCCGCTTTTACTCGGCTCGCTGAAGAGTGCAATTGGCCATTTAGAAGCGGCTGCCGGCATTGCTGGACTGATCAAGACGGTGTTATCGATACAGCACGGGGTGCTGCCAGCGCAACTGCATTTTGAGACGCCAAACCCCCATATTCCTTGGGAAAATTTACCGGTGCGTGTGGTGACGCAAACCCAAGCCTGGCCGGCGGGGCATAAACGGGCGGGGGTTAGTTCATTTGGCTTTAGCGGCACGAATGCGCATCTCATCGTTGAAGAGTATGGTGTGCCGCACAGAGCACACACGGTATTGAACGGACCCGTAGTGGTGGTGCTGTCGGCCAAGAACGAGGCGCGGTTGCGGGACCAGGTGCAACAGTTGCTAGCATACCTGGAGGGCCAGGAGGGGGTGAATCTGGCAGACTTGGCATACACGCTTCAGGTGGGACGCGAGGCATTGGCTGTGAGATGGGCGCTAGTCGTGGATACCATAGACAGTCTGCAGGGACGACTCTCACGCTATACGCGAGGCGAGGTCGAGCAGGAGGATATGTATCACGGCAAGGTCAACCGTGAGCAAGCCATCTTTCCAGTATTGCGGGCTGATGAGGAATTTCAGGAAACGATGGGTAAGTGGGTGGCCCGCGGCAAGGTGGGCAAGCTAGCTCAATTATGGGTGCAGGGACTGGAGGTGGCTTGGGGGCAGTTATACGCTCAAACGAAACCGCAGCGCATCAGTTTGCCGACCTATCCCTTCGCCAAGGAACGCTACTGGGTGCCGCAGAAGGCGCTGCAAGGTGGAGCGGAACATCAGTTGCATCCGCTGGTTCACCGAAACACGTCAGATTTGAGTGAGCAGCGCTTTAGTACGACGCTCACGGGCGAGGAATTTTTTCTGCGCGATCACGTGGTGCAAGGCGAGCGGGTGGTGCCGGGAGTGGCACAACTGGAATGGGCCCGCGCGGCGGTGACGCTAGCCAGCGGTGGTGAGGTTGGCACCGCCGGGCTATCGGTCCGATTGCAGGAAGTGACGTGGCTGCGCCCGCTTGTGGTGGTGCAGCCGCAGGAAGTGCATATTGGTCTCGAGATGCAGGAAGACGACCGGATTCACTTCGAGATCTACAGTGGCAATGGGAACGAGACCGTAGTGTACAGCCAGGGTTGGGCTCAGCTAGCTGAGGTGGGTGACATGCCGCGGGTGGATCTGGAGGCGGTGCGAAGGCAATGTGAACAGGTGTTGACAGGCGAGGCGTGTTATGCGCGGTTTGCGCAATTAGGGTTAAGTTACGGTTCGAGCTTCCAGGTTCTGCACGAATTGCGGGTAGGTAACAATCTTGCGGTGGGTGCCTTGAGGTTGCCGGGCGAGAGTCTGACGGGGTATGAGTGGCTGCCAAATCTGCTTGACGGGGCACTGCAGACGAGTATGGGGCTGACGCAAGGTAAAACCGACGCGCCCCTGGCGCTGCCGTTCACGGTGGCGCAAGTGAGGCGCTGGGGGAAACTGCCGATGCCGGCGTGGGTTGTGGTGCGCCCGGCAGCGGGCGACAACTTGGCTATACGCAAGCTCGATGTCGACATCGTCGATGCCAGTGGGCGCGTGGCGGTATGCCTAAGTGGTTTCAGTACACGCCCCCTACATGACGCAGTCGATGACACCCTGACAGCCTCTCAGACGGTAGCGCTTGGGTTGCCGGCACCCGGCTTGGTCGGCGAGTTAACGCTGGCGCCGGTGTGGGAAGAGACAGAAGAGATGCACGAAGCCTGGCCTCTCCCGCAGCAGCGAGTTGCGTTGCTGGGCAGCCAGGAACGCGCGCAAGCGGCTTGGCTGACACATTATCCGCAGGCGCAAAGGATCACTTTGACGGGAGCGGAGAGTGTCGAGACTTTGATCGAGCGCTTGCGCTGTGCCCCTCAGTTGGATCATCTAGTATGGTGGGTGCCGCCAGCTGACGCGTTGGCAACGCAGCAGGGGTTCAAGTTGATCAAAGCCCTGCTGTCACTGGGTTACGGCTCACGGTCATTGGGCCTGACGGTGCTGACGCAGCAAGCGCAGGCGGTGTGGTTGGGCGAGGCAATCGACGCCACCGCAGCGGGTGTACATGGGTTGATGGGTTCGCTGGCTAAGGAGTATGCGCACTGGCGGGTGCGGCTGCTGGATGTGCCGGCGCACGAGGAGGTGCCCTTAGCCTGGCTGCTAGGGCAGCCGGCCGATGACCGGGGAGATGCGCGGGCGTATCGGCATGGTCAGGGGTACCAACCACGCCTCGTACCGTGTACGCCGCCTGTGGCGATGAGGCCAGCCTATCGCACCGGTGGGGTCTACGTGATACTAGGTGGCGCCGGCGGTTTGGGGATGGCCTTAAGCGAGTATCTGATTCAACATTACCAGGCTCAAGTGGTGTGGCTAGGGCGGCGCCCTGAAAACACAACCATTGCGCAGCAGTGTGCGCAGCTTGGAGCATTGGGTCCAACGCCGCTCTACCTGCAAGCGGATGCGACCGACCGGAATGCGCTGGCGCTGGCGCATGCGATGATCCGGCAGCGCTTCGGCGCGATCCACGGGGTGGTGCATGCGGCCATTGTGCTAGCTGACCGCAGTCTGGCGCAGATGGATGAGGTGACCTTTGCGGCGGCGTGGTCGGCCAAGGTAGCGACCACGGAACACCTGACTGAGGTGTTCGGCCAGGAGACGTTAGACTGGCTGGTGTTTTTCTCATCGATCATGAGTTTTATGAAGGCGCCGGGACAGAGCAACTATGCAGCGGGGTGCTGCTTTACGGATGCTTTCGCGCAAGGATTACGCCGCCAGTCCTACCCAGTGAAAGTGATGCATTGGGGCTATTGGGGTAGCGTGGGGGTCGTGGCCTCAGCCCCCTACCGCGAGCGGATGGCGCAAATGGGCATAGGCTCGATTGAGCCGCCTGAAGCGATGGCCGTACTGGAACGGCTACTGGCCGGGCCGGTGGCGCAACTGGCGTTCGTGAAGACCACACAGACGACGGTGGTCGACGCGTTAAAGATTGCCGCGCACGGGACGCTCATGACGATGCCCGCGGCGCCGGCTGTGGTGTTACCTCAGGCGGAGGGGGCACTGCCCAAGGGGGCGGCAGAGGGTCTCGCGGATCTCGAAAGGCAGCTCGCCCCATTGCTGCGGCTGCAGTTGGCGACTCTGGGGTGGCTTGCGGCGGAGACGCACCTGCCCGCCGCATATATACGCTGGCATGCACACAGCCTGCGCTGGCTGGAGACACGTGGGTGGCTCGCGCTAACGCCTAGCGATCCAGCCGAATGTTGGGCGCAATGGGAGGCGTATTGCGCCACCGCGCAAGACAACCCGGCATTGCGGGCTCAAGTCCAATTGGTCGATGCCACGCTGCGGGCCTTGCCTGCCGTGCTGCGCGGCGAGATGGCAGCGACCGAGGTGCTGTTCCCACAAGGGCGGCTAGATCGGATGGAAGGCATTTACCGCAACCATCCAGTAGCAGACTACTTCAACTCGGTGCTCGCCGAGCAACTCATCGCGTATGTACACGCGCGCGTGCAAGCGGATCCGCAAGCCAGACTACGCATACTGGAGATCGGTGCAGGTACCGGCGGCACCGGTGCGCTGGTGTTCGCGCAACTGGCGCCGTATGCAGCGCAGATCGCGCAATATTGTTATACCGACGTGTCGGCAGCATTTCTGCTGCATGCGCAGCAGCACTATGCACCACAGGTGCCCTATTTGCATACGCAGAAACTAGACATCGAGCGCGACCTGATCGCGCAGGACTTCGCGTTAGGGCACTACGATGTGGTGGTGGCGGCTAACGTACTCCATGCCACGCGCGATATCCGCCGCACCCTGCGCCGTACCAAAACACTGCTCAAGGAAAACGGTTTACTGTTGCTCAACGAACTCACCGACATGGGTTTGTTTGCCCACTTGACGTTTGGACTCTTGGACGGCTGGTGGTTGGCCGAGGATCGTGCATTACGGCTCGCTGGCACACCTGGGCTGACTCCGTCGATGTGGCAGCAGGTGCTGGCAGCGGAGGGCTTCGAGGCCATCCGTTTCCTCGCTGAGGCGGCACATGGGCTAGGCCAGCAGATCGTAGCGACTTTTAGCAATGGCGTAGTGCGCCAGCCACACCAAGCGGCACCGCACCTCAGCCCGGCGAACTCCGTTGTGGCGCCTGTGCAGGCGATGACTCGCGCGTCAGGTGCGAGCGCGCGGCCCTTGCCGGTGGCGGCAACAGTTCTGGACGCTAGCGTGAGCGCGGCGGCTGAGTTGCCGGCACACATAGAGCATGCGCTGACGGGTTTGATCTCGACACAATTGAAGCTTACGCGCGATGAACTAGAGCGAGATGCGCCGTTCAGTGAGTTTGGTTTTGACTCAATCACGCTGACGGGGTTCGGCAACATCTTGAACCAGAAGTACGGTTTGTCCCTGAGTCCAACAATCTTCTACGAGTATTCGACGATTGCAGCGCTGGCCGGCTATCTGGCGAGAGAATACCAAGCAGTGCTAGCGCCCGTGTTTGCGGCAACGGTGACGGCTCAAATCCGTCCAGATGGCGGCGCTGTTCCCTCATCGTTGCCGGCCATCTCTCGGCGCCGACGGGGACGCATTGCAGCAGCAATGCTGAGGGGCGATGTGAGTGGGTACGAGACGATCCAGGACGAGCCGATCGCAGTGATCGGCATGAGTGGATGTTTCCCGCAAGCTGAGGATATCGATGCCTTGTGGGCCAATCTGTTGGCGGAGCGGGACAGCATCGGGGCATTGCCAGCCAGCCGCTGGGAGCGTGGCTTGGCGCCAACGATTTGCCACGCAGGGGTGATTGAGAATATAGATGAATTTGATCCCCTATTTTTTGGCCTTTCGCCGCGCGAAGCACAAGGGATGGATCCACAGCAGCGGCTGTTGATGCTCTATGTGTACCGGGTGATCGAGGACGCTGGTTACTCGGTGCAGAGTCTGTCGGGCAGCGCCACGGCACTGCTGGTGGGGACCGCTGCCGGTAACGGTTATGGGAATTTACTGCGGCAGGCGGGCGAGATGGTAGCAGGGTATAGCGCAGTGGGCTTGGCGGGGTCGATGGGACCGAATCGGATGAGCTACTGGTTAAATTGGCATGGGCCGAGTGAACCGATCGATACGGCGTGCTCGAGTTCGCTGGTTGCCGTGCACCGAGCGCTGGAGTTGCTGCGCAGCGGGCAGTGTGTGCAGGCAGTGGTGGGCGGGGTCAACACGCTGCTGTCGCTGGAGATGCACGAAAGCTTTACCCAGGCGGGTATGCTCAGCCGGGATGGACGCTGCAAGACCTTCTCAGCGCAGGCCGATGGCTATGTGCGCGGTGAGGGGGTGGGCATGGTATTTCTCAAGCCGCTGGCGGCGGCTGAGCGAGCGGGTGACCATATTTACGGTCTGATCAAGGGCAGTGCGACCAACCATGGCGGGCGAGCCAATTCGCTGACGGCACCCAACCCGCGAGCGCAAGCTGATCTGATCAAGGCGGCGCTGCAACAAGCGGGAGTGGAGCCGGGGACAGTCAGTTATATCGAGGCGCACGGCACAGGAACCTCATTAGGCGATCCGATCGAGGTGCAGGGGCTTAAGAGCGCGTTCGCAGAACTAGCCGTGGGGTTACCGATGGGGTATTGCGGCTTGGGCTCGGTGAAAAGCAATATTGGGCATCTAGAACTGGCTGCAGGGGTGGTGGGCTTGATCAAAGTGCTGCTGCAGTTGCAGCACCGGACTTTGGTCAAAAGTCTGCATTGCGAAGAACTCAACCCGCTGCTTGCTTTAGAGGGTAGTCCGTTCCATGTGGTGCAGCAAACGCGCGCGTGGGAAGCCTTACGAGATCAGCAAGGGCGGGTATTGCCGCGCCGGGCTGGGGTCAGTTCGTTTGGCTTTGGTGGGGTGAATGCGCATGTCATTGTTGAGGAGTATGTGGGGTCACGAAGAACCCCAACGGTATGCAATGGACCTGTGGTGGTGGTCCTATCGGCTAGAAGCGAGGCGCAGTTGCGGCAGCAAATGCAGCAGTTGTTGGCGTACCTGGAGCGCCAAGCTGAGGTAAATCTAGCCGACTTAGCGTATACGTTGCAGGTGGGACGCGAGGCGCTGGGTGCGAGATTAGCGTTGGTGGTGAGTACTGTAGACGCGCTAAAAGAACAGCTATCAGGCTACATGCGAGGCGAGGTGGATCAGGAGGATATGTACCACGGCAAGGTCAACCGTGAGCAAAACATCTTTTCAGTATTGCGGGCTGATGAGGAATTTCAGGAAACGATAGATAAGTGGATGGCCCGCGGCAAGGTGGGCAAGCTAGCTCAGTTGTGGGTGCAGGGACTGGAGGTGGCTTGGGGGCAGTTATACGGTCAAACGAAACCGCAGCGAATCAGTTTGCCGACCTATCCCTTCGCTAAGGAACGCTACTGGGTGCCGCAGAAAATGCTGCAAGGTGGAGCGGAACATCAGCTACATCCACTGGTCCACCGCAATACCTCGTCTTTGAGTAGTGAGCAGCGCTTTAGTACCACGCTCACGGGCGAGGAATTTTTTCTGCGTGATCACGTGGTGCAAGGTGAGCGAGTAGTGCCTGGGGTGGCCCAACTTGAATGGGCCCGCGCGGCGGTGGCATTGGCCAGTGAGGGTGGCACAGCGGGGCTATCGATCGTACTGCAGGAGGTGACGTGGTTGCGCCCATTGGTGGTAGCACAGCCGCAGGAAGTGCAGATTGGTTTGACCATGCAGGAAGACGGCCGTATTGGTTTTGAGATTTACCGGGGGAGCGCAGACGAGGCGGTGGTCTACAGCCAGGGTTGGGCTCAGCTAGCTGAGGCGGGCGAAGCACCGCAGGTGAATTTGGCGTCGCTGCGAGAGCGCTGTGCGCAAACCTTGACGAGCGAGACGTGTTATGCGCAGTTTACGCAACTGGGGTTGGGTTACGGTCCTAGTTTCCAGGTTCTGAGTGAATTGTGGCTAGGGGATGATCTCGCGGTGGGCGCATTGAGGTTGCCGAGCGAGGCTCCAGCGGGATATGCGTGGGCGCCGAATGTATTAGACGGAGCCCTGCAGGCCAGCGTGGGACTGACGCCAGGCATGACCGATGCGACTCTGGCGTTGCCGTTTGCGGTAGCACAGGTGAGGCAATGGAGTGAACTGCCCATGCCGGCATGGGCGGTGGTGCGGCCAGGGGCCGGTGACAGCGCGGCAATGCACAAGCTTGAGGTTGACCTCGTCGATGCGAGCGGAAGGGTGGCGCTACGCTTAAGCGGTTTTAGTACACGACCTTTGCATGAGGCCGCTGAGCATGCAGCGGCTGCACCTCAGACCATCTTATTCGTCGGGCATGGCGCACAAGCTGCTGTGCCGCAATGCATGCGCACTGCTGGCGAAACGCCGCCGTTGCCGGAGCCGACAATGGCTCTGGACGCTGATGATCCAGCGGCAGTGAGCGAATTGCAGTCGCAAATAGAGCATGCGTTAACCGGACTGATCTCGACACAGCTAAAGATTGCGTGCGAGGAATTAGAGGGGGATGCGCCGCTCAGTGAGTTTGGTTTTGATTCGGTCATGCTGACGGAGTTTGGCAACATCTTGAACCAGAAATACGGTTTGTCCCTGAGTCCAACAATATTCTACGAGTATTCGACGATTGCAGCGCTGGCGGGCTATCTGGCGAGAGCGCACCAAGCGGTGTTAGCGCCGGCATTTGCGGCCGCGGTGACGGTGCAAATCGATCCAGAGGGTGGCGCCATTGCTGCGCCGCCTCCTGCTCTCTCGCCACGCTGGCGAGGACGTGTTGCCGGGGCAACGCCGAGGGGCGATGTGAGTAGGTGCAATATACTCAAGGATGAGCCGATCGCGGTGATTGGTATGAGCGGATGTTTTCCGCAAGCAGAGGATATTGATGCCTTGTGGGCCAACTTGCTGGTGGAGCGAAATAGCATCGAGGCGTTACCGGCCAGCCGCTGGGAACCTAAGGTGGCCCCGGCGATTTGCCATGCCGGCGTGATCGAAAACCTAGATGAATTTGATCCGTTCTTTTTTGGCATCTCGCCGGGCGAAGCACAAGGGATGGATCCGCAGCAGCGACTACTGATGTTGTATGTATACCGAGTAATTGAGGACGCAGGGTATTCGGTACAGAGCTTGTCTGGCAGCGCTACGGCACTGTTGGTGGGGACTGCCGGTAGCGGTTATGGACAGTTATTAGCGCAGGCGGGCGAGACAGTGGCAGGGTATAGCGCGGCCGGACTAGTAGGATCGATGGGCCCAAATCGGATGAGCTACTGGTTAAATTGGCATGGGCCGAGTGAACCGATTGATACGGCCTGCTCGAGTTCACTGGTTGCCGTGCACCGGGCGCTGGAGTTGCTGCGCAGCGGGCAGTGTGCGCAGGCAGTGGTGGGCGGGGTCAACACGCTGCTGTCGCTGGAGATGCACGAGAGCTTTACCCAGGCGGGTATGCTCAGCCGGGATGGACGCTGCAAGACCTTTTCAGCCCAGGCCGATGGCTATGTGCGCGGTGAGGGGGTGGGCATGGTATTTCTCAAACCGCTGGCGGCGGCTGAGCGAGCGGGTGACCATATTTACGGTCTGATCAAGGGCAGTGCGACCAACCATGGCGGGCGAGCCAATTCGCTGACGGCGCCAAACCCGCGAGCGCAAGCTGATCTGATCAAGGCGGCGCTGCAGCAAGCGGGAGTGGAGCCGGGGACAGTCAGCTATATCGAGGCGCACGGCACAGGAACCTCATTAGGCGATCCGATCGAGGTGCAGGGGCTTAAGAGCGCGTTCACGGAACTAGCCGTGGGGTTACCGACGGGGTATTGCGGCTTGGGCTCGGTGAAAAGCAATATTGGGCATCTAGAACTGGCTGCAGGGGTGGTGGGCTTGATCAAAGTGCTGCTGCAGTTGCAGCACCGGACTTTGGTCAAAAGTCTGCATTGCGAAGAACTCAATCCGCTACTTGCTTTAGAAGGTAGTCCGTTCTATGTGGTGCAGCAAACGCGCGCATGGGAAGCCTTAAGAGATCAG
>JASSUG010000006.1:0-196184 GCA_031963465.1 Mycoavidus cysteinexigens | reverse complement strand
TGGTATACTGAAAATACATGACCCTCACCGAACTCAAGTACATCGTTGCAATTGCTCGTGAACGGCACTTTAGTCGCGCGGCTGATGCTTGTTTTGTTAGCCAGCCCACTTTATCTGTCGCAATTAAAAAGCTCGAAGATGAACTGAATGTGCAAATTTTTGAACGTGGCACCAGTGAAATCAGCGTAACCCCGATTGGCCAACAAATTATTGCGCAGGCACAACGTGTTTTGGAACAAACCCAGGCGATTAGAGAAATTGCCAAACAAGGCAAAGATCCTCTGATAGGACCGATACGCCTTGGCGTGATTTATACAATCGGGCCTTATCTGTTGCCTTCGCTGGTTAAGCAAATGATCAAGATGGCGCCGCAAATGCCATTGATGCTGCAAGAAAATTTTACTTTGAAGCTGATTGAGTTACTTAAGCAAGGTGAAATTGATGTGGCTGTGATTGCCTTGCCATTTCCTGAAACGGGGCTGGTCATGCGTCCCCTGTATGATGAACCCTTTGTGGTTGCCTTACCTAAAGGGCATCCATGGCAACAACAGACTTCAATTGATGCCCACGACCTTAAGCAAGAAACCATGCTGCTCCTTGGTAACGGACATTGCTTCCGGGACCATGTGCTCGGCGTGTGTCCAGAGTTGATGCGTTTTTCACAAAACGCGGATGGGATTCAAAAAACCTTTGAAGGTTCATCGCTTGAAACTATCCGCCATATGGTCGCAAGCGGAATTGGCATTACCGTGCTGCCGTGTACTTCCGTGCCGGCTGAGCAAATTGGCAAGCATAAGATAACGCAGCATAAGAATGCTGTTGATCATGCTATGCTGAGTTATATTCCATTTAAAGAACCGGTACCGGACCGCCGGGTGGTGTTGGCATGGCGCAAGAGCTTTACGCGTATGCCCGCCATTGATGTCATTTGTTCAGCCGTTGCTGCCTGCAATTTACCAGGAGCAAAAAAACTGGATTTACCCGCTAAGCAAGCATAAAGCGCATTTAATCTAAGTTGCCTAAATGTCGGATACTGAATCCACCCATGTACCACAGTAATTCTTTTTTAAGGAGCATGTAATGACTAAAAAAGTCTCAGCAACGAATATCAATATTGGCATCAGCGATCAAGATCGTAAACAGATTGCCGAGGGTTTAAGTCATGTATTGGCGGACACCTACACCTTATATTTAAAGACCCATAATTTCCATTGGAATGTCACCGGCCCGCAGTTTAATACCCTGCACCTCATGTTTGAAACTCAATATACTGAGCTTGCTATTGCGGTGGATGAGATTGCCGAGCGGATTCGGGCCCTAGGTTTTCCGGCCCCTGGCAGTTACCGTGAATTCACAAAACTCTCTTCTATCCCTGAAGCGGAGGGCGTGCCAGCGGCTGAAGAGATGATTCGTCAACTGGTCGAAGGCCATGAAGCCGTAGCACGAACTGCGCGCAAATTTTTTCCAGTGGCTGACGATGCGCAGGATGAGCCCACTGCGGATTTACTCACGCAGCGTATGCAAACCCATGAAAAAACCGCCTGGATGTTACGTTCTATGTTGGCATAAGCAAATGGCCGCTCACACAATCGCTTGGCTTGCACCATACTGGCGTTTGCTGCGTCTGGATAAACCGATTGGTATTTTGTTGTTGCTGTGGCCAACACTGAACGCCCTCTGGATTGCATCGAATGGCCCGCCGTCATTGTCGTTGTTACTGATTTTTGTGATCGGTACGATTCTGATGCGTTCAGCTGGCTGTGCAATTAACGATTATGCTGATCGGGATTTTGACCGATATGTTGAGCGCACGCGTGAGCGGCCGATTACTTCTGGCCAAATTGCGCCTTGGCGGGCGCTGGTGTTGGCAGTCGCCATCACCTTATTTTGTTTTCTGTTAATTGCCTCTCTTAATGCAATGACAAAATGGCTCGCACTGATTGCGGTATTGATTGCGGCCAGCTATCCATTGACCAAACGCTTTTTCGCATTACCTCAAGCATATCTAGGCTGCGCCTTTGGTTTTGGTATACCGATGGCATTTGCCGCGGTGCAAAACCAACTGCCGCCGCTAGCGTGGGCTATGCTGATGGCAAATGTATTTTGGTCCATTGCGTATGACACGGAATATGCAATGGTAGATCGTGAGGATGACCGAAAAATTGGTATCCGCACTTCAGCGCTGACCTTTGGCCAATATGATGTGCTGGCGATTATGGGCTGCTATGCGTTGTTTTTGCTTATTTACGCGGCAATCGGTATTGCACTTGCTTATACATTGGCATTTTGGCTTGGCTTGATCGGCGCTACGTTATGTGCCGCGTATCATTACACGCTGATTCGTAGCCGCGAGCGGTCTGGATGTTTTGCCGCTTTCAAACACAATAACTGGCTTGGCGGACTATTGTTTGCAGGTATTGCCGCGCATTATGCGCTGCTTTAAATTCTGTTTTCTGAGACGGCCCCTGTATCAACCTTTCTGTCGCAAGGGAGAGTTTAAAGCAGCACTCCTTGAACGCATAATTGTTTGTCGAGTAGTTTTGAATTCGCGTGCGATTGCGGCAATGCTGACACCAGCATCAAGCCGCTCTACGACAAATAGCACGCTGTGCAGCATTAAGTGTCGGTGGCCTGCCAAGCTCTTTGCCAGCGACTCTAGCACGATTGATTCCCGATTGCGTCCGTTCAATCAGCAAATCACGCTCGAACTAGGCCACAGCGGCGATCACCTGCATGGTCATCTTGCCTGCCGGACTGGTTAGATCAACACTGGAGATACCGTGCTCTTTAATGACACGATCTCTTACAACATCGCGTATGGCCGGCCCTCTGCCTCGCGAGACCAGGTGACCGCGGCTGCGCGCTCCGCTCATATTCACGCTTTCACCGAAAGCTTGCCGGCCGGTTATAACACCTGAGTGGGCGAACGTGGTCTGAAGTGATCCGGCAGTGAAAAGCAGCGCGTTGCGATCGCCCGCGCCTTGTTGAAAAATCCGCATATCCTGATTTTTGATGAAGCCACTTCGGCGCTTGATTCATGCGCGGAGCGCACGATTCAGCAAGCGCTGGAGCAGATCGCGCGCAACCTTACGACGCTGATTATTGCGCGTCGTTTGTCAACCATCGTCAACCCGCAGCAGATTCTTGTGATGGATCAAGGCCGCATCATTGAGCGTGGCACTCATCAAGAATTGCTTGATATGGGCAATGTATATGCTCAGATGTGGGTTTTGCAATATCAGCAGCAGGCGCAAAAATGTGAAGATGAAACGTTGTCGATGGTAGTCGATTGAAGTGATTGCGCGGGCTCAATCGGTTAAACGAACACGATGATTGCGACGCTATGCAAAGGCGTGCCGACGATCACGGTTATCGACAATCATGACCGACAGTAGAGTTAAATTGAAGGGGATCATGATTTTTTTCTTGAAATTTTTACAGTTTGCTTTATAGTAGTTAGATATCGGTGAGTCAGTTCTTGAGCCATTGGAGACATCCTCTTTATCACTGAGGAAATGGTGAGCTTGCCGCGAAACGATAGCATCTTTGCCACTTAAGTAGACGCGATGAAGTTATATTCGCGATCCATAAAAGTAGTGTTTGGAGCGTAAAAAATGAAAAAAACAGTAGCTTTATCGAGATCAATTTCCATGGGCGACACGATGCACGTGCGCGCCTTCCTGCTGAGCCAAATGTATAGGCATTGAAGCCAGTCCGCGCAGCGCAGTGGGTTGGCGTTGCTCGACAGATCTTCTATTTCCATATTTAAATCCTGCATGCCGACTGCCTTGGTGTGCAAAGACGTTTGTCGTTCACGGCAACCGAGTTCCTAACATTCTATTCAGGAATACGCATGAATCCAACGGCTCCTACCCCGACTCCCTCCCTGATTTCCCAGCTGGAGGATATTTGCAACATTAAAGGCAAACTCACCGCGCTTGGGTATTCGTCGGTGTTTGAGGTGGTGCGTATCCCACGCGAACGTTTTATTCGCCAGCATCGCAATGGGCTGGGTCAGCCGGTTGGCAAAGTGTATGATCTGGCTGTGGGCTACGCTCATCAAGTAGCCCACAGTTTCCGCCGCACGCGCGCTAATCGTGCGGACAAGCAGGCATTGGGCGGTCCCTTCTCAAGGTCAGGTCCGGATTACCCAAGCCAATTCAACGACAATTGGAAGGCCATGAGCCCTCATGGCGCACTTGAGTCGGATGATTCGCCGGTGGCTTACCTGACGGCTATCTATAACGAGGCGCTGTCTCAGGAGAAGACAGGAGATAGCACCATGATTACCCTGGAGGCTCGGCGTCCCGATATCAAAGATTTGCTGCTTGACGACGCCGCAGTGAATCAGGCCGTGTCGCAGTTGCAACTGGTGAATAAAATTCTCTCCAGCGCCATTCAGCGCCAGATGAATAAAAGCAGCGCGACAGACGTTAACATACAACTGGCGACCACACGCTACCCGAATAATCTGCCCTACCATTTTGCGTATCAACAGGTGGTATTGGCGAGCGAGCAGAGCAAGACGCCGTTGTTTGAGTTGCTTAGTCAGCAGGTGATAGATGCTCCATTACTGATGTTGGATCCGACCCAAAAGCTGGCTCAGGCGCATGCCGCTCAGCTTAATTGTGTGCTGAGTTTGGGGAGTGGATTGGCGCCGGAGCAGATAAAGATTATTAGAGAACCGCCGGCTTTCTCTGCTGAGACGAGTACGGTTACTAAAGCTGCTTGGTATCAAGCAAATTACGGAAAAAATATTAGTGCAATCACGACCAGTGGACATGAGGAACTGCAGCCATTGTTGGATCAAACTGGATTAAATGTGCCGCAGGTTGAACAGTTGATTTGTTGTAGAGCCGGAATGGGCAGTGAAGAGGGTGACTATCTCATAACTATTTCCAAGAATATTGAGTCTCAGTCACTCTCCAAGAATATTGAGTCTCAGCCACTCTCCGAGCATATTGAGTCCCAGCCACTCTCCGAGCATATTGAGTCTCAGCCACTCTCCAAGCATATTGAGTCTCAGTCACTCTGTACGAATAAAGAATATGGCGCGATATTTCTGCATGCAGGAGCGGAGCCCAATACGCCCAATCTCAAGTTAAAAAATGATGGCAAGCAGATACTGCGGCTTTACGGCCTGACCGATGACCGTTTGGACCGCCTTAATCGCATCGTGCGTTTACAGAAATGGTTGGATTTGCCTTACGATCAGGTGGACTTGCTGATCACTTCAGCGATGCGAGCCGAGGGAGCGAATAACCCGGCGCTGACGATGAACGACAACACGCTACGGACTCTGGGTGTGTTCCGTCACTACCAACAGGCGTACGGTGTGAGCGCCGAGCAGTTCGCCGCATGGCTATATCAGGTAACACCCTATGCGATCACGCCGAATGTGCCGTTCTTGGACCGGGTGTTTAATTCGCCATCGCTGTTTGATACGCCCTTCAAGGTGGATGCTACTGATTTCAATTACAGTCAAACGACCGGTGACGATGGGACGGTGGTAAAACAGATCGCCACTGCCTTGCAGTTGAGCGCCAGCCAGTTCCAGCAGCTGGCGGATAAAATTTGTGCTCAGCAGCAGGATAAAAGCAACACACTGAAAAAGTCGTTGGATGTGGTGTCCGCCTTTTACCGCTTGGCGACATTGCCGCGTGCACTGGGTCTAAGCATTGAGGAGGGGATGACGGTACTGGACTGGTTGGATAACAACGGAGCGGTCTGGAAACAATTGGCTGGCAAACCCACCATTATCAACCCTACTACTATTCATGACGGGATGGTGACGAACGACGCGTTGTCGCTTCTCCAGGCCTTCGCATGGGTGGTCGAATGGTTGCGTTCGCACCGACTGTCTGTGGCCACCAGTGCGTTAATCATGAAAAAAAACACTGATGGGGCCAATCGCCTACAGGGTACCGCGGCCCAGCTGGCTTTTATCCAACAGCTCAATGTTGCACTGAAGCCAGCACTGCTTGAGGACAGCCAATGGGCACATAGTAGTGCGCCGACAGCCGATCTCGACAAGAAGCCATTAAACTGGTCAGTTCTGCTCAAGGAGCTGGTCGATAAGGGGCTGATCCGACCGCCGACGATCTCCGCCATGGATGATACGCAAACGGCGCTAATCAATAAGATCGAAGAAGTGGTCAGGCAGCAAAAACTCTCTGACAAAGATAAAAAGAAGGCGGTTCAGCAATTAGTGGCGCTGCTTGACCCGGTCCGCCAGATGCAGGAGGGTTTGCTGGCCAGCGCACTGGCCAATATTCTTAAAGTGTCGCATGCGTTGCCCCTGCTATTTGTACGATGGGCGGGTACTACGTCCTATAAGATGCTAGCTGCCACGCAGCAGTTAAGCAAGATCAAACAAGAGAAGGAGATTCCTCAGCAATATCTGTTGGACTTGGGTGAGATCGCCCGTGCCGCTGTTACGGCCGCGCAGTTCCAACTCAGCCCTGCGATGTTGCAGTGTTTGCTGGCTCATCCGAAATGGTTTGGCGTGGAGGAGATGGGTTCTACTGGCAGTGGGTTGTCGCTGCTATCGCAATATGCACTGAGCCGTTATGCCGATTGGCTGCACCAGACATCTGAACATGAAGATGCGGTGCTGGCCTATCTCAGTGCCGTGAATGGTGCTGATGCGCCGGATCCGCGCGCGGCGGCTAACCAGTTGGCCACGCTGCTGAGTTGGACTGCTGATGAGGTGGCCGCCGCTGCAGAGCCAATTCAATCGGCCATCAAGACCGCTACAACAATGCTGCAGATTGATGCGGTTATGCGCTTGCAAGCACTGTCAGCGCGGAGTGGATTGACGGTTGCACAACTGCTCCAGTTGAATACGCTCTGCCCGGATGCGGACTACGCCGTCTGGCAAACCGCCGGACAAGCGATGGTCGCGGGTGTGTCGCATCTAAGTGCCCAAGCGTAAGAGCACGTTCGCGCACTGCGCTGAGCTCAGCATTTGTATCCATGATTGGTCAGTCATCTCATAAGGGAAAAACCGTGTTAACCACCTTAGAAAAAAAACTGAATGAAACCCGGCGTGATGCGCTGGTGAGCTACTACCTTGGCTATGTTGCGCCTCAAAAAGCACGCGGTCAGCCGGTGAATGAAGAGGACCTGTATGAATACCTGCTGATCGATACTCAGGTTGCCGATGAAGTCGAAACTAGCTATGTGGCGCAGGCGATTGCCAGTGTGCAGCAGTATCTCTACCGGCTGGTGATGAATTCCGAGAAGGGACGTATTCGACCGGAGCCCTCATTTGTCAATGACTGGCGCAATAGCGATAGCCAGTACGCAGTTTGGGCTGCTGGTATGCAGGTGCAAAATTATGCGGAAAATTTTATTTCGCCGGTGACGCGACTGGAAAAAAGCCACTATTTTGCTGATTTGGAATCGACATTAAATCAAAACCGGCTGGATCCCGATCGGGTACAGAAGGCGGTGCTGGCTTACCTGAACCAATTCGAAGCGGTCAGTAATTTGTATGTTCTGAACGGTTATATCGATCAGGATAATTTTAAAAAAGCAAAATACTATTTCGTGGGCCGCACTACGACCAAACCCTATCAATATTATTGGCGGGAGATGGATTTAAACAAAAACGAAGCGGAGCCGGCGGATAAGGCCGTGACGCCAAACTGCTGGAGCGATTGGCTGCCGATTGGTTTGCCACTCAGTGGTGAAACGGTGCTAGAGCACACGATACGTCCTGTTTATTACAATAATCGACTGTATATCACGTGGGCCGAGCGTGACCCGACATCGCAGAAAGATGAGAAGGGAGCGGATACGTATCGACACGCCTATCAGATTAAATTTGGCTATAAACGCTTTGATAACACTTGGACAGCGCCCAACACCGCTGATTTGATGGGTGAAACAGGCAAGGTGGCCAGCCGTTATCTGATTAAAGAGACGGCGGATAACTTTAAGCTGGAGAATGTGAACACGCTGTCCATCGTGGATTTTAGTCGTGCGCCGGACGACAAGGGAGACGCAAACGAGGACGGCCATTTATTGCTCGGACTATTTATTTACAAAGAAGTTAAAGAGACGGGAAAGGATACAAGCAAGAATAATCCGGATTGTTACGCCTATCTATGCTGTGATTCGTCATTTAACCGGCGTACGCTGCACTCGGATAATCGGATCTTTTTATTTGGAACATATCAAAAAAATGATGGCGACTTAAATAATACTGGCTCGAAGCAGTCATTGCAGCATGCGCTTTATCAGAAAGAATACAAAATTGTAGGAAACGCGACGCACAATTCTGATCAGGATAAAGATCCGGAAGATACGAAATGGTTCTCTAAATTACCGGAAACTATAGAAGTCAGTGTAGAGAAGGGATTTACACTGAAAATCACCGCTGAGCTAAAAGAGGAATTTAATAATATTTTTGTGTTTTCTGGAGGTGACCTGGTTCCTTCTTTAAAAGAAAGTTGCGGATTTGGGTTGACCCATATATCCGATGATTTAAAATTTGCTAGCCTTCAATATAAGGACGACGACTATTATTATTTTCATAATACGGCGATAAGCTATCAGCCTGCTAATTTTGGAGTTTCCAAGGGGAAAATTCCAGCGGGAACCTATCAGTTTCACGCTTGGTCTACTTCCACGCAGGCTCCTCCGGCAATTTCTGGGAACTACACTGTCAATAATACGGGCGAGTACATTTCCTTGAATAACCCGTCGCCAACAGGTATGTGGGTTGATATTTCTGGGCAATGGCTTGAGCGTGCGGATGTGTGGATTTCGGAAAGTGCGATGCACCCGCAGTTTTGGTACGAACAAGGTAAGGCGACTTATGGTTGTCTCCAACAAATAAAGAATATTAATAAAATCCAAGACACAAAAAAGTACCGCCACTTTATCCGACTTGAGTGGAAGGGTGGAGAATCTCTTGATTCGACTCATCACGAAATGTTTGCGCTCAGTGCGCCGGATAGCTTTTCTCTGAGCAAGAACATCCAGTCTTTTGATTTTGATGAAAAAGCCAAAAACCTCATCTATACAGTACACCATGGCGTAGAGTGGAAGCATTGCACGCGTAACATAGAAACGGAAAAGACAGGTCAGATATACAAGTCGTTCACTGTTGAAGTAGCATTAGCGGAAGTCCATCCACATGTGACGCTACCCCAAATTGTATCCCGCTATGACCGCGCTCGGGGGCTAGTCCAGTATCTGGCATTTAATGATTCGAAAGATTTACCGAAAGACACACGTCTGAATACCACCTTTGCGCGTAAGCTGATCAAACAGGCTAATGTTGGCATCGACAGTCTGTTGACCTATGGGCTGCAAGCGGCGAAATTGGAAGCTGATCTATATGCTGATAATAAAAGCGCCAAACCGATGGACTTCAACGGCGCCAACGGACTCTACTTTTGGGAGTTGTTTTTCCATCTGCCGTTCTTAGCGGCCTGGCGTTTTGCGAGCGAGCAACAGTATGAGCCTGCGCAGCGCTGGTTGCACTATATCTTTGATCCGTCGGCGCGCAAAAAAGAACAGGATCCCGTCTCGAATATTACGCCACCGGATTATTGGAACGTCTATCCATTGAGCCTTCCGCAAAATCAAGTGGGCGAGCTCTCGCGTTTGCTGGGGGACCCGCTCGACCCGGATACCCATGCGTATGCCGATCCCGTTATCTACAAGAAAGCGGTGTTTATCGCCTATGTGACCAACTTGATCGCCCAAGGGGATGCCTGGTATCGCCAGTTGACGCGCGATGGCCTGACTGCGGCGCGTGTTTACTATAATCAGGCGGCGGAACTGCTGGGCGCTCGCCCGGACGTGACGCTGGTCAACCGCTGGCACCCCGCAAGCCTGGAGACTATTGCGAAAGCCTATAATACGGCGTTGCGCGAGCACGAGCAACAACTGGGGAAGAACAACGCGGTGTTACGGGCACAACCGGGACGCAATCACAGTACACTGCGCTTACTGGACAATCCATACTTCATTCCGCCACTGAACAACGTGTTGCTCGCGCACTGGGATACGCTGGCAGCCCGGCTGTACAACCTGCGCCATAATCTGACGCTGGATGGCAAGCCGCTATCCCTCGCGCTGTACGCAACCCCGGCGAATCCGCTCACGCTGCTCACGCAGCGAGCGCAGCAGGGCACGCTGGCTGGTGGCGTTAGCGGCGCGGTCCAGGTGATTCCACCCTATCGCTTTCGTGCCGTGTTGCCACGTGCGTATCACGCGGTGGAAACACTCAGCCGCTTTGGCGAGACGCTACTAAGCTTATTAGAACGCGGCGAGCGCGCCAGACAGGAAGAGTTGCAACAGCAGCAGATGCTGGATTTGTCTTGCTTTGCGGTGACGCTGCAACAGAGCGCGATTGACGGGCTGGTGGCGGACTGCATCGCATTGCAGGCCAGTCGGCAAACCGTCCAGCAGCGCCATGACCACTACCACGACCTCTATCAGCAAAATATCTCGTCGGGCGAGCAGCAGGTGATGGACCTGCACACTGAAGCTCAAGTGGCCTTGCTAGCTGCGCAGCCGATGCAGATCGCTGGTGGGGCGGCTTCTTTGGCCCCCAATATTTTTGGTTTCTCCGATGGTGGTTCGCAGTGGGGGGCACCGCTGGTCGCCGCTGCTGCAGAGGGTACCTTGGCGGGAGAAATTTTTAATATCACTGCCGACCGTATCGCGACGACTGAGAACTACCGTCGTCGTCGCGAAGAGTGGGGCATTCAGTACCAGCAGGCGCAAAAAGAGATTGATGCAATCGATCAGCAATTGGCGGCATTGGCGGTGCGCAAACAAGCGGCGCAGACCGCGTTGCAGCAAAGCCAGGCGCAGCAGCAGCGCTTGCAGGCGATGCTCACCTTCCTCAAGACCCGTTTCACCCAAGCTACGCTCTATCAGTGGCTGAGCGGCCAACTGTCTGCGCTCTATTACCAAGCCTATGACGCAGTGCTGGCGCTATGTTTGTCGGCGCAAGCCTGCTGGCAGTATGAGATGGGAGATTTTGATACGATCTTTATCCAGACCGGGGCTTGGAATGACAGCTACCGTGGCTTGCAAGTGGGCGAGACGCTGACGTTGAACCTGCATCAGATGGAAGTGGCATATCTTTCCCGCCATGAGCGTCGGCTGAACATCTCTCGCACAGTGTCACTGAAAACTCTATTGGACGATGCAAAAAAACGAAATGCCACTTTGAAAGATTTTAAGGAACAGAAAGCTAAAGGTTGTTTTGAATTCGACTTGACTGAAAAATTATTCGACAATGACTACCCAGGCCATTATCTGCGGCAAATCCAGAGGGTGTCGGTGACATTGCCGACATTGATGGGGCCGTATCAGGACGTGAAGGCGGTGCTAACCCAGACTAAGAGCAGCACGCTGCTCAAAGCCGAGATCGAAGGGGTGAAGTACCTGAACAACAGCGAGAAAGGCAACGGGAACCATGTGGTTAACAATTTACGGCCGAACCAGCAGGTGGCGATTTCGTCGGGATTGAACGACGCAGGTAATCCTGAGGTGCGTTTCGATGATGAACGCTACTTGCCGTTCGAGGGGACCGGTGCGGTTTCCAGTTGGACGCTCATCTTTCCACGCGCGGTGAGCAGTCCGGATGGCAAGTTGCAACCGAATCCGGAGCAGCGGACTTTGCTGGAGCATCTGGACGATGTATTGGTGCAGGTGCACTACAGCGCTTGTGACAGCAATGACCCTAGCTTTGTTAAAAAGGTCGAAGAAAGCCTGATCCAGAGTTAATGGCCGGCCAAGCCGGGATGCGGTAACGGGTGGGGGTGACCAAGGATGGATTGGTTTGCTCCTATGCGGTAATGCTCATCGAACCGTCACCGGCCCTTTTCGCACCGGCAGCTTTAAGGAATGCCCCTATGACATCTACTGCATCATCCGCGTCAGCGGTGACGATTACGCCAACCTCGTTGCCTAAAGGCGGCGGCGCTATTCAAGGAATGGGCGAATCCCTCGGCGCGATTGGACCGAGTGGTCTGGCCGAATTAAGTCTGCCGCTGCCATTGTCTGCCGGACGTGGCGATGCGCCGCCGCTGGCGCTCGCCTATAGCAGCGGCAATGGTAATGGCCCGTTTGGCATTGGCTGGAACCTCAATGGACTGGCCATTCGCCGCCGCACCCGTCACGGTGTGCCACGCTACGACAAGACGGACGCTTTTCTAGGCCCGGACGGCGAAGTGTTGGAGCCGGAGCGCGATACCACCGGTCAAATCGTGACTACTTCGGTTGCCGAATATAAGGACAAGAAATTGGGCGTAACCTACATGGTTACCCGCTATTTACCTCGCGTCGAAGGGCTTTTTCACCGCATCGAGCGCTGGCAGTCCTCAGCTAGAGCGGATTTCTGGCTCATTCACGAGGCCACCGGTCAATTGCATTGTCTCGGTAAAACCAGCGCGGCGCGTATCGCTGACCCGCTCCACCCACAGACCGATATCGCCGTTTGGCTGATCGAAGAGTCGTGTTCACCGACGTGCGAGCACCTTTACTATCAGTACCAGAGTGCTCAAGACGCCGGCATCAGCGACGGCGTGCGGGACACGCAGGCCAACCGCTATTTGACTGCGGTGCACTACGGCAATGCTGTCGCCACACCAGATTTGTACCTGTGGGATGGCGACGCTGCGCCGAAACAACAGGAGTGGCTGTTCACGCTAGTGCTGGATTACGGCCAGCGCGGCGTCGATCTTGAGACGCCCCCGCCTTTTGTTGCCGGTCCAGGCGTTGCCGCTTGGCCGGTACGGGCTGATCCCCATTCTGACTATGGCTACGGCTTCGAAATCCGCACGCACTTTTTATGCCGGCAATTGCTGATGTTTCACCATTTCCCTAAAGAACTGGGTGCAGACGCAACGTTGGTGGGTCGTTTGCTGCTGGAGTACAGTGACGACCGCATAGTCTCCCGGCTGACAGCAGCGCACCGTCTGGCCTATGAACTGAAGACGGATACGCTGCAGATGTTGCCCCCACTCGAACTTACCTACACGGCATTTGACCCTGTTGGCTCAGGGTCGGCTTGGCAATCCTTCATATCACTGCCAGGCCTGGAACAGTCGCCCTATCAGTTTGTCGATTTGTACGGAGAGGGATTGCCTGGTGTGCTCTATCAAGTAGGGACCCATTGGCGCTACCGCCCACCGGTACGCGATCATAGCCAATCGCAGGATCCCGATGCGGTGACCTATGACGATTGGCAATCGCTGCCTGAGGCGCCCGCGTTGCAGGGGGCGCACGCGAGGTTGATGGACTTCAGCGGCGATGGCCGGTTGGATTGGCTGGTGACCCCGCCAGAAGGTCCGTGGGGCTACTATCGCCTGGAGGCCAACCGGCAGTGGTCGGCTTTTACGCCTCTCACTCAGTGGCCGTCGGAATACTTACACCCGCAGGCGATGCTGGCCAACTTAAGCGGCCATGGACTATCTGACCTGGCAATGATCGGACCCAAGAGTGTACGTCTGTATGTGAATCAGCGTACGGGGTTTGGTCGCGCGCAAACGGTAACGCAAGATGACGACGTTGCCTTGCCGATACGCGGGCGTGACGTGACTGAATTGGTTGTTTTCAGTGATGTACTGGGTTCCGGTCAATCGCACCTGGTCAGTGTGCGCCACGACCGGTTGCAGTGCTGGCCGAACCTGGGTCACGGTCGCTTTGGCGCGCCGATCACCTTGAGTGACACTTTGCCGTTCGATCCGATAACTTTCAACCCACGTCGGGTGTTTCTGGTCGACCTGGACGGCTCGGGTGCGGCGGACTTGGTGTATGTCGATCATCAGCACATCCTGTGTTTTCTTAATCAATCCGGTAATAGCTTGTCCGCGCCGACCACACTCGCTCTGCCGGCAGGCATCACTTATGGTCAGCTTGACCAAATCAGCTTTGCTGACGTGGCTGGACAGGGCACGCTCAGCGTAGTCTTAAGCCACTACGGTGCGGGGCCGAATCTACCGCCTCAGCACTGGCATTATGCTTTTGCCCAAGCGAAGCCCTATCTGCTGGCTTCGATGAACAATAACCTGGGTGCTCAGACTCAGCTAAGCTATCGCAGTTCCGCACAGGCTTGGCTGGATGAGAAACATGAGGCGCCTAGCGCTATACCGGAGTTACCGTTCCCAGTACTGTTGGTCTCGGAGCGCACCCATTTCGATGCATTGAGCGGTAACCGTTTGACCCAATTCTATCGCTATCGACGGGGGGTCTACGATGGTCAGGAGCAAGAGTTCCGCGGATTTGGTTACGTTGAGGCTCAAGACACGCAAAAACTAACCGTAGGCCCTAATGAAGCTAGCTTGACGCCGCCATTATTAACCCGCAGCTGGTACCACACCGGGCGAGCGCAAGATGAAACAGCGCTCTATGGAGATTCTTATGTGGATGCTCAAGCCTTCACGGTCCCGCCGACACGGTTTACGCGCTTCGATGATCAAACACAGTCCGATGTGACTCTGGCGCCCTCCGCCGAGTCCGCATGGTGGCTGGCTCGCGCCCTCAAGGGTCGTCTACTGCGTCAAGAGGTGTATGAGCAGAGTGGCAGCGCTGGTGACACAATTCCGTACAGCGTGAGTCAGTCGCGTTATCAGGTCCGTCTTGTGCAAGATGCGCTGGCGACATCTAAGCGCCGATCCGATTCAACCTCCGCTCTGGGTCCGGCAGCGGTTGCACCCGTGGTCTTGCCACTGGAGCTTGAGCAGACTGCTTACCACTACGAGCGCATCGCCACTGACCCACAGATCAGCCAACATGTCCAACTGCAGTATGATGCCTATGGCGCACTGCTTTGGAGTGTGGAAATTCAATATCCGCGCCGTTTAGGGCAGGACAATGCCAACCCTTATACCGATACCGCACTGCCGGCGCAGAGTTGGTCCAGTACGTTTGATGCGCAACAGCAGGTGTTGCGATTACAGGAGAGTCGGCATCGCTATCATCAGCAAAACCTCCCTCAGGCCTGGGTGCTGGGGCTGCTCGATCAATCCCGACAGAATGCACTGGAATCTACATCAGACCAGGTGCCCCAAGGCGGACTCCATCTGGAGGCGTTGATCATGCCGGACGGTTTATTGGCGACTTCGCAGTCTCGTATATTCGTGGCGCAAACAGTGAATGTCTATGTCTCGGGACTGCCCGCTATCGTCAAGTTGCTCGACCATCAGGAAACCGCTGTACTGGATGCACAGAGTCTCACCGCTTATCCGGAAAGTGTGCTCAGTCCGGAGGCGCTAAAGAAGTGGTTAGAAAAGGGCGGCTATCAGCCGGGAACGTACGTGCTGTCGACGCCTCGAACCATCGATACTGGCGCGCTGTGGATCAGCCAGCACAGCTATACGATCTATCATGACGCAGCGCAGTTTTATCGCCCGCACAAACAATGGAAGACGCATCTGAGCGGCGTGACGACTTACACATACGACGGTTACAACTGCTGCTTGCTGATGACGGAAGACGCTTTGAAGAATACCGTCACGGCCCAGTGCGACTATCGTTTCTTAACACCTTGGCAAATCACCGATATCAACCGCAATATCCACGAAGTTCAATTTGATGCGCTGGGCCGGGTGATCGGCAGCACTTTTTATGGTACTGAACTCGTCGATCCAACGGCCCCGTCGCCGACCACGGTGAAGGTGGGATTTAAATCTGTCTTGGAGCAGCCGGTTCCAGCGGATTTAACGGTGTCACAGGCGATTAAAGATGCATTGAACAAAGAAAAGACGCAAGCGCTGGCCACGATCAATGTTTATGACTCGTCAAGTTGGATGGGGCGTTTGTGCCGCACGCCATCCGCACAAGAACGGGGCTTTAAGGTCGCAGATGACCTCTGGCAACGGCTGGTAGATTTACGTTTCATCATGCCAAGCGGCGAGGTGCGATCCCGTGGCTGGCAATGGGCCGAGTCCAAACAAATTATTCAAGGTTTGCCCGAGGTTTTGCGAGCGGCTTTGCTCGCCTTGCCGCGCTTGCCGGCGCACAGCGCTACGTTGACGGCGGACGCTTATCCGCTCAAGGATTCGCCATCTAATGCGCAGCAGCAAATCCATCTCGCCGTGACCTACAGCGACGGTTTTGGCCGCGCGTTGCAAGCTGCCATGCGTGTTCCGGCCGGTCTGGCATGGCAGCGTAAATTCGATGGCGAGTTGATCACTGGGCCCGCCGAACAGCCCCCCGCGTTAGCCCAGGCTGAAACCCGTTGGACTGTCACCGGACGGATTGAGTACGACAACAAAGGACAACCGGTGCGTGTCTATCAGCCCTATTTTATGAATGACTGGCGCTACGTCATTGACAAGGCGCTGCGTGCTGGCGGCTATGCTGATACACATTATTACGATGCGTTGGGCCGGGAAATCCGCGTCGTGACCGCGCAGGGCGCTGAGCGCCGCATGAGCTATTTTCCATGGTTCACGATCGCTGAAGATGAAAACGACACCGGCGTCATAGCGGATTCAACACAGGAGAGCCAGCGCCATGACTGACACGCTCTATACGGGTACCCCAACGGTTAGCGTCACGGATAATCGTGGCCTGGCGGTGCGTACATTGAAATACAATCGCAACAAAAAAGAAGTGGCTGTAGATGAGCTCATCACTGCAACGACTTATTCGGCAGCAGGTTTTGCGCTGAGTCAGACGGACCCGCGCTTGGGCAGCCCGCAGGCCAATACGCCAGATATGCCGACTGGGCAACTCGCCAACTTCCAGTGCCGCCATGATCTCGCCGGCCGGGTGTTGCGAACCGACAGCGTGGATGCTGGGTCGCACTGGAGCCTCTTCGATATTGAGGGTCGCTCTGTCTGGCAACGGGATGCACGTGGCGCCGCGACGCGCACTGAGTACGATGCTTTTGGTCGGCTTATTCAGGTCAGCGAACAGTTGGTGGGCAAAGAAGGTTTCATTGCACTGGAGAAGTTGATCTATGGCGACAATGATAGTGATAGTGTACTGGATCGGACTGCCGCGCAGTCGGCTAATCTGTGCGGCGTGGTGAGCCAGCAATTTGACACAGCTGGACAGTTGACGACGCCGGGTGTGACGCTGACGGGGCAGCCACAAGCCCAGGTCCGGCGGCTGCTCGCAGCGACCCAAGGCGATCCTGATTGGGACGCAATGCCGCAACCTGTGCTCGAGCAAAATGCCTACAAGACGGACTGGACCTACAACGCGCTGGGCGCACTGCTAACGCAAACCGATGCGAATGGCAATGTGCAATACACATCCTATGACGTCGCAGGCCGAGTGGCAGCAGCGAGCTTGAAACAATTAAACCATGACGCCCCTCAGGCATTGCTGAAGTCGATCCATTACAGTGCACACGGTCAGGTCGAAAGCGAGACAGCGGGCAACGGCGTAACAACCCACTACACGTACTATCCTAAAACGCTACGCTTGAAGAAAAGCGTTGCTAAAAATGCCCAAGATAAAGTTCTGCAGCAGTTGGAGTATCAATACGATCTGGTAGGTAATATCTTGAGCATTGAAGATAAGGTAGATGTCTCGGAATTTTTTAACAATGAAGAGGTTAAGCACGAAGCCACCTATGCGTACGATGCGCTGTACCAACTGGTGTGCGCAACGGGGCGCGAACAAGCCAGCGCGAGACAAGGGTCACGGCTACCGAAATGGATCGGCCCGCCGCCCTCGAACGCACGCGTCAATTACACGCGCGAGTACCAGTACGACCGGGGTGGCAATCTAACCGAGGTTCGAGGCACACGCGGTAGTGCACGTCGTTTTACGCAAACGATGAGCATAGTTGATGGCAATAACCGGTTAAAAGCAGTCTCGGTTTCACGTGAGGCTGGTTTGCATAGACAAAATGGCGACACAGTCGATCATTTTAAATATGACGCCAATGGTAACTTGGGCGCTTTGGGTATAAAAGAACTGAAATCACTGCAGTGGAATGGAAGAAACCAATTGTGCCATGTCGTATTGCTAAGCCGCGATAATGGTGATTTTGATGAAGAGCGCTATCAATACGATGGCAATGGGCAACGGATCCGTAAAATAACCTCGACCTTGGTCAAACATGATGGCCAAAGAACGCTCAAACACAGGGACGAGGTGATTTATCTGCCTGGCCTTGAACTCCGCCGACGTTACGATGTCTGGATCGAAATGGGCAAAGTCAATAAAAAAATCACCCGGGAATTGCATTTTATTACCGCTAGTGAAGCTGGGCGCTGCCAGATCCGCGTTCTCCACTGGGCAGTAGGTCAACCAGACGGTATTGATAGCGACCAGTTCCGCTATAGTTTAAATGACCATTTGGGTTCGAGTATGCTGGAACTCGATCAGCATGCCAGCCTGCTGACTTATGAAGAGTATTATCCGTATGGCGGCACTGCAGTGTGGGCAGCGAAAAGTGAAATCAACGCGGCATGTAAACATGTGCGCTATTCTGGCAAGGAGCGGGATGCGACCGGCCTCTATTATTATGGTTTCCGATATTACGCGCCGTGGCTGGGAAGGTGGCTTAATCCTGACCCGGCTGGAACAGTGGATGGGCTGAATCTATATCGGATGGTCAGAAACAATCCGATCGCTTATGTTGATCCCAGTGGAAAACACTCCAAGCAGGTGAGTGGCGCGGCGGCAGGGATGCCGGCGGAGGTATACCGGGATAAAAAGGCATTTTATGAAGCAATCCGACCTCTGATAAAAAAGAGAGCGACACGAGAAAAGGTCGATGCTGGGAAATCGTATGGTTGGCATGATGAAAGCAAGAAATTGGCGGCATGGCACGTATATCAGGCCGTACTATACGCTGGCCCGATATTGGTACTGGGACGACTCGCAAACGGAGAATTTTATAGGGATCGCTTTAACGTGGGTGATAATCCGGCCGAACATGATCGTGCTCTGACACGCAATCCCGTCATCACCGAATCACTGGTAGATAACGTTGGGAAGGCAGCTGATGATGACATTCCAATACGAATGAGAATGGCCGGATTAAAGGGAATATTGAAAGCAGTAAAATGGAGTCCGCTGGTTAATGACGCGCTGATTCTTGGGGCAATTCATTCTGGAAAAGATATACATTTCGCCTCGAGGCGTACCAAAAAGAATATCAAGCAGGCAAGCCTCATAGTGATGGGTAGGGAATTAATTGCACTTCATGCCAGTGGGCGCTTTAAGTTCGTTACTTCTGGCGATGGAGAAAATTTGGGGGATGTTGCCGCGTTTAATCATTCGCACGAACAGCGGCCGTTTGGATTTAAAGAATATCTTGAAGCAATCAAGCGTTATACGGGGGATAAAAAAAGACTGAAGGAGCTCTGGAACACCCCGGCTACGCCACAGCATTGAAGTATTTTTGGGATTTTGGCAGGTTCAGTATGCTGCTCATATCTACAGGGGAGCCAACACGATGACTGCGACGCTCTACAACGGTACGCCGACGATCACTGTCACCGACAACCGTGGGCTGGCAGTTCGCAGATTGCAATATAATCGCGCCAAAAAAGAAGCGACTGTGGACGAACTCATCACGGCGATGACGTATTCGGTAGCGGGTTTTGCGCTCAATCATACGGATCCGCGCTTGGGTCGCCTGCAAACCAACACGCAGCCCGCCAATTTCCGCTACCGCCCAGATCTTGCCGGCCGAGCGTTGCGAACCGACAGCGTGGATGCTGGCGTGCACTGGAGCGTCTTCGATATCGAAGGCCGCCCTATTTGGCAGCAGGATGCCGGTAGTACTGTGACGCACACCGAATACGATACTCTTGGCCGGCTCACCCGGGTCAGCGAACAACGGGTGGGGAAAGGACAGCTGATTCTACTGAAGAAACTGTCCTATGGTGACAGTGAACTGGATCGGCGGGCTAGTGCGCAGGCGGCCAATCTGTGTGGTGTAGTGAGCCAGCAACTCGATACAGCCGGGCAGTTGACGACGCCAGCTATGACGTTGACAGGTCAGCCGCACGTTCAGATCCGGCGGTTGCTCAAAATGACCCAGGGCGATCCTGATTGGGACGCGAAGCCGCAACCTGTGCTCGAGCAGACAACTTATGAGACGGCCTGGACCTACAACGCGCTGGGTGCGCCACTGACGCAAACCGACGCGAAGGGCAATGTCCAGCAAATATATTATGATGTTGCGGGCCAACTTGCTGCAGCCAGCTTAAAACAGGCGAATGGCGCCCCGCCTCAGGTGTTGCTGAAATCGATTTATTACAGCGCCCACGGCCAGGTCGAAAGCGAGACGGCTGGCAATGATGTAACAACCGCCTACACTTACTGCCCCAAAACGTTACGCTTGAAGAAAAGCCTAGCTCAAAACGCTCAAGACAAAATTCTTCAGCAGTTGGAGTATCAATACGATCCGGTGGGCAATATCTTGAGTATTGAAGATAAGGCGGATGTCTCGGCGTTTTTTAGCAATGAGGAAATTAAGCCAAAATCCACCTATGCGTACGATGCGTTGTATCAACTGGTGCGTGCGACGGGGCGCGAACAAGCCAACGCGAACCCAGGATGCAGGCTACCGGAATGGATGGGGCCGCCGCCTTCGAACGCACGCGTCAATTACACCCGCGAGTACGAGTACGATAGGGGTGGTAACCTTACTAAGATTCAATGCACCCGCGGGGCGCTTCGTTTTACGCAAAAGATGAAGGTCATCGAGGGCAGCAACCGGTTAGGAGCGCTCTTATTTCCATCTGACGCCAACAACCCTCCTGGTGTCAATGTACAAGCTGGCGATACAGTCGATCATTTCAAATATGATGCCAATGGCAACCCGGGTGTTTTGGGCATAAAAGAACTGAAATCGCTGCAGTGGAATGGACGAAACCAATTGAATCATGTCGTGTTGCTGAGCCACGATAACGGTGATTCTGATGAAGAGCACTATCAATACGACGGCAATGGACAACGGATCCGTAAAATAACGTCTACATTCCGCTGTTATTTTTTCTAAGAGGTTGATTTTTCTGAGTATGCTGCTGATATAGTCATTTGATTTATCGGAGGTAGTCCAATGGCTGTTAAACAGCTTTCAATACCTTAAAATTTGCGAATCACTTAAAAAGTGCGGGCGTTTCACCTGCTCAAGCTGAAGCCGAAGCTGAAATCTTGTCAGAGGTCTTTGAGCTTAATTTGTAGGGGTTGGTAACCAAAGAGGATTTGCACCATGAGATGAGCGGTTTGCGTCATGAGATGGGCAACCTGCGTAAAGATATGGATCTAAAGATAGATAAATTAGATTTCAAGATAGAAAAATTAGACGCCAAACTGGAGCGGCTCGAACTGCACATGATTGTCAAACTCACCGTTATCATGGGGGCCTTGCTCAGTGCGGCAGTGGCCTTCAGCAAACTTCTCTAAACGGCCGTTGTCAGTCTAAGTTTGTCCGAACTCATCTGCCATTTGCTCCGCCCTCGCCCGGGCAGCGAATGCGCCGCGCATAATGGCTTCTTTTATGCCATCCGCAGTAAACGACGTAAGCGCTGCGGCAGTCGTTCCTCCTTTTGAGCTGACGCGTTCTCGTAGTGTGCTCACGGATTCATCAGATTGCATAGCTAATTGGGTGGCGCCATTCACGGTTGCAAGCGCCAGCGAGCGGCTTTGCGCGTCATCAAATCCAAGTTGCCGGGCGGCCTCTTCAAGTGCTTCAATAAAGTAAAATACATAAGCCGGGCCGCTGCCAGAGATCGCCGTGATAGCGTCGATTTGCTTTTCATGTTCACACCAGATGACTTGCCCTGCTGCGGCTAACACGGTTTCAGCAAGCTGACGGCCCTGTGCATTCACGCTAGTCAAGGCGGTAACGCCTGTCACACCCATGCCAATTGAAGCGGGCGTGTTGGGCATGGCACGCACAATCCGCGTATAACCGCCTAGCCAGTCCTGTATCGTTGCCGCACGAATACCCGCCGCGATGCTAATCACAACTTGTCCGTTTAGATACGGGGCGACGGCGTGAGCAATCTCTTTGAGTTGCTGTGGTTTAACCGCTAATACGAGTGCGTCATAGTGATGTAGGGCTGGACTGATCGTGGCACTGGTGCGGATCTGCCATTGCGCTGCGAGGCGCGCGCATACATCGCTATTAACATCAATGGCATATAAATGCGATGCAGATAGGCCACCTTTAATCAACCCGCCGATGAGCGCATTGGCCATATTGCCGCCACCAATAAAGGCAATTTTCATAGAGGTTTCACTGGCTGAATGATGCATTGAATACGATCCTCTTAAATTTAATTAATCTCTGACGCGCGTACCAAAGATCGCTGAGCCAATGCGTACCAGTGTTGCGCCTTCGAGTATGGCGGCTTCTAAATCAGCCGACATGCCGGCAGATATTGTATCCAGTGGGAGCCCATCGGTACGTAGCGTCGCAAACAGTTGAGACACCTTGCGGTATGCCAAACGCTGCGCATCCAGGGTATCAGCCGGGGCTGGAATGGTCATCAAGCCACGTAATTTGAGCCGCGGTAGGATTGCCAGTGCATGCGCTAGCGAGACTGCGTCGGCGGCAGAGGCGCCACTTTTACTGACTTCGCCGCTCAGATTAACTTGTAAGCAGATATTGAGCGGCGGCAGATGGCTGGGACGCTGTTCGGAAAGCCGCTGGGCGATTTTAAGGCGATCTACGGAATGCACCCAATCAAAATGCGTCGCAGCCCATTTTGTTTTATTGCTCTGTAACGGCCCAATAAAATGCCATTCTAGTTGCGCGCGCAAATCTGCCAACGCCTCGATTTTCTCTAGCGCTTCTTGCATGTAGTTTTCGCCAAACGACGATTGTCCGGCTGCATAAGCGGCGCGAATCATCTCGGCAGAAAAGGTTTTTGAAACCGCCAGCAAACTTACGGCATTCTCACTTCGGCCTGCTACGTGCGCCGCCTTGTCAATGCGTTGGCGTATGGCGCTGAGTTGCTTAGCAATATTGGACATGGAGGCAGCGGAAATCATCTTGCACTATGGGTTAATTACTACGGCTGCGCGCAATCCGCCGTTGCCTGACCGCCTCCGCCAAGCCTTCTAGTACTGTCACGCTATCGTTCCAATCAATGCAAGCATCGGTAATACTTTGCCCATAAGTTAGCGGCCCATCCCCTTCGAGATCTTGCCGGCCTGCAAGCAAATGCGATTCAATCATGACACCAACAATCCGCTCATCACCGTTAGCAATTTGTTTGCCTATATCAGCACAGACCGGAATTTGGTTTGCGTATTGTTTGCGACTATTGGCATGACTGGCGTCGATCATGACGCGCGCAGCCAGGCCGGCTTTGGTAATTTCCGCGGCCGTCGCAGCCACGCTTGCCGCATCGTAATTAGGCGTTTTTCCACCGCGCAAAATTAAGTGACAATCTTCGTTGCCGGTGGTAGAAACAATGGCTGACTGGCCGCCTTTGGTAACCGATAGAAAATGATGGGGCCGCGAGGCGGCTTTAACGGCATCGACGGCGATTTTGATATTACCGTCCGTGCCATTCTTGAAACCCACCGGACAGGAAAGACCAGAAGCCAGTTCGCGGTGCACCTGAGACTCTGTGGTACGCGCCCCAATCGCCCCCCATGAAATGAGATCTGCCAAGTACTGCGGGCTAATCAAATCAAGATATTCCGTCCCAGCTGGCAGGCCCAGTTGGTTAATTTTTACCAATAACTCGCGCGCCGTGCGTAGACCGTCATTGATCCTGAAACTATTGTCTAGGTCAGGGTCATTAATCAGGCCCTTCCAGCCAATTGTGGTGCGAGGTTTTTCAAAATAGACTCGCATCACGATTTCCAACTCGCTCGCTAAGCGCGTGCGTTCAACCACGAGTTTATGAGCGTATTCAATTGCCGCTTGTGAGTCATGAATTGAACAGGGGCCAATCACTACAATCAGCCGATCTTCGAGGCCATGCAAAATACGATGCAGTGCTTGCCGGCTATCGAAGATGAGTTGCGAGTTTGCTTCTGTGCATGGAAATTCTCGGATCAGTTGCGCAGGTGGCGCGAGTTCTTTGAGTTCGCGAATACGGACATCGTCAGTATTGTGCGGGGACATAAAATTCTCCTGCAAATCGGTGAGTATTTTGATTAAACTGTGCCGCCAACCGTCATCTGGTCAATACGTAAGGTTGGCTGACCTACCCCGACTGGAACACTTTGCCCTTCTTTGCCGCAAACGCCAATGCCGGTATCAAGGGCCATATCATTGCCTATCATGCTGATATATTTAAGCGATTCAGGACCACTGCCAATCAAGGTGGCGCCTTTGACCGGCGACGTGATCTTGCCGTTTTCAATCAGATACGCTTCGGAAGTTGAAAAAACAAATTTGCCATTTGTAATATCCACCTGACCGCCACCGAAATTGACCGCATATAAACCATTTTTAACGGAAGCAATGATTTCTTGCGGGTCTTTATCGCCGTTTAGCATATACGTATTGGTCATGCGCGGTAACGGCAGGTGCGCATAGGATTCACGGCGGGCATTGCCGGTGATGGGCATGTTCATTAACTGGGCATTGAGGGTATCTTGTAGATAGCCAGTTAAGATGCCGTTTTCAATCAAGCTGGTGCATTCGGTTGGATTACCTTCATCATCGATATTCAGCGAACCGCGCCGATTGGCTAAGGTGCCGTCGTCAACCACACTGACGCCTTTTGCGGCAATTTGTTGGCCGATACACCCGGCAAAGGCGGACGCGCCCTTCCGATTGAAATCGCCTTCGAGGCCATGGCCAATGGCTTCGTGCAATAAAACACCAGGCCAGCCAGGACCTAACACCACGCTCATGACGCCAGCAGGCGCCGGCCGGGCGTCAAGGTTGACCAATGCTGCATGCACCGCATCATCCACATAGCTGGCCAACACGGCATCGCTGAAATAATCATAAGTGAAACGGCCGCCACCGCCACCATTGCCGATTTCACGACGGCCATGTTGCTCGGCAATGACCGTGACAGAAACCCGTACGAGCGGCCGTATATCGGCAGCCAGCGCACCGTCGCCACGCGCGATCAGCACTACGTCGTACTCACCGGCTAGGTTGGCCATCACTTGTTTAATGCGTGAGTCGCGGCTGCGCGCCATCTGTTCAATGCGCTCAAGCAAGGCAATTTTTTCGTGAGCGCTGAGTGAGGTGAGCGGGTTAATGCCTACATAAAGCTCGCGTCCTGTGACGCTATGTAACGTGTTGACTGCGCCAACGCGTGCGTGCCCCCCGCCTTGTTGGCCGAGCGCATGCGTGGTGGCGACTGCCTGTTTGAGTGCGGCTGACGACAAGTCATCTGAGTACGCAAAAGCGGTGCGCTCACCGGCTACCGCGCGTACGCCGACACCTTGGTCAATGCTAAATGAGCCCGATTTGACAATGCCTTCTTCAAGGCTCCATGACTCGCTGTGGGTTGCTTGAAAGTACACGTCCGCATAGTCAAGCCGGCGCGTAAAAATGTCGGCGAGCGTGCGCGCGAGCAGTGCTTCGTCAAGTCCATAAGGAGTCAGCAGCGTATCTTTGGCAATCGCGAGAGAGTTTTTGGCAATCGCAAGAGAGTTAAGGCTAGCTTCAATAGTATTCATAAACGTCATTTAAGGGCGACCATGCAGTCATTGTGCGGGAGCTGCTTCGATTGGAAGATCAATTTTACTCGCTTCGCTTGGAATTCGTTCAATTTGCGGGTTGGCCCAGGAGCCAGTAATGGCATATTGGTGCGAGAAATTGTGTGAGATGGCGGCCGATAGGGCTAATTGCGCTAGGTAGCTGCTAAAGCCGAGTAAAGGATTAATCGCGGCAGTAGCCAATGCGGCGGAGCCTGCGTCAATCGATGGTACTACGGTAACAAGTAAACTCTGTTTTTCTTGCGGAATGTGGGTACTTCCGCTCATAGTGATGCGTACGCTGGAACTTAATATCTCAAAATTATCGGTGTAACCGATGCCATTTTTGACTGTTCCAGTCCCCTGAATTTGGTCAAAGGTCAAGCCTGAGCCAAATATGCCACGAAAATCGAGCATTAGAAAGCGCGCTAGACTTTGCAACGACAAGACGCCGAGCAATTTACCCATGCCCGGCTCAACTTGCAGAATTTGTCCGCGCTGTAAATTAAATGATAATGAACTGTTCAAGCTTGGGTAATCAATGGTGATGGGCGTGCCTTGCCAGTTCACCTTGCCAACCAAGGTGCCGCTGCCATTGCGCAGGGTCCGTGGCAGCCCGAAGTGATCTAGTAGGTCGCCTGCGTTATTGATTGCGAGCTTGAACTCGAGGGCTGTCTGGCGGCGGTTGTTATGGGTCCCCAGCGTTGGGGCTTGGGCGATCTGCTGGTGGCGCGGCAGGCTCCAGTAGCCGGTTGCGTTTAAAGTTGCGGCGGGGTTCAGAATGTGTAATTTGTCGAGTTGCCAAATTGGCGTGCCGTTGCCATCGGTCGTATTGTGCGCCGCCACTTCAACTTTTCCCAGAGCATGGCCGCGTACGGTCAGTTGGTCAATCATCCAATCAATTGCCGGGAGCGTGTTGGCCTGATCTTCGAGCTTTTTGCTGGTTAGCGTAGGTCCGTCAGTAGTTATTGAGGCGGGCAGGGTGAAATATTTAAAGCGCGCCCGTAGCGTGCCGCTTGGAGTGGATAAAAAAGGCTGCCAGCTCAGATCGCCTAAAGCTTGAGGCGAAACCAGGCGAGCTTGCCAGCCGCTGCCGGTGCGATTTGCGTTAAGTTGAGGATTTTCCCAATGCCGGTTAGCCGCTGTCAGTTTTTTGATCTGAGCATGCAGATGAGTCGGTAGCCAAGCTGACCAGCTTGTAAGTAGATTGGCCTGTGCGTGATTTTTCAGTGGCTTGGAGGTAGCCAAACCAGGAAACGTGAAAAACGGGCTCAGGGTGGTCAGCCACGCATCCAAATTGAGCTGTTCGAGATTCACGGTCGCGGCGATACAGCGTGCTGACAAGCGCTGTTTTGGACAAATTTTGGCCGCAACAGGCTCGCCGATAGCAATTTGGCCGTGGACTACGGCCGGTTGTGGGTGGCTATGCAGTAAATAAGTTGCGCTCAGTGGACCCATTTGCAGATTAAGGCGGCGCTGGGAAAGCGTCGAGGGCTTGGGTATTTGGGGGGAGCTGGCGCGGCTGGCGATGGCTGATTGAGTCGCTCGGGTGGGGTGGACGGGTTTCAGCGCCAAACGAAGTGGCATGGGCGTACTGGCGTCTTTGGCAAATGGCGCTGGCAAACCAAGGCTTAAGCCGGTTAAGTCAGAGGTTGCGGTAATCTGCGCGGCGGCGTGTTTAGGGGCTTGTATATCGATTTGATAGTCTGCGGTGCCATTTAGGTGGTGAGCTAGCGCCGCGAGTGGACTGTCATGCGAGATTTTCTGTAGTGCTTGAGCGGATAGTTGGCCATTGAGCGTGATGGCGGTAAAACCACTTGCTTTGACACCGCCGGTGCCGCTTATTCTGCCTCCTAGCCATTGCGCTTGAGGTTTGACCAGCGTGAGCGTGCGCTCAGTAAAATCAAGCTGGCCGGTGAGGGCGGTAAGCGGTGGCAAAGATCCCCAGTTTAAGCCGTTATCGGCAAAATTCAACGCCCCGTTAACCCCTGTCTGCTCTCGGCCATCGCGCGGCACCTCAAGACGCAGCTTAAGTCGTGCGTTGCCCCTGGCGTGTAACCGGTCAGTCAAGTGGGTAGTCCAATCTGGAATTGGGCTGGCATTGAGGTAGTGCAGCATATCGTCAAGCGGTCCATTGGCTAGGCCACTAATCACTAAGCTATCCGTGTGGGTGGATAGATTATTGATATCTGCTTTGATCTTGCTAAGCATGACATTCCGATAGCGAGCAGCGTCAGCGGTCACTTTCAGGCGACTGCGATCTAGCTCAAAACGGCCACGGATACTCTCCAGCGCAGGCCATTGGGTAATCGCTTCAGCGCTGGGATCTGTTGCGGGATAAGACGAAGGGTCGAAGCGACCATGCTCAAACGGCGCTAAAACATAAAAAACGCCGGGTTTTTGTGGGTCTTCAAATGGAAAATCGTCAAGCGCTCCTTGTACCTCGATGACCGCTTTGCGTGAGACTCCGCCAATCAGCGCATGTTTGAGGTAGGCCCGCAGTTTTGGGTTAATCTGGGTGGGCAGATAGCGTGGCACACGGGCAACGAGCAGGCGCTTAAAATTTGCCGACAACTTTAAATAGCCTTGTTTAGAGGCACCGTTTGACCAAGCTCCATGCACGCTGCCAGCGGCATCAGCGTTGGCAAAACGGAGGCGAGGAAGCTGGACTTGAAGGAACGTGCTTGAGTCAAGACGCTTAAACTGCCAATGCATTTGGCCGGTGAGTGTATCGAAATTGAGGGTCGGCTCATCAAATAGGTTATTAAGCGTGATTGATGTTTGTTTTGACGCCAGTGTCAGTGTGCCGCGGGTCTCATTGGCATCAATTGAACCGGAAAAATTAGTCAAGCCAAACCCAGCAGGGGGTGACTGGCCTGCGCTGGTGTTGGCTAGAGCGGATGTCGGTGCGGCGATGCCAATATTGTCAAGTTGCGCTTTAAAATGGTAGTGTGCCATGGGCGTATTGCCCGCTTCATTTGAGCCGGCAATAGCGGCATCAGCGTGGGCGGGTGGGGCTTGCTCCCATTCTATGGCGTAATCACGCAGGACACCGCGCGGTTTGATACGGGCGATCTGCTTGGTTAGTGTGGGTGAGATGGGTAATAGCTGAGCGAATTTACCCAATAAGCGCAGATCGACGAGATCGCCGTGCAGGGTAATGCGCTCACCACGTCCTGTCAGGGGCGAACCATAACGCCCGTCGAAACGCCCAATTAGATTGACGGGCGGGTTATGAGCCGCATCGGCTAAGCTCGATGCGTGCTCCAGACGAGCTGACAACTGGTGAATGTGCACCGATATATCAGGTGGCAGGCGTGGTTGGTCGCTATGATTAAATAGCGTGAATTGCGCACTGGTTAGCGTAAGGGCTAAGTTTGGTTGGGCTTCGTCTTGCCAATAGAGCGTACTGTTATGTAGAGAGATGGTTTTTTGTAAGAGCAGCCAGTCCAACCCAGCCTGCTTGCCGTTGTGGCGGTCCGTGAGCGGAATCTTGGCGGGTATGCCGGCAATGAATAACTGACCATCGGCCGTGCGCCGGGCGGTCACTTCTGGGGCGTAAATATTTAAGCTCGCGAATATCGGTTTGAACCAGAGCAAGGAGCGCCATGATAGGGCGGCACTGGCGCGGGGTATGCTGAGGCTGACGCGGCCGGTGCTGTCCCGTAGGGTCAATTGAGAAATTTCAAGACGAGGATGCAGTGCCTGCCAGTGTCCGCTAAGTTGACCGATCGAAACCTGCATCCCAAGCGCGTGCGAGGCAGTTTGTTCAAGGCGGGGCCTGAAAGTGTCAAGCTTTGGCAAAAGGCCATAGTGTAACGTGAGTGCCGCCGCTGCCATGCCGAAAAAGAGTATCAGCGCCAGTCCTGCGAAAACGGTAAATATGCGCTTGGCGCATGAGCATGGTTTAAAAAAACGGCCTCGGCCCTTGGCTGTGCGTGGCGTGGGTGTTGGCTTAGAAGCGGGGATACGAGCGGGCATGCAGCGGCTAAGGGGCTATGAAATCACAGTAAAATTGAAGAAATCGGCTTATGGGGGAATGTAACACGATCCGCAGTTCAAACTTGGCCGTATTATCCTTAATTCCATTTAGAGGCTTACGTGTACTTCAATTTTTTTCTTAAGTTAGACTAACGATGGAACCTATTTTGCGAAGCGTTACGTATTCTCGTTATAGCCAGCGCATAATGCATGCCCAGCCTGAGTTGGCTGGTTTGGTCACGCAAGCGTGTGTCGCTCCATTGTCCCGCACAGACATGGCGCACCGGCTTGCGACACTATTATCAATGGACGCGGCGCGCCCCCCTGAAGCGCAGCTCAAAAGCGCATTGCGTCAACTGCGAACGGAAGTATTTTGTACGGTGATGGAGCGTGACCTTGCGGGCACAGCGGACCTGACCGAGGTGACCGGCGCGATGAGCGATTTGGCTGAACTAACGATTCAATGCTCGCTCTCGGTACTGAATGCTGAGTTAGAAACATTGTATGGCGTGCCATATGGTGCGCATGATCCTCTACCGCAAACACTTGGCGTGGTGGGGATGGGTAAGTTAGGTGGCTATGAGCTCAATGTCTCATCGGATATTGATTTAATTTTTGTTTATGCCGATGAAGGTGAAACCACCGGCGGTGAGCGCTCGCCCATTTCAAGTCATGAATATTTTTCAAAGTTGGGTAAAAAACTCATTGGCGCGCTGTCTGAATTCACCGCGGATGGTTATGTGTTTCGCGTGGATATGCGTTTGCGGCCTAACGGCGAAGCCGGGCCGCTGGTCTGCAGCCTGCCTATGCTAGAGGAATATTTCTATGTTCAAGGGCGCGAATGGGAACGCTATGCTTGGATTAAAAGCCGGTTAGTGAGCGAGACCGAGAGTGACTCCGCTAAGCACCTAGCCGCGCAGCTTGATGCTCTGGTCCAGCCCTTTGTGTACCGGCGTTATCTTGATTTTGGGGTGATTGATGCGGTGCGTGCGCTGCATGCGCAAATTCGGCGAGAAGCGATGCGCCGTGCTTCTATGCGACCCGATAAAGCCGACGATATTAAGCTTGGGCGCGGAGGCATTCGAGAAATTGAATTTTGCGCGCAGGTTTTTCAATTGATCCGAGGTGGCCAAGATGCAGGCTTTCGCGTACGCCCAACCTTGCAAGCCTTAGCGTATGCTGCATCGCAAGGCTTGTTGGCGCCGGCCGCGGCCACCCAATTGGCAGAGGCTTATGGTTTCTTGCGGCAGTTAGAGCATCGTTTGCAGTATGCCGATGATGCGCAAACCCATGTTCTGCCCGTGGCTGAGTCTGAGCGCGCGCGGCTAGCCGCTTCGCTTGGATTTGCTCACTATGCAGCGCTTAGGCAAACATTAGACGGGCATCTGTCCAACGTTGAGCGACAGTTTAACCAGATCTTTGCAGATAAAAACGATACCCATTATGGGCTGAGTAGTACAGCGAACCGCGCCACCCATCCTATGCCGGCGGCCATCACCGGCGTTGCAGAAACCGTTAGCACAATCACGGCAGACGCTACGGCACAATCCATGGCGGCGGCAGAAGCTGCCGCACTGGTTTGGAGTGAGGCGCTGGATGATGAAAATACGCCTCAATTACTCGAATACATAGTGGCCTTGGGTTTTAACTCGCCCGCTAAGGTTTTGTCGCGTTTAACCACCGTCTGGCGCTCCGTGCGTCATACCAGCTTGCCCGAAAAAAGCCGCATGCGTTTTGATTTACTCATCGAGCGGGCGCTCCATTCTATGCATGAACTTGCCGCGAAGCGTCGTGATGAAACGCTATTGCGTTTCCTTGATCTGCTCGAGGCGATTAATCGGCGCGGCGCCTACCTGGCATTATTAACCGAATATCCAGCGGCCCTGGCCCGGGTGCTATCAACCTTAGGCGCTTCGCGCTGGGCGGCGGATTACTTATGTTCCCATCCGCAGCTGCTCGATGAATTGCTCGATGATGAGCTGCTAGTGAGTACCTTCGATTGGCCTGCCTTTAAAGCTGCACTGGCCGCGCGGCTGGCTGCAGCAGATGGGGTTGAGCAGCAGATGGACCTGCTGCGCCATGCGCATCATGCAGAGCTGTTCCGCATTCTTTTACTGGATCTGGCTGGACATATGACGCTTGAGCACGTCAGCGATCGACTGTCTGAGCTTGCAGACGCGATGTTAGACGTGACGCTTGAGGCCGTTTGGCAGCAAGTGCCACGCCGTCACTGCGCGATTCCGCGTTTTGCGGTGATTGCCTATGGCAAGTTAGGGGGCAAAGAACTGGCGTATGGTTCCGATTTGGATCTGATCTTTCTATATGATGACCCAGATGAGGCCGCGCCAGAAATTTATTTAAGTTTTGCACGGCGTTTAATCAGCTGGTTGACGAGTTCGACAGGTGCCGGCCAGCTGTTCGATATTGATCTGCGGCTGCGGCCAGATGGTGCATCTGGGCTACTGGTGACTGATCTGAATGCGTTTCGCCGCTATCAATTGCGTGAAGGGGGCGCCGCCAATGCGGCCTGGATGTGGGAGCATCAAGCGCTAACCCGAGCCCGCTATTGTGCCGGTGATGCACGTATTGGCGCGGCGTTTGAAGCCATTCGGACGCAGGTGCTGATTTTACCGCGCGCCGCAACCACGCTGGCCCAGGAAATAGTGGCGATGCGGGCCCGCGTCTTAGAGGGTCATCCGAACTCAACTCCACTTTTCGATCTTAAACATGATCGGGGGGGGATGGTCGATATTGAATTTATGGTGCAATATTTTGTGCTGCTTTACGCCGGCTCATGCCCTGAGCTGATTCGTAATACCGGTAATATTGCTTTGCTACGCACGGCTGCAGGTTACGCGGCGATCACCGCCAGCGAGGCTGACGCCGTAGGTAATGCCTATCGTTTCTACCGTGTCTGGCAGCATAGGTTGCAACTTGATGGCATCGAGCAGCATATGCGGGTGTCAGCCGAACAGGCACAAACTCAGCGTGAAGCAGTGTTGGCGTTGTGGGCCCGCGTGTTTAAAAACGCTGCATAAATTGACGCGGTACGGGCCACATGACCTAAACCGCTAGCATCTCCTGCGCATGTTGGCGTGTGGTCGCAGTGATTTCAATGCCGCCTAACATCCGCGCAATTTCTTCGACGCGGCTAGGTTGATCGAGTGGCGTCACCAAACTTACGACTTGCTGAGCAGACGAGGCCTGTTTGGTCACCCGCAAATGCGCATCACCTCGCGCCGCCACTTGCGGTAAATGGGTGACGCATAACACCTGACGTTGTTGCCCTAGTTGGTGCAGCAAGCGGCCAACGACCTCAGCCACCGCGCCGCCAATGCCGCTATCGACTTCATCAAAGATAAGCGTTGGCGTTGGGTTAGCGGTGCTGGTGATCACCGAAAGCGCCAAGCTAATACGTGCTAGTTCTCCACCTGAAGCAACTTTTGCGAGCGGTCGTAAGGGCACGCTAGCATGACTCGCGACCCGGAATTCGATGTGCTCGAGGCCGTGAGCACTGCCTAATGGATAGGTTGTTTCTGGTGCCGTCTGCGTCAGTGGCACGAGCGCCACTTCAAAGCGCCCACCCGCCATCGATAAATCTTGCATGCTTGCCGTGACTGCTGCGCTAAGCGTTTGAGCGGCTTGCGCGCGCGCTTTCGATAACTGTTGCGCTAATTTCTCATAATGGGCTCGAGCGCATGTTTCATCGGCATGGAGTCGCTCCGCATCGGTGGCGGCATCCAGTGCTGCTAGCCGGGCCTGGCGCGCGGCATGTTCGGCGGGCAATGCTTCAGGGGGTACACGGAATTTACGAGCGCTGCTATGCAATGCATTCAGCCGTGTTTCAGTCTGGGTGAGCCGGGCGGGGTCAAGTTCGAGTCGCTGTGCATAATGATTTAACGTATGCACCGCCTCGCTGATTTGGATTTCAGCCGGCTCCAAGGCCGCTAGCGCATCGGCAAGCTGGTCATCAATTTGTGCTTGGGCGCGGAGCTGAGCAATCAGTGCGCCAAGTTGCGGCAGCATCGCCTGATCGGATTCAGATAATATTTCCAACGCATTTTGCACGCTTTGAATTAAGCTGGCCGCATGAGTTAAGCGCCGGTGTTCTGCGTTGACCGCGTCCCATTCGCCAAGTTGAGGGGCCAACTGGTCAAATTCATCCAGTTGCCAGATCAGTTGCTCGCGCTCGAGTTGCATCTCTCGGTTTGCGTCCTCTGCGGTTTGCGTTGCATTCATGGCATCGCGCCAACTGCGCCATGCTTGCGCCGTTTGATTAGCCAGCGGGGCAAGACCCGCATGTAGATCAAATAAAGAACGTTGTGCCTGTGGGCGCATTAATAATTGATGGGCGTGTTGGCCATGCAGATCAACCAGCATTTCGCCGATTTCACGCAGTTGCGTGAGCGTCGCTGGCGTGCCGTTGATAAAAGCGCGTGACCGGCCACTGGCGTCAATCAGCCGGCGTAACAGCACACTATTATGCTCGGTATCATCGAGTGCAAGCTCCGCGAGCCAGTGACGGGCGTGATCTGGCAAAGTGAATTCAGCCGTAATTTCTGCGCGCGCTTGGCCTGTGCGCACAATGGTCGCATCTGCGCGGGCGCCGAGGGTCAAGGCCAGCGCATCAATCAAAATCGATTTGCCGGCGCCTGTTTCACCGGAAAACACGGTGAATCCAGGTTCAAACTCAAGTTCAAGCGTGGTAACGATAACGAAATCGCGAATCGACAAATGGCGTAGCATTTTAAGTTCAGACCAATAAAAAACATATGAAAATCAGCAAGAAATTTGAGGGTAGCCTAAAACCTAATTTACAGCTAGCTTGCCGTCACCTTGAACGCGATCATTTGGTCGGCAGTTCAATTAAAGTCAGGATGGGAGCCATACGATGGTGGCTCGCTCCAATGCAATTTTTTGCGCAGCGTTGCATAATAGCTATAACTCAGCGGATGCAAAAAAGGCACAGTATGATTTGAGCGGCGGACTTCGATGGTATCTTCCAATTCCAAGGCGGTGAAGGATTGCATATCGAAATTCACATTAACATCGCGTCCACTCGTGATTTGAATCGCAATCTCTGAATCATCGGGCAAGACAATTGGCCGGTTTGACAAGGCGTGAGGCGCGATGGGTACGAGTACGATCCCGCCTAGTTGGGGGTGTAAAATCGGCCCTTGCGATGATAAGGCATAAGCCGTTGAGCCGGTTGGGGTAGCGACAATTAGGCCATCAGAGCGTTGCTCATACATGAAACAACCATTCACCTGAACCCGTAATTCGACCATGCCGGAAAAGCCACTCCGGTTGACTACCACATCGTTGAAAGCGAGGGCATGGTAAATCGGCGCGCCAGCGCGCATGATGCGCGCTTCAAGCAGGGCGCGTTCTTCTCGTTCAAAATTGCCTGCCAGCATGGCCGGGACCGCCTGTTGCATTTCGCTAATTGAAATGTCAGTGATAAAACCAAGTCGGCCGTGATTAATGCCAATCAATGGCGTACCGTAAGGCGCCAGTTGGCGGCTAATCGCCAACATTGTGCCATCCCCGCCTAGTACAATAGCCACATCGGCGCGGTCACCTATTTCAGCCAGGGTCAGGATCGGGCAGTGGTTTAAACCATAAGCGGCTAAATCAATCACCTGAGCCGTGTTCGCCTCGAAAACAATTTCAAAACCATCTTGTTGAATGCGCTTAGCGAGGATCGCCAATAACTCTCCAATACGTAGAGCATCGGTGCGGCCGATAAGAGCGATCGTTTTAAAAGGAGCGTTGTTTTGCATAGTTTTACACCGTGATTGAAAAAAACGGCGCGAAATTCTGAGATAAAGTTACGAATGGCACGGAAAGCAAACATAGCATGTTTGCCCGAATAGGCCATACTGCTTTTTAATCAGTTCATCTAATTTCGCTCAACTGGGCCAAAAACGGATGGTAAATACGCTGTTACTGTAACGATTGCGCTACAATTTGACGCTATGTTAGACCCACGCGCCAAGATTTTACTGAAAACCCTGATTGAACGGTATATTGCCGAAGGTCAGCCGGTGGGTTCGCGCACGCTTTCTAAATATTCTGGCCTTGAGCTGAGCCCTGCGACGATCCGTAATGTCATGTCTGACCTTGAGGAATGTGGGCTTATCGTGAGTCCACATACCTCGGCAGGACGCATCCCTACACCACGCGCCTATCGGCTCTTCGTTGATACGATGCTGGTGGCTCAGCCGCTGACGGATGATGCTCAGGTTGAAAGTATGGTCCGCACCCGGCTGCAGCCGGGTGAGCCGGCCAAGCTGGTGGCGGCTGCGGCCAGTGTGCTATCGAGTTTGTCGCAATTTGCCGGGGTTGTCTTGACGCCGCGCCGCAGCCATATATTTAAGCAGATCGAGTTTATGCGGCTGTCGGAAAAACGCATCCTGCTGATTATTGTGACCCCCGAAGGCGATGTGCAAAACCGCATTATGGCGACGCAAAAGGAATATTCGCCGGCGCAGCTGATCGAGGCATCAAATTATATTAATGCGAATTATGCGGGTTTAAGCTTTAATCAAGTCCGCCAACGCTTACGTGAAGAAATCGAAGCACTGCGTGGCAATATGACTCATTTAATGCAAGCCGCGATTGTCGCAAGTACCGAGGTTTCCGATTCGGGCGAAGCCGTCTTGATTTCTGGCGAACGGAATTTACTTGAGGTCGCGGATTTGTCATCCGATATGGACCGCTTGCGCAAGCTATTTGATATATTTGACCAAAAAACCGGTTTGTTACAATTGCTTGATGTTTCCAGCCATGCGCAAGGCGTGCAAATTTTTATCGGCGGTGAATCAACGCTCGTACCGATTGAACAAATGAGTGTTGTCACCTCATCCTATGAGGTCGATGGCAAAATTGTGGGCACACTTGGCGTCATTGGCCCGACGCGCATGGCGTATCAACGTGTGATTCCGATTGTTGATATCACCGCAAAATTGCTATCGCAAGCACTGAGCCAGCGTTAATCGTAAGCTTTGGTTGCCTGGATCAACTGAAAAATTTGCTCAGTGCCGCCGCAGCGCCAAGCAGAGCCGCCATAATAAATGTAAGTTTAATGGTTAAGCGCAGTTCGAGTTTTTCCAGCTTGGAATCCCCCTCGGTGCGGTAAACCAAGAGATCTTTTTTCAGGTCTTTTATTTCAACTCTTACATCATTTATTTCAGCGCGTATCTCATTGCGCAGCCCTTTTATTTCAGTGCGCATCTCATCGCGCACTCCTTTTATTTCGGTGCGTACATCCTTTATCTCAGTGTGCACCTCTTTTATTTCATGCTGTAATTCTCCTTTAACAGCTTGCAAGTCTTGTTTGGTGGGCAGCTCTTGAAAGTTGACGGCAAATATCTCTGATAAGGCTTCTGCCTCAGCTTCTGCGCGAGCGCTTGCAACGCCTGCTTCTTTCAGGCGTTGAGCAAATTTTAGTGTGTCAAATATAGCGATAGCCATGACGTAGTTCCTCAGTCGTTTCAAATTTAACATAGGTAGCATAGTGAGCTTAATGATTTATTGGCATTGCCTTGACTGACGCGTATTCGTACACATACTCAGTACTTGATTTGAAGCAAGCCATAATTTATACCATTAAGTATAAATATAAACTAATTTATGTGAGGAGTAAATAGAAAAATAGGCTATATATAAAAATCTTGCGATCGTCTCAGTTTTTCAAAAAAATCATTGCTGATCTTGTTCATTTCCTTATTCCTTATGGTCTGTCCCGATGCATTTTGAGCTTGAACCACAGACCCGCCCAAGTCATTTATCGCGTGTTGCGGTCTTGTTGATTAATCTTGGTACCCCGGATGCGCCAACGCCACGCGCCGTTAGGCGTTATTTGGCCGAATTTTTATCTGATCCGCGTGTGATTGAAATTCCAGCATTGATCTGGCAATGGATTTTGCGCTTGTTTATATTGCCCTTGCGCGGGCGCCCAGTGGCGGCTAAATATGCGTCAATCTGGTTGCCGGAAGGCTCGCCTTTGCGAGTCTATACCGAGCAACAGGCTAAAGCATTGCAACAGCACCTTAAAGCGCAAGGTGACGAGATCAGCGTGGAATACGCGATGCGCTATGGCGCACGCACTATCCCTGCTATGCTGACCCAATTAAAGCGCGCAGGGATCGAGCGTATCTTGTTGCTGCCGATGTATCCACAATATTGCGCAGCCACGACCGCCTCCTCTTTTGATCGCGCGTTTACTGCTTTGCAGCATATGCGCAACCAGCCTGAATTGCGAACGATTCGGCACTATGCGGATTTTCCGCCTTATATTGCGGCACTTGCGGCACAGGTACGCGCTCATTGGGCGGTGCATGGCAAGCCGGATTTTGCCTTAGGGGGGCGCTTGCTGCTGAGCTTTCATGGCGTGCCTAAGCGCATCATTGATTTAGGTGATCCATACTATATGCACTGCCAGCTAACCGCCACCTTGTTAGCGCAAGCATTGAATTTATCTGAAACTGAATCTCTGTTAACGTTTCAATCGCGCTTTGGTCGTGCTGAATGGCTCAAGCCTGATACTGCACTAGTACTCAAGGAGTTAGGGGCGGCAGGGGTAAAGAGGGTTGATGTATTTTGTCCTGGCTTTCCGGCAGATTGTTTAGAAACGCTCGAAGAAATCGGCATGGAAGGGCGCGATATTTTTCTGCAGGCGGGAGGCGAGGAATATCATTACATTCAATGTCTGAATGCTGCGCCGTCGTTTATCGCTAGCCTAGCAGAATTGGTCAAAGTGCACGTGCAAGGTTGGATCCCTCAAAATTCGTTGGCCCCCTCTTGAAATAAAGGGTTTGGCCCTAAATATAAGCTCTTATAAAAGTTGTATCCCGTAAAACTTCCTTTAACGGGATACGTGCGTTGTGTAAAATTATTCTTTTAAACTGGATAAGCAGATTAAATATGGAAGAAAAGCAGCCTGACCAAACGATTCAGCTAGATGATGCGCCAAAGACTGAGGCCATACCGCAAGAAAGCACCCCGCTGATTGACCCGGCGCTTGTCAAGGCGCTGGAAAAAATCACCGAACTCGAGGGAAATTACCTGCGTGCAAAGGCTGAAACCGAAAATATGCGCCGCCGCGCCCAAGAGGACGTTGAAAAGGCACATAAATTCGCAATAGAGCGTTTCGCTGAGCATCTTTTGCCTGTGCTGGACAGTTTTGAAGCCGCTCTGACCGATTCTTCAAGCGATATTGCCAAAGTGCGCGAAGGGATTGAACTGACTCTGCGCCAGTTTAATCACGCGCTTGAAAAAGGGCGTGTCGTGGCGATTAATCCAGCGCTTGGCGAGAAATTCGATCCGCATCTGCATCAAGCCATTTCAATGGTCAGTGCTGAGCAGGAACCCAATACAGTCGTTACCGTTTTGCAAAAAGGCTATCTGATTGCTGAGCGTGTCCTGCGCCCGGCGCTGGTGACTGTTTGCGAGCTTAAGAACTCTACGCCAACGCCTGTGCCTCACGCTGGCCTTGCGTAAAAATACACCTTGAAAATAAGCATATCGTACTTATTTTCAAGTTAGTTTGAATAAACAGGTAAGTAATACGCTTACAAAGCTTTAAAAGATTAGGAGAATTAAATGGGTAAAGTTATCGGAATTGACCTCGGCACCACCAACTCTTGCGTCTCAGTGATGGAAGGCAATCAGGTCAAAGTAATTGAAAATTCAGAGGGCGCTCGTACCACGCCTTCTATCGTCGCTTATATGGAAGATGGTGAGATTTTTGTCGGCGCGCCAGCTAAGCGGCAAGCCGTGACCAATCCACGTAATACGATTTACGCAGTTAAGCGCTTGATTGGGCGGCGTTTTGAAGAAAAAGAAGTGCAAAAAGACATTAGCTTAATGCCCTATAAAATCATTAAAGCAGATAATAATGATGCCTGGGTTGACGTGCGTGGCGAAAAACTTGCGCCGCCACAAATTTCGGCTGAAATCCTGCGCAAAATGAAAAAAACGGCGGAAGACTATCTAGGCGAGCCGGTCACTGAGGCGGTTATCACCGTACCTGCTTACTTTAATGACAGCCAGCGCCAAGCAACCAAAGACGCAGGCCGGATTGCTGGGCTTGAGGTCAAGCGCATCATCAACGAGCCTACTGCGGCAGCGCTTGCTTTTGGGTTGGACAAAAAAGAAAAAGGCGATCGTAAAATCGCCGTTTATGACTTAGGTGGCGGCACCTTTGACGTATCGATCATCGAAATAGCCGATGTTGATGGCGAAATGCAATTTGAAGTCCTGTCGACCAACGGCGATACTTTCCTGGGTGGTGAGGACTTTGATCAGCGCATTATTGACTACATTATCGGCGAGTTTAAAAAAGAGCAGGGCGTTGATTTATCGAAAGATGTGCTGGCGTTGCAACGCCTAAAAGAAGCTGCTGAAAAAGCCAAAATCGAGCTCTCGAGTCTGCAACAAACCGAAATTAACCTGCCCTATGTTACGGCGGATGCAAGCGGGCCTAAGCATCTGAACATGAAGATTACGCGTGCCAAACTTGAGGCACTGGTTGAGGAGTTGATCACACGCACGATCGAGCCATGCCGTACCGCGATCAAAGATGCGGGCGTGAAAGTGAGCGAGATTCACGACGTTATTTTGGTTGGCGGCATGACGCGTATGCCAAAAGTGCAAGAGAAGGTCAAAGAATTCTTCGGTAGAGAACCTCGCCGTGACGTCAATCCAGATGAAGCTGTCGCTGTAGGCGCCGCGATTCAGGGTCAAGTGTTGTCGGGGGATCGTACCGATGTGTTATTGCTCGACGTGACGCCGTTATCGCTTGGGATTGAAACGCTGGGTGGCGTGATGACCAAGATGATTAAAAAGAACACCACGATCCCTACGAAATATTCACAAGTGTTCTCAACCGCCGATGACAATCAGCCCGCGGTGACCATCAAAGTGTTCCAGGGCGAGCGTGAAATGGCTGCGGTGAATAAATTGCTGGGTGAATTTAACCTTGAAGGCATTGCTCCTGCGCCGCGTGGGTTGCCGCAAATCGAAGTGACTTTCGATATTGACGCCAATGGGATTTTGCATGTGTCGGCTAAAGATAAGGCAACTGGCAAAGAAAACAAGGTCACGATCAAAGCCAACTCAGGGTTGTCTGAAGCTGAAATTGAACAAATGGTGAAAGACGCTGAAGCCAATGCTGTTGAAGACCAGAAGCTGCGCGAATTGGCCGATACGCGCAATCAAGGCGATGCCTTAGCACATAGCACCAAGAAAGCGCTGGCTGAGCATGGCGATAAGCTTGATGCTAGCGAGAAGACTAGCATTGAGGACGCATTAAAAGCGCTTGAAGAGACGTTAAAGCGTAGCGATGCGGATAAAGCGGAGTTCGACGCAAAGATTGAAGCGCTCGCCCAAGTTTCACAAAAGCTGGGTGAAAAAATGTATGCCAATATGCAAGCAGATCAGGCGGCAGGCGAGTCAGCCGGAGCGGCTCAGGCAGAGGCCGGTGGTTCGAAAGAAGATGTGGTTGATGCTGATTTCACAGAAGTTAAGAAAGACTAAAGCCTGCTGAAAGAGCGCGTGCTTTAATTGAAAGCCACATCAACAATGCCTGGTGAACCTTTCGGTTCGCCGGGCAAATCTTATTTGTAGACATGGAGCGGTTCGCTAAAAATTTAAGCGAATCCTGAATCAATATGGCGAAACGGAATTACTACGACGTTTTGGGGATTACCAAAAACGCAAGCGATGACGAAATCAAGAAAGCGTATCGTAAGCTTGCGATGAAGCATCACCCGGACCGTAACCCAGATAATAAAGACTCAGAAGCGCATTTTAAAGAGGTCAAAGAAGCCTATGAAATGCTCTCCGACCCGCAAAAACGCGCAGCCTATGATCAATACGGTCATGCTGGCGTTGACCCCAATATGGGGGGCGGGCAGCAAGGTTTCGGTGGTTTTGCGGATGCCTTTGGCGACATCTTTGGCGATATTTTTGGCGGTGGCCAAGGACGTGGCCAGGCCGGTGGTTCGCGCGTGTATCGAGGCGCCGATTTACGGTATGGCATGGAAATTTCACTTGAGCAGGCTGCTCGTGGCTACGAAACCCAAATTCGAGTACCCTCCTGGGAGTCATGCACGACCTGCAGTGGCTCGGGGGCTGCGGCCGGCACCAAACCACAGACCTGTCCAGGTTGCTCAGGCACGGGTGCTGTGCGGATGTCGCAAGGATTTTTCAGCGTTCAGCAAGCCTGCCCAAAATGCCATGGTAGCGGTAACTATATTGCCCAGCCATGTAACTCTTGTCACGGTGCCGGTAAAATCAAAAAAAATAAGACCCTGGCCGTCAATATTCCCGCCGGCATTAATGATGGTATGCGTATCCGCTCATCAGGTAATGGCGAGCCTGGCCTAAATGGTGGTCCGCCGGGGGATTTATATGTAGAAATTCATATCAAGCCACATTCCGTTTTTGAGCGTGATGGTGACGATTTGCATTGCCAGATGCCGATTCCATTTACCACGGCGGCTCTGGGCGGGGACATAGAAGTACCCACTCTGCATGGACGCGCGAACTTTAACGTACCGGAAGGCACGCAGCCAGGTAAAACTTTCCGCTTGCGCAGTAAAGGTATTAAAGGTGTGCGTTCCAATGTGGCGGGTGATCTCTACGTGCACGTGCAAGTTGAAACCCCAGTTAAACTCACCGACGACCAACGGGCATTGCTTAAGCAGTTTGAGCAATCGTTAGCAGATGGCGGCGCGCGGCATAACCCGCAAAGCAAAGGCTGGTTCGATCGCGTCAAAAGCTTTTTCGAATAAGCCTCAAACCTTTACGTTGCGCAGACCTAATATTGACGGATGCCGTGACGTTAAGGGGGCTTTTTAGGTGAGATGATGGCAATCACGGATTTAACGAACGCTGATTGCTTTGCCTTGCTCGATGATTGTGACGCGAGCGAGGTAACCCCTACGAGTCGCCTGTACACCGATTTAGCGCATCAACGTATATGCGTTGAGATAGGCGATTGGGATTCTGTGTGTCATGCCGTAGACGCTGATTTGCGCGCTGGGCTGCATGCGGTTGCACTAGCTGACTATGAGTGGGGTGTGCGGGCGCAGCTCAAGCAAACAGAATCGGCTGAACCAAACCAGGGTAGCGCCACCACGCCGTCATTTCGGTTCTTGTTATTTCGTGAGTGCGCACATCTGGCGCGGCATGAAGCTGACGCATGGCTGGCCATGCGTGATGCAGCGGCTCGTGAGCCGAGCGTGGCCGGTATTGCCGATCTCCACGCGAGCGTCGATGAGGCTGATTTTAAGCAGGCGCTTTCCTCTATCCAGGCGGCATTGCGTGCCGGGGATACGTATCAAATCAATTACACATATAGGCTGAATTTCAAAGCTTTCGGATCACCTGTTGGCTTGTATCGGCGCTTACGCGAGCGTCAACCGGTACGCTACGGCGCACTCATTGCGCTGCCCAATGATCGCTGGCTTATTTCTTGCTCGCCGGAACTTTTCTTGCGTCACCAAGCAGGAAAAATCACCGCCCAGCCGATGAAAGGCACAGCTGCCCGCGTGCATGAAGCGTTAGCAGATACCGCTGCCGCCACTACGTTAGCTTCTGACCCGAAAACCTGCGCAGAAAATCTAATGATTGTTGATTTGCTGCGCAATGATCTTGGCCGTATTGCACAGACTGGCTCGGTGCAAGTACCCGCCCTATTTGCGGTTGAGCCACATCCGACGGTTTGGCAAATGACCTCGACCGTAACCGCGCAATTGCGTGCGGAGGTTGATTTTGCCGCGATTATACGTGCGCTTTTTCCATCGGGCTCGATTACTGGCGCCCCCAAATATCGTGCGATGCAATTGATTCACGCACTTGAGAGTACGGCGCGTGGCATCTATACCGGAGCCATTGGTTGGCTTGATGCGCCTTCGTTAAAACCGGCATCGTCGTCAGCTGCGACCTCATTCAGTCAAGTACCTTTGCCCTCTCTGCCAGCGCTGCCTAATGGATCCATGCCGGCCAGCAGCAATTTCTGTCTATCGGTGGCAATTCGCACCTTGACTCTCGGGGCGCGGCGCTCTGACGGCCTGCGCGATGGCCGCCTAGGGATCGGGGCGGGAATTGTATACGATAGCGTCGTAGCCGATGAATACGCTGAATGTAGATTAAAAGCTCGTTTTCTAACTGAGATGGATCCAGGTTTTGCGCTGATTGAGACGATGTACGCAACACGCGAGCACGGGGTGCGTCATCTTGCGCGGCATTGGCAGCGTTTGCGTGAAGCTGCGCATTATTTTGGTTTTAACTGGGATATTAACGCCTTGCGCACGGAACTCGATGCGACGATCGCGACCTTGCCAGCAAACTCAGCCCAGCGGCTGCGGCTGACCTTAAGTAAATATGGCAAGATTGAAATCACAAATATGCCATTTGTTTCACTGCATCAACCCGTCAAAGTGCTGCTTGCGGTGGACATGGGTTTTGAGCCTGTGGCGGCAGGCGATGTATGGTTACGTTATAAGACAACCGTACGCGCAAGCTATGAGCGTGCTCAGACTGAAGCTAAGCGCCTTAATGCATTTGATTTGCTGTTTTGTAATACACGCGGCGAGGTCACTGAAGGAGCGCGTAGTAATATCTTTATTAAACTTAAAGATCGTTGGGTGACGCCGCCGGTTAAAAGTGGGCTTTTGCCTGGCATCATGCGCGCAGCCTTACTTGAAGATGCAACCTGGGATGCCACTGAGCGTGTGCTTACGCTCAATGATTTGTATCGGGCAGAAAAGATGATTGTTTGTAATGCATTACATGGGGCATTAGAGGCAAAACTGGCTTAGTCAGCTAGCCAGTCATTGCCTGTATTGTGCAACCCAATATTTATAGTCGGAAATGACGCAATGTGTTATTGGTCCAGGGTAAATGAAGTGCATGCCGTATATCTTCACGCAACAGCGATAAAATTCCGCTTAAATCGATGTTTTTATTCACAACAAATTCTTCCATGAATTTATCTATGGTGACGATGAGTTCTTCTGAACCAAAAATCTGAATATCTGCTATGGCAGATTCAACATTAGCGATTTGACTATCCGTCAATTTTTCTCGGTTAGACGCAGACTCTAGTTTTCGATAGGCGTCTAGTAAATGGTCGGTAATGAGGTCACGCTGTTTGTTCTTACGGTCTCTAAGGACACCGAATTGATAGGACACAATCCATCCCGTAATAGCAATTAATCCAGCAATTGAATTTTGATATTTCTCGAGTATTTCAAACATAAAGTTTTTCGCTAACATAAATTACATCAAAAATCAGTGTAGGTTAAAATCTGATAATAATCAATAAGAAATAGTCTGAATCATGAAACAGATATTTCAAGGAAACTAGAGAATCATCAATGAAAATTCTGTACACAAACTTCCATGTGAGCTATGGTGGCGGCCATACAACCTATATAGCCATTCTGGCCGAGTCGCTAGGAGCGCACCACGAAATATGGGTTGCGGTTCCACCCGCAAGCAAGCTGTACCTGCTTTGCCAATCCATCCCTAATATTCATGTTGTTGCTATGCCTTTTCCGAGTAAGCCGAGGCAATGGCGGGACATATTCAGTACGCGCAAACGGTTGCGTACGATGTTCGAAAAAGAACGCTTCGACATTGTGCACGTTAACGGTTCACCGGACCATCGTTTGGTCATGTACGCTATCTTCGGCTTGCATGGGAAAAGGCCGCGGGTAGTGTATACAAAACATAACTCGTTACCCGTCGGCAAGCATTTCGGCAGTCAGCTCCGAGTGAAATATGCAACCGATCACGTGATTGCGGTATCACATCACACCAGCCGTCTGCTTGACGGTACGCCCTATGCTAAGCGTGAGGTGTCGGTGATCCCAAATGGTGTAGATGTAGAGCATTTTCATCCCTTTAACGACGAAGCCTCGCAGCATGCACGTTTGCGTATGGTCGGCCCTGAACATGCGGGTAAATTCATTGTTGGGAGTGTTGCCGGTACTGCCGACTACAAGGGGTGGATCGATATGGTGACGGCCATCGCGAGCTTGCCTGTCCTGGTGCGCGAAACGATGCATATCTTGATTGCGGGTGAAAGTCCGAGTTCTGCACAGCGGCAGCAAGTTGCTCAACTCGGCATGTCTGAGCAGGTTACCTTCGCTGAGAATTTATTGGATGTGCGGCCATGTATCGCGGCTTTCGACATTGGCTTTGTGCTCTCCTATGCAGAGGCGATTTCTTTTGCTTGTCGCGAAATGATGGCGATGGGCAAGCCCGTTATTGTGGCAGATTGCGGCGGCTTACCAGAGAACGTCTCTGATGGCGAAGATGGCTGGATTGTCCCGCAGCGCGATCCCGATGCGATCTCGAATTTGCTTAGAAAGATGACAGGCAAGCCTGAGACCCTGCGCGCGATGGGAGCGTCCGCCCGGCGCAAAAGTGAGGTACATTTTGAGAAAACATTGTTCGTGCAAGAGACGGAAGCCGTCTACCGACGCCTCACCATGTCAACTGAATCTATATTGCTATGATGGCCAATTGGCTAGATAAAATTTATCTAAGCGAAATTCAATTGCCGATACATCAAACTCGGATAGGTAACGAAATTTTCGGTTGAATTGGAGTCAAAATTGGAGCGTAAGTACGCAAAATATCGTTATAAAGATTGGCATGCTTTGGAGCCTCGACCGTAATAACTAAAGCATACTAATTTCTTCTGCTCCATTCGTCTTACCGCCCCCTTCCCGGGCGTTGTAGTGGATATCGAATACAGGGCTTTTGAGAGAGCTCCCGAGCATACCTTTGTCACCATGAAGAACTGTCTCCCATTTACCCTCAGGATTACCCACAAATTTTGCTGAAGAATCGCTAGAGAAGTTGTAAATAATTGCAGCCCCTGAGGCTCTTGCAAAAAGCCGAAAGCGAGGGAGATTTTTTTGAATTGGATATAAAAAATAGAGAAATGGGCGGCCATTGCTGGCAATATGTAGTCTACGAAAACAAACATCAACGCCCAAGACATGAATAGTACGCAACGCAGGATGATAATGCAACGGTGGTCAGTCATTCAGGATGATCTATTGCCGGAATTGAAGACAGAAGTAGGCGCACTGACGCCGAAATTAGAGAAGTTGATCCACATTTTAGAGTGGGTGCGAATCGAAGAATATGTACTCCAGAGGCAATATGGAGAGGTGGGCCGTCCTATGCATGATCGAGGTTCGCTGGCGAACGCTTTTGTAGCGAAGGTGGCGTTAGGACTGAGCACAACGGCGAGTTTGATAGAGCGCCTGAAGATAGACCGGGCGTTGAGACGCATCTGCGGTTTTTCGATGTGGAAGCAAGTGCCAAATGAAGCGACCTTCTCTCGAGCGTTCGCGGAATTTTCAAAAGCGCAATTGCCAGAGCGAGTGCATGAAGCGCTGGTGAAGAAATACCTTGGTGAAGAGCTGATTGGGCATATCAGCCGGGACGGCATGGCGATTGAAGGGCGAGAGAAGCCAATGTGTGAGGTCAAGGCAAAAGCTGTTGGCGTGAGGCTCAAGCCCAAGCGTGGTCGGCCCAAACGAGGCGAAGTACGACCGACAAAGAGCACACGGATTGGTCAACAACTCAATCAGACGTTGGTACAGATGCTGAGCGAACTGCCGAGACAATGTGACCGTGGCATGAAACGTAATGCACAGGGATACAAGACTAGTTGGAACGGTTACAAATTGCATATCGATTCAGCAGATTGCGGCGTTCCCATCAGCGCCCTGCTCACGAGTGCTTCGGTACATGATAGCCAAACAGCAGTGCCATTAGCTCTTATGACGGCAAATCGGGTGACAAATTGCTATGATCTGATGGATACAGCATATTGCTCGGACGAAATTCGTTGTCATAGTCGCAGCTTGGGACATGTGCCTTTAATTGACCATAACGCACGTCGTGCTCAGAAGAAGTTCTTTGCCCCGCATGAAGCACAACGGTATAAGGAACGAACACAGGCTGAACGGACCAATGCTCGAGTAAAGGACGAATTTGGTGGCCGCAATATTCGGGTACGTGGACACGCTAAAGTGATGGCACACCTGATGTTTGGACTACTAGCGCTGGCCGCCGATCAGTTGATGCGATTACTCACATAGCTCAAGATGGATGGCAGAGCATGCAGGAAATGGGCGCTGCCAACAGGCCGTGTTGGCAAGATGCCGCCCAGATGTGGCGAAAATCACGATTTCAATTAACTCAATCAGAAAAGTTGATTGAGTTAACTGAAAATTTGCTCAGAACAGCGATCGCTCTTGTTTGCGATCTTTACTTTGAGGTTTTTTGCAAGAGCCTCATTATTTGATCCAAAGGTATCTATAACAATGAATATTCCAAGCATCAATATTTCATCCTATTCCCCCCTACAGAAGCCTCAAACGTCTGCATTTTTTTCATTACCGATCGAACTTCAAGTAGAAATAGAAAACTATCTGGATTGGCCAGCGCAGCTGGCTCTGTTTACAGCGCTGATTACGGCAACGTATGATGACAAACCCATAGACTCACCGATCCTTAAATTGCATTTGCTGCGGCAATGGATTCCGTTGAAATATCAACATGCTTTGGTTAGATCAGATGAGAGCCTGAAAACATTTGCCTGGAATCAGCTCCAGTTGCTATGGGACGCAGGAAAGCTTGATCACGTGGTAGAGAAGTCTGCGCTGTTTAATCTGTTGCTCGTTCTTGGTGATTCAGAGATTTTGGGATTCTTAAAGGAAAAAATCCAACAAGAACCCGATTTGAAGCAAAAGTTACTGAGCTGGATCGAACGTTCAAAAACAGAAAAAGTGCAACCGATGGCAGCGAATGCAATGACGATGTTGGTCAGCGCTGGTATATCGTTTAATAGCGCTGATTTAAGGGGGATCCAGATTCCTGGCGCTGATCTGAGTGGAGCTTTTTTCGATTCGGCACAGTTGCAAGGCGCTAATTTAAACAACGTGAATTTTAGCCGGAACTGGCTGCGTCAGGCCAATTTAAGCGGCGCGCAAATGGCAGGTGTGCAGTTTGGCGAATGGGCGACTCTCGAGGAAAAGAGCACGGTTCATTGCTGCGCCTATTCCCCCGATGGAAAAATCTGCGCGATAGGTGTTAATGGCGGCGAGATCCATTTGTATGACACATCAAGTTGGACAAAAATCCGCACTTTACTAAAACATATAGGCGCTGTTTACAGCGTGGCGTATTCACCCAACGGCAAGCAGATTGTCTCTGGTAGTTATGACAATACCGTGCGGCTGTGGGATGCGATTAGTGGAGAGTTGCTTCACACCTTACGAAGAAATCAAAAGGAGATTACAAGCGTCACATATTCACCCAATGGTCAGCAGATTGCTTCCGCCAGTTTCGACAATACCGTGCGGCTGTGGGATGCGAGCAGCGGCGAACTGTGCCACATTTTACGAGGACATCACGGTGCTGCTTATAGCGTAGCGTATTCGCCCAACGGCCAGCAGATTGTCTCTGGCAGTTTGGATAAGACCGTGTGCCTATGGGATGCGACCAGTGGGGAATTGCTCCACACTTTTCAAGGACATCAAAAGAAGGTTACAAGCGTCGCATATTCACCCAATGGCCAGCAGATTGCCTCTGGCAGCGAAGACAATACCGTGCGGCTGTGGGATACCGCCAGTTGGGAGCTGCTTGACACTCTACGAGGACATCAAAAGGAGATTACAAGCGTCACATATTCACCTAACGGTCAGCAGATCGCTTCTGGCAGTTGGGATAAGACCGTGCGGCTGTGGGACGCAACCAGTGGGGAGTTGCTTCACACCATACGAGGACGTAAGAATCCTGTCTATAGCGTGGCGTATTCGCCCAACGGCCAGCAGATTGCTTTCGGCGGTGGAAACGTGGGGCTGTGGAACGTGCCCTCCAGCGCGGAACTGGGTGGCACCTTACGAGGGCATGAAGGAGAGGTTTATAGCGTAGCGTATTCGCCTGATGGCCAGCAGATTGCCTCTGGCGGTCAGGATCGAACCATACGGCTGTGGCATGCACATAACGGGGAGCTGGTCCACACCTTACGAGGAGATGATTATAGCGTGAATAATCCAGCGTATTCGCCTGATAGCCGGCAGATAGCCTCCACTGGCAGTTATGACGGTACCGTACGCCTGTGGGACACAACCAGCGGGGAGTTGCTTCACTCCCTACAAGGAGACAAGGGTTCTATTCTTATAGCGTATTCGCCCAATGGCCTACAGATAGCCTCCACTGGCGGTTATGAAGGTACCGTACACCTGTGGGACACAACCAGTAGGAAGTTGTTGCGCACTCTACAAGGACATAAGGGTTCTATTTATAGCTTAGTGTATTCGCCCAACGGCCAGCAAATTGCCTCTGCCAGTTTCGACAATGTCGTGCGGCTGTGGGATGTTACCAGCGGTGAACTGTCTACTATCTTAAAAGGACATATATGTCGGGTTTGGAACGTAGTGTATTCGCCTAACGGCCAGCAACTCGCTTCCTCTGGTGGCGATAATACCGTGCGGTTATGGGATGCGCTAAGCGGTGAACTGCGTCATACATTACAAAGATCTCAGTCTGGGTTTTTTGGCGTGGCGTACTCGCCTAACGGCCGGCAGATTGCCTGTGGGGGTGAAAACTATGCCGTGCAGCTGTGTGATGCGCTTAGCGGTGAATCGCGTCACATCTTACAAGGACATAAAGGTCGGGTTCATAGTGTGGCGTATTCGCCCGACAGCCAGCTGCTTGCCTCCGCCAGTTTGGACAATACCGTGCGGCTATGGGACACAGCTTCGGGTCAATGTCTAAAAGTCATTCATGATTTTTTTGGGGGGGCCAGGGGTTTGGCTTGGAAGGCAACACCCAATGCGTGCTATTTAGTGACGGGCAGTGGAGATGGCTCAGTGTGCCGGTGGGAGGTGAAAAAAGAGAATGATGGCTATAAGGTGGTTCTGTGCTGGCGTTCGGGGTTTAAGTTTTTGAATATGGCAGATACGTTAATCGAAGGGGTACAAGGCTTGAGCAGGTCTAACCAGCAACTGCTTAAACAGCGTGGGGCGGTGGGCGAGCCGTTATCGTTTATTGCCTAGCTGCTAAAAACCTGTTTAGCATTTAACGCAAATCTGAGATACTCAGTGCACTGAAAGAAGCTGCAAGAGTAATTGAGATGAGAAAAGCGTACCCAAGTGACATAAGCCGTGAACAGTTTGAAGTGATTCGTCCGATGCTGGAAGGGTCAAAAAAGAAGCGTCGTGCCCGCAAGCTGGAACTGTACGATATATTTTGTGCGGTTACGTATCTGCTGAAGAGTGGTTGTCAGTGGCGGATGTTACCGAGCGATTTTCCCAAGTGGCAAGAAGTGTTGTGCAAAGATAGAGGGAGGCAGATACCCAATCCTGGAATGCCTACGTTGTCGGTTATAAAAAAGTTCTATATATTCGGTAATGTCGTTGCGAGCATGCTCACGAGTCAAGTATCGTCGGTGATGGACAAGCTCATTTTTAAGTGAGCCCCAAAAACTTTCCATGGGGGCATTATCATAACAATTGCCGCGGCGACTCATAGAGGGTTGCATTTTGAATTGTCGTAACAAACCTTGGTACTCATACGAGCAATACTGGCTTCCTCGATCGGAATGGTGAATCAGCCCTGCAGCAGGCCGTTTCGCAGCAGTAGCCCGAAACAGCGCTTGGCTGACTAAAGAGGTAGTCATGCGATCACTCATCGCATAGCCAACGATTTCGCAAGTAAATAGATCTTTGATCGCCGCTAAGTAAAGCCAGCCCTCATCCGTCGGCACGTACGTGAGGTCCGTTAACCACACTTGATTAGGGCGACTTGCTTCGAATGTTTGATTCAGCACATTCTCAGCGACCGGCAGCTTGTGTCTAGAGTCCGTCGTGGATATAAATCGGCGTTTTTGTTTGGCTCTAATTCCCAACTGGTTACGTAAACGTTTGAGTCTTCCAAGACCTATCATCAGGCCTCCCTCATTGAGTTCGCGATGGAGTCGCAACGCTCCATAAACACCCCGTGTACGCTCATGCGCAACCTTAATCTCTATTTCTAAATGCGCGTTCTCCCGGGCGCGCAATGAGGGCTCTCGATTCAGCCACATCAGGTAGCCGCTCTTGGATACTTCCAATACTCGGTATAGCATGGCCAGTGTATATTCGTACCGTTCTTGCTTGATAAACGCGTACTTCACATCGACTCCTTTGCAAAGTACGCTGCGGCCTTTTTTAGTATGGTTCGCTCCATACGCAACTCAGCATTCTCTTTACGTAGCCTTGATAGCTCCGCCTCTTGCTCGCTTATTTCTCGACGATTTGATCCAATTTGATCGAGTTTCCCATCACGGGCCTGCGATAACCAATTTCCTATTGTCTTGGTCGATAACGATAAACGTCTTGCAACATCTATCATCCTCTCTTTGCCTTCTAAGATCGGTTTGACTGCTTGCCTTCTAAATTCTTGCGTAAATTTCTGTCTTGGTAATTTTTCTATTTGGCTTCCTTCGACGCATTTCTTCTTCATTCATGGCGTCCACTAAATCGATATTACCTCAATGACGGACGAAGTAAAAATCGTGTTGGATCGGGTAATATGGAGAGATGAATTGCAAGAAGCATTTAGTAAACGTTCTGGCGACACTGTAGTTAAATGTGCTAGTAACACTGTGCGCCGCTGGATAATCGAGGGTAAGTTACCTAAACCAGACGTTAACATGTCTGGTCGCACGAAGGGTTGGAAGGTTTCAACTCTGCGAGCTGCAGGTATTAATATGTTCTAATAGTTGGATAGCAAAAACGTCTTGTTATCCAACCATCTTTAAAATTAAGCTTGAATAGCCATATCTAGCCAATCCGCCCAGTCCTGTAGTATTTTTGCGCGCAGGGGTAGATACTCTGCCCGATTGTATACAGCTCTTGTTTTGTCTTCAGGAGAATGGGCCAGTTGGCGCTCTATTGCATCTCTGTTGTACTCGTTTTCGTTAGCCCAAGTACTCCCTACTGATCTCCAGCCATGCCCCGTCATTTTTCCCTTATAACCGATTCGATGCAATAAATACAAAATAGCATTTTCACTCATTGGCCGGTCTAATCGATGCTCTGCAGCAAATACATATTTGCTCCCACGACTGCGAGCTGTCATCTTTTCTAAAATCTTTAGAGCCTGTTTTGACAGCGGCACCAAATGATCTTTTCTATGCTTCATTTTTTCGGCAGGAATACGCCATAATTTATTTTTATAATCAATCTCGGACCATTCCATCATTCGTAATTCATTAGTACGTACCCATGTCAAATTTAGCATTTTGTTAGCTAAAATACTTTGTAAATTCTGATCTTCACATGCTAAACGTTGCATTAAGGCCGGAATTTCTGTTATTTCCACTGCAGCGAAGCTTTTTGCACGAGTTCTACCAAATGCTTTTTGAGGATCTATTTTTGCGGCCAGATTTTCTTTTACATAACGATTCGCTACGGCCCATGCGAACACCTGGGACACCCACATTCTCACCTTTCGCACAAAAACGTGTAGCCCTTTGGCATCCATAGCAAGGAAGGCGTTGAGAAGATCCTCATCGGTAATCTCGGTAATTTTTTTTGTTTCTAAAGTTGGATATAAATGATTTGTGATTCCGTTCAATGCTCTAGATTTGTATGATTGACTTACATCTTTGCGTGTTTCCCAATAAGCTAATACAATTTCCTTAAATGATTTCGAGGCAGAGTTTTTTGCTTTAGGTGAAGGATTCTCTCCCTTAAGCAATTTCCCTTTTGATTTATCTCGTTCAGCTCTAGCTTCTACTAACGAAATAATAGGATAGGGGCCGTAAGTGATTGTCTGTTGCTTTCCATCCTTCCGATAAGCCATACGCCATATCTTAGAACCTTTGGGCGATACCCACAATAAAGGCCGCCGCCATCAAATATTTTAAAGGGCTTGTCAGCAGGTCTAACAGCTTTACATTTAGTGTCTGAGAGCGAATTTGTAGGCATTTTAAGCCCCCCCTCTACGGATACCTACACAGATACCTACAAAGCATCTGTTTGGTTGGGTCCGATTGCGTTGTTTTTGGTTCGAGTTGGAGGGGATAAATCCCCGGGAAGCCATTATTCTACAAGGCTTTCCGGTTAATTTGAAGTGGGATATGTTGTGGGTGGTGGGGGGTAATTGGTGGCGAATCAAGGATTCGAACCCCGGACCTGCGGATTATGATGCTGTCGTTAGATATAGAAAAATCAAAGAGTTAGCCCAAAATCCGTTCCGCAATTAGCTCGTAAATAGGCAATTTAAGCCTTTAATGAGCTTGAGTTGCCACTTTTTTGCGGAACGCGAGAACCGAGTGTGACATGAGATATTTGACTAAATTTTTGCGCAGCTATGTCACCATGGATGGAAAATTTAACTTGATTTTTATTACAGATGCTCAGGTTATACAAGGATGAGCTAAAAAACCTCTAATAATCAACGCTTTTTATTTTGCTGCTTAGAAGAAGGCAAAACCATATAATCATTTAACTAAAATCGCTTCTTCACTTTGGGGCGGTTGACTTTTCTGCAATTCGTCTAGCTTCCGGGCCAAAATACGGCCGATTTCAGCGGTTGGCGCGGGTCTATCCATATCACCGTGTGTGCAGTGGATATCGTAAACCTTGGTATCGCCGAGAACGTAAGGCTTCCATGTATTAGGAGAAGTGGGTGAGACGGACACACCTTCCGTTATGGTTGCTCTAAAAAAGAGCATGTCGCCGCAATAAATACGTGGAGCAAAACGCTTTAAGATATGACAATTATTTTTAATTACATCTCGAATTTTTCCCCATAGATATTCCCCCGCATTTTGGAGGCCCTGATCACTGTAGCGATCAAGGAGTTGGAGGTAGTCGGTTTCATGATCCATTTCCAGTTCATTGGTGCGCAGAGAATAATCTGGATAACTATCTAGCAAGGCTAGCAGCGCTACTCTTTCGCCTTGTTGTTCAAGTTGTGTCGCTATGCTGTGAGCGACGCAGCCGCCAAAGGACCACCCCAGCAGATAGTAGGGCCCATTAGGCTGAATGTGGCGAATTTGCCTGAGATAGTCTGACACCATGGCATCGATGGTTTTTGCAGGCGCTGCGGTACCATTGAGTCCACGAGCTTGTAGGCCATAGACGGGTTGATCCGCGTCTAAATGTTTAGATAGAGCGATGTAACTCCAGCTTAGGCCAGCGGCAGGGTGGATACAGAAAAGAGGAGGCCGGGTGCCTTTTGGTTGGATCGGCAGCAAGACGGCAAATGAGTCGTCTGGTGTGCCGTCTAATTTAAGTATACGTTGCGTCAATCCTGCGACCGTAGGCGCCTCAAACAGCGTGCGGAGGGTGATCTCAACGCTCAAGGTAGTATGAATATGATTGGCCATCTGCACGGCGAGTAATGAGTGTCCGCCGAGTGCGAAGAAGCTATCGTGGCGACTAATGCGCTCCAGGCCAAGAAGCTTGGCCCAGATTGCGGCGAGTGCGGTTTCGATCTCGCCTTGTGGCGTTTCATAGGCTTGACGGGCGAACGCCTCGTCATTTGGCGTGGGCAGCGCCCGGCGGTCGAGTTTGCCGTTGGGCGTCAATGGCAATGCATCCAAGCGCACGAAGGCAGTGGGCATCATATATTCAGACAATCTGGTACTGAGGTGTGCGCGCAATGCATAGGCAAGTTGCTCGTCAGCCTCAGCCACAACATACGCAATCAGGCGCTTATCGCCCCCCTCGCCTAGGGTGAGCACGACAGCTTCACGCACCTGCGGATGTTCAACGAGACGTGCCTCGATCTCGCTAGGTTCGATCCTAAACCCACGGATTTTGACCTGATGATCATTGCGGCCTAAAAACTCCAGATTGCCATCAGGTAAGTAGCGGGCGAGGTCGCCCGTCTTATACATGCGGGCATTCTCATGATCGCTGAACGGATCAGGGAGGAAACGCTCGGTGGTCAATTCGGGGCGATTCAGATAGCCACATGCAACTCCGGCCCCACCAATGTAAAGTTCTCCCACCGCACCCAATGGCACAGGTTGGCCGTGCGTGTCCAGAAGATAAACATGCGTATTTGCGATGGGGCGGCCGATAGGGATGTTTGTCCCCTCTTCTGGAGGAGAAACAATGCGATATGTCGTAGCAAACGTGGTACTTTCAGTCGGACCGTATCCATTGATCAGCCTTTGTGGTGGCGTATTGCGTAGTACTTGCGCGATGACGCTCGCATCGAGTGCGTCTCCACCCACAATCAATGTTTTAAGTTGCGGGAATACGGGTTCTAATGCGACTGCTAGTTGGTTAAATAAACCAACGGTCAACCACATAATACTAATACGCTCTTTCTGCAAAGTTTGTACAAAAGCATTGGGCGTAAGCACCGTGTCGTGATCGATCACAACCAGGGTTCCACCATTCAGCAAAGGGGCCCAGACTTCAAAAGTGCTCGCGTCAAAAGCAGGGTTGGCGGCAAAGGCCACGCGATCAGTCGCCTTAATTTCAACATAACCGCTGTTGATCACCAGGCGAGCAACGGCGCGATGTGGCACGAGCACGCCTTTTGGCGTGCCGGTGGAGCCGGAGGTGTACATCACATAAGCGGTATCGAGACTGGAATGAAGCAGGTCGAGATTCGCGATGGGAGCTTTCGTTTCATTTGTGTGGCTTGAAGTCAGCCTTAGTAAAGGCGTAGGCAGAGCGGCTGAAACCTGAGTATGGGCATCAGTAATCAATAAGCGCGCTGCGCAATCGACCACGATCCAGGCTTGTCGCTGCGCAGAGGTTTGGGGATCGATCGGCACATAGGCGGCTCCCACTTTGAGGATCGCCAGTTGAGCCGCGACCAGTTCCACAGAGCGCTCAAGCAATGTAGCGATATAGTCACCTGGTTGTGCCCCTAACTCCATGAGCTGACGTGCAAGGTAATTGGCCTGCGTATTCAGTTCGGCATAGCTCCATACTTGGTCCTCGTACACGAGCGCGGTAGCTTTGGGGGTGCGTATAACCTGCTCTTCAAACAACTGGTGGATGCACTGATATTCTGGATACGGTGCTGTCGTTGCATTACACGTCTGGAGCAAGTATTCGCGCTCCTCCGTAGGCAACGCCTCTAGCTGCCAAACTGGCATATTGGGCGCTCGCTCTAGCGCGTCGGCCAGGCTTTGCAGCATCTGCTGCATATAGCCACACACCCTAGCCGAATCAATTGGTTGCACAACCTGAGCAGTCAGACCGAGCGCGGAGCCGAAGTCTTCCACTGACAGCGTGAACGGATAGTTGGTGCGTTCTTGCCCGCCGAGGAATTCCATGCCGGATAGGGATAGGTCCTTGTCGGACGGCATTGCATTATGTCGGTAGTTCAGCAGCGCGCTGAACAACGGTGCGCCTGCTAGTACCCCACTGCAGCGCTGTGCCAGTGCCAGCGATGCATGTTCATGCTCTAACAGTGCGGCCAAGCGTGCATGGGTTTGATACACACCGTCCTGAACGCTATGATCGTCGAGGTCCACGCGTAGCGGCAGTGTATTGATAAACAGCCCCATCGCACGATCTGCCCCTTCACCAGCCTGCATGCGCCCAAATAGCACGGTGCCGAATACCACGTGCTGTTGAGCGCTGACGCGCTCAAGTACTAGCGCAAAAGCCAGGTGACACAGACTGGCTAAGCTCACGCTCCACTGTTTAGCCTGAGCGCGCAGGCGGTCGTTCAAGTCCTGCGGCAGCATTTGGTGCGATTCGGTAACTTGAGCGCCATTGCCATGGACTTCGGCCAAGCTGAAGGGCAGGGTAGGCTCCTCCACGGCGGCTAGCATCTCGGTAAAGAATCGCTCGTGATCTTGTTGGCTTAGCCCTAGGCGCGTTTGCGCGATCAGGTTCCGGAACGGCTGGGGCGCGGGTAGGGTGTCACCCCGATTGTCGAGGAATGTCTGAGTCTCAGCCTGCATCACCTCTAATGTCGAGTGGTCACCAATCAGATGGTGCAGCAACTGGATGAGCAGCCAGCGGCCGTTGCTATCTTGCGCAATTACGAAGCGTAGCAACGGAGCCTGAGTCAAATCAATGCAATGTTGACGAGGATCGAATCGCTGGATTAGCTGCTGAGGAATAGGTCCATCGGCGGGATCTAACGTGAGTTCGGTGATCGACAGCGGTGCGTGACGCCAGACCACCTGAGCGGTGCTGGACACATTCTCCCAAACAAAGGCGGTGCGTAGGACGTCATGGCGATTCACTACCCGCTGGATGGCATCTAGGTAGCGATCAAGCAACGCTCGGTGAGCAAAAGCCATCTGCGCGATCAACAAATACGGATCGCCCTCGGTTGCGAGCAGATGGTGGAACAGGATACCGTCCTGCAATGGGGATAGGGCATAGATATCTTGGATATTGGCTAGCCCGCCTGGAGTTTGTTCGACGATACGGTCGATCTCAGCTTGGGTGAGGTCAATCAACGGCAGTAGGTCCGGCGTCAGTGCGGTGGTGTTGAGAGTAACGAGATTGGGCGGTGTAGCCACTTCTCGGAGTGGGTCCAGAGATTGAGCCAGTACGCTAAGCGTAGGCGTATCGAAGAGTGCCCGTACAGAGACGGTGAGCCCGATGCGACGCAGTCGTTGGATCATCTGCACGGCGAGCAGTGAGTGACCGCCAAGCGCGAAGAAGCTGTCATGGCGGCTGATTTGTTCAATCTTGAGTAGTTCCGCCCAGATGTTCGCCAGCGCTGCCTCGATCTTTCCTTGCGGGGCTTCATACGCTTGACGAGCAAAAGCCTCGTCGTCTGGCGTGGGTAGCGCGCGGCGGTCTAGCTTGCCGTTAGGCGTCAACGGCATCGCATCCAAGCGCACGAAGGCGGTTGGCACCATGTACTCAGGCAGGCTGGCCGCGAGGTGGGTGCGCAAGGCGCTGGCGAGCGACTCGTTTGCCTTGGCCACGACATAAGCAATGAGACGCTTGTCGCTATCCTTGCCTAACGCGAGTATGGCAGCTTCGCGCACCTGCGGATGTTCAACGAGACGTGCCTCGATCTCGCCAGGTTCGATCCTAAACCCACGGATTTTGACCTGATGATCATTGCGGCCTAAAAATTCCAGATTGCCATCAGGTAGGTAGCGGGCAAGGTCGCCCGTTTTATACATGCGGGCATTCTCATGATGGCTGAACGGATCAGGAAGGAAACGCTCAGCGGTCAACTCAGGACGGTTCAGATAGCCGCGCGCGACACCGTCTCCGCCAATGTATAGCTCGCCCACTGCTCCCAATGGCACGGGTTGGCCGTGCGTGTCCAGGAGATAAATACGTGTATTTGCAATCGGCCGCCCAATAGGGATGCTTGCTCCCTCTTCTGGGGGCGAAACAATGCGATATGTCGTAGCAAACGTGGTACTTTCAGTCGGACCGTATCCATTGATCAGTCTTTGCGGTGGCGTATTGCTCAGTACTTGCGCGATGACGCTCGCATCGAGTGCGTCTCCACCCACAATCAATGTTTTAAGTTGCGGGAATACGGGTTCTAATGCGACTGCTAGTTGGTTAAATAAACCAACGGTCAACCACATAATACTAATACGCTCTTTCTGCAAAGTATGCACAAAAGCATTGGGCGTAAGTACAGTGTTGTGATCGATCACAACCAGGGTTCCACCATTCAGCAAAGGGGCCCAGACTTCAAAAGTGCTCGCGTCAAAAGCAGGGTTGGCGGCAAAGGCCACGCGATCAGTCGCCTCAATCTCAACATAACCGCTGTTGATCACCAGGCGAGCAACGGCGCGATGTGGCACGAGCACGCCTTTTGGCGTGCCGGTGGAGCCGGAGGTGTACATCACATAAGCGGTATCGAGACTGGAATGAAGCAGGTCGAGATTCGCGATGGGAGCTTTCGTTTCATTTGTGTGGCTTGAAGTCAGCCTCAGTAAAGGCGTAAGCAGAGCGGCTGAAACCTGAGTATGGGCATCAGTAATCAATAAGCGCGCTGCGCAATCGGCCACGATCCAGGCTTGTCGTTGCGTAGAGGTTTGGGGATCGATCGGCACATAGGCGGCTCCCACTTTGAGGATCGCCAGTTGAGCCGCGACCAGTTCCACAGAGCGCTCAAGCAATGTAGCGATATAGTCACCCGGTTGCGCCCCTAACTCCATGAGTTGACGTGCAAGGTAATTGGCCTGCGTATTCAGTTCGGCATAGCTCCATACTTGATCCTCGTATACGAGCGCGGTAGCTTTGGGTGTGCGTGTAACCTGCTCTTCAAACAACTGGTGGATGCACTGATATTCTGGATACGGCGCTGTCGTTGCATTACACGTCTGGAGCAAGTATTCGCGCTCCTCCGTAGGCAACGCCTCTAGCTGCCAAACCGGCATATTGGGCGCTCGCTCTAGCGCGTCGGCCAGGCTTTGCAGCATCTGCTGCATATAGCCACACACCCTAGCCGAATCAATTGGTTGCACAACCTGAGCAGTCAGACCGAGCGCGGAGCCGAAATCTTCGACCGATAGAGTGAATGGGTAATTTGTGGACTCCTGAGCGCTTAGGAATTCAATACCGGGCGTAGTAGGGCTTACACCCAACGGCATGGTGTTGTGCCGGTAGTTCAGCAGTGCACTAAACAGTGACACACCAGCGGGTACCCCACTGCAGCGCTGTGCCAGTGCCAGCGATGCATGTTCATGTTCCAGCAGCGCTGCCAGTCGCTTATGGGTCTGACGCACACTGTCTTCGACACCGCTGTGATCCAGATCAACGCGCAGTGGCAGTGTGTTGATAAACAGCCCCATCGCCCGGTCAGACCCTTCGCCGGCCTGCATGCGCCCGAACAACACGGTGCCAAATACCACGTGCTGTTGAGCGCTGGCGCGACCAAGTACGAGCGCCCAAGCCAGATGACATAGGCTAGCCAGACTCACACCTAATCGTTTGACCTGAGCGCGCAGACGGTCGTTCAAGTACTGCGGCAGCATTTGGTGCGACTCGCTAGCCTGGGCGCCGTCACTGTAGACCTCGGCCAGTCCAAAGGGCAGGGTAGGCTCCTCCACGTCGGCTAGCAGCTCGGTAAAGAAGCGCGTGTGCTCTTGCTGGTTTAGCCCTAAGCGCGTTTGTGCGATCAGGTTACGAAACGGTTGAGGCGGCGGCAGAGTGTCACCACGACCGTCAAGGAATGCCTGAATCTCAGCCTGCATCACCTCTAGCGTAGAATGATCGCCAATCAGATGATGGAGCAACTCGACGAGCAGCCAGCGGCCGTTGCTGTCTTGCGCAATCACGAAGCGCAGCAACGGAGCTTGAGTCAAATCAATCCGATGTTGACGGGGATCAACGCACTGGATTAGCTGCTCAGTAATAGGTCCAGCGGCCGCATCAAAGGCACGTTCGGTGATCGACAGCGGCGCATGACGCCAGACTACCTGGGCGGGCGTGGACTGACACTCCCAGACAAAGGCCGTGCGCAGGATGTCGTGGCGATCGACTACCTGTTGGACCGCCTCCAAGTAACGATCCAGCAACGCTCGATTCGCAAACGCCATCTGGATAATTAGCAAATACGGATCGCCCTCGGTCGTCAGCAGGTGGTGGAACAAGATGCCGTCCTGCAGCGGGGATAGGGCATAGATATCTTGGATATTAGCTACCCCGCCTGGCGTCTGTTCAACGATACGGTCGATCTCGGTTTGCGTGAGGTCGATCAGCGGCAGCATGTCTGGTGTCAGTACAGCCGTGTCGGGCGGAATGAGATTCGGCGGTGTAGTCACTTCTGTGACATCGCGGTGTTGGCCCAGCGCTTGAGCTAGCACGCTAAGCGTAGGCGTATTGAAAAGCGCACGTACGGAGAGCTTTAGGCCGAGGCGACGCAGGCATTCAATCATCTGCACGGCAAGCAGCGAGTGGCCGCCGAGTGCGAAAAAGCTGTCATGACGGCTCACGCGCTCCAGACCCAATAGTTCGCTCCAAATTGTGGCGAGCGTAGTCTCGATCTCGCCTGCTGGGGCTTCATACGTCTGACGAGCGAAGGCTTCATCATCCGGCGCCGGCAGCGCACAGCGGTCTAGCTTGCCGTTGGGGGTTAAAGGGAGCGCATCTAGGCGCACAAAGGCGGCTGGCATCATATACTCAGGCAATCGAGTCGTGAGGTGCGAGCGTAGCGTGCTGGCGAGCTGTTCGTCAGGCTTAGCTACGACATAGGCAATCAGCCGTTTCTCGCTCTCTTCGCTCAGCGCAAGCACAGCGGCTTCCCGCACCTGCGGATGCTCGACCAGGCGCGCCTCGATCTCGCCAGGTTCGATACGAAAGCCGCGGATCTTGACCTGATGGTCATTACGGCCTAAAAATTCCAAATTACCGTCAGCTAGATAGCGGGCCAGGTCACCGGTCTTATACATTCGGGCATCGAGGGCATCCGAAAACGGATCGGTAAGAAAACGTTCGGCGGTCAATTCAGGTCGGTTCAGATAGCCACGGGCAACACCGGCCCCACCAACATATAGTTCGCCGACCGCGCCCAATGGCACGGGCTGGCCGTGCGCGTCTAACAGATAAATCCTCGTGTTCGCAATCGGTCGGCCAATCGGGACCAAACCAGACTGCGATAGCGGTGTGCGCATGTCATACACGACACACCCGACGACCGTTTCGGTCGGCCCATACTCGTTGATCAGCCGCACACCCGGCTGTATGCGTTGCCACATCGCAATCGTCGAAGCACTTAGCGCTTCTCCCCCAATCACGAACGCAGCCACTCGCGTTTTTACCGCATCGGTCTGCAGTCGCTGCCCCAGCATTTCGAAATGCACCGGGGTAATTTTCACCAGTCCCTCACCCTGTGCCTGATGCACATACGCTTCTAGCTCCTCGATTTCCTTACCTTCGCTCAGCAACAGCGCCGTGCTGCCGTACAGCAACGGCGTCCACAGGCTGGTGACTGTCGCGTCAAAGGATAGTGAGGAAGACACTACCGTGCCTCGTTTGGGCGCGTAGGTTTGCGCCGCCCAATGTAAATAATTATTCAGTCCACGATGCAGGACCATCACGCCCTTGGGCGCGCCGGTCGAGCCGGACGTATAGATGACATAGGCGAGATGGTGTGAGGTCAGTGCGGGTACCTCCGGATCAGTTGACGCTTCTTCTGGAAGCGCATTCGGATCGAGCACGGTCAGTGTGGCGAGCATCGTTTCGCCCAGTACGGCACGGCCAGCCGTATCCGCTAGCAGAAACGCAGGCGCTGCATCGGTGAGAATGTACGTCAGACGCTCATGCGGATACGCTGGATCAAGTGGCACATAAGCGCCGCCCGCTTTGAGGATCGCCAGCAGCCCGACGACCATCGCCGGTGAACGTTTTACACAGATCGCCACGTACGTGTCCGGCTGAACGCCTAACTTAATGAGCTGATGCGCGAGGCGGTTAGCGCTGGCATTCAGTTCGGCATAACTCACCCCTTGATTCTCGTATACAAGCGCAGTGGCCTCTGGAGTGCGCTTAACCTGCTCTTCGAACAACTGGTGGATACACTTATATTTTGGATACGGCGCTGTCGTTGCATTCCATGTCTGGAGCAAGCATTCGCGCTCCTCTATAGGCAACACCTCTAGTTGCCAAACTGGCATGTCGGGTGCTCGCTCTAGCGCGTCGGCCAGGCTTTGCAGCGTCTGCTGCATATAGCCGCACACCTTAGCAGAATCAAGCGGTTCCACGACCTGAGCAGTCAGACCAAGTGCCGAGCCGAAATCCTCCACCGATAGAGTGAATGGATAGTTTGTGGACTCTTGCGCACTCAGAAATTCAATGCCGGGCGTAGTGGGGGTTGCACCCAACGGCATGGTGTTGTGCCGGTAGTTCAGTAGTGCACTAAACAGTGGTACACCAGCCGGCACGGCACTGCAACGTTGTGCCAGTGCGAGCGACGCGTATTCATGCTCAAGCAGTGAAGCCAGGTGTGCATGGACTACACGCACACTGTCCTGAACGTTGCCACTCTCTAAGTCAATGCGTAGCGGGAGCGTATTGATAAATAATCCCATCGCATGGCCGGCTCCTTTGCCAGCATGCATGCGCCCGAACAATACGGTGCCGAACACAACCCGTTGTTGGCCGCTGGCGCGAGCGAGGACCTGAGCCCACGCCAGATGGCATAGGCTGGCTAAGCTCACGCCTAGCCGTTTAGCCTGAACGCGCAGGCGGTCGTTCAAGTCCTGCGGCAGCATTTGGTGCGACTCGCTAGCCCGGGCGCCGTCACTGTAGACTTCGGCCAGTCCGAAGGGCAGTGTAGGCTCCTCCAAGTCGGCCAGCATCTCTGTGAAGAAGCGCTCGTGTGCCTCTTGGCTTAGCCCCAAGCGCGCCTGCGCCACTAGGTTGCGGAAAGGCTGAGGAGCTGGCAAGGCATCGCCTCGACCTTCGAGGACCGCCTGAATTTCAGCATTCATCCCCTCCAGCGTTGAGTGATCGACGATGAGATGGTGTACCAATTGGACGAGCAGCCAGCGGCCGTTGCTGTCTGGTGCAACCACGAAGCGCAGCAATGGAGCCTGAGTCAACTCAATACGCTGTCGACGCGCATCGACGCGCTGGGCCAATTGCTCGGGGATCAGTCCAGCGGCTGGATCCAAAGCAAGTTCAGTAATTGACAGTGGCGCGTGACGCCAGACTACCTGGGCGGGCGTGGACTGACTCTCCCAGACAAAGGCCGTGCGCAAGATGTCGTGGCGATTGACTACCTGCTGGACCGCCTCCAAGTAGCGATCCAGCAACGCTCGGTTCGCAAAAGCCATCTGGATGATCAGCAGATAAGGATCACCATCGGTCGTCAGCAGGTGGTGGAATAGAATACCGTCCTGCAGCGGAGATAAGGCATAAATATCTTGGATATTGGCCATCCCGCCTGGCGTCTGTTCAACGATACGGTCGATCTCGGTTTGCGTGAGATTGATCAACGGCAGTAGGTCCGGCGTCAGTCTGGTGGTATTGGGGGTAATCAGATTGGACGGTACGGTCACTTCGTGGTGGTGGCCCAGCGATTGAGCCAGCACACTAAGCGTGGGTGTCTCGAACAGCGTGCGTACGGAGACGGTGAGTCCGAGGCGCCGCAGGCGTTCAATCATCTGCACAGCGAGTAGCGAGTGGCCGCCAAGCGCGAAGAAGCTATCGTGGCGGCTAATCTGTTCAATCTTGAACAATTCAGCCCAAATGCGCGCCAGCGCGGTCTCGATCTCGCCTTGCGGGGCTTCATACGTCTGACGAACAAGGGCTTCATCATCCGGAGCCGGCAGCGCACGGCGGTCTAGCTTGCCGTTGGGTGTTAATGGGAGCGCATCCAGGCGCACGAAGGCGACCGGCATCATATACTCAGGCAACCGAGCCATGAGGTGCGAGCGTAGCGTGCTGGCGAGTTGTTCGTCGGGCTTAGCTACCACATAGGCAATGAGCCGCTTGTCCCGGTCCTTGCCTAGCACCAGTACTGCAGCTTCATGCACCTGCGGATGCTCAACGAGGCGTGCCTCGATCTCACCCGGCTCAATCCGAAAACCGCGGATCTTGATCTGCTGGTCGTTGCGGCCTAAAAACTCCAGATTGCCATCAGGTAGGTAGCGGGCAAGGTCGCCCGTTTTATACATGCGGGCATTCTCATGATGGCTGAACGGATCAGGAAGGAAACGCTCAGCGGTCAACTCAGGACGGTTCAGATAGCCGCGCGCGACACCGTCTCCGCCAATGTATAGCTCGCCCACTGCTCCCAATGGCACGGGTTGGCCGCGCGTGTCCAGGAGATAAATACGTGTATTTGCAATCGGCCGCCCAATAGGGATGCTTGCTCCCTCTTCTGGGGGCGAAACAATGCGATATGTCGTAGCAAACGTCGTACTTTCAGTCGGACCGTATCCATTGATCAGTCTTTGTGGTGGCGTATTGCTCAGTACTTGCGCGATGACCCTCGCATCGAGTGCGTCTCCACCCACAATCAATGTTTTAAGTTGCGGAAATATGGGTTCTAATGCGACGGCTAATTGGTTAAATAAACCAACGGTTAGCCACATAATACTAATGCGCTTTTCCTGCAAAGTATGCACAAAAGCATTGGGCGTAAGCACAGTGTTGTGATCGATCACAACCAGGGTTCCACCATTCAGTAAAGGGGCCCAGACTTCAAAAGTGCTTGCGTCGAAAGCGGGGTTGGCGGCAAACGCGACTCGATCATTGACACCGATATCCGCATAACCGCTGTTGATCACCAGGCGAGCAACGGCGCGATGCGGCACGAGCACGCCTTTTGGCGTGCCGGTGGAGCCGGAGGTGTACATCACATAAGCGGTATCGAGACTGGAATGAACCGGGTCGGGATTCGCGATGGCTGTGTCCGCTTCATTTGTGTGGCTCGAAGTCAGGCGTAGCAAGGGCACCAGCAGGGCGGATGAAACTTCGGTATGGGCATCGGCGATCAATAGGCGTGCTGCACAATCGGCCACGATCCAGGCTTGTCGCTGCGCCGGAGCTTTAGGATCAATCGGCACATAGGCAGCTCCCACTTTGAGGATCGCCAGTTGAGCCACGACCAGTTCCACAGAGCGCTCAAGCAACGTAGCGATATAGTCCTCTGGTTGCACACTTAACTCCATGAGCTGATGCGCAAGGTGGTTGGCGCGTGCATTCAGTCCGGCATAACTGAGTACTTGATTTTCATACACCAGAGCAGTGGCTTCTGGCGTGCGTTCAGCCTGCTCTTCGAACAACTGATGAATGCATTGGTGCGCCGGATAATCTCGCTCGGTCGCATTCCACTCGACCAGTAACTGTCGCCGCTCTTTGGCACCGAGCAGGTCAATGCGACTAATTGGCTGCGCAGGCTCGATGACCAGGGCATCCAAAAACTTTAAAAAGCGACGTTGGTGTGTAATCAGTTCATCGATGGTGTAAAGCGTTGGGTTCGCTTCAAAGTCAATCCGTGGTGGGCTCCCATCGGATTGGGTATAGACCGCGATCATCAAATCTTCGACCGGCCCATTAACCAGATTATGATTGCTCGACGCATGCCCGCCAAAAGAGAGGTCATAGTCAAATGGCATCAGATTGATCGTGGGGCCGAACAAGGGCTGATTGGGCTCTAGCCCAAGTTCTCGCCGTAATGCTTCAGAGCGGTAGCGCTGATGCCGAAACCCGCGTTGAATCTCTTGCGCCGCCTGTTCTATCAATGAAGATAAGCTCATATCCGACTGTACAGCAAGCCGGATAGGTAAAACATTACTTGCTACGCCAGGAATATGCCGGTCTTCTCCAAAGCGGCCTGTCACGGGAAAACCCAACCCAATGTCCTGGGCACCAGTTAAACGATGCAGATACGCCGCCATGGCAGCGGTAATGAGCTGCGCTAAACGACTTGCATCAGCAGCGTAAGCACGCACCGATTCAGAGGAAAGATAAGCCGTATGATGAATGCGGTGATGCAAGGCGGGGGCATATCGATTTGCCAGCGTGACCGGTTCTGGCCAATTTGCACAATACTGAAGCCAATAAGCGCGATCTTTTGTATATTGTGCAGAGGCACGATAACGGGCATCATTTTCCAGTAGCAGTGAGATGGGCCCGAAAGGGCATTTGTTTGCCGCCACGCCCTCGATCAGCGCGCTATAGACCTGGGCCATGCGTTGTGCAATGAGAGCAAATCCAACCCCATCCACCAAGATATGGTGACAACGTCGATACCAAAGAAATCGGTCTGAGGCGACTTTTAACAACGCATAGTCAAACATCGGGCCGCGCAGCAGGTCAACTGGCCGCTCGTAGTCCGCTCTCATCCACGCTTCAGCCGCAGCTTGAGATTCCCCTTCTGCACTGAAATCAATAAAGGGCAGCGACCACTTTGGTGAGCCAACACATTGTCGAAGGCCATCGCTACTTTCGACGAACTGAAGACGCGGGCTTTGCGCTTCTGCAACCACTTGCCGCAAGGCTATCTCGAACAAATCTCGGTCAACGGCACCATGAATTTGTGTGAACTGACCAATGTTATAGACTGGGCTATCAGGGTTTATTTGCTGTGCGAGCCAAATCTCCATTTGTGCAGCAGATAAGGGATGGGCTACTGGATCGACATAAGCAAGCATAAGCTACCTAATTAGTGTATTTGATCTTTAATTCCTGGCCTGCGTATTTTAGCGATCGTGACCGATAAAGTGAGCCAAGCAAAGATGGTGAGATTGTACAGAAATCGATCACGATGCGATCTCGAGTTTGCTTAGGGAGATTAGAGGCAAGCCTGAGACCTTGCGCGCGATGGGAGCGTCCGCCCGGCGCAAAAGTGAAGTACCTTTTGAGAAGGCATTGTTCGTACAAGAGACGGAAGCCGTCTATCGACGTCTCACCATGTCAACTTGAGTACTATGTCGCTATGATAGCCAATCAGTAGTTATTGTAGCTATCCGGCATCAAAAGGAAGTGGAGTTTTAACTAGATCATATGGCACAAGGCCAAACTTAACATCTCGCACTATGCCACGCAGTGGACATTAGGGGCGTGACGGTCATTTTTATCACATTACGCACCTGAATGTTCGGGTTTAACAGCGTTGGCGAATATTCAAATTGCGCAGCGCAGATTACAGGCTCAATCCGTCCAAACTGCGGGTTGAACAGGAAATTCAGACAAAAATGGCTTGTTTGAGATCAAAAAATACACATCATTTGGTTCATTCCGCATTTCTCAACAGAAATTTACTATGCTTTCGAAAAAATTCCATTAAATCAGCGTTTCTTTAAAAAATTAAAACCACCGTTGAATCAGCTTGTTAATGTTGCTAGTGATTTTTTGCTCGAGCCTTTCAAGCAATGTATATTCAGTGCCAGATTGGGTAGCGAGATTAAGTGCTAAATTTGTTGCTACTGGATGCAAATTCGCAAGTATTACATGAGCGAGTTCTTCTGCAATATTCATTACATATTTAGATCTAAAACCTAACTGCTGAGCCATGGCATGAATATGTCCTATCTGGAGATTGGCGGGCTTATTTTCCCCTCCAATTTTGAAAGCGAATTGCTTAGATAGGCCAGAATATAAGGTTAAAGACATTAAATCATAAAATGGCGCAAGCCGCATACCTTCCTGCGGAATATGCAAAATGGAAAGATTTTTTGCATGGCTATCGTTATTGCCCACGTAAAGATTGAAAAATACCCAGGCAAGTAGGCGCTTCAAATCGACCGCAGGCACGTTGTTTTGCCGTAAAAGCTCACAGCATCTAGCGAGAGTCGGGCCTCCATCGGATTCATATTTTATATTCGAGGTTTTGCCATCCAATTGACATAGGTCGAATTGGTGTAATCTTTTGACTTTTCCGGGTTGATCTATAAACCGATCATAACGTTTGATTAAAGAGGCTTTTGCCACGGGCTGGTATTCTATTGGTGCGACGCCTAGGTCGGCCGAGGCAGCCAATTGCATGACAAAAGTTTCATTGAGAGCGGAAGCCCATATATTTGTGAGCCGCGTAATATTGGGTTTTAGAATATGAGTTGAAGGAGTGCTTCCGAGCGGTATGGCTGGCATACCGTTGGATAAGATAATCAGCAATATTTTTTCTTGCACCCCGGCAAGAGAAATTCTACTAGCAGCTTCGTTTTGCGTAATCAAGGAAGCTGCATTTGGGTGGTGCAGCGATTGCGCAATGGCGGTCCAAGTAGTTGGATAATATTCAGCAAGCGCTGGTTTTTCATTATGCGGTAAAATATTGAGCCCGCTGGCAGTATCTCCGCCAACCGCACTGAGTAATCCAAAAATAGTCGTTGCGTGCTGACTGATACTTAGAAATTGCCTAACATCACCTTCTGGCAGTAAATTTTCAAAATAGGCGTGAAGGTATTCACCCGCATGCTCTTGTTGCTGTAGGCTAATATTGGGTGCGATGGGTTCAGCGCCAGGTTTATGGAGCCATGTATCCGCATAGCGGAATTTTAGCGGGACTTCGTTAAAGAGTATGCCAACTAATTCGTCATTGCGGTAAATATCAAGCATTCTTTCGGCCATTTAGTTTATCCCTTTTCTCTGGACAACGACTTCGAGCCCCAGTAGATCTAGCACATCTAGAACTTTCTGCAATTGCAGCGTTGGTTTTCCACGCTCGAGTTCTACAACAAACCGGTTTCCCGTATTGGCTAATCCAGCAATGTCAGCTTGCAACAGTTTCTGTGCACGACGGTGTTGTTTAACCAACGCACCGAGCTCCTGAGTAGTATGAACTTTGGTAGAAATCCACATAGATTGCCCAATATCTGAGAAGGGTGTCATATAGTATTCTCGTTGTTTAAAGTTACCTATCGGTAATTTTATAACAGAATAGGGGAGTTAGAGTATAAAAAATTACCTATCGGTAACTAAATAACTGAATTGGATTGTTGCTTATTCCGTGCTTGATTTTCTTGCACCCTTATTCTCCAGAATTGAATCCTCAAGAATATGTTTGGGACGAACTGCGCGAAAAATATTTTCATAATCGAGTTTTCGATAGCATCGACGCCCTTGAAAACCAGTTGTGTGAAGCACTCAAACAATTCGAATTAGATCCACAAAGACTCCAAAGTATGACCGGATGGCAGTGGATTATTAATTTTGTTTCTAATTGGAATTAGTATGAGTAAGAGCTAGCGAGATCCAGCGTTTCCTGTAGAGAGAGCACGCTCCGCGATGACGAAAAGGTGCTGCCCAACATAGTGTTATCCTGTTATTTTTTGCAATTGAGCATTGTAGTGCGACGAGCAAAGTCGCGTTAGGTATTGTTTCAAGAAGTAAGAGAAACCTGTCGTTCCTCCGATAGTAGCCTACTAAAACTAGCGTAACTAGCAATAGTTATGTTAGGAGCTTTTGGGACAATGTAGCCCTTCGAAAGAGGAGGAAGAGCCGTGAGGCAACTCCAACGACTGCTAGCATCAAAGCGGTCAGGGCGCTAGGCTGGATAGCATGGTCAACATATGTGAATTGCTGATAAAACTCGTGACAATTGACAAGCTAAAGATGCTGACAAGCTTGAACCAAAAGGTAAGCGGTAAGTTGCCCGATTACAATTGCGGGCACGAGGGTATAGAAACCGCCGGGTGATAGGCAAGACCTAAACTATTCGTGTATCTAACGTCGAAACTCGGTAAGCCCGTATTTTTGCTGTTAAGGCAAAGTGAACCGCAAGGAACACCGATAAAGGTGCGGGTATAGGACGGTCGAAAAAGCATGCTGCCCTGTAATGGAGCAGATAGGGATTGAGCTGCACAGCAAGATTATCCCCCGTGAAAACGGGCCCAATTCGACCTGGTTTTTCTTGACTAAAGAACTTGAGAAACTTTTTCTAGGAGGGCAGCAGATGTCGGCATATGTAATCAGTGCTGTTGCGCCCTCTGGCTATGCGGAACACTGGTACGATATTAACTGGACCAAATGTTACCAAGAAGTCAAAAAGCTGCAAGCGCGTATAGTCAAGGCAACGAAGGAAGGTAAGCAACGTAAGGTTAAAGCCTTGCAGTGGTTACTAACCCACTCGTTCAGCGGCAAAGCAATCGCTGTGAGACGGGTGACTGAAAATCAAGGAAAGAAAACGCCAGGCATAGACAAGGTAATATGGCCGACACCCATCGATAAATACAAAGCGATCAAAACACTAAAGCGACGCGGATATAAACCCAAACCATTGCGTAGAATTTACATACCCAAAAGCACTGGCAATAAGAAAAGGCCGCTTGATATTCCCTGTATGATCGACAGAGCTCAGCAAGCTTTATATTTGCTGGCTTTGGAGCCCATTTCGGAGACCAAGGCGGATTCTAATTCTTACGGATTCCGACCTGAAAGATCTACAGCAGACGCGATTCAGCAGTGCTTCAAAGTACTCGCTAAAAAGTGTTCACCGCAGTGGATTCTAGAGGCAGATATTCAGGCGTGTTTTGAGAAAATTTCGCATAATTGGCTGATCGAACATATTCCGATAGACAAGGAGATATTGCGACGGTGGCTAAAAGCCGGATATCTGGAAAAACAACGACTCTGTCCAACAGAAGAAGGCGCAGCGCAGGGTAGTATCATCTCACCAGCGCTTACAAATATGACGTTGGATGGTTTGCAAGAACGACTTGCAATGACCTGTGGCAAGGTCAGTTACAAAGGCGGTTGGACCGTCCCTAAAGTTAACTTTGTGCGTTACTGCGATGACTTCATTGTTACGGGAGCTTCAAAAGAGTTACTGGAAAATGAAGCGTTACCAGTGATCAAAGAATTCCTGAGTGAAAGAGGACTATCTTTATCGCCAGAGAAGACCAAGATCACAAATATTGCACAAGGATTCGATTTCTTGGGTCAGAATGTCCGCAAATACAACGGCAAGCTTTTAATCAAACCATCGAAAAAGAATATCCAAGCAGTTCTGACGAAAATTCGCTCAATCATTAAAGATAACAAGGCAGCCAAGCAAATCAATCTGATTTACTTACTCAACCCTGTCATCAAAGGATGGGCGAACTATCATCGTCACGTTGTCGCGAAGGAAACCTTTGCCAAAGTCGATTACGCAATATGGCAAGCGCTGTGGCGGTGGTGCTGTCGTAGGCATCCTCAAAAGAGAGGCCGCTGGATCAAACACCGGTATTTCCACTCTATCGGAACCCGGAATTGGATCTTTGCAGCACCGACGGATGAAAAACGTTTGGACGGTACAACGGTCATGAAGACCTTGCATCTAGCCTCTGACATCGCGATTCAGCGTCACATAAAAATCAAAGCTGAAGCGAATCCTTTTGACCCAGCATGGGAATACTACTTTGAAGACCGGCATGGTCGGAAAATGCGGGAAAACCTTGCTGGGTACAAAAAGCTCATTCGCTTATGGCTTGATCAGAATCGCCGTTGTTGCGTGTGTCGCCAACTGCTTACAAAAGAAACAGGGTGGCACGTCCATCACATTATCCGACGCGTCGATGGAGGGAACGACGCCTCAGGGAACCTTGTGATGGTTCATCCAAATTGCCACATGCAAATTCATAACCTTGGTTTAAAAGTGACGAAGCCGGCTCCCGAAAGGGGGCTTTGAAAGGCTTGAGCGTAATGCCGGGAAACTGTGCGCCGTGGTACGCACTGATTGAATTACCAACAAAGTTGGTCGGTGTTCAAGGCAATTGACGCCGAGACGAACGACTTACCTAGACCCGAAAGGGCGAGGGGACAAGAGCATGATCGTAAAGCGGGGAATGTAGGAAGACGTGTATAACATGGCCCCGCAACGTCTATGCAATATGGCTAAAGCTGGATTGCCTGAACCCCAATGTCCAGTGGTGGAACGGCACACTCATCGGTAGCACGTCTGATACCGATGCCATGATGAGCTACAGACTCTGGTTTCGTTCGTAGTATGCCTTGCATCATGGACGATGAGTAGCGAACTCATTGAAGGGCATGAATGGGGAGCCTAAGTTGCATTAATCCGTTCGTCAGTGACGGAACACGGGATCGCCTAAAGGACGAGAGTCCCAAGGTGACGGAGCTTCCATAGTAGTCCGCGGTTGGGAGAGCCAACCACATGGCGAAGGGAGGCAGGTGATCTGATGAACATGAGGTGAGGTACGCGAGATGCGAAACGCCGAAACCTATTGAACATCATCCTCGAAGGAATAGATCACTGGAGAGCTACGTGACACGGAAACGGTCATGCGTAGTTCGGAGGGGGTTGCGCCTTGCAAGCGCATAAAATACAGTTGTCTGAGATGGCAACCGCGGTAAAGCTTAGCCAGCGGCCGCGTACCGAGTCTTGCGTGGTGTCCGGCGACGGCCATTGCGAAGCGTAGACAGGGAGGTTGTAGGCCGGAACATCAGTGAACGGAAAGATAGCCCCGAAATCGAACATGGTCGAAGTAGCCGACCCTATCTCTCTAAGGGGAAGGCAGAATACTGGTACACGTCATGGCGAGTGTACTAGGATGCTTCCGGGGTTCGTACCGCCAGCATGCAACCGAAGGATTTTATGTGAACAAGGGAGATCCGTCAGGTTCAAGCGATGTCTGCTTGTAAGGCCAGACGAGCCGAGAAGGTAGAACGGCCTGATGACCTGACGGAAGTCAGACTGGCTGATAGTACTCCGAGGTCGGGAGAACCGACTACATGGGGAAGCGGCCAGCAGAAGTTGAATCGTTCGTGGGCAACATGGACTCCATACAAAGGGAGATAAGGACTTTTATGCAAAGAGAAGAATCACCAGCCATGGAAACGGGACTCGAACGAATAGCAGCAAAAGCTCGGTGTGAACCAGGCCTCCGATTCACCTCGTTGGCCCATTACATCACGCAGGACCGGGTGTGGGCGAATCTGTGGAAGATTCCGAACCACTCGGCCGCAGGGGTGGATGGCCAGAAGGTAGCGGAGGCGAAGGAGAGCTTTGATGACTGGATTGAGCCGATGCTTCAATCTGTCCACCACAGGGGATATCAGGCGCCGAATATCCGGCGCGTGTATATCCCTAAGCCCGGAAAACAGGAGATGCGCCCGTTGGGAGTGCCGACTGTCGCTGACCGGGCGCTCCAGCGAAGCGCCGCCGAAGTACTGTCGGCCATCTATGAACAGGACTTTCTGCCTTGTTCATTTGGCGGGCGACCGGAGCGGAGTGCTCACAAAGCACTGGCAACGCTTCATGAAGTGATTGCCGGTGGCAGGGTAAGCTGGGTGCTGGAGGCGGATTTGAAGAACTTCTTCGGGAGTCTGGATCATTCATGGATACTCCGGTTTGTTGAGCACCGAGTAGGGGATCCACGCTTGATCAGTCTGATCCGGCGCTGGCTGAAGGCTGGCATTCTGGAAGATGGGAAGGTGCATCAAAACGAAGAGGGCACCCCGCAAGGCGGTTCGATTAGTGTGCTGTTAAGCAACGTGTATCTGCATTACGTACTTGACCTGTGGTTTGAGCGCGTGGTCAAGCGTCACCTGCAAGGAGAGGCTTATCTGGTGCGCTACATCGACGATTTTGTGATGTGTTTCGAAAATCAGTCTGATGCACGTCGTGTTCAGAATGCCTTGCGCAAACGATTGGAGAAATTTGGCCTGGCGCTCGAGCCGACCAAAACCAAGCTCGTGGCATTTGGTCGTTTTGCCCAAAAGTACGCAAGCCAACATAGGAAGCGGCGTCCAGAGACGATTTACTTTCTGGGCTTCACCCTGTATTGCACGCGCAACCAGAAAGGCAATTTCAAGGTAGGGATGCGCACGGAAAAGTCTCGACTCCGGCGTAGTCTGGCTAGTTTGCAAGACCTGATGCGTCAAGTGAGGCATTTATCGATTCGGGAACAAGCTGAAAAGCTCAATCGGGTATTACGCGGCCACTATGCCTACTATGGTATTGCCGGGAACTTCCGGGCGTTGCAGAAGGTAGGTAGAGCGGTGGAGCATTACTGGCGCAAGATGCTGAGCAGTCGGAGTCGTTCAGGCTACGTCACCTGGGAGGTATTCCAGGAGATTAAAAAGCGATTTCCATTAATGCGACCAAAGCTGCATCTGCCCTATCGGGCAATGCAAGCTATCGCGGTGCTGTGAATCAACTGCTGAAGAGCGTAGTGCGGGAAATCCGCACGCTACGTTCTGTGGGAACCGGGGGCGGGCGACTGCCTCCGGTCACCCGGTGCCATGAGAAAAGTACCCGCAAGGGAAACTCGCTGGTGGCCTACCCTACGGCCTGTTGCGTTCTTAGGGGGCGGCGGTGCAGTAATGTACTGCTGCTACCCGACGTAGGGTATCAATTTGAGCAAACCTACCCAGATCCCAATAGTGCAAAAAACGGTCGTTTTTTGCACTGCCTCAGCGGCATCCCATCGTGCGTAACTGGCGATTAGCCAAATCTAATACCAAATAACCCACCATCCTCGGTTGCATCGGTTAGACGGGTAGGCAACACGTAGTCACTGAGGTCGAAGCCTTCAATTTTTTCTTTGAACGCATCGTCCTCGTTCATCGTTACAATATATTGGAAACCGAGTTCCGCGGAAATTTCTGCGCCCAGGCGTAGTGCACTAATCACTTGTCGGCCATCAACACCATCAAATAGGTGGCTATCATGTATCAAAAAATTCGGACCTATCTGGCGCTTCGCGCATAAGCGCATAAGCATCATGTCGAAGCAGAAAATTTGCATGTTTTTGATGCCTTTGCTGCGTTGGCCTTGCATCTGAAATTTGAACGAAGGCCCGTTTGGGGTTTCGTCGATAGTCATGCTGCCAGCCGCCTCGTAGAGCCGCTGCGAGGTTTCCTCAAAGGCAATGATTGCTTCCGATAACTGGTCTTTTCGTTCAGTGAAATCACGTCGTAGCCGAAGCATGAGCAGGTTACGCTCAATTTTTAGCTCGTTTTCAGTGCTCTCTATTTTTTCCACCGTTGCGAAGTGCTGCCGCAAGGATTTTACTTCCGACTCAAGCCGTCCCAACTCAGCCTGTAGCTTAAGGAATTGGTCAAGTGCGCCATGGCTTTTGAGGATACCCATGACTTCGGCGCGCCGCTGATCCAGCTGGGCCTTCTCCCTATCACGAACTCTAATGCGTTGGTTTGCTGCTTCAAGTTCGCTGGACAAATAATCCTTGCGATTTCGCACTACCGATTCGTGGAAGCTTTTAACATCTTCGTAGCGTTGCATCACCATTTCTGGCAGCACGATACCCACCTCTCGGTAAATAGTTTGCAGGTCCTCGAGTTCAGGAGGAACTTCTAATTTAAGAGCGCCTTCCAAGTCACTGATAGCCGCGAAATCAATCGTGTTGTCGTTGGCGAGTTCATTAAGTTGACGAGTTAGCTGAGCACTTTCGACTTCTAGCTCTCGGTACTCTGGCAGGACTCGGAAACTTTCGATTTCCGCAGAGAGTTTGCTGAGGCGGGCTTCCTGCAGAGTTACCTGGGTGCGTAGGTCGGCTGCTTTGCCGACGATTGAGCCAAATGCTCCATTCTCGGCTGCTTTTTTTAACGCTTGTAGCATCTTTTCTTGATCGCGGACAATTTGCCAATCGCGCGCTATCTGCCAGTCCAATCCGAGCAAAAACATCAGCGCCATCTGCATGTCACCGGTTTTTTGTTGGACTGCTTGTTTTTCGGGGGTTGTGAAGGCTTCGCTTGATTGCCGGCGGGCGAAATACGTAAACAGCGACCGAAATGTAGGAGGGGAGCTGCCCGCAGTTTTTAAGCTGCTTAGGCCGAACATACTTTCACCGAGTATGCTGTTCCACTCTGTCACAGAGTATTTAGTGTTGGCAGTTAGTGGGCTTATCACGCAGATTTCGGATTTGGTGGTCCCGACACTACGTTCAACAACAGTGCGGACACTCTGCATATCGAAGTCTATGCCAAAGGCATGATCAATAAGCTCTGGAGTTTTGAAAATCGAGTTTTTTTCTGCGGTTGCGCCCATCAGAAAATTCACAATTTCGACGAAACTCGTTTTGCCGGCACGATTGCGAGTTTGTTTGCTGCTTGCGCCTTTGGTTTTTTCGGCCAGCAAGACATTAAGCCCTGGCCTTAGATCGCAAAGCTTTTTGAATGTGGGCAGCGTGCTAAAGATACTATGAATCAAGAGGTTCTCCGTGTTACCAGTCCATTTTTGAGCTCAATGGCTCCGAGGATATACAGAAGATCGAGCGCTAATAAAAACCAATCGTAGGTTATTTTTGGGCGGCGCGCAGTGACTAGACTTTTGTCTTGTCGGTTTATTTTTTCCCAGAGTGCAGAGACGGTTTTGGGATTCGTGAGGCTTGTTAAAACATGTCCCCCGACGGTTAACAATGCGCGATCCTGTGAAAGGTGCTTAGATGGCAAGATCATACTGATGTCCTTGTTTGGGTATCCCCAAAGTTGCCTGAGCATCCTCAAAGATCTCACACTCTTCAAATAAATAGGCCATGACAGCCAGTACGGCGGCCTTGTGGTGTGGGCTTGTATTTGCCGTACCTCCTGCCCATGCTTCAAGCTGACCAAAAATCAGATCAGGAAGAAGAGGGGGCGTACTCTCTCTTAAAGTCAGATATTGAGTTTTAAACGCTGATGCAATTCGTTCACCATAGGTCGGATCTCTCCAAGCTTCAAAGAGCTCTCTAACGAGTGATGACTTTCGCATGCCGATTTTTAGGAAAGCGGCGACAACGGGCGATAAAAGATTGGCTTCGATTTTCCCGGGCGATACATCTTTTACCTCACTCGTCTTGGGTTCCGCCATGGTGTTAATGTGATCGAGCACAAGTTTCAAATCACTATACGAAAGATTGACATTTGCTTCCATAGTGAGTGAAGGGCCAAACCACGACTCCAAATCCTGAAGGCTTAATTGACGGAACCTCGTAAGCATTTCTTCGTATCCGTAATGACTGATTTTAAGCCCCGGATTTTGTTGGCGTAGTTCGAGCAAGGTCTTAATGATGGTCGGTGCTAAACGGCCATTTGGGGCGTTGTGGACGAATGCCCATTCATCGAAATCTTCTTTCCAGTATTTTAACGCCCCTTGAAAGTCCTCATGGATCTTCTTGATCGTCTTCTTTGCCTCTATTTCGTTTGGAGCATAGCACTGGAATAAGGTACGTGTTGACGAAAGGTACCCATCGTTTTTTCGGTCGCCAAGATTGCCCCACGGACAACAAGCCATGAAATCATTCTGATGAGCTTTTTGCATCAACTTTTCGAATAAACGCTGAAATTCGTCGCCTTTGGCGCTCACGAAGGCAAGGTAGAAATCTTTCTCGTAGCTGAGTTGTTGTATGCGATTCATCAGATCTAGGGTTCTTCGTTTACGCCAAATGACTCGACTTATCACGCTTGAATTTTAGATCATCAGCAATGAGCAAGTCTTGCTTTGTCCCGTTTTTACTGACACTGCTGATTTTAGGTCATTTTCGCAACCGGTTCTTTCGTTGCGTTATTATAATCGCGACTTTATTTAGAGCCTGTGCCGCGTATTGCACCGTTCATTGCTCCATGAGGAGCCGGCAAAAGAAAGTTTTGGAATTACTGCATGCAACGCCATAATTAAATGGTGGCGAATCAGGGATTCGAACCCCGGACCTGCGGATTATGATTCCGTCGCTCTAACCGACTGAGCTAATTCGCCAAAGAATGCAGATTATGCCGATCGCGCGCGAAAACGTCAACTTCCAATTTTGCTTTTTAGACCTCTTGCTCGTCTAGCAGCTGCAAAACGCCACGTAATGCATGCGTTGCCGCTGACCGGCGAATCTGTTGGCGCTCACCTTTGAATAGGAGCATTTCGCTGGTGGTATGCAGACGGTTGCTCCAGGCAAAATAAACCGTGCCAACGGGTTTGTATTCAGTTTCGCCGCCGGGTCCAGCAAGGCCGGTGATCGCGACGGCAATTTGCGCGCGGCTATTGCGTAGCGCACCTTCAGCCATGGCTCGGGCGACCGGTTCGCTCACTGCGCCGTGCCGTTCGATAAGTTCAGTTGGCACGCCAATCATTTCCGTTTTCGATTGGTTAGAATACGTGATAAAACCACGCTCAAACCATTGGCTACTACCGGAAATCTCTGTAATCGCGGCAGCTACAAGTCCGCCCGTGCAGGATTCTGCACTGGTTAAGAATAGCCGCCCGGCGCGTAGCTGATTGCCAACCCGAATGGCCAACTGATGAATGACGCTGTCTGTTTCCATGAAAAAATCGTCGGTGATAAGTGGGTCAATAAGAGGCGAACCGGGTCCACAGTGCTAGCGTCAGTAAAGTACAAAGCGCCGCGGCTATGTCGTCTAACATGATGCCGAGACCGCCTTTAACCCGCTGGTCAAAATAACGGATTGGCTGTGGTTTAACCATATCGAAAAACCGAAAGATTAAAAAGGCCGCCAGTTGCATCGAAAAGGGGGCGGGCATAACAAAGAGTAGGACCAACCAGAAGGCAACGGTTTCATCCCAATTCACCGCGCTTGGGTCTTGTGTGCCAAGGGCCTTGGCGGTATAGGCGCAAGCTGGAATACCCGCTAAAAAGCCGATCACAATCAGTGCTAACCAGTGCCCAGGCGCAAAATAACGATCAAGCGCCACGAAGGATAACCAACCCAATAATGTGCCTAATGTTCCGGGCATAATCGGTGACAGTCCGCTGCCTAAGCCAAGCGACATGATATGGGCCGGATGTGAAAACAAAAAACGCACCGTCAGCTGTGGCTTAGGTTGTTTCTCAGGCTGCTGGTCAGCGGTCGTTACAGTCTCATGCATGCGTGTCAAAATGGTCAAATCCACGTGGTGGTGCACACAGTGGAGTGTTATTGGCGGTGCGCCAGAGAATCCGTGCCTTGGATGGGTCAAAGGCCGTTATTGTACCGATACGAGTGAGTGGTAGGCCCAGATTTTCTGCCAGCGCTGTAATCGCGGCGCGGGCATCGGGGAGAGCGGTAAAGCATAACTCATAATCGTCGCCACCACTTAGCGTACAGCGTTGTTGGATGGCCAGCGGCTGCTTTTCTAGGATGGCGGAGCGCGGCAGTTGATCGACTTCGATGATGGCATTAACCTTAGAGCGTTTGACCAGGTGCATTAAATCACCGGCGAGGCCATCCGATAGGTCAAGTGCTGCATGGGCAATCCTCGTTAATGCCTGGCCTAATGCAATGCGCGGTTGGGGCCATTCAAGCGCGCGTTGCAGCGCAGGCCAATCATGAGTCGTGACCGTCCATTCCTGGCGCAGTGCGCCGAGTGCTAGGCGGGCATCGCCTAACACCCCTGATACCCAAATATCATCGTCAACGCAGGCTGCCGCCCGGGTGAGCGCTTGTCCATGCTTGATCTCGCCAAATACAGTCAGGCAGAGATTGAGCGGGCCAGCAGTGGTATCGCCGCCAATCAGTGCGCAGTCGTATTGATCCGCGAGCGCAAATAAGCCCTCGCTAAATGGCGCGAGCCATTGCGCGCGTGCCTCAGGCAGAGCTAAGGCAAGGGTAAAGGCGCGTGGCGTGGCGCCCATTGCAGCGAGATCAGACAAATTCACGGCGAGCGCCTTATGACCCAGTCCGCGTGGATCTGTATCCGCAAAAAAATGGCGCCCGGCAACCAGCATATCCGTGGATATCGCTAAATGGTGATTAGGAGCGAGGTTAAGCAGCGCGCAATCGTCCCCCGTACCTAGCACAATGCTGGGTGCGTGGGGTGTTTGGCGGGGGCGCGTGAAAAAGCGCTCGATGACATCAAATTCAGTTAGCATGAGGAAAAGGAAGAATAGCGCTAAAATGCAGGGTAAGAATCCTGAAGTAGTACTTTATTTCAATAATTGGCTTTTTCATGTCGACTCCATACAACAGTAAATTGCGCGACGCCGCGCTTGATTATCACGAATTTCCTGTGCCTGGAAAAATCGCTGTCACTCCTACCAAGCAAATGCTTAACCAGCGTGATCTGGCTCTGGCCTATTCGCCAGGGGTGGCCGCTGCGTGTGAAGAAATTCAAGCAAATCCACTGAATGCTGCGCGCTTTACCGCGCGCAGTAATCTGGTTGGGGTGGTGACGAATGGTACCGCCGTATTGGGGCTAGGCGATATTGGCCCGCTGGCGGCTAAGCCCGTGATGGAAGGTAAGGCGGTTTTGTTCAAAAAATTTGCTGGGATTGATGTTTTTGATATTGAGATCAATGAAAAAGACCCTTTAAAATTGGTTGAGGTCATCGCCGCACTTGAACCGACTTTTGGCGGTATTAATCTTGAGGATGTAAAGGCCCCCGATTGCTTTATTGTCGAGCGCGAATGCCGTAAGCGGATGAAAATCCCGGTTTTTCATGATGATCAACACGGTACTGCGATTGTGGTCTCGGCCGCGATTATCAACGCCCTTAAAGTGGTGGACAAAAAAATCACCGAGATTAAATTGGTCACTTCTGGTGCGGGCGCGGCCGCGCTTGCTTGTTTAGACCTGCTAGTAGATCTGGGTTTGCCGCTAAAAAATATTTGGGTGACTGATCTCGCTGGCGTGGTTTACCAAGGCCGCACGGACCTTATGGATCCAGATAAAGCCCGCTTTATGCAAACTACCGAAGCGCGCACGTTGGCTGAAGTTATGGTGGATGCGGATGTTTTTCTTGGCTTGTCGGCAGCGGGCGTGCTACAACAGGAAATGGTCAAGCGCATGGCGCCGCAACCATTGATTATGGCGTTGGCTAATCCTACCCCAGAAATTTTGCCGGAATTGGCGCTGGCTGTACGCCCTGATGCTATCTTGGCAACGGGCCGTACGGATTATCCCAATCAAGTGAACAATGTTCTCTGTTTTCCATTTATTTTTCGAGGGGCGCTTGACGTTGGTGCGACTACCATCACTCGTGAAATGGAAATTGCTGCAGTCGATGCGCTGGCTGAGCTCGCTCGGCAAGAACAAAGCGATATCGTGACCAGCGCTTATGGGATTCAAGACTTATCATTTGGAGCGCAATACCTGATTCCAAAGCCGTTTGATCCGCGCTTAATTGTAAAAATTGCCCCCGCTGTAGCCCGGGCGGCAATGGCCGCGGGCGTGGCCACCCGGCCGATCGAGGATATGGATGCTTATCAGCAGCATCTGCAGCAATTTGTATACCATAGCGGCACGATTATGAAGCCGATCTTTGCGGTTGCTCGTAGTACGGCGGCCGACAAAAAACGTATTGTATTTTGCGAGGGCGAAGAAGAGCGTATTCTGCGTGCGGTGCAAATCATTGTCGACGAAAAAATTGCCTATCCTATTTTAGTTGGCCGCCCAGCCGTCATTGAGCAACGGATTGCGCGCTATGGGTTGCGCTTAGTTCCGGGGCTTGATTGCAGGATTGTGAATCCGGAATATGACGAACGTTATCGTGATTACTGGCAGACGTATTATAAAAAGATGGCGCGCAAGGGCATTACCGAGCAGCTGGCAAAAGTTGAAATGCGCCGGCGTACGACATTAATTGGCGCCATGCTGGTGCATAAAGGCGAAGCCGACGGTATGATTTGCGGCACGATTAGCACCACTCATCGTCATTTGCATTTCATTGATCAAATCATCGGCAAACGCCCAGAGTGTTCCGTATATGCGGCAATGAACGGTTTAATCTTGCCCGGCCGGCAAATTTTCTTAGTGGATACACACGTTAATGTTGATCCAACGCCTAGCGAGTTGGCAGAAATTACCCTCATGGCGGCAGAAGAAGTCTCCCGTTTTGGCATTGAACCTAAGATTGCTCTGCTTTCGCACTCTAATTTTGGTTCAAGTAATGCGCCTTCTGCTCAGAAAATGCGTGAAGTATTGGCAATTTTGCAAGCACGCGCTCCCGGGCTTGATGTGGATGGTGAGATGCATGGCGATTGCGCGCTCGATGAGCGTTTACGCCGAGAAATTTTGCCAGATTCGACTTTTAAAGGCGAGGCAAATTTATTGGTGCTGCCTAATATCGACGCCGCCAATATTTCATACAACCTGCTCAAAACCACCGCGGGTAACAATATTGCGATTGGTCCCATTTTGCTCGGCGCAGCCCGGCCAGTTCATATTTTAACTGAGTCGGCTACGGTGCGGCGCATTATTAATATGGCGGCGCTGGTCGTGGCCGACGTGGTCGCAGCTAGCCGTGAAATGGGTTGATATTGATTCCAGCTGCCAATAACGTTACTCTTATACTTTTAACGGTAATTGGAATTACATTTCATCTGTTTTTGCGAAGAGTCTGAACGCCGTAAGGTAAAACTCTTTTTCCTGTAGGAAGAAGAGGATATCAAAGGTGAAAGCTTGCTCGATGCAATGCCGACGGCGCTAAAGAGCAATCTGATACACCTGTTTTTCAGCGCTTGATGCGCATGAATTGGCAACAATTCACCGCATAAGGATGAAATCGATATTCAGCGCATAATGGAATCAATGGTATGAGCGACAATTTTATGGCGCACGGCACGCATGCCGTGAGCGGCTTGTCCAGGCGCGACGCTAACCCCTTTCAATATATTTTGTCGAGCAGCAAGGGTGTCGCTTGTAGCGAACCCCTGTCTGATAAGGTCAATATGAGCCTTTTTAAGAATGTGCGCCCTAACATTGTGCAGTCAATTCGCGCATTCCGGGTGCTTGAGCTAGCGCGCGAAGCAGGGCGGCTTGGCCAGCATTTTTTGTACGCGTCCTGTGCGCATGCTCAAACCAAAGCAGAGGTGCTGAGTACGATCACCACCTCATTTTTGCTGCCGAGGCAAGAGGGTAAAAATTATGACGCGCTGTATGACAATTTGACGGAATTAATTTATAAAGCTGGGCCGCAACCGGGCTTTGTGATTGTGCTCGAAGGCCTACCCGCGACGCAAAAATTTGACAAAGAAGCGCGTGAAACGCTGCTTGATGTATTTCGCGAAGCGACAGAGTTTTGGGCTAAATGCGGTGTTGATTATCGGGTCTTTTTCTCATTTGCTTTATCATCAGCCGCCCCAGCGTATAGCTAAGCCAGCCAGTGCGGCAATGCCGGCGGTTTCGGTTCGTAGGACACGAGGCCCTAGAGAGAGCTCAAAAAAATCATAGGCGGCGGCTGCCTGTTCTTCCGCTGCAGTCAGGCCGCCTTCAGGACCGATAAGGAGAATCACGGGTTCGGCAGGAGGCGTGACGGGCAGCGTCTGAAAGCCGCGCGTGGCGCGCGGTGACAGCATAAATCGGGTTGAATGATTGGCTGGCGCGGTTTGGGGCAATGTGCTGAGCCAGGTGCTGAAATCAATCGGCGCATCAACGACCGGCAGTTGGTTGCGGCCGCATTGCTCGCAGGCGGCGCGCACTAAGGCTTGCCAGTGGTGATGACGACGCACGGCTCGTTCGCCAGCTAGCCGCACCACACTTTTTGAAGTGGTGATGGGCACGATTCGGTGCACGCCCAATTCAACCGCTTTTTCAATCAGCCAATCCATTTTGTCGCCACTTGCAATCCCTTGCGCGAGCGTTAGCTGATAGGGTGGCTCTGTATTACGCAGAGCGCAGCTGTCGTGGGCCACTACTTGCGCGAGTAGCTGTTTTTTGTCGATAGTCAACACCGTGGCGTTAAATTCGCCGCCCATGCCGTTGAATAAAATAATTGGGTCGCCTGCGGTTAAGCGTAAGACCCGCATATGCAGAGCGACATCGTTTGGCAAGGTGATTGATTCGCCAGCGACAAGTGGCATGGATACAAAGAAGCGAGGAACAGGCATGGGAGATCCGGTATTGTGCAAGAGGGGCAAGGGTTTTTATGAGGCTCGCTGTTTAATACATGCAAGATAGGCGGCCGAATCTAGCGGCGTCTGGTTACGTTGGGCTTGCCATAATGTTTCACCGAGGCATTCCATAATCATATGGTGAGCTGCATGGCTTGTCCCCAATTTGGCGGCAAGCCGCTCATGCGCTGCGCGAATACCTGGGGGCTGGTTGATCGATACCTGTTCGCTGATGGCGAGGTGCATCGATAAATGCAAAAATGGATTGGTTTGGCCTTGCTCTGGCAGATACACTTGTTTTGGTGCGTCAGGAGTCGAGAGCAGTTTATGATACTCTGGATGCTCGCTAATCCAGCTTGCGGCGATATTTTCGAGAGGCGTAAGGATAGCGCCCGCCTGCTGCTTGCGCCAAGTTTCGCAAAAAAATTGGCGGACTTCTTGTTGACTCGGATTAAACATTGGCCTGTTTTACTCTGTTATGGAAATCAATGGCGACTCTTGGTGACTAAATTTAACTTTACTCGAGGTTGCCGAGTTGGGGTCTTAAGTCCTAGATCCGGTGCGGAGGTTTTAGCTTTAAACTCGCATAGGGGTTCAATCACGCAATGCCAACATTCGGGGCGACGGGCTTTGCAGACATAACGGCCGTGCAAGATCAACCAATGATGAGCATCGTGCCGAAACTCTTTAGGTGTATATTTCTCGAGCGCCGCTTCAACGACCCGCACATCTTTGCCTGGTGCTAAGCCCGTACGGTTTGCCACTCGGAAAATATGCGTATCAACCGCAATCGTTGGCTGGCCAAAAGCCGTATTTAAAACCACATTTGCCGTTTTTCGACCAACGCCAGGCAGCGATTCAAGCGCATCCCGTTCGGCGGGAACCGTGCCAGCATAATGTTCAAGCAGCATTTTACAAGTTGTGATGAGGTTTTTTGCTTTGGTACGAAAAAGACCGATGGTCTTTATATAGTCGATCACACCTGCTTCGCCAAGTTCCAGTAAGGTTTGTGGTGTATTGGCAACCTTAAACAAATGGCGGGTCGCTTTATTGACAGAGACATCCGTGGCTTGTGCCGAGAGCATCACTGCAATCAATAGTTCAAACGGTGTTTTATATTCAAGCTCAGTCGTCGGGTGCGGGTTCAGACTTTGCAGCGTCTCATAGATTGCCCGGCGTTTGGTCAGATTCATAAATTCACCGATTTTTTTGATGGTTATCTGATGTCTCTTGGGGTAGGGCAGGTGTAGCAGGCTCGGTATTCTTTGGACTCGTTTCTTGGCCGGCCAATGTTGCCTTTTTTTGGCGCGCGCGCTCAAGCGCGGCTTGGATGATAGCGCGTTTCTTGGCAGCAGAATCTGTGGCCTTGTCCGCGCTTGGCACAGATCCTGCCTGTGCTGGTTGACCGGCTAAATCAGCGGCAGCCTGGCGGGCGCTGATTCGCGTTGCGGTCTGGGCCTGTTCACGCGCTTTTCGAGCTTGCCGTAACTGATGGTGTGTGCGTGCTGCATCGGCGGCTTTCTGCGGCCACGCGCGCCAGCCGGTGGCGGTTCCTGTGATCGGCTCCATGGCAATGCAATCAACTGGGCAAGGGGCAACGCATAGGTCGCAGCCAGTACATCGCGAAGCCACCACCGTATGCATTTGTTTGGGGGCCCCAATAATGGCATCGACAGGGCAAGCCTGGATGCAGAGCGTGCAGCCGATACACAGGTTTTCATCAATGATGGCCAACGGGCGAGGTCGTTCGGCGCCGTTGGCTGGATTTAACGCAATCACCGGCTTGCCTAATAATGAGGCAAGTCGCTGCACGCCTTCTAAGCCACCGGGCGGACATTGATTGTAATTTGCCGCGCCTTGTGCAATGGCTTCCGCATAAGGGCGGCAGCCTGCATAGCCGCATTTGGTGCACTGGGTTTGCGGTAGTAGGTCTTCGATCGAATCGACAAGGGTTTTAAAATGGGCCACGGAAAAAGGTGAGCGAAAAAGATAACGTTAATTAGAGGACGCTATTGCTTGAGTAATGTGAGCAGACTAAGCTGCGGTCATGGTTTTGCCCCTGCACTGTTATGCCCCTGCACTGTTATGCCTTGAAATGAGCTGCCAGCGCCAACTCTTCGTATAGGGCATCAATCCGGCGGGTGACCTCTTGATCCATGGTGATGGGCCGCCCCCATTCACGCTGAGTCTCACCTGGCCATTTATGAGTGGCATCAAGCCCCATCTTTGAGCCAAGCCCCGCGGTTGGCGATGCGAAGTCAAGATAGTCAATCGGTGTCTGATCAACGAGTAGTGTATCGCGGCTTGGATCAACTCGTGTGGTAATGGCCCAAATGACTTCTTTCCAATCGCGAAGATTGACGTCATCGTCTACGACAACAATGAATTTCGTGTACATGAATTGCCGTAGAAAGCCCCAGACACCAAACATGACCCGCCGAGCATGGCCAGGGTAGCTTTTTTTGATTTGCACAAGCGCCATGCGGTAGCTGCATCCTTCTGGCGGCAGGTAGAAATCAGTAATTTCGGTAAATTGTTTTTGCAGCAGGGGGACCAGCACTTCATTAAGTGCGACGCCTAATATAGCGGGTTCGTCCGGCGGTTTGCCGGTATAGGTGGAATGGTAAAGCGCATTACGTCGCATGCTGATGCGTTCGATCGTGAGCACCGGAAATAAGGCTTGTTCATTGTAGTAGCCTGTATGGTCGCCAAAGGGGCCTTCGAGTGCGTGCTCGTAGCTTGCCGGGCCTGGCAAGGTCGCATCAGCTTTGGGGTAGATAAAGCCTTCTAGTACAATCTCGGCGCGAGCCGGTACGCGTAATGCGCTTAAGCCAGGCGTGATACATTTGGCGAGTTCGGTACGCCCCCCACGCAGCAAGCCAGCAAACTGGTACTCAGATAGAGAATCTGGCACCGGCGTCACAGCGCCCAGCAGGGTAGCTGGATCAGCGCCCAGCGCGACAGCAACAGGATAAGGCTGACCAGGAAAAGCCAGGGCAAATTCTCGAAAATCAAGCGCCCCGCCACGATGCGCAAGCCAACGCATGATGACTTGGTTGCGTCCAATCACTTGCTGTCGGTATATGCCAAGATTTTGGCGGGTTTTGTGAGGCCCTCGCGTGACGGTGAGCCCCCACGTAATTAGTGGGCCAGCATCGTCTGGCCAGCAGGTCTGGATCGGCAGCCGGGCAAGATCAACATCATTGCCTTCCCAGACAATTTCTTGGCAGGGGGGCGAACTGATGGTTTTGGGCGCCATATCCCAGACCGCTTTGACCAGCGTTAGCAGATTACCGGCGTCTTTAAGTCGTTGCGGCGGGGTGGGTTCTTTCAGTTCACATAATAGACGCCCGATATCGCGCAGCGAAGCCAGCGAATCGGTTTCTGACTGAGTGCTATCGACACCCATGCCGAGGGCAATGCGCCGCGTTGTGCCGAACAGATTACCGAGCACCGGCATTGAATGGCCGGTTGGTTGTTCAAATAATAGCGCAGGACCGCCTGCGCGTAGTACACGATCGCACAGCGCAGTCATTTCAAGGATGGGGGAAACCGGTGCGCTCACGCGGCGTAGCTCGCCAAGTGTTTCGAGCTGGTGGGTAAAATCGCGTAGATCTTTATATTTCATTTCGCCATTTTACCTGGCCTAGCCCGATGTATTCGATGAGTCACTGAAAAATGCGTAGGCTTATTGTGGAAGAAAAAAGACAGCAGGTCGAGCGGCATCAGAACCGGAAAAACGCACGTAGCGCATCAAAAAATGTCTTGTTTATTACTAAAAGTAATTATTTGCCTTATGTATAGGATTGACTGGCCATAAAAGCCTGCTAAAATTTCCGGCATGAATGCTCATTTACCCCCTCACTCTAATCAACAAACGCCAAGCGCTTTGTTCATCGCCGCCTTCATTAGGCGGCTACGAGTATGCTATGAAGGTTTTTGTTATATTTGGCGGGGCGTGGGTTCTCACCTAGGTGTGTATAGCTTTAATGCGGCTCGCCTGCTGCGGGGTCTATTTTATCGCTTGGCGGGGCGAGGGGCCCTAAACTTTGCGTCCGCGCCGGCTATGCGCAGCGCTTTGCATCACAGTACCCAAATGAGCCGTTATTTTGCTCATATAGTGGGGCTGGTGGTCATTGCTGGCGTAATACTATGCTGGTTGTCGCCGGCATTGCGGCAGGCGTTCATGACGCGGCTCGCGCCTGTGTTTGACGTATCCCCTAAAAGCGCGCCGCCGATGCAGCCTGCGCTGGTCTCCGCCGCGGTCCATTTTAATGCTGCTGCTGGGGATGCGCCAGGAGGGTTTGAGAAACTGGCTAGGCCGAGGCTTTCTGCATTTGAAGCACGCGTGCGCAAGATTACCTCCGCTCGGGTTGCGGCAGATGCGCGTGATGATCAAATCTTAGCTTCGCCCCAAGAACGGATGTTGGTGGTGGATTATCTTGCGCGTCGTTACCGGGTCGCGCGTGAACCACTCAATCAGCTTGTCAAAGAGGCGTTTACTATAGGTCGAGAATTTGGCCTTGATCCGTTGTTGCTGCTATCGGTAATCGCCATTGAATCCAGATTTAATCCGTATGCAGAAAGTGGCGTGGGTGCGCAAGGATTAATGCAGGTTATGTCCAGGCTGCATGCGGACAAATTCGACCATTTTGGTGGGGTTGCCGCGGCCTTCGATCCGCTTGCTAACCTTAAGGTGGGCGCCTTGATTCTAAAGGACTGTATCGTAAGAGGGGGGTCACTTGCGCAAGGATTGCGTCTATACGTTGGCGCTATTTCAAAATATGATGGTATTTATGGCGCTAAAGTACAGGCAGAACGCGGGCGTTTACGTGAGGTTGCGCAGGGGCGTGATGTCTCAATTTATCTTCCGCAAAAGCCTAGCCGCGCAGTGATCCAAGCTTATAATAAAACTCCGCGCGGCACCGTCCTGTCGCGTCCGAAAAAGCCGCTTGTAGCCACGGCTTATGCAGCGCCTAAGAAGTCGAAAAAGAAAGTCGTTACAATAGCGGCGCCCCAGACACCTAAAATCGTTATTATTCCAGCTGCAAGAACGGTTCCACTTGAACTGGGTGAAAATACTCAAAAAATAGATGGCCGGCAGGAGCCTTCTGAGTTGGGTGTATGACAGTGAAATGCCTAATTTTAACGTCAGTTCGGGTTAAGCGATTCCTGGTAGAAGCGCTGCAAAGGCAATTTAGGCTTATTGGGCATAAGGCAATAAGCGATGATTCCGCTGAGTAGATTAACAGCAAAGTTAATAGGAGAGCGATGGCGAGTATGCTCGACCTGGCATAGGTTTTTCAATTCATCGAAGACGGTTTCAACAAGCGACCGTAGGCGCAATAAAGCCTGATCAAAAGGGGAATGAACAATAGGCTTCATGTTGCGTCGAACCTTGGTAACAAGCTCAACGCCAAGATCCCTCAAGGATTGTGCCAGTTTCCCTGAGATATAGCCTTTGTCGGCATAAAGCTTGCCAAACAACGAGTGCACGAGATCAGGTACGGGCTTACGGTCATCGATATTACCCGGCGTTAACCTCAGCCCAAGCAGTTCACCTTGGTGATTAATCACTGCATGCAGCTTGAAGCCAAAGAACCACCCTGTGGAACTTTTACCTCGAGCGGCTAAGTCATCAAATACACGGTGACGGCTAATACGTAGATTGTCACAGACTGCAATAGGCGTGGAATCCACAATAGAGATCCCTGTGCATTGGCCTTTGAGGGTTTCAAACAGAGCAGCTAGTGCAAGGTTGCAGCGCGGTAATAGTTCAATGCAACGATTGTATGAGGGTAACCTCGGGAACTCTGAGCGCAGATGCTGGCATACATGATTCAGATAAAATGATTTGAATTGTCGATAGCGAATCTGATGAAAAAGCACGACTAGCGTCATCAATTCTGCTAAGGATAGGTTTGTAGCACGCAAGCGTTTGCGTTTTCCGCTAGACAACAACTTTTTGTTGAGCTCTGGCTCAAATTCTTTGCAAAAATCGTCCATCAGACAATAAAGTTCGGTAATATGATCCATGGGTGCTCTGGCCTTTCTTAGAGAGTTCGGTTTGCAAGACTTACATTCTCTTCGAAATACTTAGCACCCGCCTCATTTTCTCCCACATTTTTTGCTCTTATCTCCGCACTTCCTTAACCCGAACTCAGGTTAATTTTACCGAGTGAACCGTTTAAATGAGTGGTTAGCGAGACGCGTGTTCTATTTCAGTTGCGCGTAGCTGTGCCGCTAGCCGATCGAGCACACCGTTGACATATTTATACCCATCCGTACCGCCAAATGTTTTCGTGATTTCAACGGCTTCGTTAATCACTACGCGATACGGAATCTCAATATGATGGGTGAGTTCATACGCACCAATCAGCAATACAGCGTGCTCGATCGGGGATAATTCCTGGGTTGGTCGATCGAGGCAAGGTGCTAATTGCGCGTCGAGCGCGCCAGCGCCGCCGGTGACGCCTTGTACTAAGGCGTCAAAATGCTCCCGGTCGGCTTTATTAAACCCCGGCGCAGACTGCAAGTGAGCACAGATTGCGGAGGCCTCGGTTTTGGTGAGTAGCCACTGGTATAGGCTCTGTACGGCAAATTCGCGCGAACGGCGACGGGCACTTTTCATTAGAAATTTTCCTCATCTTCATCCTCGTCATCCTCATCGTCCTCATCTAGCATTAAAGAAAGATCAAGAGCCGTGGATAAATTTGCCATTTCGACAGCCACGCGCGCCACATCGCGGCCTTTTTCTGTCATGCGCGCAGTCGCTTGTTCGTCAGTATCTGTGGTGAGCACGCCATTCGCAATTGGCACGTCGAACTCAAGGGCGACTTGTTGAATGCCTACACTGCTCTGATTTGAAACGATTTCAAAATGATAGGTTTCGCCGCGCACCACCGCGCCAAGTGCAATCAATGCGTCAAATTGCGCGCACATGGCGAGTTTTTGTAGGGCAAATGGGATTTCAAGCGCGCCGGGAACAGTAATGCACAGCACATTTTCGCTGTCTACGCCAAGCCGCTCAAGCTCTTCAAGGCAGGCATCCGCTAAACTATTGCCAACCGCTTCGTTAAAACGCGATTGCACGATGCCAATAGCAAGGTCACTACCGTCAAGGTCAGGTTGATATTGGTCGATTTCCATAATTTTGGCCTATAAAGATGGGGGTTATAAGGAACGCAAAGCGCATCGATAGACGAGTACTGTTTATTGTGCCGCGGCACCTGGCATGGGTACAAAACCAGTCACTTCTAAGCCGTAGCAAGACATCGCATGAAGTTTACGTGGACTAGACAATACATGCATTTTACCGACATCCAAATCACGTAAGATTTGCGCGCCAATGCCGTAGGTTTTGAAGTCCGCCGGGCGATGTTTAAGCTGCGCGGCTTTTTCTGGCTGATTATAAGCCTCAAACGCATTAAATAAATATTCTTTTGAGTCACTACAGTTCATTAGAACAATCACGCCGCATTCACTTGACGCAATTTCCTGTAAAGCAGAGTGCAAAGTCCAGGAGTGCGTGGCTGTGTCAGTTTCAAGCAAATCCAACACCGACATCGGTTCATGGACGCGCACGAGGGTCGTGCAAGCTGGCTGTGGCGTGCCATGCACAAGTGCAATATGAGGGGCGCCGTTGGATTTGTCTCGATAAATTACGGCGTGGAATGGCCCGTATGGCGTCTGCATGGTACGTTCGGCGACACGTTCAATAATCGATTCAGTGAGGCTGCGGTATTCAATCAAATCTGCAATGGTGCCGATTTTAAAGGAGTGTTTTGCCGCAAACTCAAGCAGATCGGGCAAACGCGCCATCGTGCCATCATCGTTGATGATTTCACAAATCACAGCAGCGGGCGTAAGGCCCGCTAGCCGTGTTAAGTCGCAGCCGGCTTCAGTATGGCCGGCACGCACGAGCACTCCGCCAGGCTGTGCCGTGACCGGGAAAATATGACCGGGCTGTACGATATCTGCCGCCCGCGCATCTCGCGCCACGGCAGCTTGTATTGTACGTGCGCGGTCTGCCGGGGAAATGCCGGTGCTAACGCCCTGAGCTGCTTCGATGCTAACGGTGAAAGCTGTATTATATTGCGTCCCGTTATTGTGTGTCATCAGCGGCAAATTGAGGCGCTGACAATGTTCTTGCGTGAGCGTTAGACAAACTAGGCCGCGTGCGAAGCGGACCATAAAATTAATTGCCTCTGGGCTGACAAAATCTGCGGCGAACATTAAGTCGCCTTCATTCTCGCGATCTTCCTCGTCAACCAGAATAACCATGCGGCCGGCTTTGAGCTCAGCGATAATTTCTTGGGTAGAGGCAATAGACATGGCGATGGGTCGGCGAGCGTAAAATATGAATCTTACGCTATTGGTGTCAAAAGGGATATTGCTGTTGGCTCTAGTGGTGTTTTTAACTTATTTTGAGAGATTCAAAATACGCTCAACATAACGCGCGATTAAATCGACCTCAAGATTGACGCGCGCGCCAACTTTAAGCTGTTTTAGAGTGGTGACTTCAAGCGTATGCGCAATCAGATTAACTGAAAATTCGCAGCCGTCAACGTGGTCAGCGACACGGTTAACCGTTAAGCTTACGCCATTGACTGTTATCGAACCTTTGTAGGCCAGGTAACGGCCTATCGTGTGAGGCGCCAGTATCTGCAGTTCATAGGATTCGCCAGCCGGCGCGAAGTGCGTAACGGTACCCAACCCATCGATGTGGCCAGCCACCAAATGGCCGCCCAGACGATCATGGGCGCGGAGTGCTTTTTCGAGATTAACCGCACCTGGTGCATCGAGCCCCACAGTACACGTTAGACTTTCGCGTGAGACGTCAACACTGAAATACTCGCGCCCATTTTGCTTCTCTTTTGCGATCACCGTCATGCATGCTCCTTGCATCGAGATGCTATCGCCTAGCTGGACATCGTCAAGGCCGAGGGCCGCGGCATGAATGGTAAGCCGCATGCCAGCGGCACTGTCACCAAGCGAGTTGACGGTTTCAATGTGACCAATTGCAGCGACTATTCCTGTAAACATCGGATTAACTTTTTTGGTGAAGTGAAAAAACTAAGGTGTACCAGGGGCGGAATCAAGCGCCATGGTACTGCCGAGTGTGCCAACGCGTGCCAGGATGCGTAGTTCGTTGCCAATCCGTTCAACGGCTTGAAATGAAAGCGTGACGCGTTGTGCTAGCGTTGCGGGCGCAGCAAGTTTGAACATGCCCATCGCATCGCATAATAAGCTGGGCGCTAAATAGACGAGCAGTTCATCAAGGCAATGCTGTTGGAGCAGCGCACCATTTAAGCCGTGACCTGCTTCAACGTGTAATTCATTGATGCCGCGTTCGCCAAGCAAGCGCAGCAGCGCAGGTAAATCAACTTGATGGGAGACATGGCTGGCAAGCGAGATGACTTCGGCGCCGCGGGCGCGCAATTCATTGATCTTTTGCCTATGCTGAGCGCCGATTGCAGCACAGATAATCAGTAGGGGAGCATGGCCATTTAATAAATGCGCGTTGAGCGGCACCTCCAACTGACTATCGACCAGCACCCGGAGCGGTTGCCGTGGCGTATCCACCCCGCGCACGGTGAGTTGCGGATTATCCGCGCGCACGGTCCCAATGCCCGTCAAGATGGCGCAGGCACGAGCGCGCCAGGTATGGCTATCAGCGCGTGCTTCGGCGCTGGTGATCCATTGGCTTTCTCCGCTTGGCAAGGCGGTCCGGCCGTCTAAACTGGCGGCAATTTTAGCTCGCACCCAGGGGCGGCGACGCGTCATGCGTGAGATAAAGCCGAGATTGAGCTCAAAGGCTTCTGGCGCGAGTAAACCGCAACGCACATCGATCTGGGCGGCACGCAGTAAAGCGAAGCCTTGGCCGCAGACTTGTGGGTTGGGATCTTCCATGGCGCTAATGACTTGCGTGATTTGTGCGTCAATTAATGCCTTTGCACAAGGTGGGGTGCGGCCGAAATGGCTGCATGGTTCAAGTGAAACATAAGCGGTAGCGCCGGCTGGGTCATGCCCGCGCGTGCGCGCATCTTGTAGTGCCTGGATTTCCGCATGGGCGCCGCCCGCGGGTTGGGTAAACCCTTCGCCAATCACCGTACTGTTTTTAACCAGTACGCAGCCAACGCGTGGGTTGGGCGTGGTGGTGTACAGACCCCGTGCAGCAAGGGTCAGGGCACGTCGCATATAAATCGAGTCGGCGCTAGAAAACATGAACTAAGCAAACCTCAAGGCTAACGCTGCAATGCTGAGAATGTCATGCGCGCAGCTGCAAGCGTTGCATCAATCACCGTATCATCATGGGTGATTGACACAAACCCTGCCTCATAAGCGGATGGGGCAAAGTAGACACCGGCGGCGAGCATATGATGGAAAAAAGGCTTGAAATTGTCGAGGTTGCTATGGCTGACTTCGGCCAGACAAGTCGGCCGGTGAGCCGCAAAGTATAAGCCAAACATCCCCCCTACATGATCTGTTGAGAAAGTCATGCCGGCTTCGTGGGCTGCTTGCGTCAGGCCTGCTGTCAGGCGCGCTGTGCGAGCTTCTAGCTGGGCATAAAAATTAGGCGCTTGCAGGCGTTTCAAGGTAGCCAGTCCGGCGGCAACCGCCAGTGGGTTGCCGGCCAGCGTGCCCGCTTGATAGACGGCGCCAAGGGGCGCTAAATGCGCCATGATATCGCGCCGCCCGCCAAATGCAGCAGCGGGCATGCCACCTCCAATGATTTTGCCTAGACAGCTTAAATCCGGTGTAATGTCGTAGAGTGCTTGCGCGCCCCCTAGAGCCACGCGGAAGCCGCTCATGACTTCATCAAAAATTAGGAGTGCGCCATGCTGAGTGCATAGCTCGCGCAGCATCCGAAGGAATTCAGGCGTGCCGCGCACCAAATTCATGTTGCCGGCGATTGGCTCAACGATGACGGCTGCAATTTCTTCGCCGATTGATGCAAAGGTTTCACTGAGTGGCGCCAGATTGTTATATTCAAGCACCGTGGTATGCTGAGCAATCGCCTCAGGCACGCCCGCCGAGGTCGGTTGCCCAAAGCTTAAAAGCCCAGAGCCTGCTTTGATTAGCAAGCTGTCTGCATGACCGTGATAACACCCTGCAAATTTAATAATGCGATGACGTCCGGTGAAACCTCGCGCGAGCCGCAGCGCGCTCATCGTCGCTTCGGTGCCACTAGAGACCAGCCGTACCTGCTCGATTGACGGCACCAGCTTACAAATCTCTTCGGCCATCTCAATCTCAGCCTCGGTTGGGGTCCCAAAGCTAAAGCCGCGGGTGAGCGCGGTTTGGACGGCAGCTAGCACCTGTGGATCTAAATGGCCGAGAATCATGGGGCCCCATGAGCCGATGTAATCAATGTAACGCTTACCATCGGCATCCCAAAAGTAGGGTCCTAAGGCGCGTTCGATAAAACAAGGCGTCCCCCCCACCGAGCAAAATGCCCGGACGGGAGAGTTAACGCCGCCGGGGATGGTTTTTTGAGCTCGGGCGAATAGGTCATGATTACGGGACATGGGTAATTTCTCGGAAAAAAGAGCGCCTAGGAGACAATCAAGGTTAAAAATGGGCGAGTTGCAATCACTTAAGACTGCCCGCAAGGAATTGTTCTAAGCGTTCGCTTTTGGGGTGCAAAAATAGTTCATCAGGATGCCCTTCTTCCTCAATCCGTCCTCGATGCAGGAAAATTACATGGTTTGATAAATTGCGCGCGAACCCCATTTCATGGGTCACAACGATCATTGTACGGCCTTCGTTAGCCAAAGTTTGCATGACTTTGAGCACGTCACCTACAAGTTCTGGATCAAGGGCGGAAGTGGGTTCATCAAATAACAGAACATCGGGGTGCATGGCGAGGGCGCGGGCAATCGCGACCCGTTGTTGTTGCCCGCCTGATAAATGTGATGGATATTTCTTTTCAATGTCGCGTCCGAGCCCGACCTTGTCTAAATAGAGACGGGCGCGTTCTTGCGCTTGCGCGCGCGATAGGCCGAGTACATGCACCGGTGCTTCGGTGACATTTTCTAGTACAGTTAAATGCGCCCATAAATTGAAATGTTGAAAGACCATTGCAAGCCGCGTGCGCAGGCGTTGCAATAAGGTGTGGTCGGCGACGCGCATCTGGCCTTGTTTATTGGCAATCGTGCGCACTTCCTCGCCATCAATAATGATGCGTCCAGCGTTGGGTTGCTCAAGAAAATTGATGCAACGCAAGAGCGTGCTTTTGCCCGAGCCGGACGAGCCGATGATGCTGATGACATCGCCCGCCTTGGCCCGCAGCGATACACCTTTAAGGACTTCCTGCTCGCCGTATTTTTTATACAAATCGGTAACGACTAATTTATAGTGAGATGAATCCATGAAAGGTGTATAGGTAAAAAAGGTGTATAGGTAGCTCGTGTGGTTTTATAAATAAGCGAGCCAGCGCCGCTCTGCGCGCCTGAAGAGCCAAACTAGCGCAAACGAAATACATAAATAAAGCAATGCCGCAAAACTAAACGCCTGAAAAGTCAGATAGCTAGCAGAGTTTGCGTCACGTGCGATTTTTAAGATGTCCGGTACCGCCGCGGTAAAAGCGATGGTTGTCGCATGCAGCATTAAAATCACTTCATTGCTATAAGCTGGCAACGCCCGTCTCAGTGCTGAGGGCAAAATAATGCGTCGATACAGCGTGAATTTTGTCATGCCATAGGCGCGAGCTGCCTCGATTTCGTGAGGCGAGCTGGCTTTGATTGCCCCGGCAAAAATCTCCGTGGTGTAGGCACACGTATTTAAGGCGAAGGTGAGTAGAGTGCAATTCATCCCATCACGGAAAAAATCGCGTAGCAGAGGGGTTGTCTGGACAACATTAAGAGTGTAGACGCCAGTATAAAAAAACAACAACTGAACATACAGTGGGGTGCCGCGAAATAGATAGGTATAGAGCCGAACCGGCGCTGAAATAAGACGATGACTCGACACCCGCGCTACGGCCAGCGGGATCGCTAGGCAGAAGCCGAAAGCGATCGATACCACTAATAGCCATAACGTGATCACTAAACCGGTATATTGATAGCCGTCCGTGAAAAGATAGGCTTGCCAGTAATCGTGCAGGAATTCGATCATAGCGCGACCTTACGAACCCCGATCAAATAACGGCGCTCTAAACCGCACAGCACGAGACTGGAAAGCGCGGTGAGGGCAAGGTAGATCAGGCCGGCTACGAGTACAAAGAAAAATACGTTATGCGTGCCCTTGCCCGCGTCTTGTGCCGCCTTGACAAGGTCTGAGAGGCCAATGATCGAGACCAGTGCAGTGGCTTTTAATAACACTTGCCAGTTATTGCCAATCCCGGGTAACGCAAAACGCATCATTTGCGCAAACAGGATGCGTCGAAATATCTGCCATCGTGTCATGCCATACGCCGCACCGGCTTCAAGCTGGCCACGCGGGACCGCTTGAAAAGCACCCCGAAAAGTTTCTGTGAAATAGGCGCCATAGATAAAGCCGAGGGTCAGCACGCCAGCCGTGAAAGGATCAATCTCCAGCGGCTCGAAGCCAATGAAGTCGGTTAAATTATTGAGCCAGATTTGCATGCTATAAAAAATCAGCAGCATCAGCACCAAATCCGGTACGCTACGAATCAACGTAGTATAGGCGGTAGCGAGCACCGAGGCCATTCGGTTTTTCGAGAGCTTGGCGCTGGCGCCGGCTAACCCAAGCATAAATGAGACCGCCAGCGACAGCAGTGCGAGCTGAATGGTTTGCCATGTACCCTGCACAATTAATGGGCCGTATCCCTGTAAAAACATGAGTATTTAAAAAAATTAAAAAGAAAAAATGGTCTAATCGTGAGAGCTATTAAAGCTGAAATATTTTTCGATTAATGCTTGATAGGTACCGTTTTTCTGGAACTCAGCAAGTGCTTGATTGAGCTGCTCCTGCAGATCCGTATCCCCTTTACGTAGGCCAATTGCAATGCCCTGGCTGATTGTTTCGGGGTCCTTTATCGCCGGTCCGGCAAAGGCAAAACCTTGGCCACTCTGGGTTTTTAGAAAGCCAACATTGGCTTGTATTTCATCTTGTAGTGAGGCATCAAGTCGCCCGGACCGAAGATCGGCATAAACCAGATCTTGGTTTGGATAGGCGATGACCTTGACCCCTCTGGGTACCCAGTGTCGCTTTGCATAAATTTCCGCCGTGGTGCCTTGTTGCACACCAATACGTTTGCCGTGTAGCGCACTGGCATCTGGCGTTAGTTTTGCATCGGCCAATGCTACCATGCGCGCAGGGGCATTGAATAATTTATTGGAAAAATCGATTTGCTTTTTGCGGGGTGCAGTGACCGCCATAGATGACAAAATGGCATCGAATTTGCGCGCTTTTAACGCCGGAATGATGCTGTCGAAATCCTGCTCGACCCAGATGCACTTTGCTTGCAGCTTAGCGCAGAGTGCTTCGCCAATATCTATATCGAGGCCCTGCATTTGCCCATTAGCGTCTTTATACTCGAAAGGCGGATAGCTTGGGTCGACGCCGAAACGAATGACTTTCCAGTCCTTCGCGCTTACACTAGCAGCGGCAAGCGCAAGTGCTAGATAAATAGCAAGCCTTTTCATAATCGTTATCTCTAGTTAAAAGCCAGCATTTTAGCGTAGCATGAACACTTGCGATGACATGCGCGTCGCATACTGTAAACGAAACCGGTGAATCCCCCTATCACGGCAGTTTGACCGGGCCGTTTTGTCTATTTTTAAGCGTGTTACTCACTCAACAAAGAGCGTATTTAACGCTGAAGCGACGGCGCTGTCGACGGTATTGTAGGTGACCGCGGTCGTTTCGAAAATATAATGCGTCGTATATTTGCCTAAACGCTCGCAGATTTCCTCTTGAATCAGTTCAGGGGCAACCTCTAGCTTTAAGTACCAAGTGGTTGATGAGAGTTGCGTCTGGAATGCCCCATATTCCGTCATAATGGCGTCAAATTCAGGTGCGTCCTGATCGCGACAGACGATGACAAAATTTCCTTTCATACATGCTCCTTGCCTTACGAGTAAAGCGGGTGAAATTAAATCATACCGCTGTTGCGGATGCTTGTACGTTATGTTTAACCTATTTTAACCGGTGAGTGCATGAAATTGCCTGCTCTCAAGCTACCTATACCTGCTGCCTCAGCATGGCGGCTGCTCCCAAATCGCTGGGATTTTGTTGTTTTTCCGTTAATCATTTGCGTGATTGCAATGGCGGCAATTGGTTTTCAGCAAACCATGGCGCCACTCACTACGTTAAAAACCCAAGCGATTTCGCTTGATCCGGCGAATTTGCCGGAATATGCGTTGCGCACAACTTTACGTATGTTAGCGGCGATGGTCGCGGCGCTGATCTTTACGCTAATCTATGGCACCCTCGCGGCCAAGAGCCGGCGGGCGCAAAAAATCCTGATACCCATACTCGATATTTTGCAGTCAGTGCCCGTGTTGGGCTATATCTCATTTACGGTGGCCTTTTTCTTGGCGCTTTTTCCAGCCCGCGTGATCGGGGCTGAGTGTGCGGCTATTTTCGCCATATTTACGAGCCAGGCATGGAATATGACCTTTAGCTTTTATCAGTCACTGCGTACGGTACCGGGTGACCTGGACGAAGTGTCGCGCAGTTTTCATTTGAGTGGTTGGCAACGTTTCTGGAAGCTCGAAGTGCCATTTTCAATGCCTGGCTTAGTATGGAACATGATGATGTCAATGTCAGGCGGCTGGTTTTTTGTGGTGGCGTCAGAAGCTATTACGGTGGGTAACCACACCATTACCCTACCTGGCATTGGGGCATATCTTGCGCAGGCGATCGCTCAGCGTGATTTAACGGCGGTAGGCTGGGTGATTTTAACCATGACGGCGGTGATTTTGGCATATGATCAACTCCTCTTCCGTCCATTGATTGCTTGGGCCGATAAATTCCGTCTTGAAACCACAAGCTCGGGGATGGCGCCTGAATCTTGGTTGCTTGATTTGGTCCGCCGCACACGATTGATTCGTTATTTACTCGTACCTGTAGGTTGGATCTTAGCGGCGATAGCGCGTTTGCCGGTGCGTTTTGTATTTAAAGCGCCAGTGTTTTTGGTGGCGCCTAAATTTTCTGCTCAATTGCCCCGGCTCAATTTGACAGTAAAGGCCGTGGATATGATCTGGAGTGGCACGGTTCTGCTGACCACGGGCTATCTTGCCTGGCGGGTGTCAAACTATGTCTGTACGGAGGTGGGCTGGAGCGATCTAGGGCTGGCCTTAAGTCTCGGTTGTGCGACTTTTTTGCGGGTGGTGCTGTTAATTGCGCTGGCTTCTATTATTTGGGTGCCTATCGGTGTGTTGATTGGGCTGCGGCCTGCGCTAGCCGAAAAAGCTCAGTCGCTGGCGCAATTTTTGGCCGCGTTTCCAGCTAATCTTTTGTTTCCGGTGTTTGTGGTCACGATTGCGCGTTTTCAGCTCAACCCGGATATTTGGCTCTCTCCGCTAATCATACTGGGTACCCAATGGTATATCCTCTTTAACGTGATTGCTGGGGCGAGTGCTTTTCCAAATGATTTCAAGGAAGCGGCGACTAATTTTCGAATTCGTGGCTGGCAATGGTGGCGACAAGTGATGCTGCCGGGGATCTTCCCTTATTACGTTACAGGGGCGATTGCAGCTGTAGGTGGCGCATGGAATGCGAGTATTGTGTCTGAGGTGGTCTCATGGGGGGATACAAAGTTCGTCGCCCACGGCTTAGGGGCGTATATTGCAGAAGCGACCACGGCGGGTCATTATCCTCGTATCATTTTGGGCATTACCGTCATGGTGTTATTTGTGACTTTATTTAACCGGCTGTTATGGCGTCCAATGTATGCTTATGCTGAAAATAAGTTTCGTCTTGGCTAACCGGTAGCAAAAGAGAGTGGCTATTCCGCCGCTGATTTGACATACTACTCAAGGTGCGCCGGTGTGAGCCGGTCGCTTTGTTTCGCTTCATTTAGTACGACTTATAGAGATCCATGCACAATTCAGCCCTCAGTCACCCCGATGAAATTTTACGCGTCACCAACGTGCGGCGCGGTTTCAAAAAAACGCAGGGAGAGCTGCTGGTGCTTGATGGCGCAAGCCTTACATTAAAAGCCGGTGAAATCGTTGGCTTGCTAGGCCGTTCGGGCTCTGGCAAATCAACCTTGTTGCGCATTATCGCGGGCTTGATCGAGCCCAGCGGTGGGGAGATTGAATACCTCGGCAAACCTTTAACCGGCCCGGCCGAGGGGGTTGCTATGGTGTTTCAGACATTTGCCTTATTTCCTTGGCTCACGGTGCTGCAAAATGTCGAGGCTGGGCTTGAAGCGCTCGGCGTTGGTGCGCGTGAACGGCGCCAACGTGCACTGGCGGCGATTGATCTGATTGGCCTGGATGGTTTTGAGAGCGCTTATCCGCGCGAGTTGTCAGGTGGCATGAGGCAACGCGTTGGCTTTGCGCGGGCGCTGGTGGTTGACCCAACTTTACTGTTAATGGATGAACCGTTTTCAGCGCTTGATGTATTGACTGCCGAGACGTTGCGCACAGATTTGTTGGACCTATGGAGTGAGAAACATTTACCCATTAAATCGATATTGATTGTCACGCATAATGTGGAAGAAGCGGTCTTTATGTGTGACCGCATTTTATTGCTGTCATCCAATCCCGGCCGCGTCATTGCTGAAGTTCCTGTCCCTTTTAAGCATCCACGCAACCGGCTTGACCCAGCCTTTAGGCGCTTGGTTGATGATATTTATGCGCAAATGACGATGCGCTCGAATGCTGATGGCGTGCGTAAGGGCCTAACGTTGGGTAGTTGGTTGCCAGAGGTATCGACTAACTTAATGGCGGGTTTAATCGAAACGGTTGCCGCCCCTCCCTACGAGGGTAAAGCTGATTTGCCGGAAATCGCGCGCACTCTGCATCTTGAAGTGGATGACCTATTTCCTGTCACTGAGATGATGCAACACCTGGGTTTTGCAGATGTGCGCGAGGGCGATATTTTCCTCACGCCGCCGGGCAAAAAATTTGCTGAATACGGCACTCAGGAACGCAAGCAAATATTTGCCGAGCACTTGCTGCGGAATGTGCCGCTGGCGGCTTGGATCAAGCGAGTATTAAACGAGCGACCTGGCCGCCGCGCGCCGCGCGTGCGGTTTGAGCAAGAATTGGAAGATTTTTTATCGGACAGCGCTGCTGAACAAACGCTTGACGCGGTGATCAACTGGGGCCGGTATGCAGAAATTTTCTCTTACAACGATCAATCCGAGGCCTTCAGTTTAGAGGACGATTGACTCGAGCCTAGCCGGCGAGGATGGCAAATATAATCGGCAACGCGCACGCTATCTCGTATAATCGATAGCTTGCTAAAACCCATTACGCTTGATAGCGTATCTGCCCTTGCCGCCATGAAAGCTGTCGAAATCCGCGAGAAATTTTTACGTTTCTTTGAATCGAAAAATCATACGATTGTTCGCTCATCGAGCCTGATCCCTGCCAACGATCCAACATTATTGTTTACCAATTCTGGCATGGTGCAGTTCAAAGATGTTTTTCTTGGGACTGATGCGCGTCCCTATGTACGCGCAACCAGTGCTCAGCGCAGCCTACGCGCGGGCGGTAAACATAACGATCTAGAGAACGTTGGCTATACCGCTCGCCATCACACTTTCTTTGAAATGCTTGGCAATTTCTCATTTGGCGATTATTTCAAGCGCGATGCGATTCATTATGCCTGGCAACTGTTAACTCAAGTTTATCAATTACCGTCAGAAAAACTTTGGGTCACGGTGTATCAAGAAGACGATGAAGCTTACGAGATTTGGGCGCAAGACATTGGTATGCCGGCCGCGCGGATTGTGCGCATTGGCGACAACAAAGGCGCGCGCTATGCCTCTGACAATTTTTGGCAGATGGCGGATACGGGGCCGTGTGGTCCTTGCTCTGAGATTTTTTATGATCACGGTCCGGAGGTTTGTGGCGGGCCGCCAGGTTCACCGGATGAAGATGGCGATCGCTATATTGAAATCTGGAATTTGGTTTTTATGCAATTCAATCGGGATGCGCACGGTGTGCTGACGCCACTGCCTAAACCATGCGTCGATACAGGCATGGGGCTTGAACGAATTGCCGCAGTTTTGCAGAATGTGCATAGCAATTACGAAATCGACCTTTTTCAGGTGTTGATTCATGCCGCAGCACGTGAAACCGGCGTGGCCGATACCCGCCATCATTCGCTTAAGGTGATTGCTGACCATATTCGCGCCTGCGCATTTTTAATTACGGATGGCGTGATTGCCGGTAACGAAGGCCGTGGTTATGTATTACGCCGGATTATTCGACGTGCGATCCGGCATGGTTATAAGCTGGGTTGCGTACAACCCTTCTTTCATAAACTGGTGCAAGATCTGGTCGCTGAAATGGGGCCGGCGTATCCAGAACTCGGTGCTGCCCAAGACCGGGTGACTGATCTGTTGCGCCAAGAAGAAGAGCGTTTCTTTGAGACCATCGCAAATGGCATGAGTATGCTCGAAATGGCTCTAAACGAGCTCGAAGCCACTGCCGGCACTAAAGCTCAGGCAGGTTCAATTGTGCTCTCGGGTGAAATTGCTTTTAAGCTCCATGATACCTATGGTTTTCCGCTCGATTTGACCGCCGATGTATGCCGCGAGCGTGATATACGCGTTGATGAAGCTGCTTTTGATGCGGCCATGAAGCGCCAGCGCGAACAAGCCCGGGCCGCAGGTAAATTCAATCTGTCAAATGCGCTCGAGTATAGCGGCGCTAAAACGATTTTCAGGGGCTATCAAGAACTCAATGTGACTGGGGCGAAGATTACTGCACTCTATGTGGATGGTGTTTTAAGTCAAGGTTTGCAGGCGGGCCAACGAGGGATTGTGGTGCTTGACGCCACGCCATTTTATGCAGAGTCAGGCGGGCAAGCTGGCGACCAAGGCGCATTAACCCAAATCACTGAAATTCAGCCTGAGGGTGCGCATTTTGTCGTGACGGATACAGCAAAAATTCAGGCCGAGGTTACCGGTCACCATGGCTTGCTTGAGCGGGGCGAATTAAAATTGGGTGACACCGTGCAGGCCGTCGTCGATAGTCAACGCCGCCAGCACACGATCCGTAATCATTCGGCCACCCATTTACTGCATAAGGCGTTGCGCGATGTACTTGGTAACCACGTGCAGCAAAAGGGTTCGCTGGTTGATGCGGAGAAGACGCGCTTTGACTTTTCTCATCATGCCCCGCTGAGCCATGCTGAAATTCAACGTATTGAGACGATCGTCAATACCGAAATTCTGCGCAATGTTTCGACACAGGCGCAGTCAATGTCCTATGACGATGCCCTGAAAAGTGGTGCAATCGCATTGTTTGGTGAAAAATATAGCGATCAAGTGCGGGTGCTCGAGATCGGCTTTTCACGCGAATTATGTGGCGGTACGCATGTTGCTCGCACCGGCGATATTGGCCTCTTTAAAATTGTTTTTGAAGGGGGGGTTGCCGCTGGTATCAGACGCATTGAGGCAATTACTGGGGAGCAGGCGCTGCGCTTTGTGCAAGAGTCGGATGAACGCATTTCTAATGCGACTCACTTATTAAAAGCTCAGCCCGCTGAGCTTAATCAGCGCATTGGACAGCTGCAAGATCATGCTAAAGCCCTTGAAAAAGAGTTGGCTCAATTAAAATCAAAATTGGCGGGTTATCAGCTTGACGCACTGGCGGCGCTTGCGGTCAAAGTAGGTGGAATATATGTGTTGTCAGCACAACTTGAGGGGGCTGATGCGCAGACCTTACGCGAAGCCGTTGACAAACTAAAAGACACATTAAAAAATGCGGCAATTGTATTAGCGAGTGTTAGCAGTAGCAAAATCAGCTTAATTGCGGGTGTCACAGCACCGCTTAATAGCAAAGTTAAAGCCGGCGAGTTGGTTAATTTTGTCGCGCAACAGGTTGGCGGAAAGGGCGGCGGACGGGCGGATATGGCGCAAGCTGGCGGCACACATCCAGCGGCTTTGCCCGTCGCGTTGACTACCGTAAAAGAGTGGATCGAAGGTCAATTATGACTATGTTCGCTTTATATTCAACTCTATTACGACTGCTCTCAGATCTTCGAGATAAAAGTTAAACGGATCGACGCCATGAAGAATTCGATACATTTTGATAAAGAAGTTGACGCCTGTGGGTTGAACTGTCCACTGCCGATTCTGCGGGCAAAAAAAGCCCTAGCCGATATGCAAAGCGGACAGATTCTAAAAGTGCTCGCGACGGATCCCGGCGCACAGCGTGATTTTGCTGCGTTTGCAAAGCAGACCGGCAATCAAATTATTGAAATATCAACGCAGGATGCCGTTTTTACTTTATTGATGCGTCGACGTTAGGTCAAACTACCTTGGGTAGCTGTATTGTTGAGCAATCGGTTCAATTTGTATTCACAACTGATCAAGGAGCGCGCGTATCATTCGATACCCATCATGCTCTTAGTGCACTTGATCCTAGCAAAAAATAACAAAGGGGAAGTGATATGTTGGGCAGCATCTTTTCGTCATCACGCAGCGCGCTCTCTGCAGAGCAAATGCTTGGCCTTGCTAACGGTTATTTAAATATCGCTCGACAAACCCAGGATCGCCATCTCGCTGCAATCTTCTTTGACGATGCGGAAATTTCGTTGTCCCAAGCAAAGCGTGCCTTCAAAAAGGCGCTCTCCCCTGAGACACTGGCCGATCAAACGCTGCGCAATAAAATCGGCACTACTTACTTTGAGCGCGGCCAAGTGCTAGAGCAGTTAGGGCAACCCAATAGGGCACAGGCAAGCTATAAAAAAGCGCAAAAGTGGGGCCATCCTGGCCTAGCCCCTCAGTCAAGTATTTTCTCAGCTGGTGCAGTACTGCCCCCAACTGCGCTGACGAACCGGTCTCTCATCGCCGCGCAGACCAGCGAGACCTTGCATACTCCTGCGCTATCCTCCGCCGTCAACTCCTCCTCCATTTCCGCCGATATTCCATCAACATTGGCTGAACCTGCCCAGAATGCAGCACTCTCGCCACGCATACTCGAAGGCATCGAGGAAAAGAATGACTTGGTTAACCAGTTGTTTACGGAAACGCTGAAGACGTTTCAGAGTTTGGATTTATCGAGCGTATGGCCCAGTGTCTTTTTAGTCTACGCCCATGACAACCCGCATTACGGCATGGCGGATGCAGGTACGTCGAAATTCCTGATTGATCACCTGGTCAAGGTGGGCGTTAATCTCTATTCCGATCAACGGCCAAAGGGGCTGCAAGCGCCCTCTGCGTTAAGCACCCGAGAAGACGCGGCCAGGGTGGACGATATTCTCACTAGCCAGTTCTGTTTGTTACCCACCGCCATAGGCGGGATCCAACCAGTCGATAAAGTGATTGTCTGTGGTTCGCAGGTCTTAGGGCACTATCTGCAATGGGGAGAAGCGGGAAAACTCTATCAAGCCTATTGTGCAGACTTGAAAAAAGCCTACGGACTGGCTCAGCAAAATCCCGCGCAGGCAGAAACCGAAATACGGACGGTGGTCAATACATATTCCCAACAAGCGGATTTTCATCATGTTTTGACGGAAATGGCTTTTTTAAAAATCCGTACTGACTATCTGGATCAGCACGGCATCATTCCCGCCTCGTTATGTGCCAATGGGTATGAACTCTGCGTTCAGGATTTTGTTAAAGCCACTACGGTGCGTATTGAAGATATGCCCCGCTTTGCCTCACAGCAGGCGAGCGGTCAGGCCGTGTACCAGCAGCAGGGGCGTCATCTAGTTTTCTTTAAGTTGTTGGAGCGGCTGTTGGCGCAAAATGGTGCAGAAGCGCTGCTGCGCACATTTTGGACAGCTTATGCCGACTTGATTAAGCGCTTAAACAGCGAAGCATCGGCGCCTAAGGCAGCGGAATATTTACGCATATGGGGGAAAACCTCTCAAAACGTTCGGGACACGCTGCAAGAGTTGCGGGAGCAGGTAGATGCGCGAGAACTGCGAACGGCCTTAACCCGCTATGCCTCTCTTGACCGTTTAGCGATTCAGCGGCTATCCGGTCCGCCGCTCTCTATGAAACACTGCTATATCAATCTGGCGATAGTGGAACATGAGAAAGCACGTAAGGAAGAGGAGAAGCCTAAAGAAGGGGAAGAGAACCAATCTCAGGAAGAAGCCGCGCAAAACCACTTTCATCGCTTACCGAGTTTCGAGGCCATCGATTCCAATCAACAGAAATTAGTGCCACTCGAGACGCTGTTTGATCCTCGAGAATTAAGCGATGGCAAGACCGCGATCCCACAACGGATTCTGATTCGAGGTCGGGCTGGCGTGGGGAAAACGACCTTATCCAAAAAGATCGTCTACGACTACACCCAGAAAGCACAATGGCGGGATCGCTTTGACTGGCTACTCTGGATTCCGCTGCGCACGCTAAAGGGCAAATCAAGTTGTGATTTGGCTACCTTGTTTCATGAAACCTATTTTCAGAACTACCCCAACGGTCAGGCTTTAGCGAAGGCGCTCGAAACACACATCAGCGGGCCCGCTAAAGATAAAACCCTCTTTGTGCTCGACGGCTGGGATGAGATCGCCCAGGAATGGGGGGAGCACGAACCTATGTCTGAGTTTCTTAAGCAGTTGCTCAATCAGCCTGCGGTACTGATTACCTCTCGGCCTTATGTGGATTTGAAACAGGCCCAAGCGATGGATTTGGAGTTGGAGACGGTGGGCTTTAGCCAGGAAAACGTCACCACCTATCTCGACAATCGAGACATGGTGACGGCTTCGGACGCTCAGGAGATCAAGCACTTCATCCAGACCAACCCCTTCATCCAAGGACTGGTCAATGTGCCCATCCAGTTAGACGCGCTCTGTTACAGTTGGGATGAAATCAAGCGCATGCAAAAAGAGACGCCAGGCACGATGACTGTTACCGCTTTATATCAAGCCATGATGAATAAATTATGGCGCAAGGATATGCTGCGTTTGGGTAAACGGGAAGGGGGGGAACTGTTAACCGAAAGCCATGCTAACGCGCTAAGCCCATCCCGTATCGATAGATTAGTGAAAGCCGAGCACGATTTTCTGAGTACCTTAGCTTTTAAAGGATTGCAGCGTAATCAAATTGAATTCAATCAGCGAGACCTACATGCGCTCATTGAGCAGCTTGAGGCACAAGGGATGAAGCTCCCCTTTACGTTGGAAGCTAACCTTAAAAAACTCTCGTTCCTGCATACCGATGATGCAGAGGAGAGCCAACGCAGCTACCACTTCATGCATTTGACGTTTCAAGAGTTCTTTGCGGCTAAGCATTTTGTTCAGCATTGGGAAGCGGGGCGGGAGATAAGCTTGCTGTCTGCCGACAGCAAGCGGTGGACACAAGCGCCACCTGAAGCGTTTGTTTGTCAACATAAATACAACCCGCGCTATGAGATTCTGTGGTGGTTTGTTGCAGGTCTGTTGCGCGGAGAAGCCCTGAACCGGTTTTTCGTTTTGCTTGAAGCCGAACCGCGTGACTTGCTTGGTGCGCATCATCAGCGTCTCATCATGAACTGCCTGCATGAAACGTCTCGCGCCGCTGACGTTGGGCTGTCGCCCGAAATCCGAGAATGGCTGGAGCAAGGTTTGGCGCAATGGCTACAATTGGAAATCGATAAGAGAGGAGAATGCACACTCGCGTATCAACCCACGTTTCCCGAGCACTTGTTGCTCCAGTGCCTTCAGAAGACGACATCAGCGCAAACAAAACGAGCGGTTGCAATGGCATTCAAACATCGGTCTACTATTTTATCAGAACCGGCCCTGCTGGCCTTGATCGCGCTGCTGAAGGACAAGGACAGGTTCGTGATGAGCAGCGCTGATGAAGCGTTAGGGAAGCAGTCTTTGTTACCGGAGTCGGCCCTGCTGGCCTTGATCCCGCTGCTGAAGGACTGGGACGAGGACGTGAGGCGCAGCGCTGCTGATGCGTTAGGGAAGCCGTCTTCGTTACCGGAGTCGGCCCTGCTGGCCTTGATCGCGCTGACGAAGGACGAGAACTGGCTCGTGAGGAGCCGCGCTGCTGAAGCGTTAGGCAAACACCGCTCGACGTGCTATCGCTTATTGCCAACGTTGAATAGACAAAAGATAGAATTGGTCTATAAAGAATACTTACTTGCACAACGCTTTGATCAGAGTGCGCCTTTGTATATACAGGACGGCCCCCTGTATTTTTATACTGCTGAAGGTCTGCAAACTGTTCCCTTTAGCAATCCAGACCAGGAAACGGAATTCAGGCAAGCAGTTCAAAATGCCCAGCAGGCTGCGGGTACTCCTTTCGTTCCTTACCTAAGCACGAGAGACCAAGTCGAGCAGCCAGACGCACAAAATGAGGAGGGCACTTCTATCAGCCAAACGCAATGGGGGCCTTCTAAGACGGATCGAGGCATACAGACAGAGCTGCCCGCCAGAAAAAAGAGTTTAGGGTTAATCAAGGGTTTCGCATAATAGCGGATGAGCTCGCTTGCTCTGCCTATCTCTCAAAAATAGGCAAAAAACAGTGTCGTAATCAGCCACTATACGGAAACTCAATCTTAATGGTGATCTGCTTATTATGAATGCTAGGTTGGCATTGCTGTGATCGAAATGGCGGCTGGTGACACAACTGCTTGTTCCAGGCCCATTTTATTTGGATTTGCCTCAGATCATGCGTCATGATCTGATTGTATCGTATAGGTATACCCATCTTAACCATCCACGTGAAGTGACGCCCTATGTTGTGGATGCAGCGAGGTTGTTGTTTATAAATGGCGTGATGGTGCGCAACCAATCTGTCCTGCTGCGTGGCGTCAATGATGGATTGTCTGAGATGACTCGGCTGGTCAAGCTTTTAAGTGATAATCATATACACCCCTACTATACTTACGTCTGTGATCTGGTCAGCGGTATCGAAGATATGAGAACCTCAATTGACTCTGCGTGCCATCTAGAGAAGCACGTGCGTGGGATCACGGCGGGCTACAATACGCCATTGTTCATTGTGGATGCGCCAGGTGGCGGCGGTAAGCGCGATGTTCACAGCTACGAGGTATATGACAAAGAGATCGGTCTTTCTGTCTACACGGCTCCTGGTGTGAGGCCGGGAAAACTATTCGTTTATCCGGATCCGCTGCACAGTCTCTCGCCGGGGATTGTATCTGATTGGGCAAGCGACGACCGCGCACGGGAGATGGTGCGAATGGTCGTCGAGCGTGCGAAAATGCAGGGCAGAATATTCGGAGGATAAGCCTCTTAAGCTCATACCGTGGAGTCTATTTCCGCCAACCTTGGCATACGAGCCTGTAAATAGGCTTTAAATTCATCTTTTACTTCTGGGTGGCGTAAAGCGAATTCGACCGTTGCTTTTAGATAGCCCAATTTGCTGCCGCAATCGAAGCGTGTGCCGTTATAACGATAGGCGAGAACTTGTTCATCTTGCATCAATGATTGAATCGCATCGGTGAGCTGCAACTCGCCGCCCGCACCTGGGCGCAGTGCGCGCAGATGCTCGAAAATACGTGGTTTTAAAATATAGCGGCCGACTACGCCAAGGTTAGAGGGAGCGTCTTCCGGCGAAGGTTTTTCGATGATGCCGGATAAATTGATGATATTGTCTTCCCATTCTCTACCTTCTATGACGCCGTACGAGCGTGACTGTTCACGCGGGATTTCTTCAACCCCAATCAATGAACTGTGATAGTGATTAAATTTTTCAACCATCTGCTTTAAGATTGGCTGTGCGCCATCTAACAAATCATCTGCAAGCAAAATAGCAAATGGGTTGTCGCCGACTAATTTTTCCGCGCATAAAATGGCATGGCCGAGGCCAAGTGCTTCTGGTTGGCGCACATAGAAACAATTAATATGAGCCGGTTTGATGCCACGCACGAGCTCAAGCAATTTTTCTTTGCCGTGTGCTTCGAGTGCCGCTTCAATCTCGTAGGATTTGTCAAAATGATCTTCAATCGCACGCTTACCACGTCCGGTCACGAAGATCATTTCAGTAATGCCAGCGGCGATGGCTTCTTCGACGGCATATTGAATTAAAGGCTTATCGACAATCGGCAGCATCTCTTTAGGGCTGGCCTTGGTAGCCGGCAAAAAGCGCGTGCCAAGACCGGCGACTGGAAATACTGCTTTAGTGACTTTTAACATTATGCTGAGGTCCTTTCAGGCGATTGCGAAATAAATGTCAGCCGGCTAGCCGGACGAGTTGGGTATTGAGCTTAGTGAGCATTAACTCGTATTCTGACAGCCTTTTTCGTTCGAGTTCAACCACCTGCGCTGGTGCTTTTGCAACAAAGTGATTATTGTGTAGCTTAGCGTTACATTTTTCGATTTCTATCTCAATCCGTTGCATTTCCTTGCTCAGCCGTTCACGCTCAGTAGCCATATCAATCTCAACTTTTAAGGCCAGTTTCAGCGTACCAACCAGGGCCACAGGGGCGTCGGCTGCCATCGCGTCGAGGGTTGCCTCATCGGCGCTTAGAGTGACTTCGGATAAGCGTGCGAGGGCCCGCACATACGGCGCGAATGCTGTCAGCAGGTGCGTATCGCCGCTGGCAAAAAGTGGCACCCGTTGGGCCGGCCCGAGATTCATTTCACTGCGCAGATTACGGCATGCATCAATCACGGTTTTGAGTTGTGCCGCCCATTGTTCGGCGGCTAGATCGACTTTTTCTTTTTGTACGCGAGGATAAGGCTGCACCATGATAGAAGTCTGATTTGGCGCATTATCGGACGGATAACGGCCAGTCAGTGGCGCGACTTTTTGCCACAGCGTTTCAGTGATGAACGGAATAATCGGATGGGCCAGCCTTAAGATCGCCTCTAATACGTATAACAACGTATGTCGCGTGCTTTGTTGCTGGGCCGGGGTGCCTGTTTGTAATTGCACTTTAGCAAATTCAAGATACCAATCGCAGTATTCGTCCCAGACAAACTTGTATAAAGTGCTCGCGATCAGGTCGAAACGTAATTCAACAAAGCCCTTTTCGATTTCGCCGGTGACCTGTTGCAGTAAAGAAATGATCCAGCGATCTGCGGGCGATAGCTCGCTAGCAGAGTGCTGGCCTGCGCTATCTGCTAAATCAATGCCGCAGTCTTGACCTTCACAATTCATCAACACAAAGCGCGTTGCATTCCACAGTTTGTTACAAAAATTACGATACCCTTCGCAACGTGCTAGCGCAAAATTAATATTGCGTCCTGGCGTAGCCAGCGAGGCAAAAGTAAAGCGTAAAGCATCGGTGCCAAACGACGGAATGCCATGCGGAAATTCGGCGCGAGTTTTTTGTTCCAGGTCAGCGGCTTGTTGCGCATCCTGCAAAGTGGCTAAGCGCTTGGCGATAAGCGCATCCAGGGTGATGCCATCAATTAAATCGATGGGGTCGAGGATATTGCCTTTTGACTTTGACATCTTTTGGCCGTTTGCATCACGCACGAGACCATGTATATACACCGTATGAAATGGCACCTGGCCGGTAAAATGCTGAGTCAACATCACCATCCGCGCGACCCAGAAGAAAATAATATCAAAGCCCGTGACCAGCACGGAGGACGGCAAAAAGTGGGCTAACTCTTTGGTTTGCTTAGGCCAGCCGTGCGCTGAGAAGGGCACTAGCGCTGACGAGAACCAGGTATCGAGCACATCCGCATCTCGCGTGAGCGTGCCTGTATAGCCGCGCGCACGGGCCTGTTCGCGCGCCTCGTCTGCGTTGCGCGCGACATAAATTTGACCTTGTTCGTCGTACCAAGCAGGAATTTGATGGCCCCACCAAAGTTGCCGAGAAATACACCAATCCTGAATATTTTCCAGCCACTGATAATAGGTATTGGTCCAATTTTCAGGGGTAAACTTAATTTCCCCTTTACGCACCGTGTCAAGTGCAACCGCCGCCATCGATTGGCCAGGATGCAGACTGTCCGCAGGAGCGGGCTTATTGACGGCCACAAACCATTGATCGGTGAGCATTGGTTCAATCACTGTTTGCGTCCGGTCGCCGCGTGGCACCATTAATTTGTGAGGTTTGACGGCAGCGAGTAAACCTTGGGTTGCAAGCTCGGCAACAATCAATTGACGCGCCTCGAAGCGATCAAGGCCACGCCAGCGGAGCGGCGCATTCTCATTGATTTTAGCGTCGAGCGTTAAAATATTAATTAATGGCAGTTGGTGCCGTTGACCGACCTGGTAATCATTGAAATCGTGTGCCGGCGTTACTTTGACTACGCCAGTCCCAAAAGTGGGGTCTACGTACTCATCCGCAATCACAGGAATTTCGCGCTCGCACAGCGGCAGTCGCACCATTTTTCCAATCAAGGCTTGATAGCGCTCGTCTTGTGGGTGAACCATCAGGGCGGCATCTCCGAGCATGGTTTCTGGGCGGGTGGTGGCGACCGTCAAATCAGCAGAGCCATCAGCCAGAGGGTAACGGATATGCCAAAGTGAGCCATCCTCTTCCGCGCTGACTACTTCTAGATCAGAGACGGCAGTCCCTAATTTAGGGTCCCAATTGACTAGTTTTTTGCCGCGATAAATCAGTCCCTGTTCGTATAAGCGAACGAATACTTCGATGACCGCCTGCGACATCTGCGGGCTCATCGTGAAATACTCACGACTCCAATCAATCGACGCGCCTAGACGTTTGATTTGCTCGGTAATGATTGAGCCAGAGGTTTCCTTCCAAGCCCAAACATGCTCGATAAATGTTTCGCGGCCAAGCTCATGGCGTGACAGATTTTGTTTGTCGAGCTGACGTTCCACCACCAGTTGAGTGGCAATGCCGGCATGATCGGTGCCGGGGACCCAGAGCGTGTTTGCGCCCTGCATCCGTTGATAACGGGCCAGGCTATCCATGATTGTCTGGTTAAACGCATGGCCCATATGCAATGTGCCGGTGACGTTGGGCGGCGGCAGCAGAATTGAAAAATCTTCCTGCTCAGGCAAGAACGTTGGTTGGGCGTAGCCTCTTTGTTCCCAAAGCGGTCGCCAATACGATTCGATTGCGTGGGGTTCAAAACTTTTGCTAAGAGTGGTGTCGCTGTTATTCATTACAATTTTCTCAGGCATTTTCAGGCGGTACATAGCCAGATGCGGTATCGGCCCCTTCGCCAAAAAAGAATTTTTCGGTTTGTTTGATTAAATACTGTCGCGCACGCGCATCGGCCATATTTAAACGATTTTCGTTAATCAGCATGGTTTGCTGCTTGAGCCAACTTTGCCACGCTTCTTTTGATATATTTTGATAAATGCGTTGGCCTAGTGCGCCCGGCAGAGGCGGGAAATCAAGGCCTTCAGCCTCTTTGTCAAGTTTGACACAGTGAACGATACGAGTCATAGATTTAGTCCTATTGAATAGTGATGCTCAATGAGAGGGGGTGGTGACACAATCCTCTCACAATGTATGAGATGCACATGCTTTATCAAGGAATTTTTAAAGCTGTTTCATGAGCACCAATGATTTACGTTGCCAGTTATAGAGGCGGCGGCGATCTTCAGGCAAATCGCCAATGCTGGCTTTTCTGAAGCCACGTTTTAAAAACCAGTGTTCTGTGCGCGTGGTTAACACAAATATACGCGTGAGTCCGCGCGCGCGCGCGCGTTGCTCAATATGTTTTAGCAAACGCTCGCCATCGCCTGTCCCTTGCGCATCTGGAGCAACGCTTAGACAGGCCATTTCACCCAATTTTTCTTGCGGATATGGATACAGTGCAGCGCAGCCAAACAGCACACCATCATGCTCTATGACAGAAAAATAATTAATGTCGCGCTCAATTTGAGTGCGCTCGCGGCGCACCAGAGTGCCATCAAATTCAAGCGGCTCAATTAACTGTAAAATACCGCCAACATCATCGGCCATTGCTTCGCGCAGACTCTCGAGATTTCTGTCGGAGATCATCGAGCCGACGCCATCGTGAGAGAAAAGCTCAAGCAAAATGCTGCCATCAAGCGTAAACGGAATTAAATGCACCCGTGTTACACCCGCTCGGCAAGCGCGGATGGCATGAGTTAGATAATTTGCCGCCTCTGCATCAAGGGTGTCTGAGAGTTGCAGTTGCTGGGCTTCATCAAGCGAGAGTTCATGTTGCAATTCACCATGCTCGACGATGCCTGGCATGGGTGTCAGATAAATTAGTTTATCCGCATGCAGTGCGATCGCGGCGGCCGAAGCCACATCTTCCATGGACAGATTAAAAGCTTGACCGGTTGGCGAAAAACCCAGTGGCGACAGTAGCACAAATTTGCGATTGGAGAGTGAATGGTGAATCGAATCAGCATCGATCTTACGCACAATCCCGGTATGCTGAAAATCCACGCCATCTAAAATGCCGACTGGCCGGGCCGTAACGAAATTACCCGAAACCACGCTAATACGTGCGTGGGCCATCGGCGTATTAGGCAGCCCTTGGCTAATGGCGGCTTCGATATCTAGGCGTACCTCACCGGCGGCTTCCTTAGCAGACTCAAGCACATCTGCATCAGTAATGCGCATGCCGTTCGAGAATCCTGACTCAACCTGGTGTAACCGTAATTGCTCTTCAACCTGTGGGCGCGAGCCGTGCACCAGCACAATGTGCATACCCATTGCATGGAGGAACGCAACATCCTGAATTAAGGCGTTAAGCGCGCCTCGTTGCACGAGTTCGCCGCCAAATGCAACCACAAAGGTTTTATTGCGAAAAGCGTGGATATAAGGTGCGACAGAACGTAACCAATCAACAAAGCGGGCTTGTTGATCGGCGATTTCGAGCGCTTTTTCATGTATTTCATCACAGACTTTCTGAGGAGCCATTTTGTCGCTCGTGGGGATGCTAAAAGAATTCATTCGCAGATTATAATGCCTCATTCATCTATTCAATTGTGGCTTGGGACTTATGTCTCGGGCAAGCTACGCAGGTTTTGGCAAATTGTCGACAGTCACCCCCCCTTTATTACCTAAAAAACAGGCGTTAGCTCAGGCGAACCGCTTGCCGCCGATCGAATTCCCCGCTGACTTACCCGTCTCAGGCAAACGTGCGGCAATTGCCGCCGCGATTGCCACGCATCAAGTCGTGATTGTATGCGGCGAGACCGGTTCTGGTAAAACTACGCAGTTGCCCAAAATCTGCCTGACGCTCGGGCGTGGCCTGGGCGCAGGCGGAGATGGACTGATTGGCCATACGCAGCCACGGCGTTTGGCGGCCACCGCCACCGCACGACGGATCGCGCAAGAGTTGCAGACGCCAGTGGGGGAGGTCGTCGGCTATAAAGTGCGCTTTACTGACAAACTGAGCCGTGGCGCTTCCATCAAACTGATGACCGACGGTATTTTGTTAGCAGAAACCCAATCTGATCCACTGCTGCGCGCCTATGATACGTTAATTATTGATGAGGCTCATGAGCGCAGCCTGAATATCGATTTTTTATTGGGTTACCTAAAAGAAATTCTGCCGCGCCGGCCCGATTTAAAATTAATCATTACCTCCGCCACGTTAGATGCTGAGCGGCTTGCTAAGCATTTTAGTCACGCCGGGGGCGAGGCGCCCGTGATTGAAGTGAGTGGCCGGCTATACCCGGTTGAGATGCGCTATCGCCCAGTATTAAATGACGACCCGCGGGTGGCGGGTGTATCCGCGACGGCGTCATCTGCGGCGGGGTCCGGCAAGCCTGAAAATGCGCGGGACGCCGGGCGCGATTTGATGGAGGCGATTGTCGACGCAGTGGATGAACTGGCGCGTGAGGGTGCGGGCGATGTGCTGGTATTCTTGCCCGGTGAGCGTGAAATTCGTGAGGCGGCGCAAGCACTACGTCAACGCCATCCCCTGCATACTGAAATTTTGCCTTTATTCGCGCGCCTATCAATGGTTGAGCAAGAGCGTGTGTTTAAAACCGGCAATGCACGCCGGATCGTGCTGGCCACTAACGTGGCTGAAACTTCGCTGACGGTGCCCGGTATCCGTTATGTAGTGGATACCGGCCTCGCGCGTGTTAAGCGGTATTCTTATCGTAATAAAGTTGAACAATTACGTATTGAACCGATTTCACAGGCGGCAGCACAGCAGCGTGCAGGCCGTTGTGGGCGGGTTGCAAATGGTATCTGTATTCGCTTGTACGATGAGGCTGATTGGCAAACGCGTCCGCGTTTTACCGACCCGGAAATTCTGCGCTCTTCATTGGCCGCCGTCATTCTAAGAATGAAATCGCTACAGTTGGCTGAGATCGAACGCTTTCCCTTTCTTGAACCGCCACCGGCGAGAGCGATCGCGGATGGCTATCAGTTATTGACGGAGTTAGGGGCGGTTGATAGCGCTCACCACTTAACGCCGGTTGGTCAGACCCTAGCGAGATTGCCGCTTGATCCGCGCGTCGGCCGGATGATCTTGGCGGCGTGTGAGCAACACGCATTGCACGAGGTACTTATTATCGCCAGCGCACTATCGGTGCAAGATCCGCGTGATCGCCCGCTGGAGCTTCAGGGCGCAGCGGACACGGCGCATCGTAAATTTGCCGATCAAAAATCGGAGTTTTTAACTTTGCTTAAAATCTGGCAGTGGTTCGATGAAGCGCTGGCGCATAAAAAATCAAACCGGCAATTGCTGGATTTATGCCGCGCCAATTTCCTGTCACATTTACGTTTACGTGAATGGCGCGATGTCCATAGCCAGTTATTGACCGTGGTCGGTGAGCAGGGGTGGCGGATTAACCAGACAGCCGCGACATTCGAGCAAATCCATGTGTCACTGTTGAGTGGGTTATTGGGAAACCTTGGACTGAAAGCGGATAACGAGCCTTATTATCTGGGCGCTCGAGGGATCAAATTTTATTTATGGCCTGGTTCGAGCTTAGCCAAAAAAGCGGGACGTTGGATTATTGCAGCTGAGTTGGTCGAGACCAGCCGCTTATTTGCGCGCACCACCGCGGCCATTGAGCCAACTTGGATTGAGCGCGCTGGCGCGCATTTACTACGGCAATCCATCAGTGAGCCGCACTGGGAAAAGAAAGCGGCTCAGGTGGTCGCCTTTGAGCGCGCAACACTATATGGCTTAACGGTTTATCATCGCCGTCGCGTGAGTTTTGGTAAACAGACGGCGCAAGCTGCGCTACAGGCGCGGGAAATTTTTATTCGCTGCGCTTTGGTTGAGGGCGAGTTTGACACTAAGCTGCCATTTTTCAAACACAATCGGCAATTGATCGCTGAGATTGAGCAACTTGAACATCGCTCTCGGCGCCAAGATATTCTAATTGATGATGAGTTGATTTATGCTTTTTACGATCAAGCCATTCCGCCTGATATTTATACCGGTGCTGATCTTGAGCATTGGTATCGCCAGGCCATGCGGAGTCCACATAGCAAAAATGAAAAGCTCCTGTTCTTAGCCCGCGATGATCTAATGCGGCATGAAGCCGCTGGCGTGACGACTGAGCTTTTTCCGAAAAAACTGGTGCTGGCTGGGATTGAAATGGCAATTTCCTATCACTTCGAGCCAGGCTCGCCCCGTGATGGAGTGACCTTGGCGGTGCCAATTTTTGCATTAAACCAAATCGATGCGCATCGTTGTGAATGGCTGGTGGCGGGAATGCTTAAAGAAAAAGTCCATTTATTGCTCAAATCATTGCCGCAAAAATTGCGCCGCCATTGTGTTCCCTTACCTGCTTATGCGGCAGGCTTTGTCGAGCGCGCAAGGTTCGGCGTGGGTAGCCTGATGGAAGCGCTGAGTGCGGATATCCGCGAGCAAGAGCAACTCAATGTGCACATGACTGATTTTAAGCTCGAAACCTTGCCGTCGCATCTGTTCATGAGTTTCAAAGTGATCGATGAATATGGTCGGCAGCTTGCCTCGGGTCGTAATCTTTCGCAATTGCGGGCAGAATTAGGTACTCAAGCGCAGCAAAATTTTCAGAAAATTGCGCTTAAAGCAGTGACTGGCGTAACCGAAGAAAAAGTAAAAGCACAAAACAATGAGAAAGCACAAAACAATGAAAAAACACACAACCCTAAGGCTGCTGCGGCACTCTACGAAAATTTGACCAGCTGGAGTTTTGGCCGCTTGCCAGAACTCATGGAGATTGAACGCAAGGGCGAAACTTTGATTGGCTATCCAGCACTAGTTGATCGCGGTGTAGCTTGCGATCTAGAGCTTTTTGATCTACCGCAAGAGGCGGCGCGCGCTCATCGAGTTGGCTTACGGCGACTTTTTGCGTTGCAACTGCGTGAAGCAATTCGTTTTATCGAAAAAAATCTGCCGGGTTTTCAGCAGATAGCAATGCAGTACATGCCGCTTGGCACCTCAGATGAGCTGCGCGCACAAATTATTACATGTGCGCTTGAGCTTGCTTGTTTACGGGAGCCATTGCCTACGGATGCTACGGCTTTTACTATCCGCTGCGATGAAGGGCGCAGTCGCTTTACATTACTTGCCCAAGAAGTGGCTCGCTTGGCAGCACAAATTCTGACAGCATACGCCATGGCCTCGAAAAAACTGGCTGCAGTAAAAAGTTTTGCGCCGGCTTATGCAGATATGACGCAACAATTGCAGGCTTTGATTGGCAAGCATTTTCTGCTCGATACGCCTTATGAGCAGCTTGGCCATTTTCCGCGTTATTTACAAGCGATGACACTACGCATCGATAAATTAAAAAATGATACAGCTCGTGATGCGCGGCTGTTTGCTGAGTTTTCGCCGTTGAGTGTGCGTTATTTACGCACCCAAGGGCAGAGGCGTCACACGGCTCAGATCATCGATCCGCAACTGCAGGCGTTTCGCTGGCTGCTCGAAGAATTGCGCGTCTCGCTGTTTGCGCAGGAGTTGCGTACCCCGATGCCCATCTCAGTTAAACGGTTACATAAAATTTGGGAGTCGCTTGAGCGCTGAGTCGCGTTTTGCTGTCCCTTTGCCTTTTATGCAAGCAGGCTATTTGAGAGAGCGAATTAGGGGTGATGAGCGGCCAATTTATTGATCATGATCTGCTGATTTTTGCCGATAGCCGAGTATGCGTGAAATACGTAATGCGGTCTCACTAAGTTGGGCGAGCCAAGCATTTTGCATCCGATCAGCGGGGGCGGAAAGGGAGAGTCCGGCAACCAGTTTGTTCGTGTCATCATGAATGCCGGCCGCGATGCAACGCACGCCTAGCTCGAGCTCTTCATTATCGCGCGCATAACCATGTTGGCGTACATGGTTTAACTCACGGGTCAACTTAGCGGCATGAGTAATGCTATTTTGCGTGTGGCCGGCTAACCCAGTACGGGCTATATACGCTTGTACGCTTTCGGTTTCATCCACGGCGAGAAAAAGTTTACCCACCGAGGTCAGATGGAGCGGCGCACGTGCGCCAATCGCCCGCACCACTTGCATCCCCGAGCGTTCGCTATAGGCTCGTTCGATATAAACAATTTCATCTCCTTGCCGGACTGATAGGTTAATTGTCTGCCCAGTCAGTTGACGCAGTTCGTGCATCGGCCCTAATGCAGTATCGCGCACCGAAAGCCGTGCTTTAACCACATTGCCTAGCTCGAGCAGCCGCATGCCAAGCCGGTACGCGCCGGGCTCAGCGCGATCCACAAAACGGCAAGTCACCAGATCATTGAGAATTCTATGCGCGGTAGATGGATGTAATTGAGTTTGCTGCGCAAGCTCTTTTAGGCTAATCGCTTTAGTCTGCATGGCAAGTGCATCTAACAGCCACGTCATGCGCTCAATCACCTGAATCGAAGTTTTAGTTGGCGAACTGCTATCGCTCATCGCATTGAGTAAAAAGAAGGGAAAGTCTTTTTATACCATAAGTGGCTTGCTCGCTTATCGAACATGCGCATTCGGCACAACAAAACTTTAGCATTCGGCACAACAAAACTTTAAAGCTTGCATCATGTGATCGGTGCGCCAGTGGCCGAACTCTCTGCCAGTGCCTGTACGCATTCGCGTACCAGGGCCGGGCCGCGGTAAATGAGCCCGGTATATAATTGTACAAGTGATGCGCCTGCAGCTAGCTTTGCACGTGCATCGTCGGCTGAAAAAATTCCGCCAACGCCAATGATCGGAATGGCATCGCCTAAGGCAGCATAAAGTTGGCGAATCACGGCATTTGAAGCGTCGAATAACGGCTTGCCTGATAAGCCGCCGGCTTCATTCGCAGATTGGAGCCCAATAACCGATGTACGTGATAGCGTTGTATTGGTTGCAATGACGCCCTCAATACGGTGGCGTAGCAAAGTATCGGCGATTAATTTAATCTGTTCAGCATCAAGATCGGGGGCAATTTTTAACACCAAGGGTACGTGTTTTTTGTATTGATCGGCTAGGCGCTGCTGTTTATCTTTTAATGTAGCAAGTAAGGCATCAAGGGCCGCTTGATCTTGCAACTGACGCAGGTTTTGGGTGTTTGGTGATGAAATATTAATCGTCACATAGCCGGCAAATGGATAGACTCGTTCCAGGCAATACACATAATCATCGGCCGCTTGCGCGAGCGGTGTGTCAGCATTCTTACCAATATTGAGGCCAAGCACACCTTTAAAATGTGCGGCTTGTACATTTTCTACAAATTGCTCAACGCCACCATTATTAAACCCCATCCGGTTAATCAAGGCGCCAGCCTCGGGCAGACGAAACAGGCGTGGACGTGGATTGCCAGGTTGCGCGCGTGGTGTCACCGTGCCTACCTCGATAAAGCCAAAGCCAAGCGCTGCGAGGCCATCAATGCAGCCGCCTTCCTTGTCTAATCCCGCGGCCAGGCCAACTGGGTTATCAAAATGTAGCCCCATGACGGTGCGTGGTGCACGGACTGTGCATAAACCTGGAAGTTTAGCCGCGCCAATGCGACTCGCTGTGCGCAGCAGCGAAAGAGTCAAATGATGGGCTGTTTCTGCGTCCAGACGGAACAGACATGAGCGTGCAAACGGATAAAGGGATTTCAACACGATTGAGCATTAATAATGAAAGTTCGCTATTATGAACGAATTAACCAATAACCAACGCTATTATGAAATTCTGCCCTACATGTGGTAACACGGTGAATTCAGTCATCCCACCTGGTGATAACCGGGAGCGTTTTGTGTGTACTCATTGCGGTGAAATTCATTACCAAAATCCTCGCAATATAGTTGGCACAGTGCCGGTCTGGGACGGTAAAGTTTTACTCTGTCGGCGTGCAATCAATCCGCGTTATGGCTTTTGGACCTTACCAGCGGGCTTTATGGAACTGGACGAAACCACGACGCAAGCGGCTGCTCGGGAAACTCTCGAAGAAGCTGGGGCGCGGGTTGAAATACAGGGGCTTTTCTCGTTATTAAATGTACCTCGCGCGCGCCAGGTTCATATCTTTTATCGCGCCCGTTTGCTAGATCTTGACTTTGCTGCAGGTGAAGAAAGTTTAGAGGTGCAACTTTTTGACGAAGCAAGCATTCCTTGGCCTGAAATCGCTTTTGCAAGCGTTGAACAAACCTTGCGTTTTTTCTTTGCTGATAGCGCTAGCGGAAATTTTGAGCTACATACGGATGATATTCTCCATACCTTACACTCAGGCTGAGACTGAACTATTGCCATTCATGGCGGGAGCCTGTGTGCACTATAATAAATCAGCATTTCCCGTTGATCCGGTGAGTATGGCTTGCCTATCTTTATATTATGTTGCCTTGGCTGCACAATAACGATCCCTTCCCAAGCGTTGAATCCGCGCTTGACTCAGGCTGTGGCGCGTCTGGCTTGCTTGCGGCAAGCGACACATTAGATGTGCAACGCCTGCTCGCGGCTTATCGCCAGGGCATTTTTCCATGGTATTCAGATGGCCAACCGGTCTTGTGGTGGAGCCCAGATCCACGTATGGTTCTGGTGCCGGCAGAATTTAAGATCTCGACCTCATTTAAAAAAACGTTAAAACGCGTACTACGCGAGCCTGCTTGGGAAATCCGCGTGGATACCTGTTTTATCGAGATCATCACGGCGTGCGCTCACATCACGCGGCAGGCCCAAAGCGGAACTTGGATTACGCCGGAGGTGTTGGCGGCCTACAGTGCGCTGCACCAGCAGGGATTTGCGCATAGCGTTGAGACTTGGTATGAAAATAAGTGCGTTGGTGGTTTATATGGCATGAGCATCGGCATGATGTTTTTTGGTGAATCGATGTTTGCGTTACGCCCCGATGCATCCAAAATTGCGCTGGCTGCATTAGTTAGCCATTTAAAACGGCATCATGTAAACATGCTCGACTGCCAACAAAATACACCACACCTAGCCTCACTCGGCGGGCGTGAAATTCCGCGTCATCTATTTATGGCTCATCTGAGCCGGGCTGTGGCTGCGCCGCCTATTCCATGGCAGTTTGATAAAACAGCGTTGCTCGACGTCATGACTTAGTCACGCGCTAGGTTAGGCTCAATGTTTATATACCCTTATTTCCTTAAGTACTCTTTATGCAAAATCTATGCAAGGTCAAAATTGAAGGCTTTAAATCAATCGCTAAGACAGAGCTGTCATTAAATAACCTTAATATCGTTATTGGTGCGAATGGTTCTGGCAAATCAAATTTGATTGGAGTATTTCGCTTACTAGAACGAGTGCTCTCTCATAACTTACAACTATTTGTGGCGAGTCAGCCGGACCGAGTGCTGCATCATGGGCGAAAGGTTACGCCAGCGTTAATCATTGACTTTGTTTTTGAGCAAAATGAAGCATATGGTTTCACATTAAAAGCAGAACAAGATAGGCTGATTTTTGAAGCAGAGCGGCTCAAATATAATGACAATTTATGGGATTATAAAGGGGTAATTTCGGCTGGGCATAAAGAAAGTCAATTTGGAGATGTCCCTTTTGAACCTGTCAAAAACCCACTTCCTATTCATATATTTTCTAAACTCGAAAATATCAAACTTTATCATTTTCACGACACGTCGGATTCGTCGCCAGCAAAACGAACAGCTCCCCTTTCGGATAACCGTTTTTTTCGTTCTGATGCAGGGAATCTGCCGGCTTATTTGTATTGGCTAAAACAAAAGCACCCAATCAATTATCGACATATCGTTGAGCATGTACGCTTGGTTGCGCCTTTTTTCGATGGTTTTATTCTCGAACCTTTGCGGTTGGATGAGGAGCAAATCAAACTTGAATGGCGGCAAAAAGGCTCCGATGCTTATTTTGATGCTTATTCTTTATCTGACGGCACGTTACGCTTTATCTGTTTGGCGACACTATTACTGCAACCTACGCCGCCCTTCTTGATTCTTTTAGATGAACCCGAGCTTGGTTTGCATCCTTTTGCAATCCGTATTCTGGCTGAAATGTTAGAGACAGCATCCAAGAATGTTCAGGTGTTATTGGCGACACAGTCTGTGACTTTACTCAACCATTTTTCACCAAAAGACATAATTATTGCCGAAAATGATGGGCTAAAAACCGAATTTCGCCGCTTACCGGAAAACGAACTTAGCCATTGGTTAGGAGAATTCAGTTTGGGTGAGTTATGGGAGAAAAATGTGCTCGGAGGCCGACCATGACAAGGGTGCTGATCCTCGTTGAAGGGCAATCTGAAGAAATTTTTGTGAAAACGACCCTAGGCCCCTATTTAGCAGAAAAACACCGCATATACGTATCTCCTATCGTGCTTTGGACAAAGCGTTTAGTCGCAGGTGGCGGCTTTCGGGGTGGTGTATCGGGTTGGGCGCAAATTCGCAAGAACCTGTTGCCACTGACTTTTGATACGCACGCGTGGATTACTACATTGCTTGATTTTTATGGATTGCCTGATGATTTTCCTGGCATCGAGCAGGCGCGCGGGCCAGGCTGCGTGCGCGAGCGGGTCAACGCTTTGCAGCAGAGATTTGCGCAAGAGATTAACCACCCTCGTTTTATTCCATTTTTTGCCTTGCATGAATTTGAAGCATGGCTATTCTGTGCCCCTCACAAGATAGCGGAGCATTTTAGCGATACAAGAGTAGGGGTGCTTGAAGAGCTAACGACAGCAGTCGAGTATGCGGGGGAGCCTGAACTCATTAACCACGGCGAGGACACTCACCCTAAAGCACGTTTGAACAAACTTGGTATAGGCTATAAAGAAACTTCTGATGGGCCGACCTTGTTATCAAAAATCGGTGTCCCATCGATCAAGCAAGCGTGCCCGCATTTTTCTGCTTGGCTAGAAAAACTAACATGTCTAGCGCAAGCAGCCTAAAATTAGAAAGTACGAAGTACTCACACGCTATAGCGAACCAAACTAGGGCGTTTAAAACGGAATATCGTCGTCCATTTCATCAAATCCACTACTTGCTGGTGCATGGGCGGGAGGGGCGCTAGGGCGGTTTGGCGCTGCGTTTGCAGGCGTGAAATTGCTTGCGCGCGCAGGAGCCTGAGCAGACCCTTGCCCGTAGCCTTCTTGATCCATTGAAACTGTGCCAGTGCTACGCCCACCGAGCATTTGCATTTGGTCACCCATGATTTCAGTTGAATAGCGATCCTGCCCGCTTTGGTCTTGCCATTTGCGCGTGCGAATTCGCCCTTCAATATAGACGGATGAACCCTTCTTAAGGTAGTCACGTACTACCTCTGCTAGCCGGTTAAAGAAAACGACGCGATGCCATTCCGTCAGTTCTCTCATTTCGCCACTTGCTTTGTCTTTGTAACGTTCCGTCGTAGCCAGACGAATATTGGCTACCGGATCGCCATTAGGTAAAGCGCGGATTTCAGGATCGGCGCCAAGATTGCCAACCAGTATTACTTTATTCACGGATGCCATTAATTTCCCCTGTCAATTCGATGCATAGATTCAGAAAAGCGTGCCGCGCGTGGGCATTGCATATTGGCGGCGATTATAAGCCATGCAACCACGAGTACCGCGCAGCTTATAAATACTGTGTGATAACCTGCATTTTTCAGCAACCAGCCGCCGAACACGCCGCCCATAAAATAGCCGAGCGCCTGCACAGTGTTGTAAATACCCATGGCGGCACCTTTGCGGGCGCCGGGTGCTAGGGTTGAGATGAGCGAGGGTTGCACCGCCTCAAGCACATTAAAACCCGTAAAATAGACTGTCAGTATGCCCGCTAACCACCATAGAGTAGGTGGAAATTCAGCGAATGACAACTGGCTAAACAGGATACATAAAATAGCGATGAGCAGGACGGTTTTCATGCGACCATATTTCCCTGCAGCAATAATCGCCGGAATCATCAGTACAAAAGACAATCCCATCACAGGCAAATAAATCTTCCAGTGCGCAGTAATGGGTAGCCCAGCCGTTTCTAGTAAGTGCGGGACCACAATAAAAAGGGCAATCTGGGTGAAGTGCAAGACGAATACACCAAAATTGAGTCGTAGCAATTCCGCATGGCGTAGTACTTGTGTAAAAGGGGCTTTGCTATGCGCGGTTGGGGCGGCAGGGGTCGGGACGACCCATAACACCACGCCGATTGACGCGACCGCAAGTAGGCCAATGATGCTGAACAAGCCGCTCATGCCGAGCCAGCCAAATAAAGTCGGCGCCGCCACCAGCGCCACCGCAAATGATAAGCCGATGCTCGCACCGACCATTGCCATTGCTTTAGTGCGATTTTCTGTTGTAGTGAGGTCAGCTAACAAAGCGGTGAGCACTGACGAGATGGCGCCAGCACCCTGCAGAGCGCGACCAATGATGATCCAGGTCAGATCGGAGGCCAGCGCTGCCACTAGACTACCCAGTGCAAAAACCAGCAGCCCCGCAATAATCACGGGTTTGCGCCCAAGCCAATCGGATAGCCACCCATAAGGAATGTAAAAAAGCGATTGCGCCAGTCCATAAATCCCAAGCGCCAGCCCGACGAGTAAGGCATTGTCGCCGCCTGGCACGGTCTTCGCGTACACTGAGAAAACCGGCAGAATCAAAAAGAGACCTAACATGCGCAACGCGAAAATCGCCGCAAGCGAAACGGTTGCGCGAATTTCTTGTGAGTTCATAGATAAGGAGGCAATCAAAGAAAAGCAAACAAACGCAGTAGATAAAATTTGGAATTGAGCATGCTGCTCAGTAAGGGATTATAGTAACAGGTTTGAGTTCCCTTTTTGCTACAGGTTATGGAAGAAATCCGCATTCGTGGGGCCCGCACTCACAATTTAAAGAATATCAGTCTTGATTTACCCCGCCACCGTTTAATTGTGATTACGGGACTTTCTGGCTCAGGTAAATCGTCGCTGGCGTTTGACACGCTCTATGCTGAAGGCCAGCGGCGCTATGTTGAAAGTTTGTCCGCCTATGCGCGGCAGTTTTTGCAGCTGATGGAAAAACCGGATGTTGATTTGATTGAAGGATTGTCACCGGCCATTTCAATTGAACAAAAAGCCACGTCACATAATCCACGCTCAACGGTGGGGACGGTGACTGAGATTCACGATTATTTGCGCTTGCTGTATGCGCGTGTAGGTACGCCTTATTGTCCAGATCATGCGCTGGCTCTTGCGGCGCAAAGTGTATCGCAAATGGTTGATGCGGTGCTTGCGTTGCCGCCTGGAACCAAATTGATGATCATGGCGCCAGTGGTGGTCAACCGTAAGGGCGAGCATATTGATCTATTTGCGCAAATGCAAGCACAAGGTTTTGTCCGTTTTCGTGTACGCTCGGGTGGCGGGACCGCAAATGAAGGCAAAGCCCATATTTATGAAATTGATGACCTGCCAAAGCTGAAAAAGAACGATAAGCATACAATCGATGTCGTGGTAGACCGGGTCAAAACTCATGCCGATATGAAGCAGCGCTTAGCGGAATCATTTGAAACGGCGTTACGGCTTTCTGCCGGCCGGGTGATTGCCGTTGAGATGGAGAGTGAGCATGAACACCTGTTTAGCTCGAAATTTTCCTGCCCGATTTGTTCTTATTCGTTACAAGAGCTTGAACCACGCCTTTTTTCATTTAATAACCCAATGGGCGCTTGTACTGAGTGCGACGGTCTGGGTCAAATCACGTTTTTTGATCCTAAACGAGTGGTGGCCTTTCCTTCACTGTCGCTAGCTGCGGGTGCAATTAAGGGCTGGGATCGGCGTAACCCATTTTATTTTCAGATGCTACAAAGCCTGGCAGCGCATTTTAAATTTGAGCTTGATGCGCCTTTTGAGACGCTGCCAGAGAAAACCCAAAAAATTATTTTGTTTGGTTCGCAACGAGAGGTGATCCCTTTTTCTTATCTCAATGAGCGTGGCCGCACGTCGATTCGCGAGCATGCGTTTGAAGGCATCATTCCTAACCTTGAGCGCCGTTACCGTGAAACTGAGTCGGCGACGGTGCGTGAAGAATTGGCGAAATACCAAAATAATCAGCAATGTCCCGCTTGTGCTGGCGCGCGTTTACGCCGTGAGGCATGCCATGTAAAGCTTGGTGATGGCCCGAACGCGCGCGCGATCTATGAAATTAGCGCTTGGCCGCTACGCGATACCTTAAATTACTTCCAGACCTTACATCTGACCGGAACTAAACAAGGAATCGCGGACCGGGTGATTAAAGAAATCACGGCGCGCCTGTCGTTTCTGAATGACGTTGGGTTAAATTACCTTTCGCTCGAACGCAGCGCAGATACCTTATCAGGCGGCGAAGCGCAGCGTATTAGACTTGCTTCGCAGATTGGCTCTGGTCTAACCGGGGTGATGTATGTGCTTGATGAGCCTTCAATTGGTCTGCATCAACGCGATAATGACCGCTTAATTAAAACGCTCAAGCATCTGCGAGATTTGGGCAATTCGGTGATTGTGGTTGAGCACGACGAAGACATGATTCGCGCCTCTGATCATGTGGTTGATATGGGCCTGGGCGCCGGCGCGCATGGTGGCTGTGTGATTTCGCAGGGTACGCCCGCGCAAATTGAGGCGGATCCTGATTCATTAACGGGGGCGTATCTCGCGGGTCGCCGCCAGATTGCTTTGCCGGCTGAGCGCAAACCAGCAGGGGTCAATTCTTTAAAGATTATTGGCGCGCATGGCAATAATCTAAAGCATGTTACGTTTGAGTTGCCGATTGGTCTATTGAGTTGCATTACGGGGGTTTCGGGCTCGGGTAAATCGACTTTAATTAATGACACGTTATATCGTGCGGCTGCCCGCCATTTATACGGCTCAGCTGCTGAAGCTGCGCCCTATGAAGAAATTGCAGGGCTTGAACATTTTGACAAAGTCATTAATGTTGACCAGTCTCCGATAGGTCGCACGCCCCGTTCAAATCCGGCAACGTATACGGGCCTTTTCACACCAATCCGTGAGCTTTTTGCAGGCGTGCCAGCAGCTAAGGAGCGAGGCTATGGCCCGGGTCGATTCTCCTTTAATGTAAAAGGCGGCCGTTGTGAAACGTGTCAAGGCGATGGGGTGCTCAAAGTTGAAATGCACTTTTTGCCAGATGTTTATGTCCCCTGCGACGTATGTCACAGCAAACGCTACAACCGCGAAACGCTCGAGATTCAATACAAAGGCAAAAATGTCAGCGAAATATTAGCCATGACCGTTGAAGTTGCCTATGAATTCTTTAGGCCGGTGCCAATTGTTGCGCGTAAACTGAAGACTTTGCTTGACGTTGGGCTCGGCTATATCCGTCTTGGCCAAGCGGCCACCACTCTGTCAGGAGGTGAGGCGCAACGGGTGAAGCTTTCGCTAGAGCTCTCCAAACGCGATACTGGCCGCACGCTTTATATTCTTGATGAACCGACCACGGGCTTGCATTTTCATGATATTTCATTGCTGCTCGAGGTGATTCACCGGCTGAGCGACCAAGGTAATACGGTGGTGATTATTGAACATAACCTTGATGTGATTAAAACCGCGGATTGGGTGATTGATCTGGGTCCAGAAGGTGGGGCTGGTGGCGGTCAAATCATTGCATGCGGCACACCAGAGCAAATCGCCAAGTCAAAAGCAAGCTTTACCGGAAAATATTTAGCGCCACTCTTAAAAAGAAATAATCGCAAAAAACCGCGGGGTAGTGAGATAGAAATGGCATCTAACGCGTAGCGCACGGACTTTAAGGGGAAAGGAAATCAAGATGGAAGAAAACAGAGCACATCGGTCTAAACGTCATGTTCATGCGCCCTACGTTTTAGGTGCGTCAGAGCGCAAATCAACCAGTGCGCCAGCTAAATGGGTGGCGGTTGAAATCGCCAGCTACATCTTGGCAGGTATTGCGCTGTGGTTAGTGTTAGCGCTCCAGCTGCTAAGTGGTTTACTGGCAGGTTTATTTACCTTTCAGCTGATTCGTGCTCTGACCCCTTTACTGGAAAAGCGCTTGTCGAGCCAACGTGCGCGCTGGTTGTCTGTCATGCTGCTGTCTATCATCGTGACCGGCGCTTTAAGTGCCGCGACGGTGGCCGCCATTTCGTATTTTCAACATAGTGCGCCTAACGAACAAAAACTGCTTGAACGGACTTTGCAAATTATTGATGGCGCGCGCGGACAATTGCCACTGTGGTTGCAAAATTACTTACCGGACGATATAGAAGATATTCGCACGGGGGCGCTTGATTGGTTGAGGGCGCATATTGGCGAATTACGACAAGGCGGCAAAAATGTCGCGCTGGGTTTCGTGCGGATTGCGCTAGGCATGATTCTCGGCGCGATTGTTGCGGTCAGTGTCACCCGCCGCGTCTATCGCTTGCCATTTGCTGCCGCCTTGGCAGCGCGCATTAGCCATTTTAGTGATGCCGTTAAGCGTATTGTTTTCGCGCAGGTAAAAATTTCTTTGATCAACGCGACTTTAACCGGCATTTATCTGCTGCTTGCGCTGCCACTGTTCCATATTAACCTGCCGCTGGCGAAGACGCTGGTTCTGCTTACTTTTGTGATCGGGCTGCTGCCGGTCGTGGGTAACCTGATTTCAAATACTGTCATTATTGTGGTTTCATTATCGGCCGCGGGCGCACCGGTGGCGTTTGCTTCGTTGATTTTTCTAGTGATCATTCATAAACTTGAATATTTTCTGAATGCACGTATTATTGGAATTGAGATTGAAGCTCGCACCTGGGAGTTATTATTGGCGATGATTATCATGGAGGCAGGTTTTGGGTTGCCTGGAGTAGTTGCTGCGCCGATTTATTATGCTTATTTGAAATATGAACTTTCTGCTGCGAAGTTAATTTAGTTTAAGAATGGGTGATACGCATATATCTATTTTTAAATCAGGTCTATACTGTATTGACAAATGTGTTCATTTTATTGAATTAATTTAACGAGAGGATTTCGGATGAATCGCGAACCCAACCAGACCGAAGTGTTGTTGCGTCAAATGTCAGATATGGATAAGCTCGCAGAACGTGTCAGTGAATTATGTGCACAAGTTGCTGAATTGACTGAGAATGCAGCGCGCGACCCTGAAGGGCAGGCGCGTTTAGCTAAGTTGCAGCAAACCTGGGACAGCAGCAACAGCGATGTACCCGAGCAGATTGAGCAAATCCAAGCCCATATGCAACGCGCAGTTGCGTATAGTGAAGAATATATGCAGGCGGTGCGCGCTGAGTCGGACCCATCTGCAGCCGCCAATCAGCGCCAACGCTCGGATAAAGTTGCTTATAAGAAGACGCGGCAATTGGCTTAATGATAATTTATTGCAATCGCTGGCGCTGAATAGGCTAAAATGGTTAGAATAATTACTCAACCCTGGCAACACTCAAGTGTGTCAGTGGGGGCGAAGAGTGGTGTTTTGTACGATTTGATCAAGAACAGGCTAGTTAAATGAACAGTGGCGATCTACCTTTACGTTCTAACATGTGGCATGCCGTAAGCGAATCTAGGATGCTGCGGCTTACGACTCAGGGTATTTATTCAGATGAATACAAAAATCCATTTGAGTTGGTGCGGGTCGCATTAAATACGCTACGCGATGGCCAACGCGCGGTAGTGCAGTTGCTGAAAGAACACTTGGCCGCAGCCGCGACCCCGGTGATTTCGCAGCAGATAAACATGGAGCTTTCGCAAGCAGAAAAGGCGCTCGCAAATTACGAGAGCGAGCTAAATAAAGTGGCGCAACTCAGCCACCAGCTGATTACTAGGATATTGGATGCAATCCGATAAATTGAGTTCGAAGCGTCAGTCGATAAATTAAGCCTAACGCAGCGGCTATGGATTCTGCGGGCGTGAGCGCAAAACTACTTTTGTAGTAACGGCGCTGATCGAGAGTAAAATTCTAAAAAAGTAGTAGAATAGAGGGTGGTCTCTTGATTAGACGGCCACTCATTAGAGGGTGTACTGGCGGAGCAAGTGAAACGCCATGGCACAGTAATTTCAAAAAAATAGTGGAAGGGCAAGGATTATTAATATGACAGCCCGTTTTTTATGGAAGTTGGTTTTCCAATCGGGGGCTCTAGCGGGGCAGGTACTACATCTGCCTGCTGGTGAGTTGACCGTTGGTGACCAGCCTGGATGCGATGTACATTTCCCTCTGCCTGGCGCGCACGGGGACCATTGTGTGTTACGCGTTGATGAGCATGGCGTTACTCTACGGCCTTTGCGAATGCGTTGTAAAGTGAATGGCCGTGGCTTAAAAACGGATGAAATTAAGTTGGATGTGGGGCAAATCGTAGATTTGGCTGGCTGCAAGTTTAGCCTTGCGCGTGTGGCCGAAGGCGCGGCAAGTTCAGTCGAAAAGCTGCCCGTTACTCCACCTGCTGTGCGTGGCGCTGTGCGTGCGCGCGATTTGCGCTTATGGGGCATTGGCTTGCCATGCTTAATAGCTGCCGGCTTAGTGATCGCAATGCTACAAGCAGGGCAAGAATTACGCGCTTCAGTATCGCGGTATGTGCCATTTAATCTAGAAAGTTATCAAGAGGCGTTGCGGCTAGATACTGGGCTCGCACAGGTAGAAGTCGTCCGTGCTGAAAGCGGTGCGTTGACGCTCTCTGGTTTGTGTCGTGATACAACTGAATTGGCTCCATTTTTAGCTCGGCTGACAGATGCGGGTATTGCATACTCTAATCAAGTTGTCTGTGAAGATGAACTGCGTCGGGGCATTGCTTACACACTGCGAGCAAATGGCTATCGGGATGCGCGGGTAAGCGCCGGTTCGTCGATAGGTTCGGTGGTGATTGCCGGTAATATCCATGCAGGCAAACATTGGGAGGCAGTGAGTCAGCAATTAAATCGGATGCCGGGCTTGAAGTCATGGACGGTGAGTAACGATACCGACTCCACTATCACTGGTTTGGTGGATACTTTGCGCGAGCATAAGCTGCTTGCAAAGCTAAGCGTGGCGCGCCAAGGCGGCGATATTTTGACCGTCACGGGCCAATTGCCGGCGGCGCGTCAACAGCAACTTAGGCAAGTATTGGACATCTGGCAAAAACAGTATGAAGATCGGATTCGAGTCGTGTATCAGGATATCCCAACCTCAAAGCTCCAGCTTGGCATATTCCCTGCCACGGTGACGGGCTTTAGTGGCAACCATAAAACGGCTTTTTTACAACTGGCCAATGGCATGAAAGTGCAAATCGGCAGTACCTTGCCGAGTGGCTATGTGGTGACAAAATTGGATGAGAGTGGGGTGGAGTTGCGCAAAGAAGGGCAACTGGTTCATCTACCACTTGATCTGTGAGCCGCTCGCAATGAATAGCCCCGTGACGCAGCTTGAAGAGCGCTTATTGATAGATCAAGACGGCACACACCGGACGCAACTGGTGGCCCAGCTTGAAAGCGAAAAAGATCGAGTGCAACGTTGTTTGCGTCAGCCTTGCACGCCGCTGCAATACCGTATCTACAAACAGCAGTATGTCGCAGTTGAACATGCGCGAACGGTGATTGATGCAGTTTGGTGCGCTTATCATAAGCCGCTTGCGCAAAAAGTTGCTCAGGTCGCTTCTTTATCAGTCATAAAAAAATAGGAATAGCGTGAAACAATGGGTGTTGTTGCTAGCCATGCTGCTAGCTTTCGGACTGGCGCAAGCGCGTATTCCATGGAAGGGTACGCCTTATTTCATTACCACGCGTGGCGCAAAAGTGGCCGATGTTTTAAAAGACATTGGTGCAAATTATGGGGTTCCCGTGATTGTAAGCTCCAAAGTGGACGACCATTTTGTAGGCACGATCCGCAACGAAATGCCGGATGCGATTCTCGAGCGTTTCATCCAGCTATTTAACCTCGCAACCTATTACGATGGTCAGGCGCTCTATGTGTATAAAGGGCATGAAATCAAAAGCCAGATCATCACGCCGCGCTATTTGTCTACCAATAAGCTGGTTAAGTATCTCAACCAAGGTGGTGCGACCGAGCAAAAATATTGCTCTTTGCGCACCGTCAGCAATTTCAATGCGCTCGAAGTATTTGGCGTGCCGATGTGCATTGAGCGCGTGAGCGAGCTTGCAAAAAATCTAGATGAGAAGGTCTTGGACCAGGCGCAAAATCAAGAAACCGTTCAGCTTTTTCCGCTGCGCTTTGCTTCTGCCGATGACAACCTGTATAGCTATCGGACGCAAGAAGTGCGCGTGCCGGGCGTGGTGAGCGTCTTGCGGGACATGATCCAAGGTCGTTCACCAATTGGAGAGGGCGTTCCGATTAACAGCGCTAACGGTGGTTTGCTAACGAATACATTACCCGCGTTTTCCGCCGATTCGCGGCTTAATGCGGTGATCGTAAGGGATCGGCAGGTGAATATGCCAATCTACGCGAAATTAATCAAGCAACTGGATCTGCAACCCGTACAGATCGAAATATCGGTCGCCATTATTGATGTCAATGCAGCGAATCTGAGTGCGCTCGGCGTCAACTGGTCGGGTAACGCTAACATAGGCAGATTTGGCGTTGGGTTTAATAGTAACCTGCCGCAGGGGCAGGGCGCGAGTGGCACGATTAATACCGTGTTGAATGATACAACCGGTTTCATGGTGCAGCTCAATGCGCTTGAGCAACATTCACAAGCAAAAATCCTCTCGCGGCCATCCATTGTCACTTTGAACAACGTGCAAGCTGTACTAGATCGTAGCATCACTTTCTATACTAAATTGCAAGGCGAGCACGTGGCTAAGCTTGAGTCGGTGTCGGCGGGTTCGCTTTTGCGCGTGACGCCGCGTCTAATTAAAAGCGACGGCTATGATCAAATCATGCTCACACTCAATATTCAGGACGGCCGGCAGTCTGATCCGATCCCCGGCAATAATGAGCAATTGCCGCAGATTACCAACGCTGAAATTTCGACTCAAGCGACCTTATTGCCAGGCCAGAGTTTGTTGTTGGGGGGCTTCGTGCAGGACCAACAGATGCAAGGCGAGACTAGAGTACCATTGTTGGGTGATATCCCGCTGTTGGGTAATATGTTCCGGAATAAAAATGGCACCGCGCACAGTGTCGTGCGGCTCTTTTTAATTAAGGCGGTTCCTCAGCCAATTGGACCGCAACGAGTGGTGGCTAATTTGTCGAAAAACGCTGCAAATCAAAACCAGTCGACGGACCAGCGAGGCGTGTTAGAAAGCACTATTCGTACCGAAATTGCGCAATAATGACGTTGTCGTTTTGATCATAAAAAAATAAATGCAATAGATGTTTGATGCTACTGTGTTAATGCAAAAATTTGATTTTATAAGGTAGATATATATGAGCATGTCAATTGACCAAATCACTGACGTCATGAGCAACAAAGCGATGGATTTGTCGCGTAGCTTGCAAAATGTAGTCTCTCGCCCTGATATTTCTGACCCAAACGTAATGAGTCAGGTGCAGTATTTTACGCACCAGCTATATAGTACGATTGGTTTGCAAAGTGCGATTTTGGATGTTTATAAAAAAATCAATCAAGTGATCATTCAGCGTATCTAATGACTGAACTTGCGCGAGACATCAAGCAGCTGTTGGTTGAAGCGGCAATTGCAGCGCCTAATCATGGCCTGCTTGCCCAAGCCCAGGGGTTACTTGAGGCGCTACCCGCACTTGGGTTGGAGGATGAAACCCAGGCGCTGGCAGCGGCTATGGTGCATTTTGGTCTGCGCCAGCCGCGGGCAGCCTTAAATGCAATAGAAGGGCTTGAAGATGCGTGTGCGCAAGATTTGCGCCAGATGGTTACAGATTACACGAATGACCTAGTGCGTAAAAAGCACTCGCTAGGTTAACACACGCTATTTATTTGCTTTTGGTGAGCTTCTTTTTCTCTCGGAGAACTATTTTTTATGTCCATCGATATCCAATCGATTCCGCCTTCAATGCTAGCGCCTGCAGCGCATGGGCTCGATGCCATGGTGCCGCAGCCCTCTGTCGAGCAAGCGGAAGGTTTCGCCAAATTATTGCAATCTAATGCGATACCCAAACATGAAGAATCGCTGCTTAAAGCGATGCAGACGCAAAGCGAACAGACTGCGCAACGGTTAGCGCCAGCGTTGGATAAAGCGGCTGATGAACCCGGGGCGATGCTAAAGGTGCAACACGGTTTAGTCAAAACGGTGCTAGAACTCGATCTGGCGGCAAGAATTGCCAAAGCCGGCGCCGATGGAATCAACAAGCTTACGTCAATGTCATGAGCAAGAATTTTATTGCGGGTTGCCTATTGGCGCTTAGTCTATTGTTGTCAGGCTGCAAAGTGACGTTGTACTCGGAGTTGTCCGAATATGAAGCCAATCAAATGCTCGCGCTGTTAATGGCGAATCAGATTGATGCCGCGAAGCAAACGGATAAAGTGGGTGGTTTAACGTTGCGGATCAAAAAATCGGAATTTATTCATGCTGTCGAAATTTTGCGGCAAAACGGCTATCCACGACCTAAATATGCGTCGGTGATGGATGTTTTTCCATCCAATCAGCTAATTTCATCGCCTGAACAAGAACGGGCAAAGATGGGTTATCTGAAAGAGCAGCAAATCGAAGGCATGTTGATGAGTATCGATGGCGTGATTGTGGCGCGCGTATCCATCGGCAGTGTGCCGCCTGACAATTTAGGTATCGATACGGTCAGACCAACGATTTCGGTGTTTGTAAAATATTCTCCCGCCACTAATTTGTCAACTTGGCAAGGACAAATTCGCGATCTCGTGAGGCAGGGAGTTCCCGGCATTCAAGATGACAGCATTAGTGTCGTCATGGTGCCTGCGACGTATCGTTATGTGTCATCACAGCCGCAAGCCATGCCATCGTGGTGGGCGCGCTTATTGCAAAATCCGATCTTGTTTGGCGGTATGGTGTTGCTGTTTGTAGCGATGCTGGGTTCCGCCATTGGTTTCTCAATATGGCAAACGCGCCGGCCATCGTGACGGATCCGCTTGAGGCGCGCTTATATGCGCTGCTTTGGCGTCCGGGAGCAACCATGCATAGCCGATGGTGGCAGGCATTAGAGCTCGACGCATGGCGGTCGGTTTATCAAACCTGCGCGCGTAGTCAGCGTTGGATTGAGCAAGCGATTGCAGCGCGGCGGGGCGTGCCAGCCATTGGCGCACCCCTTACGTTAACGTTGCTTGAGCGTCGCCTGCTTGGGGTCTCAGAAAAATTACCCGTGCTGTTATTGGCGCTTGGCTTATTGCGCCTTGGGCAGCCGGAATATTGGATGCTCAGGCCTTATCTCGAAACGCTTAAGCCCCATCTAGATGCCGTTGCGTGTTCTCAATTAGCGGTGTTTTCAGCGGCGGTGGCGCCGCCTGGATTCAGAGTGCAAAGACCGTTAGTTGAGCCTGAACAACTCATTGAGCACGCGTGTGCATATGGGGCAGCAGTGCTAACCGGGGCTTTTGCCGGTAGCGCCGTATTGCAAGCGCTCGAGATTTTGCTAGCGCCTGGTAACTTCGACGGCGAGCCGCTGACTGAGTCAGCGGCATTGTTTGGGCTGGATACGTTATTCCGTTTGGCCCGTTTTCTATAAATAATTTGGATCTAGCTGTTGCCGTGAATATCGAAGCCAATCCTTTCAACCTTGAAATTAATCTGCTTGATGGACCTGAGCCGTCAGGATCTGTGCTGCAGGCCAGCACACTTGATCTATTAGAGCAAGCACAAGCGGTGCTTGAGCATGCGCAAACACAAGCTGCTCTGTTGCAGCATGAAGTTGAGCTAGAGGCTGTGCAAATTCGTGCCACCGCTAGTGAACTCGGTGCAGAAGATAAAGCTGCACTGATTCGCCAAGCGCAGGACGAAGCGCGTGATGAAACAGTAACCCAAGGATTGAGTTGGTTATTGGATGAGGCGCAGTTAGAGGCAAGTATTATCGACCGTCTAGAAGCACGTGTGCGCAGCACCATGGCAAGCGTATTGCAAGAGTGGTTAGATGGGCAAGACCGGGTCGCACAACTGGCACGCCAACTGGCAACCCAAGTCGGTGAGCGGGCACGGCAACGTCCCTATAAAATCCGCCTGCATCCGGCTGAATGCGAGGCAGTAGCTGCACAGTTAGCGCACAGCCCAGCGTTAGCGGAGATTCACTGCGTCGCAGATGCTGCGCTGACGGCTGGCCAGGCCATTATTGATACTGAATTTCTGCGCATCGAATTTGATTTAAGCCGGCATTGGGCGCAAGTTCTAGCCGCCCTGGGGGGCGAGACTTCAAGTGCCTCTCTGGCCTCACCCGCAACGCTTACAAATACCGCTACCGACGAGCATTCTGCTGACGCATTAGCGCCGCAAATTGAGCCAGTGTGGTGAGAGCGCTCTTACTTATAACAAGTTTTAAAGACCATTCATGAACAGGCTGACTCCCGCCATCAACCGGCTCAATTCTATTTTAATTGCCGCGTCACAACGGCAAGATATCATCCTGGTCGCCATTGTAGTAACGGCGGTCTTTATGATGATCTTGCCTTTGCCTACGGTATTGGTCGATATATTAATCGCCATCAATATCATGCTGTCGGTGACGGCACTGACGATTGCAATTTACATTCGTAATCCGCTCGAATTCTCGGCTTTTCCGGCGCTTTTGCTGATTACCACCTTATACCGGTTGGCCCTGACGATCACCACCAGCCGTTTGATTTTGCTCCAGCATGATGCCGGCGAAATTGTCTATGCCTTTGGTAATTTTGTCGTCGCCGGTAATGTTGCCGTCGGGATTATTATTTTTACGATCATCACCGTGGTGCAATTTATTGTCATCACCAAGGGCGCGGAACGAGTGGCCGAGGTCAGCGCCCGTTTCTCGCTAGACGGCATGCCCGGGCGGCAAATGAGCATTGACGGCGATATGCGGGCCGGCGTGCTGAGCGCGGAAGACGCGAAATTTGAACGCGACTTACTGCAAAAAGAAAGCCGCCTATTTGGCGCCATGGATGGTGCGATGAAGTTTGTTAAAGGTGATGCCATCGCCAGCATCATCGTGGTCTTAGTGAATATTATTGGTGGTATTGCGATTGGCGTGATGCAACATAATATGAGCGCGAGCCAGGCAGTCGGCACCTATGCGATCTTATCGGTAGGTGATGGCTTAATCGCCCAGATTCCGGCGCTTTTGATTTCGATTACCGCAGGTCTGATTGTGACTCGCATCCCAAACGCGAAGCAGGAAAATCTTGCCACGCAGATGATGGGTCAGTTGGTTGGGCAGCCATGGGCGCTCTTAATGGCCGGCGCAGTGATGCTTATCTTCGCGTTGATTCCTGGTTTTCCAACATTTATCTTTGGCGGGCTAGCAGCCCTTGTCTTAGGTTTTGGGTTTCATGTCTGGCGCACCCAAGCGCGTGCAGCCCACGGACAGCAGGGAGCCGCCGCCAAAGAAGAGGGGCAAGCAGCGCCTGCACCCGCGCTATTGGTACGGATTGGACCAAAGGCCGCGCGCCACGATCGTTTAGCGAGTGCGCTTGAGCGATTTTGCCGTGAAAGATTTGATGAGCTTGGTCTGCCAATACCGCTGCCGGTGATTGTGGAAGCCCCGGAGTTACCGCCTTATAGGGTGGAAATCCAGTTATATCTGGTGCCTGTTGTTTCGCTGACTTTGCCGGAAAACGCTGATCTAGTCTGGGCCAAAGCACAAGCATTGCAGCTTGAGGCGCAAGAATATTCTCTGCCATGGGGCGTCATACTGTCGTGGCTGCCGCCAGAGCATGGAGAGGTAGCGACGAGCCTCGGCTTAACGGTACATAGCAACGAGGATCGGATTAGTGCGTTGTTGGGTGCTGTGGTGGCGCGCTACGCGGAAGATTTTATTGGTTTGCAAGAAACCCGCACGCTCCTAAATAGCGTAGAAAAAAACTATCCAGAGCTGCAGCGTGAACTACTGCGCGCGATGTCTTTGCACAAAATTTCTGAGATTATTCGGCGTCTTGTCTCAGAAGGCGTGCCCATTCGAGATCTACGCTCAGTCTGCGAGGCATTGGCTGATTGGGCAAATAAAGAAAAAGACATTGTCTTGCTAACAGAATATGTGCGCATCACTTTGCGGCGGCAGATCTGCCATGTTTTTGGCGGCCCTCAACGCCGTATTTCAGTACTCTTAATTGGCGAGCGCATCGAAAATATGATTCGCGATTCAATCCGCGAGACATCCGCTGGCACTTATTCAGCATTGGATGCAGATAAAACCACTGCGATTCTCGAGCTCTTGCGCCGTCATATCAACAGCTATCAAGCACGGGGAGAATACCCGGTACTCTTGACGGCGATGGATGTGCGTCGTTATTTGCGCAAGATGATCGAACGTGAATTCTTTGCCACACCAGTATTATCCACGCAAGAATTAATGGAAGACCTTGAGGTGAATGTGCTTGGCAACCTTGAATTATTTGATGAGGACCGCCGCCATGCCTTGGCCTGATGCTGACGCGCTCGCGCAGCGCTTGGACGAGCGGCTGCAAGCCAGGCTCACGGTGCCCGCCGCTCGCGAGATCGGCGCTGTGCGCCGGGTGGGCCCAACCGTTCTACACGCCTCATTGCCAGGTGCGCAATTGGGCGAACTATGCCGTATTGGCACGCAGGGGTTGATCGCGGAAGTGGTTGGCTTGCATGAAGAAACGGCGACCCTGTCACCGTTTGATGAACCCTTAGGGGTGGCGTGCGGGGCCGACGTCGAGCGCCTTGGCCGGCAGCTTGAAATTGAAGTAGGCGATCATTTAATTGGCGCCGTATTAGATGGCTTTGGCCGGCCGCTAAGAATGCAAAGAACGCGTGCGCCGGGTACGCTTAGCCAGTCACGGCCAATTTGCACTGACCCGCCAAACGCGCTCTCGCGCCCCTTGGTGCAGGAACCATTGTCGCTGGGTATTCGCGCGATTGATGGCTTGCTGACCTGTGGCAAAGGACAACGCGTAGGGATTTTTGCCGCCGCCGGAGTGGGGAAGAGCGCCTTACTTGGCATGATGATGCATGGTAATTTGGCCGATATTGTTGTGCTGGCGTTAGTGGGTGAGCGTGGCCGAGAAGTGCGCGAGTTTATCGATCGTGTATTCGATGATGAAATGCGCCGGCGCGCGGTGATTGTGATCGCAACTTCTGACCGGCCTGCGCTTGAACGCTATAAGGCCGCCTATACCGCAACCACCATTGCAGAATATTTTCGTGATCAAGGCAAAAATGTATTGTTGCTAGTTGACTCCGTGACGCGTTATGCGCGTGCGGCGCGTCAGCTTGGGGTGGCGGCGGGTGAACCGATGGCGGCTAATGGCTATCCCCCCAGTGTTTTTGCTGCATTGCCACGGCTATTGGAGCGGGCAGGGCCTGCCGCGCAAGGGGTAATCACCGGGATCTACACGGTGCTTGTAGAAGGGGACAATATGAATGAGCCGGTGGCTGATGAAACCCGCTCGATTCTAGATGGTCATATTGTCTTATCTCGTGCATTGGCTGAGCGCAATCACTATCCAGCGATTGACGTGCTGCGTAGTGTCAGTCGCGTGATGACCCATGTTGCGCCGACGGAGCTCAAAAAGCATGCCGCCAAATTGCGGCGGCTACTTGCTCGTTACGATGATATTGATCTGCTGGTGCGGGTTGGCGAATATCAGCGTGGTCAAGATGCGGAAGCTGATGAAGCGCTTGATCGGCGCTCTGCAATTGAGCGCTTTTTGCGCCAAAGCACGGCGCAATCAGGCGGACTTGCTGAAACCGAAATGGCGCTGAGGCAAGCGCTGACTGATGGCCAAGTTGCGCCGACCCGGTCACGCCATGATGAGCTGACGTATTAATTAAGAGGCCATCCACGATGTGGGCAAACCTAATCGCGATTAAGCGTCACCGAGAGGAACGTTTGCGTGCTGAGATGCAGCGGGTTAAAACTCAAATTGAGGAGTTAAACGCAGCCCGTGAAAAGCTTGATGAACAAAGAGTGCAGGTTATTGAACAATGGCAGGAACTGAGCGCGCAAACATCGGTTCGGCGCGCGGATGAAGTAGAAGAGTTACTGCAAGAATTGAGCCATTACAATCTTACGGCTTCGAATTTTGAGCAAGAAAGTAAACAGCTGGAGGATCAAATCGAAGACTTGCGGCAACAACTTGAAGAACGTAATACATTGCTTCGGCAGTGTGTTGCAAAGCAGGAAAAATTGAAGCTCATCGAAAAAAAGTAACGATCATGCAAATTTTAACCATGCCTACTGGCAGCAATGCAGACAATACACAGTCTCAGCCAGAGCGGCCGCAAGACATACCGCCCGCAGAGCAGGTGCAGAGGTTTGCAGATTTGCTTAAAAAAAAGCGGATACCAGAAGCAATGGGGGTGCCAGTGCTACCGTCATTGTTGTTAGGGGGGGCTGGCCATGCACCCACAACATCTGGTTGCTTAAGTTCAGCCCAGGTGGCATTACGTACATTGGCCGAAAGTCTCTTGATGCCGGCTTCATTAAAGGTGCAAAACACAACAAACGAATTGCGCATTAGCGTGTTATCAGGGGTGCTCAGCGGTGCTGAAATGCTGGTTGCCCAGGTGCAAGGCCGGCTCAAGATGACACTGCGTGCCGCCAACGAAAAGCAGCGTAAAGCGCTCGAATCAATCCAGCACAAACTCCAAACCCAAATCTCTTCAATGTATCCAATGGAGAAAATTTTAATTGAACAGCAGCATGACTGAGCAAGCTTTTTTTGAGGCGCCTATGTGGTCTGCCGACGATGCGCATTTACATCAAGCGATTGGTGGCGGGCGGCAAAGTGAAGCCGAAGGGCTTTCGCTGCAACTGACCAAACGCGCGCAAAACTTTAACCCTGAGCGACGGACGATGCTACCGCTTGAGCTTTCGCTCGATGGCCAAGCAGTCCGACTTTGGTTTGATGAAGCGGCCTTGCTTGAATGGTTAGAGCCGATTCTGCCCGCACCGGATTTGTCATTACTTAATGATGGTCTGCGCGAAGCGGCGCTCGCCTGGACCTTAGCGCCGTGGTTGGATTGGTGCGTCCAGCATCGGCTAACGCCCCCCTCGATCAAAGCATTGGGCGCATTAGCATCGCCGCCAGAGAGACTGGATCAACCGGAACATGCGGAGATTATTTTAACTTTTATTGCGCACGAAGATCATCGCTGGCTTGATTTACACCTTGATGGATTCCCACTGACTTGGCTGAGCGCCTTGGCAAAATGCATGACAGCCAGCCCGGATCAGCATGCGGAACAACACACAGTGATCTCGGCTTGTGCGGGTTTTGCGCATTTATCTGTCACCCAACTTGCCGCATTGCAAGTGGGCGATGTTGTTATGGCTGCCTGGCAAGCCCCGCTTAAAAACGGTAGCCTGCTATTGGTATTGGACCGGCTGTTGGTGCAAATCGGCCGGCTGGATGAAAATCACTTTGAAATTGAGCGTGTCATGGAGCCATTAGGCGAAGAAAACCATTTTATTGCTGATACGACTGAACCCATCGCTGATGAAGCTGGCTTCAGTCAAGAGACTCAGCCTGCTGATGAAGCTGCTTTGACTCAAGAGACTCAGCCTGCTGATGAGGCTGACCTCACTCAAGAGACTCAGCCTGCTGATGAAGCTGGTCTTACTCAAGAGATTCAGTCTGCTGATGAAGCTGGTCTTACTCAAGAGATTCAGTCTGCTGATGAGGCTGCTTTGACTCAAGAGACTCAGCCTGCCGATGAAGCTGCTTTGGCTCAAGAGACTCAGTCTGCTGCTGAACTTGATCTCACAGCTGGAAACATCGCTGCAAGTTTGCCGATGACCTTAGTGTTTGAAATTGGACAAATGACTGTGTCACTCTCAGCCCTCTCCCAATTAAAAGAAGGCGATGTGTTGGCAGCAGATTTCAAGACCGCACCGGAAATCGGTATTCGTACACAAGGCCGTTTAATTGCAACGGCAAGCCTGGTACGCATTGGCGAGCGCCTGGGCGCTAAAATTACCCGCCTGATTGCGCCGGATGAAACAAGATGAACTTGCTCGATCATCCGGTTCAGCTGATCGTTTTTCTTTTTCTGCTGTCAATTTTGCCCTTACTGGTGGTGCTAGGTACGTCGTTTCTAAAAATCTCGATCGTGTTGGCGCTATTGCGTAATGCGCTTGGCATTCAGCATGTGCCGCCGAATATCGCACTCTATGCGATTTCGCTGGTACTGACTGCCTATGTGATGGCGCCAGTGGGCTTCCAGGTGAGCGATGCGCTCAAAGCTCATCCGGTAGAATTCAGTTCGCCCGAATCAGTGAGCCAAGTAGATGACAGTGTGCTTGTCCCCTACCGGGCATTCTTAAAGCGGCATACGCCGCCGCGGCAAATTCATTTCTTTGTCGATATTGGACAGCGCACTTGGCCCGAACAATATAAGGATCGGCTGGATGTCAATTCTTTACTGGTCCTCATGCCAGCCTTCGCGATTGGTCAATTGATTGAAGCGTTTAAAATGGGTCTGCTGATTTTTTTACCCTTTATCGCCATTGATTTGATTGTTTCGATCATCTTACTTTCGCTGGGCATGATGATGGTATCGCCGCTCACCATTGCCTTGCCTTTCAAACTCCTCTTATTCGTGCTAATGGGTGGTTGGGAGAAACTATTGTCGCAATTAATGCTCTCTTACTCATGAGTGACGCTATCCTGATCCATATGACGACGCAGCTACTGTGGGTGGTGCTGCTGCTTGCCTTGCCTATCGTGGTAGCCGTAGCGGTCGTCAGTCTAGCAGTCAGCTTAATGCAGACGCTCACCCAGTTGCAGGATCAAACGCTACAATTTATTTTCAAGCTGCTGACGGCCTCGCTGACTTTGCTTGTGACCTATCGTTGGATAGGCATGACTTTGCTAAACTACAGCGATATGGTATTTCAACAACTGTCTGATATGAGGCGTTGAAATGGCGGCCTGGTTGGCCTGGGCGCCGCTACTGAAAATGCTGGCGCTGTGCATGATGCGCCCGCTAGGGGTCATGGTGCTGCTGTCTGTCACCAGTACCCGCATGTTGGGCGGCGCGCTGATTAGAAACACGCTCGCCTTAATGATTGCCTTGCCGGCGTTGCCCTTGGCTTTTGCCTGGACAAAACATACTGCGCCGCCAGAAGGGTTTGCCTTGGCCGGCATGGTTTTGAGCGAACTCTCAGTAGGCCTTTATATTGGCCTTTTAGCCTCCATCCCATTTTGGGCGGTGGCCGTGGCAGGCGAATTCATTGACACAGCACGCGGCGCCGGTCTGGCTGAAATTCTAAACCCAGCAATGGGCGAAGAAGTTTCCCTATTCTCGATTCTATTTATACAATTGCTGGCTGCGCTTTTCTTCGTCGGTGGCGGTTTTAATTTATTGCTGGCCGCGATTTACCAATCGTACACGATGTTGCCGCTTGGGCAAGCGCTCTTAATCAATCAAGAGACCGCTTTATTCATGATCAACCAATGGCGCATGGTGCTTGAATTGGGCATTGGCTTTGCCCTACCAGCGGTGGCACTGATGTTGATGGTTGATTTTTCCTTTGGCCTGATTAACCGTACTGCTGGCCAACTGGACGTATTCTTTATTGCCATGCCGATCAAATCAGTCTTCGCCTGCCTCGCGTTGATTTTTGGTATGCGTTTGGGGCTTGATCATTACCTCGACCGATTTGATGAAATCTGGCTCATCGTGCGCCGATTACTAGAAATCGGCGCAACCGCAAAGGCCGGATAAGATGGCTGAAAAAACCGAACAGCCCACCCCCAAAAAGCTCAGGGACGCGCGTAAAGAAGGGCAAGTTGCTAAGAGCGTTGAAATTATCCAAGGCATGCAGTTGCTGATAGCCGCACTCTGGCTTTGGCTAGAGGGGCCAAAGTTGCTGGTTGCGTTACAAGATACCTTTGGGCAGGCGATCCAATACATGACATTGCCGTTTGAACAAGCGCTGATGAGAATTTTTCTGGCGTGTGCGCAGGTATTTACGCGTTTTGTTGGTTCATTGATGGCGGTATTGTTTTTAGTCACGGTCATAACAGGCCTTACTCAAACGGGATTTCTCTTCGCCCCAAAGAGGCTCAAGCCAAAACTCAGCGCGATTAGTATTATTAAAAATGCTAAGAATCTTTTCTCGTTGAAAAAACTTTACACTTTATTGCGCACTATATTTAAGATCGTGTTGTTGGGTTTTGTGTTTGCCTATATTTTGGCGCGCTACGGTAAGTCTTTAGTGTATCTGCCAGAATGCGGGGTGCACTGTGCCATCCCGATTGTGGCTAAATTATGTGGCTGGCTCATTGGTTGCGTACTCGCTTTTTATATTATCTTTGCGATCACAGACTATCTATTTGAGCGTTATCAGTTGATGAAGCAATTACGGATGTCAAAAGACGACCTTAAGCGGGAGTTTAAAGATACTGAAGGTAACCCGCACGTTAAAGGGCGGATGCGCCAGTTACACGAAGAAATGCAAGAAAGCGATATGGCTGGCCGCGTGGAGCGCGCCAGTGCCGTCGTTAGAAATCCGACTCATCTTGCGGTGTGTATATACTATAAGCCGGGTGAGACGCCACTGCCTATTGTTACAGAGAAAGGCGAGGGGCTTAAAGCATTGAAAGTGATAGAGTTGGCGCGGATTTATAAAGTGCCGGTGGTGGCGAATGTGGCGCTTGCGCGACAGTTGATGGGGGCTACTAAAATTGGGGATTATATTCCTGAGACGTTGTTTGAACCGGTGGCGGAAGTGCTGAGGATTGCGATGTTGGAATTGGATGAAGATCAAGATGTCAGCATCTAAAATTGAATTTTAATGACAATGCCCATCGTTGGAAAAGACTCAAGGAAATAAATCCTATAGAAAAAAGCTTTTAGGCTAAAATGATTGTAAGGTGTATCGCTAACTTTTGAGATAAAAATTGCGTTGATGAGGGCGGCATGGTGTTTTGTATTTTGATTTAAGAGTAAGCTAAATTTTAGCGAGTACGCTACAAAGCAAAATCTAGCTAAATACTAGGGTCAACGGGGAAATAGATGAAACGATGCATTCTTGCAATGATGGCTTTCTTAGGTATGGCTGCATGTGGTGGCGGTGGGTCTGATGGTGCAAGCACAGTGTTATCGGATTCTAATAATGCGATTATAAGAGAGCTCGAGAATGAACCGGAAGTTCTACCCATGGAGCTTTCTGAGGAAAAAGTTTTAGCCAGCCTTTTTGGTTTCAAAGGTATTACTCAAGCGGAAGTGGATGCGAGATCGGAGGATAGAGGGCACGAGATTATGCGACAGAAATCGCACAATATAATGCGTGTTATGAAGGAGAGAGCAAGAAATGGGGAATTTAGTAAATCGCGCGGGGGAGAACTGGGTATCGCACAACTATTAGTTCATGCGTATATATCTATAATGAATGATAATGGTGCTCGACTGCCTTTTGAGCGGGATTTTTTGTCTGTCAAGGATATGGAATTACTTGATGAAGATAATCGTAGAAAAGTGGAATCTGCTGAGAGAGTGATTGTTTTGTGCCAAAATCCTGCTAGTAAAAGATCAGGTAAATCTTCTATGAGCCCGGTCCGCAATTTTATTTCAGCTCTGCGATATTTTGAGAAGAATGACAAAAAATTTAAGAGTGATAATGGAAATGAAGAGGGGTGGTATCAAATTCAACCCGACCCCGACAATAGAGGGAATGTAGTGTGGCAACTTTTAGATACTAACCATGTTAATTGGCTGAAGCAAAGAGGAAGTGCCTGTGACTTTATGTATTTCTGCAGTAATGAGCTTGGCAACATACCAAAGAAAAAATTAAGCCCAGTGCTATCAAAAGTATATCAATTAAATAATTAAAAAATAATCCCAGATGACGGAATCTTAACCGTCATTTGGGAAGACAGGGTGGATATACACTCAAGAATTCATTATTGGGAGGGCGGTGATCCATTCAGTGATCCATCACTGATTGATCCTAGTGATCCGCTCCATGATCCCCCACTCGATGTCCGACTTCGTGACCGTAGTCTATTTACTAATTGGTCTATCCGCGTCCTTCTCGATAGTTCATCGGCCATTCCTGGTATGGGGGTGGAAGACGGACTTTCTTCCTCCTCCTCTTGTTGCACCGCTAACTCTTGCACTGCTTCTACCAAAATTTGGAGTGAAGATTCGATATGGTCAATCTGCTCAGCCGTTATAGATTTCTCCTCTTGCAAGTTGTTAGTTATCTCTGTTTTGACTGCAGTGAGTTCGTTTTGAAAATCTTTGATTTTCATGGTTAGTTGATTAAACTCTGTATCCTGAGTGGATTGTATATCTGCTAAATCAAGTATCAACTTAGAAAATTGGTCCTCGAGTGTAGACATTAATTTGGATTGTTTTTCCTCAAAATAGGCAAAAGCTGTTTGCTTACCTTTAATTTTTAACGATAGTTCATGAATTTGCGTAGCCTGGAAAGAAACCTTGCTTTCAATTTCTCTAACGGCACGTGCTAGATCATTTATCAATAGGGTGTAATTCGTACTTTCATCTGCCTGATTTTTTCTGAGTGCGGCTAGCTCATTTTCCAAATTTTTAAATTTTCTAAGTACAAAAATACTCGTACTCATAGCGAAAAACAGAAAGAAGGCACACGCGGGGAGTGCTATCTGTAAAACTTTCGGCTCCAACTGATCAAGCCGCCCAGAAATTCGATTAATATTCGTTGTCATCGAATCTATATGATTAAACATACCGCTTGTCATCTGTTTCTGCTGCCAAGAGGTCTGCTCTAACTCTCTGATAAATTGAGGAGAAGAATCGTGGCCCTCCGCTCCGACGGGGCAAATATCTTGTTGTTTATAAATCTGCAATACTTGGTCTAGGGAAAGGTTGCACAGGTCGGGTGTTTTTCCACCTTGGGATTTTTTTTCCGTATCTCCAAAATTAGGGAACCAGTAAGAGACTATGGATGCTAAGGATGATGGAATTTGCATTATTTGCTCCGACAAGAAAACGAGAAAATTTTGTTGATATGAAGCGTTGTCATGGAATGGCTATACTTCGTGACGGGCTATATAAATTATGACTCAATAGACCAAGGCTGGTTTTAATCTGCTCAAGTGACAGCAGAAAAAATACAATCATCTGTATTTCCTGGGAAGGATAGTAACTAAACTCTCAAGCCCGACAAGGACACATGGATGGTGATAAAGGCTTAGTTTAGCTTATTGGATAACCTAACCTTTGCCTGTTTCAAATTTTAGCAGATTATCAATCTTTCTCATCATACAATCACTTATTTCTTTGCTTAGTGTTTAGCTCTCGTTTTTCTAAATTGATTTGAGAGCTGGGCCTTGGCCTGATTGATCACGTAATAGATCTCTACAAAATAGAGTCGAAGAATAGATTTGGTTATTCACTCTAAATTTGTCGATGGTGCGTTTTGCCCAAAAGTGAGTGTTGCTCATATCCAGAAGGGAGTTTTTCTTGTAGAAGACTATTACGAAATTTGATTGGATCATAAAAATTGTTGTATTAGCAAGTAACCGGATCGACTAATGCTGATAGTCGATCCAGATTAAATTGTGATGTAAAGCGGGTGTATATTCAGATCAATGTTTTTCGGCTGGTGTAGAGCGTTCAGGTGACTCGCTCCGCGATCCACTACTCTGCGAGTCTGCCCATGATCCCATTCTTGAGCCTAGTGGTGATAGAGTCAGATCGTTTAACAGGTTAGAGTGTTCTAAAATTCTATACATTTCGCTGATATTTCTATCTAGTTCAATGATTTGACTTTGTAAATCGTCTACACCTTTAATCCTAGTTTGTTCGGTTTTGATAGCTTGAGATTGTATCAATTTAATTGTTTGGGAGGATGTAGATAGTTCGTTTTCTATTTTTTCAAGAGCAGCTTGGGAAGCTTTTAAAGTAGTGATTAATTGTGTAAAGCTTTCCTCAAGCTTGGTAACCTTGTTTCCTGTTCCTTGAGTTTTCAAGTCTAGTTGATCAAGTCGCCTACCTTGCGAGGAAACCATATTCTTGCTATTTGCAAGGGCATTGGTTAAATCATCTCTTAACTTGAAGTGCTCTACCTTTTGACCTTCGATTTCTTTGGTTAAATTCTCTATTAATTTGGAGTACTCGTCCTTCAGGTCTTCAAATTTTTTATCTAGATCACCGTTAAATTTCTTTTGCATAGTCATATTTGTATAGAAAGCATACGCAATAAAAAGCAGAAAAAGGATAAATGCGGAAATAGCTAGGTGCTGAACGTTCGGCTCTGACTGAGCAACCCGTCCAGAAATTCGATTCATGTTCGCCGTCATCGAATTTATATGATTAAAAATACCGCTTGTCATCTGTTTGTGCTGCCAAGAGGTCTGCTCTAACTCTCTGATAACTTGAGGAGAGGAATCGCGACCCTCTGCTCCGATGGATTTATAAATCTGCCCTACTTGGTCTAGGGAAAGACTGCACAGGTCCGGTGTTTTTCCACCTTGGGATTTTTTTTCCGTATCTCCCAAATTAGGGAGCCAGTAAGAGACTATGGATGCTAAGGATGATGGAATTTGCATTATTTTCTCCGGGAAGGATAGTAACTAAACTCTCAAGCTAGACAAGGGCAAATGGATGGTGATAAAGGTTTAGCTTAGGTATTAGACAGCATAACTTTTACCTATCACAGATCTTAGCAGACTATCAATCTTTCTCATCATACGATCACGTATTTCTTTGCTTAATGCTGCATTCTCGTTTTTCTAAATTGATTCCAAATCTAGGCCAGGGTCTGATTGAGAACGTAATAGATCTCTATAGAATAAAGTTATATAGGAATAAATTTGATAATTAAATTTAAATCTGTCGATATTATATTTTTTACAAAAATTATTTTTGTTTTGTGGGGTTGCAAAAATAAGTGCTGACCCAACAAATTGGCTTCTGCTGTTTTAAAATTTTAGCAAAGTTTAAAAAATGATCAATTTTTTTACCATTTCATCATGTGTGCTACATAGGGCGCGCACACAACGTATTCTAGAAAATCAGATAAATAGCTTGATCTCGAAAAAAGACCGATCATAACGTCAATTTTTTAAGCAGGAATTGTTATATGGCTGGCAGTAGCAAGCATAGCAGAGTGTGTGCTTTGCATATGGAACCCTTTTGGCGATTGGTTGTTTGATTGAGTTGATGCAAAGAAAAAGGCGTTCTAGTTTGAGTTTTATTTTTTTGCTATGCCTAAAATGTAAGAATGTCAATTATTGAAAATAATAATTTGAATAATGATTGAGTGAGGATTAAAAAGAAAATAGTGGTAATGTGTTGATTAATAAAATAATATAGTTATATTAAGGGAATAAACTAGAGAATCGAGTTGTGTTAGTAGAAGCAGGCTTCGAAATTGGTAAACGAGGAAGAATAAAGTATGGCCGAATCACAGAATATTAAGGATGTGAATACTTTTCAGATTGTGTCAGTTGGTACTTTGGCTGATCGCGTGACGGAGGTACTCGCATACAAGATAAAAACCCAAGAATTACCTCCTGATTTTCGACTGACGGAACATATTATGGCTAAACGCTTTGGCGTAAGTCGCACAGTGATCCGAGAGGCAATCTCGCGTTTGAAATCGGATGGTTTAGTTGAATCGCGTCAGGGCCTAGGTACGGTGGTTTTACGGCCAGGCGCCGCCACTGCATTTAGGATTGATGTCGGCACCACGGATTCTTTACCGGTCGCATTGCAGGTGATGGAGTTGCGGCGCGGTATCGAGGGGGAGGCGGCCGCGCTCGCGGCGCAACGGCGCACACCTGAGCAATTGGTTCGCATTAAACAGGCTCTAGTAGAAATTGATAAGGCCGTGGAGAAGGACGATGATGGCGTCGATGAAGATGTTGGGCTGCATAAAATAATTGCTCTAACGACGGGTAATTCACTTTATGTATCACTATTAGATTTTCTGGGCCATTTTATGCACGCCTCCATTCAAGTGACTCGCGCAAATAAGGCTCGGCACATGGACCTTTTGATACAAGCCGAACACCAAGCGATTATTGACGCGATTGCGCAGGCTGACCCAGATGCTGCGCGGCGGGCTGCTGTGGCGCATATTGATAATGCTGCCGCAAGGCTTCGTCTGGCAAATTCAGATAAGTGCGACAGTCAGTAATGTGCATTAGCCAGCGGGTGATGAAACCAGGCCCGCTAGAATTTTAGTTTTTATGCCATCTGTCGATGATTGTCAGCTAACAGTTCTATGGCGAGTTGGACAAATGCTCGTGTCTTAGCAGGTAAGTGGCGTTGGCCTGAATAGACTAGCGAAATTTGCTCGTTTGCTTCCGGCACGCTGTATTCGGGCAGAATTCTTTTCAGCTTACCTTGGGTTAAATCCTCATCCACCATGGTCTGCGGTAGGATTGCAATGCCAATACCTGCGAGCGCCGCTTCATGCAATTTCGCTAAGTCATTGACTGAATAAGCCGGTTCAATCGTTAGCTGACGGCTGCCTTGCGCGTTGACAAAGGTCCACGTGGGGCTGGAGGTGCGGTGTGTCGGCCCGACAAAGATGTGCTTCGTGAGTGCGTTTAAAGAGTCGGGCGCGCCACCTTGTTGAGCGAGGTAGCTCGGCGCCGCCACAATGGCTGATTCAATTGTCAACAATGGGTGTTGAGTCATGCTCGTACCGGTGATGGAGCCGGTAGCAACGAGACTGGCGTCAAAGCCATTTTCAATCAGGTCAACCGGCCGATGCCCTAGTGTGAGCTGTAATTTCACCTCTGGATAGCGGGTGCGATACGTACTGAGTAGCGGTGTTAGATTGGCCAGCGAGAGCGAGGCTGAGGCGAAAAGCTTTAAGGTCCCGCATGGCACGTTTGACATTTGCGTCGCATTGGCTTCAATGGCATCAATTTGCTTGAGGATATGACGGCATCCATCTGCATAAGCGCGCCCAGCTTCCGTTAAGGACAGGCAACGCGTTGTGCGTTGCAGTAGTTGCGTCTTTAAATGCGCTTCAAGCAACGCGACGTAACGCGTGATGACTGCATTCGATAATTTAAGGTTGGCCGCGGCTCCTCCGAAGCTGCCGCTTTCGGCAACTTGCAGGAAAACGCGCATGGCTTGCAGTTGGTTCATACTTAGAGGTAAGTGAGTCGTGTTGTGCAAACAGAAGTTTAATGCAAGATTGTTTTGTGGTGTACATAATGCAGCGTTTCATCCTCTACTCATATAAGAATGATCTTAAAAAAAAACTAAAATGATGAGAAAGAATAAGCCATTCATCTTTCTTATGAGGGCATTAGTTTTTTATATTTTTTCGCGAAAATTTTTGGCTTGATGCTCGATCATTTGCGCCACGGCAGTTTGCAGTGGTGAAGGGGCGATTTTTTGGCGTAAGGCTTGTAGGCAGGTAAAGCCAGTCCTTGATAGATGGGCTGTTTTAGCGGCGGATGTGGGTTTTGCATGCTGCAGTTGCACCCGGATTTTAATCGCATGCACAAGCCAGCCGCGTTGTTGCAGCGCTTGCAGCAAACCCGGTTCTAGATGACGTAGGCGTGCCGCGAGCGCGTTATGCGCGGTAAGCAGGGTGAGCAAGCCATTTTTGATCGGACCGGGAGATACATTTGGCGCTAGATAATCTGGTAATGCGGCCGCCAAATCACGCTCAAGGGCGGCAATTTGTTCGACGCCGGTACGTAGTTGAGCGAACGCTTCATTACGCTTAAGCAATGAAATGAGAGACGGCGTGCTGCGCGTGGGGAGTGATTTTGTTAAGTATGCGGGGTTCATATGCTGCCCTGATCTTACCTTAGGTTTATTTGTACCGGCTGCTTAACGCTAAATTGTAGGTTGCCGCTACGTTTTGCCTATATTGCAGCACAGAGTAGCATGATAAACTCTATTTTTTTTAAACTCTTAAATTTCATAGAGTTTAAACCCTTAATTTTCATAGCGTTAGCAGTTATAACCTTATAAGCGATGATTGCCGGACTTCTCAAAAAGATTTTTGGCAGCCGTAATCAACGGTTGCTTAAGCAGTACCAGAAAACTGTCGTTGCGATCAATGCGCTTGAGGCGCAGTTCGAAAAACTGACTGACGAAAAATTGCAAGCATGCACAGCACTATTTAGGCAACGAGTCACTGCTGGCGAGTCGCTTGATCAGCTCTTGCCCGAAGCGTTTGCGGTGTGCCGCGAAGCAAGCCGGCGCGTGCTCAAAATGCGCCACTTCGATATGCAGCTTATCGGGGGTATGGCATTGCATCATGGCAAAATTGCCGAGATGCGCACAGGTGAAGGTAAAACGTTGGTGGCGACGCTTGCGGCCTACCTCAATGCCTTATCTGGTCGTGGCGTTCATGTGGTGACAGTCAATGACTATCTGGCGCAGCGTGATGCTGAGTGGATGGGCCGCCTGTACCGTTTTCTGGGTTTGTCAGTTGGCATCAATCTATCGCAAATGGAGCCTGAGGCCAAGCGGCAAGCGTATGCCGCCGATATTACTTATGGCACAAATAACGAATTCGGTTTCGATTATTTGCGCGATAACATGGTGTATGAAGTAGATGCGCGTGTGCAGCGTGAGCTGAACTTCGCGATTGTCGATGAAGTCGATTCAATTCTGATTGATGAAGCGCGCACGCCACTGATTATCTCCGGCCAAGCAGAAGATCATACGGAGTTGTATGTACGGATGAATGCGCTACCGCCGCTGCTTGAGCGCCAACTTGGCGAAGAAAAAGCAGATGGGACAGGGGTTGACGTGCCGGGTGATTACACCCTCGATGAAAAAGCGCGGCAAGTCTTTTTAACCGAGCGCGGCCATGAAAAAGCGGAAGCCTTATTAGCGCAATGGGGCTTGATCGGCGCGGGCGAAAGCTTATACGCGCCACAAAACATTACCTTGATGCACCATGTGTATGCAGCGCTACGTGCGCATGCGCTGTTTTATCGCGATCAGCATTACGTCGTGCAAAATGGTGAAGTCATCATTGTTGATGAATTTACTGGCCGTTTAATGGCCGGGCGTCGTTGGTCGGATGGCTTGCATCAAGCGGTTGAGGCAAAAGAAGGTGCGCACATTCAGCACGAAAATCAAACCCTTGCATCGATCACCTTTCAGAATTATTTTCGGATGTATCTCACACTGGCCGGGATGACCGGAACGGCAGATACTGAAGCACACGAGTTCCAGCAAATCTATGGACTGGAAACCGTAGTGATTCCGACCAACCGGCTGAGTCAGCGGATTGACCATCAGGATCAAATTTATAAGAGTGCGCGTGAACGCTATGATGCGGTGATTACCGATATCCGCGCATGCTATGAACGGGGGCAACCGGTGTTGGTGGGCACCACATCAATTGAAAATTCAGAGTTGCTATCGTCATTGTTAACGGCTGTCCAGTTGCCTCACCAGGTCCTCAATGCTAAGCAGCATGAGCGCGAGGCGGAAATTATCGCGCAAGCAGGCCGTCCCAAAATGGTGACGATTGCAACCAATATGGCGGGCCGGGGGACAGATATTGTATTAGGCGGCAATGTTGAGAGGCAGGCAAGCTTCATTGAAGCCAATGAAACCTTGACTGACGATGAAAAAGCGCGCCGGGTTCAGCACTTGCATGATGAATGGCAGGCTCTGCATGATGCCGTCAAAGCGGCGGGCGGTCTGCATATTATTGGCACTGAGCGGCATGAATCGCGCCGGATCGATAATCAGTTACGCGGTCGGGCAGGAAGGCAGGGCGACCCTGGCTCTTCGCGCTTTTATCTTTCACTGGAAGACCCGTTGCTGCGGATCTTCGCCGGTGACCGTGTGCGCGCGATTATGGAACGTCTCAAAATGCCTGATGGCGAGGCGATTGAAGCGGGCATTGTTACGCGCTCAATCGAGTCGGCGCAGCGCCGGGTCGAAGCGCGTAACTTTGATGTTCGCAAGCAATTACTGGAATACGATGATGTTTCCAATGACCAGCGTCGCGTGATTTACCAGCAGCGCAATGAATTACTCGAAGCGGCGGATATTTCAGAGACGATCGTTGCCATGAGCGAGAGTGTGTTTGCCGAACTGGTGCATACTTTCGTGCCACCAGGCAGTATCGAAGAGCAGTGGGATTTGGCGGGCCTGGCTCAGGTCTTGCGCGATGATTGGCAACTTGAGCTTAAACTTAAGCAGGCCGAGATAGAGGCAGCTGATGATGCAGACATTGCGCACCATGTGTTGACCACGGTGACCCAGTCCTATCAAAACAAGGTCGAGCAGATTGGGCGTGAAGCATTTAGCGGATTTGAGCGTTCAATTATGCTGCAAACACTTGATGCGCGCTGGCGCGAGCATTTAGCGGCGCTAGACCATTTGCGGCAAGGCATTCATCTGCGCGGTTATGCACAGAAAAACCCCAAACAAGAATATAAGCGCGAAGCTTTTGACCTTTTCGCGCAACTCCTTGATGCCATCAAACTCGAGGTGATACGCATTGTGATGAATGTGCGTATTCAGTCGATTGAGCAAATTGAACAGGCAGCCGAGCAGCTTGAGGGAAAAGCGGCTCATCACGAAGATATGCACTTTCAGCATGCTGAATTTACTGGGGCCGCTAGCAATCAGCCGACCTCTGAGTTGGACCAGAGTGGGAAAGGTAAGTCCAGTTTTCATGACCCAAATGGATTGCGTGAAATAGCACCTAAAGTCGGCCGTAATAGCCCATGCCCTTGTGGTAGTGGTAAAAAGTATAAGCAATGTCACGGTAAATTGGCGTGACTTTTCTAACCCATGGACTTTGATTTCTGAATGGCTGTCAATTTTCCTCTGATTGATCCGGCACAGCTCTATCCTGTCGCAGGGGTCACGCTTGGCTGGGCTAAAGCGAATATTCGCACACCGAATCGTAAAGATTTGCTGGTGCTGGCGCTAGATAAAGGCACTACGGTATCGGCTGTGTTTACGACAAATCGTTTCTGCGCGGCTCCTGTCATTGTCAGCCGTGAGCATTTGGCCTCTGCGCGCAATGGTGGGGCGGGTATTCGCGCGCTCGTTGTGAATACGGGCAACGCTAATGCTGGCACTGGCGAGTTAGGGCTTGCCCATGCTCATCAGACGTGTGCTGCGCTGGCGCAACTGGCCGGGATGACTGCGCAGCAAGTGTTGCCATTCTCAACCGGCGTGATTCTTGAGTCGTTGCCGATCGACCGCCTGTGTGCTGCGCTACCCGCAGCATGGGCGGCGCGCGCACCCGCGCAGTGGCATGACGCTGCCGAAGCGATTATGACGACCGATACCTGCGCAAAAGCTGCCTCGCGGCGTATCACCATCGGTACACAGCAAATCACACTCACCGGCATCAGCAAAGGGGCGGGCATGATTCGGCCCAATATGGCGACCATGCTCAGTTTTATTGCAACCGATGCCGGCCTCAGTCAGCCAGTGCTTGATGCACTGACCAAGCACGCTGCGGATCGCTCATTTAATTGCATTACGGTCGATGGTGACACGTCGACCAATGATTCATTTGTCATCATCGCCACCGGCCAAGCCGACCTGCCGCTGGTGACTTCGATTGAAGATCCGATCTATATCGTGTTACGCGATGCGATTACCGAATTAGCTCAGACGCTAGCTCAATTGATCGTGCGTGACGCCGAAGGCGCCACAAAATTTATCACCGTTCAGGTTGAAGGGGGCGCAACTGCTGCTGAATGCCGCCAGGTTGCCTATGCGATTGGTCATTCGCCACTGGTTAAAACGGCTTTTTTTGCTTCTGATCCAAACCTTGGCCGCATCTTATGCGCGATTGGCTACGCTGGCATTGAGAACCTTGAGGTCGACAAAATTGATTTATATCTTGATGATATATGGGTCGTAAAAGAAGGTGGGCGTCATCCCGATTATCTTGAGGAAGAGGGGCAGCGTGTGATGCAGCAGCCGGAAATTACGGTGCGCGTTGGGTTAGCGCGTGGTGATGCAAAGGCCGCGATTTGGACCAGCGATTTGTCGCATGAATATGTCAGCATTAATGCCGATTACCGCTCTTAAAGCATAGCTATTTTTTATGGATAAGCTTGAGCAATTCCTAAATCGTGCGGAAGGGCTGCTTGGCCGGCTAGAGGCACTGCTGCCACCGCCGATTGACCTGATTGATTGGCCGGCCGCTATAGCGTTTCGCTGGCGTATGCGCCAAGGCCGAGGTTTTTTGCAGCCGGTGGCGCAGGTGTCATCGATCACGCTGGAAGATTTACAAAACGTTGACCGGCAAAAGCAGTTAATTGAAGCCAATACGCGCCAGTTTGTACAAAAATTGCCCGCCAATAATGTATTGCTGACGGGGGCGCGGGGAACCGGTAAATCTTCCTTAATCAAAGCCTGTTTAAATCATTTTGCTGCAGACGGTTTACGGCTGATTGAAGTCGACAAAGATGATTTGCATGACCTGGGCGATATTATTGAGTTGGTTGCGCAACGTCCTGAACGCTTTATCGTGTTTTGCGATGATTTATCTTTTGAAGAGGGCGAGCCAGGCTATAAAGCCCTGAAAGTAGCCCTCGATGGTTCAGTTGCTACACAATCAGACAATGTATTAATCTATGCCACGTCAAACCGCCGCCATCTTTTGCCGGAATACATGAGCGACAATGAAAGCTACCGCCATACCAGCGAGGGAGAAATTCACCCAGGCGAGGCGGTGGAAGAAAAGATTTCGCTGTCTGAGCGTTTTGGCTTGTGGATTAGCTTTTATCCATTCAAGCAAGATGACTATCTTGGCATTATCCACCACTGGCTTAAACATTTTGGGTGCAGCGATACGGATTGTGAGCGAGCACGTGGCGCAGCTCTGGCCTGGGCGCTTGAGCGTGGTTCGCGCTCTGGGCGTGTAGCCTGGCAGTTTGCCCGTGATTGGTCAGGCCGACAGCAACATATGAACGCCTCAGCGCGCAGCATTTTATGATGCTGCAACAGCCGACAGAATATATGCCGGATGGCCGGCTGGTCACGCGGGTGGCAGTTGGGATACTGGTGCGCAACGATGGACATTTTTTGCTCGCGCAGCGCCCTTCTGGCAAACCCTATGAAGGCTATTGGGAGTTTCCTGGCGGCAAGTTAGAAGCCGGTGAATCAGTTGAAGCCGCGTTAACGCGGGAGTTACACGAGGAACTCGGGATTCAAGTAGAGGCGTGCCAGCGTTGGCGAGTACTTGAGCATGATTATCCTCATGCTTACGTGAGGCTGTTCTTTTGCAAAGTAACCGCATGGCAGGGCGAGCCAACTGGGCAAGAAGGCCAAGCGCTTGCTTGGCAGCAGATACCGGTTGAGGTGGCTCCTGTGCTCCCGGCGACAATTCCGGTGCTTGACTGGCTTGAGGCCGATGCTACATCTAGCCGATGACAGACTTGGGGCCGATGCTACATCTAGCCACTGACAGGCTGAATCAGTTAAAGCCATGACCGCATAGATTTAATCTAAGTCGTCATTTGAGTCAGTTGTAGCGGGCGCTTCCTGTGTGCCGCCAATCACATACTTCTCGGCAGCCCAGGTGCCAAGATCGATTTTTTTGCAGCGCTCTGAGCAGAATGGCCGATAACGATTCTCTGGTTTCCATTCAACTTTGATGCCGCAGATAGGGCAGTTAACGAGAGTGTTCATAGATAAGAGTGTATCTGAAACCTGGTGTGTAAAGCTAGCCTGAGTATTCAGGTTTTGCACCGGTCTCATTTCGACTTTTTATGCCGTTCTCAACGCCATTATAAATTACACAAAGCGAGCTGAAAGGGCACATCTGTATCAACCGGCTGTGGACGCATATCGCCGTCTTGCGTGGTAAAGCGTACCCAAAGCATGTATTTATTAGCGCTGGCCTCAGGAATGACGCCTAGCTCGGCGGGTACGCGGATTTGCATCAACTGGCAGGTGCGGCCAGATAGCATTTGCTGGTAGCGACCTTGGGTGGCGATGACTTTGGTGACTTGGCTGGATTCACGGGCGAATTTTAAGACAATCGCCATGGCATCGCGTAGCGGTAATAATGGTATGGCCCACTGTGCAATATCATGCCGACGGTACTCGAGCGGACCCTGTTGCCATGCATAATAAGAAGGTAAATCAAAGCGGCAAGTGCCACCTGGGATACTTGAGCGGCTGCGGATACTGCTAAGCCATTCATTATCCGCCAGATGTTGGCCTGCCTTACCGTGCATTTGGTTTAACTGAGCCAGTGTCTGCGTAATTTCTACTAGCACAGTCTCTAACGTCGTTTGGTCAATCCCTGGATTATCTCGATATGAAATAAGGGTTTGGCGTTGACGCTCGAGTTCTTTGCTGAGATCAGATTTGAGATCAGCTCGGCCTGCTACATCTGCAATTTCAAACAGCGTCATCAGTGCGATATGGTGTTCCTTTGCATCTTCGCAAGACAAAAAGAACGTAAACCGGTCAAAAAGATCTTCAAACCGCAACAGTGTTCGGATGCGCTCGTTGAATGGGTACTCGTAGAGAAGGGTCAAACTTAATGCCTATTAAAAGGAGCAAAGTGGCTAATAATGGTGTCTATTCTAGTCTGCATATTTAAGCGCTGCAATCTTAACCTGAATTTACCTGATATTCATGCATAGAGAAGCTAGATGCGGTCTACCCATTAAGTTTTAGCTATGAAATAATCGCTTTAATCAACATACACGGCCTAAGTTAGCTTGAGATAATATTGGTGCAATGCATCAACTTCATTATATAGGAAAGTCAGCGGCGTATCCGCGTCGTTAGAAATCACATCATCAGCATGCGCTAGGCGGGTTGCTCGGTTTGCCTGGCGCGCGATGATGGCTTGTACCTGCGCGCGCGTTAAACCGTTACGTTGCATCACGCGCTTAATTTGCGTGGCAGGAGAACAATCAACCACCAGTATCCGATCGACACGGTCCTGCCAACTGCAGGATTCAACCAATAAGGGTACGACAAACATCAAATATTGACCGCTTGCGGCGTGCGCGGCGGCTTCGCATTCAAGGCGGATGAGTGGGTGCAAGATTGCTTCGAGGCGCAATTTGGCTTGTTCATCACTAAAGATGGTGGCGCGCATCTTGATGCGCTCAAGCGAGCCGTCTGGGGCGATGAAGGTCTGGCCGAAATGTTCAGCAATCAGCGGCATGGCCGCTCCGCCAACTGCGGTTAGTGTATGCGCAATATGATCGGTATCGATAACGGCCACGCCGTGCTCGGCGAAGCGATTTGCCACGGCTGTTTTGCCACACCCGATGCCCCCCGTTAAGCCAACTGAAAATACCTTAAATTTTTGCTGATTCATCATCTTTGTTGTGAATTAAATTGCCCAACCGTTACCCTTTTAAAATGGCGTTAACCAGCAAAAAATGGTGTGCCACAAAATAGTGTGATGATTCCTGCGGCAACAAGAAATGGGCCAAATGGTAAAGGTTGTTCTTTTTTTAGGTGGCCGCAGGCCATTGCAGTGAGCCCAAATAATGCTCCAGTAGCCGAGGCCAGGAGCACGATTTGAGGCAGCGCCAGCCAGCCAAGCCAGGCGCCGAGCGCGGCCAGTAATTTGAAGTCGCCATAGCCAATCCCTTCCTTGCCGCGCAGCAAGCGAAACCCCCAGTAGACTAGCCACAACGTAAGATAACCGGCAGCCGCGCCGATCACTGCGCTGTGCAGTGACGTAAAGCTGGCGTCAAGGTTCACTAAAAGTCCGGCCCAAATCAGGGGCAGGGTGAGCGTGTCAGGCAGCAAGTGCGTGTCCATATCAATGAGGGCAAGCGCCAATAAGGTCGCGGCCAGCCCGAATGCGGCGAGGGCTTGCCAGCTTGCGCCAAATTGCCACAGCGCGCCTGCTGCTAAGCAGGCGCTGACTAGCTCAAGGGCTGGATAACGTAGGCTAATTGGCATGTGGCATGCAGAGCAGCGGCCACGGCACAGAAGATAGCCCAATAGCGGCAGATTCTCAGTTAGCGTGAGAGTATGCTGGCATGAAGGGCAATGAGAGCGCGGCAGGCAAAGGTTATAGGCGTGCTTGTCCGCAAGGTTTTTACCTGCCATCGGGGGGGGCGTGATGGCCTGGTCTAGCCTTTCGTTTGCAACGGCCGCGTGCGCCGTAGCGGCCGCTGCGTTGGCCGTGATGTTTGCATGAGCCGCAAAGCTCTGCCATTCGGCTTGCCATAGCCTATGCAGCATCATTGGCACGCGATGGACGACAACACTTAGAAAGCTGCCGATCATCAGGCCAAATAGCACGGTGCAGAGATATTGAAAGCTGACGGGCAAAGCCGCGAAACTAGCCGCCCAGCCATTAAAGATGGCAGCAATCGGCTGAATTAGGATAGGGGCGGGCAAGGACATTTGGAAAAAGCGGCACAGAATATGAATAAATGAGCATCTATGCTACACCATCACTAGATGACATTGCCAAGTTGAATGATGGGTAGATACATTGCGACCACCAGGCCGCCAACCAAGAGGCCAAGTAAGATGATCATCAGGGGTTCGGCACTATTGGCTAAAGTAGCGATGCGCATATCCACTTGCTGCTCGTTGAGGGTGGCGAGGTCGTTAAGCATCGTGTCAAGAGAACCCGATTCTTCAGCAATCGCAATCGGTTGCAAGACGGTTGGTGGAAAGCAGCCCGTCGCGCGCATGGCATTGGCCAGACGCTCGCCGCGCCGCACACGGTGCGAGATATTCAGCGTGGCCTGATCGAATACTGCATTGTTGGTGATCTTCGCCATAATATTAAATGCATCGGCCAGCGGTGTTCCGGTTTTTAATAGCGTTCCGAGAGCGCGGCTCCACCGCGCGATGGCGAGTTGCCGCAGCAGGGGGCCAATGATCGGTGGCATTAATATAAAGTGATCATAGGCGGTGCGCAGCGTCGTTGAGCGGCGCAAGCCGATCCCAGCTAGCAGGGTTCCTGCGCTGATCAATAGGGTGATCGGCACAATGCAGTGGGCCATGGCTGACGAAAGAGATAATACAACCCGGGTTGGGACCGGCAGCGGTGTGCCAAAACCATCGAAGATTTGCTTGAAAGTCGGCACCACCCAGATCATTAATGCGGTTGTAATCAGTAGAGATACGATCAATACGCCTGCTGGGTAACTAAGTGCCGCCCGCAATTTTGCTTGTTGCGCCGCGGCGCGCTCGCGTTGATCGGTAAGTTGCGCCAGCAAAGGCGAGAGTGCGCCCGAGGCTTCGCCAACCGCCACCAACTGGCAGTACATCGCGCCAAATTGCGGATAGTGTGCCAGCGCTGCTGAAAAATGTTGTCCTTGTGCAATCGCGCGCGCGAGTGCCTGAATCACTCTCACTAAGGTTGGCCGCGTATTGCTGCTGGCCATCACGTCTAAGGCTGCGACCAGCGGCAGGCCGGCGTGTAAGAGGCCGGCGAGTTGGCGTGAGAAGGTGGTGATATCCGCCGCGCTCAGCACAGCAGGCTTGGCGGGTCCTTGGTTAATGATTTTAAAGGCGGTAATGCGTTGTTGCTTGAGCACCGCGCGCGCCGCGCCAATGCCAGTGGCGATTAAGACGCCATTCTTAGTGTCGCCGGTGGCGTTTATGCCTCGCCAGCTAAAGCGAAATTCTTGCACCTGATGAGCTGTAATCGGCGCCTCTGATTCGATCATGGCGTTTTTTAGCAAGTAGCCGGGCTGGCATCTGTGACGGCTAGAATTTCTTCGAGGCTGGTGGTGCCGGCGCGTACTTGCGCTAAACCCGCCTCGCGTAAGCTTTTTACGCCGTCACGCAGCGCTTGTTGAGCGATTGCATCGGTGCTGCTGCGCGCCATGATGAGCCCGCGTATCGCAGCGGTAACCGGCATCACTTGATGAATGCCAATGCGGCCGCGATAACCAATGCCATGACACGCAGCGCAGCCGACGGCTCGATAGGGTTGCCAATCTTCTGCTAGAGTTGTTTCGTCAAAGCCCGCGCTACGTAGCATCGCCTCAGCCGTGGTTTGATGAGTGAAAGCCGGGGTGCGACAGGCTACGCAGAGTTTTCTGACCAGTCTTTGCGCGATAATTAAGCGCATGGCGCAAGCCAAGTTAAAAGGTGCTATCCCCATATCAAGTAAACGCGCGAGGGTAGCGGGAGCGTCATTGGTATGCAGGGTGGATAAGACCAGGTGACCCGTTTGTGCGGCTTGTAGTGCGACACTGGCGGTTTCAGTGTCACGAATTTCTCCAACCATAATCACATCAGGATCTTGTCGTAAAAAGGCCCGCAGTGCGACGGCAAAGGTCAGGCCCGCTTTGTCGCGTACGCTGACCTGATTCACGCCTGCTAACTGTATTTCAGCTGGGTCTTCGACCGAGCAGATATTGATTGACTCTCGATTTAAGCGCTGTAAAAAGCAATATAACGATAAAGTTTTGCCGCTCCCCGTTGGGCCTGTCACCAATACCATGCCGTGCGGAGCGTGAATCGCTGAGGCCAGAGTGGCTTGTTGGTTGAGGTCAAAACCGAGGTCAGTCAGAGTCAGTGTGGCTGGGAGGGTATCAAGTCGCCGCAACACGAGTTTTTCACCCCACAAGGTGGGTAGGGTATTTACTCGGAATTCTTCCAATTTGTCTGCCGCCACGTATAGTTTAAGGCGTCCGTCTTGAGGTACGCGTCGTTCGGCAATATCGAGGCGAGCTAGCACTTTCACGCAACAGATGAACGGATCTCTTAGATAGGGCGGCGGGCGCATGGTTTCATGCAGCACCCCATCGATGCGCAGTCGAATACGCCAAGCATGCTCGCTAGGCTCAATATGCACGTCAGATGCGCCATGGGTGGCAGCATCAAGTAAAAGTTCACGCAATAGTCGCACAGCTGGCGCGTTATCGTCCTCTTTGGGGCCAGTAGAGGATAAGGCGTTCGGGGTTGGTACCGTCGTTGCTGAATCGGCAAGCGTATTCAGATCAGCGGTTGGCGGTAATGTTTGGCCTAGATGAGAGGACATAACTTGAAAGGGCGGCGCCGTTCTTGATGAGTAAAAATGAATCTTCGCCCACTGCACTTAAATTTGCTATTCAGCCATTTGGCGAATTTTCCTCCGAAGGCTGAACCTGAAGGATCCATACGTAATGGATTTTTTGGGACTGCGTAATCGCTACCTTGAAAAAGATCTCGAAGACGCCATCCTGCGTGAATTGGAAAACTTCCTGTTGGAATTTGACCAAAGCGGCATCTATGTCGCCGAGTACCTGACCGGCTTGCCGTCCCGTCAATTGCTGGAGAAAAAGCTGCATGAGGCGGTGGCGCTACCGAAGACGCGGCTGGAGAATCGGCTCGGTCTGACCGCAATCAAAGTCAAGTAAAGAGCGCGCTCATGCGAATCGGTTATGCTCGCGTCTCCACCCAGGAGCAGGACAACTTGGTACAGATTAGCGTTAGCATAAGGCTGATGACTTAAAAATCAGCCATTTCTATTTGGCCCCTACAATAAAACTGTCTCTAATGAATCATTATGTTAAATCCAACAAATATTCCGTAGTGCAAACCCGCTTGAAGGGCTTGCGCTACGCCTTGTTAATACCCCGCTTTCAACTTATCCTCTCTCATGCTAAATCCGACAAGACACCCCCATCATTCGCGCCCCGTTGCGTCAACAACTTTCTATTCATATCGCTTAACCCAACCACCCCTTCCAATAACGTTTCCTTCACCATCAGCTTATTATCCGGTGGTAACATCCAGCGCAGGTGCGCATGAACTCCATCCTCCTCTCCTATCAGCTCCCACTGCCGAACAAACTTATCGCCACTGCCAGTCAACAGATAGGAACCTTCCGGCGTCGCTTTCCAGGCTACGCTATTGACTCTCCCAGTAAAATCTTGAATCACTCTTAGACACTCACCCGAAGCGACCTCCCACAGACGCACCGTCTTGTCAACACTCCCCGAGGCGATCTGCAAACCGCTCGGCGAATACACCACGCTATAAACATAGGAGGTATGTCCTTCTAAGGTGTGCACAACCGCTCCGCTTTGCGCGTCCCACAGACGCACCGTCTTGTCATCACTCCCCGAGGCGATCTGCAAACCGCTCGGCGAATACACCACGCTCCAAACAGCGGAGGTATGTCCTTCTAAGGTGTGCACAGCCGCTCCGCTTTCCGCGTCCCACAGACGCACCGTCTCGTCCTCACTCCCCGAGGCGATCTGCGAACCGCTCGGCGAATACACCACGCTACTAACAACGGAGGTATGTCCTTCTAAGGTGTGCACAGCCGCTCCGCTTTCCGCATCCCACAGACGCACCGTCTTGTCATGACTCCCCGAGGCGATCTGCAAACCGCTCGGCGAATACACCACGCTCCTAACAGGGTAGGTATGTCCGCGTAAGGTGCGCACAATCACTCCGCTGTGCGTGTCCCACAGACGCACCGTCTTGTCATAACTCCCCGAGGCGATCTGCGAACCGCTCGGCGAATACACCACGCTCATAACAGAGGAGGTATGTCCTTCTAAGGTGTGCACAGCCGCGCCGCTTTCCGCGTCCCACACACGCACCGTATCATCACTCCCCGAGGCGATCTGCGAACCGCTCGGCGAATACACCACGCTATTAACATCGGAGGTATGTCCTTCTAAGGTGTGCACAGCCGCTCCGCTTTGCGCGCCCCACAGACGCACCGTATTGTCAGAACTCCCCGAAGCGATCTGCGACCCGCTCGGCGAATACATCACGCTCAAAACATTAGCGGTATGTCCGCGTAAGGTGTGCCCAGACGCTCCGCTTTCCGCGTCCCACAGACGCACCGTCCGATCATCACTCCCCGAGGCGATCTGCGAACCGCTCGGCGAATACACCACGCTATTAACACCGGAGGTATGTCCTTCTAAGGTGTGTACAGCCGCTCCGCTGTGCGCGTCCCACAGACGCACCGTAGTGTCCCTACTGCCCGAGGCGATCTGCGAACCGCTCGGCGAATACACCACGCTACTAACAGAGGAGGTATGTCCTTCTAAGGTGTGACCAGCCGCTCCGCTGTGCGCGTCCCACAGACGTACCGTCTTGTCTCTACTCCCCGAGGCGATCTGCGAACCGCTCGGCGAATACACCACGCTCCTAACCCAGTCAGTATGTCCTTCTAAGGTGTGCACAGCCGCGCCGCTTTCCGCGTCCCACAGACGCACCGTACGGTCAGAACTCCCCGAGGCGATCTGCGACCCGCTCGGCGAATACACCACGCTACTAACATAGGAGACATGTCCTTCTAAGGTGTGCCCAGCCGCTCCGCTTTGCGCGTCCCACAGACGCACCGTCTTGTCCCAACTGCCCGAGGCGATCTGCAAACCGCTCGGCGAATACACCACGCTATAAACATAGGAGGTATGTCCTTCTAAGGTGTAGGTTTTTTCCCAATCCGAAGTCGAATAGATGCTGATCTGACCGTTTTCAAGGCCTACCGCACAGTTTTTCCCATCCGGGGAATACGCGCAGGAATACACTCTGCTCTCTTCTTGGAGATAAGCCCATTCGCCAAACCGCACCCCAGCCATCTTGGCTGCGCTTAAATCCGCATGGCGAAGCCAACTATTACGAAAATTGGCCTGGCTTAAATCCGCCCCTTGCAACTGCGCTGAATCGAATACCCCAAAGCTCAGATCTGCCCCGGGTATCTGGATTCCCTTTAAATCCAGTTCATTGAACTGCACCCCTGCTTGAACCAGGATTGTGATCGCGTTCGCCGCAGCAACGCTCACGCTACCCTGGCCCGTTGATGCTTTGATCCACGCCAGCAGCGGTTTCAGCAGCCTTCCATTTTGTTGAACTCGCTCGACCAAAAAGCGCTGGATCGCTAAATCCTCCACAACATTGAAGGTATTCAATAAGGCCGCAGCATCCACTTGAACAGAAGGGCTGAGCACTTCCCATAACGCTCGCACCTGTCCTACCCAGTTTAACTGCGTAGAACGATTCGATGACGCTAATTCCGTGAAGTTTTCCAACTCTTCCCACACCGCGCGCGCCACTAAATAATCCTGAATCGATTTATGAATAAATCGATATTGCTGTTGCTGACGAATCAACAAAGCGCTAAAACGCAGTAGATTTTTTGCTTCGTCTTGACTGCTTAGAAAAGGCTCGTACTGTGTATCCCTGGGCATCCCTTTGCGAGCAATCGGGGTATATTCCGCCACCGTTGTTTTAGCCTTAGACATGGCCAGCGCAAAGTCGCTATTAAATGTTTGGCTATGCTCTATAAAGCCTTCTTCTTTTAAGCGGTAAAAAGCTATTTTCTGTGCTTCCGTTAATCCAATCGCATCTAGACGAGCGAGGGAACGCTCAAACCAAGTCTGCAAAAACTGCTCATATAACTTAATTCGAGTCAGGCCTAGCGTTGCCTCCCCCAAGGTAGGCAGAACGATCAAAGCTATTTTGAGCAAGAAGGGCGTGCCTAATAACTCTTTGACATTCGGCACACGGCTTAACGCGTCTTGATAGTCTGGCACAGTCCATGGAGGGCAAGCATGCTTAACATACTGATCAATATAGGTCTCAATCGCCTGGTCTGAAAACGGCGCAATCTCATATTCCAGCAAAGAGCGTGAATAGCCTCGCGGCTGAAAATTGTTTTGATAGCCTTGCGTTAAATACTCAGGTCGGCTGCTGATAATGATCTTGGCTTGCCATTTGCCTAATTTTCCGTCCGCATATAAGTTGCGGTGTTCAGCTGGAATTTCATCATAGCCATCTAAAATCAATATAAAGCGCTGGCTTTGGCGTAACGCTTCGATCTGCTCCGGCGAAAAACCGCACTTAGCCGACAAATACTGGCCAAGCAGATTTTTGTTTGGCTGGTCTAGGGTCGGCAACGAAATATACAGGGCGATCGGCGTCTCATCCGAAGCCGCCGCACCGTATTCTCGCCACAAGCGACGGGCCAACTGTCGGTTAAAAGTCGATTTGCCTGAACCCGCTTGGCCTCGCAGCAGTAGGACCTGATTTTTCTGCCCAGAATCATTCTTTTGGGTCAAAAAAGCCGTCACGGCTTCGTCTAAATTAAAAGTGATCTTTTTATCCGCGGGAGTCGTCGCCTGCAGGGCAACATACATCGCCAGGCCATCTTGAATTTCCCCCGACTCTTCCCACGCCGAGAAATATTCTTCTTCGATATTTTCGCCTAAGATCGCTAGTGGTTCTTTCTTTGTCCTGAGTTCTATGTCTTGCTGAAGTTTAAGCTGTTGATGTTGTTGCTGTACAGTGAGGGCAAGCTCGCTGTGCAGCGCCTTCTCTATCTCGCTAAAGATGCGATCTACAAGCTTAACAAACTCAAGCCCGCCCAGCGTTGAAGACTGATCTTTTAACCGAAAAATACACTCGCTGTATCCCTGCCAAAACTTGTCCAGAAACGTTTTGGCCTCATTGTTGCTCACTAATAAGCGCTCGATCACCTTAAACAGTACCCCGTGCCGACTTTGATTCGGATACACCTCCACGGCTTTGGTTTGCGCATCCAATCTGGGCATATCTTCCATCCGAACCGTCGTCGCTGGAATAAAATGCGCCAAGCACTGCTCATAACTATTGGGCGTTAACGAAACAGGGATAATGCCGTGCTGATCTTGCCAGTGCTCTGCCCGGATTTGCAAAAATGCTATCTCCGTCAATGCATGATGGAACCCTGTTTTATATTCTTGCTCTTGTGAAAATTTCTTGACCACTTCACGAATTGCCGAACTGCCCTGTTGTTCACGGTCTTTGAGGTAGGCTGCTCGAAGTTCCTGATAAAAATCTTCATAGTGCGACCATTCTAGGTAGCGTCCTAATACCTCCGAACAACACACCACGACCTTATTAACCGGCTTCACATCATTTCTTAAGCTGGTGGGTAATAAACACAGCTGATTGGTTAAGATATCTTCTAGCTTGCCATCCTCTTTCAATTCTTCCACGGAGCTTAAATACGTTTGCCCCATCGGCGTTTGATCGGAATACAGGTTGACTCGGATTTGAGATAACTTCTCGATTAAATATTTAGACGTATAAGCCTCGGCCTGTCCGTGGGCGGGATTGTCATGGGCGTACACCAGAAACAGGCTGGGTTTATTCGATACTTTTAAGGAGCCCAACGTGGATAGCGCCTTTGTAAACAAATAATCCACCCACTCACTTTTTTCTTCAGCAGGCGTGGCCGTCTGAACTAAACCTAATTCACTCAGTGAGGAGTGCTTCTCCAAAAAATCAGGCTTGATCCCATTCGATAAAGCGAGAGAGGCATCCAGCGCCCTTTGCGCCGATAGCGGCCTCTGGGTGGCGGCATCATTTTGGCTGATTGGCAGCAATTGATTTGGGATGGGAGAAGTCGGACTGTGTTCTCCTGCGTTAACCGCTGCACCTGGCTCTTGCAGCCCATTTAAAAAAGTGAAGAATTCGTTGCGTATCTCATCGAAAGCTTTTTTTGCTTGCCGATCACTAGGCTTTTTTTCATGTTCAGTTTTAGCCTTATTGACCGCCTCTGAGTACGATTTTTTGGCTTCTTCTAAATTTCCCATGGCTTGATGCGCGCGCGCCAGGCCTAACAAATGCTGTGAAGATATAGCTAAATGCTGCGAGGATATGGCAGGCGATGACGGGCGCACTCCGGCGTTGAAGCTAAACAATTTTTTCTCCTACCCATTTTGGGACTATTTAGAAGGCGATGAGCGGCGCTAAAAAACAGCGCCGTCCTTGAGAACACATGGGCTGAATTGTAGGGGGAAGGTCTAGTTTGGGTAAGAAAATTCCGATATTTCGTATTCTGAGACGGCCACTGATTGGCGTGCGTCAGGACGGCCTGCAGTTTTTGACTAGGGCGGGCTCATTTCATCTGCGTGGCTTTCTTGCGGACGGAATAATTTGATCGTTTTAACCGTTTGATGGTCAATCTGCATGACTTCCATCCGGCAGCCGTTGATTTGTAAGCTGACATCTCCATCTGGGATTTCACGCAGGACTTCAAGAATGAGACCGTTGAGTGTCTTTGGTCCTTGTACCGGTAACTGTAGAGTAAGTAAGCGGTTTAGCTCACGCAATGGGATGCTGCCCGCGACAATGCATTCGCCTTTAGCGTTCCAGCCCGCGCGTGTGCCACTTGTGCGTGGCATTGTGGTAGTAAATTCACCAATTAATTCCTCGATAATGTCTTCGGGCGTTACTAACCCTTGTACTTCGCCATACTCGTTGACGATGAGGCCCATTCTTTGCTGGTTTTCTTGGAAATAGTGGAGTTGCTGAAATACCGGCGTGCCGCTGGGTACAAAATAAGGCTCGGTGAGTAATTCGCGTATGGTTTCATGTTCGAGTGTGCGGCCATGCCTGGCGGCCAATGCTTTGCGTACCTGTAACACCCCGAGGATATGGTCGGTATCGCCTTGATAAACCAGTAATTTGTTGTGATAACACGTATCAAGCTGCTGCAGCATCGTCTCGAGCGGCGCGTCAAAATCAAGTGCTTCAATCCGTGTGCGAGGCACCATCACATCATCGACCGTGATGTTTTCCAGATCAAATAGATTAAGCAAAATGCTCCGGTGCTTATGCGGCGCAAAATTAGCCGACTCAAGTACGATGGTGCGCAATTCGTCCATCGACAGACGGTGTTCCTTTGCCTTGCGAGTATCGAGGTGCAATATACGGAGTAGCGCCGAGACAAATAAATTGACAAACCATACGAGTGGGCGGGTGACCCGCATCAAAGGGCTGAGCACTAGGCTTGCGGGTAAGGCAATTTTTTCTGGCCAGGCGGCGCCAATGATTTTTGGGGTAATTTCACTAAAGATAATGATCAGAAACGCGATGCCGCCGGTAGTCATCGACAAGGCTAAATTATTCGTGCCAAAGGTGCGCAATGCAATTGCGGTGGTGAGCACAGGAATAATCGTGTTAAGTAAGTTATTGCCAATTAGAATCACGCTTAATAATTTTTCTGTGCGTGCTAATAAGCGAGATGTCGTGTGCGCGCCGAGCGTACCTTGTTTAACCAGATGCTTGAGCCGGTGGCGGTTAAGCGCTAGCATCGAGGCTTCAGAGATCGAAAAAAAGCCAGATAGCAGTAGCAAGAAAGCGATTATGCTAAGCTGCGCCCATAAAGGAAATGATTCCACGTGGAATAAGGTTAAGTTGGGTTGAAAATGCTAATTAAATTAGAACAGAGTTAACACCGGCGCGTGGTTGAATACGCACATAATTCTAGCAAGCTTTTTTTGTAAATAGAGTCTGGCAACGGTTGCAACGCCTTAGCTGCTGCACTGGCTTCGCGCTGTGCGCATGCTAGCGTGTAGTCGAGCGCGCCGCAGGTGTGCATGGCGTCAAGAATGGTTTCAGCGTGATCGGTGGCGCCTTGTTCAATGGCTGCGCGCGCCAGCGTTTGTTGCTCAGCGGTGCCTCGTTCAATCAGATAAATCAGCGGCAGGGTAGGTTTGCCTTCGTATAAATCGTTGCCGGCATGTTTGCCCATTGACTCAACATAGCCAGCATAATCGAGCCAGTCATCCATCAGTTGAAAGGCGGTGCCTATGTGCCGGCCAAATTTCATGGCTGCCGCCTCAAGCGCGGGCGGCGCATCTGCCAGGATGGCGCCAAGTTGCGCGGAAGCCTCAAAGAGTCGTGCGGTTTTATAGCAAATCACTTGCATGTAGCGGGCCTCATCGACTTTGGAGTCGTGCATATTCAATAATTGCAGCACTTCCCCTTCAGCGATCATATTGGTCGCATCTGACAAAATTTGCATCACGCGTGGACGGCCGACCTCCACCATCATTTGAAATGCGCGTGAGTATAAAAAATCCCCAACGAGGATGCTTGCCGCGTTGCCAAATAGCGCATTTGCGGTTTTTTTGCCACGCCGCAAATCAGATTCGTCAACGACATCATCATGTAACAGGGTGGCGCTGTGAATAAACTCAATGATGGCGGCGAGTTCATGGCATGGTTTGCCATGCGCACCCAGGGCATTTGCTACAAGCAGTAAGAGCGCTGGCCGCAGTCGCTTGCCACCAGCATTAATTAGATGTTCAGCAATCTGGTTGATAAGCACAACTTCGGAAGCCAAGCGCTGCCGGATGACATGGTTAAGTTGCTGCATATCGCCGGCGATTGGCGCGAAAATGCTCGAGCTATTTGGAGTGGTGTCAGTTGTAGTCAACGCAAACGGAAAAAAATAAATAATACTGAATTATAAAGCGAATGGCCGCGAGTGCGAATAATAAAGGCCAACCTTAGCATAAAGTTCAGCCTTAGTGCGGGCGGTTTTTTTGTGACAGCCGCGTCCAATGTCGCAAAGCCAGCAGCCCGCCGATGCCCTCTAGTAATGAAGCGGGTACCCACATAATTAAGCCACCGATACTCTGATCGGTTAGCGCGGGTAAACCAAAAGCCCGGCCGCACAGATCGAAAATTGGATAGAGGTCTCGTTGGGTAAAGGTAATGATCGCGCCGGCAAGAATTTGTGGCGTCATGGTTAAAAGCGGCGATAAGACGCGCAAGCCTGCTCCTAGGCGCGCAGGTGGGGCTGACCGGTGATCCAGCAATAGCCACCAATATAGAAGGCCCGTCACGGCAACTGACCAATTCATGAACAAATACAAGCGCCAGTCAATCATCGATATAAACTGCACGGACGGAATTAACCAGACTAATACCGACGCGACAAAAAGCAATGAAATAACGGTGGGGTGTAAGCAGACGTTGGCAAGTATCCGTATTCCTGCCTTTTTGCCTGTGGCGCGCAAGTGGGTGCGCCACGGAATAGGCAAGCCGGCACGCAGCACACTACCTGGATAAGATGCCATGACTAATAATGGCGCTAGGTGATGTAAAACAAGATGTTGCAGTCGATGCGCGAAAAACTCATGTTCTGCATAGTAGTCCACGCGCGTATGGAGGGCAATGTAGAACAGGGCCAAGCCGGACCAAAATGCTAATTGCCGCGCGACGCTTACGCGCGCGTGCCGTGTGCCGCGCAAGTACAGCCCGCAGGTCATGGCAAAAATCGCAACAAATAAGATAGATGGCTCCCAAGGAGCCAGAAAATGTAGCAATGACACGGTGATGAATAGAAAGATAAAAGCAGCAGTGCTACAGGATTTTTTAGTATACAGCAGTTGACAATTAGGGGTCTCTACTTGATAATGCCCAATTCTCCGTGGAGGGGTGCCCGAGTGGCTAAAGGGGGCAGACTGTAAATCTGTTGGCTTACGCCTACGTTGGTTCGAATCCAACCTCCTCCACCAGGCTATTATGTATGGAGTCTGCTGAGTTAGGCTGCGGGTGTAGCTCAATGGTAGAGCAGAAGCCTTCCAAGCTTATGACGAGGGTTCGATTCCCTTCACCCGCTCCAAGTTGGATAGGCTAGGCGAGCCCATGTGGCTCAGTGGTAGAGCACTCCCTTGGTAAGGGAGAGGTCGGCAGTTCGATCCTGCCCATGGGCACCAGTAAATTTTAGTAATTTTGTTTTGATACGATTTGCGCGCGGCGCAATGAATGGAAATCCTATTTAGGAGTTGAGGAATGGCCAAAAGTAAGTTTGAACGAAGCAAGCCGCACGTGAACGTAGGAACGATCGGTCACGTGGACCATGGTAAGACAACTTTAACAGCGGCAATTACCACTGTGTTGTCAAGAAAGTTTGGCGGCGAAGCCAAAGCGTATGATCAAATTGATGCGGCGCCAGAAGAAAGAGCGCGCGGGATTACGATCAATACAGCGCACGTGGAATATGAAACGGAAGCTCGTCACTACGCGCACGTTGATTGCCCAGGGCATGCTGATTATGTAAAAAACATGATCACCGGCGCAGCTCAAATGGACGGTGCAATTCTAGTCTGTTCAGCCGCTGATGGCCCAATGCCACAGACGCGTGAGCACATTTTGCTCGCGCGCCAAGTGGGTGTGCCTTACATCGTCGTATTTTTAAATAAATGCGATATGGTTGATGACGCTGAGTTGCTTGAGTTGGTTGAAATGGAAGTGCGCGAGTTACTCGCCAAATATGACTTCCCAGGCGATGACGTGCCAATCATTTGTGGTTCGGCAAAGTTGGCGCTCGAGGGCGATGAGGGCGAGTATGGCGTGCCAGCGGTCATGAAGTTGGCCGATGCGCTGGATTCATATATTCCAACCCCTGAGCGGGCGGTTGAGGGCGCATTTTTGATGCCAATCGAAGATGTATTCTCAATTTCCGGGCGTGGCACTGTGGTGACTGGCCGGGTTGAGCGTGGTGTAGTTAAGGTTGGCGAAGAGCTTGAAATCGTTGGTTTCAAAGACACTGCAAAAACCATTTGCACCGGCGTTGAAATGTTCCGCAAGCTGTTAGATCAAGGTCAAGCCGGCGATAACGTTGGGATTTTGTTGCGCGGTACCGCCCGTGAAGACGTCGAGCGCGGTCAAGTGTTGGCTAAGCCTAAATCGATTACGCCACATACCCACTTTACGGCTGAAATCTATGTGTTGAGTAAAGATGAAGGCGGCCGTCATACGCCATTCTTCAGCAATTACCGACCACAGTTTTATTTCCGTACGACAGACGTAACCGGCTCGATCGAATTGCCAGAAGGCAAAGAGATGGTGATGCCTGGCGATAATGTGAGTATCACTGTAAAATTGATTGCTCCAATCGCGATGGAAGAAGGTCTACGCTTTGCTATTCGTGAAGGTGGCCGTACTGTCGGCGCGGGTGTGGTTGCTAAGATTCTTGATTGAGTAAAATCGATATAAGCTGCACAGGCATGTTGCTGTGAGGCTTTCGGGGCTGGTTAGTTGATTGACTAGCCAAACCCCGGATTTTTTGTTTAGGGGTATAGCTCAACTGGCAGAGCGTCGGTCTCCAAAACCGAAGGTTGGGGGTTCGATTCCCTCTGCCCCTGCCAATCTGAGATAATGCAAAAATACAGCGAGCAGGCTTCGGTCGTTGCTTAATGGTTTTGTGATGATCTCATGTTTTATTTATTTTTCTGGCTGTGATGGCAAATCCTTCCGTTGATAACGTCAATACGGCGCAAAGCAAATTAATGCTTACGCTGGCAGTCTTGTTGGCGGTCGCCGGAGGCGCCGCCTTTTATTTCTGCGGCAATCAGCCATGGTATATACGTGGCGCATTGCTGTTTAGCGGCCTTGGTGCAGGCAGCGTTGTTGCGCTGTTTTCATCAGCTGGCAAAAATTTTATCGGCTTCACAAAAGAAGCTTGGCGTGAAATTCGCAAAGTAGTTTGGCCAACGCGCAAAGAAGCCGGCCAGACTACGCTCATTGTGTTTGTTTTTGTATTGCTGATGGCAGTTTATCTGTGGCTTGGCGATAAAATAATTGAATGGGCGGTTTTTTCGCTGATTTTGGGCTGGAAATAATATATGAGCGATACCGCGGTAACTCCTGCTAGCAGTAAACGTTGGTATGTTGTGCACGCTTATTCCGGGATGGAAAAAAGCGTGCAACGTGCATTACAAGAACGTATTGACCGCGCAGGCATGCAGGACAAGTTCGGCCAGATCCTGGTGCCGACTGAAGAGGTTATTGAAATTCGTGGCGGCCAAAAAACCGTCACTGAACGGCGTTTCTTTCCGGGGTATGTGCTAGTTGAAATGGACATGACCGATGAAACCTGGCATCTCGTAAAAAATACAGCGAAGGTGACCGGTTTTGTAGGAGGCGTGCGCAATCGTCCAAGCCCAATCTCGCAGCTTGAAGTTGACAAAATCATGTCGCAAATGCAAGAAGGCGTTGAGAAGCCTCGGCCGAAAACGCTGTTCGAGGTGGGCGAGTTGGTGCGGATCAAGGATGGTCCATTTACTGATTTCAATGGCAGCATTGAAGAAGTCAACTACGAAAAATCTCGTCTCCGAGTGTCGGTCACGATCTTTGGACGAGCGACACCGGTTGAGCTTGAATTTGGACAAGTTGAGAAGGTGTAATTGTTTCTGCGTACAGTCGTAATTGTTTGTAATTGTTTTTGCGTACAGTCCGCTTAATGACTGAAGAGGAGCACTGAGAGAGGGTAAATTAAGTATTACCCTAATCGAAGATGCGCTACCACTCACCGAACGCTCTGCGTTCAGCTTAAAAATTGCAAGATCGATGACACGTGCTGCGGCATAGCATCGTGAGTGATTTTTAAGTTTAACCGAGGTTTTAAAATGGCAAAAAAAATCATCGGCTTTATTAAATTGCAGATTCCTGCAGGTAAAGCCAATCCATCGCCACCGGTCGGCCCAGCTTTGGGTCAGCGTGGCTTAAACATCATGGAGTTTTGCAAGGCGTTTAACGCGCAAACTCAGGGCATGGAGCCAGGTTTGCCGGTGCCGGTGGTGATCACCGCTTTTGCTGACAAGAGTTTCACTTTTGTTCTGAAAACGCCGCCAGCGACTGTCTTGATCAAAAAAGCAGCTAAAGTGGATAAAGGTTCACCGAAGCCGCATACGGACAAAGTCGGGCAAATCACGCTTGCACAAGCTGAAGAAATTGCTAAGGCCAAAATGCCTGATCTCACCGCTGCTGATTTGGCCGCCGCAGTCAGGACTATTGCAGGCAGCGCTCGCTCAATGGGCATTACGGTAGAGGGTCTATAAATGTCAAAGCTTTCAAAACGTCTACGCTCATTAGCGGGCAAAGTTGACCGAGCAAAACTCTATTCAGTCGATGAAGCGCTTAATTTGGTAAAAACCTGTGCGACAGCTAAATTTGATGAGTCCATCGATATTGCTGTACGGTTAGGTATTGATGCGAAAAAATCTGATCAAGTTGTACGTGGCTCGGTTGTGCTGCCAGCAGGTACCGGTAAGGTAACGCGGGTTGCTGTTTTTGCACAAGGTGAAAAGGCCGAACAAGCGCGTGCTGCTGGCGCCGATATTGTTGGCATGGAAGATCTCGCTGAGCAAATTAAAGCCGGTAATCTTAATTTCGATGTGGTTATTGCTTCACCAGACACAATGCGTGTCGTTGGCGCACTAGGGACAATTTTGGGTCCGCGTGGCCTGATGCCGAATCCAAAGGTTGGTACCGTCACAGCAGATGTTGCGACCGCAGTCAAGAATGCGAAGGCTGGACAAATTCAGTTCCGCGTCGACAAAGCCGGTCTGATTCATGCCACCATTGGCCGTGCATCATTTGAACCAGTGGCCTTGCGGACGAATCTGGTTGCACTAATCGAGGCGTTGCAAAAAGCTAAACCGGCAACGAGCAAAGGGGTTTACCTGCGTAAGATCGCTTTATCAAGTACGATGGGCGTTGGTGTGCGGGTTGATCAAAATACGTTAGCCGCTTAAGCGTTACACAATTTTCTCAGGTTATGAGCTGCGTAAGGTTAATTCAATACAAAGCAATATCCTGTAATCTAGGCTTTGGGCAGTCACGGTACGGCAAGTAATGAGTATCGTGCTGGTTATCAAAGACCGTTGGTGGACAAGTTGTAGTCAAGCAAGTTCTTAATTTTTTAGCCAACGCAGATGGCGACCCCGAAAAAGTTTCTGAATATTGAAACCGGTGGCATTAAAGCTTAACCTCGGACGCCGATTTAACGTGGTGCGCAATATTTTAGGTATTGTGCATTCAATTTGGAGTTTAAACCGTGCCACTTAATAAAGAAGATAAGCAGGCGGTCGTAGCTGAGGTCGCAGCGAAAGTTGCGCAAGCTCAGACGATGGTCCTGGCTGAATATCGTGGAATTGCGGTAGGTGATCTCACCCGGTTACGCGCGAAAGCACGTGAGCAAAAGGTGTATCTGCGTGTCTTAAAAAATACGCTGGTGCGTCGCGCCGTTGCGGATACGCCATTTGCCTCGTTGACCGAACAGATGACTGGTCCGTTGATCTACGGTATTTCTGATGATCCTATTTCTGCGGCAAAGGTCATTCATGACTTTGCTAAAAGCAACGATAAACTGGTGATTCGATCGGGTGTCTACGAAGGTAAGCTGATGGACAAAGCGGCGGTGCAAGCATTAGCTAGCATTCCAAGCCGTGATGAGCTACTCGCTAAGCTGTTGGGTGTGATGCAAGCGCCGATTTCCGGTTTTGCACGTGCACTGGCTGCATTAAGCCAGCAAAAGCAAGGTGAACCTCAAGGCGAACCAGCCTGAGTCCGACCACTATATAAGCTAAGTAGCTGAAGCTGATTTCAATTTAGGAGTTTTTAAATGGCAATAGTACAAGAAGACATTCTCGAAGCCGTTGGCGCGATGTCTGTTTTAGAGTTGAATGAGCTGGTTAAGGCATTTGAAGAAAAGTTTGGCGTATCTGCTGCCGCATTGGCAGTCGGTGGCCCAGCGGGTGGCGGTGCAGCCGCTGCTGCGGAAGAGCAAACTGAGTTTACAGTTACGCTAACCGAAGTCGGCAGCAATAAAGTTTCCGTCATTAAAGCGGTGCGTGAAATCACTGGTTTAGGCTTGAAAGAAGCTAAAGATCTAGTCGATGGCGCACCTAAGCCGGTGAAAGAAAACGTGGCTAAAGCGCAAGCTGAAGAAGCCAAGCAGAAGCTCGAAGCGGCTGGTGCTAAGGCTGAAGTCAAGTAATGTAGAGTGGTGCTTTCTGCGATTGCTGATATGAGCGGAAAGCACTACTAAGAATCGCATGAAGGCTGGCAGTTTATTCTGCCGGCCTTTTTGTCCGTGGTAAGCATTTCTGAGAAATTAAATTAAAGTAACGTGGATACATTCAAACACGGTATTTTTCTTTAATTTTTAAGCTAGAAATTGCAGTAAAGAGTAAGTTTGGTCGGGCAACGGATGAGTCCTTCGTTGCCGTCAGCCAGCGGTTGGTAGTGGCCAACCACCAAGCGATTATTTCGTTCATTTGTTGGCTGTCTTGATAGCGGATCGTATCATATGCAATATTCTTTCACCGAGAAAAAGCGTATTCGGAAAAATTTTGCGAAGCGCTTGAATGTTCACCAGATTCCATTTTTATTATCTACGCAACTTGAGTCCTTTAGTGACTTTTTGCAAGCGGATATTGCGTCCGGAAAACGCAACCCTGAGGGTTTGCAAGCGGCATTTATGTCCGTTTTTCCGATTGTGTCGCACAATGGTTTCGCCCGTCTTGAATTTGTCAGCTATAGTTTGTCGTCGCCGGCCTTCGATGTTAAAGAATGCCAACAACGCGGTTTGACTTTTTGCTCGGCACTACGCGCTAAGGTGCGTTTGGTGCTGTTAGACAAAGAGTCGCCAAGTAAGCCAGTGATCAAAGAGGTGAAGGAGCAGGAAGTGTACATGGGCGAAATGCCGCTGATGACACCGACCGGCTCTTTTGTTATCAATGGCACAGAGCGGGTTATTGTGTCGCAGTTGCATCGCTCGCCAGGGGTTTTTTTCGAGCATGATAAAGGTAAGACGCATAGCTCTGGCAAATTGCTTTTTTCTGCGCGGATTATTCCCTACCGTGGTTCATGGCTAGATTTTGAATTTGATCCAAAAGACAATTTATATTTCCGGGTAGATCGCCGCCGCAAAATGCCGGTGACCATCCTCCTCAAAGCAATTGGTTTAAATGCTGAAGAAATCCTTGAGCGTTTCTTTATGTTTGACCAATGTACGTTGATGGATGAAGGCGCGCAGATTAAATTTGTCCCTGAAAGGCTGCGCGGAGAAGTCGCGCGCTTTGACATTCTTGATCGAGATGGCAAAGTCATCGTGCAAAAAGAGAAACGGGTCAATGCCAAGCATATCCGTGACCTTGAAAATGCCAAGACCCAAACCATCTCAGTGCCGGAAGATTATCTCCTGGGCCGAGTGCTTGCTAAAAGCGTAGTGGATGCCCAAACCGGTGAAGTGTTGGCCGAAGCCAATGAAGAAATCACCGACGGCCTGCTCGCGAGATTGCGGGAAGCGGAAATCAAAGAGATTCAAACGTTATACACGAATGATCTTGACCAGGGTCCTTATATTTCGCAAACGCTGCGGATTGACGAAACCATCGATCAAACCGCCGCGCGTATTGCGATCTACCGGATGATGCGTCCGGGTGAGCCACCGACTGAAGAATCCGTTGAAGCGTTGTTTAACAGGCTTTTCTACAGTGAAGATACTTACGACCTGTCGAAAGTAGGTCGCATGAAGTTTAATCGTCGTGTGGGCCGTGAAGAGATCACGGGCCAAATGACGCTGGATAACGCTGACATTCTTGCCACGATTCAAATTCTTGTCGAATTACGCAATGGTAAAGGCGAAGTTGACGATATCGATCACCTTGGTAATCGCCGCGTGCGTTGTGTCGGTGAACTCGCTGAGAATCAATTCCGCACAGGCTTAGTGCGGGTCGAGCGCGCGGTTAAAGAAAGGTTGGGACAGGCAGAAAGTGAAAATCTGATGCCCCATGATCTGATTAACTCGAAGCCGATTTCGTCGGCCATTCGTGAGTTTTTTGGCTCATCGCAGCTGTCGCAGTTTATGGACCAAACCAACCCATTGTCCGAAATCACGCACAAGCGTCGCGTCTCGGCGCTTGGACCAGGTGGTTTGACACGCGAGCGCGCCGGCTTTGAGGTGCGCGATGTGCATCCAACGCATTATGGCCGCGTGTGTCCAATTGAAACGCCAGAAGGACCTAATATTGGTCTGATTAATTCGCTCGCCTTGTATGCTCACCTTAACGAATATGGGTTTCTAGAAACGCCCTATCGTAAGGTTGACGAGGGCAAAGTAAGTAACAAAATCGATTATCTATCTGCGATTGAAGAAGGCCGTTACGTGATTGCGCAAGCAAACGCAGCGGTATCCGGTGACGGCACGCTCACGGATGAGTTGGTCTCTGCGCGTGAAGCGGGTGAAACGCTGATGGTAACCCCAGATCGCGTGCAATATATGGATGTTGCGCCATCTCAGATTGTCTCGGTGGCGGCTTCATTGATTCCATTTCTCGAGCACGATGATGCTAACCGCGCGTTGATGGGATCGAACATGCAGCGGCAGGCGGTACCTTGTCTACGTCCTGAAAAAGCCGTCGTTGGTACGGGTATTGAACGGACCGTGGCAGTGGATTCTGGGACCACCGTACAAGCGTTCCGTGGTGGTGAGGTTGATTACGTTGACGCCGGCCGGATTGTGATTCGGGTCAATGATGATGAGGCGGTGGCAGGCGATACTGGGGTGGATATTTATAACCTCATCAAATACACGCGCTCAAACCAAAACACGAATATCAATCAGCGTCCGATTGTGAAGGTGGGCGACCGGATCGTGCGGGGGGATGTACTGGCTGATGGCGCTTCGACAGATATTGGCGAACTTGCGCTCGGGCAGAATATGTTGGTTGCCTTCATGCCTTGGAATGGCTACAACTTTGAAGATTCGATTTTGATTTCTGAGAAAGTTGTCGCTGATGATCGCTATACCTCAATTCATATCGAAGAGTTGAATGTGGTGGCGCGCGATACTAAGCTGGGCTCAGAAGAAATCACCTGTGATATCTCTAACTTAGCTGAATCGCAGTTGGGTCGACTGGATGACTCGGGGATTATTTATATCGGTGCTGAAGTTGAAGCAGGCGATGTCCTCGTGGGTAAAGTCACGCCAAAGGGTGAAACTCAACTCACGCCGGAAGAAAAACTACTGCGCGCGATTTTTGGCGAGAAAGCTTCTGATGTAAAAGATACATCGCTGCGTGTACCTTCGGGCATGAGCGGCACGGTGATTGACGTGCAAGTGTTCACGCGTGAAGGTATTGAGCGTGACAAGCGTGCGCAGCAAATTATTGATGATGAACTTAAGCGCTATCGCCTCGATCTCAATGACCAGTTGCGCATTGTTGAGGGAGATGCATTTCAGCGCTTAGAAAAAATGCTGGTTGGCCGGGTTGTCAATGGGGGTCCTAAAAAGCTTGCCAAAGGCGCAAAAATCACCGCTGATTATCTAGCTGAGCTGGATCACTACCACTGGTTTGATTTGCGTCTAGCGGACGAAGAGGCAGCTGCACAGCTTGAAGCGATTAAAGAATCGATTGCGCAAAAACGCCATCAGTTTGATCTGGCCTTTGAAGAGAAGCGCAAAAAGCTGACGCAGGGTGATGAATTGCCGCCAGGCGTGCTAAAAATGGTCAAAGTCTATCTTGCGGTCAAGCGTCGCTTGCAGCCTGGTGACAAAATGGCTGGTCGCCACGGTAACAAAGGTGTGGTGTCGAAGATTGTGCCGGTCGAAGATATGCCGTATATGGCAGATGGGACCCCTGCCGATATCGTTTTGAACCCATTAGGTGTGCCATCACGGATGAACGTTGGTCAGATTCTTGAGACCCACCTTGGCTGGGCCGCGAAAGGATTGGGGCATCGCATCGGCGATATGCTGCGCGCACAAGCCAAAGCGACCGAGCTGCGTGAGTTCTTGAGCACCATCTACAATGAAAGTGGCCGCCGTGAAGCGTTAGATGAGCTCAGTGATAAAGAGGTGCTAGAACTGGCTTCTAATCTGAAAGAAGGGGTACCGTTTGCGACTCCTGTTTTTGATGGCGCCACCGAAGACGAAATTGCACGAGCACTTGAACTGGCTTGGCCGGATCATATTGCGAAGCAATTGGGGATGACCAAGTCAAAAAATCAAGTCACATTATATGATGGGCGCACAGGTGATGCGTTTGATCGCCCAGTCACCGTAGGCTACATGCATATGTTGAAATTGCACCATTTGGTCGATGACAAAATGCATGCTCGCTCAACCGGCCCTTATTCACTGGTCACGCAACAGCCGCTCGGTGGTAAAGCCCAGTTTGGTGGTCAGCGTTTCGGTGAAATGGAGGTGTGGGCGCTTGAGGCCTATGGCGCAGCGTATGTGTTGCAAGAAATGTTGACTGTGAAATCAGATGACGTGGCAGGCCGCACGAAGATTTATGAAAACCTGGTCAAGGGCGAACATGTCATTGATGCAGGTATGCCCGAATCATTCAACGTGCTAGTGAAAGAAATTCGCTCGCTCGGTATTGACATTGATCTTGACCGGAATTAAGCCGACTTACGGAGAAAAGCCATGAAAGCTTTGCTCGATCTATTCAAGCAAGTTCAGCAAAATGAAGTATTTGATGCCATTAAGATTGGCTTAGCCTCACCAGACAAAATCCGTTCTTGGTCGTTTGGTGAAGTTAAAAAACCTGAAACGATTAACTATCGCACCTTTAAACCGGAACGCGATGGTTTGTTCTGCGCTAAGATTTTTGGCCCGATCAAAGATTATGAATGCCTGTGTGGCAAATATAAGCGCCTAAAACACCGCGGCGTGATTTGCGAAAAATGCGGAGTTGAAGTTACGCTGACTAAAGTACGTCGTGAACGTATGGCGCATATTGAGCTTGCCTCGCCGGTTGCGCATATCTGGTTTTTGAAATCGTTGCCATCGCGTTTAGGCATGGTGCTCGATATGACCTTGCGCGATATTGAGCGGGTACTTTATTTTGAAGCCTATGTGGTGATTGAAGCTGGCATGACTCCGTTGAAGCGGGGGCAGATCATGACCGAGGAAGATTATTACAGCAAGGTCGAAGAATACGGTGATGAGTTTCGTGCCGAAATGGGTGCGGAAGGCGTGCGTGAGCTATTGCGTTCAATCGACATTGATGCGCAAGCTGAAATGCTGCGCGGCGAATTGAAAACCACGGGCTCAGAGGCGAAGTTAAAGAAATTTTCCAAGCGTCTCAAAGTATTAGAGGCTTTTCAACGTTCAGGCATCAAGCCTGAATGGATGATCTTCGAAGTCTTGCCGGTTTTGCCACCTGAATTACGGCCACTGGTGCCGCTCGATGGCGGACGCTTTGCCACTTCGGATTTGAATGATTTGTACCGTCGCGTGATTAATCGTAACAACCGGCTGAAACGCCTGCTTGAACTCAAAGCGCCTGAGATTATTGTGCGCAATGAAAAGCGGATGTTGCAAGAGTCGGTTGATTCATTGTTGGACAATGGCCGCCGCGGTAAAGCGATGACCGGGGCCAATAAGCGCCCACTGAAATCGGTTGCCGATATGCTCAAAGGTAAGGGCGGGCGTTTCCGCCAGAATCTGTTGGGTAAGCGCGTCGATTATTCCGGTCGTTCAGTGATTGTGGTTGGACCTACCCTCAAACTGCACCAATGTGGCTTACCCAAGCTGATGGCGCTTGAGCTCTTTAAACCCTTCATTTTCCATAAACTTGAAGTGATGGGGATTGCCACCACGATCAAGGCGGCTAAAAAAGAAGTTGAAAGCCAAACCCCGGTTGTCTGGGATATCCTCGAAGAAGTTATTCGCGAACACCCAGTGATGCTAAACCGTGCGCCAACACTGCATCGGCTTGGTATTCAAGCGTTCGAACCGGTCTTAATTGAAGGTAAAGCGATTCAACTGCATCCGCTGGTCTGCGCTGCATTTAATGCTGACTTTGACGGTGACCAAATGGCCGTGCATGTGCCGCTTTCGCTAGAGGCGCAACTTGAAGCACGGACGTTGATGCTAGCGTCAAACAATATCCTGTTTCCGGCAAATGGCGAGCCGTCGATTGTGCCCTCGCAAGATATCGTGCTAGGCCTTTATTATGCAACCCGTGAACATGTCAACGGCAAAGGCGAAGGTCTAACGTTCATCAACGTCAGCGAAGCGATTCTGGCCTATGAAAACAAGCAGGTTGATTTAAATGCGAGTGTCCACGTACGCATTGTCGAGCAGGTAGCTAACCCGCATGCCGCACCTGGAGCGCCGAAGCTGGTGCCAGCGTTGACGCTTTATAAGACAACCGTTGGCCGGGCTATTTTGTCGGAAATCTTGCCGCCAGGCTTGCCATTTTCGGCCATGAATAAGCCCCTCAAAAAGAAAGAAATCTCACGCCTGATTAATCTTTCATTTCGATGCTGTGGCCTGCGGGAGACGGTAATCTTTGCTGATCAACTGATGCAGCAGGGGTTCAAGCTCGCTACGCGTGCGGGTATTTCGATTTGCGTGGACGATATGTTGGTGCCGCCGCAAAAAGAAAAAATCGTCAACGATGCAGCCCAAAAAGTGAAAGAATATGACCGGCAATATATGTCCGGTCTGGTGACTTCACAGGAGCGTTATAACAACGTCGTTGATATTTGGTCAGCCACTTCGGAAGCCGTAGGTAAGGCGATGATGGAGCAGCTGTCAACGGAAAATGTCATCGATCGCGATGGCAAAACAGTCAGACAAGAATCGTTCAATTCGATTTATATGATGGCCGATTCCGGTGCGCGTGGTTCGGCAGTGCAAATTCGCCAGCTGGCGGGGATGCGCGGTTTGATGGCAAAACCCGATGGCTCGATCATCGAGACGCCGATTACCGCAAATTTCCGTGAAGGGCTGAACGTATTGCAGTACTTCATCTCAACCCATGGTGCGCGTAAGGGTCTAGCGGATACCGCACTGAAGACTGCGAACTCAGGGTATTTGACGCGCCGTCTGGTCGATGTAACGCAAGATTTGGTCGTGGTTGAGGATGACTGCGGAACCTCCAATGGCGTAGCGATGAAGGCCCTGGTTGAAGGTGGGGAAGTGGTTGAAGCGCTGCGTGATAGGATTCTTGGGCGCGTAGCGGTTGCCGATGTCGTCAATCCAGAAACCCAGGAAACGGTTTATGAAACCGGCACCCTGCTGGATGAAATGGCGGTTGAAGAAATCGAACGTTTGGGCATTGATGAAGTGCGTGTGCGTACCCCGCTTGACTGCGAAACACGCTATGGCCTATGTGCCCAATGCTATGGTCGCGACCTTGGCCGCGGTGTTCTGGTTAACACGGGTGAGGCCGTTGGTGTGATTGCGGCGCAATCGATTGGTGAGCCAGGTACCCAGCTGACGATGCGTACTTTCCACATTGGGGGCGCTGCCTCGCGCGCGGCAATTGCCTCGAGCGTAGAAGCTAAATCAAATGGTACGGTACGTTTTACTGCCGCAATGCGTTATGTGATGAACGCAAAAGGTGAAGCGATCGCTATTTCGCGTTCTGGCGAAGTCATCATTACGGATGATCATGGCCGTGAGCGTGAGCGCCACAAAGTGCCTTACGGCGCCACCCTGTTGCAGACCGATGGCACCCAGATCAAGGCCGGCACGCAATTGGCGACGTGGGATCCTTTGACGCGTCCGATTGTTGCCGAATATGGCGGTGTGGCGAAATTTGAAAACGTCGAAGAAGGCGTGACGGTTGCCCGCCAGATTGATGATGTAACGGGTCTATCGACGCTGGTTGTGATCGATCCAAAGCGTCGTGGTTCACAAGCCGCTAAGAGCGTGCGTCCGCAAGTCAAATTGCTCGATGCAAAAGGCGCTGAAGTCAAAATCCCCGGAACTGACCATGCGGTTATGATCGGCTTTCAGGTTGGCGCTTTGATTACGGTTAAAGACGGCCAAATGGTGAAAGTGGGTGAGGTGCTAGCGCGGATCCCAACTGAATCGCAGAAAACTCGTGATATTACTGGGGGTCTGCCGCGGGTAGCTGAATTGTTTGAGGCGCGCTCACCTAAAGATGCGGGTATTCTGGCCGAAGTGACCGGTACCGTGTCATTCGGTAAAGACACTAAAGGTAAACAACGTTTAGTCATTACTGACCTTGACGGCAACCAAAACGAATTCCTGATTCCGAAAGACAAACAGGTACTCGTGCATGATGGTCAAGTCGTGAATAAAGGCGAGATGATTGTCGACGGCCCAGCCGATCCTCATGACATCTTGCGTTTACAGGGCGTTGAGGCGTTGGCGCGCTACATCGTTAATGAAGTGCAAGATGTGTATCGTCTACAAGGCGTGAAGATCAACGACAAGCATATTGAAGTGATTGTGCGTCAGATGCTGCGTCGGGTGCAAATCACCGATGCTGGCGATACCCGCTTTATCCCAGGTGAACAGGTTGAGCGTTCCGATATGCTGAACGAAAATGACCAGATGAATGCGGACGATAAACGCCCTGCTAATTACGATAATATCTTACTGGGTATTACTAAAGCATCGTTGTCGACGGATTCCTTCATCTCGGCTGCGTCGTTCCAAGAAACCACCCGCGTCCTAACCGAAGCGGCCATCATGGGCAAACGCGACGACTTGAGCGGTCTGAAAGAAAACGTGATTATCGGTCGCCTGATCCCAGCCGGTACGGGTCTTGCTTTTCATAAGGCACGTAAAAATAAAGAAGCCTCTGATCGCAAGCGATTCGATCAAATAGCTGAAGCTGAATCCGAAACATTTGGGTTTGGACCACCGGTTGTTTAATTCTTAATACACATAAAGTGTATATAACACGGCCCCGCACTATTCATGCGGGGCCGTTTTTTTATAGTGTCTTTACCGCGCGTACTTGAAGTCGAAGTGGCAGCATAGCCTACCGACCAGAGAGCAGGACGTAGAATAGATTGGGCGATTTAAGCGGGCAATTTGGTCGCAAAAAAAGTCAATGCGCCTACTACCAATCCTGTCTGTGCAACTGCTAAGCCAATGATCCATTTGAGAAGATCAAATTTCACATTAGCGAGTTTGATATCTATGTCTTTACGCAAATTGCCCATTTCATGGCTGAGTTCTTCTTTGACTAGACGTAGGCCTTCTTTGGTTGATAATTCTTGCGAATAGAGCGAAAAAACTTCAGCTAAGGCTTCTGCCTGAGCCTCGGCATGAGCGTTTGAAACCCCCGCATCTTTTAAGCGCTGAGCAAAGCGTAACGTATTAAATAATGCCATTACCATCTTAACTTTCTCCAGTTCCTTCCAATCTAACATAGCTGTCATTTCATTCTCAATGAATGTAGAGATTACCCTCATGGATTATCTTAATTGGATTAAATATAAACCAATTTTAAAGGGTGCGCAAGTGTTTTTATGCTTAAAGTGCTGTGTGGTAAAGCGGGAGTGCAAACAAGTATAAATACGTCAATTGATAAGCTAGAGGTTACTGCTGCTGGTTTAATATTTCAATATAACCAAAGTCATGCAGTGCATTTGAGCCATTGCTTTTATAATTCAGGTTTTACTGCCTTTTTCTATACCCGCCGTGCGGGATGCTATGTCGCCTTGCCTTGCTATTCTGAATGAAATTTTCGGCTATCCTACCTTTCGCGCTCAGCAAGAGGAGATCGTTGAGCATATCGCGGCGGGCGGAGACTGCTTGGTTTTAATGCCAACCGGCGGCGGCAAATCCTTATGCTATCAAATCCCCTCACTGGTACGACGTGAAGCAGGCTTTGGTCCAGGTATCGTCGTCTCGCCGTTGATCGCGCTGATGCAAGATCAGGTAGCGGCGCTGACGGAGTGTGGCGTGCGCGCCGCCTACCTGAATTCTGCCCTGTCGGGCAGCGAAGCCGCGGCGACAGAGCGGGCGCTACGCAAAGGCCAAATCGATCTGCTTTATGTTGCACCAGAAAGGTTGATGACGCCCCGTTTTCTTGATTTACTTGAAAGTATTCAAGTTGGCCTATTTGCGATTGACGAAGCGCACTGTGTTTCACAATGGGGCCATGATTTTCGCCCGGAATACATCCAACTCAGCGTTTTGCACGAACGCTTTCCAAACGTGCCACGGGTGGCACTCACGGCGACCGCGGATGAACTCACCCGTGCCGAGATCATTCATCGTCTAGCGCTAGATCATGCGCGGGTCTTTATCTCGAGTTTTGACCGACCGAATATTCATTACCGAATTGTCGAAAAGAATAATGCCCGCAACCAGCTGCTTGAGTTTATCCGCGCTGAGCATATGGAGCCAGACCCAAGCGGTAAAAAAGGCAGTACACGGTGTGACGCCGGCATTATTTACTGCTTATCCCGCCGCAAGGTGGATGAGACCGCACAGTGGCTGCAAACCCAAGGTGTGCGGGCGTTGCCCTATCACGCCGGCATGGACGCTGACATGCGACGTCGGCATCAGCAAATTTTTCAGCAAGAAGAAGGCATTGTGATGGTCGCCACGATTGCCTTCGGGATGGGCATTGATAAACCCGATGTCCGCTTCGTTGCGCATCTAGACTTACCAAAAAGCGTCGAGGGGTATTATCAAGAAACTGGCCGGGCTGGGCGCGATGGACTGCCGGCGAATGCCTGGATGGCCTATGGCTTAGGTGATGTCGTGCAACAACGCAGAATGATTGAAGAGTCTGAAGCGGATGACGCACATAAGCGGATTGTCACCAGCAAATTAGATGCCTTGCTGGGTTTATGTGAAACGGCGAGTTGCCGACGCGTCCAATTATTGGCTTACTTTGGCGAAGCCAGCAGTCCCTGCGGCAATTGCGATACCTGTCTTGAGGCGCCAGCGACCTGGGATGGCACGCGTGAAGCGCAAATGGCGCTATCTTGCGTCTACCGGGTAGAGCGCATGAGTGGTTTTTATTTTGGTGCTGGCCATCTGATCGACATTTTGCGGGGTAATTTGACTGAGCGTGTTAAACAACGCGGACACGACCAGCTTTCCACTTTTGGCATTGGCGCGACGCTCACAGAAACCCAATGGCGCCCCATTTTTCGCCAACTCATCGCCTATGGCTTGTTAACGGTTGACCATACCCTGCATGGCGCGCTTACTTTAACCCCGGCCAGCCGCGCCGTGCTCAAAGGCGAACAAAAAGTGACCCTACGGCGTGAAATCAAGTCAGCCCGTGCGCCTCATGCCCCAGTTAAACAACGGGCAAACTTAGTCAAAGAATTATCCGCTTCGGCGCGTGCATGCTGGGAAAGGCTGCGTGCTTGGCGCACCAAGACGGCTAAAAGCGAAGGCGTAGCCGCTTACGTTATTTTCCACGATAGCACCTTAGCTGAATTGGCTCAGCTTGCCCCTTCGACAATGAGTGAGTTACGCGAAGTATCGGGCGTTGGCGCTGTCAAACTGGAACGCTTTGGAACACAGTTACTAGAAGTGGTTGCGGGTGAGGATTAAAGCATCGAGAGAAAGCCTTAGAAAATCAAATTTATTAAAAATATTATTTAAATAAATGAAATTATCATACAATTAAAATTAAAAAATTATTTGGTATATTAAAAAACATCATTTAAAATCCTTAATTAATTATTATTAAATGGGGTGGATGATGTTAAAACCAATCAATGGCGTTTCGATTCAACACATTCGATCTGCTTCTATTACCACTAACAGACAAGAACCAATAACACCGGACTCTTGTGAGGAAGCAGACTCACCTTCTGTGAATACCGCCCAGCCCAATGCGGCAGGCATTTCATATAACCAACACGCAAATTTCAACGTGGATCCACCCGGCGTCATTTTGCAGAATGGCTCGACTGTTCGGATTATTTTGCATCACGTGATCGGGCGCACGCTTTCGCAACTGAATAGCGTGATAAAAATCGCCGGGGAGCCGGCTCAACTGGTTTTTTCCAATGCTAACGGCATTGATTGTTGGGGATGTAGCTTTCTCAATACCAAACATCTGGTGCTCACCACCGGCGAGCCTATTTTAAATAGTGATGGCGAGCTTCAGGCCTTTCGCGTAAAGGCAGGTCAAATTACGGTCAACAGCAATACGACACTCAAACAGTTTGAGCAAATTGACCTGATTGCTTACTCCATTAAAGTAGAGGGAGAATTGTCCGCCACTAAAATCAACATCAGCACGGGGACGCACGAAATCAATTACGCGGATACGGGTCTGCCCATGATCACGCGGCGACAGGAACTATCCATCGCAAGTAGTGAGCCCAACCAGAGTTCGCGCCGCGCGAGTCGCTTGCAATTCATTGAGACAGCTAGAGTGTGGGCTAAAGAGCATCTGAATATTCAAGCTGATACCCTAGATAATGCCAGCCTATTGATTCAATCAAACGGTACTTTAACCGTCAAAGCGGGCAGTTTTACGGGTGCGGGAACGTTGAGCGCAGGGCTAGATCTTGCCGCAGAACTCGAAGAAGACTACACCCATAAAAATCAATTGAGTGCAGGCCGTCATCTATCGATTTCAACGACTAAGGGCTTAATCAATCAAGGTACTCTACAGACTCAAGGTGAAATTACACTGGCAGCAAAAGAGCTTGAGAATCAAGCAAAGTCTTTGATAGATGGCGTTTACCTTAGACTCAAAGCGGAAGATTGGCTTAGAAACTACGGCGTCATTCAAGGCAGCGCTGTGATTATTGATACGCAGCACCTGGTCAATGATGGCTCCGAGGATACAGACGAGCATCAAGCTGGGGTAATCATGGCGCGCCACCAGCTTACTATTGGAGCGCAGACCCTATGCAACCGGGAACATGGTTTACTGCATAGCGATGGTGACCTGAGTATAGGAGAGACCCTTGATGCTCAACACAAAGTAAAGGGTTCAATGCAGGAGCTTGTGAATTCGAGTTCCTCTACGATAGAGTCAAGAGAGAAACTATCGATTCAGGCTGGTCATTTGGATAATAAAGATGGGCAAATTAAGGCCGGCTCAGAACTTATTCTGAGAGGTCAAAAATTTATCAATCGGCGGGGGCATACAGAAGCGAAGGGAGATCAAAGCGTATTAGACGTGCAAGTAAACGTGCTTGACAATACTTCTGGCTGGTTGCTGAATGCGGGTACAGGAAAGGCCCACATTCTTGCTCATCAAATGATAGTCAATTCCAATACTGAGGCGATCGAAGGAGCAGCGATAATCTTTGGTAAAGGCCTAGTTACTATTCAGTCCCCTGAACTGGTAAATCATGCAGGTGGAGCCATTATTTCGGATCAGATACTCAAAATAAAAACCACTACCTTGGCTCATAGATTGAGTACTTTATCGGCGAGCCGGAGAATTGAGATTGACACGGATGAATTAATGAGTATCGGAGGATTAATCGCCGTTGGTGACGATGAGAAATTCAAAACGGAGACCTCGCCCGGCGTAAAAGATCTATGCCGTGATATTTCTCATGTAGGCGTGCTTGAAGTGCGTGCCAAGGAAGTGGTCAGCACTTCGCATAAAGGTGAAAAAGTACAAAATACCCTTATCCGGGTACAAGGCAAGATCACAATAAAAGCACAGAATATCTACAACACGAATCAAACTCAGATGTTAGGGCAGCACGTCAACCTAAGCGCAGAAAAGCTTTTTGCTAACTCGGATAGTACGGTCTTAGCAAGTGATGCGTTCACGCTCATGACTGAGCGTTTTATAAATGCTAATGGAGGAAATTTACAAAGCCAAGGAGATATTCTGCTTGAGGTGAAAGAACTGGAAAATCAATCTGAGTCGTTAATAGACGGGGCTCACCTTAAGATTAAAGCTGAAAAAGGCTGGCTTAAAAATGATGGAGTGATGCAAGCTGGCACTACGGCTATAGAGGCACAAAATCTCACCGTACAGGAAGGCCAACTCCATATACAAGGCAGACTCACAATCGAAGCTGAGAGTTTGCGCAATTCAAACACAGGTCGCATCCTGGCGAAAGATCTGAATCTGAATGCAAAAGTAAACTTTATCAACGAGGGCGGCACGGTATCTGCGAGTGACACGCTGTCGTTAGCCGCCCAGTCCCTTATAAATTCAAATAAAGGACTTTTGCAAAGCAATAAAGACCTACATATTTCAGTGACTGATTTTGGCAATTCAGGCACTGTGCGCGGCGAAGACCTGGTATTGATCAAAAGCGAAAGAGAACTCAACTTTAGAAACGAACGCCCAGGTTTAATTTGGGGCAAAACGGTCTCAATTGGTGCGCATGACCGACTTAACGGGTTTTTGGTCAACAAAGGTAGCGTGATTTTCGCGCAAAACAATCTTGAGATAGGTATCAAGGAAATTACAAATTTTGACCACGGCACGTTGTATAGTGGCGGTCGCCTGACCATTGGCGGTGCACTGGATGCTCAACTTAGGATACAGGGTCTCAGTGAGCGGGCCCTCAATCATGGCGCGTTGATCGATGCGTCAGGCGATCTGACCATCCATGCCAACAAACTGGTCAATCAAAATTCGAAGTTCGAGACCCAAGAAAGACTGATTGAAGAGCGGGAGATACACGAATGCCACGATCACCATAGTAGCCAACGCTATGATGGCTCTCAAATCGGCTGGGACGGCGGCAGCGGAGGTTCTTATCTTGTGCATCACTCAGATACACGCGTGTATTGTTTTACCAACTATAACTTTACTCGTCATGTGACAACGACAACTGTCACGCACAGCGAGCCCGGTAAAATTCAAGCTGGCGGCGCGATCCGATTATCCGGACAGGTGATTAACGATAAAAGCCAAATTGTGGCGGGGGGGACGCTGAGTAAATGTGAGGGCACGCCGATTCAGATCGATAACCGTGATGTCACCGGCCAGCGTGTCACCACCGATAATGGAACCACGCAATGGTCAGATAGAGAATGGCGGGGTGGCTTCAAGCGGTATTTTCAGCGCCATTGGCATGACAAAGCTCCCTACCATCCAGCTCCGGTGATAGAGCACCACAATCTGCATGTGGCCATCTATCAACACCATGCCGTGGTTGAGCACCCGGCACCGTCGAGCGTGCTGGTATCGTCGAACGCGCTGGTACCGAGCGCCTCTGCCCTAACCCGCGATAGTGCCTTCTTAAATAGCGGCTTATTGAGCTTTAACCATGATCCGAATCAGCCGTACCTGATACAAATGGATCCTCGTTTTACCCGCAACAGCGATAGGGTTTCTAGCGATCTGCTGCTGCAATTACTGAATCTGGATCCGCAACATGTTCCCAAGCGCCTGGGTGACGGATTTTATGAACAGCAACTGATTCGAGACCAGATTATTGGTTTGACCGGCCATTATTACCTGTCTAGCCATCGGAACTCTATCGCTGAATTTAAAGCCTTGATGCACGCCGGGGCCAGCCTGGCTAAACGCTTTGAACTGCGGCTCGGCATTGAACCCACCGCAGAGCAAGTTGACACTTTAAGCACCAGCCCCGTCTGGCTTGTGAATCGAAACGTTCAATTACCCGATGGCTCAGAACAGACAGTACTGGTGCCTAAAGTGTATCTAGCTAAAAGTGATGCACATGCCGTCCCATTGGGTAACGCTTTGATTTCAGCGGATACGATTGAGTTACACAGCGACCGCCGGTTTAAAAACACCGGAACCGTACTGAGTCGCGGCAAGACGAACCTGAGAGTGAGTTATATGGATAACCAGTGTGGCACTCTTGCCAGCCTGGACACGCTCTCCATCCAGGCACGCGATGACATCGATAGCCGCGCCGGCAAGCTGATTGCAGTTAAAAAGCTCACGCTGCAGACTGGCCAGAATCTCCAACTGCAAAGCCAGACACAGACCACTCATGCGGCTAGTGGCAAGCGGACAAATCTGGTTGGCATCACTCAGATCAAGGCGGGGGAACTGGAAGCGACTGCGGCATCCGATATCAACCTGGCAGCCGCCCAGATTGACGTGGAGCACGATGCGAGGTTAGAAGCGAAGCAGGATCTGATATTAGGTACGGCCACCATCGGCGAACAACTGAAGATCGTATGGGACGAGCGTAATGCCC
>JASSUG010000005.1:0-235281 GCA_031963465.1 Mycoavidus cysteinexigens | reverse complement strand
AAACAACTGCCCTATGCCAGTGTTGCATATGAAGCTTTGCTATTGTAGGTGACGGCGCTGAATTATATTAGTTTTATCGAAGTCTAGATGAATATGCTTCATTGAGAGGCTATTTTCGTCGAGTGTTGAGGGCGCTACTCAAGGAGGCGAATCATCAGAAACGGGCAGCAGAATAGAGGAATGGAGAGTGCGCTCAAAAACGCTGAGGCAAGGCAAGCGACTCAAAAGAGACGGCTAAAACACAAAAAGCCTCCCGAGTTGGGAGGCTATTTGTATAAAGAGAGAAGCCTGACGATGTCCTACTTTCACACGGGTAATCCGCACTATCATCGGCGTGGAGTTGTTTCACGGCCCTGTTCGAGATGGGAAGGGGTGGTTCCAACACGCTATGGTCATCAGGCGTAAAGGGGTGACGAACTGAGAGATCTCAATTCATCAAAAGGGGGGAAGAAGTAATCAGGTAATAGATAAGACACACAAGTTATAGGGTCAAGCCTCACGGGCGATTAGTACTGGTTAGCTAAGCACATTACTGTGCGTACACACCCAGCCTATCGACGTCCTGGTCTCGAACGACCCTTTAGGGGAATCGAATTCCCGGGAAATCTCATCTCGAGGCGAGTTTCCCGCTTAGATGCTTTCAGCGGTTATCTCTTCCGAACATAGCTACCCGGCGATGCCACTGGCGTGACAACCGGTACACCAGAGGTTCGTCCACTCCGGTCCTCTCGTACTAGGAGCAGGTCCTCTCAAATTTCCAGCGCCCACGGCAGATAGGGACCAAACTGTCTCACGACGTTTTAAACCCAGCTCACGTACCTCTTTAAATGGCGAACAGCCATACCCTTGGGACCGGCTACAGCCCCAGGATGAGATGAGCCGACATCGAGGTGCCAAACACCGCCGTCGATATGAACTCTTGGGCGGTATCAGCCTGTTATCCCCAGAGTACCTTTTATCCGTTGAGCGATGGCCCTTCCATACAGAACCACCGGATCACTATGACCTGCTTTCGCACCTGTTCGACGTGTCAGTCTCACAGTTAAGCACGCTTATGCCATTGCACTATCAGTACGATTTCCGACCGTACCTAGCGTACCTTCGTACTCCTCCGTTACGCTTTGGGAGGAGACCGCCCCAGTCAAACTGCCCACCATGCACTGTTCCCGACCCGGATTACGGGCCAAGGTTAGAACCGCAAACAAACCAGGGTGGTATTTCAAGGTTGGCTCCACGCAAACTAGCGTTCACGCTTCAAAGCCTCCCACCTATCCTACACAGACCGGTTCACAGTTCAATACAAAGCTACAGTAAAGGTTCATGGGGTCTTTCCGTCTAGCCGCGGGTAGATTGCATCATCACAAACATTTCAACTTCGCTGAGTCTCGGGAGGAGACAGTGTGGCCATCGTTACGCCATTCGTGCAGGTCGGAACTTACCCGACAAGGAATTTCGCTACCTTAGGACCGTTATAGTTACGGCCGCCGTTTACCGGGACTTCAATCAAGAGCTTGCACCCCATCATTTAATCTTCCGGCACCGGGCAGGCGTCACACCCTATACGTCCACTTTCGTGTTTGCAGAGTGCTGTGTTTTTATTAAACAGTCGCAGCCACCAATTTTTTGCAACCCTTTCTCCCTTCTGGCGCAGGCCAGTCAAGATACCAGGGCGTACCTTATCCCGAAGTTACGGTACCAATTTGCCGAGTTCCTTCTCCCGAGTTCTCTCAAGCGCCTTAGAATACTCATCTCGCCCACCTGTGTCGGTTTGCGGTACGGTCGTCATTAGACTGAAGCTTAGAGGCTTTTCTTGGAACCACTTCCAATTGCTTCGCAAACTCACGTTTGCTCGCCCCACATCCTTGAATTCCGCGCCCGGATTTGCCTAAGCGCCTTCTCTAATGCAGGGACCGGGACATCCAACACCCGGACAACCTTTAGCGATCCGTCCCCCCATCGCATCTAACGACGGTGCAGGAATATTAACCTGCTTCCCATCAGCTACGCATTTCTGCCTCACCTTAGGGGCCGACTCACCCTACGCCGATGAACGTTGCGTAGGAAACCTTGGGCTTTCGGCGAGGGGGCTTTTCACCCCCTTTATCGCTACTCATGTCAGCATTCGCACTTCTGATACCTCCAGCATACCTTTCGATACACCTTCACAGGCTTACAGAACGCTCTCCTACCATGCATATTACTATGCATCCGCAGCTTCGGTGACTGGCTTGAGCCCCGTTACATCTTCCGCGCAGGACGACTCGATCAGTGAGCTATTACGCTTTCTTTAAAGGATGGCTGCTTCTAAGCCAACCTCCTGACTGTTTTAGCCTTCCCACTTCGTTTCCCACTTAGCCAATCTTGGGGACCTTAGCTGGCGGTCTGGGTTGTTTCCCTCTTGACGTCGGACGTTAGCACCCGGCGTCTGTCTCCCGTGATTGCACTCTTCGGTATTCGGAGTTTGCTATGGCGAGGTAATCCGTGATGGACCCCTCTACCATGACAGTGCTCTACCCCCGAAGGTGATACACGAGGCACTACCTAAATAGTTTTCGGAGAGAACCAGCTATTTCCGGATTTGTTTAGCCTTTCACCCCTATCCACAGCTCATCCCCTAATTTTTCAACATTAGTGGGTTCGGACCTCCAGTACGTGTTACCGCACCTTCATCCTGGCCATGGATAGATCATCCGGTTTCGGGTCTACACCCAGCAACTATCGCCCTATTCGGACTCGCTTTCGCTACGCCTTCCCTAATCGGTTAAGCTCGCTACTGAATGTAAGTCGCTGACCCATTATACAAAAGGTACGCAGTCACCCCTTACGAGGCTCCTACTGTTTGTATGCATGCGGTTTCAGGATCTATTTCACTCCCCTTCCGGGGTTCTTTTCGCCTTTCCCTCACGGTACTGGTTCACTATCGGTCGATCACGAGTATTTAGCCTTGGAGGATGGTCCCCCCATCTTCAAACAGGATTTCACGTGTCCCGCCCTACTTTTCGTATCCCTAGTTCCACACAACAGTTTTCGCATACAGGGCTATCACCTTCTATGGCTGGACTTTCCATTCCATTTTGCTAACTATCATGCTAAAAAATACAGGCTGTTCCCATTTCGCTCGCCACTACTCTGGGAATCTCGGTTGATTTCTTTTCCTGCGGCTACTTAGATGTTTCAGTTCACCGCGTTCGCTTCTCTTGACCTATGTATTCAGTCAAGGATGACCCATACGGGCCGGGTTTCCCCATTCGGACATCTTCGGATCAAAGCTTGTTTGCCAGCTCCCCGAAGCTTTTCGCAGGCTACCACGTCCTTCATCGCCTGTGATCGCCAAGGCATCCACCACATGCACTTATTCACTTGACCCTATAACTAGGGTGTCTCTAAGTACTTGTTTGCCTTATCTCAACGGCTGACCCGTCTCGATAAGTCGATACAATCTATTACCCATGTATGTTTCAACATTCCATCTCAAGAATGCCTACACATACTTTACTTCTTCCATTTTGTTAAAGAACGTGACAGTCGATTAAGACAATCATTATTCGGCAATGCTCCCTCTCAGGAACGCTGACGAATAAAGATTGGTGGAGGCAGACGGGATCGAACCGACGACCCCCTGCTTGCAAAGCAGGTGCTCTCCCAGCTGAGCTATGCCCCCCTGTTTCCTTGACCAATCAACAGGCCTGTACCTTGGTGGGTCTGGTAGGACTTGAACCTACGACCCCACGCTTATCAAGCGTGTGCTCTAACCACCTGAGCTACAGACCCATTACAGCCGATAAGTGTGGACACTTGACTTCAAGCATCTTCTAGAAAGGAGGTGATCCAGCCGCACCTTCCGATACGGCTACCTTGTTACGACTTCACCCCAGTCATGAATCCTACCGTGGTGACCGCCCTCCTTACGGTTAGACTAGCCACTTCTGGTAAAACCCACTCCCATGGTGTGACGGGCGGTGTGTACAAGACCCGGGAACGTATTCACCGCGGCATGCTGATCCGCGATTACTAGCGATTCCAACTTCATGCAGTCGAGTTGCAGACTGCAATCCGGACTACGATCGGTTTTCTGGGATTGGCTCCCCCTCGCGGGTTGGCTACCCTCTGTTCCGACCATTGTATGACGTGTGAAGCCCTACCCATAAGGGCCATGAGGACTTGACGTCATCCCCGCCTTCCTCCGGTTTGTCACCGGCAGTCTCCTTAAAGTGCCCTTGCGTAGCAACTAAGGATAAGGGTTGCGCTCGTTGCGGGACTTAACCCAACATCTCACGACACGAGCTGACGACAGCCATGCAGCACCTGTGTTACATCTCTCTTTCGAGCACTCCAACCTCTCGGCTAGATTATGTACATGTCAAGGGTAGGTAAGGTTTTTCGCGTTGCATCGAATTAATCCACATCATCCACCGCTTGTGCGGGTCCCCGTCAATTCCTTTGAGTTTTAATCTTGCGATCGTACTCCCCAGGCGGTCAACTTCACGCGTTAGCTTCGTTACTAAGGATAGCTATCCCCAACAACCAGTTGACATCGTTTAGGGCGTGGACTACCAGGGTATCTAATCCTGTTTGCTCCCCACGCTTTCGTGCCTCAGCGTCAGTATTGGCCCAGGAGGCTGCCTTCGCCATCGGTGTTCCTCCACATATCTACGCATTTCACTGCTACACGTGGAATTCCACCTCCCTCTGCCATACTCTAGTCTGCCAGTCACGTATGCAGTTCCCAGGTTGAGCCCAGGGATTTCACATCCGTCTTAACAAACCGCCTACGCACCCTTTACGCCCAATAATTCCGATTAACGCTTGCACCCTACGTATTACCGCGGCTGCTGGCACGTAGTTAGCCGGTGCTTATTCTTCCGGTACCGTCATCCATTAAGATTATTTACCCTAACGTTTTCTTCCCGAACAAAAGTGCTTTACAACCCGAAGGCCTTCTTCACACACGCGGCATTGCTGGATCAGGGTTGCCCCCATTGTCCAAAATTCCCCACTGCTGCCTCCCGTAGGAGTCTGGGCCGTGTCTCAGTCCCAGTGTGGCTGGTCGTCCTCTCAGACCAGCTACGGATCGTCGCCTTGGTAAGCCTTTACCTCACCAACTAGCTAATCCGACATCGGCCGCCCCTATAGCGCGAGGCCCTAAGGTCCCCCGCTTTCATCCGTAGATCGTATGCGGTATTAATCCGGCTTTCGCCGGGCTATCCCCCTCTACAGGACACGTTCCGATGTATTACTCACCCGTTCGCCACTCGCCGCCAGGCCGAAACCCGCGCTGCCGTTCGACTTGCATGTGTAAAGCATGCCGCCAGCGTTCAATCTGAGCCAGGATCAAACTCTTCTGTTTAAACCTGTTTAAACTCCCCATCTTTTCAGACGGGTGCTCTCTCAAAGGTTGACAAGGCGTAGATTGCTCTACTCCCCATCTTACTTCTTGTGAGACTTGATATCTATCTTCGCCCCTCATGACTTGCGTCATAAGAAACTCGCTTTCATCAAGTGCCCACTCTTATCGACTGTAACTTTTTAAAGATCGCTCACTTACCTTCCGGTTCGTGTCTCGCTGACTCAGCAGCGAAGGAACGAGATTATGCTGCCTTTCCTCTCCCTCGTCAACCCCTTTCTGCAAAAAACCTTAAATTATTTAAGATTCGCATTAGCTGAGGCAATCGCCGTCATATTGATGATCCGCCGCACGGTGGCGCCTGGAGTCAGAATATGCACCGGTTTTGCTGCGCCAAGCAAGAATGGGCCTATGGTTAGGCCCTCGCCGCTGGTCATTTTTAATAAATTGTAGGCAATATTTGCGGCCTCTAGACTTGGCATAATCAAGAGATTCGCCTCACCAGTCAGTTTTGACTCAGGAAAGGCCGCTTTGCGTAAGACTTCGGACAAGGCGGCATCACCATGCATCTCACCCTCCACCTCGAGCTTGGGTGCGCGCTCAACAATCAAGGCGCGCGCTTTAGCCATGCGTTGTGAGGAGGCATTTGGCGCACTGCCAAAATTTGAACTCGATAACAGCGCAATCTTGGGCACAATGCCAAAGCGCTCGATTTCACGCGCAGCCAGCACCGCCATCTCAGCCAACTGCTCCGCACTCGGTTCTTGATTGACATAGGTATCGCAGATGAACAAATTGCGCCCTGGCAGCATCAGCAAATTCATCGCCGCATAATGACTGACATCGGGTGCGCAACCCAGCGCTTGCTGAATAAATTTCAGGTGACTATGGTACGTGTCAATCAGACCACAGATCATGCCTTCAGCTTCACCTAGGTGCACCAGAATCGCGCCAATCAAGGTATTAGACTTGCGCATCGCGGCCTTCGCCACTTCTGGCGTAATGCCTTCACGCGCGCCTAGCCGATGATATTCTTGCCAGCTTTTTTGATAACGCGCATCATCTTCTGGATTAACCACGATCAAATCTTGGCCCAGTTTTAACTTTGAGCCAATTTTTTCCAAACGCATTGCAATCACCGCCGGTCGACCTACTAAAATAGGCTGCGCGATCTTTTCAAGCAACGCAAATTGAGCCGCGCGCAAAACGCGCTCGTCCTCGCCTTCAGCAAATACAATCCGTGCTGGCGCTGTTTTAGCTGCGGTGAAGACTGGACGCATCACCATCCCAGTGCGGTAAACAGTCCCGGCGAGTTGCTCACGGTAGGCATCCATGTCAGTAATGGGTTGCGTTGCTACGCCTGAGTCCATCGCGGCCTGTGCTACGGCCGGTGCAATTTTGATGATTAAACGTGGGTCAAATGGTTTAGGGATTAGATACTCCGGTCCAAACTCAAGCGTATGGCCTTCATAAGCCTTCGCCACCTCATCGCCTTGATCACATTCTTGCGCTAATTCGGCAATGGCCTTTACACAAGCGAGTTTCATCTGCTCAGTGATACTGGTCGCCCCTACATCCAACGCGCCGCGAAAAATGAAGGGGAAACACAATACATTGTTGACCTGATTCGGATAGTCTGAGCGCCCGGTTGCAATCACAACGTCTGGACGCACCGCTTTAGCGAGTTCTGGGCGAATTTCTGGCTCTGGGTTAGCCAGCGCGAGAATCAATGGCTGCGCGGCCATGCTTTTCAACATTTCTGGCTTCAGTACGCCTGCCGCCGAACACCCGAGAAAAACGTCTGCATCTTGCATCGCATCGGCTAGCTCGCGTGCTTGAGTTTTAGCAATATAACGTGCTTTAGTAGGATCCAGGTTGGAACGCCCATCATGAATCACGCCTTTTGAGTCGACGACAAGAATATGGGCTTTATTGAGCCCAAGATCGACCAGCAGATCCAAACACGCAATGGCTGCTGCGCCCGCACCCGAACAAACCAGTTTAACTTCGCCTAACTTTTTGCCAACGACCTTCAAGCCGTTAAGGATAGCGGCAGATGCGATGATCGCCGTGCCATGCTGGTCATCATGAAAAACCGGGATTTTCATCCGCTCGCGCAGCTTTTTTTCGATATAAAAACACTCGGGCGCTTTAATATCTTCAAGATTAATACCGCCCAGCGTTGGCTCCAGCATAGCGATTGCCTCAACCAGCTTGTCTGGATCGTTTTCTGCCAACTCAATATCGAATACGTCAATGCCAGCGAACTTCTTAAATAAGCACCCTTTACCTTCCATCACCGGTTTAGCGGCAAGTGGCCCAATATTACCAAGGCCTAACACTGCGGTACCATTCGTGATCACACCCACTAGATTGCCGCGTGAGGTGTATTTTTGTGCCGTCAGCGGATCTTGATGAATCGCCTCACATGCGGCCGCCACTCCCGGCGAGTAAGCAAGAGCCAGGTCTAGGCTATTGGACAATGGCTTCGTCGGCGTCACCGAGATCTTGCCCGGGCGGGGAAATTGATGATAATAAAGCGCGCTTTGCTTAAGTTGTTCGTCCATTACATCTAACCTGTGATTTTGTTAATTTTAAGCCCAAAGGAATTAAGCTGCCCGACAGCAGGCTGAATCAGTTCGCCACTCGCCGCGGGGAGCCTAGTTTACACCTCAAGGACATCAATAAGGTTTAAGCACACCATTTTTGTTCTTCATTTTCGCCATAAATGAAAGAATTTCACAAAAATTCTAGGTAAAATAAGGGGTCTACTAAAATAGGATTTGCCATGACAGGCTCTAATCACCCCTTCATTGCTGACACTACAGCAAAAATTCTGCTTGAGTTACAAGCGGTGCACTTTAATACCGTCAAGCCTTTCATGTTGACCTCCGGTCGGGCCAGCCCAGTATATATCGACTGCCGCAAACTGATTTCCTTTCCGCGCGCACGCCGCACGCTGATGTCAATGGCTGAATCGACGATCTTAGATGAGATTGGCTTCGAGCAAATTGATGCGGTAGCCGGTGGCGAAACCGCTGGCATTCCTTTTGCCGCCTGGATCGCAGACCGGCTGATGTTGCCCATGCAATATGTGCGCAAAAAACCAAAAGGCTTTGGCCGCAATGCGCAGATTGAAGGTCATCTCACCGAAGGAGCGCGTGTTTTACTGGTGGAGGATTTAACTACCGATAGCCGCAGCAAGATTAATTTTTGTGAAGCACTGCGCACAGCGGGGGCTCAAGTTAACCATGTCTTCGTGCTCTTTCACTATGATATCTTTGCCGAAAGCCGCTCGGTTTTAAAAGAGATCGGGGTTGAGCTCCATGCCCTTGCCACTTGGTGGGATGTTCTTCGAGTGGCCAAGTCACTGAATTATTTCGATCCGGCGACGCTCGATGAAGTCGAGAAATTCTTACACGCTCCCGCCGCCTGGTCAGCTGCCCACGGCGGCTTTGAGGCGACGACCTAATGATTAAGGTATTTGTTGACGGGCAAGAGGGCACCACCGGCCTGAAGATTTTTGAATATCTTGCGCTCCGACGTGATATTGAGATATTACGTATTGACGAAGATAAACGAAAAGACGTTGAGCAGCGACGCGCCCTGATCAATGCTTCAGATCTGACCTTTTTGTGCTTACCCGACACTGCCGCACGTGAATCGGTAGCACTCGTCGACAACCCGAATACTTGCATCATTGACGCCAGCACCGCCTTTCGCACCGATCATGATTGGGCCTACGGGTTACCGGAACTCAACCGCGCACAGCGCGCGCGCATCCGCACGTCCCAGCGAATTGCCGTGCCCGGTTGCCATGCATCGGCTTTCATCCTCTCGGTCCATCCTCTCATCGCCAAAGGCGTCATGCCGCCTGATTGCCCACTGAGCAGCCACTCAATTACGGGGTATAGCGGTGGCGGCAAACAAATGATTGCGGCTTATGAGCAAGGTGAAAACCCGCTACTGACGAGCCCAAGATCCTATGCACTTGGCCTTGAACACAAACATTTGCCGGAAATGACGCTGCATGCCGGACTTGCCGCAGCGCCAATCTTCACCCCAATTGTGGCTTCTTTCTATCAAGGCTTGGCGCTTACCACTTGCTTTTACCCACGCCATCTTGCGCGTGGCGTTGGCCCTCAGCAAATTCAGGCAGTGCTTGCTGAATATTATGAGAATGAGCCGTTTGTTCGCGTTGCGCCATTTAATAACGCAGCTAATCTTGATGAAGGTTTTTTTAACGTGCAGGCATCTAATAGCACTAACCGCGTTGATCTTTTTGTATTTGGCAACCAGGATCGAATTATCCTCATCGCTAGACTGGATAACCTTGGCAAAGGCGCTTCAGGGGCGGCAATTCAATGCATGAATTTACGACTTGGCGTAAATGAAATGGAAGGATTGAGCGTGTTATAGCCAATTGAAATATCCATTTTGCTTTGTGCGCATCAGCCTCAGACGCAAACAACTCGGCCGCTGTACAGTCAAATTGTGTGAAGTTGTGTGAAGTACAGTGAAATTGTGTGAAACGATTTATAACCCTAGTTTGGGGTTGAATCCTTGAAGATGGTCTGAATGATATGTACGATTTTTGGACCAATTTCCGGTTTTTGGAGTAGCGGAAAGCTTTTGCCTAACTTATTAGATAACTTTCCATGGTTATTGCGTACCGACCGAATGATACGATCAATCTCAGAATCTGGCCCTTCGATGACTGCTTTGATTTGCGCGCGTGCGGTGCACAAATCGCGTAAGTCACTGGCTTCTTTGCGCATCTCTTGATTGATAGTTAAATCAACAATTTGCGCTAGATACTCAACGTGTTCGGTTAGATCTGGATAACGCCAGGCTGATCGAGCCTCTTCATAAGCCTTAAACACCAAGTTATAGTGAATACCGTCCGCGGCAACCTGTTTAGGCCCAAAGTGGTATTGGTCCAGATAGTACTGCATCAACGGCTTGGAAAACACCTCCAAAACCCGATCATAGCCACGCCGATTAATGGCCGTATTGGTGATGGCCGCGGATATTGGCAGAATAAACGGAGCGGGTAAGGCGCCATCCCGGCGTAATACATCATTAATCAAAAAACGGGAGATCCGGCCATTACCATCTGCCAGTGGGTGGATATAAATAAAGCCAAATGACAGTACAGCAGCTCTAAGCAGTGGGGATTGCCCAACCGTACGCTTAGCGAATGTGCTTAGGCCAGCCAACATGGGTGATATGTCATCCCAATGTGGTGCAATGTAGTGCACAACTGGAGCAAAGTTAGCATCAATTGAGCCCACAAATACAGGGGATTTTCGGATGCCGTAGTGAGTCGCTTGAGTACCTAAAATTTCAGCTTGTAACTCTGTTAGAACCGCTTCATCTAGGGGATTAGGATAGTAGCCGCAACGTTTTTCCATCACAGCGGCAAAGCGCCTAATGCGATCAGTGTGTTGTCCTTCGCGCTCGAGAGCAAAGCTGGCTGAGCTTTCTTTGACGCTAAGCCAGACAGCGCTACGCATTAATAAATCCTCGCCATATTCGATTTCTAATTCACGCAAGCGTTGGGCGCAATTATAAATCTCAGCCGTACGCACAATGCTGGTACGGTAAACGAGTGGGCAGTAAGCTGGCACGCCAGGTAAATTATCCCGCACGCGCCAGCGTGCATTATTGGTAGGCCGAGTAGCGGTGAGGTATAGCTCTTCATCAAGCGCATTAACGTAATTGCCGATGCTAACGCCGCCAAAAGACAGTAGGCGGCCTGTGAGCCATTCGTAGAAAAAGCCAGTGCGGCGCGCATACTGGCCGCTTGGTTCACTGTTTATCCATGCGTCTAGCTCAGAAGCGGGTAAAACCTCAAACAGACGAGACAAAAATTCAAGGTGAATGCCTTCGCGCTTAAGCGCGAACGTCATATGGCTGGGAAATGTATCGGCTAATTTGAAATGTGCCGGATAAAATTCATGTGTATAGCCCCCTACGAGTTGAGTCGAACGCACTTTGGCAAGTTGGCTATCAATTCGAAATGGCTGTGCGGGCTCGATGTTATAGCGGTTTGCTAGCCATCTGTAGCCGATCCAATTAGGCATATATAAAATCTTTTTAGCATAAAGTTTTGATTAAACTCTAGAATTTTCTTATAAAAATAGCCAAAAATCTATAGAAATATATAATTAGCACCACCGATGACCTAGCTCAGCCGGTGAGCCACCATACAGAAAGGAGAACTCTAATTTTCTAAACTACGGATGGCTTGAGCAACCCAGCCGAAACTCAGCTTCTCTTGTTCCATCCTGAGCCTTTCGCCTAATCTATCAAAGCGCAGATCTTCAAATAATGCGTGTTCAGGCTCAGTTAGTCTATGCAGCTGGCCGCAATAGCGTTTGTCTTGCTCTTCAGCCCCCCACAAAGCACGATGAGCCAGTAAGGTGGCGCGATCCATTAGTAGCGATTTGACATGCGGATAGGAAGCTCGTAGACGATCCAGGATTGCATAACCATGCGTATCGATGTCACCCCAATAAGTGATATCCCTCTGCGCCAACCACCCGATATTAGCCAAACGGCCGATATTGTAGCCCCCACCAAAAATAATCATACTGTGCGGTAACTCAGGAAATGCCAAGCCATTTATTTCATTTTCGGTAATAAAAATCCGTCTGGCACTTGGATTTAATGCGGCGAATTCGGAGAGCGGCACACTGATATCAGACAACCCGCCGATGCGCTCGGATGGATCCAGTATCCGAAAACGAATTAATGAAGGTTTACTCAATAAGCCATAGCGCAACTCGAAATGACGTGCGCCCGTCGCACTTGGCTCAATCACCGAGGATGGCAACACCTGGTCGAGCAGTTCTGTCAAAAGCCCTTTGCGAGTTTCAATAAACTTGGTGTCAATCCCGGCAATATCAAGTTGGCGTAAATATATGCCGGGCTTTGGACGCTGGCGAAACCAATGCAAGATGGCCATAATCCGCTCCCATACTTCTGCCGACTCGAGAACGGTCAACGCACGCCGGCTCAGCCATTCTTTCAGCTCAGGAAAAGCCTCCAGAGTAATCGCCGCCAATTGACCAAAGCGCGCAGCATCACGTTGCCGCCCAAGCAAGCGTAACGCATCTGCTGCCGTGGGCAGAATAACCTTTGTGGGGATCCGGTTGCGCCCCAGTTGGCGGTGATTAAATTCTTGCCATTCGATTTCATAACCATATCCCCTGACTGCTTTGCTAGCTTTTTCTAGCAGTCGAATCCAGTCGCGAACCTCGTCGAAGCGGTGCATCACAGCATGCGCCTCAGGCTGGCGCAGATTCATTGTGAGCGGAAATAAAACTGCGCCATTGAGTTGTGCTGAGAGCAACCGGCCTTGCTTCCAAAGCCGCAATAATTTTGCTTCAATCTCCGTTGGCGTGGTCCATGATGACGCCTGGTTACTCATGATTGAGCTTGGCGTGCTTCTCGCTCGACCTGATATTCCTCAATCGTCAGAGAACGTAACATCGATTGGCGCCCCTCGTCATTATGGACAAAACCTAGGCTCACCACATAGGGTTCGATAATATGTATTTTTTGTAGCGGGGTGACAATCAAAAGTTGCAAATTCATCCGCTTAAACAATTCCAAGCCATAGCGAGCGGACTCATCGGACCCGCGACCAAACGCCTCGTCAATCACCACAAAGCGAAATGACCGAGACTGGGTCGGACCTTTTTCCAGTCCAAACTGATACGCTAGGCTCGCCGCGAGCACCGTGTAGGCAAGCTTTTCTTTCTGTCCCCCCGATTTTCCGCCGGAATCAGTATAGTGTTCATGCTCACGATCATCGTTGCGCCAACGCTCTGACGCAGAAAATGTAAACCAGTTGCGCACATCCGTCACTTTGCGCGTCCAATTCCGATCAAATTCAGCGCTGCCCTCGCGGCCACGGAAACGTTCAATGATGCTTCTCACCTGTAAAAATTTAGCCTCTGAATATTCTTCATCCGCTGAGCCAGTGAGCGCACCTTCAGTACACGTGCGCAAATTCTGTTGGAAATCACGCAACTCAACATCGATGTTAGGTTCAGCCTCAAGTGCGATGTAGCGATTTGGGTTGTAATCAATATCTCGCAATGAATGATTAATCAAAGCAATGCGCTCACGAATCGTCTGACGCTCACGATGTAATTGCGATTGGAAACCAGCGATTTCCCGAATCGTGTTTTCGTTTAATAACTCTTTAAAACGTGCTTCAAAACGCGGCAGATCATCGCTTTGCAAATTTTTCAGCATGGTGCGATATTCATGCGCCGCCTCGACGCTCACGTCTACCTCACGCGTGGCAAGTGGGTAAGCTAGCGTATAGGTACGCATAGCGTCAATGACCTTATCGCGGACCTGATCAATTCTCCGGCTCTTATCCCCAATCTTTTGTCGCAACCATGCGCCCATGTCTTTCTCACGATTATCGCAAGTTTCGACCGTTAACGATTGTTTACCAAGCACTTCAGGTCGCATCGCTTCGAGCAATGGGAAATAGTCGATCTGAACGTGTCGCGGCATGGCTTGAAGCAAGAGCTCACACTCCTTTAATGTGCTCTCGGCTTGATTGAGTTTTTCTTCATTTGTGCCCTGGGCACGCGAGTTCTTTTCAATACTGCTATCAGTTTCTTGCAACGCCTCGCTGATTTTGGCCAATTGCTGCTCTAGCGTGCTCAGCACATCAGAAGCCGCTTCCAATTGTTGTTTTTCTCGCTCAAGCTGCTCAATTTTGAGCAGTAGCGATCGCCACTCTAATTCTTGGAAATTGCTAAATACAGCCAGTTGCTGCCAAGTTCCTAATTTTTTCTGCTGAGTCGCAAGCTCACGTTGGGCGAGCGCAATGTGCGCTATGCTTGCTTGCATCCGTGTCTTTAAATCACCGGCTTGTTTTTCTAGGACCGCGATTTTGGCTTCGTTGGACCAACCTAGAACATAACGCGAACGGTCATCAAGTCGGCGCCGATCATCTTTTTCGTGGCGCTCGTCACCCGCTTTGATCTGACCACTACGCGTGATCGCCCGCTTCTCTCGATAGAATTGATCAAGCGTCGGACAACACACATAATCGAAACGCCGCCCTAACTCAGTATCCAGCCAATTATAAAAAGGCGACTCAGGCTTAATCGCCAATTTGCGCGCCAATGAAGCCGGGTGCACAGCATGCTGATTGGTTTGCGCGACGAAACGCACTCGGTAATAAACTAGACGAGCGCCCAAATGCGTCTGATCAACCCATGTAGCCAATCTAGCATAATGTATGTCAGGGACCAATAAAGAGATACCAAAGCTATGCAATAAGCGCTCAGCCGCGCCTTCCCATGCTTTTTCTTCATCACGCACTTGGATTAATTCTCCGACAAACGGCAAATCATCTGCGGCTAGGCCTAGCGCGTCACATAATATATCGCGCAGCTTTAACATTTGATCGGGAATATTTGAGCGCCGTTTCCGTAGTGAATCAAGTTCTAGCTCTAATTCATTATGCTGGAATTCAAGCTGCCGCAACCCAACACCCTTTTCGGTCAACTCATCTTGCAGCAGATCTAGCTTTTCTACACAGGCTGCTTGTCCGGCATCAATCGCCCGGCGATTGCTTGTAAACGCCTCGGCATTTACCGCCCCTGACAAGCCCACGGCTTGTGCTAAGGCATCATATTGCTCGGCCCGCTTAGCGCGCTCATCCTTTGTCTGCTGGGTCAGAAAAATGTCAGACTTGATGCGCTCAAGCCGGTCACCGCCGTTCGCGGCAATCGCTTGCTTGATTTCGTCGCGGCTAGCAAGTTCACTACGTTTTTTATCTGCAAGCGCCAGTGAGTTTATAGAGAGGCGCTCTGACTCATTTTGCAATTGGCTCATCCACTTCTGTAGCAAACCACTTTTCAGATGGGCAAACCACGGCCGCAGTGCATCCCAACAATTACGTAACTGCTCAACTTCAGCGACCTGCCGCGCATGTTGGTTACAATTTTCTATCAATGGCGCTAAATGGCCAATCTGTGCTTTGGCTTTCAGCACCGACTCGTGGGCGCGGTTAAGATCGTCAAAATGCGCAATCAAGGCTGCAATACGCGCCTCTACTGGAAAAGCCTCCAACATATGATCACGCACAAATTGAGTCAGATTACCGACCGATTTCATCGATACCGTTTGATGGAATAAATCCATTGCCTGCTCATTGGCGATGCCAAAACGGCGCCGAAAATCCGCGCCGTACTGCGTAAAACTCTCGTGTAGCGTAATCCCACGCGTATTGCGTAAGCGTTTGCGCAATTTGCTTATATCCGAACCAAAGTCTGCAAAATGCTCAGCGACCGACAAGGCGTGATCCGCCACAAGATAAAAGCGCTCAGGCTGCCCACGCGGGTCCTTAAACCAAAATACTTGCGCTAACGTCACCGTTTGGTCAAAGCCCTCATTATGGAAAATACTCAGCAGTACCGAATAACTATTATGATCACGCAACGTCACCGCACGTGCAGTAGCGTTGCCATCACCACGCTCTGACTTATAGTGTCCTAGCACATAAGTGCGTAAGCTGCGTTCACGTGCATCGGCTCCCGCAGCTTTGTTATAGGCAATCTTTTGCGCAGGCACGAGTAGCGTGGTGATCGCATCAACCAACGTAGATTTACCAGAACCGATATCCCCGGTTAGCAAGATATTGTCACCCCCTGGCTGCAAGCTCCAGACCCGCTGATTAAACGTACCCCAGTTAAATACTTCAAAACGATGTAAACGAAAACCTGCTCGCTCGCTAGTTTGAGCGAAATCGAGCTGACCCACATCACTCATGATGCATCCTCCGACAGCAGCGTCGTTTGAGCATGGTTAGAGTAATCCGTTAGCCGCTGCTCAAATTCATTGAGCCACTGTGCATCGACAAAAGCTTTGAGAATGCGATGAACTTCAAATTGCTGATCCTGTCCCGCCAAGCGGCGTAAAAACCCCAACTCGATGATTTTATTGATATGGGTATCGATCCGATTGAGTAACTTAACTTCATTAACGGTATCTGGCAAGAAGAGACGGATTGACTCAATAATCTCTTCACGGCTCATGACCAGACGGCTATCGCTACTCGTCACGTCGAATTCGGCCATTTTTTTGCGCAATAGCACTAAAATAAGACTCACCGGATAACTTAAAGGACGGCGTGGCAACAGTCGCGGCAATTCTGCGGCGCCTTCCACAACTGGACGCTGACGCAAATAAGCATACCCTTCTGCTTCATCTAGAACTAACTCTAAACCAATGATCACATAGTAGTCACGGACTCTAGCTTGTAAATCAAGTAGTGCTTGCCAGCGAGCTAAGTCACTATCACGGTACAGCACGCTTTGCAGCAGTGCAATCAATAACGGAGGTAGACGGTTATCATCCATATTCATTGGGCAAAAATCACTAAAGGTAGAGTCGCTCTGCGCACTTGGCCAAGCACATCTGTCCAAATGACACTTTCAGTCTGGGTATCATCCAGCACCCCATGGTAGTCTGGATGAGTCGCGAGGCTAAGGTAAACCACCAGCTCAGCCAAACCTTGTTCCAGCGGATGTTGCTTAACTAGCTCAGCAAGTGAGATCTGTCGACACGTTTGCAACGAACGCCTGAGATTCGCTAAGAGGCGCACTTTATCAACAAATACCTGCTCAAAAAGTGCATCGGTGACAATCGCCACGCCATCGTCGGCTAGGATATGCTGAGTGATCTCGGGTTTAAACGGTGGTGAATATAGGGTACGCTCCATCGTTAGACGAATCGCGGGCGTAAGCCTGTCCAGCGTCATAAAAGAGGTCAAAGCGTCCGCTGGTATTTGATCCCGCGCAGCGAGCGCTTTTTGCTCTATGTTTCGGATCAACTGCATAATGCGTCGGTTTTCTAACCATGTTTGATCATCTAGATAACGCCGCAGCTGCTCCGATAAACGCGCCACCGTGCGCTGCGTCACCTCGCCAGCCTCTAGCCAGTCATAATGAATCCGCAACAATCGGCTATCCGGCATTAATCCCCGCACGGGCTCTAATGAAAGTGCCGTCTCCAGTAATCCCGAAAGTTCTTCTTGGCGAGCCGGTGACATCAGTAGATCCCAGAAAGCGCGAAAACTCTTGCCTTCATCCGAATCGGCAATGACATCACGCTGACCGAAAATCTCGCCGAGCAATTCGCCTTTACTACCGCCCCAGGTGGCAATACGCTCCCGTACTGAACGATCCAAGCAGCGAAAGTTTTGTTCAACGGCGCGGAAATCAGCTAGTAACTCTCTGGCGGTTGCGACCATTTGTAAAAAACGCTCGCGAACTTGAGTAGCACCCATCAAATCCAATTGCCCGGATTGAATCCGCGCAATCTCGTTTTCAATCACACCTTTACGTTTTTCAAGCTCGGCAATCCGCGCAGCAGGATCAAGCTCAGTCCCTTCAGCAATTTGGCGCAATAACTCAAACACCATGATTAAACGTGACTCGGTGCCGATAAATTGCCGCTGTTTAAGGCCGGCAAGCCAATTAATCGCCAATTCAGCAGAGAAGGTTAAATCGTAATGAGGTTCGTCGCTATCGACCGTATAGTATTTGCGCAACCACCCACACTTATCCGCGGCCCAATCATCCAAATACTCTGTAGCGAGCTTAGGAAAAAGAATGTCACCCTCGGTTTCATGCAAATGATATAGATAGCCTTCTAGCTGCATTGCTAACGCTTGCCGAGCAACCGTGCGCACATTGGGCTCGATGAAACTGCGGTAGAGAAAACTAGCCACCAACGGGGCATTCACTGCTGCTAGTAAGCGCCATGCTGGGTGAGTATTACGTTGGATAAGCAGGGTCTGATAATCCATTTCAAACAGTCCAAATAGATATCACGGTTATTCCACCGTTACTGACTTCGCCAGATTCCTAGGTTTATCGACATCTGTCCCACGCGCACACGCAGTATGGTATGCCAGCAATTGCAACGGTATCACGTGCAAAATCGGCGACAACCAACCGTAATGTTCAGGCAGCCGGATCACATGCAAACCTTCGCCATTGACGATGCGCGTATCGGCATCGGCAAAGACATAGAGCTCACCACCGCGGGCGCGAACTTCTTGGATATTCGACTTCAACTTTTCAAGCAGCGCATCGTTTGGCGCCACCGTGACAACAGGCATGGCGCGCGTAACCAGGGCGAGCGGGCCATGCTTGAGTTCACCAGCGGGATAAGCCTCAGCGTGAATGTACGAGATTTCTTTTAGCTTGAGCGCGCCCTCAAGCGCAATGGGATAGTGCAGGCCACGTCCGAGAAAAAGCGCGTTTTCTTTAGAGGCAAATTGCTCAGCCCAGGCAATGATTTGCGGCTCCAGTGCAAGCACATGGTTTAAAGCAGCAGGCAAATGACGGAGTTGTTTGAGATAGGTTTCTTCAGCACTTGCCGCAACTCGCCCGCGCAGCTTACCCAAGGTGACCGCCAGCATAAACAGGGCAACCAGCTGTGTCGTAAAAGCTTTGGTTGAGGCCACGCCGATCTCGGTGCCGGCATGCGTCAAAAATGCCAGCGCCGTCTGCCGCACCATCGCACTGGTGGCGACATTACAAATCGCGAGGGTACGGGTGTGTCCTAATGCTTGTGCATGCTTTAACGCAGCTAATGTATCAGCAGTCTCACCTGACTGCGAAATAACCACCACTAAACTATTCGGATTGGGTACTGAATCCCGATAACGATATTCACTGGCAATTTCAACCTGAGTCGGCAGCGCGACTATTGATTCAAACCAATATTTAGCCGTTAAACCAGCGTAATAGCTGGTGCCGCAAGCCAAGATCAACAAGCTATCAATCCCGGCAAATACCTGCTCAGCATGTTCGCCAAATTGTGCGGGGATAAAGGCCTCCGCCACCGGAAGGGTGTCCGCAATCGCGCGTGGCTGCTCAAAAATTTCCTTTTGCATAAAATGCCGATAGGGCCCGAGCTCAACCGCACTGCCATAGGCCGCGACGGTACGTATTTCGCGCTCCACAATGGCGCCCGTGTGATCAGCAATACAGGATGCCGTACGCGAAAGTTGCACGACATCGCCCTCCTCAAGAAAAATAAAGCGCTCGGTGCTACCCGCAAGCGCGAGCGCATCGGAAGCCAGAAAATGCTCATTGTCACCCACCCCGACGACCAGTGGTGAGCCTTGCCGCGCACCGACAATAGAGTGCGGCTCATCGCGACTAAACACGGCAATGGCAAAAGCACCCTGTAGCTGACGGACCGCTGCACGTACTGCGCTAAAAAGGTCGCCGCGATACACACTATGAATCAAATGAGCAATGACTTCAGTATCCGTTTGGCTGATAAATTCATAGCCTTGTGCTTGCAGCGCTTCACGCAGGACTTCGTAATTCTCGATGATGCCATTGTGCACAAGCGCAATCGTATCGCGTGAAAAAATCGGATGGGCATTATCTGTCACCGGCGCGCCATGGGTGGCCCAACGCGTATGCGCAATCCCAATGTCACCTGTTAAATGCGTCGTTTGCGCCTCAGTTGCAAGATGGGCGACACGCGACACGCTACGTGCGCGGCGCAACTCCTTCTCTGCCAGCACGGCCACACCGCAAGAATCATAGCCGCGGTATTCAAGCCGCCGTAGCCCTTCGATTAGGACTGGAACAATATTACGTTGCGCGACTGCGCCGACAATGCCACACATATAAGACTCGGAGTGATAAAAGGTGAATAATTAAAGATAGCGAGCGTTGGAGTTTAATACGCCTCAATCTTTTCTTTTGGTGGGCCGCACATAATCCGCTTTAGCGATTTGCGTTTTTTCGTTAAGCGCGAGGGCGCCAGCGGGCACATCTCGCCAAACGGTTGTACCCGCTGCGATGGTTACGCCCTGTGCAATCTTAACCGGCGCCACCAGTTGCGTCGCAGAGCCCACAAACACGTTATCTTCAATCACCGTGCGATGCTTTTGCGCACCGTCATAATTGCAGGTAATCGTACCCGCCCCTATATTGACATGCGCCCCAACCTCCGCGTCACCAATATAGCTGAGATGGTTCGCCTTTGAGCTAGCGCCAAGCATGGCATTTTTAACCTCGACAAAATTGCCAATATGGGTATCCTCTGCAAGAATTGCGCCTGGCCGCAGCCGTGCATATGGACCAATCACGGCGCGCTCACCGATGTGTGCCCCTTCGATATGCGTCAATGCATTAATTTTTGCGCCAGCGCCAATCACGGCGTTTTTCAGCACACAATGCGGGCCAATACTCACGCCATCCGCTAACTTCACAGCGCCCTCAAACACACAATTCACATCAATTGACACTTCGCGGCCACAGGTGAGTGCGCCACGGATATCAAGCCGTGCTGGATCCGCTAGCGTCACGCCCTGATCAAGTAATGCATCTGCCAGTTGGCGCTGATAAGTGCGCTCCAGCAGCGCTAACTGTGCTTTGTTGTTCACCCCCATGGTTTCGGCTACATGGTCAGGTTGGCTCGTGACAACCTCTACATTTTCCGCAATCGCACACTCAATCACATCGGTCAGATAGTATTCATGCTGAGCATTATGATTGTTTAGTTCGGCAAGCCAAGTGGCAATACGGGCGCCGGGCAGCAGCATGATGCCGGTGTTCACTTCATTGATTTTGCATTCTTCAGGGCTGGCATCTTTTTGTTCCACAATGCGCACCACACGGCCCATCGAGTCACGCACAATACGCCCATAACCGCTGGGCTCAGCGAGTGTCGCCGTCAATAGCGCACAACGCTCTGCATTAGGGTCCGCACTGGCCTGTTGAATGAGACGCTCAAGGGTGGGCACGCTAATCAGAGGTACATCACCATATAACACCAGCACTGGCATAGAACGATCCAGCAATGGCAGTGCCTGTTGCAGTGCATGGCCGGTGCCTAATTGTTGCGCTTGTATCACGAATTCGACCGCGGGCAGAGCCACGGCTTGCTGCACTGCCTGCGCACCATGCCCCAGCACCACAACGATTTTTGCCGGCTGCAATGCGCGCGCGGTATCAAGAACATGACAAAGAAGCGGCTGGCCCGCCAGTAAATGGAGCACTTTGGGTAAGGCTGAGCGCATACGCTTACCTTCACCGGCCGCCAGGATCACAATATTCACAATACGCGCAGAGAGTTAAACTAGGGTGAGGAATCTAATAAAATTATTTTATCACGGCGCCGCGCGTAGCAGCGGCTGCAAACTGAGGGGCAAAGTATTCTCTCCCCCTGTTTCAACCAGCCCAACACTACATGGCTCATCATCGAAGGCAATATCGCCATGAGCAGGTACAGCACCTGTCACACGTAGATCAGCAAACTCAAATAATTCACGGTCCATCAGATGTGAGGGAATCACATTCGTCAGTGCATTAAAGATACTCTCCACTCGGCCCGGATAACGCTTTTCCCAATCACGGATCAAAACCTTCATTTCTGCACGCTTTAGATTGGCTTGGCTACCGCACAGATTACACGGAATAATTGGGAATTGCCGCAAGGCAGAATACTCTTCTAAATCAGCCTCTTTTACATAGGCGAGCGGACGGATAACGATATGCTTACCATTATCTGACTGTAGCTTTGGCGGCATTCCTTTGAGCTTGCCACCATAAAATAAATTCAAAAATAAGGTCTCAAGGATATCGTCACGATGATGGCCAAGCGCAATTTTGGTGGCGCCCAGTTCACTTGCCACGCGATATAAAATTCCGCGCCGTAAGCGTGAGCATAATGAGCACGTGGTTTTTCCCTCTGGCACGAGGCGTTTAACGATACTATAGGTATCTTGATTTTCAATATGAAACGGCACGCCCTTTTGGGTTAAATATTCGGACAATATATGTTCAGGGAAACCTGGCTGTTTTTGATCAAGATTAACTGCAACGATATCAAAATGTAAGGGTGCTCGTTCCCGCAATCTAAGCAAGATATCAAGCAAGGCATAGCTATCTTTACCACCCGATAGGCACACCATCACCTTATCGCCGGCCTCAATCATCTGATAGTCAGCAATCGCTTGGCCAACCTGCCGCGCCAGCCGCTTGTAAAGCTTATTGTTCTCGTAAGCGTCTTTTTGTGCGCGACGGCTTAGTGCGCTCATCGCGCGCTCGCGTGCATGAGTCTCTGCCTCAGCAGGCAAAGCCGCCGCATCCTGTAAATTTTCATGCGCATTCATTTTAAATTTCCTTACAACGAAACACTTCTACACCCACTGCAGCGCAATCAGGGTAAATATCTGGCTTCTCCGCGCGAATCCGTACCGCACGCACGCTAGGATGCGCGAGCATTCTATTGGCAGCATCATCGCATAACGTTTCCAATAAATGGATATGTTGGCCCTTGGCATACGCTGCAATCGTATCGCGCATCAAATTGTAGTCAAGAACTTCATTGAGTGCGTCCGAGGCAGAAGTAGAGACAGCAAACGGAACATACAATTCGACATTCATGACCACGCGCTGCGGATTTTTTTTCTCAAAGGCATGGACACCCATAAAAAGGTGGATGACATAATCCCGCAGAAAAAGCCGCCGACAATCAGCAAGTTGCGAGTAGGCAAGAGAATTGAGCATAACCTTTATATGAGAATGATTAAAACCTTCATCGACTCTATCCGTCAAGCACTCCTGTCATTTAAAATGGAATGATGAAGATAAGTTTTCACGAAGCCGCTAGTTTACCTGTACCAGACCCCACCGCACGAGCGCAATCTCAGACTCTGCGGGCGCAGATTGATGCAAAACTTGATCAAGCCGGCGGCTGGTTGCCATTTGACCGCTATATGGAGCTGGCCCTTTACACGCCAGGCTTAGGGTATTACAGCAATGCCCTAACGAAGTTCGGCTGGCATGCTGGTGATGGCAGTGATTTTGTTACGGCGCCTGAATTATCCCCCCTTTTCGCTCAAACCCTTGCGCGCGCTGTGGCAGAAGCACTGACTGCTTCTGCCACCCAACAGGTGATGGAATTCGGGGCGGGCAGCGGCACCCTCGCAGCGCAGTTACTCCCCGCGCTCGACGCCCTAGGCGTACGCTGTGAACGCTACAGCATTGTCGAGTTGTCTGGCGAATTACGTGCCCAACAGTCCGCAACGCTTGCGACTCATGTCTATGATGCCGCGACCCGGGTGCAGTGGTTGGATAGCTTACCGGCTACATTTAATGGCGTCATTCTCGGCAATGAAGTACTGGATGCAATGCCGGTACGACTTTTTACACGGCAAGCAAGCGCTTGGTTTGAGCGCGGTGTGGCACGCCGTGGCGCACCCGGCGGCCCATTAGAATGGCATGATCGACCGCTCATGCCAGGCGCCATAGGCGCCCATACCCTAAATAACGCTAGCTATACAGCACAACTCCCCTTAATCGACGGCGCAGAGGACTACCTCACTGAACAGCACGAAGCGGCTAGCGCATTTGTGCGCACGGTTTGTCAAATCTTGCAGCGCGGCGCGCTATTGTTAATCGATTATGGCTTTCCAAGCCATGAGTATTACCACCCGCAACGCAATACCGGCACTTTGATGTGCCACTATCGGCATCATGCACACACCGACCCATTTTTTTATCCAGGCTTACAAGATATCACGGCCCATGTTGAATTTTCAGGCATTGCGCAAGCAGCCCTTGAGACCGGCGTGGATTTGCTCGGCTACACCTCACAAGCCCGCTTTTTAATCAACTGTGGTATCACCGAGCTCCTTGCACAGCTTGATGCAAATGATCCGCAACAGTTTCTGCCGGCTGCAAATGCGGTACAAAAATTGCTCTCCGAAGCGGAGATGGGCGAGCTGTTCAAAGTGATTGGATTTAGTCGCGGCATTGATAACGGTTTAGCAGGGTTCAGTCATGGCGACCGCTCAATGACGCTATAAAAGTTTGCTTGCCAGAGCCAATTAAAGCACTGGGTCATTCACCGGATTTAATGCCGCCTCAATGGCTGCGATGCGGGCACGGTGCAATGCGGCCTTGATCGCCTCGGGCGCCGCACGATAATGCGCCGCAATGGCCCCCGCATTAACCCGGTACGCTACGCTCAAAGCATTGCTCAGCCGGGCCGCCTGTGGATACGCCGCAGTTTCAAAACCAAGCCGGCCGCGAGCGTCAGCTTCGCATGCCTGCATAACTTCAACTAAACGTTCGGGTTTGCGCCAAGCATCACAACGGTCAAGCAAGCGGGTTAATGCACTGGCGCCAAACTCCAGCGAGCGATGGATATTGCCATGCTCACGCGCCACTAGCACCGCCAAATCACGACATGCATTTGGCACTTTCAGACGATTACACAACGGGCGCAACAGGGTAACGCTACGCGCCTCATGGCCCAGATGGCGCGGCAGCATCTCCAGCGGCGTATTGGCCTTGCCTAAATCATGCACCAACACCGCAAAACGCACCGTCAACGCATAGCCACGAGTCGCCGCATAATCCAGGGCCATCATGACATGCACGCCCGCATCGATTTCTGGATGGAACTCAGGGCGCTGCGGCACACCATATAGCGCATCGACTTCAGGCAAAATTCGCGCCAACGCCCCAGATTCACGCAATACAGCGAACATACGTGAGGGCTTGACTTCCATTAAACCACGAGCAATTTCCTGCCAAATGCGCTCAGGCACCAGTGCATCCACCTCTCCATTGACCACCATTTTACGCATCAAATTCAGCGTCTCATCGGCTATGGTGAAGTCAGCAAAGCGCGCGGCAAAGCGCGCCAAGCGCAAAATTCTCACGGGATCTTCAGCAAACGCATCCCCCACATGACGCAAAACGCGTGCAGCCAAATCAACGCGACCATTAAATGGGTCAATCACCGGGCCGACCGGTAGCCCCTTTGCATCGAGTTCGCGCGCCATGGCATTAATCGTTAAATCACGCCGCGCTAGATCCTGCTCAAGGGTGACATCCGGTGCATAATAAAACTGAAAACCATGATAGCCACGCGCTGTTTTGCGTTCGGTACGCGCTAATGCGTATTCGGCTTGCGTGTGCGGATGCAAAAATACCGGGAAATCACGTCCAACCGGCCGATAACCCTGCTTAGCCATTTGCTCAGGAGTCGCCCCTACCACCACATAATCACGGTCCCGCACAGACAGGCCCAGTAGTTCATCACGAAGCGCCCCGCCCACCACATAAATTTTCATATCGTTATTGTGACGTTTCAGTCACGTTCACAGGTGCAATCACGCCAAGTCGCGCTTTGAGCGACTGCGGAGTCCCTTCTAACAAGGCGGCATAATACACCGCATTAGCCAAAACTTTTTTCACATAATCGCGGGTTTCACTGAATGGAATGGTTTCCGCGAACACAGCCCCCTCAATTGGCCTAGTTAATGCTGCACGCCATTGCTGCGCCCGCCGCGGACCAGCATTGTAGGCAGCAGACGCCAGGACCGGTGAATCATCAAGTTCAGCAGAAATCATCGCCAAATAATTCATCCCAAGTAAAATATTTGTCTCAACCTCATTGATTCTTACGCTAGACATTTTCCCCAAGCCGATCTTTCTGGCGACGAGTTGCGCGGTCCCTGGCATTAACTGCATCAAGCCAGCCGCGCCAACGCTAGAACGGGCATCGCTAATAAAACGCGACTCTTGCCGGATTAAGCCATAAGCCCAAGCGACATCCAGTCCAGTCAATTTTGCATTACGCTCCATAATCTCGCGCAATGGCAAAATATACCGCAGGTTAAAGTCATGCTTTTGCCGGGTACGCTCAGCCGTATTGACCGTGCGATCGTACAATTTAAAGCGCCGAGCCAGTTCGGCTGCCGCCAATAGCTGGCGATCACTCATGCCACGCAGAGTCCAGTTCCATTCCCGAGCTCCTTCGAAATAGAACTGCAAGCGATAAAGGTGCTGGGCCAGCTGAAAGCCTGGCAGAGCCTGCATGCGCGCCATTTCCGTTTCAATCTCAGCAACCTTAGTCGCCGCCGGGAAGCTAATGCGACCACCAAGCTCTTCCGTTGCCAGTTGCCCATAAAAATCAAAATTGGGGGCAATTTGCTGCCAGGCTTGTACCGCTAAAGCGTTTTCACCGGTTGCTTGTAACGCTCGGCCGTGCCAATAAATCCAGGCTGGCTGACGGCGCAATGCACTTGGCATGATTTCAATCGCCTGCCGCACCAGCGGCCAATGGTTGGCTAGCAACGCCGCTCGTACACGCCACTCGTGAGCTGCATTAGACAGCCAGCCATCAACAGATAACCGATACCAATCAAGCGCAAGCGGTATTTTGTCAAGCGCCGCCCGATAGCCAATCGTCCCCCAACCCGTTGCCTGCTCTTGCGGCGTTAAGCGCGGCGCCACCGAGATAAAAATCGCCGCCGCTAATAGTGGATCCTGACGGGCAATACGAGTAATCGCCAGTAATGCCAGCTGATGGGCCGCCGTGTTGATGGGTACGCCCTGCTCCAACAGGACCCGTGGCTTATTCGCTGTCATTTCAAATTGCTTTGGGCTTGGGCGTTGAGGTCCTAGCGCATCCGCAATGCGGTTGCCCACCGCGACTTCGTTCATTTCATAAGCCAGCCGAATTTGCTGCCAGACGTCATCCTGGTCGAGCTGATTCTTTTGCTTCAAAACTGTGATTAGTTCTACACAACCATCGCCATACCGGTTTGGCGCGACCAATAAAGCACGCGCAGCCTCAGCCACCTCGAGCCCGCGTGCGGCCCGTGCCTGGAGTGCGTAACATTTAAGTTGCAGGTCATCTTTTAATACAAAGCGGCGATATTGCTTATCAAACTCACGCCAGGCGTGGCGCGCACCGAGCACCAGCAAATAATCATTGCGCAGCCGATCGGCAATCGCTTGCCCCTCATATCTTTGCAGAAAAGCCAAGATAGGTGTATCAGGCGCGTTCAAGCGCGCATGACCTAAGCTATCGAACAATTGCGGTTTAAGTGCAAAATACTCTACGTAGGAGGGAACTGGATAGGCGGGAATTTGGCGCGCTAGTTCAAGCGCGCGCGGCGCATTATTTTGCTGGGCCGCCTCACGTAATGCCATAAAAATAGCATCGGGCTCTCGCGGCACATTCTCAGACTGCGCGCGCGCAACTTCCACGGTGCTACAACTAATGAGCGTTGTGAGCACGCAGACAACCGAGAGAGAGCGATATACTTGAGTCACCCGTTGAAGAACGCATAGCAGCATTTTTTTTGACCTAGAGGCAAATAATGGGCGTAGAAAGCATAGCATGTAAATCCCCGCAGGCAGCAGCTAATTCCTCAAAAAGTGCATTACGCAGTGCTTTACTGAGCACCAGGCAAACCCGACAAATTCAAGCGCATAGCGAAGCAGCACTTGCCGCGCGCATTGCCACGTTGCTGGCCGAACGCACTCCGTACTGTGTGGCATTCTATTGGCCATTTGCAGGTGAGTTCGATGCGCGTGCAACACTGGTTAACTGGCTACAAGAGGCGCCCGCGCACTGTGCCGCCCTACCGGTCGTGACTGAAGTAGGGGGCGCGTTGCGTTTTCATCGCTGGACCCCAGAAACGCCGATGAAAGAAGGTTATTTCAAGGTTCCTGTACCTGCTCAGGCGGTTGCAGTACACCCTGATCTACTACTCGTTCCCTGCGTGGGTTTCGATCCAGCACGTTACCGGCTTGGCTATGGCGGCGGTTATTATGATCGCACTCTAGCTAAGCTTAAGCCACGCCCGTTTACCGCCGGGATTAGCTATGAATGCGGCCGTGTGACTCATCTATTGCCACACGAAGCACATGACATTGCGCTTGATCTAGTGCTCACTGAAAGGGCGCGCTATGAATGATGCCTATCAACACTACTGACCAACTAACCACCTAGCTGTAACAACCTGCAATTAAAAACGCCTCGACCCGCAATTAGCGCGTTTTTCGACCCGAAATAACTGCAACTGACGAAGCATCCAAACCCACATTCGCTGCAACTGAGCCTGCATTTATCCGAGCCGACCTGCAATCCATCGCCGCAAACCCGCATTATCTGAAAATCATCAATTCCATGTAACGCCGAAATTAAATGGGCAAACCAGCCGCTAATATTCGGCCCCTCAGTTCTGTAGCGCGAGCCGGATCGAGTTGGTTGCGGAACAAGGCTCTGATTTCTGCCGGCTTGGCATCAAATTGTTCAACCATATCCTTGAGCCGATAGCCATGCCGCGTTAAAGTTGGCTCCAGGTCATCGATCTGGCGCGAGAGCACGCTTTCTCTACTAATTCCGCTGTGACTGGATTTTCGCCGGTCTGATAACCGGCTTCCAACGCCAGCGTTAAGTGTAGCTGGATTTGCAGTGGCGTACGCAGCCTGCTTGCCAACATATCGAGTGCATCTTCCGTCAGAATCGATTCCGGGTCCGTCTTGGGCGATGTGCAAGCGCCCAATAGCCACTGAATGTATTCGCGCTGACTGCCAGCAATTCCATCGAGAGAAAAAATGTCAGTGCGGTAACCGATTTCCTCCATGGTTGGCCGCCGCAGGTCATTGCGCAATTTGGGATGACCAGAGAGAATCACGGACAGCCGACCCTCGCCGTCTTCCACGACTTCCATTAAACGCTTAAGCCCAATGAGGGTATTGCCATTCAAGTCATGTGCTTCATCGATGAACAGGGCAATCGGGCGTTTGCCTTTTTTCACCAACTCGCGCAATTCTCGTTCTCGTCGCTCGCCTTGCTTGGGAATCATGATTTCTTTGCCTTGCGCCAAGTCATAAAAGAGCGCGGAGATCAACGTTGCGAGCTTAATGCTATGCTTTTCCACCGATAACGACTTGGCGACAACAATGCGATTTTCTTCCTTCAAAACCTGTTGTAGCCGGCGCATGGCCATAGTCTTGCCACTGCCCACAACCCCGCAGACGGCGATCAATCGTCCCTCGAGGATCGCGCCTTTAATGTCCTTGATAAGCTGCTTATGGTGGTTGGTTTCGTAATAACCGGCTTGGCTGAGCGGTTGGATCAGCCCGTAATGTTGCATCACTTCAACTCGCATGACCTTCTCCGGATTTTTTGTATCGGAAATAATCTCGAACGCGCTTTAGCACGATATTGCGTACCAGTGTCTCTGCTAACGCCTGGTCGATAAAAGCACGGTCTGCCGGCGAAAGCTTTGCCAATGGCTGAGCTTGTTCATTAGCGATCGCCAACTTCGCCGCAATAACACTAGGAAAATGATATTCGTGCGCCGGAGCGTCGAATGGCTGTATCGGGACGACCGGGATGACCAACTGCTCAAGACGCATGTCATTGACCGATAACGCGGCAATTGGCAATTTGAGTCGATCAGCAATAGAACGGATGCGATCAGCCCGCTCGCTCACGGCCCCTTTTTTGAATGCACGGTAACGATGCAGCGGTATTGGACCCGACACCGGATAGTAGGGGCCGGTACGTTGACCTTCATATTCGACGTATAACTCACTATCGAACAAACCCCAAAGCAGCAATACCCATTCGCCGGCAAGGTCAGGTTCTACCTCGTAGTCCGTCCCTTCGACCGAGACGCGGGCATCGATGCCGACTCGACGCCGCTCCGGTTCGCGGTCAAAGCGGCAGAACTGCTCCCAGGCACACATTTCGCGGATGCCATCCTTAGGCAAGTTAGCCAGCCAGTCATCGATACGTGAATGCGGTTCGGAACGGTGATTTTGCCGGTTATAACGCAGTAGATAGCGCATCAGCCATTCGTTGGCCTGTTTCTCAGTTTCTGGTTTGTGGAAATGATAGAGTGTCTCATGCGCTTCCTTGACGGTTCGAAAGGGGCGTTCAACTTTGCCCTTGGATCGTGCCGTCACGCGCTCGCCATCCTTGTTGGCCGGAATATGCGTTTGCCATTTAATTTCTAACGCTTGCATCAAGTTCTGAAAAGCTCGGCTTTTAGCAACTGGGCCATTGTCGAGATAGAGCAAGCTTGGCCTTCCCTGGAACGGAAATTCGGGTTCAACCTTCTGCGCCATTGCATTGAAAAGGAAACGCAATGCCGATTCTGCATCCTCACCATAGACACAGCGGTATTCCTGATAAGCCGTGCCACTACGATCATCCACCACGCTAAACAGCATCAATGTCGGCTCGCCTTTGGCAGGATTGATCCAGTCCGGTTTATCGATGTGCTTGAGGTCAGAGGGTGACATATCGAACTGCCAGCAGTCGTTGCTGAACTCTGCCTGGAACCTTATAGCGGGCGGTTGTCGGCGTAGGCATCCTTGGTCAAGATGCCAGTGGGTCAGATATTTATTGACAGTAGTGCGAGTCAGTAAACCTCGTCGAACACGCACCATGCCCTGATCGGTCTCGACGCCATATTCTTCTAGCAATTCGATAGCCCGTTTGGTCGATAGATGCCGGCCTTGCTTATTGGTGGTTCTAAGTTTGAGTGCTGCTATAACTTCGCAATAACGTTCCAGCTCTGACGCTGGTAGTACGCGCGGTTTGCCGTGGTCAACACGGTATGTTGCATGGGGTTTGAGGAAGTCTTTTAGGGCACGGTACACTGAACTAGTAGAGATGCCGTAGAGTTCGGCTGTGGCTGATATTTGCGCAGATCGCCCGGGGCTTTTGTACGGTAAGCTATCCAGCCGTTGCCGCAAATGCAACAACGCATCGGGTGGGATCTGCTTACGCCACCCGGCTGACATGGCTCTTCTCCTTATCGAGATAGTTGTACAACGTCGATTTGGAAATGCCCATCATTTGGCAAATTTCATCGATAGTGTGATGACGTTCGTGATACAGCTTGAGCGTCAGCGCTCGTTTTACAGGATCAAGGCGTTTCGGCCGACCACCCATACGGCCACGTGCGCGCGCTGCGATCAGACCCGCTTGTGTGCGTTCTCGGACGAGATTGCGCTCGAACTCAGCAAGCGCGCAGAATAGATGAAATATCAGTTTTCCACCGCTCGATGTGGTATCAATGTTTTCCTGCAAGCTGCGTAATCCAACCTGTGCGGTTTCGAGAGTTTCCACCAGTTCAATCAAATTCTTCAGCGATCGGCCAAGCCGGTCCAAGCGCCAGATAACAACCGTATCACCGGCGCGTAGTGCATTCATAAGCGCAGTCAGCCCAGTACGCTCCACCTTGGCTCCGCTGACTGTATCCTCAAATATCCGTTCGCACCCAATTTCTTTCAGCGCGTCTTTCTGAAGATTGAGATTTTGGTCGTCGGTAGATACTCGTGCATATCCGAACAGCATGGCGGAAAGTCCAACAAGCCCTAAATTTTAAGTATAGCTGCACTTTGAATGTTGGAAAGAGATTTTAGAGTGACACTGAAAGGCTTGCCGGTACATCACGTGTGTTGCCGTCAACAGTGCAAAAAACGGCTGTTTTTTGCACCATGGGAATCGGAGTAGGTTTGCTTAACTCGATGCCGTATTACAATGCCCGACCATAAAAAATAACAGGATAACACTATGTTGGGTAGCATCTTATCGTCATCGCGGAGCATGCTCTCGCTACAAGAAACACTGGATCTCGCGAGTTCTTACCTAGAGACTGCTAGCAAGGCTAAGGATCTCAAGATCGCGTTAGTGTTATGCGACGACGCAGAAGCCTCGTTATCCCAGATGAAAAAAGCCGTGAAAAAGGCGCACGCTCCTGAAACTCTAGCAGATCAAACCCTGCGAGATAAAATCGCCACCGTATATTTCGAGCATGGCAAGGTGTTGGACCAGTTAGGGCAACCCGATAAAGCGCAGGCGAGCTATAAAAAGGCGCAAAAGTGGGGCTATGAAGAGACTAAGTCGGCCACTACTATGCCGGTCATGTCGCTGTTTACGAGCAGTGCGTCGGCTGTGACTCAGACGGCCACATCTACTTCAATGTCCGCCCAGGCAAAAAGCGATCTGGTGGATTATCTATTTGAAAAGGCACTGTTGACGCTGAGCTCTTTAAAGATTGCCAACAATCCTAGCCTTTTCCTGGTGTATGCGCACGACAATCCAGATCACGGAAAGGCCGATGCCGAGACGTCTAAATATTTAATCGATAAGTTATTTCAAATCCAAGGATTCAAGCTGCATTCGGATCAAGCGCCAATGGGGCGACCGTATTCAAGCTCGCCGGAAGAACTGAAAAAGGACGGCAAACTAGGAGATATCGTAACTAATCAGCTGTGTTTGTTGCCTGCTCAGTTAATCAAAGACGTGAAACCAGTCGATAAGGTCGTGGTGTGTTCTTCTGAGGTATTAGGAAGCTATCTAGAATGGAAGGACTATAAAAAGTTTCATCAGGAACTTCAAGAGGCCTATCACAAAGATCTAGAAGCCTATCGCAACGATAATGAACAAAAGGACGCTTTGGCAATACGTCAGGTGGTCAATAAATTTTCACAAGAGGAAGACGATAAGGCGGGGTTCCATCATGTGTTGACGGAAATCGCTTTTTTGCAAATTCGAGAAAAGCATATGACGGGTGATCACGGCATTATCCCGGTTTCGTTAACGCCAAATAGCTATGAGAAGTGCCTGGCGCATTTTATTCCAGCGACTACGGTTCGGGTGGAGGATATACCCAGATTGGAGGGGCAATCCCAAGCAGGGCGAGAAGTGCGTCAGAATCAAAGTCGGCATGGAGTGCTGTTTAAGCTGATCGAGCGGCTGTTAGTGGGCAGCAATGAGGCGAAAACGTTTCTGGACAAGTTTTGGACGGGGCACGGTAAATGTATTTCCCTTTTAAATAAGAATTCAACGCTTGGCGGACTTGAGTTTGCCCAGCTATTAGATGGCATCTTCGATGGCATACAGAGAGCGCAGCATAGCCAGCTTGCCTCTATCTTGAATCAACAAGACCAGGAGCTGTGGGTACTCAAGGCAGACCCCATAGACGCGCTGAAAGGGCAGTATTCGGCCACCTTAACGCAAAATGAGGCGTTTCAAGAGACCCTAAAGCTCTATGTCGAACCGCGCTGCCGAGCGAGTATTAATGGGGAGAGCAAAACCTTTGAGCTCTTACCCCAAGTTCAAGCGTTTCTAAAAGATAAAAAAGTGATCTTGTTGACGGGAGATTCAGGGGCGGGCAAAACAACCTTCAACCGTCGCCTAGAAAAGCACTTATGGGAGCACAAAAAAGAAGATGATGCGATACCGCTGTTTATTTCACTGCCGAGTATTGACAAGCCTGAGCACGATCTAATCGCCAAAGCGTTAAAGAAAAGAGGCCTGTCAGAATTCCAGATTCAGAAATTAAAGAAAGAAAAATTTGTCTTTATTTTGGACGGCTATGATGAGATACGTCAGACACAAAATTTGTATGTGAGCAATTCCATCAACCAGTCAGACGGCTGGCAGGGTCAGATGGTGATCAGTTGTCGCAGCGAATATCTGGGCCAGGACTATCGCAGCCGTTTTCAACCGAATCCGATTCTGCAGGACAAGGATACGCTGTTTCAAGAAGTCGTGGTCGAGCCATTTTCAAAAGAAAAGAGCGATCAATATCTAGAAAAATATGTGGCGCACAACCTAACGGGCTGGACGGCGCAAGCTTACCAAGAAGCCTTCTCCAAACAATCTAATTTAAAAGACTTGATTAGCAACCCATTTTTGCTGAGGGTGGTGCTAGAAGCGTTGCCGCACGTCGCAAAAAAAAGGGAGGCGGTATCTACTATCCAGTTACGCCTGGACCTGTATGATCAGTTCGTCAGAAACTGGTTCGAGCGCAACCAGCAGCGCTTAAGCACACAAGAGTTAACGGGAACCAAAAGAGAGATTTTTAGAGAATTGTCCGATGATGATTTTGCTGAGCACGGTATCGCGTTTGCGCAAGAGTTGGCGGTGCATCTGTATACAGAGAATGCAGGTAAACCGGTTGTTGAGTATTCATTGCGCAAAGATAAGGGGAGTTGGAAGGACGTTTTTTTCGGTCGAGAAGAAGAAAATCAACTGCTGCGAGAAGCGTGGCCGTTGATCCGAAGTGGCACTGAATACCGATTTATCCATAAATCGCTGCTGGAATATTTTGTGGCGAGGTCGCTGTTTGAGTCGTTCGATGGGTGTATGGATGTAAGCACTCGCCAGCGTCGAGATAGCACTACTTCAGTCTATAGTTTTGAAGAGCACGCTGTTTTGCCTCCCAAAACGCAGCGAGATTTATCGTTAACCCCAAAGCATTGGGTTGGCGATCTGGGCGTTGTGCGCTTGTTGATTGATCGCGTTTGGCAAGAGTTCACATTTAAGGAGCAGCTGTTAGCGATAATCGAGCGCTCGAAAACCAACCCAACCGCGCGCAAGGCGGCGGCCAATGCGATCACAATATTAGTCAGAGCGGGGGTGCAGTTCAATGGCGCCGATCTAAAAGGCATCCAAATTCCTGGGGCGGATCTGAGTGAGGGGGTCTTCGATTCAGCTCAGTTGCAAGGGGCGGATTTAAGAAAGGTGAATCTTCGTAACACTTGGTTGCGCAACGCAAATGTAAAAGGTGCGCAGATGGCCAGCGTGCGGTTTGGCGAATGGCCTTATCTCCAAGAAAAAAGCCTGGTGAATTCCTGTGCGTATTCCCCAGATGGGAAGGCGTGCGCCGTGGGCCTTAACAACGGCACGATCAACGTCTATGAGACCTCAAATTGGGAAAAAATCTGTACCTTACAAGGGCATACCTCCTCTGTTAATAGCGTGGTGTATTCGCCCAGCGGTCAGCAGATCGCCTCGGGCAGTTATGACAAGACGGTGCGGCTGTGGGACGCGCACAGCGGGGCCCCCGGGCACACCTTACAAGGGCATACCAAGTCTGTTAATAGCGTGGTGTATTCGCCCAGCGGTCAGCAGATCGCCTCGGGCAGTTTTGACAATACGGTGCGGCTGTGGGACGCGCACAGCGGGGTCCCCGGGCACACCTTACAAGGGCATACCGAATCTGTTTTGAACGTGGTGTATTCGCCCAGCGGTCAGCAGATCGCCTCGGGCAGTAAGGACCAGACGGTGCGGCTGTGGGACGCGCAAACCGGGGAACCCGGCCCCACCTTACAAGGGCATACCGACTCTGTTTGGAGCGTGGTGTATTCGCCGAGCGGTCAGCAGATCGCCTCGGGCAGTGATGACCAGACGGTGCGGCTGTGGGACGCGCACAGCGGGGCCCCCGGGCACACCTTACAAGGGCATACCGAATCTGTTTTGAGCGTGGTGTATTCGCCCAGCGGTCAGCAGATCGCCTCGGGCAGTAAGGACCAGACAGTGCGGCTGTGGGACGCGCAAACCGGGGAACCCGGCCCCACCTTACAAGGGCATACCTCCTTTGTTAGGAGCGTGGTGTATTCGCCGAGCGGTGATCAGATCGCCTCGGGCAGTGATGACCAGACGGTGCGGCTGTGGGACGCGCACAGCGGGGGCCCCGGGCACACCTTACAGGGGCATACCGACGCTGTTTGGAGCGTGGTGTATTCGCCCAGCGGTCAGCAGATCGCCTCGGGCAGTTATGACAAGATGGTGCGGCTGTGGGACGCGCACAGCGGGGCCCCCGGGCACACCTTACAAGGGCATACCTCCTTTGTTAATAGCGTGGTGTATTCGCCCAGCGGTCAGCAGATCGCCTCGGGCAGTCAGGACGAGACCGTTCGGCTGTGGGACGCGCACAGCGGGGCCCCCGGGCACACCTTACAAGGGCATACCTCCTTTGTTAATAGCGTGGTGTATTCGCCCAGCGGTCAGCAGATCGCCTCGGGCAGTCAGGACGAGACGGTGCGGCTGTGGGACGCGCACAGCGGGGCCCCCGGGCGCACCTTACAAGGGCATACCTCCTTTGTTAATAGCGTGGTGTATTCGCCCAGCGGTGATCAGATCGCCTCGGGCAGTTGGGACAAGACGGTGCGGCTGTGGGACGCGCACAGCGGGGCCCCCGGGCACACCTTACAAGGGCATACCTCCGATGTTAATAGCGTGGTGTATTCGCCCAGCGGTGATCAGATCGCCTCGGGCAGTGATGACAAGACGGTGCGGCTGTGGGACGCGCACAGCGGGGCCCCCGGGCACACCTTACAAGGGCATACCTCCTATGTTAATAGCGTGGTGTATTCGCCCAGCGGTGATCAGATCGCCTCGGGCAGTTATGACCAGACGGTGCGGCTGTGGGACGTGACCTCGGGGCAGTGTTTAGCGGTGGTGCAAGGTTTTAGTGGAACAGTTTATAGTCTTGCCTGGAAAACAGCCCCTAATGGCGACTATTTGGTCACCGGCTGTAGTGATAAATCGGTTCGCGTATGGCAGGTCATCGAAGAGAAGGGCCGCTATCAAGTACGACTCTATTGGAGCTCGACGCACGGCAGCCTGAATTTAACAGACACCACCATTCAAGACGTACAAGGCTTAAGTCGGATGAATAAGCAACTCTTACAGCAGCGCGGGGCTGTGGATGAGCAGGCTTCACGCTTAGGTGAAACCACTCAACGAGCAATGAATGTGGTCGCTGCGGCGTTTAAATTCAAAGCTCACCCACTGAATTGAGGATTTGACATAACCCCCGATTATAGACACTTTGAGACGCGCTCCTATTCAAGCACGTTTAGCAGACGTTAAGCCGAGTACGTGCCCATAGGCCGACATTCCAGTCAAATACCCCCTGACTTCAATGTCCGCGTTGGCCCCTCCTCTCTGCATGTGAGTCCGTTGCCAATACTGCAGGTTTGCGGCGGTGGATTGCAGGTTAGCGCGGATCAATGCAGGCTCAGTTTCAGTTAATTTGGGTTTGGGCATCCCGCCATTATCAGTTATTTCGGGTCGAAAATCCCGCTGATTGCAGGTCGACGCGTTTTCAATTGCAGGTTCTTACACCTAGCTACCTCCGAACGCCCTAGCTTGCAATCCGCCCTAGCCTAAACTGCATAAAATAACAACGATTTTTTGCTGATTGTTGACTAAAACATCTTATATACTTGTATAGTAATATTCAACTAAGGCGCTTTTAACTTCTCTCTTTATCTAAGGACAAAGTTTGATGGAGTTTCCCCGCATTTTCCCTTTTGGCGAGAGCGCGCTCGTGTGCGAGTCGCCTGCCCCTGCAACGCTTGCCTGTCAGAAGCGCTTTTGGGCAATGGCGGCGGCGGCGCGCCAGTGGCCACATGTGATTGAGGTGGTGCCAGGGATGAATAATTTGACGGTGCTTTTTGACCCGCTCGCAGCCAATGTAGACGTGCTCACGCAAAAACTTGCCAAAGCTTGGGGCGCAGCTGATGCAAACCTAAAACCAGGCCGCCTAGTTGAAATTCCAGTCTGCTATGGGGGTGAGTACGGGCCTGACCTCGCTGCCGTAGCACGTCATACTGCACTGCCTGCCGAAGCAGTCGTTAAACTTCATGCAAGTACAGAATACACCGTATTTTGCCTTGGCTTTCAGCCTGGTTTTGCCTATTTGGGCGGCCTTGATCCCAAACTTGAAACGCCACGCCGGGCTGAGCCGCGAGTGGCGATTCCGGCTGGCTCAGTCGGCATTGGCGGTGCCCAAACGGGGATTTACCCGGCCAGTTCGCCAGGAGGCTGGCAGTTAATTGGACACACTACAGAAAAGCTGTTTGATCCTATGCGCACTCCCCCAAGCCTGCTACAGCCAGGGGATCGAGTGCGCTTTACCATTGCGAGCTTAACCACAACAATGATTTAGAGCCATCCTGTGGACTCATTTAGCCCACCTTCTGTCGGATAAGTTCGAACACGGAGCCAGCGTTACGATGATTGAAGTTTTGCGTGCAGGTTTACTCACTTCCGTACAGGATCTTGGCCGGGCAGGCTATCGTATGTCAGGGGTGTGTGCGGGTGGTGCACTCGATACACTGGCATTACATGTAGCCAACCGATTGGTTGGTAATACGCCTCAGGCGGCAGGGCTTGAAGTGACTGTCGGGCCGGTCAGTTTACGTTTTATGCAAACGACACGCGTAGCTCTAAGCGGCGCTGATTTTAACGCCACACTGGATAACACACCGGTCCATGCGTGGTGGAGCTTTGCCGTTGAAGCCGGACAAACACTGCGCTTGCAGACACCTAAAGTGGGCATGCGCGCGTATATTGCGATCAGTGGCGGTATCGACGTGGCGCCAATCCTCGGTTCACGCAGCACAGACTTAAAAGCAGCCTTTGGCGGTCTAAACGGACGCGCCCTGAAAGACGGCGACCAACTACCACTTGGCGCCCCGCAGACCGCTCAGGTACTACAGATCCCGGCATTTGGCGTCAAGGCTCCTGGCTGGTGCCACTTTGACCGTACTAATATAGTTGAAGACAATAAACCATCGCTACCTGGCGCACCGTGCACTACCATCGTACGTGTATTGCAAGGCCCTGAATATGCTTACTTTACGGCGAGCGCCCATGAAAGTTTCTGGTCTGAGCCATGGCTTATCACCCCCAATAGCAATCGAATGGGTTATCGGCTTACGGGCTCCGAGCTAACGCGCACAAAAAATATTGAACTGCTATCGCATGCCGTTCTGCCGGGCACCATTCAAGTGCCGGGCAATGGGCAACCGATTGTGCTCATGAATGACGCACAAACGACTGGCGGCTATGCAAAAATTGGCATTGTTATCCAAGCAGATTTATGGCGTTTAGCGCAAGCACGGCTCGCTAGCACTTTGCGCTTTACCGAATGCACGATTACCGATGCACGTACCGCCTATGCAGATTTGCAGCATTATTTAGCCCATATTGAATCCGCTATTGAGCAACAATACCGAGGCGATACACCTCAAACGCCAGCGCTTGCCTAACTTTTTTAAATAAAGGATTCGCCATGCAGATTGATCTAAATGCCGATTTAGGTGAAGGTTGCACCACTGACGAGGCCTTACTTGAGCTCGTTAGCTCAGCCAATATTGCTTGTGGCTGGCATGCCGGCGGCGCCGACGAAATCTTTAATTGCACGCGCTGGGCGGTGCAAAAAGGCACTGCCATCGGCGCTCATCCCAGCTTTAATGACCGGGGAAATTTTGGCCGTACCGAGCAGCATTTATCTGCCGCAGAAATTCACGCCGCGATCCTCTATCAACTAGGCGCACTCAGCGCCATCGTGCGTGCGCAAGGCGCTTGTGTCACTCATGTCAAGCCGCATGGCGCACTGTATAACCAGGCAGCACGTGAGCCTAGGTTGGCACAAGCGGTCATCGCCGCGATCCGTGACTTTGATCCGACATTAGCCGTTTTTGGGTTGGCCAATAGCGCATTAATGACTGCCGCCCAGCAAGCCGGCGTACGGGCGGTTGCAGAGGTTTTTGCAGATCGGGCTTATCGGGCAGACGGCTCGCTAGTGCCTCGCGGAACCCCAGGCGCGATTCTCGAGGATGAAGACGAAGTGTTAGCCCGCACCTTAAAAATGATTCGCGAACAACGGGTGCAAGCCATCGATGGCCATTGGGTGCCGCTTAAGGTACAAACCATTTGCTTACATGGCGATAATCCGCACGCACTGGCGTTTGCCCAGCGCATTCGCGCTCAACTCGATGCCGAAGGTATTCAAGTACGCTCAACTCTAGCCGTTTCATAAGGATTTCTTGCTGGCTCGTTAAATTTTTATGCGCCGCTTAATATGCTGTGACTGTAGGTGAATCAAGCTGATGTTGTAAGTGAATCAAACCGATGTACGTGATGATTTAAAACCACACTTTGGAGACGATTATGCAAACCATTGTCAATTTATGGCCGCTGCTGGGTGTAGCTGTCATTATTCTTGGTTTCTTGTTACGTTTTAATCCGCTGCTAGTGGTTGCCGCAGCAGCTGTTACGACGTGTATTGCAGCCGGCTTGCCGGTGCGAGGAATACTCGCTACCCTCGGCACGGGTTTTGTTAAAACCCGCAATCTGCCGCTGGTTATTTTGTTGCCCCTGGTGGTGATTGGCCTACTCGAGCGGCATGGTTTACGGGAGCATGCGCAAGCCTGGATCGCCCGGATTCGCTCAGCAACGGTGGGCCGCTTATTAATCATTTATCTGTTTGTGCGTGAAATCACTGCGGCACTCGGTTTAACTGGGCTGGGTGGCCATCCGCAAATGGTGCGTCCTTTGCTCGCGCCAATGGTTGAAGGCGCAGCGCATAGTCGTTACGGCAAAATTAGTGACGCGCTACGCTACCGCTTAAGAGCATTTTCTGCCGCAACGGATAATGTGGGGCTCTTTTTTGGCGAGGATATTTTTGTCGCGTTCGGCGCCATTGTACTGATGGCAACCTTCTTACGCGAAGCGGGGATTGAGGTGGCGCCGCTACGTATTGCGCTATGGGGCATTCCCACTGCGCTTTGCGCCTTCATCATTCATGCCTTCCGACTGTATCGACTTGATCGCAAGCTTGATCGCGAATTCAGTCCGCGCTCTGACTCTGCCGACCACAACGCCTAAGGAGAGCGATCATGATTTTATCGATTAATTATCTATTTTGGCTGGTCGGAGCAATCATCGCGGTCATCGCCATTATGATTTTAGGTGATCGCACTCATCCAAAACGTTTTCAAACAGGCGGCTTTTGGGCACTTTATGCGCTGATTTTTCTGGTCGGCGATAGATTGCCAGCTGAACTGGTGGGCCTCTTGGTGATTACTATGGCGCTACTTGCGGGGTTGGGTGGCGTCGTCGCCAGCCAGACGCGCGCAAGTTTATCTGAGAGCGCACGCCATGAAAGCGCACGACGGCTGGGTAACAAGCTCTTCATCCCGGCCCTCACCATCCCTGCCTTCACCGTGATTGGCACCCTGTTAGCACCGTATCTTGTATTTCATGCGCGCCCCCTATTTGACCCGAAAAATGTCACGTTACTTTCATTTGGCTTAGGCTGTATCGTTGCCGCTGGTTTTAGCTGTTGGCTGACGCGTGACAGCGTTGGGCAATCCATACGCGAGACGCGCCGTCTAACCGAATCACTCGGCTGGGCAGTGGTCTTACCGCAATTATTGGGTACCTTGGGTTTGGTGTTTTCAGAAACCGGCGTCGGCAAAGCCGTCGCCTTTCTCAGTACCGCCTATATCAATATGGACTTGAAGTTGATCGCGGTGCTGGTCTACTGCATCGGCATGGCGCTCTTCACGATGGTCATGGGTAACGCTTTTGCTGCATTTCCGGTGATGACCGCTGGCATCGGCGTCCCGATTCTGATTGGCATGCACCATGGCGACCCCGCCATTATGGCGGCGATTGGGATGTTCTCTGGTTATTGCGGCACCTTACTGACACCGATGGCCGCCAATTTTAATATGGTACCCGCCGCTTTGCTCGAATTACCGGATAAAAACGCGGTAATTAAAGCGCAAGCCCCGACTGCATTTGTTTTACTCGCAGTCAATATCGTTTTGATGTATGTGCTGATGTTCCGCTAACGGACTCAAGCGGCATGTCGAAAAGACCCCCGCGCGGTTGCGCATTAACTCCGCTTACGCGCGCGCGGGTGTGCTTGATCATACACCTTAGCCAGGTGCTGAAAATCTAATGAAGTATAAATCTGAGTAGCCGCAATGCTCGCATGGCCGAGCATTTCCTGCACTGCACGCAAGTCGCCACTGGATTGCAATACGTGGCTAGCAAACGAATGGCGTAACACATGTGGATGCACATTGGCCGCAATCCCAGCAGCCAGTGCGACTCGCTTGACGCGTTGCTTGACCAAGCTAGGAGAAATTCTACGGCCCTGTGAAGATAAAAAAAGCGGCTGCGCATCAGCGCGTATAAACTGTGGCCGCACAGCAAGCCACGCCTTCAGTGCGGCAATCGCTTTGCTGCCAATTGGCACCGTGCGCTGACGATTGCCCTTGCCGGTTACATGGACTTGTTTGCCAGGTAGGTCTAGCCAACCGGCTGAGCGATCGCCATTGGCATGCTCCTTATATTTAAAGTCTAAATTGATTAATTCAGCTAGGCGCAAGCCGGACGAATAAAACAATTCAACCATAGCACCATCCCGTAAAGCCTGCGGTAGCTTGCTTTGGCTTGCCTCCATCATGGTTTTTGTATCATCGACGGAGAGCGCTTTGGGCAAGGCCCTGGCACGTTTGGGCGCCCGCACCGTAGCCACTGGATTAATCTCAAGTGCAGTATGTAATGCCCACCAGCGATAAAAACTCCGCCAAACGGAAAGCCGATGAGCAATCGAACGCGCCGATAAACCTTGAGCGTGCGCCTGGATCACGCCCTCGCGAATATTAGCCGGGGTCAGTTCATTGAGCGTCCGTGTATCGGCTAGCGCCACCAATTGCGCCAACTCATGGGCATAACTCGTCCAGGTATGCTTAGACAGCTTGCGTTCATAGACCAAGCTATCAAGATAGCCAGCAATTGGATCAGCAGGAGCCATCATGGTAGCCACCGCTACTCGCTACGCACAACTAAACGGCTCAGCGCCGCACTCACTAGCACGCCCATATATGACAGAAAATCCGTCGCCATGCCTGCCTGAAAGTGCTGCGGATCAGGCGAAGCCATAAGCAACAGGCCAAAAGCGTTTGTCTCATCACCGTGTGGCTGGCGTAAGGCCACTAGTGCAAAAGATTCCAAAACCGCATCAGACTCTTCGTCGGCCGTTAACCACTGGGTAACGTCAAGCTCAGGATTATTCCCACAATACGGCGTAGTCAGCTGATTTGCAAAAAGGCCAACCTCGTGCTCTGGACTCAAGACAAAATCGGCCTGCGCATAAGGCACCGCGGCACCCCAAATGCGCACCGCCGCCGCCACGCCAAAAACCTCACGCAGGACGTGTTCTATCCGTTGCGGTACAGCATCGGGCTTTTCCTCGGCCAAGATTCGCTTAGCTAATATGCCAAGCTTGAACATCAGCCCATCATTTTTTTGACCATGATGCATTAGTTGAGCTAAGCGAAGCTCAAGTTGTTTATTTTTGGTCCGCAAGATGTCCATTTGGCGTTCTTGCAATGACACGACACGATCGTTATGCGGGCTGGCTAACCGCACAGCAGCAAGAAGCTCCGCATGGTGCTCAAAAAATTCTGGGTGAGCCAATAAATACTCAGCAATTTGATGGTCGTTCATTAGTCTTAAATAGATATATTAGATGGCAAAGGGCCATCGGGAATGTCAACTTCACCTTTAAATACAGTCACAGCCGGACCGATCATATGAACTTCAGCTCCTTGCCATATAATTGTCAGTTGACCGCCACGCATCGACACGGTGACAGGCGAATCAACCAAGCCGCGGCGAATCGCGGTCACCGCAGCCGCACAGGCGCCTGTACCACACGCCAAAGTCTCTCCAACACCGCGTTCATAGACCCGCAGTTTAATCAGATCGCGCCTAACGATTTGCATAAAACCAGCATTTACACGCTGCCTAAAACGGGCATGTGCTTCAATCAGCGCACCGTCACTCAACACCGGCGCCGTGTCAATATCAGCCACCTGCAGCACGGCATGTGGATTGCCCATCGATAAGACAGAAAGCCATACTTGCTTGCCGTTTAGTTCAAGCGGCCAAATCGTGTCGCAGCCGTCAGTACGGCTAGCCAGTTGATGGGGGTCAAAGGGCACATCACGCGGATTAAATACAGGCGTACCCATGTTCACACAGACCTCACCGTTTGCTTGCAATGCCAGGGTAATTAAGCCTTTTTGCACTTCAACCCGGATTTCACGCTGCTGAGTTAGCTCAGCGGCGTGCACAAATTTAACAAAACACCGTGCGCCATTGCCGCAATGTTCAACCTCACCACCATCTGCGTTAAAAATGCGGTATTTAAAGTCTGCATCGACACGGCTTGGGCGCTCAATCAGCAGCACCTGATCAGCGCCAATGCCAAAATGTCGGTCCGCCAACCAACGTATTTGACTAGGCGTTAGCGCAAATGACTGGCGAATGCCATCGAGCACAATGAAATCATTGCCAGCGCCTTGCATCTTTGTAAATTGGAGTTTTGCCATATGAAGATAAATGATTGAGTATCAACCGGCGTCATAAAAACTCGGCTCACCCGGTGGCCGTGTCTTAAAACGCCTATGTAACCAATAATACTGTTCAGGCATGAACTCAACTTGTTCTTCAAGAAAAGCATTCATCCGGCGCGCATCCGCCACGGGATCATCGCTCGGATAATTTTCCCATGGGCGAAAGACCTTCAATCGGTAGCCGCGATAATTAGGCAAAACCTCGCCGATAAACGGCACTACTTGCGCTTGGCCGGTTTTAGCAAAGCGAGAAACGGTGGTCAAGGTGCAGGCCTCGATCCCAAAAAATGGCACAAAAGCCGAATTGCGCACACCATAATCCATATCCGCCCCCAGCATCACGGGCATATGCGCACGCAACATCCGCAAGACAGTACGGGCACTCTCTGAGCGGGAGACCATTTCCGCATTAAAACGCCCCCGCGCTTTTTTTGCAACCCGATCAATCGTAGGATTTGAGATTGGTTGATAGAGGGCGCCACAACCCCGCTTTAGCGCATAATTTATAAAAATCGAGCCCGCTTCAATACCAACAAAATGAAATCCCAAAAGAATGGTTGGCGGTAAATTCGGATCGCTTAAATCAATTTCACTGTCGACTTGAACCAGTTTTTCAAGTTTTTGCGCCGAACCAAACCACTGCACACCCCGCTCAACATAGCTACGAATCGCATGCCTGAAATGGTGTGCCGCCACTGCCTCACGGCGGGCCGCGCTCCAGTTAGGAAAACACAGTTTCAAATTAGTGTGCACAATACGCCGCCGCTGACTAGGGATTCGATACAATAAACGGCCTAATAGATCGCCAAAACGAGCGACAAATCCATACGGCAAGATGGCAAATAATCTCAATAAGCCAAACGCACACCAAATACCGAATTGATTAAACATTATTATCCTGCTACTATGGATTGACCCGTAAGGCTTTAAATTTTAGAGTTCTCATGGGTATAGGGTAATTTTAAGAAATTTAAAATAAACCTCTATAATACGATTTTCGCCGAGTTAAAGACAACTTGCGGGGCGAAAAACGCGGTTTACCGTGGTAAAAATCTGCTAAAGCGTCGCCACTTCATCTCCTCTGAAACCGGCTTCGCCAAACCGGATTTTTCATCCAAACGTCAACGACATGTAAGGAGAACTGAAGTGGCAAATGACTATCTATTCACCTCTGAATCCGTCTCGGAAGGCCACCCTGATAAGGTAGCGGACCAAATCTCTGATGCTATCCTCGATGCGATTCTCGCACAAGACAAATATGCACGCGTTGCAGCCGAGACCTTATGTAATACCGGCTTAGTGGTGCTCGCCGGCGAAATCACGACACATGCAAACGTCGATTATATTCAAATCGCCCGCGATACAATCAAACACATTGGTTATGATAATACCGATTATGGCATTGACTACCGTGGCTGCGCCGTGCTGGTTGCTTACGATAAGCAATCGCCAGATATTGCACAAGGCGTTAATAACGCTCATGACAACTCTCTTGACCAAGGCGCGGGTGACCAAGGACTGATGTTTGGCTATGCCTGTGATGAAACACCAGAATTGATGCCTTTGCCAATTCACCTGGCGCACCGCTTAGTTGAACGTCAAGCCGACCTACGCCATAGTGGCCATCTACCCTGGCTACGTCCTGATGCTAAAGCGCAAGTGACCCTACGCTATATCAATAACAAACCGCATAGCATTGACACGATTGTACTATCCACCCAGCATGCGCCCGAAATAAGCTTAAGCGATCTGCGCGAAGCGGTCATCGAAGAAGTGATCAAACCGGTCCTACCGGCAGCACTTATCAAAGATAAGATCCATTATCTAGTCAACCCGACCGGCCGGTTTGTGATTGGCGGCCCGCAAGGTGATTGTGGCTTGACCGGCCGCAAAATCATTGTCGATACATATGGCGGGGCGGCACCTCATGGCGGGGGCGCGTTTTCTGGCAAAGATCCGTCTAAAGTTGATCGCTCAGCTGCTTACGCAGGCCGTTATGTTGCAAAAAATATCGTCGCTGCGGGTTTAGCGTCACGTTGTCTAATCCAAATTTCTTATGCAATCGGTGTTGCACTACCGACTTCTGTGATGGTTAATACTTTCGGCACTGGCCAGGTACCGGATGCAGTCATCACCCGTTTGGTACAGGAATACTTTGATCTACGCCCCAAAGGTATTATTCAAATGCTCGATTTGCTGCGCCCGATTTATACAAAATCCGCCGCCTATGGTCACTTTGGACGCGAAAATTCAGAGTTTACGTGGGAAGCTACAGACAAGGCTGCGATGCTGGCTGAAGCAGCAGGGGTTGAGGTTGCAGCGATAGCTTAAGCTCTCTGCCAGTGATAACGTACTAGAATATACTGGTCAGCCTAAATACTTAAACATCAAAAAAATAATGCAGATTGTCCGATATAAGTCTCGGACAATCTGCATATTATTTTCTCTACATGAAGCTGAGATCATTCTCAACGACGCGCCACGGCTCAAATGAGACGATCAATTATTGGCTGTTGACAAATAATTGACCGCCCTCATTGATTAAGCCTCGGTTGCTAGTTTTGCATGACGGCGGGAATAACCGAAATAAATCAACAGACCCACCACCAACCAAGCAATAAACGCGATCCATGTCGAAAGCTGCAACTGAAGCATCAGGAATAGGCAGAATAATACCGAAAATACTGGCACGACTGGTACCCCTGGGCAACGGAAAGCGCGCGGCAGTTCAGGATGCGTACGACGTAAAATAAGTACCGCAACAGAGACCATTGCGAACGCCGCTAGCGTGCCGATATTGGTCAACTCCGCAAGTGCTTTGAGTGGCACCAAGGCAGCAATTAAACCAAAACATAGACCCACTAACCAGGTTGCAAAAAATGGCGTTTTAAAACGCGGATGAACTTTTGACAGCGCAGGAGGAAGCAAGCCATCACGGGACATTGCGAACAAAATCCGGGTTTGACCGTAGCTCATCACCAGAATAACCGTCAACATTCCAAAGACTGCGCCTAGATCGACAAAACCCGCGACCCATTTTTCACCAGCCATTTGCAGGGCTAACGAAACTGGATGCGCAACATCCATAAATTGTGCGTAAGGGACAATACCCGTCACGACCGCCGCTACGGCAACATACATCAAAGCACAGGCGCCTAGCGATGCCATAATGCCAATTGGCAAATCACGCTTTGGATTTTTAACTTCTTCGGCCGCCGAACTCACGGAGTCAAAACCGATAAAAGCAAAGAACATAACTGCTGCCGCACTGAGCGTACCGGTCCAACCCATTGGCATAAATGGTTGCCAGTTGGCCGGCTGCACGTGAAAGGCGCCAACTACAATCACCAGCAACACAATGCTGATCTTAACTACCACCATGATGTTATTGATACGCGTCGATTCGCGCACACCAAGCGAGAGCACGCCGGCGATGGCCATCACCACCAGAAAAGCGGGCAAATTGAACACCGAAAGCTGTCCTGGCAAAGTCCCTGGGGCGGCGCTTAAAATAGCCGGTAGCGTAATGCCAAAGCCGGCTAACAGCGATTGAAAATAACCTGACCAACCTACCGCCACAGCTGAAATCGCCAGTCCATATTCAAGCAATAAGTCCCAGCCAATCAACCAGGCAATCAGTTCGCCCAAGGTGGCATAAGCATAGGTATATATCGAACCTGCGACAGGAATGGTCGAAGCGAATTCAGCATAGGCTAGCGCGGCAAACCCGCATGCTAGGGCCGCAATAATGAACGATACGGTCAGTGCCGGACCAGCCGTGACTGCACCTGTACCCGTTAACACAAAAATGCCTGTGCCAACGATTGCGCCAATGCCAAGGAAAGTCAGATCGAGCGGCCCCATTGTTTTCTGGAGCCCGGTATTGGCAGCGCTTGCTGCGATCATCTGTTCGACGTTCTTAGTGCGTAAAAGACTCATCGGATATCTCTTTTGCGACTGCCGCTGACAAAGCCAACAGTCCTGTAAGTTAAAAAAAACAGCCCATAAAAATAAATACGTCGCCATACTGGGCACAGACTGCACTCTGAAGCGAAACTCAATATCAAATTACGCATCGGCGCACACTATAACCCGTGCGTAGCGACTTATTCACTTGTGGATTACTTTTGCTACAATAGGAACTGTTTTGAGGAGCGTTGCGACGGAATTTCCGCCAGGCTCAAAACACTCTTGATGCCACGCATTGCGGCTCGTATCAAACGGCGCTCATGTCTTCAATCTTCTGCTTTTAAGAAAGGAACGTGACATGAACACTGTCGTACAGCCTATGCATAAACAATCAAGTACCTTTGCCGATTATACCATCGCCGATTTACATCTAGCTGATTGGGGTCGTAAAGAAATTCTCATTGCTGAAACTGAAATGCCTGGCTTGATGGCGTTACGCGAGGAGCATCGTGTTAGCCAGCCACTGAAAGGCGCGCGTATTGCTGGTTCGCTCCACATGACGATTCAGACTGCCGTGCTGATTGAAACCTTGCAAGTGCTTGGCGCTGAAGTTCGCTGGGCATCGTGCAACATTTTTTCCACGCAAGATCATGCGGCGGCAGCTATCGCGGCAGGCGGCACCCCTGTGTTTGCCTTCAAAGGTGAAAGCCTCGACGAATATTGGGCTTTTACCCACCGCATTTTCTCCTGGCCAAACGGCGAACATGCCAACATGATTCTTGATGATGGCGGCGATGCAACGATGCTGCTCATGCTCGGCGCGCGTGCGGAACAGGATCGTTCCGTGCTGGCGCAACCGGCCAATGAGGAAGAAGTTGCATTATTTGCGGCCATCGCCCGGCATTTAGAACACGACCCACATTGGTATTCAAGCCGCCTGGCCCATATCCAAGGTGTCACAGAAGAAACCACCACTGGCGTACACCGTCTATATCAACTGGAAAAAGAAGGACAACTGCATTTTCCAGTGATTAATGTAAATGACTCCGTCACAAAATCAAAATTTGATAATTTATACGGCTGTCGCGAATCCCTGGTTGATGGCATCAAGCGGGCAACCGATGTCATGATTGCCGGCAAAGTTGCCTTAATCGCCGGCTATGGTGACGTTGGCAAAGGATGCGCCCAATCATTGCGTGGGCTGGGGGCAACCGTCTGGATTACCGAGATCGATCCGATTTGCGCCTTGCAAGCTGCGATGGAAGGGTATCGTGTGGTCACGATGGACGAGGCGGCGGATAAAGCGGATATTTTTGTCACGGCAACCGGCAATTTAAGCGTGATCACCCACGAGCATATGAAAAAGATGCGGCATCAGGCGATCGTTTGCAATATCGGCCATTTCGATTCAGAAATCGAGGTCGCCTCACTCAGTCAGTACAAGTGGGAAAATATCAAGCCGCAGGTTGACCATATTGAATTTCCTGATGGCAAGCGGATCATCTTGTTAGCGCAAGGTCGTCTGGTTAATCTTGGCTGTGCTACCGGCCACCCATCGTTTGTGATGTCAAATTCGTTCACCAATCAAACCTTGGCGCAAATTGAGCTATTCACCCGGGGCGAGCAATATGGCAATAAAGTCTATGTGTTACCCAAAAATTTGGATGAAAAAGTGGCGCGGCTACATTTGAAGCGAATTGGCGCCCACCTCACCGAACTCACCGCGGCCCAAGCTAAATATATTAGCGTTGATCAGAACGGTCCATATAAGCCACAACATTATCGCTATTGAGGTTAACACCGAGATGAGCCGTATCGAGCTATGGTTTTACACTCGATACGGTACTCGACATAGCGCATAACGGGCAAAGGTGTTAATTAACCTCTGCCCACCACATCAAAACCCGCCGCCGAACCCTCTCAGTTCTTGCTCTTAGACCAAAATTTCAGCGTTTTATTAAGACGCGGCCCACTTGACTGGTCAGCGGATGGGCTGGACTCCACCGCAGCAAGATTATTCAACGTCAACGGATCGACTACCATTCCGCGCTGTTTTAACAGCTTTTTATTCATCTCGCTTAACCCTCTCACTCCATCAACCACGCTAGCTGTCACGCTCAGCTCTGCATGTGGTGACATCCAGCGCAGGCGCGCATGATATCCAGTTCCCTCTGCTACTACCTGCCACTGACGAACGAACTTATCTCCACTGCCCGTCAACAGATAGACGCTCTCCAACGTCTCTTTCCAGGCGACACTATTGACACCCTCGCTAAAACCTTCAATCACTCTTAGACACTCACCCGAGGCAACGTCCCACAGCCGCACCGTATTGTCCCAACTGCCCGAGGCAATCTGTGCTCCACTCAGCGAATACACCACGCCCCTAACCCAGCCGGTATGTCCTTCTAAGGCGTGCAGCGCCGCGCCGGTGTGCGCGTCCCACAGCCGCACCGTATTGTCCCTACTGCCCGAGGCAATCTGCGCTCCGCTCGGCGAATACACCACGCTCCTAACAGCGTCGGTATGTCCTTCTAAGGTGTGCCCCGGCGCGCCGGTGTGCGCGTCCCACAGCCGCACCGTCTGGTCATTACTGCCCGAGGCGATCTGCGCTCCGCTCGGCGAATACACCACGCTCCTAACAGCGTCGGTATGTCCTTCTAAGGTGAGCCCCGGCGCGCCGGTATGCGCGTCCCACAGCCGCACCGTCTGGTCATTACTGCCCGAGGCGATCTGCGCTCCGCTCGGCGAATACACCACGCTATAAACAGAGTTGGTATGTCCTTCTAAGGTGTGCCCCGCCTTGCCGCTGTACGCGTCCCACAGCCGCACCGTCCGGTCATCACTGCCCGAGGCGATCTGCGCTCCGCTCGGCGAATACACCACGCTCAAAACAACGTTGGTATGTCCTTCTAAGGTGTGCCCCGCCGCGCCGGTGTGCGCGTCCCACAGCCGCACCGTCTTGTCACCACTGCCCGAGGCGATCTGCGCTCCGCTCGGCGAATACACCACGCTCAAAACAGCGTTGGTATGTCCTTCTAAGGTGTGCCCGGCCGCGCGGCTGTGCGCGTCCCACAGCCTCACCGTCCGGTCAGTGCTACCCGAGGCGATCTGCGCTCCGCTCGGTGAATACACCACGCTATGAACCCAGCCGGTATGTCCTTCTAAGGTGTGCAGCGCCGCGCCGGTGTGCGCGTCCCACAGCCGCACCGTCTGGTCATGACTGCCCGAGGCGATCTGCGCTCCGCTCGGTGAATACACCACGCTATGAACCCAGCCGGTATGTCCTTCTAAGGTGTGCAGCGCCGCGCCGGTGTGCGCGTCCCACAGCCGCACCGTCTGGTCATGACTGCCCGAGGCGATCTGCGCTCCGCTCGGCGAATACACCACGCTATTAACACGGTCGATATGTCCTACTAAGATGGGCCCCGCCGCGCCGGTGTGCGCGTCCCACAGCCGCACCGTCCGGTCAGTACTGCCCGAGGCAATCTGCGCTCCGCTCGGCGAATACACCACGCTATTCACAAGGTCGGTATGCCCTTCTAAGGTGAGCCCCGGCGCGCCGGTGTGCGCGTCCCATAGCCGCACCGTCTGGTCATGACTGCCCGAGGCGATCTGCGCTCCGCTCGGCGAATACACCACGCTATTAATACGGTCGGTATGTCCTTCTAAAATGTGTCCCGGCGCGCCAGTGTGCGCGTCCCACAGACGAATCGTCTGGTCCCAACTGCCTGAGGCAATCTGCGCGCCGCTCGGCGAATACACCACGCTAGTAACACGCCCTCTAAGTTTATGTCCTCGTAAGGTGTGGATTTTGTCCCAATTTAACGTGTTATATACGCTGATCACGCCTGTAATAATACCCGTGGCACAGGTTTTCCCATCTGGGGAATACACGCAGGAATACACCCAATCCTCTTCTTCCAGATAAGGCCATTCGCCAAATTGCACCCCTGCCATCTGCGCTTCGCTTAAATTGGCCTGATACAGCCAACTTGTGCGAAGTTTGACGTTTCTTAAATCTGACCTTTGCAAGTGCGCTGAATCGAATGCGCCTCCACTCAGATCTGCACCGGGGATCTGGATTCCCTTTAAATCCATTCCATGAAACTGCACCCCCGCCCTGACCAAAATCGTCATTGCATTCGCTGCTGCTTGGCGTACTGTCTTGTCACTTTTTGACCGCTCTATAATCGATAACAGCTGTTTCTTAAATGGCTTTTCTTGCTGAACGCGCTCGGTTAGCAAGCGCACAATGCCCAGGTCGCTGACCCAATGTTTGGGGGCTAACGATAAGTCTCGCTCCGTTCGGGACGGTAGAACAGCTTGCTCTTCAAAACTATAGACTGAAGCATCACTACCACGGCGGGCACGAGTGTCCGCTACTGTGCAAGCATCGAACGACTCGAATAGCGAGCGCGCTACCCAATATTCCAACACCGATTTATGGATAAACCGGTATTGATTCCCGCTGCGGACCACTGGCCACGCTTCCCGCAGCAGTTGATTTTCTTCTTCTCGACCAAAAAAGGCATCCTTCCAACTCCCCTTGTCTTTGAACAATGAGTACTCGACTATCGGATTACCTGCATTCTCTTTATACAGATGCACCGCTAACTCTTTCACAAATCCAAGGCCGTGTTGGGCAAAGCCATCATCATTCAATTCTCTAAATACCTCTTTTTGGGCCCCCGTTAAACTCTGGGTGCTTAAGCGCTGCTGATTGCGCTCGAACCATTGTTTGACGAACTGATCATACAAGTTCAGCCGTAACTGGATGGCAGATACTGCTTTGCCCTTTTTTTCAATGTACGGCAACGCTTCTAGCACCACCCGCAGCAAAAATGGGTTGCTAATCAAATCTTTTAAATTAGATTGTTTGGAGAAGGCTTCTTGGTATGCTTGCGCCGTCCAGTCCGTTAGGTTGTGCGCCACATATTTTTCTAGATATTGATCGCGCTCTTCTTTTGAAAACGGCTCGACCACGATTTCTTGAAACAATGTATCCTTGTCCTGCAGCATCGGATTCGGTTGAAAACGGCTTCGATAGTCCTGGCCCAAATATTCGCTACGACAACTGATCACCATTTGACCCTGCCAGCCGTCGGCATGGTTGATACCATTGCTCAGATACAAATTCTGCGTCTGACGTATCTCATCATAGCCATCCAAAATAAAGACAAACCTTTGGTTTGCTTTTTTTAATTTCTGAATTTGAAACTCTGACAAGCCTCTTTTCTTTAACGCTTTGGCGATTAGATCCTGCTCAGGCTTGTCAATGCTGGGCAGAGAAATAAACAGCGGGATCGCATCCTCTTCTTTTTTGTGGTCCCATAAGAGCTTTTCCAGGCGGCGGTTGAAGGTCGTTTTGCCCGCACCCGAGTCTCCCGTCAACAAGATCACTTTTTTATCTTTTAAAAACACTTGAACTTGAGGCAACAGCTCAAAGGTTTGGCTCTCCCCATTCAGACTCGCTCGGCAGCGGGATTCAACATAGAGCTTTAAGGTCTCTTGAAACGCCTCATCTTGCGTTAAGGCAGCCGCATACTGTTCCTTCAGCGCGGCCTTAGGGTCGGCACGGAACACCTGCAACTGTTCGTGCTCTTGCTGCACGGTGGAGGCAAGCTGACTATGCATCGCTGTCCGTATGCCGTCGAAAATGCCGTCTAATAGCTTGGCAAATTCTAGTTTGCCAAAATTTGCATCACTCTTTAAACGGGATATAACATGGCTGTGCCCCGTCCAAAACTTGTCCAGAAACGTTTTCGCCTCATTGCTGCCCGCTAACAGCCGCTCGATCACCTTAAACAGCACACCATGTGAACCTTGGTTCAGATAGACTTCTTCTCCCTTCTTCACTTGCAAATCAAAGCGCAGAGGGTCCTCCATCCGAACCGTCGTCGAGTCAATAAAATCCTTCAGACAGTAGTCATAGCTATTGGGCGTTAATGAAACCGGGATAATCCCGTGCTGACCTTTCAGATGCGCTGCTCGAATCTCCAAAAAAGCCATTTCCGTCAACACATGATGGAAGTCCGCCATATATTTTTCCTCTTGGGAAAATTTTCTGACTACCTCACGTAACGCTGGAGTACCCTTTTGTTCGTTGTCTTTGACGTAGGCTTCTCGATCTATGTCATAAGCTTTTTTAAGCTCATCACAAAACGCTTTATAGGACTGCCCTTTTAGGTAGCTTCCTAAGACATCAGAACAACACACGATCACCTTATCGACCGGTTTCACATCGGCTCGCACCTGAGCGGGCAGCAAACAGAACTGATTGGTTAAGATGTCTTCTAGCTTGCCATCCTCTTTCAGATTTTCAACCGAGCTTGAATACGCTTGCCCGATCGGCGTTTGATCCGAATAGAGTGTCACCCCTCGGATTTTTGATAAATTATTGATTAAATATTTAGACGTCGAGGCCTTCGCCTCTCCGTGAGCATCATTGTCATGGGCATACACTAGAAACAAGCTGGGTTTCTTCGACACCTCTAAGGAACTCAACGTCAACAGCGCTTTTTCAAATAGATAATCCACCAAATCACTTTTTTCATGGGCAGACGATGGCTGCAACGATACTAAGGTAGATGTGGACTTTTGAGCTGAAGCCGGCGCATCTTGCACAGACAACGATTCAATTAGGGCAGTCGGGGTAAGCTTGATTCCCTCATAGCCCCAGGCTTGCGCTTTTTTGTAACTCGCCTGCGCCTTGTCGGATTTTCCCAATTTCTCCAAAAGTTCAGCACGCTCAACATAGACTTCAGCGATGCGATGCCGCAAGGTTTCTTCTTCGTATGTTTGAGGCATACGGGCTTGGTTCAATGCGCTTTTAGCCTCTGATAACGAAGGGAAAAGTTGGCGCGCATCTGCGATAAACTTAAAATTTACTTTCGCCTGGTCACACAAAATTAAGGCTAGCTCAAAATTTTGCGCTGCCTTGTGCATACGGGCCTGATCCAGATGGCTTTGCGCTAGCATCTGCGCCATTATCTGCGCTTGGTTACCTATCAGGGTTTGCGAAACAGGGTTACCTAACATAATTATTCTCCGTTTTTCGTGATTAGTATCAAGTTCAGATTCAATGCGTAGATGCGATCAGTATCGCGTTTTGCCACAATCCATCTTCGGTGAAGAAGACGCAAGAGGTTTCTTGGAAGCAAACTCTGTTCGAATACATTGGGCCAGATGCGAGCAAATTTTGCCGATAATAATATGATCGCCATCGAAAAACAAGAAAACTATTTTTCGTTTGTTTGCTCCGTAATCTCAAAAAATCATGCGCTATATGATTAGAAATGACACCTAAAGCAAGCGATTTTTTGTCAACGGCATGTATCTTCTCAATAATCCGGCGCGAACGTCGGCAAACTGCTCAAGCAGAGGCAGCGATGGATTGTTCGACGAGGTATGGCAGAAGTGGATTATGCGGCGCACCGCATAAAGTGGAATTTGATCGCTGCATGAAATGCGGTCGGTGAGGTAATCCCAGAACGAAATGCCTAGCTTGCGACAGGTCTTCTTCAGGCTGGAGAAAGTATCGCGGCTCGCTTGGCATTTTTATAATAAGGCGGCCCTGCGGTTACAGCCGGCTATCGTGACTGACTATTTTCAATAGAGTTACTTGACCTCTGCCCACCACATCGACAACGGAACAGCAAATAAATGGCGACTAAACGGCACAATCTCCTGTCCGCTATACAGCACAATCCCGCGCTGAAATGCCTCTGGCTCATTTTCTTGCAAATGACGCAACCCTCTAAAATCATGGCTAGTCACCGTGCTGCTTGCTTTAACCTCAATGCCAGTGAGTTTTCCAAGCCGGTTTTCCAGCACAAAATCCACTTCAAAATTAGTTTGGGTGCGGTAATGCCACAAAGTCATTTTTTGTTTTGCAAAAGCTAGATGTTTAAGCAATTCATTTAATACAAAAGTTTCAACTAACTCGCCCGGTAGTCCCGTTTCTGCCATCAAATGACTCTTAGATAGATTACTTAGATGAGCCAGCAAACCACTATCTAGCACAAACACTTTAGAGGCCTTTACCAATCGTTTGCTTGCATTACGGTGCCAAGCGGCTAGCCGGTAGACTAAAAACAGCGTCTCCAACAAACTGAAGTAGCGCTTTAAGGTGGTTTGCGGCAAGCCGCTTGAGCGTGACAACTCTGCAAAATTCAGCAAATTGGCGCTGCGTGCGGCAAGCAACTGGAGTAAATTAGGCACTTCGGACAATTGTTCGAGATTGGCCAATTCACGTACATCTCGCTGCAAAATAGCGTGTAAATAACTATCAAACCATGCTGAACGGCGCTTTTCCAGGCTGCGACTAACTGCCTCTGGAAACCCGCCAGCTAGCAAAATATCAACCAATTGCTCACGTGTGCAAACGGGAATTGCCAACGCATTGAGGTCACCATTAAATAGCCAATCCGCGCGATTAAACCTTGGCATAGCCGCTAACTCCGCAGTCGATAAAGGCCAGAGCGACAATATCTCCATACGCCCAGCCAAGGAATCAGCAATCGTTGGTAGCAATAGAACATGCGCCGATCCCGTCAACAAAAAACGGCCGGGCCTACGATCGCGATCAACCGCAGCCTTAATCGACAGGAAGAGCTCCGGGGCACGTTGTACCTCATCTAGGACAACCGGGCCATCAAGCGCACTAATAAAACCACTTGGATCATTCTTTGCAGCCGCCAGCACGACTGGATTGTCCAATGTTAAATAGCGATAGTTGTGGATCTCCGGTACTTGAGCAAGGGTGCTTTTACCGGTCTGGCGTGCACCATTAATTAATACAACGGGCGTGTCAGTCAACGCTTCTAACAGCAAAGAGGTAATATGTCTGGTGTACATATCATCATTCTAATGGATGAAAATCGTCCACGCAATGGACGATTTTCATCCACGCAGCGGATGAAAATCATCCACTAAATTTGCTGAATGCTGTGTAACCGGCCAATTATTGACTTTGCCCTGCCATCTGCGATACATCCCATCCTCCGCCAAGCGCTTTAATCAGGCCCACCGCAGAAACCATCCGCTGGCCATTGAGGCTGACCATTTTCTGCTCGGCAGCAAACGCGGTTGCCTGGGCAGAAATGACGCTAAGATACATCGTCATGCCAGCTTTGTATTGATTTAAAACAATTTCAAGTGATTGTTGTGCTGACTGTACGGCCTGTTGCTGTAGCGCGGCTTCTTGTGCAAGGAAACGCAGCGCCGCTAACACGTCTTCAACCTCTTGAAACGCACGCAACACAATGTGTCGATAATGCGCCGTATCCTGTTCAAACGCCGCCCGCGCAGCGGCTGTTTGCGCCTGCCGCGCGCCGCCATCAAACAGGGTCGCGGCCAATTGCGGGCCCAATGACCAAACGCGGGCAGGGGCACTCAGCCATTGCGAAAACATCGAACTCTTAAAGCCGCCTGCGGCTGAGAGCGTCAATGATGGAAAAAATGCGGCCATGCTGATGCCGATTTTTTCGTTGGCCGCAGCCGCTCGACGCTCGGCGGACGCAATATCAGGCCGACGTTCGAGCAATGCGGATGGGAGCGTTAGGGGTATGCGCGGCGGCGCAGCCATCTTCAAGGGCGAGGTGGCTAGCGAGAATGTTGAGGCAGATTCGCCAATCAGCACGGCGATCGCATGTTCATATTGGGCACGCGCAATGCGATTGTTCAATGCGGCTGCTTGCGCCGATTGTAATGCGGTCTGTGCTTGTAGCACATCAACCCGCGCAGCGACTCCCTGAGCATAACGATTTTGCGTCAGTTTGAGGGCCTGACGGTAAGCCAATACCGTCTTGTTAAGTAATTTTTGAATCGCATCCAGCGTGCGCAGCTGAAAGTAATTCTGCACCAATGTCGCTTGAGCAGATAGGCGCGCATTCGCAAATTCTGCTGCAGCACTTTGCACTTGGGCATTTTCAGCGCTCTTTGTACGCTGTAGCGTACCCCACAAATCAGGCTCCCAAGATGCATCAAGCGATAATGAGTATGCCGTGTTCACAGCACTCAAACCGTTCGCGTTGCGCGATGGTGTGCGCCAACGCGTCGTGTCTGCTGCGATGCCCACTTTGGGTAAAAAAGCTGCGCGCGCTTGAGCCGCCAAGGCGCGGGCTTGCTGATAAGCGGCCGCATAGCCCGCCACGGTTTGATTTGAGATCTCAACTCTGTCAGCGAGCGTATTTAACTGTGGATCATTGAATACTTGCCACCATGCGCCGCGCTCAAATTGATCCGCCGGCTGCGCAATTTTCCAGCCAGCAGGCGCCTCCTTAAATTTTTCAGGTACAGCCAGCATGGCGCGGGTATAGTTAGGGCCCACGGCGCAACTGCTTAGGCCACTCGTTACTAGCCCAATCGCCGTGCATAACGTAATGTGAGAGATCAATCTGATTAAAGAGGAAGGCCCAACAACAGGCCACCATTTTTTAAATGCTTGCATTTTGTTACCCAAGACTTTTTTAATGCTTTAATTAGAGATCTAGAACCAACCCGTATACGTCACGCTCAATACGATTACCGAGCAAATTGAGCAAAGTGCGTAAATTCTCACGTTCGGTCGCTTCTGCTTGGGCCGTACCCCGAAAAGAAAACTTTTGTTTGGCCCACTGGCCACGTCCATCAAGCAGAAGCGGGCCTCGGGTTGTCGTTAGCTCAAGCGTAGCGTCGCGGCCTAGTGCTTGCATCACAACCCGGTATGAGCCCAACGGCTTCACGCGTGAAACCCGCGATGACATGTTGTTTAAGTTCAATATAATTTGGCCAAATGGCTTATTTTCTAAAAGGCGCCAATCGCTCCATTGCAGTCGCACTTCACCTTGCAAGTTAAAGGTATTAAATGGCGCGCCCAAGCCGGCCAATAAGCTTGCAGGTACGTCTAAACGTCCAGCGGAAAGGGTCGCGCCACGCGGTGTTATGATGAGTTGGACCGCCTCGGACATTGCCTCGTTAGCGTGTAGTGAGATTTTCGCTTTGCCCCTGAAGAGCGGCCAGAATGCTGTATGCCACTCAATGCGCCCCGCTAACGCGGTGGGCGCACTCGCTTTCGGCCCAGCCGCTAACATCAGCACGGCAGAGCCATGCCATAGCGAGCCGGCCGGAGCCGCTAAACTGACGCGCCCCCCTGTGGCTTGCGCCACGAACGGTGAAAACCAAGCCGCCGGCAAGAGCACCAGCACCATGAGCATAATTGAAACCAGCGCGGCCAGGCTCCATGGCAGCGCCTTTTTGGATTTTTGCAATAATGAACGCATGAAATTAACGCGCAACCGGCGTTTGCAACAACATCGTAAAATTCACTTGGCCTACTTCGTTAAGGCTGGTCACATGAGCTTCAGCGACTTGCAACTTGTATCGTTTGCGTATTTCATCAAGCCAGCCGATCCCATCTGCAAAGGGAACGTTTGTCAACTTAATTTGCACCACGCCATTCAGCACCGAGATCTGTGCATTGGCGATGCTACGTTGCGCTAGCGAAGCGATCAGGACGTCGCGCAAACTATCGTTAATCGGCGTCAGATTGGCTGAGATACGCCCCAACTCACGCGCTTGCCCTGCTTGTTCTTGCATCTGCGCTAGTTCGCGCTCCATGATCGGCAGTGTCGCCATAAGCCGGGCGCTGCTTGTGCGCGCAGGCGCCCACAGCAGGTTATACAGCAAAACCATGCCCAATACCGTTCCTAATGCGGTTAATAAGGTTTTTTCGCGGGGGTTACGCTCACTCCAAAAATCACTCCAAAGCGTTGTCAGAATACTTTTCATCCACGCCCCCTAATCATCCATTTGCCTTGTGTAAAATGTCCTTCGAGCCCTTGAGTAGCGAGCCGTTGCGCAAAGGCTTCATCAATCTTTGCCGTGGGCTTAAAGCCCACCTCAAGCAGACGGTTACGATAATCCAACTGCACAATCGCCTCAGCAGGTATCGTCCCGAGCGAGCGGGCAAGCCCCTCCGCTAGGCTTAAAAAATCAGCGGGCGAAAGCTCGCCAGCGGCGATCCGCAAAGCATCGAGTTGGCGCGTCATTTGTTGAGGGGGATTCAGTACTACCGTGGTTTTTGGAAAAGCACTCAGTAATACTTCAATGTGCTGCGCGCTCAACGCGGTTTGCTGCCGAGCCAACAACAGCCACTGTAGGTTAGCGCCAATCACCGCCGCCATTAAGCTTGCGACTGCTAAGCCAAATGGCAAAAGCCAGTGCTTTAAGGTACCGCGCCTGGGGCGCCATGATTGCTCTGCAAATTCAAATTGGCACAAATTAAAGGGACAGGTTAGCGCTTGCCGCGCCAATACCTCAAAGGAGAGTGACGGCTTATCCGCATACCGTAACGGCAGTGCCGTAGGGGATGGCGCGCCTGGCACGTCGGTGAGCCGATATAAGGCCAGCGGTGCGTCCGCGGCCAGCGCACTTAGCGTATCGTTTAACGCATCCAGCGGGACCATCAGACCTTCGCCCTGTCCGTCACGGACCAAAGCAAGTTCAACCCAGGGCGCTGCGCTATCCGACGGCACGCCTGCAGCGATCGATTCAGGGCGCCCAATGATGAGGGCGAATAAAGACGCGGCTTTTTTATCTACGGCACCCGCAACCGTGGCCTCAACTGCTACCGTACCTTCTACAGACAAACAACGCGTAATCGGTACCGCGCGTAAGCCGCGATGTCCGGCCTCGATAAAAGCTTCATAGACAAAACCAAACCAGGCACGATCAACCGTTGCCAGCACGCGCTGATTGCTGCCCACTACCATAGTAGGGTCAAGCGCAATATGACAGGCTTGCGGATCTTGGATTAAATACTCCTCGATCACATTGGGTAAGGCTTGTCGTAAACGAGCACCCTTCAGTGGCGCAAGCGCCACAGTTAACATAAGTAGATCGCGTGCGGCAACCAGCAAGACCGTTGCCCGTGCTTTAGGCAGGAGCGCGACGGATGATTTACCCGCGCGTAAGACGCGGTCGCGCCGGTCAAAAAGCATAAATGGCAAAGCCGGCAACTGCCATTGCGCAGGACTGAGCGCTGGGTCGCGGGCGGGTAATTGAACCACGAGTGTCGTCAAAACGTTGATCCCTTTCGCAAAATAATCATATCGCATCACGCATACTAATGATGCGTGTACTATGCGTTGCACTGTGGCGGTACACTAACACATCGCGCAATAGTAGTGCGCGATCATACTGAACATGCCCATGGATGACAAAGAAATTTGTTTTTACGTCAAATTGGCTCGGCTCAAACTTAAGCTGCGGCCCTGCAATCGTGCGCAAACGGTTCGTAAAATCGCCTGTGTTGACAAAAAAAACCTGCTCGCGCAAGGCTAACAACATGTGCGCCTTTGTCACCTCAAAATCTGGAATCATGGCTGCCAATACTTCAGCGCTCACCGTATTCACATTGACCGTGGTGGGCTGCGGCAAGACCGTAACAAATGGTTTGAGCTGCTCGACAATTTCTACAGTAAAACCGGGTATATCGAGCAAACCCGCCACCGAATTTACTGGCCATGCTTGACTCTCTAGGTTATCGCTGGCCACTGAGATTTTTAGCTTAGGATTTGCTCGCTCTGAAAAAAGCTGCCCTGAATGCAACAGCGACGCGCGCAGTTGCAAAGCGACCACCTTTGCCAACTCTGGCTTTAAATTGAGGATGGCTAACAAACGCTCAAAGCTGGCAATCTGCACACCATCTAAGACTAACTGTCCGGGCCGGAGCATTTTCACCAAATTCCGTAGATTGAATTTCGCCTGCGCATCTTCAATCGAACCGGATAAATACGTGTCTTGCCCATATGCCTCGCCCGCGGCCCCGGCTCGCCCAAGTAAATCGGATAGCCGCGTCTGTGCAATAGGCACCGCCCAAATGCCACCGAGATAATCAATCGGCGAAGTATCTGCTGCCGCGCGCAAGATAAAGCGCGTCCAATCAAGCGCGCCGCGCTGCACCCACTGGGCCTGCAGTATCATCTGTTGATTTTCGATGCGGCGAATTTGAATCTGCTGCCGCCATAGCAAGCCGGACACCAACATCGCCGACAACGTCACGACAAAAAGAGCCGTAATCATGGCTGCGCCGCGGACACGATTGAGGCCAACATAAGCAGAAGGATAGAGGAGAGCGGTACGCAAATCTTTACTCCCCGACCAATAAAATTCGGGTGAGCGGGTGCGGTGCGTTCACCACACGCACACTCAATTCAATGCCGGTTATGCTCCGCGCAGGCGGCGCGTTAGGCGCTCGCAACCCAGTCAACTGCCTTAAATTTTTATTTAAAGCGGCTTGCACATCGAGCATATTGGCCGTCCAACCTAGTTGTGGCACCCAGGCGCGCAGATTCACCGCAACCACTCCACTCATGAGTTCTACCACGCTCCAGCCTTCTATGTCGGCAGCCGCAGCCAGCGCTGCGCGCAACTGCCCAAGTGTTGCCAAAGGAGGCGAAGCTGTACGCACTACTCGCCCTTGCGGCACGTGGTAACGCACGACTTGTAAACGCGGCGCCTGCCCAGACAAATTAAGCTGGCGCACAATTTGCAACTGCCCCCCACCAAAAACCACCGGCGACTGACCAATCTCCCGCTCCAGCACTGCTTGCCGCACATCAATTCCCACCTGGTCAAAAAACTGCGCCAACGCGCGTTCTTCTGCCATCGATACGGTCACCACATCGCGCGTTCGCACAATTTGATCAAGGCCACGCCAGGACAGCACGGCAACCAACGCAAGAATGGTAATGGCGACCAGTAATTCGATCAGCGTGAAGCCTGCTTGATACTTACAACGGCCGTTGCGTTTCATTCGCCACCACCGTCATCAAATGCACCAGTTCACTGTTAAGCCCCGGCCGCTTCACCACCACATCGACCCGTCGAAAACTCGGATTGGGAGTCGCCGACACGGTGCGGATGCAGATAAAAGCGGCATCCCCCTGGGGACAAGCAAAATTTATCGCGCCCAACTGTGGCCAAGCACGTTCTAGATGCAGCTGCCCAAGTACATTATCGGCACTAAAACCCGCCAATAGTCGATCATGCAACTCGCGCCCGCCCAGCGCCAAACTCCCTGCTGCGCGCAATGATGCCGCCAGTGCAATTGCGATAATAGTGAGCGCAATAAGTGCTTCAATCATCGTAAAACCAGCGACGTAAGCGCTATATTTTGTTTTCTTGCACTTCATAACGGCCATTGCCATTGCTCACCACATTAAGCTGTGCGGCATTTGCATAAAGTGTCACGGTGACGGCGATATCAATGCTTTCCGTACCGAATATGACCCGTTCGGCGAGTTCTTGTCCACCCGAATAACGAATCGTTATAGCGTTGAGTTGGGTACGCCATTGACGGGGGGCAAATAGATCATCGCGCAACACCCGCCAGTCTTTTTCCACCTGTATCAGGAAACGATATCCTCCTGACACGGGCTCCCAGGCAATTGACTGCCCCCGAACTTGCGCTTCATTCGCCGCCGACTCAAGCAATAAGGCCAGACGTTGCGCCTCTTCGGCAAGCTCGGTGCGCGGGTTACGGCTAATGGATAAAGCCGCCAAAGAAATCAGCAAGCCAGCAATCACCAGCACCACCAGCATTTCGAGCAGGGTGAACCCCCTCGCTATGCATACGGGCCGCATATTAGCCAAACTATTGCCACGAGCCAATCTCGCTCCCATCATTCGCTGACGAGCCACTGGCTCCATAGCTAAAAATATCGATCTCATCATGCACGCCAGGATTGAGATATTGGTACGGATGACCCCAAGGGTCGTTTGGCAAACGTTCTAGATAACCGCCATCTTTCCAATTATTGGGTACTGGGTCGGTTAACGGTTTCTCGATCAAAGCGCGCAACCCCTGCTCTTGCGTTGGATAACGGATATTATCGAGACGATAAAGTTTAAGCGCCTGCGCGATCGTTTGAATGTCTTGTACTGCCGCAATCCGGCGCGCGTCATCTGGACGGCTCATGATTTTCGGCACGACCAAGGCAGCAAGAATCCCCAGAATCGCGATGACAACCATGAGTTCGATTAAAGTAAAACCACGCTGAGAAGGTAAAACGCGGCTTAAAGCGCTTGCCCTATTTGGGTAATCGCGCATGCTCCAATTCATCATAACTATTTCCAACCCTCAAAAATAAAACACTCAACCCAATACAGCGGTAAACTCACTATACTGTTCCTAATTAATGCTTTTTATTACCTTTTTTCATGATGTCTATTCAAAGCTCCGCTTTAGTACGGATTACTTCACTCGCGCTATTTGCGCTTTTCTGTGCAACATCAACGTATTGGTTCATTACGTTGAACTCCCGCCACACCACTCCTCTACCGGCTGCCAGCGCGAGCCGGGCACCGGTAAAAGTCGATTATGCCAACCAGCTATTTGGAGGACAAGCTAATTCAGTCCGTAGCGATTTTCAATTGACCGGTGTGCTCGCCCTGCAAGAGGGCGGCGCTGCCGCCATTATCGGGCAAGCGGGCAAACCCCTACGGGCGATTTCTGTTGGCCAGCCAATTGATCAAAACACACGCCTTAACGAAGTCCGCGCGCACTCAGTTATTATTGAGCAAAGCGGCATTAAAAGCGAAGTATTTTTACCTGCAGCAACCGAGTCGCCGACTATTTATGTGCGCTAATCATCACCCCACCATTTGATTTAATTCAATAATCGGCATCATCACTGCCAACACAATCATTAACACCACGCCGCCCATCGCCAGAATCAGCAGCGGTTCCAGCAAACTCGTTAAAAATAGAGTCCGGCGCTCAAGCTCAGCGGCTTCGCCACTCGCTGCACGCTCAAGCATCGCCGTCAAATCGCCAGTCGCTTCACCAGCGCGGATTAAATGGACCAGCACCGGGGCAAAGGTATGCGTGCCCGCCAGTGCGCGCGAGAGAGACGTGCCTTCACGCACCCGCACCGTTGCCTGGTCAATATTTTGACGCATGGCAAGATTGTTCAGTGTCTCGCTAGCTGCTTGCAGCGACCGTAAAATAGGTACTCCAGCTGCGGTCAAGATGGCCAGCGTACTGGCAAAACGTACGGTGTTATAACCACGCACGAGTTTGCCGAGCAGCGGCAGATCCAAGAGCCAACGATGAAAGCTCAGCCGGGGACCTGGCTGGCGTAAAATACGTCTTAACAGCCAGCTTATCAGCCCTCCTGCTATCAGCATCCCCCACCAGCCCTGCTTAACGAAATTGGACAACCCCAGCATCGCCACCGTTAATAACGGTAATTGCTGTTTAGTACTGGAGAATACGCTCACAACCTGCGGCACCACATAACTTAGTAAAAACGCGACAATGCCAAAAGCGACTAGCGTTACAATCGCAGGATACGTAAAGGCCAATTGAATTTTTTGCCGTAACGTATTGCGTTGTTCAATATAGTCCGCAAGGCGTGCCAACACGATATCGAGCTTGCCAGTTTGCTCGCCGGCGGAAACCAAGGCCCGATAAATATCCGGAAAATCATGCGGGTGTATGCTCAAGGCACCTGCTAGCGACTGCCCACTCAACACTTCAGCCCGAATCGCCGCGACCAATTCACGCACATAATCACGCTCGGCCTGCTCAGCCAGCACGCCGAGAATTTCATCGAGCGGCAAACCGGCGGTCAATAGGCTGGCAAGCTGGCGAGTGAAAATCGCTTGCTCGCGCTGCGATAAACGGCGCCCGAAGGCAAGCCGCTCATGGCGCGCACTGCGCGTGCGGCTGCTGGCTGATTCAACCAAAAGCGGGGTGAGCGCCTGCAAACGCAACTGGCTGCGCGCAGCTCGTGCACTATCCGCCTCCAGCACACCGCGCTGTGTTTTGCCAGATGAGTCAATGGCTTCAAAGCGAAACGCCGGCATTGGCAGACTACCTTATATCTTGATGGATTGAACGAGTTTTAATGCGGTTGCACTATTCGCCGGTAACACGGATCACCTCTTCAAGCGAGGTCGCGCCTGTTGCTAGCCAGCGTTGCGCATCTTCACGCAAGGTACGCATCCCATTCGCCCGCCCCGCTGCTAGCAATTCAATGTCGGCGGCTTGCTGGTGAATCAGTGCGCGGATGGCATCATCGAGTACCAACAGTTCGTAGACGCCACGCCGGCCTTGGTAACCCGATTGGCCACATTGTTCACAGCCAGATGCATGCCAACCATCAGCACGTTCGAGCCGGCAAGTGTGGCATAAGCAGCGCACCAGCCGTTGCGCCAGCACGCCTAGCAAGCTGGAAGCAAGTAAATAGGGCTCAACGCCCATATCCGTTAGCCGGGTGACCGCTGAGGCGGCATTATTGGTGTGTAGCGTGGCCAGCACTAAATGCCCGGTCAACGAGGCTTGCACCGCGATCTGCGCTGTCTCAAGGTCTCGAATTTCGCCAATCATAATAATGTCAGGGTCTTGTCGTAAGATCGAGCGAAGGGCACGCGCAAAATTCATGCCAATCCGTTCATTAACCTGCGTTTGACCAATCCCGGGCAGATCGTACTCAATCGGATCTTCAACTGTCATGATATTGGTGCTAGCGGTCTCAAGCCGCGATAGCGCCGCATATAAAGTGGTGGTTTTGCCTGAGCCGGTCGGACCCGTGACCAACACAATACCATGCGGTTGGGCGATTAATTTATCGAATTGCACTTGCGTCGTGGCGGCCATGCCAAGCGTATCGAGATTCAGCCGTTGCGCATCTTTCTCAAGCAAACGCAATACAGCGCGCTCACCATGCCCAGTCGGCAGGGTCGAAACCCGCACATCGACGGGCCGTCCGGCGACCCGTAAGGTGATGCGACCATCTTGCGGCAGCCGTTTTTCGGCAATATCAAGCTGGGCCATAATCTTAATGCGAGAAATCAACGCGCCATGCAATGCTTTCTGCGGGCGCACTATATCGCGCAGGGTACCATCGATGCGAAACCGCACCACGCAGGCGTTCTCGAAAGGTTCAATATGAATATCCGAGGCCCCTTCTCGCGCGGCTTGCGTAAATAGGGCATTGATCATGCGGATAATCGGCGCATCATCTTCCGATTCAAGCAGATCTTCAACCTCAGGGATATCTTGCATTAGCCGAGATAAATCGACTTCGCCTTCGACCTCACCCACGACTTGCGCCGCGCTTCCATCTTGCAGCGCATAAGCACGGTTAATGGCTTGCACCAACTCGTCGGCCGCCAAACGGACAAGGCGCAAAGCGCCAAATTGACGTGCCACCTCAGCCAATGAGCTCGCTAGCGTGCGCTCGCTAATCCAAACTTCAAGGCTGTCGCTATGTTGATGCGCAGCCAAAATTTGACCGGCCCGAGCGAAACCATAGGGTATCATCCGCGCCACCAAAGACGACGGAGCTTCGCGGGCAAACCCTGGTTGCCCATTGGCTTGTGCAGCTAATTGCTGATCCACACTTCTATCCCAATTTGTTTATCGCACTGGATTTGAGAAACTTTTTCAGGTTTAGCCGGCTCGTGTGACCGAGTATCTGAGACTGTCACGGCCGCGTCCCAGCCTCATCCATGCCGGGTAAATCATTGAGCCAGCGAGCCTTAGGCGGCACCCCTAAGGCAGAAGAAGCCTCCGCTTGGTGAGCCGATGGGGGAACGCTTCGTTGTTGGGGGCCAAGCGCGGGAGCAGCGACGCCTCCCTCGCTAAGTGGCAACGGCGCGCCTGGCATCACGGGCGTATTTTGATCACGCACAAGCCAATTATCCGTGCCAAAATGTGTCGTCTGGGCGCGCATATAGTCATAACGATCAAGCGAGACACGTTGCGCATCTTGTGCATTGCGAATGATCACCGGGCGTAGAAATACCATCAGGTTTGTCTTTTCGCGCCTTTTGCCTTCATAGCGAAAGAGAGATCCAAGCAAAGGTATATCGCCAAGCACCGGCACTTTAGAATTGCCATCGCTATATTTATCTTGCAATAGCCCCCCCAGCACGATGATCTGGCCATCATCCGCCAGGACGGTCGATTGGATTGCTCGCTTATTCAGCGTCACCCCACCTGAACTATCATAGGAATTAGCGGCCACGCCAGAGTCCTCCTGATAAATCTGCAACTGAATCACCCCCCCTTCAGTGATTTTAGGCTTCACATGTAGCGTCACGCCCACATCTTGCCGCTCAAAAGTCTGAAAAGGCGCAATGGCTTGATTCGCCCCAGCCGCTTGCGAATAGGCGCCAGTCAAAATAGGAACATTCTGGCCGACGACAATTCTCGCTTCTTCATTATCCAGAGTGACCATCGTAGGCGTAGACAGCACATTCGTGTTGCCGAGCGAATTTAGCGCTTGTAACAACCCACCCAACCCTAAAAATTTGCCATAGTTGCGCAGATAACCAATATTCAACCCTTCTGCTGGAGAAACCAGCGACGCACGTGGATCTTTTGTCGCCAAGTAAGGACTGGTTGCCAGTTTGACAATATTGGTCCCTGGATCTTTGTCCATGGTGTAATTAGCGCCGCCAAATAAGGCATTCGTTCCACCCATATTCAACACAGCCTGCCATTGAATCCCAAAGCGGGCCATATCGCCCGATGAAACCTCGACAATCAATGATTCTATATACACTTGAGCGCGGCGCGTATCGAGTTGATCAATCACTCTACGCAAGTTCCGGTAAACCGGCTCTGAGGCGGTGATAACGAGTGAATTAGTCGCGGCATTGGCCTGAATCATGCCGCTGGCTGAACCCGTGTCGCGGCTATCGCTCGCGCCACCGCTGACTGAACTGCCGAATGGATTGCCCAATGAGCTTGCCTGGGCGCCCGATCGACTGCGCGCAGCACTACTGCCTCTGCCCGTTGGCAAAGGAGGCATGCCAGACATGCCGGTGGAGCCGCTGGCCATACCGCTCAACCCGCCGTCACTCGAATTAAATGAATTCAGCGCGCTATTGGCGGTTGAGGCAGCGCCCCCTTTTTCACCCAAGATGCCACGCAAAGTTTGAGCAAGCTCGACTGCATCGGCATTGCGCAGTGGCACCACATGAATATTGCCAAGCTCTTGCGTCGGTAAATCAAGTTTTGCAACCAGTTGTTTTGCCGCTTTCATCCGTGCTTGGCTAGAGGCGCGCAAAATCAACGAATTGGTGCGCGAATCTGCTAGCACTGACATTTTTAGCGTGGCGTCGGCGCTGCCAACTGGACCCGGATCTAATATTTTCTGTAATTGTGTAGCAAGGTCAAGGGCATTGGCATTTTTCAGTGGCACCACTTCGATATTGCGGCCAATCGCTGTATCAACTCCGGCGATGATCTTTGCAATACGCCGTACATTATCGGCATAGTCGGTCACGACTAGCGTGTTATTTGCTGGATACGCAGTAATTGTATTATTGGCGGAAATTAGCGGACGCAATACAGGCACCAAGCTACTCGCGGCTTCATGGCGTAGCTGAAAGACTTGCGTGATGACCTGGTCGCCTTTTGCCTGCGGTGTATTGCCGATAAAAACAGGCACGCCCTGCTGCTTCGCATCGGCTTCCGGCACGACTTTTAGCACACCATGATCCTGCACCAAGGCAAAACCCTGCATACGCAGCGCCGATTGCAGCGTTTTCAGCGCTTGCGCCGCACTTACCGAGCGCTCGGACACCAAGTTAAGTTGCCCCTTAATGCGCGGGTCAACAATAATGGTTTGATTCGTGGCCGCCCCGATCGCTTTAGCAATCTGATCAATTTCCGCGTTCACAAAATTCAGCGTAACTTGGGCCCGCGCAGGCTGAATCACGAGCCATGCAGCAAAAAGAACATAAATTAGATAACGCATTACAATACAATTTCTCAGATAATTTCGTTCATATAGGCTACGGTACGCATCGATGCGACACACTGCACAGCAGCCTATTATTATGCTATTAAGCCAAAAACCGGGTAACGGAATGCTAAAGCCGATTATTTACTCACTCATTCTTATTGGCACGTATACTACATTGCCAGCGCACGCCGATTGTTTTGACGACGCAGCGCGTTACCAACATGTGAATCCAATCATTTTGCGCGCCATCGCCTGGCAAGAATCGCGCAATCGTCCTAACGCCGTACGCAAAAACCATAATGGCTCAACCGATTACGGCTTGATGCAAATTAATTCAATCCATCTTTCAGCGCTATCGGGATATGGCATTTCATCTAACACTTTGATGGAACCTTGCGCCAGCGTTTATATTGCAGCTTGGCATTTGCGCCAAAAGATGAATAAACACGGTAATACTTGGCAAGCCATTGGCGCCTACCACTCTGAAACGCCAGTGCATCGCGACAAATATTCGAGCCAAATTATAAAAATTCTGGCTCGCTGGGGCATCCCCCTGCCGCCGCATTGAATGCCAACTAAAAAAACTTTTAATAAAACACCACGAACGAATACTAAAAGACCCGCTTGCAGCGGGTCTAGCGTAACCAACTACTTTACTTCTTTGCCTTGCCATTAACCGCTTCTTTAAATGCTTTACCGGCGGTGAATTTAACGGTCTTGGTTGCGGCGATTTTGATTTTCTCACCGGTTTTTGGATTACGCCCTTCACGCGCTGCGCGCTTGCCTGAAGAAAATTTACCAAAACCGACTAATTCGACCGAGTCTCCTTTCGCTACCGTTTTTTTAACTAATTCCACATAGGTGCTCAAGATTTCGCCGATGGAGACTTTGCTAGCTTCCGTTTTTGAGGCAATAGCATCGATCAATTCTTGCTTATTCATAAAATTCCTTTCACAGTTGGGTTAAAACAGACAGCATATCGCCCAGCTCAGAAGTACTGACGATAGTGCCACTGCAGCGCATTTTTTTGCGACAACAGCGTCAACGTAACATAGCATGCTCCGGCCTAAAGCGCCATAAACCTAATGCTGGGGCGGCTTTAAAACAATTTACAAGCGCCGCCACAAAGCAGGTACAGTGTATCAAGCCGCATCTCAATCTTGCCGCAAACCATTGCCAATAAAAGGTAAACGTTGGTTTTTGCCAACGTTTTTTGCGATTTTTTGTTTAACCAGCCACTTTCAGACCACAAAAATCAGAGAATTTGGGCGCAAAAGCTACGCTAAACGAGCACCTAACACTCAGATCTCACCTTAAAATGCCTATTATCCCGGCCTCACTCACATTACTTGAAGACGGCACGCCCTATTCAACTGCCTTCTCCGATATTTATCACAGCGCAGCAGGTGGGCTGGCGCAAGCGCGGCATGTATTTATTGCGGGCAATACGCTTCCCGCCCGCTGGGCGGAGCGACAGATTTTTTCAATTGTTGAAACAGGCTTTGGCACTGGCGTCAACTTTCTCGCAACGTGGGCGGCCTGGCGCGATGATCCTGCGCGTTGCGCTCGCTTGCATTTTGTCTCGATTGAAAAACATCCGTTTACGCTCGAGGATTTACATACGCTGTATCGGCGTCCTATTTTCTCTACGCTCGCCCCCCTTGCTAAGCAGTTGTGTGAGGCATGGCCTATTTTGACCGCAGGATTGCATCGTTTAGAGTTTGAGGACGGGCGTGTCACCCTCACCTTGGCTTTAGGAGATATTAGCGATTTACTGCCACAGCTATGGTTGCGCGCCGATGCATTTTATCTGGATGGTTTTACCCCGGCAAAAAACCCAGAGATGTGGAACGCCTCTATTTTCAAAGCGCTTGCCCGCCTCGCAACCCAAAACGCAACACTCGCCACCTATACGACGGCAGGCGCGGTACTTCAAGGACTTGCCGCAGCAGGTTTTGAAGTCCATAAGGCGCAAGGCTTTTGGATGAAGCGCAAAATGTTAGTTGGCCATTTCACGCCTCGCTGGCGTGTCCGGCGGCATGAGCCACCCACCGCCTATGCTGTACCCGAGCGGCATGCGCTTGTGATTGGCGCCGGTTTCGCCGGCTGCGCGCTGACTGAGCGGCTAGCAGCACGCGGCTGGCATGTATCATTAATTGAACAAGGCAAAACCTGCGCCACCGGTGCCTCCGGCAATCCTGTCAGCGTGTTTCACCCTTTCATTTCACGCGATGACAATATCGCCGCCCGCGCCTCGCGCGCAGGTTTTCTGTATGCGTTGCAGCGCTGGCAAGCGCTGAGCCATATCGAGAAATTTATCTGGCGCGCCACCGGCTTAATACAAATCGCAGCAGACAAGACTGCCTTCGATGCAATGCGAGCAACCCTCGAGCATTTAGCGTATCCAAAAGAAATGGTAAGTTCTGTCACCCGCGCTGAAGCCAGCGCGCTAGCGGGGCTTGAGCTGACGCAAGGTGGCTGGTATTTCCCTAAAGGGGGCTGGCTCAACCCCGCGTCACTATGCCAGGCGCAACTGATCGCGGCGAACACAGCGGTTACGCGATATTTCGGCACGTCAATCAAGCAACTGGTTTATCGTGACAATCTCTGGCACGCATTGGACGAAACTGGCCGCAGCATCGTCGCCGCACCCGTCGCCATCTTAGCGAATGCAAACGATGCCGCCCGCCTTGCCGGTTTACGTTATGCGCCAACCCATTGCATACGCGGTCAATTATCGGTACTGCCAACACCCGCGAGCGACGCCAGCAAGGCCGCCGATGCTGCTGCTACGGCAATCGTCCCACCCTCTACGAATTTACATCTGCCCGTCACTGGCAATGGCTACCTAGCCCCTTTAACCTCAAGCAGTATGCTCACCGGCGCTAGTTATGATTTCGATGACCCCAATCCCACGCCATCCATCGAGAGTCATCAACACAACCTCAACCAATTAGCGCGGCTTGCACCGTCGTTAGCCGGCTGCTTTGATCCATATAAACTGGCCGGACATGTTGCCTTCCGGTGCGTGGCCAGCGACCGCATGCCATTCATCGGCGCTTTAGCCGATGAAGCTACGACGCAAAGGCATGCCGCTGAATTTATCAGTGCTCATTTACCAGACATGCCACGCGCACCCGGTTTATTTGGCGCATTTGCCTATGGCTCTCGTGGCTTACTGTGGGCCACGCTTGGTGCAGAGTTGATTGCCTCGCAACTTGATGGCGAGCCGATGCCGCTTGAACGCTCACTCATCGACGCGCTCGATCCAGCACGTTTTTTACTACGCTCTTTACGCCAGCAAAGCTAGGGTTATAAAATCAGCCTCGAGTTCAACACGATACACTACACCTATAATTAAAAACCTGATGAATACTGGCAAGATGAAACTTTCAAACGAATGGATTACGCGCAGTCAACGCGCCGTCTGGCACCCCTGCACGCAAATGAAGCACCATGAGCAACTACCGCTGGTGCCCCTAGCACGCGGCGCAGGTGCATGGTTATACGACGTTGATGGACAGCGCTATCTTGATGCCATTAGCTCATGGTGGGTCAATCTGTTTGGCCATACCAATGCGCACATCAATGATGCGATCAAAGCGCAACTTGATACCCTTGAGCATGCCATGCTGGCAGGTTGCACCCACGCGCCCGCAATTGAATTGGCAGAGCGCTTATCGGCTCTGACAGGAGGCGTGCTGGGTCATGCCTTTTTTGCCTCTGATGGGGCCTCCGCTGTCGAAATTGCGTTGAAGATGAGCTTTCATTATTGGCGTAATACCATGCGCCCAAGCAAACAGGAATTTGTCTGCATCGCCAATGGCTATCATGGTGAAACCATCGGCGCACTTGGCGTCACTGACGTGGCACTCTTTAAGACTGCATATGATCCGCTGTTGCGGCACGCGCATGTTGCCCCTTCACCCGACGCACGTCAAGCTCGCGCCGGTGAATCAGCCGCTGATGTCGCTCGGCGTAGCATTGCTGCCATAACTGAATTACTAGAAGCGCGGCACACCCATATCGCGGCAATCATCATTGAACCGCTCGTGCAATGCGCCGCGGGAATGGCCATGCATGACCCATGCTTTATCGCCGAATTACGGACTCTATGCGATCGCTATGAAGTGCATTTGATTGCCGATGAAATTGCCGTCGGATGCGGGCGCACCGGCACTTTCTTTGCTTATGAACAAGCGTCCATCCAACCTGATTTTTTGTGCTTATCAAAAGGCATTAGTGGCGGCTATTTGCCGCTATCTGCGGTCCTAACACGTGAGGCAATTTATGCTGCATTTTATGACGATGACACCGCCCGCGGCTTTTTGCATTCACATTCGTACACCGGCAATCCGCTCGCCTGTCGAGCCGCCCTAGCTACACTTGATTTGTTTGAGACAGAGGATGTGCTGACGCGTAATCGCGCAAAATCAGAGACGCTTGCCGGCCTTTTAGAACCACTAGCCGCCAACCCGCAAGTGCGCCATCTACGCCGCTGCGGAACAATTATTGCGTTTGATGTCATCCCCCAAACCGCCACTGCGGATAAGGCTCTTGCTAAGAATTCAAACAAAACCTCTACGCCACCGGCGACTTTTGCGCGTCGTTTCTTTGAGCTTGCCTTGCACAACGAGCTTCTGCTACGTCCAATCGGCAACACGGTATATCTTATGCCACCGTATATCTTATCTAGCGAGGAAATCACCTTGCTGGCCGCACGTACCTGCGCCACGCTAGAGCAAGTGCTCGCTGAACAGGCCTAAAAATGGAATCCCTGACGACCCTTTTAACCCATCTACGGGACCTTGACGCACAGGCCTTGCGCCGCCAACGGCGCTGCACTGAAACAGGCTGTGCCGCGCATATGCAGGTTGATGGGCGGACTATGGTCAACTTTGCAAGCAATGATTATTTAGGACTGGCCAGTCATCCTAAATTGATTGCGGCTTTGGTCGAGGGCGCCACGCGTTATGGCGTAGGCAGCGGCGGCTCACATTTGTTGGGAGGGCATTCACGAGCCCATGCCGCGCTTGAAGATGAACTTGCTGCCTTCGCGGGTGGGTTTATTGATAGGCCGCGCGCACTCTATTTTTGCACCGGTTATATGGCCAATCTTGCGACGCTGTCTGCGCTCGCAAGCCCAGCCCCAAATTCCCCTGGAGCGACGACAACCCTGTTTTCGGACGCCCTTAATCACGCTTCATTAATCGATGGCGCACGCCTCTCGCGGGCTAATGTACAAGTCTATCCACACGTAGATACGAGCGCCCTTGAAACTTTATTAAGCGCGTGCAAAACTCCGTTGAAGCTGATTGTGACAGATGCTCTTTTCAGTATGGATGGAGATATTGCACCGCTTGATCAGCTGCTTGCTTTGGCTGAAAAATATCAGGCTTGGCTGGTGGTAGACGATGCCCATGGCTTTGGCGTACTGGGAAGCCATGGCGCTGGAACGGTATCCGCATTTGGGCTACACTCACCGCGCCTGGTTTATGTTGCCACGCTCGGTAAAGCGGCCGGCGTAGCGGGCGCTTTTGTGATTGCGCACGACACTGTCATTGAATGGCTGATACAACGTGCACGGCCCTATATTTTCACCACCGCCTCACCGCCAGCTATCGCGCACGCGGCGTCTGCTAGCCTAGCTCTGATTGCCAGCAGCGAAGGGCAAACCAGGCGCCAACAGCTGCAACAGCGGATCACGCAAACCCGCACGTTATTACAGAACACCGATTGGCAATCAATCGATTCTATAACCGCGATCCAACCATTGATTATCGGTGAGAATGCACCGACTCTTACCCTCGCCGCGCAGCTTGACGCAAAAGGACTATGGGTACCTGCCATCCGCCCCCCCACGGTCGCACCAGGTGCGTCAAGATTACGCATTTCATTGTCGGCGAATCACTCGCCGGCCGACCTTGAGCAACTCAGCGCTGCATTACTGGCCCCTGAAATTTGATGAATCTATCCTATTCTTTTTTTGTTACCGGCACCGATACTGAGATTGGCAAAACGCTTACATCGGCCGCATTACTGAGTGCCTTCGGCGCTCGCGGTCTACGCACAGCCGCCATGAAGCCAATTGCAGCGGGCGCTGAATACCGCAATGGCGTTTGGCATAATGAAGATGCTGATTTTCTTGCGGACGCAGCAAATGTTACCTTGCCACGTACCTTGACCACGCCTTACCTATGCAAAGAAGCCTGTGCCCCGCATCTCGCCGCCAGGCAAGAAGGAATCCGCTTCGATATTGAGCAGATCAGACAATGTTATGCTACAGTAGCTCAAGCAGCCGATTGCGTTGTGGTCGAGGGCGTAGGCGGCTTTCGAGTACCGCTTGATGACCATTATGATACCGCCGATCTTGCTTGCGCGTTAAAACTGCCGGTAGTGCTCGTGGTGGGTTTACGTCTTGGTTGTTTAAATCACGCATTATTGAGTGCCGCGGCGATTTGTGCGAGCGGGCTTACATTCATTGGCTGGGTCGCCAATCAAATTGATCCAACTATGCGTTACTTTGATGAAAACATTGCTACACTGCGCATGCGTTTTGAGCAGCAATACAGCGCGCCACTATTAGGTAAAATTCCGTATTTGGAATCTCCGTCGGCTGCGGCCGCCGCGCTTCATTTAAATATTGATCCACTGCTCGCGCTCTGCGCTAAGCGCCTTTGATAGAGGGAAAAATGACACAAGCGACTTGTGCGGAACACACTGCTCCATCCACGGCCCTGACGCCTTTAGCTTGCGCGACTAATGAGGCTAACGCAGCCCCTTGGAAAATCGCCGACATCCTTGCGTTATATGAACTACCGTTCAATGATTTGGTGTTTCGCGCGCAACAAACCCATCGCGCTCATTTCGATGCAAACGTCGTGCAATTGTCCACTTTGCTCTCCATCAAAACCGGTGGCTGCCCAGAAGATTGCGCGTATTGTCCGCAATCTTCACGCTATGATACTGGCGTTGACGCCGATAAATTAATGCCCCTTGATGAAGTGCTAGCAGCGGCACAGGCGGCTAAAGCACATGGCGCCACCCGCTTTTGCATGGGCGCGGCCTGGCGCAGCCCCAAAGAGCGACATCTGGCACCTGTGATGGAGATGATTCGCGGGGTTAAAGCTTTAGGGCTTGAGACCTGTGTCACTCTAGGCATGCTCGAAGAAACGCAAGCGCAAGCGCTTAAAGACGCGGGCCTTGATTATTACAACCACAACTTGGATACCTCCCCTGAGTTTTATGGGCAGATCATCAGCACTCGCACCTATCAAGAGCGACTGAATACGCTTGAGCATGTGCGCGAAGCGGGGATAAATGTGTGCTGTGGCGGCATCGTCGGTCTAGGTGAGTCACGCCGCGAACGGGCAGGGCTGATTGCCCAACTCGCTAATTTAGACCCTTATCCAGAATCAGTACCGATTAATAATCTCGTGCAAGTTGAAGGCACGCCGTTAGCCGGCACTGAGCCGCTAGATCCATTTGAATTTGTGCGCACGATTGCGGTAGCGCGTATCACCATGCCACGCGCGATGGTGCGTTTGTCGGCTGGCCGCGAACAGATGGATTCGGCGTTACAAGCGTTATGTTTTTTGGCTGGTGCAAATTCAATTTTTTACGGCGAAAAACTGTTAACCACGGCAAACCCACAAGCAGCAGCCGACCGAGCTCTACTCACACGGCTAGGGATGCGCGCTGATGCAGACTGTGCGGCTTGATTATGCTCTCGCTAGCAACTGCTTAAGCCGCGCGCCGGCCAAGGATGGAAATTTAATCTTCAGCGTAAGGTCAGCATCCGTTGGGGCGTTTGCAGGTAGCCTCTAAAAAATAAGGCTGTGCCGGGTGTGTAAAGTACGCGTTCTTTCCAGCAAATACATCAATCACGCTGCGCCGTGATTCCTCAAAAGCGGAAATGTAATGGCTCTACCCTCAGTTTTGCAAAACCTCGTTCTGCCTGTGATTGCAGCGCCAATGTTTGCCGTGAGCTACCCAGAATTGGTGCTGGCACAATGCCAAGCTGGCATTGTGGGGGCTTTTCCGGCATTAAATGCGCGGCCTGCTAGCTTGCTTGATACTTGGCTTACGAGCATTGAGCAAGCGCTTGATAGCTACCGAGCGTTACACCCTAACGCGTGTATTGGCCCACTTGCGGTCAATCAGATTGTACACAGCACCAATGAGCGACTTGAAGACGATGTACGGGTTTGCGTTGAACATCGGGTGCCCATTTTTATCACGAGCTTGCGCGAGCCAATTAAAGAGCTCATAGACGCAGTCCATGCCTACGGCGGAATTGTATTACATGACGTAATCAGTATTCGGCATGCGCACAAAGCACTAGAAGCTGGGGTGGATGGTTTGATTTTGGTCGCAGCAGGTGCAGGTGGCCATGCCGGCACTTTGTCACCCTTTGCACTAGTCGGCGAGGTACGGCGCTTTTTTGCGGGACCACTGGTCCTTTCTGGCGCGATCACCACGGGCCAAGCTATTTTTGCGACCCAAGCCATGGGCGCCGATTTTGCTTATATTGGCACCCGCTTTATCGCTACGCAGGAAGCCAATGCAAGCCATCAATATAAAAATGCGCTGATTGAGGCGAATGCAGCCGATATTATTTACACCAATATTTTTACCGGTGTGCACGGCAACTATATTCGGCAAAGCATTCTTCAGGCTGGATTAAACCCAGATCAATTGCCCACTACGGACAAATCAAAGATGGTTTTTGACAACAACCAAGCCAAAGCGTGGCGAGATATTTGGGGAGCCGGTCAAGGCGTCGGCTTGATAGAGAATAGCCCTTCTGTAGCAGAACTCGTGACACGCTTAAAAGACGAATACAATCAAGCTCGAAGACAATTTAACTTCCCTCTATGATGCGCCCAAAGTTTCTACCCGATTTTCTCACCGTATCTATCCTCAGCGCAGTTATCCTAGCTAATGTACTGCCATGCCGGGGTGAAGCGACCATGGCTTTTGGTTGGGCTGCGAATATCGCGATTAGCATTCTGTTTTTCATGCATGGCGCCAAATTGCCACGCGCAACATTGCTAGCTGGCGCCACCCATTGGCGCGTGCATCTGCTGATTTTCAGTTGCACCTTTATTATTTTTCCATTGCTTGGCTTCACGCTCAAACCCATTCTCTCACCGCTTGTCACGCCAGCTTTATATACGGGGGTTTTGTTTCTATGCATGCTGCCCTCTACCGTACAGGCATCGATTACCTTCACTTCGATCGCCAAGGGTAATGTCGCCGCTGCGATATGTTCTGCCCCGGCCTCAAATCTGATCGGCGTCCTTATCACACCGTTACTTGCCAGCTTATTACTTAGCCAACAGGGGTTCAGCAATACGTTATGGCTGTCTGCCGTGAAGCAAATCACATTGCTGTTGCTGGTGCCTTTTTTCATCGGCCAAATTACCCGCCCCTGGCTCAGTGCATGTTTTGAACGTAATACGCGGACTCTGAAATTGATTGAACAATGCGCGATTCCACTGGTTGCTTATACGGCTTTTAGCGAGGCGGTGGTACAAGGTTTGTGGCTGCAGGTGCCACCACGCTCTCTCGTGGGTCTGATCATTGTGAATGGAGTACTGATCGCACTAGCACTGATCATCACCAAATCTTTGAGCAAGCTTGCTGGTTTTAGCCAAGCTGACCAGATTGCCGTTATATTTTGCGGCTCACAAAGAAGCTTGGCCTCAGGGGTTGCCATTGCACAAATCGTTTTTGCTGGTTATACAGTAGGTGTCGCCATCCTGCCCTTAATGTTGTTTCATCCCATGCAGTTAATGGTAGGCTCTTTACTGGCACAGCGCTACCGTGCACGTGCCATGCACACTGACTCCGATGGCAAACCGTGCCCTGTGCCTATGGACACACTGACCCCGATGGCACACCGAGATTAATCCGCCGTCCAGGAACATCCACAAAATAAACCTCCACATGGCGCGTCTAATACCATCGTGAATCTCATCGAATTGATTATTTTGGCCGCTATTTGGGGCTCATCGTTTCTCTTCATGCGTATTAGCACGCCTGAGTTTGGTCCAATTGCGCTGATTGCATTGCGGGTTGGGATTGGTGCGCTTGTGCTGCTGCCGGTATTACACACCGCCCGGGCCCGCGCGCACCTGCGCCAGTTTATATGGCCCCTCTTTATTGTAGGCCTCACCAATTCTGCTGTGCCGTTTTGTTTATTTGCTTATTCAACGCTTACGCTCGACGCAGGCTTTGATTCGATCCTAAACGCCACGACCCCGCTCTGGGGTGCGTTGATTGCTTATTTATGGCTACGCACGCCACTGACCAAAATACAGATATTAGGCTTAGCGGTCGGGCTTACAGGGGTCATCATCCTGGTCGTCAGCAGAATGCATGAAGGGGGAAATGCAACTGAACATAGTGTCCCCCTCATCCTCGCGATTGGGGCGGCACTGAGCGCCACTTTACTTTATGCCTTTGCGGCAAATTATTCTAAACAGCGACTAGCCGCCGTATCACCAGGCGTAGTCGCTTTTAGCAGTCAATTTTTTGCTGCCATCACGCTCTTGCCGCTAGCGCTACTCACTTGGCCAGAGCAGCCGATTGCCCTCAGCACATGGCATGCGGTTGGCGCGCTTGGCATCTTGTGTAGCGGTGTCGCGTATTTACTGTATTTTCGACTCGTCGCTCATGCCGGCGCCTCGTATGCCATGTCGGTCGCTTTCTTGGTTCCTATTTTCGGGACATTATGGGGGGTGTGCTTTCTGGGAGAGCCGCTAACCACCTCTATGGGGGTAGGATGCATGACTATCTTGGCCGGTACTGCATTGGCCTCAGGAAAGGTCAAGCGGCTTACGCTTCCTGTTAGTTGGCACTAGCCTAAATAGGGTAATTGTAGTGGCAATTTAGAAAATGTGTGCAGTGGCTTAACCACCACGATTCATTTTTTCTTCTCGGCAACTTGCCCCGCGATGCTATACGGGCAAGTTGCTCAGTGAGCATTTACAGGGTGCAAGCTCTATTTAATACTAGACAATGCCTGCCACTGTCCATCCACTACTTTATACATCGTAATGTCGCCATGCTGCAAATCGCCACGTGCACCATAAGCGAGCATTTTCATGGTGATTGACGGCATTTCAGTTTTAGCCAGCCAAGGTAAATATTTTGCCGGCTCGGTTGAGTCAGCTTTTTTCATTGCATTAAACATTGCCATCGCGCCATCATAGGCATAAGGCGAATAGGTTTGCGCATTTTCGTTAAAACGTTTTTTATATTTATCAGCATATTCCTTACCGCCTGGCATTTCGTCAAGCGATTGCCCCACCAATGAGGCCACCGTACCTTCTGCAGCTTTCCCGGCAAGCCTTAAAAAAGCATCTGATTTAACCATCTCGCCGGCTATCAATGCGGCTTTCATATCAAGCGCTTGCATCTGTTTAACCATCGGTGCAGCTTGTGCATCAGCGCCGCCATAGAAAATGGCTTGCGGGTTAACGCGCTTGAGTTTGGTTAGAACCCCCTTTAAAATCAACCGCTTTATCGCTGCTATATTCACGGCCAATGATTTTGGCACCCGCAGCTTTAGCGGCTTTTTCGAATTGATCCGCTAAACCTTGACCATAAGCCGAGCGATCATCAACGATAGCCATCCTTTTAAAGCCGAGATGTTTGACTGCAAAAGCGCCAATCACCGCCCCCTGCTGAGTATCCGAAGTCATCATCCGAAAGGTTGTTTTAAAACCTTGTTGGGTATATTCGGCCGCAGTCGCCATCGCGATTTGAGGAATGCCTGCATTGGCATAAATACGAGACGCCGGAATCGTAGTCCCCGAATTGAAATGACCCAGCATCCCTTTAATGCCCTGATCGACAAGCTTTTGCGCTACGGTAGTACCCGTGCGGGGATCGGCCTGATCATCTGCCGTATTAAGCACAATCCGAATCGGCTTACCCGCAATTGTAGGTTTAGTTGCATTGAAATCTTCTACCGCAAGTATGATGCCATTTTGGAAATCTTGGCCGTAATGTGCTTGCGCCCCCGTCAGCGGTGTCGCACACCCAATTTTTACCTCCTCGACGGACTGTGCAAAAGCCATCATGCCGGTGCCCATAAACGACCCTGCTAGCATTATGCGGATTACTTGCTTAATCATTCTTTCCATTGATCCCTCTTGTGTTTTGCTTGGTCAAATCGATGTTAGCTCGTCTATCACCGAGCCTGTTTTAAAGATGCAGGTTAAGTTTCGTTAAACTCAATTACGTGATCATCAGCAAACTTGCATTACCCCCCGCGGCCGCTGTGTTAAGGCTAACCGAGCTTTCGCTTAAAAGCTGCTCCAGGATGTAATCGTCTTCATTTGCAGCCAGTGCTCCAGTCGCCACGCTCTGTATGCCAATCAGCGGGCCCGGGCGCTCAGCAATGCGCTTAACCAGTGGTTGTAACAGCGCCCGCTCCCCCTCGAATAGTACTGCATCAAACGGCTCTTCAAGAGAGCGTTCTACGCTGACATGGTGCTTGAGGATGGCGGGAAGCATCTGGACCCATGCCATATCAGGAGGATTGTGACTAGGGTCAGCATGATGCTGCGCGCTGCCTGAGGCAAACAGCGCATGATTGCCCGTAGCTAGCGCGGCAGCCAGTTGTGCGCGCGCTCCGCTTAGCGTCGCTGCCTCGCACCTTATGGTCCCGCGGCACTTCAGCGAATAGGTGTTTTCTTCGCCCGTTGGGCCAGGTAGGATAAAGGTCGAACCAACGATGATGTGTTTTAAATAGCGCTCGCAACGCAGCGCAGTCAGCGTATCATTTTGGGTGGTCAGCCAATCACGGTATGCAGTCAATCTCGCCACCGCAGCACGAGTCGTTGCCGTCTCGACTAAGTTCTCGTTGCGCGGAGCTTGCCGCCACAGCAACCTAGCGGATGCTTGCAAGGGCCGTTGCGACAACAAACGTAGCAAATAAAGCGGCCCCCCCGCCTTTGGCCCAGTCCCCGATAAACCTTCGCCACCAAATGGCTGTACGCCAACCACCGCACCAATCATATTACGGTTAATGTAGAGATTGCCAACCCGCGCACCTTCGCTGACATAGGTGATGGTTTCATCAATCCGCGTATGTAGGCCAAGCGTTAGGCCATAGCCTGTTCGGTTAATCGCCTTAAGTAAGGGCTCAAGAGCCGGACGGCGATAGCGGATAATATGCAACACCGGGCCAAATACTTCATGCTTTAATTCATGGATCGATTCAATTTCAATTAACGTTGGCAAGACGAAGGTGCCATTAGCAAAACCACGCGTGGCCGACTCGTCAAGCAACCGTGGCTGAAACACTTTATGCCCTTTGGCCCGCATGGTCTCGATATGGTTTTCAAGCGCCGCTTTAGCCGCCACATCGATTACGGGGCCAACATCCGTCGCCAGATAAGCCGGGTTGCCGATCCGCAATTCTTGCATGGCCCCTTTGAGCATCGTCAAGATGCGCTCAGCCACCTCCTCTTGCACGCATAAGACCCGCAGTGCGGAGCAACGCTGACCGGCAGAATCAAACGCCGACACCAGAACATCGGCGACGACTTGCTCGGCTAGCGCAGATGAATCCACAATCATGGCATTTTGCCCACCCGTTTCGGCGATCAATGGCATCGGTTTACCGTAGCCATCAAGCCGAGTCGCCAGCGTTCTCGCAATCAGCCTCGCCACTTCTATTGAACCGGTAAACATCACGCCACTAACGCGCTCATCAGCAACCAGCGCGGTCCCCACTGTCTCGCCTGCGCCAGGCAACAACTGCACGACGCCAATCGGCACTCCTGCTTCGTGCAAGATCCGAACCGCCTGCGCCGCAATCAGCGGCGTCTGTTCAGCAGGCTTTGCCAGCACCGGATTGCCTGCTGCCAAGGCAGCAGAAATTTGTCCCATAAAAATTGCCAGCGGAAAATTCCACGGACTAATGCAAACGATTGGCCCAAGCGGGCGATGCGTTTGGTTGGAAAATTCATGCTCGATTTGCGCCGCATAATAGCGCAAGAAATCAACCGCTTCGCGTATTTCGGACACCGCGCTCGCCAGCGATTTACCCGCTTCTCGCACCAGTAAACTTATCAGCGTATATTTTTGCGCTTCAAGTAGATCGGCGGCCCGCGTCAGACACGCTGCACGCGCTACCGGTAGCGTCATTTGCCAAGCAGGCGCTGCAGCACATGCAATCGCCAGAGCAGCCTTCACTTCAGCTACGCTAGCGTCAATCACCGTACCGACAATGTCACCTTTATTAGCGGGGTTAAAACTATTACGTACCGGGCTATTCCCGTCCATCTCTATGTCCGCCCCCAGGATAGGCGCGGCCTGCCATTTCATATTCATGCTGGCGTACAAAACAGAAGATAGCCGAGCGAGCTGATTTTCGTCCGATAAATCCAGTCCACTTGAATTAACGCGTTCATTCTCATAGAGATCACGCGGCAACACAATTTTCGGGTGGGCAGCCCCCAGCGGGGTGACCTTTAAAGCCTCTTCAATCGGATCGGCAATCAGTTCATCAAGGCTCACCGTTTCATCCGCGATGAGATTAACAAATGAAGTATTGGCCCCATTTTCTAGCAAACGCCTAACCAAATAGGCCAGTAAGCTTTCATACATACCCACCGGCGCATAAATCCGGCATGGGCGTTTTATGCCACAGCGGTTATGGAGCGCTTCATACAGTGGCTCACCCATGCCATGTAGACATTGAAACTCATATTGGCCCGCGTAATAATCCGGGCCGGCCAAATGGTAAATGGCCGCCAGTGTATGAGCATTATGGGTGGCAAATTGCGGGTAGATCGCGGCTGGCGCGGCGAGCATTTTTTTGGCACAGGCAAGGTAAGAAACATCCGTATAGATTTTACGCGTATAGACCGGATATCCCTCTAGCCCGTCAATTTGCGCGTGTTTGATCTCGCTGTCCCAATACGCCCCTTTAACCAAACGCACCATCAACCGGCGCTGGCTGCGCACGGCTAAGTCAATTAAGTAATCAATCACAAACGGGCAACGTTTCTGATACGCCTGGATCACAAAACCTAAACCGTTCCAGCCAGCGAGCGCCGGATCAAAACACAACGCCTCTAACAGATCAAGGGACAACTCCAATCGATCTGCTTCCTCGGCATCGATATTTAACCCAATATTGTAATGATGAGCAAGCGTTGCGAGAGCCTGCACGCGTGGCAAAAGTTCAGCCATAACACGATCTTTCTGCGCCCGCACATAGCGTGGATGCAGCGCAGACAATTTGATTGAAATACCGGGTTTAGCATAAATATCATGCGCCCCAGCTACTTTGCCAATAGCGTGAATGGCTTGTTTATAAGCCGTAAAATAAGCTTGGGCATCTTCGGCGGTGAGCGCCGCCTCGCCCAGCATGTCATATGAATAAAGAAAATTGCGCGCTTCAGGTTTGCGGCTGTTGGTCAGTGCTTGAGCGATTGTCTCACCACACACAAACTGCTCACCCATCAGTTGTATGGCGAATTCGACCCCTTTGCGAACCAATGGCTCGCAGCCTTTACCAATCAGTCGAGAAAGCGCAGCAAACAAACCTGTCTCACTATGACTCGCGACTAGTTTGCCGCTCAGCATTAAGCTCCAAGCCGCCGCGTTCACAAATAATGAAGAGTTTTGAGCGATATGCGATTTCCAATCACCGTGGCTAATCTTATCTCGAATCAAGGCTTCACGCACAGCGCTATCAGGAATACGTAGCAACGCTTCGGCCAAGCACATCAAAGCCACGCCCTCTTGACTCGACAAGGAGAATTCGTGAAGCAGTTCTTTAATGCCGCCGCCCACGGATTTAGTGCGCAGCGCTTTAACCAAGTCAGCGGCAAGCGTACGCGCCGCAACGCTTTGCTCAGCCGTTAAATGGGCCGCATCAATAAGAGGGATAATGGCATCAGCTTCTGGGCGCCGGTAGGCAGCTGTAATTGCTGCGCGTAGTGACGATTGAGGTTGCTTGAGAGGTGTCAGCATCTTTTTTTGTTTCTTGAATGAGAAGCAAAGTTAGGCCAGTTTAATTAACCCCTCTGGCCTAGTAAAGAAAAACTTGCTTTCCGTGACTAAAATGAGCTGATTAACCAATAACAAGAAGCTACAAACGATCAATCATAAGCGCACAGCGACGTTCAATCAGCGCAACAATTCGTTCAAATAATGAAATGTTAGCAAAATGAACCATACAATCAGCTTGCAGTTTTCGGGCTTGCACAGGTAGCTGTTGCGACAGTTGCATGACGCGTTTGCGAACTTGTACGGGTGAGAACTCCGCTATTTGCGCAAAATACTCCCAATGACGAGTTGCGATCTCCGTAAAACGATATTTTCCACCAATTTTCATGGCCATTTTAGAACTCAATCTGTCATACACTGCTGTAGATAGAAGATCGTAAAGCGGTGCCAACACCGTTTTATCCGCTGTATATAGCAAGGAAAAGTTTTTAGCATGGGCATCGTGATTGCCAATTAAAGCATTGAAAATCACTGCGTCAAGCAACCGCAACATTTGTGATGCGGCTGGACGAGTCATTTCACGCAGCAACATAAAGCATTTTGCTAGATCCGGCCCGCCTTCATTCTGATATTTATCCTCTGGCACCACACCTAATGCCTGACAAAAATCCTCTTGATGCAACCGACGTAGTTGACCCGCCTCATCTATCCATCGGTCATAACGCTCAACTAATAAAAAAACATGACCTGCCCTTTGGCAGATTTCAGTCTTAGCGACATCTAATTGCATGGCAGAGGCGAGCGCCATACAAAATCCTTCGTTCAACACACTATCTTGTACCAAGGGAATTGTCGGCTTTAGAATGTGAGAACTGAGTGCTCCGTTTAACGGCAAACCAATCCGCTTGCCTTGCACCACGACCGGCAATTTGTCCTGCGCGCCTGCCAATGAAAGCCGCAAACCTTCTTCGCCGGCCAACATGGGACGATGTGGTAGTTCATTGAGTAGGCTGTGTAATTCGTTATCATCCAACCAATGGACTGTTTTTGCTGCAACCCGCTTGGGCAAAGACTGCCCCGGCTCAAGAAAGGTGACGGCTCCAGCACACTCCCCCCCAATACCTTCCAATAAAGCAAAATCATTCCAGCGGGAAACCTGCAGCGTTCGTGCAATAAGCTTACGTTTATCGCCTTCAGGCAACAGACCAGCAAAAAAAGGCCGGCTCGCGCGATCATCGAAGGGCTCTGCTTGCAACGGTAGCGAGCATGATAAAGGAATCGCATCCGCTCTTTCCAGCCATGCCTTCGCATAGCGAAAGCTTAACCTGCCATCCAGTCGCGTTAATGCGCCAACATAATCATCAAACAACCAAACCTCAAGCTGTTTAGTCATTGTTATCACTCTCTAAGCTAGGATGCATAGTCAAGGTCAGCTCACTACCTAAAGCCTGGATGACCCGTAATACTCCCTTAAGCTGGATAGTCGGCTTGCCCGCCTCCAGTTCGACCAGAAAACGCACCCCCACATTGGCGACTAACGCCAGTTGTGGTTGCGTTAATTTAAGTTGTTTGCGGGCATGGCGTAGCGCCGCGCCCAAATCTATCGAGGTATGAATAATCGCCATAATAATTTCCTGTTCGGGAAATTATCTGCCTAAATCTCAATCAATGCAACAAAATTTCCTGTTCGGGAAATAATTTTGAGCTCATTTAGATATCAAGCGGATCTACTTCGAGCGACCAGCGCACAATCCCTTTGACTTTGAGCGTACGCAAATGAGGCTGCCATAAATGTAGTGCGCTTTGCAGCGCGATGCGCGATGGGCTCTCAAGCAGCAATTGAGCCCGATGTACATGCATGACTTTAACTACGGCCATGGGTACGGGGTCATAGCAGGTTACCCGTTCAGCGCCAGACAAACCATTCAACAATTCTATTCCCTGCATCAGAAAAGCCTGTGCAGCTTCTATGGTACGAGCCTCAGCACGGAGTAGCGCTTGGTAAACAAAGGGCGGCAAACGCGCCTGCCGCCGCTCCGCCAGGGTCGTCGCAGCAAAACCCGCATAGTCATGCCGGGCCAGCGCTTCATACAGAGGATGCTGCGGATAACGCGTTTGCAGCAGGACCTCACCTTGACCGGTGCGACCTGACCGTCCGCTGACTTGCATTAACTGGGCAAAGAGCCGCTCGCTCGCTCGAAAATCATGCGAAAACAGCGCCGCATCCGTATTCAATACGCCCACCAGCGTCACCCGCTTGAAATCATGTCCTTTTGCGATCATTTGCGTGCCAACTAGAATATCTGCCTCACCTGCATGTACCTCTGCGAATAACGCCTGCGCACTCCCTTTGCGGCGCGTGCTATCCGCATCAATGCGTAAAATCCGAGCTGTCGGCAAAATCGCGGCGAGCGTCTCTTCAATTTTTTGCGTGCCTCGCCCAAGCGGAGCTAAATCAAGATTGCCACAGTCCGGGCAAGCACGCATGATCGGGGCTTGCCAACCGCAATGGTGACAGCGCAATTTCCGTTCAAGCTTATGCAGCACAGTATAAGCACTACAGCGCACGCAACCGGCGACCCAGCCGCATGCATCACAAGCAAGTACGGGCGCATAACCACGCCGGTTTAAAAAAATCAGACTTTGCTCGCCCCGTACTAAGCGTTCCTGCAGCGCCTTAACCAGAGAGGATGACAGCCCTGAATTTGGGGCATGAGCCGGGTGACTGTTACCGTCCATATTGATCAAGCGCACCGTTGGCAGCACTGCCTCGGTATGCGCGCGCTGCGTCAGCGTTAGCCGGGTATAGCGGCCCTGTGCAACTTGCTGCCAGCTTTCAAGCGACGGTGTCGCCGAGCCCAGCACAATTGGAATATTCAGTTGTTTCGCACGCCAAACGGCCAAATCACGCGCAGAATAACGCAACCCTTCTTGCTGTTTATAAGCCGCCTCATGCTCTTCATCCACGACAATCAACGACAGCCTTGGCAACGACGCTAAGACGGCTAGCCGGGTCCCCAACACGATACGCGCCTGCCCTGTATGTGCGGCCAGCCAATGCCGCGCACGCGCACCTTCGGCTAAACCACTGTGCAAAGTGACAATGGCTTGCGCGGGCCAGGCCGAAAAGCGCGCCCGGAAGGCTTTTTCAAATTGGGGCGTTAGATTAATCTCTGGCACCAACACCAGCACTTGAGCCAAAGGGTCGCGCACTAACAAACCGGCCACCATTTGCAAGTAGACTTCTGTCTTACCGCTACCCGTTATCCCATATAATAAAAAAGGGGAAAAGCCTCGCGCTGAATTTAGCGCGCGCAACGCTTCCGTTTGCTCAGAGGTTAGAGTCCGCTCCACCATGAGCGGTGCTTGGGTATCCGCCATGCTGGGCAGAGCGGCCGGCGCGCCCTCCTTAGGCTCACCGCTTAACGGTATGGGAGAAGCCGGGATCAATAGCCGCTGCCAACGTTTTGCACTGCGTAACGCTGGCGGCAGCGATGGTAATGCGACTTCCCCTAGTGCGCGTTGGTAATAATCAGCGGCAAAGGCCAACAATGCCAACCATTGAGTTGACAGCGGCGGACAATCAGCCCAAATAGCCTCGAGCGTACGTAAGCGTTCAGTGGGTATGTCACTATGTTCGACCACCTCACACACTAATCCGACTAAGGACCGCCTACCAAACGGTACAGACACCAACTGACCGGGTTGAGGCGCCGGCAAAATAGTGCAAAGGTAATCAAACAGCGTTGGGATAGGTTGGTCTAAGGCGACACGAACAATTAAGCGACTCATTACAGGCGTTTGCACGCAATCTCCAAAACGACGCGTTTGATATACGAAATCAACAGATCAAATTTAAAGTAATGCATACAATAAACAGCTAACTACCGGATTTTTAGGCTTTTTTTGAGCTTTCCACAAATCCTGTGGATAACTTTGTTGAAAACTCGCTCTTTAGCCGCTGAAAAGGCCAAGACAAAGGCTTTACCTTAGTTTGCCCAGTTTCAAAGCAATTTTCACAAATCCTTATTAATCAACAACTTAGAAAAATACACCGGTACTCTTTTGCCATTTATAAAAAATTTGACCCGCCTCTTGCAATAGGCGGGCTAATTGTGTATAAGTCGCGCACTTAGCCAATCAGCCTATCCCCTGACAGAATCTACCTAGGAACCGACAGAATACTGATTCAAACTTAGGCTCGGCGCCTACTGCACGCGCAATGAGCGGCTATAAGCATGAACTTCATCGACCATTTCAGCCACATGCTCAGGAGGCGTTAAAGGCAAGATACCATGGCCAAGGTTAAAAATATGGCCGGCTTGATCGCCATAACTATCCAGGATTGAACGCACTTCGGCACGAATGGCCGCCGGCGAGGCAAATAGCACGGTTGGATCGAGGTTGCCCTGTAAGGCCACACGGTGGCCAACACGCTCACGGGCGTGGGCCAGATTCACCGTCCAATCAAGACCAACCGCCTGCGCACCAATCGCCGCAATTTCCTCTAGCCATTGGCCACCACCTTTAGTAAACACAATCACCGGTACTTGCTCACCATTATGTTCACGCTTTAGGTTTTGGATAACGGCTCTAGTATAGGCCAGAGAAAACTGCTGAAATTTACCATCAGCCAATGCTCCGCCCCAGGTATCGAAGATCATCACGGCTTGCGCACCCGCATCGATTTGCGCATTGAGATACGCCGCGACTGCCTGCGCATTAATCTCAAGTATGCGGTGCAACCAAGCCGGGTGCTGATAGAGCATCGCTTTAACCAGACGAAAATTGTCAGAGCCGCCGCCTTCGACCATGTAACAAGCCAGCGTCCACGGACTACCAGAAAAACCTATCAGCGGTACGCGCTGCTGGCCATTGGCATTGGTCAGCGCGCGCCGGATCTGGGTCACGGCATCGGTCACATAAGACAGGGTCGAATCAATTGCGGGTACCGCCAGCCGCGCGATATCAGCTTCGGTCCGCAGCGGACGGGCAAAACGCGGGCCTTCACCGGTTTCAAAGCTTAGACCAAGCCCCATCGCATCGGGAATCGTCAAAATGTCCGAGAAAAGAATCGCCGCATCAAGCGGGTAACGCTCTAGTGGCTGCAAGGTCACTTCAGTCGCGTAGTCAGGATTTTTCGCCAGTGCCAGAAAACTGCCAGCATGGGCGCGGATGCGGTTGTATTCAGGCAGATAGCGACCTGCCTGGCGCATTAACCAAACCGGCGTATGGTCGGTGGGCTCGCGTTTAAGCGCACGTAAAAACGTATCGTTTGATACAGACTGCAACATTTTATTACTCCTAAAACCGCTTAAATCCACCAGAATGCCACTAACGGTTTCAGCACAGAGGTGCAGTAACGGTTGCTCCTCACGCTAACTCCCTAGCGTGTGGCTTCAGCGAGCCTCTTAGGCGCGCTTTTTGATTCTAGTTAATGCGTGTTGCCAACCATCTTTCGTGGCTGTACCCAGGCATCGAACTCAGCCTCGCTGACATGGCCAAGAGCCAGCGCCGCGACTTTTAAAGTGCTGCCTTCACGGTGGGCTTTTTTCGCGATTTGTGCGGCTTTGTCATAGCCGATATGTGGGTTTAGCGCGGTAACCAACATCAAGGATTCGTTTAACAACGCATCAATACGGTCACGGTTTGGTTCAATGCCAATGGCACAGTGGTCGTTAAAGCTTTGCGCGCCATCTGCGAGTAAGCGAATCGATTGCAACACGTTATGCGCAATCATGGGCCTGAATACATTCAATTCAAAATTACCGCTCGCGCCACCGAAGTTAACTGCCACGTCATTGCCAAATACTTGGCAGCACAACATGGTCACGGCTTCTGCCTGGGTTGGGTTAACTTTGCCCGGCATGATTGAGCTGCCCGGCTCATTTTCTGGAATCAACAATTCACCCAAGCCACAACGCGGCCCACTCGCTAGCCAACGGATATCATTGGTGATTTTCATCAAACCGGCAGCCACTGTCTTCAGCGCGCCATGCGCATGCACCAGTGCATCAGCCGCCGCCATGACTTCAAATTTATTGGGTGCGCTGATAAAGGGCAGGCCGGTGAGCGAGCTAATTTCTGCGGCAACTTTATCGGCAAAAGCGGGGTGCGCATTGAGACCCGTGCCAACGGCGGTACCGCCCAAAGCAAGTTCATACAAATGCGGCAGAGCCGCCGCCAAATGGCGCATTCCCTGCTCAAGCTGTGCCACATAACCAGAGAATTCTTGACCAAGCGTAAGCGGCGTCGCATCTTGTAAGTGGGTGCGCCCGATTTTAACGATATCCGTAAAAGCCTGCGCCTTCGCCGCCAAGGTATCGCGCAGCGTTTTTAAGGCCGGCAATAAGGTATTCGCAATCCCATCGGCCGCCGCAACATGCATCGCGGTTGGGAAGACATCATTGGACGATTGTCCTCGATTGACATCATCATTCGGATGGATCTTACGCGCCTCGCCGCGCTCGCCGCCCATTAGTTCACTCGCCCGGTTCGCAATCACCTCATTCAGATTCATATTCGTCTGAGTACCTGAACCCGTTTGCCAGACCACCAACGGAAATTCGTCAGGGTGCAGGCCAGCGATGATTTCGTCAGCAGCCTGAACAATCGCATTCGTTTTATCAGCAGGTAATAGCTCAAGCGCATGATTCACGGTGGCGGCTGCACGTTTAACCTGGGCGAGCGCTCGAATCAATTCAGGCGCTTGTTTTTCATTTGAGATTTTGAAGTTATGCCGTGAGCGTTGCGTCTGCGCGCCCCATAAGCGGGCGTCAGGTACAGCTATGTCACCAAATGTGTCACGTTCAATGCGAGTTTTTTCTTTCATGTGCGGATGTCTGGACGGCTAAGAAGAACAAGCCAAACATTATATACCGACTCAAAAGGCTGCAAACTTATTCAAAAGAGTTTATTGAGCGTGACGGCAGCACTCATTACGCCAATCATAATGCATGTCAGTCTAATGGTTAGAGTGAGTCCAAATTTATCGAGCTTAGCGTCAAAACGGTCTGCCATCGCATGCATATCTTTAACGTCAATTCGGGATAAGCGAACCTGCACGTAAACGCTGCAAAGGCAGTTTAGGCTTATTAGGGAAGAGGCAATAAGCGATGATTCCACTCAGCAGATTGACGGTGAAGTTAAACGGGGATCGATGACGAGAATGTTCGATCTGGCATAGGTTTTTCAATTCATCGAAGACGGTCTCGATAAGAGAGCGGCGACGCAATAAAGCCTGGTCGAAAGCAGAGTGAGTGATACGTTTCATGTTGTGTCGTACTTTGGTTACCAGTTCAATGCCCCACTCCTTTAAGGTTTGTGTCAATTTCTTTGAGAGATACCCCTTATCAGCATAAAGTTTGCCAAAAAGAGTCTGCACTAAATCAGGTAAAGGTTTACGGTCGTCAACATTGCCTGGCGTGAGTCGGATACTGAGCAATTCACCTTGATGGTTAATGACTGCGTGTAGTTTGAACCCAAAGAACCAACCTGTGGAACTTTTGCCACGGGCTGCCAAGCCCTTAAATACGCGGTGGCGACTAATACGCAAATTGTCACAAACTGCGAGGGGGGTGGAATCTGCAATGGAGATGCCAGAACATTCTCCTTTCAACGCTTCAAATAAAGCGGCCAACGCTAGATTGCAGCGTGGCATTAACTCGATACAACGGTTGTACGAAGGCCGCTTCGGAAACGCCCCTCGCAGAGGTTGGCATACATGATTGAGGTAGAATGACTTAAATTGCCGATAACGAATTTGGTGGAAAAGAACAACCAGTGTCATCAGCTCCGCCAAGGATAAGCCAGTGGCTCGCAGGCGCTTACGCTTTCCGCTGGCTAGCAACCTCTTGTTCAACTCTGATTCAAATACTTTACAAAAATCATCCATCACGCAATAAAGTTCAGTAAGATTATCCATGAGCGCTTTGTCTTTTCTTGGGGGGGGCGGTTCGGAAAACTTCTATTCTCCTCGAAATCCTTGGCGCTCACCTCTTTTCTGTTCAATACCTGCCTGTTCTGAGCGTTCTTCTCTTATCCTTAATTCACGTTAACAATTAGCCTAAAGCCTTACCAGGAAAGGGATTCCAGTCCTGTGTATAACGACATGGGTTTACCCACGGCCCCGCGCTGCTGTAAGAGCTTCTGATTCACCTGGCTTAAGCCGTGTACGCCGTCAATGGCGGTGTCTGTCAAAATCAGTCGGTCAGGTGTTGAACTCCAAGATAGCCGTAATTGATAGCATCCATTTTCTTCGATGACCTGCCATGCGCGAACCGATTTATCGGCACAGCCGGTAACCAAATAGCTGCGATTAGATATTTCTTTCCAGGCAAGGCTATGAATGCCTTCCTGAAAATCTTGCATTACCGCTAGACACTGACCCGAGCTCACGTCCCATAGCCGCACCGTCTTGTCCCAACTGCCCGAGGCGATCTGCTGACCGCTGGGCGAATACGCCACGCTCGCAACCCAGTGGGTATGTCCTTGTAAGGTGTGCCCCGCCGCGCCGCTGTGCGCGTCCCACAGACGCACCGTCTGGTCCCTACTGCCCGAGGCAATTTGCTGACCACTGGGCGAATACACCACGCTAAAAACAGCCTGGGTATGCCCTTGTAAGGTGGGGCCGGCCTCCCCGCTGTGCGCGTCCCACAGCCGCACCGTCTTGTCATGACTGCCGGAGGCAATCTGCGACCCGCTGGGCGAATACACCACGCTATTAACATAGGAGGTATGCCCTTGTAAAGTGGGGCCGGCCTCCCTGCTGTGCGCGTCCCACAGCCGCACCGTCTTGTCCCAACTGCCCGAGGCAATCTGCTGACCGCTGGGCGAATACACCACGCTAGTAACAGAGGCGGTATGCCCTTGTAAGGTGTGGCCAGCCTCCCCGCTGTGCGCGTCCCACAGCCGCACCGTCTTGTCAGTACTGCCCGAGGCGATTTGCTGACCGCTGGGCGAATACACCACGCTAGTAACAGAGGCGGTATGCCCTTGTAAGGTGTAGCCGGCCTCCCCGCTGTGCGCGTCCCACAGCCGCACTGTATTGTCCTCACTGCCCGAGGCGATCTGCTGACCGCTGGGCGAATACACCACGCTATTAACTAGGGCGGTGTGCCCTTGTAAGGTGGGGCCGAGTTCTCCGCTGTGCGCGTCCCACAGCCGCACCGTCTTGTCCCCACTGCCCGAGGCGATCTGCTGACCGCTGGGCGAATACACCACGCTCCAAACGAGGTAGGTATGCCCTTCTAAGGTGTGGCCGGCCTCCCCACTGTGCGCGTCCCACAGCCGCACCGTATTGTCAAAACTGCCCGAGGCGATCTGCTGACCGCTGGGCGAATACACCACGCTACTAACATAGGAGGTATGCCCTTGTAAGGTGTGGCTGGGTTCGCCGCTGTGCGCGTCCCACAGCCGCACCGTATTGTCAAAACTGCCCGAGGCGATCTGCTGACCGCTGGGCGAATACACCACACTCCAAACATGGGAGGTATGCCCTTCTAAGATGTAACCGGCCTCCCCGCTGTGCGCGTCCCACAGCCGCACCGTCTTGTCAATACTGCCCGAGGCGATTTGCTGACCGCTGGGCGAATACACCACGCTACTAACATAGGAGGTATGCCCTTGTAAGGTGTGGCTGGGTTCGCCGCTGTGCGCGTCCCACAGCCGCACCGTCTTGTCCCCACTGCCCGAGGCGATCTGCTGACCGCTGGGCGAATACACCACGCTAGTAACAGTGTCTGTATGCCCTTGTAAGGTGGGGCCGGCCTCCCCGCTGTGCGCGTCCCACAGCCGCACCGTCTTGTCAGAACTGCCCGAGGCGATTTGCTGACCGCTGGGCGAATACACCACGCTCAAAACAGAGGAGGTATGCCCTTGTAAGGTGCAGATTTTCTCCCAGCTCGAGGTGTCATAGACGCTGATCGTACCGTTTTCGAGGCCCACTGCACACGCTTTCCCATCCGGGGAATACGCGCAGGACTTTACTTCACTCTCTTCCTGCAAATACGGCCATTCGCCAAACCGCACCCCAGTCATCTGCGCTTTGCTTAAATTCGCCTCGCGCAGCCAGCTCGCGCTAAGATTGGCTCCTCTCAAATCCGATCCCTGTAGTCGCGCTGAATCGAATACACCATAACTTAAATCCGCGCCAGGCACGCGTATTCCTTTGAAATCCTTACTATTGAATTGCACACCGGCTTTAACCAACAGCGTCAGCGCGTTAGCCGCTATAGGCTGCACCTCTTCCGTTTTGGACCGCTCTACCCAGTTCAATAATTTCTCTTTGAGCTGAGCGTCTTGTTGAACTCTCTCTTGTAAAAACCTAAATATCTCTCGGTCGTTAGCAAGACATACCCACTCAAAAAGTCCAGATTTCTCTACAACCTGATCGAGTTGCCCTGAGTCTGATAGTTTTTGCAATTGACTCAAGGCAAATTTCTTTAACCCTTCGTCTGAGTGGATTAAAGCCCCTTGATATTGCTCTTGAATCCTTTCTTTGATTAAGTGTAATTTCAGCGCGGGCGAATCTATAGGTTCACCCTTACGCGTCACTGTCGTGAGTGCGTTAAAAAAAGCCAGCCGACTTGAAAAATCCAGCCAGCTTTCTATTTCCTCTCGAATTTCCAGCGGAAGCGAAAGAAAATCAAAGTCAGTAGATTTTTGTGCTGCTGGATAATGCAGCTTGATAGGGCTTGAAATAGGGTTCAGCATAAATCTTGTTCAATTAAAGTAAAACCATCTGATGAATTTTGATAGGTCCAATCTAGCGTTAGCCGCCTTATTTGAAGCGTTGAAAGGAGAATGTTCTGGCATCTCCATTGCAGATTCCACCCACCCTCGCAGTTTGTGACAATTTGCGTATTAGTCGCCACCGCGTATTTAAGGGCTTATTAGCAGCCCGTGGCAAAAGTTCCACAGCGATGAATTGAAAAACCTATGCCAGATCGAACATTCTCGTCATCGATCTCCGTTTAACTTCACCGTCAATCTGCTGAGTGGAATTATCGCTTACTGCCTCTTCCCTAATAAGCCTAAACTGCCTTTGCAGCGTTTACGTGCAGGTTCGCTTATCCCGAATTGACGTTATCTTTACGCAACATCTCATGCTTGGCATCCAGATCCTTGCGTAACATCTCATATTTGACAAATTTCAGCGTGTCAAAAACAACAAGGGCCATTGGCCCCTGTTGTTCTCTCAAATCTAGCGCATGTGGCATTTTTCAACTCATATAAGATTTTCTGTCGCTCATAGAGATAGAAAAATTAACTTTACGAGTTAATATTAAACCAAAATTAAGGGGTGCGCAAGCTAACTTCGGTTCCGCCGTAATCGCTGAATAGCTGCCAACTGAGCTGCTGCATAAGCCAACTCCGCTTGGGCCGTCGCATATTCAACGTTTGAACCCGTATTTTGTAGAGTCTCTTCAGCCTCGCGGCGCGCTTGCTCAGCTTTTGCTTGATCAAGGTCTTGGCCGCGAATGGCTGTATCAGCTAACACCGTCACCACGCCCGGTTGAACCTCAAGTATGCCGCCAGCGACAAAGATAAACTCTTCAGCGCCGCCCTCCAACTCAATCCGCACAGCACCAGGGCGAATCCGAGTCAGTAAGGGTACATGGCCAGGCAAAATACCCAACTCACCTTCTTCGCCCGGAAGCGCAACAAATTGCGCCTGCCCCGAGAAGATTTGCTCCTCGGCGCTGACGACGTCTACTTTGATGGTTGCCATATAAATTCCTGCGTGAAACCCGCTTTACTGGATTGTCTTCGCTTTTTCAAACGCTTCGTCAATCGTGCCAACCATATAAAATGCTTGCTCAGGCAAGTGGTCACATTCACCATCGGCAATCATCTTGAAGCCACGAATCGTTTCGGCGAGTGGCACATATTTACCTGGCGCACCGGTAAAGACTTCCGCCACGTGGAACGGTTGCGATAAGAAGCGCTGCATTTTACGCGCGCGAGAAACGGCTAACTTATCTTCTGGTGCCAGCTCATCCATACCAAGGATCGCGATGATGTCGCGCAGTTCTTTATAGCGCTGCAAAATCGCTTGCACGCGGCGGGTGATCGTATAGTGCTCTTCACCAATCACGTTTGGATCAATCTGACGTGAAGTTGAATCGAGTGGATCGACGGCCGGATAAATACCCAATGAAGCGATGTCGCGGGATAACACAACCGTCGCATCCAGATGACCGAAGGTCGTAGCCGGCGAAGGATCGGTCAAGTCATCGGCGGGCACATACACTGCCTGCACCGAGGTAATCGAGCCTTTCTTGGTTGAGGTAATACGCTCCTGGAGGCGGCCCATTTCTTCGGCCAGCGTTGGCTGATAACCCACGGCGGATGGCATCCGGCCAAGTAAAGCGGAGACCTCAGTACCCGCTAACGTGAAGCGGTAAATATTGTCGACGAAGAACAAGACATCACGCCCCTCATCACGGAAGTGCTCGGCCATGGTCAAACCGGTTAAGGCGACACGCAAGCGATTGCCTGGCGGCTCGTTCATCTGGCCGTAGACTAACGCAACCTTGTCAAGCACGTTGGAGTCTTTCATCTCGTGGTAAAAGTCATTACCTTCACGAGTCCGCTCGCCAACCCCGGCAAAGACGGAATAACCACCATGCTCTTTCGCAATATTGTTAATCAACTCCATCATATTAACCGTCTTGCCGACCCCAGCACCACCAAATAGTCCGACCTTACCGCCCTTGGCAAATGGGCAGATTAAATCGATCACTTTAATGCCGGTTTCAAGCAATTCAGTGGACGGAGAAAGCTCGTCAAACTTAGGGGCTTTTTGATGGATTGAACGCTGATGCTCACTATCAATTGGACCCGCCTCATCGATCGGCCGACCCAACACGTCCATAATGCGACCCAAAGTTGGTTTGCCGACCGGTACTTGAATCGAGTTACCGGTATTTTTAACTGTCAGACCGCGACGCAAACCTTCAGATGAGCCTAGGCAGATCGTGCGCACGACGCCGTCACCAAGCTGTTGCTGCACCTCAAGAATGAGTTCGGAGCCTTCTAGCATCAGTGCATCATAAATTTTAGGCATCTGTGCGCGCGGAAATTCGACATCAATCACCGCACCGATGCACTGTACGATTTTGCCTTCTGCCATCGTGGTACTCATCAATTTTCCTTTAGCTATCTTTAAAGATTTTAGAATGGGTTGCTATGCCCATCAGATCATGTTTTGGGCCATCACAAAAGACCGTTAAACCGCTGCCGCACCACTTACAATTTCGGACAATTCCTTTGTAATGGCAGCTTGGCGGCTTTTGTTGTAGACCAACTGCAAATCGTTGATCACTGTCTTGGCATTATCCGAGGCTGCTTTCATCGCAACCATACGGGCCGACTGTTCGGACGCCATATTTTCCGCTACCGCTTGATAAACCAGCGTCTCGACATAACGTAGCAGCAACTCATCGACCACCGCTTGCGCGTCGGGCTCGTACAGGTAGTCCCATGCATGAGGCTGACTAGCCTGCGCAACATGCGGTGCCGTAAGCGGCGTCAGATTATGCTCACTACGCTGGCTAAACCGTTCACCGGCCAATGGCAATAACTGCTCGATCACCGGCTCTTGTTTCATTGTATTAACGAAACGAGTGTAGGCTAGGTATACTGCATTGAGCTTGCCTTGGGCATACGCGTCAAGCTGCACTTTAACCGCGCCAATTAATTTTTCCAGGTGCGGGGTGTCGCCCAACTGCACCACATGCGAGGTTACTTTGACGCCCATACGGCTCAAAAAACCAAAGCCCTTGCCACCAATTGCAGTGGCTTCGATCCGCAAACCTTGCGCTTCAAGCGTTTTAAACTTGGCCACCGCGGCCCGCAAAATATTGGTATTCAGACCGCCGCACAACCCTTTATCGGTTGTCACCAGAATCACGCCGGCTTGCTTGGCAGCTTGATTTTGCGTGATGAACGGGTGCTTGTATTCGAGACTCGCCTGACTCATATGAGCAGCAATCTCTCGTACTTTTTCAGCATAGGGACGAGCCGCGCGCATACGCTCTTGCGCCCGGCGCATCTTTGAAGCCGCCACCATTTCCATCGCTTTGGTGATCTTACTCGTGTTTTGGACACTTTTGATCTGGCCGCGAATTTCTTTCATGCCTGCCATTCATGACTCCTGATTTTGCTTTGAAAGCCAGCTCTTGCGTGTGCCCAGCCTTCTATGCTCCGCATTTTGCGCATCAGAGACCTCAAGCGATTGACCGTTTAAAATCTTTAAGCACTGCGTGTAGCGCAGTTTCATCACTTGCCGAGAGCTCTTTTTTCTGCTCAATCCGCTGCACCAAATCAGCATGGCTAATTTTGAGGTGTTCGCGCAAGCTTTTTTCAAAGCTAGCGACGGCGTTGACTTCAATCTCGTCAAGATAGCCATGATTGGCAGCGAAGAGCGCAACCGCCAGTTCCCATACTTGTAATGGATTATATTGCGGTTGTTTAAGCAACTCCGTCACCCGACGGCCACGTTCAAGCTGTTTGCGCGTAGCTTCATCTAAATCAGACGCAAATTGTGCAAACGCCGCCAACTCGCGATATTGCGCAAGGTCAGTTCGAATCCCGCCTGACAATTTTTTAATGACCTTAGTTTGTGCGGCGCCGCCAACACGTGAGACCGAAACCCCCGCATTAATCGCCGGCCGAATGCCCGCATTAAAGAGATCCGTCTCCAAAAAGATCTGACCATCAGTAATCGAGATCACATTGGTTGGCACAAAGGCGGTTACGTCACCCGCCTGGGTTTCAATCACTGGCAGCGCTGTCAGTGAACCACTTTTACCTTTTACTTTGCCTTCGGTAAATTTCTCAACGTAGGCTTCGCTGACCCTTGCCGCCCGCTCAAGCAAGCGCGAATGTAAATAAAATACATCACCAGGGTAGGCTTCACGGCCTGGTGGCCGGCGCAATAGCAACGAAATTTGACGGTAGGCCCAGGCTTGCTTAGTTAAATCATCGTAAATAATCAAAGCATCTTGGCCACGGTCACGGAAATATTCTCCCATCGTGCAACCGGCATAAGGCGCGATATATTGCATCGCAGCCGAATCTGAAGCTGAAGCCATGACAACAATGGTGTACTCAAGCGCACCGTGCTCTTCAAGCTTGCGCACCACATTCATCACCGACGCTGCTTTTTGACCAATCGCAACGTAAATACAGGTCAGATTTTTACCTTTTTGATTAATAATGGTGTCGATTGCGACTGCAGTTTTACCTGTTTGGCGATCACCAATAATCAATTCGCGCTGACCACGGCCAATCGGCACCATTGCATCAATTGATTTCAGCCCGGTTTGCACAGGTTCTGAAACCGATTTACGCCAAATCACGCCTGGCGCAATCTTTTCAATGGCATCGGTTTCTTTGGCATTAATCGGGCCCTTGCCGTCAATTGGCTGACCCAATGCATCGACTACGCGGCCAATCAACTCTGGCCCAACAGGCACTTCAAGAACGCGGCCCGTGCACTTGACGATATCGCCTTCAGAAATATGCGTGTACTCGCCCAAGATAACCGCGCCCACTGAGTCACGCTCAAGATTTAACGCAAGGCCAAAAGTCTGCCCCGGAAATTCAAGCATTTCGCCTTGCATCACATCAGAAAGTCCATGAATGCGACAGATCCCGTCCGTTACGGATAAGACGGTTCCCTGATTGCGAAGCTCAGTGCCAGCTGTAAGACCTTGAATCCGCGTCTTAATAAGTTCACTTACTTCCGCAGGGTTAAGCTGCATATTTTGCTCCTAATCATTCAATTCTGTGAAAGCCATCTGCTATGCTGTGAGCGCTGAACGCATCTGCGCTAACCGCGTGCGCACTGACGTATCATGCACTTTATCGCCAACCGTGACGCAAACCCCGCCAATCAGAGCCGGATCTATTGTCACATGCGGCTTGAGCTTACAGCCAAATTTGCGCTCTAGCGCGACCAGCAAGGTTGACAACGCTTCGCCCTCAAGCTCAAAAGCACTGGTAATCAGCGCGTCTGCAGCCCCTTCGCTGGCGTTTTTTAGTGCCTCAAACTGTGTCGCGATTTCATTTAAAACATGAAGCCGGTGCATATCAGTGAGGATTTGCACAAGATTGTTCAACTGCTCGGCTTGTTCTGCAGCAGCAGGCAAAGTCACCCCCGACAGCAGCAATTCGCAAATTTGCGCACGCTCTATCTTAGGGTTAGTGACCGCTGCATGCACTTCAGGCAAACTAGCGATCTGCGCCAATTGCTGCAAACAGTCAGACCAAGCGGCAAGGTCACTGCCTTGCGCCACCTGAAACAGCGCTTCAGCATAAGGACGAGCAAGTGTAGCGAGTTCCGCCATAGTTAAAGCTCGGTTTTGAGTTGCTGCAATAAGGCAGCATGCGCTTTGCTGTCAATTTCGCGCCGTAAAATTTGTTCGGCGCCCTTAACTGCAAGCTCAGCAACCTCATTGCGCAATGCTTGCCGGGCAGCCACAAATTGCTGCTCAGCTTGCGCCTGGGCTTGCGTCACAATGCGTGCCGCTTCGCTTTGCGCATTACGCTTGATTTCCTCAGCGGCCACCTGGGCCCGCTTTTCGGCTTCAGCAACACGTTGTTGACCTTGCTCGCGCGCTTGCACCAGGGTCTGTTCAACCTGCTTATTCACCACGGCCAACTCAGCTTTGCCCTTTTCCGCCGCGGCCAAGCCGTCGGCGATTTTCTGGGTGCGCTCATCCAGTGCATTGATCAACGGAGGCCACACGAATTTCATCGTAACCCATGCGAGGATCAAAAACACCACCGCTTGCGCAACGAGGGTTGCGTTAATATTCACGATGTGCCCTTATTCTGAAAATACACTGGGTTCTTTAGCTTGCCAATGGCGCAAGCAATGGATTAGCAAAAGCAAACAACATTGCAACCCCAACGCCAATCAGAAAGGCCGCATCGATCAAACCCGCGAGCAAAAACATTTTAGTTTGCAGTGGGTTCATCAATTCTGGCTGACGTGCGCAAGCCTCGATATATTTCCCGCCCATCAACGCAATACCAATACATGCGCCAATTGCGCCTAGACCAATAATAATGCCGATTCCTATCGCAGTAAGTCCTTGGATATTGGAGATAAAAGCTTGCATGACAACTCCTTGATTTTAAATTTAAAACAAAAATTAATGACTATCGTGTGCTTGACCCAGATACACCAGCGTCAGCATCATAAAAATAAAGGCCTGCAACAACACAACTAAGATATGGAATATTGCCCACAAACTTCCCGCCAGCACATGACCAGCAAAACCAAAAATGGAAGCGTCTAAGCTGAAACTCCACAAACTACCCAGCAGGGCAATCAACAAGAACAACAACTCTCCCGCGTACATATTGCCAAAGAGCCGCATACCCAGCGAAATAGTCTTAGCAAGATATTCGATAACATTGAGCAATAAGTTAAACGGCCAAAGTGCCGGGTGCTTACCAAAAGGCGCCGACAGCAGTTCACGTATAAAGCCACCCACACCTTTTATTTTAACGCTGTAATACAACATTAAAAGCAATACCCCTAGGGCGATCCCTAAGGTCGCATTTAGATCAGCGGTCGGGACAATACGGTGATTGGGAATCACGCTGGCTAAGCCAAGCCAGCCAATTATTTTCGCCGGCAAATCAACGGGCAGCAAATCTAGCGCATTCATCAGCGCGACCCAAAGAAAGACCGTTAAGGCAAGTGGCGCAATAAAGCGGCGGCTACCATGAATCATTGATTTCGATTGGTTTTCGACCATCTCAACCAGGAGCTCAATCGCACACTGGAAGCGGGATGGCACACCACTGGTGGCACGCCGCGCGGCAAAATAAAGCACGCCAATCGTAACCAAACCCATTAGCACCGACCAAAATAGGGTATCTATATGCCATACTGAAAAATCCACAATTGAAGTTTGTGGCTTATTCGAAAAATTCTGCAGATGGTGCCCAATGTACCCGGAGGGGTTTAGGGTATGAGTTGCTGTATCGGCCGTCATATCTCAAATTTACGTTTTTAACTCAATTCAACAAAATTCTCTGTGCGATTATCCGCATTTGCATTACCTTCACCGCAAAATCAGCGCGCCCCAATATACTTTGAGCACGACAATGTACGTCAGCAGTAACGCCAGCCAATTTATTGCGGGAAGACAAACCCCTGCCGCGACAAACATCGCAATGGTCAGGCCAATCTTCATTACCTCGCCGACCACCCAGCTTGCCGCCGAGATTCGTGTACTTAAGCGCAATGCAAACAAAGCAGCGGGTATCCAGCCGATGGCTCCACCGGTTAAAGCAGATAGCACGGCATTGCCTGGTTTACTAGCAAACGCTCCAAATAGCACGGCCATCGTAACAGACAACGCTATTTGCGCCTGCACAACTTTGAATGGAGTGATCCGCATTGAGCGCTTCATTTAAACCGCTAAGCGGCAGAACCAGAGGATCCTCATCTGTTTGCCACTTTTACAAGGCTGGCATAAGCGAGATCGTGCGCTATAAACAAACAGCGCGGGCAATTGTAAGCGATTCTGTGTCAGAGCTCAAGTTTTTGTAGCGAGCTACCCTCTCAAAACCTTTTTAATTAAAATGTGAATCTGTATGGCCGGTTTGAGTTGAATACGAAAATTCGTTTGTCATTTCATAATGGAGCGCGGTTTCTTATAATGGGGTGCGGCTTCTACTTATAGAAGTGGATCCAGTTGAACACGTAGGCGCTCAATAATGCCCTCAAGCGCATCAAGGCCGCCGAAGTCAATGGTTAATTGACCTTGGCCTTTGCGTTTTAATTTGATTTTGACGGTTGCCGCTAACACATCAGAGAGTTCTTCTTCAAGCCGCATAAGATCTTGCCCTTTTTCATGCGCCCGTTTAGGTGACGCTAGGGTCGATTTAAGTGAGGTCGTGACCAGTTTTTCAGCCTCACGCACAGACAGCCGTCGATTAACGATCTGGTTAGCAAGCGTGATTTGCGCTGCAGCATCCACGGCCAACAGCGCTCGTGCATGCCCCATATCCAGATCTCCAGCAACCAGCATCACTTGCACTGGCTGCGTTAAATTGAGTAAGCGCAGTAAATTTGATACGGCGCTACGCGAGCGGCCAACCGCTTGCGCCGCGTGTTCATGGGTAAAATCAAATTCATTTAATAAGCGTTGAATCCCTTGTGCTTCTTCCAGCGGATTTAGATCTTCACGCTGGATATTTTCAATCAAGGCCATTGCAGCAGCAGCTTGGTCAGCGACATCCCTGACCAGGACCGGCACTTCACTCAGCCCGGCCAAGCCTGCTGCCCGAAAGCGCCGCTCACCCGCAATGATTTCATAGTTGTCGCTGTTCGTGAGCGGACGTACTAAAAGCGGCTGGATTAAACCCTGGGCACGAATACTGGCTGCAAGCTCTTGCAATGCACTTTCGTCCATTCTAGTACGCGGCTGATATTTACCGGGCTGCAATTGCGCGAGTCGTAATATGCTTGGACGGCCTTCTTGAGGTGCGCTCTCAAGTCCATGAGTTGCCGCGCCTAACAAGCTGTCAAGCCCGCGTCCCAAACCCTTTTTTCTGCTTACTGCATTCATTTTGCTCTCTTTCGTTTCTATTTTGCTCGAATACGCTTAATCATCTCGATGCCAAATTGCATATAAGCTTGTGCGCCTCGGGAATTTCGATCAAAAACCACGCCAGGCATGCCATGACTAGGCGCTTCTGCTAGCCGTACATTGCGCGGAATAATAGCCTTAAACACTTTATCGCCAAAATGCTGCTCGAGTTGCTCAGATACTTGTTGTTGTAACGTAATCCGTGAATCGAACATGACCCGTAATAAACCAATAATTTGCAGTTCACGGTTGAGATTGGCATGCACCCGCTTAATCGTGTCGAGTAAATCAGAAAGACCCTCAAGCGCAAAATACTCACATTGCATTGGAATAATTACGCCATTAGCGCAACATAAGCCATTGAGCGTAAGTAATGATAATGCGGGCGGACAATCGATTAAGATGAAATCATATTCCGCACTAACGGTAGCAATCGCATTTTTAAGTTGTCGCTCTCTTTGAGGACGGCTAACCAGCTCAATTTCAGCACCAGCGAGTTCACGGTTAGCAGGTAGCACATCATAGCCTGCTACTGATTTTACGCGTGCCTCGGCAAATGCTGTGCCATCCACTAAAACGTCATACAGCGTATGCTCGCACTGTGTCTTGTCAATCCCACTACCCATCGTTGCATTGCCCTGTGGATCAAGGTCAACTAACAACACGCGCTGCTTATGCGCAGCTAGACTCGCGGCAAGATTAACCGTGGTGGTGGTTTTACCAACCCCACCTTTCTGGTTTGCAACGCAAAAGATTTTAACCATTATCTAGCCTTTTATTTCAAGCGCCAAGCTTGATTTGAACAAGATGCCGTTTTGCATCAAGGAACGGAACCGCAAGCTCAATCATATTGACGACCTTCGCATCAGCCGGTAAGGCCTCTATTTCTGTTGCCGGCTGAGTGCCTTTCATGGCCCAGATTGAACCGCCTGGAGCAAGCAAATGCCGAGCCAGTGAGACAAAATCCGCTAATTTAGCAAAAGCCCGGGAAAGAATAATATCAAACGGCTGCTCAACCTCAACGCCTGGCTGCAATGACTCAACCCGGCCTGTTACAACGGCAACATTTGGCAGGGCAAGTGTTACTTTGGCTTGCTGCAAGAAAGCCGTTTTCTTGTGAACAATATCATTCAACGTCACCTGCCAGGCGGGTTGCGCCAGCGCCAAGACAATCCCTGGCAAACCACCACCAGAGCCAACATCAAGCAAATTTGATGGGGTACACCGGCTAAGGTGGGGCAGAATGGCCAATGAATCCAGTAAATGCTGGACTAACATCTGATACGGTTCCCGAATCGCGGTTAGATTATAGACCCGGTTCCACTTCGTCAGTAATTCAAGATAAGCTAGTAAACGCTTTTGCTGGTGGTCATTCAGTACAACACCTGCGGCCATAGCGCCTTCATTAAGCGTATTGGCAAGCAACCGTGAATTTATTTGCATATTGTTTTTAAATAAAGCGAAATCAATTGAACCCTATAGCTCAATATATCAAGCTTTTGATTGTTGGCTAGCATTTGTTTCCGCGGAATTTAACTGAATATTTTGATTAAATTTCTTTTTCAAATGAACCATCAAAAGTGAAATCGCGGCAGGCGTCACGCCGGAAATTCGTGAAGCTTGCCCCATGGTTTCCGGTTGATATTGATTTAATTTTTGGCACACTTCAACCGACAAACCACTCACCTTAGTGTAATCAAACTTATTGGGTAGGCTGGTATTTTCATGTGCTTCATTCCGTTCAATCTCGTTCGCCTGACGCTCAATATACCCTTCGTATTTAAGACTAATCTCTACTTGCTCTTGGATTTGTTGCCTTAGGTATTCTTCATCCGCAAGCGCTTCTGCAGAGGCATAAACACTATTTTGCATAGCCATAAGCGCCGTATAACTAATACCTGGGCGTCGTAGCAGATCGGCAAGGCTATATTCGTGCTCAATAGGCTTACCTAATAGTGAAGTTGCCTCTTCTGCTGATAGCGTCTTTGGAGTCACACGAATTGATTTTAGTCTTTTTGTTTCACGTGAAACAGCTTCGCGCTTACGGCTAAAAATTTCCCAACGAACTTTATCAACAACGCCTAAATTCCAGCCTATTTCAGTTAAACGCATATCAGCATTGTCTTCTCTCAAACTGAGTCTATATTCAGCCCGGCTAGTAAACATTCTGTAAGGCTCACAGACACCACGCGTCACCAAATCATCAATCAATACGCCCAAATAAGCTTGATCGCGGCGTGGCACCCAGGCCGATTTTTCTTGAACTTTAAGCGCTGCATTTATCCCCGCCAAGAGCCCTTGCGCAGCAGCCTCTTCATAGCCAGTGGTGCCATTAATTTGGCCAGCAAAGAAGAGATTTTGAATCGCTTTTGTTTCTAATGATGCTTTTAAGCCACGTGGATCAAAATAATCATATTCAATCGCATAGCCTGGCCGCAAGATATGCGCATGTTCCAGTCCAGACATCGAACGTACAAGTTCTAATTGAACGTCAAAAGGCAAACTTGTGGAAATTCCATTTGGGTAAATTTCATGCGTCAACAACCCTTCTGGCTCAAGAAAAATTTGATGCGCAGTTTTATCTGCAAAACGGTGAATTTTATCTTCAATCGATGGACAATAGCGTGGTCCGGTTCCTTCAATCACGCCGGTATACATTGGTGATCTATCTAAGCTTGCCCGAATGATGTCATGCGTGCGCTGATTAGTGTGGGTTATCCAGCACGGTAATTGAGCAGGGTGTTGACGAGCATCTCCGATAAAAGAAAAAATTGGAGTCGGGTTGTCTCCTGCTTGCTCTTTCAGCTTTGAAAAATCAATAGTACGACCATCAATCCGCGGTGGGGTTCCTGTTTTCAACCGTCCTTGCGCCAGCTTCAATTCTTTAAGACGCGCAGAAAGTTGAACTGCGGCTGGATCACCTGCGCGACCACCAGAATGGTGATTTAATCCAACATGAATTTTCCCATCTAAGAACGTACCCGCGGTAAGCACGACTGATCGCGCGCTAAAATGGATACCTAACTGGGTTTGAACACCGGTTACTCGATCACCTTGAACGATTAAATCAGTTACAGCTTGCTGAAATAAATGCAAATTAGGCTGAGTTTCTAAACGATGACGGATCGCCTGTTTATATAACACGCGATCGGCTTGAGCCCGAGTCGCTCGCACTGCTGGGCCTTTTGATGAGTTAAGTGTACGAAACTGGATACCCGCCTGATCTGTTGCTAGGGCCATTGCACCCCCTAACGCATCAATTTCTTTAACCAGATGTCCCTTGCCAATTCCGCCAATTGACGGATTACAACTCATTTGGCCTAAAGTTTCAATATTATGGGTTAACAGCAGGGTATTACAACCCATACGAGCGCTAGCTAAAGCCGCTTCTGTACCAGCGTGGCCACCGCCGACAATAATGACATCGAATTCTGTTGGATAAAGCATTGCATTTCACACGTTGTCGCGTGAACCTTCAAAATTTTTGGTCTTTTATTATAACGGTTAAAGACTTCACATAAATAATGTTTTTTAATAACGGTTTCACGTGAAACAATTTCTACTCATTGACCTAAACACTTCATTCTACTTATCCACACAAAGCTGTGGATAAGTAGACTCTAATCCTGAGGAAATGATGTGGACCCATTCTGGATAACTCCCACTTTTCCAACTTAAGAAAAAAGTTATCCTCTTTATCCACTTCCCCATACGAGATTTTTACAAGCGCTTATATTTCTTCTATCCACTTGATTTCAAAGCGAAAAATCTACTTTTCCACAGAAAGCTTAGAGACTTATTGTTACTACTATTTGTATATATAAAGCTATTATAAAAATCAGTAAACCTAGACAACTTGTCTTCCAACGCTCAATACTTATCTTGATTTCAGATGAAAATCTTCCCAAAAGCTGTGGCACAATAAGGGCTCTCCAAATGTATCAAGCCACTTGGCTCACTAAAAAAAGTAAGAGGGCTATTGCCTTTTGATGCATTCGCTTAGCTCGTAGAACAACTAATGTGCATTGCTAGGTATCCGTATCAAGCACTATGCAAGTACGTAGATCCAACCTCTGCAACATTGTTTAACTAAGGAAAGTTACTAATGAAATCGGCGTTTTCATACTTGCCTCATTGGCCACTCGTTCCAGATGCAGTGTTTTGGGTCGGACTGACTTTACTAACGGCAGGTTTATGTGGTGAATTGTGCTGGAAAGCATGGCGTCTACCACGCATTACAGGCTATAGCATGATCGGCTTGCTTGCGGGTTCGGCAGGCTTTGGCGTGATTGATAGTGCGCTAGCCAATAATGCGCGATTTTTAATGGACGTAGCGCTTGGAATGCTGCTCTTTGAATTAGGTAGCCGGCTTAGCTTACGATGGATTCGTACGAATCCATGGCTGATTGCAACCAGCCTTGCTGAAGCCACCTTAACCTTCGCTATGGTGATGATCGTATTGCACCTGATAGGTGTGCCACTGATGACAACCACAGTGATCGCGTCTATTGCAATTGCAACTTCCCCTACAATGATCATCCAGTTAAAAAATGAACTTAAAAGCGAGGGGCAAGTTACCGAAAGATTACTCGCATTGACCGCCCTAAATAGTATGTATGCGGTGGTCCTACTAGAACTTGTATCCACTTGGATGCACCAAGAATACTATGGCAATCTATTTGCTACGCTAACGGAACCCGTGTATCTTATTGCAGGCTCACTCGCGGTAGCCTATGTGCTTGCGCGTAGCTGTCGGCGAGTTAATTTGCAAGATGAGCATTCGTTTGTGATCTTAATTGGACTCGTACTACTAGCCATTGCGATTACCCACATGCTAGAGCTCTCGACTCTTCTCGCTTTGCTCGCAGCTGGCATTATTCTTAAAAATTTCGATCCGCGTCCACAGTTATGGCCAGCTCACTTCGGTACCGCAGGCTGGCTTTTAACGGTAGTCCTTTTTGTGATTACGCTGATTTCATTTCAATGGAACTACGTAGCGCTTGGCGGGTTGGCGGCGCTGGCGATGATTGCGGCACGTATGCTGGCAAAACTGATTGGCGTTTTAATGTTTGCTAAGCCGAGTGGAATTAATGTAAAGCAGGGCGTGGCGCTTGGTTTAGCACTCGCGCCAATGTCTGCCTTTGCGTATCTGTTAGTTGAAAATACGTATAATCTCTACCCAGATTTTGATCCGCAATTACGCGCAATTATGTTGTGCGCAATTGTCATCTTGCAATTATTCACGCCGCTTCTGGTCTATTCGAGCCTATCGTCGATCGGCGAACGAAGGCAATAAAAATTATCCGGGACGGCCCTTTGAGAGGGTCGTTCTAAATAGGAGTTAGCTTGACAATGAGTCTTGAACCTTTTAACCCATCTAAGCCGTTTACTTTTGGTATAGAGCTTGAAATTCAACTCGTTAACACACACGATTATGATCTAACTAAAGCAGCCTCAGATCTGATGCGACTGGTTAAAGATCAAAAAGTACCAGGTGATATCAAGCTTGAGATCACAGAGAGCATGATCGAAATGGCAACCGGTATTTGCACCAATTACCATCAAGCGTTGACTGATTTGGGAGTGCTTCGTGATGTATTGGTCACGGCCGCTGAAAAACTGAATATTGGCTTATGTGGCGGTGGCACCCATGCATTTCAGCGCTGGCATGACCGGCAGATTTCTGATGAACCCCGTTTTCACTATATATCGGAACTGTACGGCTATCTTGCAAAACAATTTACTATATTTGGCCAGCATGTTCACATTGGTTGTCCAGATGCCGATAGCTCGCTTTTTTTACTTCATTCATTATCACGCTATATCCCGCATTTTATTGCCCTATCTGCCTCATCGCCCTTCGTGCAAGGTGCCGATACGGGGTTTCATTCAGCTCGACTCAACTCAGTATTTGCTTTTCCAATGAGTGGCCGCGCACCTTTTGCGCTGACTTGGTCTGATTTTGAAGAATATTACGCAAAGATGATTAGCACCGGCGTCATTCAAAGCATGAAGGATTTTTATTGGGATATTCGACCCAAACCTAACTTTGGCACCGTTGAAGTTCGCGTGATGGATACGCCATTATCAGTAGAAAAAGCAGCCGCCATAGGGTGTTATATTCAGGCGCTAGCACGCTACTTATTGCTTGATAGGCCATTAATACTGCATGAAGACGACTATCTAGTGTACAACTTTAACCGATTTGAGGCGTGCCGCTTTGGACTTGGCGGGATGAATGTTAATCCGCAAAGCGGCGAGCGGCGTACGATTGCACAAGATATCATGATGACCCTTGATGTGCTGACGCCACACGCACAAGAATTAGAGTGTACAGACGCGCTAGAAGTGGTGCGCAAGCTTGTCCAAGCGCAGACAAATGATGCGACCTGGCTGCGCGAGGTATATCACGAGCAAGGCTCTTTGCATGAAACAGTGCGCCAACAATGCCAGCTTTGGCGTAATTGACATCTGCTGAACGAAGAGAAGTGGCATTATGTTGAAAAGACTTGCTAATAAACTAAACCATTCATTAGTAGAAAGAGGAACGCTTGGATGAGCTTGCGCAAAATTGCCGTACGCCGTTCAAGCGTGCATGGACGAGGGGTGTTTGCTGTGCGGCGATTGGTTGCAGGCGAACGTATTTTCGAATACAAAGGTGAGCGTATTTCATGGGAAGAAGCTGAAAGACGTCACCCTTGGAATCCAGATGAACCCAATCACACCTTTTATTTCGCTTTGGACGACGGCAATGTCATCGATGCTAATTTTGGAGGCAACAGCGCGCGTTGGATCAATCATTCATGCGCGCCAAATTGCTATGCTGAAGAAATTAATGGGCGTATTTACATCTATGCGTCACGCACGATCGAAGCCGGCAAAGAATTATTTTATGATTATGGGCTAGTCTGTGATGCACGCCACACCAAAGCATTAAAACTGGCTTATGCATGCCACTGTGGCGCGCGTAAGTGTCGTAAAACAATGCTCGCGCCAAAATGAAAAATGAAATAGAAGAAATTTACGTCAGTACGGATGTTGAAGCGGACGGCCCGATTCCTGGGCCGCATTCAATGCTAAGTTTTGCTTCAGCGGCTTACACTTCAGATAAGCGTCTAGTGGCAACTTTTAGTGCCAATCTTGAAACGCTGCCAGAAGCGACTGCGCACCCTGTACAGGCCGCTTGGTGGAAAACCCAGCCCCAGGCATGGGCTGCTAGCCGGCAGGGCTTGCAGACACCGGAAAAAGCCATCACGGACTATGTTGCATGGGTTGAGGCATTGCCAGGTAAACCGGTATTTGTCGCATTTCCTGCAGGTTTTGATTTTACCTTCATGTTTTGGTACATGATGCGTTTTGTTGGCCGTTGCCCTTTTTCTTGGTCGGCGCTTGATATTAAAACGCTAGCCTTTGCTATGACTGGCTTACCTTACCGGAAATGCATTAAACCGCGTTTTCCAGCCCATTGGTTTGATGCCCATCCGCATACCCATATTGCACTTGATGATGCAATCGAACAAGGTGCGTTGTTTTGTAATATGTTGGCTGAGTTAAGGGCACAACAAAAAGACAATGGTTCTGGCACGGACGAATCACTTTAATATAATCACTGGTAAGATGTTTTTTGCAGTGAGAGTTTGCATAACTAATGATTCATCGTCAATCGAATAAATAAGAAATAAAAAATAGTTGTAAAAACGAAAAATAAAGCAAAATGTTAGAAACATGAGGCATTCTTGATGCCGAGAAATAAAAGCAACGAAGAGGCATGAGCTTTTTAGCCGTGTGATTGTTTGTCCATAACAATTAAGAGGAGGCATATTATGCTAGATATCATCAATGGATTTGCCAATGGATGGGTTGCAGCACCTGTGATTAGCGCATTTGCGCGGTACGGAGTTTTCGAGGCGATGTCAGCGCGACCGATGACGCTCAAGAAACTAGCTTCACGCTGCCGGGGCAACACTGGGCACTTGTATGCAGCACTTCGGCTTTTATATGAATTGGGTTGGATAGAATGGGTTAAGCCGGACCAGTATGAGGCAGCCAAAGGTGTGGTCCTTGCCCGGCAGTTGCCAAATGATTTGGCAGAGTTGATACATCTGCCGATGACAAATGCGTTTGAGGCTGAACAGTCCGCGTCCTTGCTACACTGGCTAAAGCGCTGTAGCGCTGGCTGGGCCGACGTTGATCCTGCCGTAGTGGACGTGTTGGATGGAGCTTTGTTGGCGCCCTTGTTGGCCAAGCTGTCGACACTAGGCAGTAGCGTTCTCGAACAAGTTCAGCCAAACGAAATATCGGCTGCTGTGTTGCAGGCCGTGCGAGTCTTGTTCATTCAGCGTGGCTGGGGACAGGGTGATATAGGAGATTTTCGGCTAGCGCCGAGCGGCCAAGCGTTGCTGGCAAGTAGCGGAGCATTGGGTACGGTAGTGTCCTATACACCAATGTTTCATCAAATGGATGATTTGCTGTTTGGTGAGGCACAAGCAATCTTTGGTACTGATGAACAGGGACACGAATTACATCTAGAACGTACCTTGAATGTCGTCACTAGTGGCATGCAACATCAAAGCCACTTTGCCGAACTTGACACCCTTATTCTACGCATCTTCGATCAACCTTCCTTAGAACTGCAACCGCGTTACATCGCAGATATGGGATGTGGCGACGGGAGTCTATTATACCGAATCTATGAACTCATCAAAACGCGTTCAGTACGGGGACGAGCGCTGGCGGAATATCCGCTGACACTAATTGGAGCAGATTATAACGAGTTATCCCTTGAATCCACCGATAGAACGTTGAGTGGGTTACCCCACTTGTTGGTGCGAGCGGATATTGCAGACCCACAGCAGTTGATAGCCGATTTAGCTGCGGCGGGAATCACAGATACAGAAAATATTCTGCATGTGCGTTCATTTTTAGACCATGACCGCCCCTTCCTGCCGCTGGAGGATAAGAGGGCGGTTCAGCGACGAAAGGGATTGAATTACAGCGGCGTGTATGTTGCGCGCGATGGCAGTGAAATCAAACCAGCACATGCCATACAAGGGTTGGTCGAGCATCTGCGCCGCTGGCGCACAGCTGTCTCCCACTTTGGACTACTCTTACTAGAGGTGCATTGTCTGCAACCGAATACCGTCAGGCGCGTGGGGAATCTGACGGAAAGCGCCTATTACGATGCTTTCCATACATTCTCTGGTCAGCAATTGGTCGAAGCCCCCATTTTTCTAATGGCGGCGGCTGAGGCTGGTTTTTTCCCCGAAGAAGGCATGTCACAGGCGATTCCCAAGCAGATGGACTTTACCCGTATTTCTCTGCATCGCTTGGTGCCTCAGCCTTATACGGTCCGGCATCCGATCCGGGCTGACCTACGCCGGCTTAAGCAACTCGACCGGATCTGCCAGCCGAAAGAACTCTATACGCCTGTAGCGGAAATAAAGCGGCGGGTGTGCGATCTTGCCCAGGAGCAGTGGGTGTTGGAGTTAGATGGACAGATTGTGGCCGCTTTATATACACAGCGCATCGATTCTCTTGAAGCGCTGCGTGCTACTTACTACCAGAATATGGCGCGCTTACACCGGCCCCAGGGCCGTTGTGTACAACTGTTGGGGTTGTTTGTTGCGCCCGAGATGCAAGGGCGGGGGTTCAGCGATGCGTTGATCGGCTTGATTCTGGCCTATAGCGCCACGCTGGATGGGGTGGACGCTGTGGTGGGTGTCACGCGCTGCGCAAACTTTATCCGTCGCCAACCAGCATGTAGCCTCGATGACTATATCCAGTCACGCAACGAACAAGGCCAGTTGATTGATCCGATGCTGCATTTCCACACTTCGCATGGGGCAATAATACGCGAAGTGTTAAGACGCTTTCGACCAGAGGATACAGACAACGAGGGCGCCGGGATTCTAATCGAATATCAGTTGCGCTCTGGCGGAATGACCGTCGCCGAGACCCATATTCCACAAGCCCTACCTGAATTCGCCACGCAGGCAGCTGAGCAGATTGAGCCAGCCATATTTAGCACTGTGATGCAGGTGTTAGGCTGCCAACGTGCTGCGGCCTATGGCGTTCAAATACCGTTGATGGAAATGGGTTTGAGTTCGTTGGAATTGCTTGAGTTACGAATGTTATTGGGCGCCCGCTTGAGAGAATCATTACCCTCGACATTCTTATTTAGCTATGGAACGCCCGAGGCGATTATCGGATATTTTATGGCGCGGACAAATGCAACTTCAGCATTACAAACAACTGCAGACTCAACTAGAGTGATGCCCGTTTCACAGAGTCAAGGCCCACGACCGGAATCCACTCAATCGGATGAAGCCATCGCAATCATCGGTATGGCTTGCCGATTACCAGGTGGCTCCAATACACCAGCCCAGTTCTGGCAAGGATTATTTGAGGCGCGTGATGCGGTTGGTGAACTGCCCGCCAACCGGCAGATGCTATGGGGAATCGGGGCGAGACCATGTCGTTGGCAGGCGGGTTTCCTGGACGGCGTAGAGTGTTTCGATGCCGAGTTCTTCCGTATTTCGCCGCGTGAGGCGAACTTATTGGATCCGCAGCAACGGTTGTTGTTGGAGGTGACTTGGGAGGCGCTCGAATCTGCTGCGATAGCGCCGGCGAGACTGCGTGGGAGCCGTAGTGGAGTCTTCGTGGGCATGATGGGCAGTGATTACGAAGACGTGATTAAGCGGCAGGGGAATGAGGCCGACTTCAACGCGCACTTTGCCACTGGCAATGCGTGTTCGGTGGCCGCGGGTCGGCTCTCGTATTTCTTTGATTGGCAAGGTCCCGCACTCAGTATCGATACCGCTTGCAGTTCATCGCTAGTGGCGGTCCACACGGCATGCCGTAGTCTGCTGGGCAGAGAATGCAATCTGGCCTTGGCTGCAGGGGTGAATCTGCTGCTCGATGACAAGCGCTTCTTAACGTACGAACACGCGGGTATGCTCTCGCCTCAAGGGCGCTGCAAGGCGTTCGATGCGTCGGCCGACGGATATGTGCGAGGAGAAGGCTGTGCGGCCTTGATCTTGAAGCGGTTATCTGAGGCACAAGCCGATGGGGACCCGATCATGGCGGTGATTCGGGGCAGTGCTACCAATCAAGATGGCAGCAGCAGCGGCTTAACTGCGCCGAACCAGTTAGCACAACAGGCCGTGATTGAAGCCGCGCTAGCTCAGTCGGGGTTAGCGCCGCATGAGATCGGCTACTTGGAGGCACATGGAACGGGTACTAAACTTGGGGATCCGATCGAGGTGATGGCCGCTGCTAAAGTATTTGGGACGGGGCGCTCAGACAATCAGCCCCTTTTAATTGGCTCGCTCAAGAGCATGATGGGTCATCTAGAAGCAGCGGCTGGCATTGCCGGGCTGATTAAGACTGTCCTGTCGATACAGCACGGAATGATTCCAGCGCAGTTGCACTTTAAGATGCCGAACCCTCATATTCCTTGGGAGTGCTTGCCAGTGCAGGTCGTCGTGAAAACTCGGGCATGGCCAGTTGGACTAAAACGAGCAGGCATTAGTTCATTCGGCTTTAGCGGTACTAATGCGCACGTCATCGTTGAGGAGTACGTTGAGCTTCAGAGAGCTCCGACCGAGGTGAATGGGTCCGTGGTGGTGGCGCTATCGGCCAAAAATGAAGAGCGGCTGCGGAAGCAGGTGCAGCAGTTGCTGTTGTACTTGGAACACCATGCTGAGACAAATCTAGCCGACCTGGCGTATACGCTACAAGTGGGGCGTGAGGCGTTGGATGTTCGGTTAGCGCTTATGGTGAAGTCCATAAATGAACTGAAGGAACGGTTGTTGGGCTATGCGCAAGGCAATGCGTCTCAGGAAAATATATACCAGGGTAAGCTCAAGCACGGCCAGGAAACGCTGGCGCTGTTTCGAGTCGATGAAGATCAGCAAAAGATCATCGCAGCGTGGATTGCCAAAGGCGAAGTTGATAAGTTAGCGCAGTTGTGGACACAGGGGCTAGAGGTTGAGTGGGGACAAGTATACGATGCCGTGAAACCAAAGCGAATGAGCCTGCCAACGTATCCCTTTACCAAAGAGCGATACTGGGTGCCGATGACTCAAGATCACGTGGTGCGAGGCGAGCGGGTTGCGCCTGGGATAACGCAGTTGGAGAAGAACCAATCGCGCATTCCCTGCACTTCAGGGACCGTGACCAGTAAGCCAATCGGCATTTCGTTGCAGGCGCTTGAGGCTGATCGGTTCAACGATTCACCGCTCTCTGCAAGCAGCGATCGATGTACGCCAGCGACGAATCACGAAACATCCAGCGACACCACGGATCAATCCGTGGCAGAAACAGGCATGAATCACCCCATGTCGCTGAATGCTTTAAAAGAAGAATTGACAAATAGTCTTGCCGAAACATTGTATATGGAGCGTGCGAAGATTAATGCGGATCATTCGTTTGTTGAGCTTGGACTGGATTCGATCACTGGCGTGGAGTGGGCTCAATCGATTAACAAAGCTTTTGGTTTATCACTGCCAGTGACACGCCTGTACAGCTATCCTACCATCCGGCGCTTGGCGGAGCATCTGTCGCCGATGGTCCTAAGCGTACAAAGTGCGCCAATGGCAAATCACCCAACAGCAGTCGATACAACAGATCGATCAACGCCACTTAATCCTCTAGCAGGGCGTCACTCGGACAATGATAAAAGCCTATTACTTAGAACCTCGATGCTGTCAGGCGAACCCCACGGTTTGGGTCCTGTAACTGTTGATACGCCCGATGAGATTTCAATTCGAACGGCGAATGTGCCGGTGGCGTCAGAGATGCAGCCGATATCGCAGCAGGAGGGTGTTGCCATCATAGGGATGTCGGGGGCCTTTCCAAAAGCAAAAAATCTAGAAGAATTCTGGGATAACCTCGTGCAGGGTAGGGATTGTGTGGCGGAAGTTCCGGCGCAACGGTGGTCGATCGAACAGTACTACGACCCGCGTCCGGCTACACTGGGCCGAACCTATAGCAAGTGGATGGGAGAGTTGGAGGAGGCCGAGTGCTTCGATCCGTTGTTTTTCAATATTTCACCGGCTGAAGCGCAATGGATGGATCCTCAGCAACGCCTGTTTCTGGAGCATAGCTGGAACTGTATCGAAGCCGCAGGCATCAATCCACACACTTTGTCAGATAGCCGCTGTGGCGTGTATGTGGGTTGTCTCACTAGCGACTACGGCCGGGTTGGCGACGGTAGTGAGCTCACTGCCCAGGGGCTGCTCGGGAATTCATTGTCGATCCTGTCAGCCCGGATCGCGTATTTTCTGAATTTGAAGGGTCCTTGCCTGGCGATTGACACCGCTTGTTCGGCCTCGTTGGTGGCCATTGCTGAGGCATGCGACAGTTTAATGCTCAGACAAAGCGACTTAGTGCTTGCGGGTGGCGTATGTGTGTTGGCAGGACCAGATATGCACATCATGACCAGCAGTGCGGGCATGCTCTCTAAAGCCGGACGTTGCTTTACTTTCGATGCGCGGGCAGATGGTTTTGTGCCGGCAGAGGGGGTGGGTGTCTTACTGCTGAAGCGCTTAACGGATGCAGTGCGCGATCAAGACCTGATCCACGGTGTACTGCGGGGTTGGGGGGTAAATCAGGACGGCCACACGAACGGTATTACGGCGCCAAGTGTGAGCTCGCAGATAACCTTGCAAAAACAGGTCTACAAACGCTTTGGGATCAATCCAGAGACGATCTCCCTGGTCGAAGCGCATGGCACGGGTACGGCATTAGGGGACCCGATCGAGGTAGAAGCTTTAACGGAATCGTTCCGTTCGTACACCGCTCAGCAGGACTACTGCGCTTTAGGATCGGTCAAAAGCAATCTTGGCCATCTGCTCGCTGCCGCTGGCGTTGCAGGCGTGATCAAAGTGTTGCTGGCGTTGCGCCATCGCGTGCTGCCGCCGACGATCAATTTCTCTACGCTCAATGAGCGTATCGCAGTAGAGGGTAGCCCTTTTTATATCAACACTGATTTGAAGCCGTGGGCGGTGACGGGAGATCAACGGCGGCGCGCAGCGGTGAGCTCATTTGGCTTTAGCGGCACGAATGCCCATCTGGTGCTGGAAGAATACCCACCGTTGGCACCCGTGCGTCGGGTGGACACTCCTCAGCAGGTCTTGCTTGTGTTATCGGCAAAGACCCCGGAGCGGCTGCACGTATACGCCGCAAAAATGAAAGCGTGGGCCGAAGGGGAAGAAGAGCTTGATCTTACAGCTCTGGCTTACACCCTACAGACTGGGCGTGAGGCAATGGTTCATCGGCTGGCGTTGGTCGTCGAATCGCGCGCGCAGATGCTGGATGCGCTCGACACATTTACCCGTGGTAAGGCGGTGCCTGATCTCTTCACCGGACAGGTCAAAAAGAGCGCCGAGCACACAGTGCTATTTGAGGATGATGGGGACGCCGATGCGTTGTTACAGGCATGGCTGCGTGCCAAGAAGTTGCGCAAGCTAGCGCAGTTGTGGGTGCAGGGGCTGGCTGTGGAGTGGGCACAATTATATGGTCAAACCAAGCCACGGCGGATTAGCCTGCCGACCTATCCGTTTGCGAAGGAGCGGTACTGGGCGCCGGCACCGGTGGTGCACAATGGCTTAGAACGCCAATTGCATCCGTTGCTGCACCGGAATACATCAGATTTGAGCCAGCAGCGTTTTAGTACGACGCTGACCGGCAAAGAATTTTTCCTGCAAGACCACGTGGTGCAGGGTCAGCGTATTGTGCCTGGAGCGGCCCAATTGGAGTGGGCGCGCGCAGCGGTGGCGTTGGCCAGTCATGGCGAGGTAGGACAGGCCGTGATGCTGCAGGAGGTGATGTGGCTGCGCCCATTGGTGGTCGCCCAGCCACGGGAAGTCCATATTAGTTTGGAGAGCCAAGAAGACGGCCGGATTGGCTTTGAACTCTACAGCGATAGTGAGGATCAAGCCGTTGTGTATAGCCGGGGGTGGGCTCAATGGGTGGCGGTAGATGAAGCACCGTGGGTCGATCTAGAGGCAGTGCGGACACACTGTGAGCAGACCGTGGCGGGGGAGGTGTGTTATGCACAGTTTGCGCAACAGGGGCTAGAGTTTGGTCCGAGCTTCCAGGTTTTAAAAGAATTGTGGCTAGGCGATCAGGTTGCGCTAGGCGCCTTGCGCTTGACCGCAGAGGCGCCAGCTGGTTATGTCTGGGCGCCAAATGTGTTGGATGCGGCACTACAGGCAAGCGTGGGACTGATGCAAAATAAGGCCCATGCACCCTTGGCGCTACCCTTCGCGGTAGCGCAGGTGAGGCAATGGGGTGAACTACCGATGCCGGCGTGGATTGTGGTGCGACCAAGCGTCGACGACAGTGCGTTGGTGCGCAAGTTAGAGCTTGAAATTGTGGGTAGGAATGGGCAAGTGGCGCTACGCTTAAGTGGCTTCAGTACACGACCTGTGCCTGAAGCAATGCCTATGCATGGAGCAATGCCTGTGCATGAGGCCATTGAACAGGTAGTCGCGGCGCCTCAGATGCTCCTGTTAGCGCCGCAGTGGACGGCGCAATCCCCGGTACAACCCACGGCCGCGCCGAACTGCCCGAGGCACGGGATCGTATTGTGTGAAGTGGGCCAAGATCAGCCAGAGAGGATCGCTGAACTTGCCGCGGCAATGCCTGCAGCACAGTGTCTAGGGTTGCTAGGAAATGGCGCTTTGGCGCAGCGCTATACCGCTTATGCGATGCAATTGCTGGCCTGGATCCAGAAAGAAGTTGCCGCCCATCCGGATCAGGCACTTTTGCTACAACTGATTATCCCCAACGAAGGTGAAGGCTTGGTGCTGCAGGGGCTGGGAGGATTGCTGCGGAGTGCGCAGCAAGAATACCGGTTGTTGGCGTGCCAGGTGATCGCCGTGGAGGCAGGGCTGTCGATGCCAGTCTTGGCGCAACGATTGCGAGCCGAGGCGGCAGCCCCCTCGCCCATGGTGCGGTATGTGAATGGGCAACGAGAGGTCTGGGATTTTGCGCCATTGGCCAACGAAGAAACGACGCTACCCTGGCGTGATCAGGGTGTTTACTTAATCACAGGCGGCTTGGGTGGGCTGGGGCAAGTGTTTGCGCGGGCGCTGGCGCAGCAGGTCCGCCATCCGGTGTTAGTGTTGACCGGGCGCCACGTGTTAAAGCCGGCGCAAGAGCCTGTCCTGCAGGCGCTGCGGACGATGGGCGCGCGCGTTGCGTATCGCGCAGTCGATGTGAGCGATGCCGTGGCCATGGCCGCCTTAGTAGCAGAAATTGTGGCGCAGTACGGGCAATTGAACGGCGTGATCCATAGCGCTGGGGTATTGCACGACGGTTTGCTGGCGCAGAAGACTGGCGCAACCCTACAGCAGGTGCTCGCGCCAAAGGTGATGGGCTTGATGGCATTGGATCAGGCGACGCGAGAGGTGGCGTTGGATTGGCTGGTACTGTGCTCGTCAGTAGCGAGTGTGTGGGGCAACGTGGGGCAGACCGATTACGCGGCGGCAAATGGCTTCTTGGACAGCTATGCGCAGTATCGAACAAGCCTAGTGGCGCAGGGCAAGCGCCAAGGTCGCACCGTCTCGGTGAGTTGGCCGTTGTGGGCCGAAGGCGGTATGCAGCTAGATCCGGCGACCCAAGAGCGACTGCGACGGGAGACCGGGTTAGAGGCGATGCCGAGTGCTGCGGGCGTCACTGCGCTGTGTCAAGCGCTGGCCCAGAGCGCCGCGCACGTGGTCGTGAGCTATGGCGCTGTGGCCCGCGTGCTGCATCAGTTGCGCGTGGCTTGCCAAGCGCGGCGACTGCCAGCGGTGACGGGAAGTGCGCATGACCCAGTTGCAGTTGATGAATTGCAGTCACAAATAGAGCATGTGTTGACCGGGTTAATCTCGGCGCAACTCAAAATTGCGCGCGAAGAGTTGGAACGCGATGCCGCGCTGAGCGAATTTGGCTTTGATTCGATCGCGCTGACTGAGTTCGGCAACCGATTGCACCAGAAGTACGGCTTAGCCTTAAGTCCAACGATATTCTTCGAGTATGCGACGATCGCAGCGCTGGCGGGCTATCTGGCGCGGGAATACCAAGCGGTGCTGGCGCCTGTGTTTAGCGCAACCGTGGCGACGCCAATCCGTCCAAATGGCAGCGCTTTGTCTCAGCCGTTTGCATCCACCCCTAGCCATCGACGAGGACGCCTGGCAGCGGCACCGCTCAGGCGTGAGGCGAGTGAGGACGGACCGAGCCGGGTCGAACCGATCGCGGTGATCGGCATGAGCGGCTGTTTTCCGCAAGCAGAGGATATCGATGCCTTGTGGGCTAACCTATTGGCAGAGCGGAACAGCATCGGGTCATTGCCAGCCAACCGCTGGGAGCGTGGCTTAGCGCCGGCAATTTGCCATGCCGGTGTGCTCGACAATATAGACCAATTTGATCCGCTCTTTTTTGGTATTTCGCCGCGCGAAGCGCAAGCGATGGACCCACAGCAGCGACTGCTGATGCTGTCTGTGTACCGAGTGATTGAGGATGCCGGCTACTCGGTGCACAGCTTATCGGGCAGTGCCACGGCACTGCTAGTCGGGGCTGCCGCCGGTAGCGGTTATGGCAATTTGCTGGCGCAGGCGGGCCAGACGGTGGCCGGCTATAGCGCGGCGGGACTGGTCGGGTCGATGGGACCCAATCGGATGAGCTATTGGTTGAACTGGCATGGGCCGAGTGAACCTATCGAGACGGCTTGCTCAAGTTCGCTGGTCGCGGTGCATCGAGCGCTAGAATTGCTGCGCAGCGGGCAGTGCGCACAGGCGGTGGTAGGCGGGGTCAATACCCTGTTGTCAATGGACATGCACGAAAGTTTTACCCAGGCCGGCATGTTGAGCCCGGATGGACGCTGCAAGGCTTTCTCGGCGCAAGCTGATGGCTATGTGCGCGGCGAGGGGGTGGGCATGCTCTTTCTCAAACCGTTGTCGGCGGCAGAGCAAGACGGCGACCATATTTATGGTTTGCTCAAGGGCAGTGCCACCAACCATGGTGGGCGGGCCAATTCACTGACGTCGCCAAACCCGCGAGCCCAAGCGGATCTGATCAAAGCCGCACTGCAACAAGCCGGGGTAGAACCCGAAACAATCAGCTATATTGAGGCGCATGGCACAGGTACTGCGTTAGGGGATCCGATTGAGGTGCAAGGGCTGAAGAGCGCCTTTGCAGAACTGTCCTCAGATCAACCCACGCAGCATTGTGGCTTGGGCTCAGTGAAGAGCAATATCGGGCACCTAGAACTGGCCGCAGGGGTGGCAGGGCTGATCAAGGTGCTGTTGCAAATGCAGCATCGGACCTTAATCAAAAGCTTGCATTGCGAAGAACTGAATCCACTGCTTGCATTGGACGGCAGTCCGTTCTATGTGGTGCAGCAAACGCAAGCCTGGGAAGCCTTACGGGATCGGCAAGGGCAGGAATTGCCGCGCCGCGCCGGGGTTAGTTCGTTTGGTTTTGGTGGGGTCAATGCGCATGTCATTGTTGAGGAGTATGTGGCGCCACAGAGGGCAGCGACGGTATTTAGTGGACCTGTAGTGGTGGTCCTATCGGCCAGAAACGAGGCGCAGCTACGGCAGCAGGTACAGCAGTTGTTGGCGTATTTGGAGCGCCAGGCTGAGGTGAATCTGGCCGACTTGGCGTATACGCTCCAGGTGGGGCGCGAGGCGCTGGGTGTTCGGTTGGCATTGGTCGTGAATACTGGCGGCGCACTGCGGGAGCAGCTCTCATGCTACTTACGTGGCGAGGCAGTTCAGGACGACTCGTACTATGGGGAGGTCAAACGCGAGCAGGACACTTTAATGGTGTTTCGGCTGGATGAAGATTTGCAAAGCGCGATCAAAGCATGGATCGCGAAGGGTAAGCTTAATAAGCTGGCTCAACTTTGGGCACAAGGATTGGCAATGGACTGGGAGCAGCTCTATGGCGCGGTGAAGCCGAAGCGGATCAGCCTGCCGACATATCCGTTTGCCAAAGAGCGATATTGGCTACCGCAGACAGTGGCGGTAACACCTGTTGAGGTCATGCCTCAGCAGGCTCAAGGCTTAAACGAGAAACCCAGTGCCCAAGCGCTGCTCTCTAGCCCACCAATGGCCTTCACAGAAACATGGCAAACGCAAGCGCTTGAACCAGTCACCCCTCAAACTGCCCAAATCTGGGTGTGCCTGCTATCCGATCCAAAACACCAAAAAACTTTGGTAGAGAGGCTCGCCCAACAAGCGCCTCAGGCCAAGTTGGTCTTCGTGGCGCAAGGCGAGGTAGGACTCGCCGCTGATGCAGATGCCCAACGCTACTGTATCTCATCGCAGGCGCCTGCTGAATCTTACGCCGCCGTATTGCGCCAAATTCAAGCTGACCACGGGGCGCTAGACGCGGTGCTGTATCTATGGCCGCTGGAGATGCCTGAACTCATCAAAGAGGTGAGCCCGGTGGTACACCTGCTGCAAGCGATTGGGCGTGGCGCGTTGTCGTGCCGTAAGGTATTGTTAGCCGGGTATAGTGCAGACGACGTGGCGCTCGCCTACTTGGAATCGTGGCTCGGTATCGAGCGCTCGCTGGGCCTAATTATGCCTAACACTCGCATCACAGTGGTCATCGAGAAAGCGCTTAAGCTTGATATGGTCGCCTGGAGCGAACGGCTCTGGGCAGAACTGAGCGCCTCGATGCAAAGCGCGCTGTACCGCGATGGCCAACGTCATGTTTGTCGTATCGATCCCTTAGCAATTAATTCAGATGCAATCCTCCTTAGACAGGGGGGGACGTATTGGATTATCGGCGGTTGCGGTGGGCTGGGCGCAGCCCTGGCAGACTATCTTGCTAGCACCTACGGCGCTAATCTTGTGCTCAGTGGGCGGAGTGCCCTCGATGAGATCAAACAGCAGCAGATCCAAAGACTAGAGGCGCTGGGTGCTCAGGTATTGTACGGACGGGCTGATGTGACAGATGCCGTCGCTTTGCGTGCGGTTCTAATGCAGTGCCATGAGCGGTTTGGGCGGATTGACGGCGTGATTCATGCTGCTGGCGTGACTGTGATGCACAGCCTTTTGGAGCAAGATATCGCCCAGTTCCGCCAAGAGTTAGCGCCAAAAATTGAAGGCACTTTGGTACTTGACACGGTATTGCAGGATCAATCACTGGATTTTCTGTGCTATTTCTCCTCTTCCTCGGCGGTTCTTGGTGACTTCGGCGCGTGTGGCTATGCGCTGGGCAACCGCTTTCTGATGGCTTATGCACGGGCTAGGCAAAGGCAGGTCGAGCAGGGCATAGCGATGGGCAAGACGGTGGCGATCGGCTGGCCGTTGTGGCGTGATGGTGGAATGCAGATGGGCGACGCGCAACAAACGCGGTTGTATCTAACCTCGAGCGGGCAGCGGGCACTGGAGACGAATGAGGGATGCGAACTATTTGAGCGGTTGCTGAGTCAACCGACAGTACAGCCGTTGATTATGGTGGGCCAGCCCGAGGGGGTGCAGCGTTTGTTGACACGGGTCTTGGACGGTGGCAGCAGCGCCTCAGCACAACCTGAGGCAGTCGCTCAGGGTCAGGGCTACCGTGCCGAACTCAAAGGCTTGAGTTTATCGCAATGCGTGGCATGGGACCTGGCAGAGCACTTGCACCAGTTGCTGCTGGTGCCGCGCGTAGCACTTGAGCCAGAGACAAATTTGGTGGAATTCGGTTTTGATTCGATTGGACTCACCGAGTTTGCCCAGCGTTTGAGTAAACATTATGGGTTATTGCTTTCCCCTTCGCTGTTCTTTAGCTATGTGAGTTTGGCACAAGTCGCCGCGTACCTACTGAAGACATATCGGGCTGAACTGGAAAGCTTTTACCAAGCCGGAGTGGCGACTGCGCTGGACACGATCATGCCGAGCCGAGCGTTACCTCAGACTCCGCGCTTGCCCTTACCTGACTCGGCCGCTAAGCCAACTGCAAGGGGCGAAACTGAGCCAATCGCGATAATTGGGATGAGTGGACGTTTTCCAGGTGCTCGTACAGTCAATGAACTCTGGCAAATTCTGCGCGATGGTCAAGAGGTCATACGAGAAATTCCAGTAGAACGGTTTGATTGGCGGCAGTGCTACGGCGACCCGCAACAAGGTCCAGATAAGACCCCAGGTAAATGGCTGGGGGTTATGCCAGGCGTCGATGAATTCGATCCGCTGTTTTTTGAGATCTCTCCGCGTGAGGCTGAAATGATGGATCCGCGCCAGCGTTTGCTGCTACAAGAGGCGTGGCGAGCGCTGGAAGACGCCGGCTACGGTCATATTCATCTGCGGCGGCACACCATCGGGATGTTCGTGGGCGTGGAGCAGGGCGATTACCAATTGCTGGTAGGGCAGCAGGCTACGGGTACCTCGAACCACGACGGAATTCTGGCAGCCCGTTTGGCTTATGCACTGGATCTGCGGGGGCCGGCGATGGCGATCAACACTGCCTGCTCGTCAGGGCTAGTGGCGGTCCATCAAGCGTGCCAGAGTTTGCATAGCGGCGAGTGCAGTACGGCCATCGCTGCAGCCGTCAACCTATTACTGACGCCCACTTTCTTGATCACGATGGGACAACTGGGCATGCTCTCGCCACAGGGCAAGTGCTATGCGTTCGATCGACGCGCTGACGGGATGGTGCCGGGTGAGGCGGTCGTGGCGGTTGTCTTAAAGCGTTTATCGCAAGCGCAAGCCGACGGCGATCCGATTTACGCCGTGATTACGGGTAGTGGTATCAACTATGACGGTAAGACCCAAGGTATTACAGCGCCTAGCGGAGTTGCACAGACGCACCTATTGCAGACGGTTTACGAACGCTTTCGAATCAATCCTAGCGAACTGGACTATATCGTAGCGCACGGAACCGGCACTGCGTTGGGCGATCCGATCGAAATTAATGCGTTGGCTGATGCTTTTAAACTGTATACCGAAAAGCGCGGGTATTGCGCACTAACGTCCACTAAAACCAATCTGGGACACACGCTGGCGGCCTCGGGCCTGGTTAGCTTGGTAAGTCTGGTGCAGGCGCTGCGCCATGGGGTGATCCCACCGAGTTTGCACTGTGTCGAGGAGAGTGATTACATTTCGTGGGAAAGCAGTCCGTTTTATGTCAATAAGGTAGCAAAGCCCTGGCCAGTGCGCACCGATCGGCCCAGATTGGGGGCGGTCAGTGCGTTCGGTATGAGCGGCACGAATGCACACATGGTGGTGCAAAGCTATGAATCTGAGACGGTCAATGCAGATCAGCTGCCACAGAACCTGTACCACCTGCTTGCGTTGTCGGCAAAGACAGACGCGGCGCTGCGGGAAAGGATAGAAGATCTATTGGCAGTACTTAAAGCGCAGCCGATGGATGGTATGCGATTGCGTGCGATGAGTTATACGCTGCTTACAGGGCGGCAACATTTTACGCATCGTTGTGCGGTCGTCATTCAGGACCGGGACGATGCGATTTATATGCTGCAGCAGGGGCTGGGTCAGGAGAAGCGGGTGAATCTGTTCCGGGGGCAAGTGGGTCGGGAATTTGAAACGCAGAAGGCGTTGTTCAGTTACGGTGAAAAATTGCTGAAACAAGCGTCAGTACAGTGGGACCACGACGTCAGCACAGTGCAAGATGCGCTCTATGCGCTGGCTGCTATGTATTGCCAAGGCTATGAGCTATCGTGGGAGCAGTTATATAGCGAAGCAAAGCCACAGAGGATGAATCTTCCGACGTATCCCTTCGTTAAGGAGCGGTATTGGGTACCGCAAACGGTAGTACAGAGTGGCGCAGAATTTCAGCTGCATCCGCTGGTCCACCGGAACACTTCGTCTTTGAGTGAGCAGCGTTTTAGTACAACCCTCACGGGCGAAGAATTTTTCTTGCGTGATCACGTGGTACAAGGCGAGCGGGTTGTACCGGGGGTGGCTCAACTGGAGTGGGCGCGAGCGGCAGTAATGCTAGCTAGTGATGGCGAGGGCGGCGCAGCGGGGTTACCGATTCTCTTGCAGGATGTAACATGGTTGCGTCCTTTGGTGGTCGCACAGCCGCGGGAAGTGCATATTAGTCTAGAAAGGCAGGAAGATGGCCATATTAGTTTCGAACTCTACAGCGGCAGCGGGGACGAGACGGTGGTGTATAGCCAGGGTTGGGCGCAGCTAGCAGAGGCGGGTGAGGTGCCGCAGGTCGATCTGGTCGCGGTGCGAGAGCAATGTGGGCAGATCTTGACGGGTGAGGCCTGTTATGCGCGTTTCACCCAATTAGGGTTGGGGTACGGTCCGAGTTTCCAGATTCTAAACGAATTGCGGGTAGGTGATCAAATGGCAGTGGGCGCCTTGACTTTACCGGGTGAGGTCGCGATTGGATATGAGTGGGCGCCGAATCTGCTAGACGGCGCATTGCAAGCAAGCGTAGGACTGACGCCAGAGGCGCCTGGCTCACCTCTGGCGTTGCCGTTTGCGGTGGCGCAAGTAAGGCACTGGGGTGAGATGCCGACGCAAGCGTGGGCGGTGGTGCGACCAGGAGCGGGCGATAGCGCTGGAAGCCGTAAGCTCGACATTCACATCGTCGATGCCAATGGGCGGGTGGCTCTGTGCTTAAGCGGTTTCAGTACACGATCTTTGCATAAGGTGGCTACTGAGCACGCGGCGGCAGTGCCGCAGACCGTTTTGTTGGCGCCGCACTGGACGGCGCAGGCCTTGACACGGGCGGAGATAGCACCGAATTATGGGATACATGGGATTGTATTGTGCGAGGTAGGTAAGGAGGATCCAAAGACAGTCACCGAATTCGCGGCCGCGATACCGGCAGCGCAGTGCGTGCGGTTGATGGAAACGGGCACGCTAGCGCAGCGCTATACAGCGTATGCGGTGCATTTGCTTGCATGGATACAGCAAGAGGTGGCCGCCCATCCGGGTGAAGCGCTGTTGTTACAACTGGTTGTTCCTAGCGAAAGCGAAGGCGCCGTGTTGCAAGGGCTGGGTGGGTTGCTGCGTAGCGCACAGCAGGAATATCCGTTGTTGGTGAGCCAGGTGGTGGCGGTGGCAGCGGAGATATCGATGCCGATATTGACGCAACAGCTGCGCGCCGAGGCGGAGTCTCCCGCGCCGATAGTGCGCTATGTCGAAGGACAACGAGAGGTCTTAGGTTTTGCGTCATGGGCACGCGAAGAGATGACGCTGCCGTGGCGTGATGAGGGTGTCTACCTCATCACAGGAGGGTTGGGTGGACTGGGGCAAGTATTCGCGCGAGCGATCGCGCAGCAGATACGCGACCCGGTGCTGGTGTTGGCCGGGCGCGGTGCGTTAAAGCCAATCCAGGAGCGAGCACTAGAAGCTTTACAGACGATGGGCGCGCGGGTCGTGTACCGTACAGTGGACGCGAGCGACGCGATGGCAGTGACCACTTTAGTGGCGGAAATCGTGGCGCAGTATGGGCAATTGAACGGTGTCATCCATAGCGCGGGGGTGTTGCACGACGGCTTGCTGGCGCAAAAGACCGGTGAGACCCTGCAGCAGGTGCTGGCGCCGAAGGTGGCGGGTCTGATAGCGCTGGATGAGGCGACACGAGAAGTTGCACTGGATTGGTTAGTGCTGTGCTCGTCGCTGGCTAGCGTATTGGGCAACGTGGGGCAGGCAGATTATGCGGCCGGCAATGGTTTTCTGGATGCGTATGCGCAGTACCGGGCGGGCCTAGTGGCGCAGGGTCAGCGCCGTGGCCGTACGGTATCGGTGAGTTGGCCGCTGTGGGCCGAAGGCGGTATGCAACTGGAGGCAAGCGCCCAAGAACGGCTGCGGCGGGAAACTGGGCTCGAGCTGCTGCCTAGCAATGCTGGTGTGAAGATCTTGTGTCAAGCGCTGGCTCAGAACGCGGCGCACGTAGTAGTAGGGTATGGTGACGCAGCCCGTGTGCGGCAATGCATGCAGCGTGTAAGTGCGGTATCCATGCCGCAGCGCTTTTCCATCCCTGTGCTGCCAGACCCTGAGTTGACTGAGCTCGCGCAGCACTATCTGACACGTCTTTTAGCCAAGAGTCTGAAACTGCCGGCTCAGCGCATCGATGCTTACGCATCACTAGAGCAATACGGGATTGACTCGGTGCTGGCCGTTGCCTTAACCGTTGATCTAGAACAGGTGTTCGGTTCGCTTTCAAAGACGCTGTTCTTCGAATATCAGAGTATTGCCGCTTTGACGCAGTATTTTCTGCAGCACCACCACAAACAACTTGTGGCGTTGCTCAAGCGAGAGAGCCAACCCCTTTTTGCTGCGACTTTGCCGGCCCCGTCTACCCCTTCCGTTAGCCGTACCAGCAGGCGCCTGCGGCGCCACTTTGAAGGACCTCAAGAGCAGCCCCAAAATAAAGAGAGTGGCGCGCTCGAGATCGCGATCATTGGTCTAAGTGGCCGCTATCCACAGGCTAACACCTTGGAAGCATACTGGAACAATCTGGTGCAAGGGCTGGACTGTATCACCGAGATTCCGCTTGAACGCTGGGATTGGCGGGATTACTTTGATCCCCAGAAAGGCCAACTAGGCAAGAGCTACAGTAAATGGGGTGGATTTATCGATGGTGTGGACGAATTTGATCCGCTGTTTTTCGGAATTGCGCCCCGTGAGGCGGAAATGATGGATCCACAGGAGCGTCTGTTTCTGCAGTGCGTCTACAGCGCGATCGAGGATGCGGGCTATATTCGGGCGAGCTTAGGTGTGCAGACTGGTGCCCTAGAGCGAGCAGGCGCGGTCGGGGTTTTTGTCGGCGTAATGTACGAAGAATACCAATTGTACGGTGCCCAGGCACAAGGGATGGCGTTGTCAGCCAGTGCGGCCTCGATCGCTAATCGTGTCTCGTACTACTGCAATTTTCATGGTCCGAGCCTGAGCATCGATACCATGTGCTCGTCCTCGCTGACAGCGATTCACCTGGCGTGTCAGAGCCTGCAGCGTGGTGGTTGTGCAGTGGCGTTAGCTGGCGGTGTGAATGTGACGGTGCATCCGAACAAATATCTGATGCTGTCGCAGGGACAGTTCATATCAAGCGAAGGGCGCTGCACTAGTTTCGGCGCCGGTGGGGATGGTTATGTGCCCGGCGAAGGCGTGGGTGCGGTGGTGCTTAAGCCGCTGGCGCAAGCGATCACGGACAACGATCATATCTATGGCGTGATCAAGGGCAGCGCGATCAATCATGGTGGCAAAACAAATGGCTATACGGTGCCCAATCCAAATGCGCAAACCGAGGTGATCGGGCAGGCATTGCGAGAATCAGGGGTGCATCCACGGGCAATTAGCTATGTGGAAGCGCACGGTACTGGCACAGCGCTGGGGGATCCGATTGAAATCACCGGCTTAAGCAACGCGTTTGGTGCTGGTACACAGGACCGGCAGTACTGTGTGATCGGCTCAGTGAAATCGAACATAGGCCATTGTGAGAGTGCAGCGGGAATGGCGGGACTCAGCAAGGTTCTACTGCAGATGCAGCATGGCCAGTTGGTTAAAAGCCTGCACAGCGAAACGCTGAATCCGCATATTATGTTTGAGCACACGCCGTTTAGGGTGCAGCAGGAGTTGAGCGCATGGCCAAGGCCCGTACTCAATCTAGATGGCCAGGAGCGAGAATACCCTCGACTTGCTGGAATCTCATCGTTCGGTGCGGGAGGCTCAAATGCGCATCTCATTGTTGAGGAGTACGTTGGGCCCCAGAGGGCCCCGGCGCTGAATGGACTGGCGGTAGTGGTGGTGCTATCGGCCAGGAGCGAGGAACGGCTGCGGCACCAAGCGCAGCAGTTGCTAGCATATCTGAAGTGTCATGATGAGTTTAACCTGACTGATCTAGCCTATACGCTTCAGATCGGACGCGAGGCGCTGGGGGTTCGCTTGGCGTTAGTCGTGGAGAGTGGCGACGCACTGCAAGAGCAGCTCTCACGCTACCTGCGTGGCGACGCGAGTCAAGCAGACAGTTACCAAGGCGAGCTTAAAAATAACCAACAAACGTTAGCGCTGTTTCGCGGCGACACTGCTTTACACAATATAGTCGATGGGTGGCTGGCCAGCGGCGAGCTTGGCAAACTGGCACAAATGTGGGTCCAGGGGGTGGAAGTCGCGTGGGAGCGGTTATACGGTGCGGTGAAGCCAAAGCGGGTGAGTCTACCGACCTATCCCTTTGCTAAGGAGCGGTACTGGGCACCGGCGAGGGTCGTGCAGCATGGGCCAGAACGTCAGTTGCATCCGCTGGTCCACCGGAACACGTCATCTTTAAGTCAACAACGCTTTAGTACAACGCTCACGGGCGAGGAATTTTTCTTGCGCGACCATATGGTGCAAGGTGAGCGCGTGATGCCTGGAGCTGCCCAACTGGAGTGGGCACGGGCGGCAGCGGTGTTGGCCTGCGATGATCAGGGTGGCAAAGCGGGGCTATCGGTATTGCTGGAGGAGGTGATGTGGCTGCGCCCGCTGGTGGTGGCGCAACCGCAGGAAGTGCATATTGGTCTGGAGATGCAGGAAGATGGCCGTATTGGCTTTGAGATTTACAGTGGTAGCGAGGACGAGGCTGTTGTGTACAGCCAAGGTTGGGCTAGGCTGACGGAAGTGGGGGAAGCGCCGTGGGTCGATTTGGAGGCAGTGCTAGGCCAATGTGAGCAGACGTTGACGGGTGAGGCGTGTTATGCGCAGTTCGCGCAATTGGGGTTAGGTTACGGTCCGAGCTTCCAGGTTCTAAACGAATTGCGGGTAGGCAATCATGTGGCGGTGGGCGCCTTGCGCTTGGTTGCAGAGGCGCCAGCCGGATATGCGTGGGCGCCGAATGTGCTAGACGGGGCTCTGCAGGCAAGCGTGGGGTTAGTGCAAGGCTCGACTGATGTAACTCTGGCATTACCATTCGCAGTGGTGCAGGTGAGGCAATGGAGTGAGATGCCGATGTCGGCGTGGGCGGTGGTGCGCCCGGGTACGGGCGACAGCGCGGCAATCCGTAAGTTCGACATCGACATCGTCGATGCTAGTGGGCGGGTGGCACTGCGCTTAAGCGGTTTTAGTACACGATCTCTGGATGAAACAGTCGACTATGAGGTGACTGCCCTTCATAAGTTGCCAACACAGCTTGCTTTACCTGCATCGGTCTTGGTGGGCGAGTTAACGTTGACGCCAGTGTGGGAAGCGATGGATGAGACAGGAGAAGCCTGGCCTCTGCCTCAGCAGCGAATTGCGTTGATGGGTAACCCCGAGTCCACGCAATCGGCTTGGCTGACGCATTACCCACAAGCGCAACGGATTGTGTTGACGGGAGCGGAGAGCGTGGAAGCGTTGATCGAACACTTGCGCAGTGATTCTCCGCTGGATCATCTGGTCTGGTGGGTGCCGCCAGCCGACGCGTTGGGGACGCAGCAGGGATTCAAGTTGATCAAAGCGCTGTTGGCGCTGGATTACGGCACACAGTCACTGGGGCTGACGGTGGTGACGCAGCAAGCGCAGGCGGTGTGGCCGGGTGAGGCGATCGATGCCATAGCAGCGAGTGTACATGGGTTGATTGGCTCACTGGCCAAGGAGTATGGGCACTGGCGGGTACGGCTGCTCGATGTGCCGGCACACGAGGATGTGCCTTTAGTATGGTTGCTAGGGCAGCCGGCCGATGGCCGGGGCGATGCACGAACGTATCGGCATGGGCAGGGATACCGGCAACGACTCGTGCCGTGCACGCTGCCTACAGCTATGAGATCAGCCTACCGCACGGGCGGGGTGTACGTGATCCTGGGAGGAGCGGGTGGCTTAGGAGTGGCTTTGAGTGAATATTTGATTCAACATTACCGAGCTCAACTGGTGTGGTTGGGCCGGCGAGCTGAGGATACAACGATTGCGCAACAATGCGCCCGGCTTGGGGCATTTGGTCCAACGCCGTTCTATCTGCAGGTGGACGCGACCGATCGAGAGGCCCTGGCGTTAGCGCATAAAGTGATCCGGCAACGTTTCGGCACAATCCACGGTGTGGTGCATGCAGCGGTTGTGCTGGCTGACCGGAGCCTAGCGCAGATGGACGAAGCGACTTTCGAGGCGGCGTGGTTGGCCAAGGCCGCCACCACGGAACACCTGACAGAGGTGTTCGGCCAGGAGAAGTTGGACTGGCTGGTTTTTTTCTCATCGATCCAGAGTTTTATGAAGGCGCCAGGGCAAAGCAACTATGCGGCGGGATGCTGCTTTGCGGATGCCTTTGCGCAGGGCTTGCGCAGCCAACCTTACCCGGTGAAAGTGATGCACTGGGGCTATTGGGGCAGCGTCGGGATAGTGGCCTCAGCACCCTACCGCGAACGCATGGCGCAGATGGGCGTTGGCTCGATTGAGCTGCCCGAGGCGATGGCAGTGCTAGAGCAGTTGCTGGCAGGCCCAGTGGATCAACTCGGGTTTGTGAAAACGACACGAGCGGGGGTGGCCGAGGAGTTGGGAATCGAGGCGTATGAGATGGTGATGGCGATGCCCGTTGCGCCATCTATGGCGTTACCGCAGGTGGCGCAAGTCACGCAACCGGTGGGAGCGGCGCAGGATATCGCGAATCTCGAAGCACGGCTCGCCCCGTTGCTGCGGACTCAATTGGCAACTCTAGGATGGCTCGCAGCAGATGCGTGCCTGTCAGAGCAGTATGTACAATGGCACGCACACAGCCTGCGCCTGTTGGAAGCCCGCGGTCTGCTTGCGCAGACACCGGGCGAGCCTGCAGCAATGTGGGCGCAATGGGATGCGTACTGTGTCGCCGCGCAAGACAAGCCGGCGCTGCGGGCTCAGGTCCAATTGGTGGATGCCACGCTGCGGGTTTTGCCCGCCGTTCTGCGCGGAGAGATCGCGGCGACCGAAGTGCTATTTCCGCAAGGGCGGCTAGATCGGGTAGAGGGCGTTTACCGCAATCATCCCGTAGCAGACTACTTTAATATGGTGCTCACCGAGCGGCTCATCGCGTATGTGCAAGCGCGCCTGCAAGCCGATCCACAGGCAACCATACGCATCCTGGAGATTGGTGCGGGCACTGGCGGCACCAGTGCGGCGGTATTTGCTCAGTTGACACCGTTTGCATCGCAGATTTCGCAATATTGTTATACGGACATGTCGGCGGCATTTCTGCTGCATGCGCAGCAGCACTATGCACCGCAGGTGTCGTATTTGCATACGCAACGGCTGGACATCGAGCTTGACCCAATGACGCAGAACTTCGCGCTGGGGCACTACGACGTGGTGGTAGCTGCGAATGTACTCCACGCCACACACGATATTCGCCGTACGGTGCGTCATGCCAAGGCTCTGCTTAAGGGCAACGGCTTGCTATTGCTCAACGAACTGACTGAAACGGGCCTGTTTGCTCACTTGACGTTTGGGCTATTGGATGGCTGGTGGTTAGCCGAGGATCGTGCGTTACGGATCGCGGGCACACCCGGGTTGACTCCGTCAATGTGGCGGCAGGTGCTGGCGGTGGAGGGCTTCGAGGCTATCACCTTTCCCGCCGAAGCGGCGCACGAGCTAGGCCAGCAGATCGTGATGGCTGTCAGCAATGGCGTGGTGCATCAGCCGCGCCAGGTCGCACCACCGCACCTCAGCCCGATGCGTACCGTCGTGGTGCCGGGTCAAGCCATGGTGCAAGCACCAGACGCAAGCGAGCGTGTGGCAGTGGTTTTGGACACTGGCCTGAGCACGGCTGGTGAGTTGCAGTCGCAAATAGAGTATGCGTTGACGGGGCTGATCTCGGCGCAACTGAAGATTGCGCGAGGGGAACTGGAGCGAGATCTACCGCTCAGCGAGTTTGGTTTTGATTCGATCACGCTAACGGGATTGGGCAATGCATTGAACCAGAAGTATAGTTTGACTTTGAGTCCAACAATATTCTTCGAGTATTCGACGATTGCAACGCTGGCTGCTTATCTGGCGAGGGAATACCAAGCGCAACTAGCGTCTGTGTTTGCGGCAACGGTGACAGCACCAATCTGCCCAGATGGCGGCGCCGTTCCCTCATCGTTTCTGCCTATTTCTCGGCGCCGGCGGGGACGCATTATTGCAGCGGCAACGCTGAGGGGTGATGTGGGTGGGCGCGAGTTTATCAAGGATGAGCCGATCGCTGTGATCGGGATGAGTGGCTGTTTCCCGCAAGCGGAGGATATTGATGGCTTGTGGGCCAACCTGCTGGCGGAGCGAGACAGCATTGGGGTGTTGCCAGCCAACCGCTGGGACCGTGAGTTGGCGCCGGCGATTTGCCATGCAGGCGTGATCGAGAATATAGAAGAATTTGATCCTCTATTTTTTAATATTTCGCCCACCGAAGCGCAAGCTATGGATCCGCAGCAGCGGCTTCTGATGCTGTATGTGTACCGGGTGATTGAGGACGCAGGTTACTCGGTGCAGAGTCTGTCGGGCAGCGCGACAGCACTGTTGGTGGGGACTGTCGCTAGCGGTTATGGGACTTTGCTGGTCCAGGCGGGGGAGACGGTAGCAGGGTACAGCGCGGTGGGACTGGCGGGGTCGATGGGACCGAATCGGATGAGCTACTGGTTGAACTGGCATGGTCCAAGTGAACCGATCGATACGGCGTGCTCGAGTTCGCTGGTCGCGGTGCACCGTGCGCTGGAGTTGCTACGGAGCGGCCAGTGTGCTCAGGCGGTGGTGGGTGGGGTCAACACGCTGCTGTCGCTGGAGATGCACGAGAGTTTTGCCCAGGCGGGCATGCTGAGCCCGGACGGACGCTGTAAAACCTTCTCTGCCCAAGCCGATGGCTATGTGCGCGGGGAGGGTGTTGGCATGGTGTTCCTCAAACCGCTGTCGGCAGCCGAGCGAGATGGAGACCATATTTACGGCCTGATCAAGGGTGCTGCAACCAACCATGGTGGGCGGGCCAATTCGCTGACGGCGCCGAACCCGCGAGCGCAAGCGGATCTTATCAAGGCTGCACTGCAACAAGCAGGGGTTAGGCCGGAGACAGTAGGTTATATCGAGGCGCATGGTACGGGTACTTCGCTAGGTGATCCGATCGAGGTGCAGGGCCTTAAGAGTGCATTTGCAGAACTGGCCCCAGAGCTTCCAACACAGAGTTGCGGCTTGGGCTCGGTCAAAAGCAATATTGGGCATTTAGAGCTGGCTGCAGGTGTGGTAGGGCTGATCAAGGTGTTGCTACAACTGCAGCATCGGACTTTGGTCAAGAGTTTGCATTGTGAAGAATTGAATCCGCTTCTTGGATTGAGCGATAGTCCGTTCTACGTGGTGCAGCAAACGCGAGTGTGGGAAGCCTTAAGAGATCAGCAAGGGCGGGTGTTGCCACGCCGAGCGGGGGTCAGTTCGTTTGGTTTTGGTGGGGTTAATGCGCATGTCATTGTTGAGGAGTATGTGGCAACCCAGAAGATGTCGACGGTGGTGAGTGGACCTGTGGTGGTGGTGCTATCGGCCAGAAATGAGGAGCAACTGCGGGAACAGGCGCAGCAGTTGCTGGCGTATTTGGAGTGTCATAATGAGGTGAACCTGGCAGACCTGGCGTATACGCTGCAGGTAGGACGCGAGGCGCTAGCGGTGAGATTGGCTTTGGTGGTGAGGTCCGTTGATGTGCTGAAGGGGCGGTTGTTACACTACATTCTGGGTGAGGCGGCTGAAGATGTGTACCAAGGTGAGCTCAAGCGTAGCCAGGAGGCGCTGACGGTGTTCCGAACTGATGAGGAATTGCAGGAAGCGATTGGTAAGTGGATTGTCCGCGGCAAGGTGGGCAAGCTGGCAGCGTTGTGGGTACAGGGACTGGAGGTGGCGTGGAGACAGTTATATGGCGAGGCGAAACCGAAGCGGGTGAGTCTACCGACCTATCCTTTTGCCAAAGAGCGGTATTGGGCACCGGCGAGAGTCGTGCAGGGTGAACTAGAACGTCAGTTGCATCCGCTAGTACACCGTAATACATCCGATTTGAGCGGGCAGCGTTTTAGTACAACGCTCACGGGCGAAGAATACTTCCTACGCGATCACGTGGTACGAGGCGAGCGGGTCGTGCCGGGTGCGGCCCAACTAGAGTGGGCGCGTGTGGCGGTAGCGCTAGCCAGTGGTTGTGAAGATAGCGCGGTGGGGTTATCGGTTCGGTTGCAGGACGTCACGTGGCTACGCCCGTTGGCGGTCGCGCGGCCGCAGGATGTGCATATTGGTCTGGAGATGCAAGAAGACGGTCGGATTCGTTTCGAAATCTACAGCGACAGCGGCGACGAGGTGTTGGTCTACAGCCAGGGTTGGGCTCAACTCGCTGAGATGGGCGAAGCGCCGCAGGTGGATTTGGAGGCGGTGCTAGCTCAATGTAAGCAGGCGCTAACGGGTGAGGTCTGTTATGCACGGTTCGCTCAATTAGGATTAGGGTATGGTCCGAGTTTCCAGGTTCTAAGCGAATTGTGGGTGGGCCATTACGTAGCGGTCGGTGTATTGAGCTTGGCCGGAGAGGCTCCGGTGGGGTATGGGTGGGTGCCGAATCTGCTGGATGGAGCGCTGCAAACGAGCGTGGGGTTGGCGCAAGACGAGACTACAACTCTGGCGCTACCGTTCGCGGTGGCTCAGGTGAGGCAATGGGGTGAACTGCCGACGCCGGCGTGGGCGGTGGTGCGCCCGAGTGTGGACGACAGCGCGGCGGTACGTAAGTTCGATGTTGACATTGTCGATGCCCGTGGCCTTGTCGCGCTGCGCCTGAGCGGCTTCAGTGCACGATCCTTGCCGCAGACATCGGACCAGGTGGCTGTCCCCCATTTGGTTGCACCGCCGATAGCTTTGCCGGCATCGGTTTTGGTCGGCGAATTGACGTTGGTGCCTATGTGGGAGGCAATCGAAGAGACAGACGTGACGGCTGAAATTTGGCCTTTACCTCAGCAGCAGATTGCTTTTGCAAGTTACCAACAAGCCATGCATCCAGCTTGGCTTAAGAATTACCCACAGGCAAAACGAATCGAACTGACGGGGGGGGAGAGTGTTGAAGCGTTGATCGAACGCTTGCGCAGTGATCCTCCGTTGGATCATCTGGTGTGGTGGGTGCCGTCGAACGAGCCGTTGGCCACGCAGCTGGGATTCAATTTGATTAAGGCATTACTCGCGCGGGGTTATGGTTCCCGGCCGTTGCGGTTAACAGTGGTGACACATCAAGCGCAGAAGGTGTGGTTGGGTGAGCCGGTTGATGCCAATGCAGCTGGAGTACACGGGTTGTTTGGTTCACTGGCCAAGGAATATGCGCATTGGCGGGTGCGGCTACTCGATGTACCCGCACAGGAGGACGTGCCCTTAGCCTGGCTGCTAAGGCAGCCGGCCGATGAACGAGGTGATGCGCGAGCGTATCGGCATGGACGAGGATACCGGCAACAATTGGTACCGTGTACGTTGCCGGAGAACATCGGGTCAGCCTACCGCACGGGTGGCGTGTATGTAATCTTGGGCGGTGCGGGTGGCTTAGGAGTGGTTTTAAGCGAATATCTGATTCGTCAGTACCAGGCTCAAGTGGTGTGGTTGGGCCGGCGCGCTGAGGATGCAACGATCGCGCAGCAGTGCACGCGGCTAGGGACGTTGGGACCCGCGCCACTCTACCTGCAGGCGGATGCGAGTAAGCGGGAAGATGTACAGTTAGCCTATGCGGTGATCCGGCAACGTTTCGGCGTGGTCCACGGGTTGGTGCATGCGGCCATCGTGCTAGCCGATCAGAGTTTGGCGCAGATGGACGAGGCGACCTTTGAGGCCGCGTGGTCAGCTAAGATGGCCAGTGCGGTGCATTTGACTGACGTGTTCGGCCAGGAGGCGCTGGACTTCTTGCTGTTTTTTTCGTCGCTACAGAGTTTTTCAAAGTCGCCAGGGCAAAGCAACTATGCAGCGGGATGCTGCTTTGCGGATGCTTTTGCCCAAGGATTATGCAGTCAGTCCGCTGCGGTGAACTACCCGGTGAAAGTGATGAACTGGGGCTATTGGGGTAGCGTTGGGGTGGTGGCTTCGGCGCCTTACCGCGAGCGGATGGCGCAGATGGGCGTTGGCTCGATTGAACCACCTGAGGCAATGGCAGTGCTGGAGCAGTTGCTAGCCGGTCCAGTGGAGCACCTGGTGTTTGTGAAGACGACGCAAGCGGCGGTGGCTGATGCATTGGGGGTTGTGGCACATAAGAAGGTGTTGGCAGTGCCGGCTAGCCCAGTTGTGGCGCTACCCGAGTGGGTTCAAGCTGAAGAGCCGCAGGGAGCGGCGCAGGATCTGGAGGATCTCGAAGCGCGACTCGCCCCTTTGTTGCGGGAGCAGTTAGCCACGTTAGGATGGCTCGCCGTAGATGCGTGTTCATCCGCACAATATGAGCTCTGGCATGCGCATAGCCTACGCTTGCTGGAGGCGCACGGGTTGCTTGCGCAAACATCCGACGTGCCAGTCGAGGGTGAAATTGCAGAGGTAGCCGATGCTCATCAATTGTGGGTGCAGTGGGAAGCCTATTGCGCCACGGCGCAAGGTAAGCCGGTGCTGCGGGCTCAGGTTCAATTAGTTGATGCCACACTGCGGGCTTTGCCTGCCGTGCTGCGCGGCGAGCGCGCGGCGACCGACGTGCTGTTTCCACAAGGGCAATTAGACAAGGTGGAGGGGGTGTACCGTGATCATCCGGTGGCGGATTATTTTAATGCTGTGCTTATCGCGCAACTCATCGCCTATATGCAAGCGCGTTTGCAAGCAGATCCACAGGCAACCCTGCGCATCTTGGAGATTGGTGCTGGCACGGGTGGTACCAGTGCAGCAGTCTTGGCCCAGTTAGTGCCGTATGCCTCGCAGATTGCGCAATATTGCTATACGGATGTATCACAAGCATTTCTGCTGCATGCGCGGAAGCATTATGCGCCGCAGGCGCCATATCTGCACACGCAGCGGCTGGATATTGAGCGAACCCCGCTAGAGCAGGAATTTGCGCTAGGGTCTTACGACGTAGTGATAGCGGCCAATGTGCTCCACGCCACGCACGATATACGCCGGACTTTACGCCATGCTAAAACCCTACTTAAGGGCAATGGCTTGCTGCTTCTCAACGAACTAACGGGGACCAGCTTGGTGGCGCATTTGACGTTTGGGCTGTTGGACGGCTGGTGGTTGGCCCAGGATAGCTCGCTGCGCATTGCAGGCACGCCTGCGCTCGCGCCAGCCGTGTGGCGACAGGTATTGGCGGCCGAAGGTTTCGCTGCGATCAGGTTCCCGGCTGAGGGAGCGCATGGGTTAGGGCAACAGATCGTAGCGGCCTTCAGCGATGGTGTGGTGCACCCGCTGCGTGCTGTTCAATCGCCAACTCATTCGCCGCTGAGCTCTGCCGCGGGTTCTGTTGTGGCGCCGGTCGAGGCTATGACCACTCAGACGCAGCGCTCTTCGTTCTCTAGCACCCAAGAGCCAACAGCGAACCAGCAGCAGTTGGCATCACACGTGCGTCAATGCATATACGAGAGTATTGCCCAAACGCTTAAACTCAATCAAGAGCAATTAGCACAGGAGCGCCCCTTTATGGAATACGGTGTGGATTCCATCATGGGTGTGAGGCTAGTCAATGCGATTAATACGCGGTTGAACCTGGCATTGCCGACTACCGTGTTGTTTGACTATGTCACGACCGAACAATTGTCCGCGTATATTATCTCTAAGTATAGAGAGAGCCTAAGCGTAGTTTCGGCGGCCACAGTGGCAGACCAACCGGAAATTCGAGCAGACCTAAAATCCGACGTGCAATCGGTGCCAGCGCCATCGCCAGTGCGCGTGCCGGAGCTGACTAGCCGCGCTCGCCGTCGGCGCAGCCAACCCCATCCTTCAGCAGTCATGGAGAACCCCGATGCTGAGATGAATTCTATTCAAGCTGGCATTAAATGCGCGAGCCCGACCTACCATCGGGTATGGCTGGAGCGGCCGGGTTCGATCGATAACCTGCGCTTAGTCGAGAGTCAGGTGGCTCCGTTGGGTGAGCATGAGGTGCGCATTGAAGTACGCGCTTTTTCACTTAACTTTGGCGACTTGTTGTGCGTCAAAGGCATGTATCCGACTCAGCCGCCGTACCCGTTCACTCCGGGCTTTGAGGCCAGTGGAGTGGTCGTTGCAGTGGGTTCGGGGGTGACTCGGGTGACAGTCGGCGATGCGGTGATTGCGCTCGCCGGCGAAAACTTGGGGGCCCATGCCACAGCCTTAACCTGTGCCGAGCCGCAGGTATTTCGAGCGCCATCAAGTCTGTCATTCGAGGCCGCCTGTTCTTTGCCGGCAGTGGCTGTGACCATGATCGAATGTTTTAAAAAGGCACAACTGAAGCCGGGTGAGAGCATCCTAATTCAGACCGCGGCCGGGGGTACAGGCCTGATCGCAGTGCAATTAGCGCAGCATGCTGGTGCTGAAATATACGCAACGGCTGGATCGCAGGCCAAGCTTGACTATTTGGCCGGGCTTGGCGTGCCGCACCGGATTAATTATCAAGAGGAAGACTTTGAGGCAGCTATTGCCCACTTGACGAATGGGCGAGGTGTCGATGTGGTGATCAACACGCTGGCGAGCGATGCCGTTCAAAAAGGATTGAACTGCCTGGCGCCTGGTGGACGCTATATCGAGATCGCGATGACGGCACTTAAGTCAGCTCGCGCCATTGATCTATCGAGACTGAGCGATAACCAAACATTTCATAGTGTGGACCTGCGCAAACTAGGGCGTAGCCAGCCAGCGGTGGTGCAAGCGGCGATGCACGAACTGGTGCAATTACTCGAACAAGAGGTGATCCGCCCAACGCTGAGCCGCACGTTTGAATTTGAGCATATTCAAGAGGCCTACCGCTGGCTGGAAAATCGCCAAAACATTGGCAAGGTAGTGGTGAGTATTCCTGCAGCGTATCGCTTCCGTGCGCGTGAGGCGTTGGCGACTGCTGCGCTTGCAGTTGCGCCGACTCCAGAGCGAGAGTCGATTGCGGTGATTGGCATGAGCGGATGTTTCCCGCAGGCAAACAACCTACAAGAATATTGGGATAATTTAGTGTCGGGACGAGATTGCATTACCGAAATTCCGGCGGATCGTTGGTTGTTGGATGAGTTTTATGTCGAGGATCGGCAAACTGCAATTACCCAAGGCCGAAGCTATAGCAAGTGGGGCGGGTTTATTCAACAAATCGGTACTTTATTCAAGCCTGAATTATTCAGCGCGACGGCATTCGACGTTCAATCTATTCAGACTGACGAGCAAAAGCTGTTTGTGCAGACGGTATGGACATTGCTTGAGTCAGCGGGTTATACCAGCGCTGAATTGAATCAAGTTTGCCAGTCTCGAGTGGGGGTTTATATCGGTATGATGTCCCGCCCAAGTCATTCAAACCAAACGAATGGACCTAAAAATAGTGATATCGTGACTCATAACATAGGGGCATTATCAAGCATGGTGTCGCACTTATTCAATTTCAACGGACCGAGTATTGCCGTCGATACCTATAGTGCGTCTTCTATGACTGCGATTCACATGGCCTGTACGAGTTTGTTGCACGGAGAATGTGAGGCGGCGATTGCGGGGGGCGTCGCGGTGTTATATCCTCAGGTGTATAACTATACTTGCCAAAGTAATATTTCAGCTAGCCATCCAAATAGCCGAAGTTTTTCTGCCGGCAGAGATGGCATATTGTTTGGCGAAGGCGCTGGGGTAGTCTTGCTTAAACGTTTATCCACAGCAATTAAGGATAAAGACACCATTTTGGGTGTGATCAAGTCAACTGTCGCTAATCACGTCCGCGACGTCGGTCTGACGAACATTCCAACCCCCAATACGATTTCGAAGTCAATTAAGGAGAACATTACTAGATCGGGTATCGACCCTCGGACAATCAGTTATGTCGAATCAGCGGCAGCAGGAATGCCGATGGGCGATGCGGTTGAAGTATCTGCAATGGCAAAAGCTTTTCGTGAATTCACTCAAGACACGCAGTTCTGCGCCTTGGGATCAGCCAAGTCCAACATTGGCCATGCCACGACAGCTTCTGGCATTTCGCAATTGGCTAAAGTGCTGCTGCAAATGCAACGCAGACAACTAGTGCCAACCATAAAGGTGGGTGTCGTGGGCCATGATTTAGGATTAGAAGATTCTCCCTTCTATCTACAGCAGGAGATGCAAACTTGGCATCGTCCTCAGATTAACGTCAATGGAGTCAAACAACCGGTTCCTCGCAGGGCAATGGTGAATTCGATGGGGCTTGGCGGGTTTTATGCCGGTGCAATTATTGAAGAATACTGTCCCGATGAGGATCAGGATGAGTGATGGAGATATCGTAAATTGGGGTAGTGACTGCATGGAGGCTTGCGGTAGCGCCCATCACTGGGCGCGCGCAAGCACAACTCACCCAATCGTATCAATATTCTTAGCCCGCAACGCATTCGTTTCAATAAACGCCCGCCGTGGCTCAACCTCATCGCCCATTAACGTTGTAAAGATATTGTCAGCCGCAATCGCATCCTCAAGTTGCACGCGTAACAGGCGTCGTACATTCGGATCCATCGTGGTTTCCCACAACTGACTTGGATTCATTTCACCCAGACCTTTGTAACGCTGTTTGCTAACGTTGCGCTCAGCATCGCTAAATAGCCATTTCATCGCACTCTTAAAATCATGCACAGCGATGCTGCGCTCGCCACGCTTAATCACAGCCCCTTTTCTAATTAAGCCTTTGAAAATCTGTGCGCTTGTTTGTAATTGCTGGAAATCAGAGGTGACTAGAAACTCTTCATCAATGACGCTGACTTTTAGATTGCCATGATGGCTGCGTTCGATGCGTAGTGAATGAGATTCAAGGGTCTCATTATAGATAGGTCGTACGCGAATTTCAGGCTTAAGCGGCTCGGCGCGTAATGCCGCTTCGAGCATTTCGGCGCTGGTTTGAGCGGAGGCTAATGAGGATAAGTCAATCTCAACGCCATCCATAATGGCTTCCAGCGCACCTGCGTCGATCATCTGGCGAAGGCGCTCAATCACTGCTTCGGCGAGTAAGTAAGAGCGTGTCAATTCGCCTAGCGTATCCCCGGTGAGTGGTTCAGCGCCTTCTGCTGGCACCAACTCAGCTCCTTGTAGGGCAAGCCGCAGCATATGTTGGCCTAACTCGTGGTTGTCTTTCAGATAGCGCTCTTCTTTGCCATGTTTAATTTTGTAAAGTGGCGGTTGCGCAATATAAATATAACCACGCTCGATCATATCCGGCATCTGCCGGTAGAAGAAGGTGAGCAGTAGGGTTCGGATATGGGCGCCATCAACGTCCGCATCGGTCATGATAATGATGCGGTGATAGCGTAGTTTGTCGAGGTTATAGTCTTCTTTGCCGATACCGCAGCCAAGGGCGGTGATCAGAATGACGATTTGTTCTGACGATAAGAGTTTGTCAAAGCGCGCTCTTTCGACATTAAGCACTTTGCCGCGCAAAGGTAGAATGGCTTGAAATTTACGGTCGCGCCCTTGCTTGGCGGAGCCGCCAGCCGAGTCTCCCTCAACAATATAGATTTCTGATTTGGCTGGATCGCGTTCTTGGCAATCAGCCAGTTTGCCAGGGAGGCCACCGCCTTCTAGAATTCCTTTACGTCGCGTCATTTCGCGCGCTTTACGCGCCGCTTCACGGGCGCGTGCGGCTTCAAGAATCTTACCGCAAATGATTTTTGCATCGCTCGGCGTTTCTAGCAAAAATGCTTCGAGCGCTTTTGCCACTAATTCTTCGACGGGTGCTCGCACCTCTGACGAAACCAGTTTATCTTTTGTTTGCGAACTGAATTTGGGCTCAGGGACTTTGACGGATAAGACACAGGTGAGCCCTTCACGCATATCGTCGCCGGCGGTTTCGGTTTTATTTTTTTTGGTTTGATCGTGGCTCTCAATATATTTATTGAGGACTCGCGTCATCGCCGCCCGTAAGCCCGTTAAGTGAGCGCCACCGTCGCGCTGTGGGATATTGTTGGTGAAGCACTGTACGTTTTCGTTGTAGCTGTCGTTCCATTGCATCGCCACTTCGATGCTCACATTGTCTTTTTCACCCGCCGTGTGAAAAATGGTTGGATGCAGGGCTTGTTTTGATTTATTAATGTATTCAACAAAGCCTTTGACCCCACCTGAAAAGGCAAAATCATCTTCTTTGCCTGTGCGTAGATCAGTTAGACGGATACGCACGCCGTTATTCAAAAAGGAAAGCTCGCGTATGCGTTTGGCTAGGATATCGTAATGGAATTCAATATTGTTAAAGATTTCTTCGTCGGCTAAAAAGTGCACTTCTGTGCCGCGTTGTTCGGTGGCGCCCACGACGGAGATGGGCGAGACCGCTTCACCATTGATCTGCTCGATCACTCGGTTTTGTGCCACCCCGCGGTGAAATTCCATAAAGTGCTTTTTGCCATCGCGGCGGATGACCAAACGTAGCCATTTTGATAAGCCATTGACGCACGATACGCCCACGCCGTGTAAGCCGCCGGATACTTTATAGCTATTTTGGTCAAACTTACCGCCTGCGTGCAGTTCAGTCATGACAATTTCGGCGGCGCTGCGTTTCGGCTCATGCTTATCGTTAAGCTTGATATCAGTCGGAATGCCGCGGCCATTGTCGGTGACGGAAATCGAGTTATCTGCGTGAATCGTGACATGGATATCATTACAATGACCTGCCAATGCTTCGTCGATAGCATTGTCGAGCACTTCGAATACTAAATGATGCAGGCCGGTGCCATCGGAGGTATCGCCAATATACATTCCAGGCCGTTTGCGAACAGCTTCTAAGCCCTCAAGAATCTGGATCGACGAGGCGCCATAGCTGTTGTCGGCGTGCGGTTGTTGCTGATCGGTCATGAAATTCTTCCAATTTTGCTGGTGCGTTAAAAACGCCAAAGGGGCACATGGCCCCCGGTGAAATAGTGTCTATGTCTGAGCTTAAATTCTCATTGGCATGACGACGTATTTAAAATCCTCATTGCCTGGAATCGTTAAAAGTACGCTAGAGTTAGAGTCCCCTAGGCTAAATTGCAGCATGTCAGCCTTTACATTGGAGAGTACATCAAGCAAATAGGTTACGTTAAAGCCGATATCGGCTGACGCGCCATCATAGGCAATTTCCAACTCCTCTTGCGCCTCTTCTTGCTCTGCATTGTTCGACGTAATTTTTAATTGGCCCGGCGCAATTAAGCAGCGCACGCCCTTAAATTTGTCGGATGTCAAAATGGCGGAGCGCATTAGAGCTTGCTGGAATTCGCCGTGGCCAATGATAAAGGTATTGGTATAGCCCTTTGGAATGACGCGCTGGAAATCAGGAAATTTACCCTCAACTAATTTAGAAATCAGTTCAATCTGGCTAAAAGTAAAGCGCGCCTGAGTTGGGGCGAGATCGATACAAAGCGCTTCGTCATTGTCTTCAAGCAAGCGCTGTAATTCGAGAATCGTTTTGCGAGGAATAATCACTTCCTGCCGTGCAAATGAACCCTCAACGGAGGTGGATGCGAACGCTAGGCGGTGACCGTCGGTGGCCACGGCCATCAATTGGCTGCCCTCAACGATCAGCAACATGCCATTTAAGTAGTAACGGATATCTTGTTGGGCCATGGCGAAATGCACAAACCCCAACAGTTGCCGAAAGGCTTTTTGGCTAATCGTGATACTCGCATCGAACGCCTGATTTTGCGCAATGGTCGGAAAATCACTGGCTGGAAGCGTTTGCAAGGCGAAACGGCTTTTGCCGGATTGTACCGTCAGGCGCTTATCAGAGAGGTTTAGGCTCACCTCTCCATCAGGCATAGCCCGCAGGATATCGACCAATTTAAGCGCGGCAACCGTGGTTGCGCCCTGCTCTGTGCCGGAACTTAACTCGGCCCGCGTCATGATCTGCAACTCGAGGTCAGTAGACAGAAATGATACCTCCGAGCCCTGTTTAGTGATCAGCAGGTTAGTCAAAATAGGCAGGGTGGTATTGCTACGGCGCTTCACGACTCCGCTGACAGCTTGCAGTGGCCGCAAAAGCTTCTCTCGTTCGGTCTTAACCAATTGCATACATATCCTTCTTTAGCTTGAACGGGTTGCGCTTCGCTTAAGGGGAAGCGCTAATATAATGTTCTACCTAAAATGGGCAGAGAAAAACCTATATTGTGCCTGAAAAATCAACCTTTCAGGGTTTGTTCTAATACATGCAGTTCACGGTTGAGCAGCGCATCTTTGCTGCGGACATCCGCAATTTTGCGCACTGCGTGCAAAACCGTGGTGTGATCGCGCCCCCCAAAGAGTTCGCCAATTTCGGGCAGACTCTTTTGCGTGAGCTCTTTGGCCAGATACATCGCAATTTGGCGCGCGCGGGCAATATCTGCCGGACGTTTTTTTGAATACATGTCCGCTATTTTTATGCCATAACGGTCAGCGACAGTCTTCTGGATATTGTCGACGGAGATTTGCCGATTTTGCACGGTGAGCAAATCCTTGAGTGCTTCTTTAGTCAACTCGATGGTAATTTCGCGGCCATGAAATTTTGAATAGGCCAGAATCTTGCGTAGGGCACCTTCGAGTTCACGCACATTTGAGCGTAAATGTTTAGCCACGAAAAACGCGACATCCTCTGACAAATCAACACCTTCCGAATGCGCCTTGCGCAGCAAAATAGCCACGCGCATCTCCAGCTCAGGCGGCTCAACGGCCACGGTTAAGCCGGAGTCAAAGCGTGAAATGAGCCGGTCGTCTATGCCGGAGATTTCTTTGGGATAGGTATCGCTGGTGATAATGACCTGTGCTTTATTGGCAACCAGCGCTTCGAAAGCATAGAAAAACTCTTCCTGGGTGCGCGATTTGCCGGAAAAGAATTGAATATCATCGATTAGCAAAAGATCGAGCGAGTGATAATACCGCTTAAATTCATCGAAGGCTTTACGCTGATAAGCCTTTACAACATCTGATACATATTGCTCCGCATGAATGTAGCGAATCCGCGCGCCCACTTTTTGCTGTCTAAGTTGGTTGCCAATTGCATGAATCAAATGTGTTTTGCCCAGACCTACACCGCCATATAGAAAAAGCGGATTGTATGAAACCGCAGGATTATCGGCAACTTGAATGGCGGCGGCTCGCGCGAGTTGATTGGCTTTGCCTGTGACAAAGTTTTCAAAGGTGAGCATGGGATTCAATTTTGAGCGCTCTGGCGCACCGCTGCTCTCTTGATTGGTAAGCGGTGAACCTGACCATCCGGATCCTGCTGCGCTGTTTTTCTGTTGGCCGATAGGTGCCTCACTTGTAGTCGGGTTAAGTGAGGTCATCTGGGCGGTAAGGTCTGCGACAACTGTCTGATGAACCGGAGCGGAGTCAACGGCGCCGGCCATGGTTGCTCCGTTTGTCCGGCGTGCGACTTTGGGGTCAAGCACAAAATGTACCGCGATTGGTTTACAACAAAAATCTCGCGCCAGATCGGCGATACGGCTAGAAAATTGGCTTTTTACCCAATCGAGCTTAAAGCGGTTTGGTGCGGCAATATGCAGAGTACTTGCCTCAATATCAAATTCGAGCAAAGAGAGTGGTTTGATCCACGTCTGATATTGCTGGGAGGGAAGCTCTTGCTCCAACAAAGTGGAGCATTGTTGCCAAAAATCATTCATATTAAATCGAGGCGCAGGCTAAATAGGGTCGTCGCGGCACAAATATAGCGAAAAAGACGTATAACAGCGCGTAACAAAAAAAATAAAAAGAGCCGAGACAAGCGGCTTGGCATGTGGAGGCAACCCTATTTAAATAAATATGGAATGCCAAAGGAAGTGAGATTTTACCGCCAAAAACCGTCGGGCGGGTCACTTATCCACAGGACTAGGCTGCACTTGGTGGCGGGCTTGTAATGTGCCATGCGCGGGCTAAGCTATTGACTATCAATAGAAAAAACGATTAAATAGAGGGTTCGCGCAAAAATTTGGCGAAAAATTCTGGTGGATTAAGTCGATGCTCCTTGAAGCAACTAACGGCTTGTCCAAATAAGCAAGAAAATTACCAACACTTCGTCTTAACGGACGGAGCTTGTGAGAGCATTAATCATGAAACGTACTTATCAGCCTTCTGTCACACGTCGTAAAAGGACTCACGGTTTTCGCGTCCGGATGAAAACTGTAGGCGGGCGTAAAGTCCTTAACGCACGCCGTGCAAAAGGCCGCAAGCGTCTAGCAGTTTAACGCGTGAGCGTTTAATACGCCTTTCGTTATTTCATTGCAGGCCGCCGACACTGGCTTTCCAAAAGCCGCCAAGCTTTTAAAGCCAGATGAATTTTCATCGGTTTTTCGCGTGCGTCCTTGGGGACGCAGCGAGCATTTTGTATTGTATGGACGGCACACGGGCCAAGCAGCACGGCTTGGCTTGGTGATTGGGCGCAAGTATGCGCCGCGTGCGGTCAGTCGCAATCTCATTAGACGCGTTGCCCGCGAAATATTCCGCCTCAAGCGTTCTGAGTTTTGCGGTTGGGATATTTTGCTTAGATTGCGTACTAAGGTGGACCGAAAAACGTGGTCAAGTGCATCATCCACGGCTTTTAAGGCGGTTTGCAATAAAGAGCTTGAAGCGTTATTAATCGATGCTATGCGTCACCATATTAAGCGCTCGACATGAGGTTTGCGACTTTTATGCAAAGCGTGCTGCTGGCGTTGCTACGCGGCTATAAATTTGTGCTTAGCCCGTATCTTGGCAATCGTTGCCGTTTTATGCCGTCTTGCTCAGAGTATGCCCGTGAGGCCATCCAGTATTATGGTGCGGCGCGCGGCAGTTATCTTGCCCTCAAAAGAGTGTGTCGCTGCCATCCGTTTGCCACCGGCGGTATAGATCCGCTGCCCCGGCTTAATCTTTCAGGCGCTGATGCCGTCACCCAGTATCAAGATGAGACAAAATCAAATGGATATTAAACGCAACATTTTGTGGATTGTTTTAGTGATTTCGCTGGTGATGCTGTTTGATAACTGGCAGCGTTACAATGGGCGTCCCGCGAGGTTTTTCCCTGACCCGGCGCCTGTTCATACAGTGGCTAAGGTGGCTTCTTCTGAGGCACCGCCTGCGGCGTCCTCATCGCTTAGCGCAGCAACGGTGCCGGCGGCCCAAGGGGTAGCAAATAGCCAAAAGATCCATATTAAAACGGATGTGTACGAAGCGGACATCAGTACACAAGGCGGTACGCTATCTAAATTAGCGTTGACTCAGCAAACAGATAGCCAGCAAGCTAACCAATACGTTGCGCTTTTTGATGAGACGCCCACGCATGTTTATTTAGCCCGTACGGGCCTAATTGGCGGCGATTTTCCTAACCATAATGATCTCTTTAGCGTCCAGTCTGGCCCTCGTGAATTAGCGGGTAATGCAAATACGCTTGAGGTTCAATTTGAATCTCCCGTGAAAAATGGTGTCAAGCTTGTCAAGCGTTACACTTTTACACGTGGCAGTTACGTGATCGATGTCCAGCACGACATCATCAACGCCAGTTCAGCGCCGGTGCAGCCAGTACTCTATATGGAGTTAGTGCGTGATAGCACGCCTGTTGAAACGCCACGGTTCTCCCATACCTATATCGGGCCGGTGGTGTATACCTCACAGCAAAATTTCCAGAAAGTCGGCTTTAGCGATATTGATAAAAATAAAGCGGACTATGCCAGACAAGCCGATAATGGCTGGATCGCCATGGTGCAGCATCATTTTGCATCGGCATGGCTGTTGCAGCAAGGCGTGGCGCGAGATATTTACGTCAATAAACTGGATTCATCACTGTATCGCGTAGGGGCTAAACAAGCTGTGCAAACCCTGATGCCGGGGCAAGCGGTCCAAGTGCAGGCACGTCTTTTTGCGGGCCCTGAAGAAGAGCGCATGCTTGAAACGATTGCACCGGGTCTTGAGTTGGTGAAAGATTATGGTTGGGTGACGATTATTGCCAAGCCATTGTTCTGGCTGCTCGACAAAATACATAGCTTGTTGGGCAATTGGGGCTGGTCAATTGTTGCATTAACCTTACTGATTAAGGCCGTATTCTTTCCATTGTCGGCCGCCAGCTATCGCTCAATGGCCCGTATGAAAGAGATTACGCCACGTATGCAAGCCTTACGAGAGCGTTATAAAGGCGATCCGCAGAAGATGAATGCTGCGTTAATGGAGCTTTATAAAACAGAGAAAATAAATCCATTGGGTGGGTGTTTGCCGGTAGTCATCCAAATTCCCGTGTTTATTTCGCTGTATTGGGTATTGCTGTCGTCAGTAGAAATGCGTGGTGCGCCTTGGATCGGCTGGATTCATGACTTGTCACAGCAAGATCCTTATTTCATCTTGCCAATTCTGATGGCGCTTTCAATGTTTGTGCAAACGCGCTTAAACCCAACGCCGCCGGATCCGCTTCAGGCCAAGATGATGATGTTTATGCCGCTGGCATTTTCGGTTATGTTCTTCTTCTTTCCCGCTGGCTTAGTTCTCTATTACGTAGTGAATAATCTGCTGTCTATATTGCAGCAATGGTATATCACGAGACGGATTGTACGTAATTAGTTAGAAAAGGATTGAGCCCCAACTTAGGGGCCCTTCTGACCAAAAAAAATGCCCTTCAGTCTGAAGGGCATTTTTTTTGCTAAGAGAGTGGGATTATTCGGGTACTTTCCCGTAGAACTGCGTAATGAGCTCTTCCACCAAATATCTCTGATGCTCAGGCAGTGCTTCAATCTTCTTGGCAAGCGTAACGGTTTCCGGCGAAGGCGGATACTTAGCTTGTTTAAGCTTGACCTCTTTAGCTTTTAGCAGCGCTGGATCAGGTGGCGGTCCGTAATGCAGCCAATGCTCTCCAACACCAAGCCATTCGGCGAGTGTTTTGATTTTATCCGCGGTTGGAATGGCGCGGCCGGTTAACCATTTGTGCGTGGTCTGCACCGAAACGCCGGCACCGTCACGATGTTGTAGGTTAAAAAGGCGCGCTAGGTCTGTTGCGCCCTTAACGGGTTTGGGGCCTCGCTTTAATGCAAGCCGCAAACGCTCTGAGAAGGCTGATCTTTCTTGATTAGATGGCATGGGGGAATTCTGCCGTATCATATTTCCCCATGGTTCAACCCTTAATGCTATATATACCCAAAATAGTTTAGAGTTTTGCTTTATTGAGCTATTTTTTTAGAATGAGTCCCTTATTGAGCTAAAAACATATGATCCAGCGCATCCTATTGAGTTAATTTGCTTGTAGGGAGAAAGTTCTAAAAGGCTGACCTGAATGCACGCACAGCCTCCCGAAAGACAGTCGGCAGAGGCACACCAGGTTTGCCTGTGTGCCGTGCAGTTTTGAGGGAAATGCTGGGCTAACCTCTGTAGGAAGTGCTAGCCTTCAGGTTGGTGAGGATTTGACATCCGCCCCGCCTAGAGGCTGGATATTCGTATGGCGCTTGGCGCTGGCATTGAGCCAGACGCCGAGTCGCTGTCGTGGATTCCTGCTGCTAGCAGTATGACTGCATCGCTCACCAGGTCAATCTGGCCCTTGTCCATAAAACTGAGTGATCAGTTCTTCTACCAAATATTTTTGATGTTCGGGCAATGCCTCAATCTTTTTAGCCAGTTCAATGGTTTCAGGAGAGGTTGGATACTTAGCGTGCTGGAGTTTGGTCTCTTTGGTTTTTGAAAGACTTGGATCGGGAGGGGGGCCATAATGTAACCAATGCTCACTCACACCGAGCCATTCGGCTAGTGTCTTGATCTTTTCCGTAGTTGGAATTGCGCGGCCGCTTAACCATTTATGCGTAGTCTGCACCGAAACACCGGTACCGTCATGTTGCAAATTGAACAGGCGGGCTAAATCTGTCGCCCCTTTAACAGGTTTATGGCCGCGCTTTAACGCAAGCCGCAAACGTTCTGAAAAGGCGCTTCTTTCTTGATCGGATGGCATAAAGCGATTCTGCCGCATCATATTTCCTCTGAGCTAAACTTATTGTGCGATATTTAACTAAAATAGTTTACATTATCTCTCAATTGAGTTATTTTTCTTCTGCGCGGCATGAAAAAGAGTGGCTACAACGCTATCTGGCCGCCAGTAAAGGTTCTTTTGAAATCACAAACCGAAGAGGCTGATGTCTAGGCACTATTTTTTGCAGCCTCTAAAAGAATGGAGATTGGCCCGTGAGCGAACATCAATATATGCCCGATAGAAAATCAGCGTTTAAACGCTGTCTCGGCTGCTTTTCTAAAACCCTGAAAACACTGTCACATAAATCAATTGGCATTATTCCGTTGCCGGTGTATCTAATTCTAGTGGCATGTTTAGCGACGATGGTGCTAAACCATCAGTTGATGGGTAACAATATTTGCACAATGATTGCCTTATTGGCGGTGTGTGGTTATACCTGCTCTGCGATTGGCCAATCAATCCCATTTTTCCGTCGTATTGGGGGCTCGGTCATTATTGTGACTTTTGTCCCCGCTTATCTGGTTGCTCACCAGTTGCTGCCGGCAGATTTCGTCGATCCTATTCACGCATTTTGGGAAAACAACCATCCGATTTATCTATTTATTGTCGCCGTCATTGTCGGTAGCGTGCTTAGCATGGATCGCCAGATATTGATCAAAGGATTTATAAAGATTTTCGCTCCGTTACTGATCGGCTCAATTGTGGCCGCCATCACGGGCACTTTAGTTGGCTTGGCGGTTGGTTTCGATTTATTTCATATTATTTTCTTTATTGTTGTACCCATCATGGCTGGAGGGCTTGGCGAAGGTGCGATTCCGCTATCGATTGGCTATGCAAAAATACTTGGCCAGCCACAGGGAGATTTATTGGCCCAAATTTTACCGGCAATTATATTTGCCAACTTGTTCGTGATCGTGATGGCGGCTGCACTGAATCTTTTGGGGCGCCATTACCCTCGCTTTTCGGGTGATGGCCATTTGTTAAGAGCGGATAGAGAAAAAAACGATATCGTTAAAGCAGAAGGTCCGCATGAGGACGTCAGGCCTTTGCTGACGGATGTGGCGACTACCGGGATCATCGCCATTTCTTTTTATTTGATTGGGGTGCTCACACATCAATTGTTTGGGTGGCCAGCTCCGATCGCCATGCTTTTGATTGCGGTCTTAGTCAAGCTGCTGAATTTAGTTTCGCCGGCTATGCATGAAGGTGCGGTCGGTTTATATCAATTTTTTGTGAAGGTCACGATTTATCCTTTGCTATTTGCTGCTGGGATGACAATTATTCCATGGGAAAAGCTCGCCGCCGCATTCAACTTGCCGTTTATTGTGACGGTTTTTTCAACCGTCATTTCATTGATGGCGACGGGATTTTTTGTTGGCCGCAAAGTCGGTTTATTCCCAATTGAAGCCGCCATTGTCACGGGCTGTCATAGCGGCATGGGGGGCAGTGGCGATATCGCTATTTTATCTGCTGCTCATCGCCTATCTTTAATGCCATTCGCGCAAATTTCTACGCGTATTGGGGGCGTTATTGTGGTCATCATCGCTTTGCTAGCGATTGGCTGCTTAAGTTAACCCGGCATCAAACTCATCTGCTTTCATCCCATCTGCCTAGTACGCAGTTACCCATTGTGATTGCCGTACGAATCAGCTTATTTTCAACTTAACTTAGGAGTGCTGCTATGATTTCCAACACCTATTGCAGATCTGTATTATTTACACCAGCACTGCGACCCGAGCGAATTGCTAAGGCGGCTCAAAGTGGCGCGGACGTTTGTGTGATTGATTTAGAAGATCCCGTTGCACCTCATCTGAAGGAAGACGCAAGGGGAAAGCTTGCTCGATGCTTGGCCACCCCGCACTCTCAGCAAGTCAAATTTGCGGTCAGAGTCAATTCGTTGCGTACCCAGGATGGGCTTAAAGATTTGCTTGAAATCTTCCGGCAAACCCTATTGCCTGATTATATTCTCTTGCCAAAGGTGGACAGTGCGCAGGAAATCGTTATCACTGAAAAAATCTTGGGCCATAAAGAGAATGATATTCAATTGCTGGCTTCGATTGAAACGCCTGAAGGGGTCGCTAATGCTAAAGAAATTGCTACGGCCTCTTTAAGGCTGAAAGGGCTTATTTTTGGCGCTGCTGACTACGCAAGTAGCACGGGCAGCGCAATGACCTGGGAAAGCCTTTATTTTGCACGGACACAGGTTTTGAATGCAGCCAAGATATCCGGCATTGAGATAATCGATACGCCTTATTTTGATGCTCATGATTTCGATGGCTTGATTGCCGACTCACTCCGAGTTAAAGCGCTTGGCTATACCGGGAAATCCGCCATTCATCCATTACAAATTCGACATATTAATGAAGTGTTTCAGCCGGATGAGGCTGCCCTTGATAGGGCAAGAAGGATTGTTGCCACTGCTCAGGAAAATGAGGGCAATGCTTATTTATTAGACGGTACTTTGATTGGTACGCCATTGATTAAAGCCGCTCAGAAGTTACTGGATAAGTATGGTCAGAGTAGTAGATAGGTGCTATAGAGTACTGTGTGCTGTATCGGCTCTCGGCGCAAGCCGGGAGTTTTCGTTTTGATTGTACGCCAGCAGATTTTCGGAATTGGATGGGTCTCTGTTTATTCAATATTGTTCTACTATAGTGAGACGAAAATTATTTATTTGTACCATTATATGCGGACAAAAATGATTGTTTTGTACCACTATAGTGGTACAAATTACTAAATTGTTAAGCAGATGACGACTTCTCAGAACTTACGCCTCAACCAAGTATGTCGCTCATTACATAAAGTGATGGAATTAAAGCACGTTGGCCGGCCGCCATATGGCTGGCTAAGAACAATACGCGAGACATTGGGCCTCTCAGTACGGCAACAAGCAGCCAGAAGTGGCGTTAGCTCAAATACGATTCATAATTCTGAAAAGAATGAAGCGCAAGACCGGATTACGCTAGCGCAACTACGCAGATTAGCTGCTGCACTTGATTGTGAATTAGTTTACGCTATCGTGCCACATCAAGATTTGGCAGAAATATTGGCAAAACGCGCAGAGCAAATAGCCCGTACGGAGGTACTTGCTGTTAGCCATACAATGGCCCTAGAAAACCAGGCTGTACAAGAATCATTTATCCAGGCTCAGATTGCTGAGCGTAAACAGGAATTGTTAAATAAGAATTGGAGCCGACTGTGGGATTAATGCTCCACGATATTCCAGGAGCCACACTACTAGACGGTGACGTAACTATCGGCAACTACCGAGGATTCCTTGGTAGTTCACCAGGAAGGCGGCCGGCAAGTCACCCATAAGATAATCTCAGCTAGCTTTTTCTCCTTTCTTTTTGGCCGTTTTCTTGGTGGCTGGAGCAGTTTTCTTGGCGGCAGTAGCGGTTTTCTTGGCAGCCGCCGCGGTTTTTTTGGCCGCAGGTTCTTTCTTTTCAAACTCAAACCCAATCTTGCCGTCATTTTGCTTAACAAGATAAGCTTTAAACAGGCGGCCGGTACGAGCTGATTTAAAATTGGTCAGCAAATCCGTACGGCCAGCGTCCAGTAGCTTTTCCATCTGCTCGCGTGAAATTTCTTGCTGCAGAATGATTTGGCCTGAGCGAAAAGTGCAGCTCTTTGGATGGGCAACAGATTTTTCACATACATAGCTTAAGCCGTGCTCAAAAACTGGGCTGTTACATTTTGGACAGGGGCCAACAGGTGTCTGAGAGGAAAAATCAGGCGCTTCACCAGTCTCTTCGTTTTGATCTTGACCAAAATCAAATTCGAGTTTGTAGTTGTTTATTTCTTTATCTTCTACCAGCTTTAAAATCGCCGCAAAAGGCCGCCCCATTTTGCTGCGAAAACCAGAAAGCGGTCCAATTGATTTATTGCTAAGCAAGCTTTCAACTTCTTCGATTTCAAATTGTCGGCTGCCCGGAATTTTGGTGATTGAAAACTCGCAGTGAGTGCACGCAAAACGCCGGTAATTTTCTTTTACTTGGTTGCCGCAATGTGGGCAGGGGGTGGACAGCGTGGCGTAGTCGCCCGGAATGGTATCTGAGTCGTATTCTTTGGCACGCTTGACGATCAATTGTGTCATTTGCGCGATCTCGCGCATGAACGTGTCGCGTGTGAGCTGGCCATGCTCCATCTGCGTTAGCTTAGACTCCCATTCTCCGGTCAACTCAGCTGCGGTGAGTTCTTTTACATTAAGTCCCCGCAGTAGGGTCATTAATTGAAAGGCCTTAGCGGTCGGCAGCAGCTCGCGTCCCTCGCGAATCAGATATTTTTCTGTCAGTAAGCCTTCGATAATCGCAGCGCGAGTGGCTGGTGTTCCTAAGCCCTTGGTTTCCATGGCAGCGCGTAGCTCATCATCTTCAACTAATTTACCCGCGCCTTCCATGGCCGATAGTAAGGTGGCTTCGTTATAACGCGCAGGCGGTTTAGTGGTGAGCAAATGCACTGCAATTTTATCGGTTTTAACCGTTTCGCCCTTGGCTACGGGCACTAAATTGGCACTTTCATCCTGTGCCTCATGTCCATATACTTGCCGCCAACCCGGTGCAATCAACACTTTACCTTCCGTTTTGAAGCGATGGCCAACGACTTCAGTGATGCGGGTGGTCAGTTGATACTCAGCTGCCGGGAAAAATATGGCTAAAAAGCGCTTAACCACCAGGTCATATAATTTCTGCTCTGCTTCCGATAAATTTTTAGGCGCATGTGGGGTTGGAATGATCGCGAAATGGTCGCTGATCTTGGCATTATTGAAAATGCGACGATTCGGTTTGACCCAATTTTTATCAAGAATCTGTTTAGCAAAAGGTAGGTAGTTGTGGCTTTCTTTTAATACTCCGAGGGTACGTTTGACGGTGTCGAGATAATCCTCGGGCAAGGCACGCGAATCTGTACGCGGATAAGTTAAAACTTTATGCCTTTCATATAGGGCTTGTGCTAACCCCAACGTATTTTTTGCCGAGAACCCAAAGCGTCCATTTGCTTCACGTTGCAAACTAGTGAGATCAAATAATAATGGAGAGAGTTGCGTTGAAGCTTTGGTTTCTTCACTAACGATGCCGGGTTTACCTCGGCACGCTGCTACGATAGAGTCAGCTGCGGCTTCGCTCCACAGACGCGAGTCGCGTTGCTCTGGGTCGAATTCATTTTTCTTAAATTTGGGATCGAACCAACGGCCGTCATAAAAGCCGGCCGCGCTCACAAATTCAGCTTTAACTTCCCAGTAGTCACGCGGCGCAAAACGGCGAATTTTTTCTTCACGCTCAACCACAACAGATAAGGTCGGAGTTTGCACGCGTCCAACGGTCGTTAGGAAAAACCCTCCGCCTTTACTATTAAAGGCGGTCATGGCGCGCGTGCCATTGATGCCTACTAGCCAATCAGCTTCTGAACGGCAACGTGCCGCATCGGCCAGCGGCTGCATCTCACTATCACTGCGTAAGCGTGCAAAACCGTCTTGAATGGCCTGTGGCGTCATGGATTGTAGCCATAGCCGCTGCACCGTTTGCTTGGCCTTGGCATGTTGCGCGATGTAACGGAAAATCAGTTCGCCCTCACGCCCCGCATCGCACGCATTAATCAGAGTATTGATATCCTTGCGTTTAATCAGTTTGCTCAGAAGCTTGAGGCGTGTTGCGCTTTTGGCGATTGGCAGTAGATCAAAACGTGGCGGAATCACCGGCAAATGCGCAAAACTCCATTTGCCGCGCTTGACTTCGTATTCTTCGGGAGCAGCAATTTCTAGCAGGTGACCAACCGCTGACGATAGCACGTACTGCTCGCTTTCGAAGTATTCGTCATGTTTGGTAAAGCCACCTAAGGCGCGCGCGATATCGGCTGCAACGGAAGGCTTTTCGGCAATGATTAGAGCTTTAGGCATGAAAAAAATATAGAGTGGATCTCGCAAACGGCTGTTTTATAGCACAGTTTTCGGCAAATACGCGGTAAGTAGTGGATATAGCTTAGGTGCGACAACCGCCGTGTTGACTGACGGTAAGCTAGCTAATAACCGCTCCACTACGGCCGCATAAGGGAGTACTGTACCGAAAAAGTAAGTATTGTGCGCGTCTTCGATCAAAAGGGTTGGAAAATCTTCAACATCGATTTCATCAAGTTGATCGGCATGTGTCTCGATATCGATCCAGACAAAGCAGATAGATTGATGTATATCGGCCAGTGAGTTAAAAAGTGTTTGATAAGCTCGGCAAGCATCGCACCATTGAGCGCAGAGACAGGCAACCAGCAGAATATCTGGCTTGGTCAGCCGGCTGGCAATGGCGTGAGCATCTGTATCGAGGTTAAACGCGGGCATGGGCGTATTTCTCCTAACTTTGAGGCGGGACAGTTCTATGGGCTGACAGCGTCGTGCTTGATGCGTTCTACACGGCCGCCAGGCAAGGCCGCAATCCAACCGCCTAGTTCTAGCTGCAATAGGGCTGCTTGCAGTATCGCACTGTTTAGTTGGGTGCGCGTGGCCAGCGATTCAAGTGGGGTTGGGTCATAATCCAGCGCGGCAAGCACGCAGCGCGCGTGGCTATCGAGCGTATCTAGCATAGCGTGCGCAGTTGGAGCATGCTGGACTGGCTGTGGCTGGCGGGTCTTTGGTGTGGTTTTAGCTAACTCAGAGTTTTGTTCTGGCTGGGCTGAATGTATGTGACTTTCTGAGTTGACAATGGCTCCGGGCAAACCTTTGTGTGGTATCTCATCAAGTATATCTTGCACGCATTCGACGAGCTTAGCGCCTTCTTTGATGAGCTGGTGACAGCCCTTAGTCAGCGGCGAATGAATTGAACCCGGTATGGCGAACACCTCACGCCCCATTTCACCCGCTAAGCGAGCGGTAATCAAAGAGCCAGATTGGGTGGCCGCCTCAGCCACGAGTACGCCTTGAGTTAAGCCCGCAATCAACCGGTTGCGTTGCGGAAAATACTGAGCGCGAGCCGTTGTGCCGAGCGGCCACTCAGAGACAATCGCCCCGTGCGCAGCGATTTCATGCGCTAGCGCGTAATGGCGCGCGGGATACACTAGATCGACGCCAGTACCCATGACGGCAATGGTGCTGCTAGGGCTACCCAGTGCCCCACGATGCGCGGCGCCATCGATACCTAGCGCTAGCCCAGATACAATCGTTAAGCCTGCATGAGCGAGTGCATGTGCAAATTGCTGGGTATTGGCCAGCCCCTGAGCCGTGCCATTCCGGCTGCCGACAATCGCCAGCGCGGGCGCATGCAGTAGCTCGAGCCGTCCTTTTACGTAGAGTAGGACAGGGGGATCCGCGATCTCTAATAGCCTACGTGGATAGGCTGGATCAGCTAGGGTGACAAAATGATTGCCGGCGATGGCCGCCCATTTGAGCACGCGTGCAACGCGTTCACCCAGACCATCAGGGTCGGCGCGTTTGATTGCCCCAGCAAGTTTGGCGCCAACGACTTGCGCTAATGCTGCCGACGATTGCTCGAAAATAGAGTGCGGTAACCCATAAATACGGAGTAAATGGCGCACCGCAACTGGACCCACGCCACGCGTACTGACAAGGCGTAGCCATGCAGCGATTTCATCGTCAGCGAGGGTGAGGGTTTGCATTTCAGATAGTCGGTCCGAGGCGCTAGCCTAGGTCAATAAGCCATGTTAAGTTAATATTACGTCATTCGTTAAGTAATTTGCGGTGCTTAAGGTCTGTTTCCCAGAGGTAAGTATGCGGTTTTTCTGGATTGTGCATGGACTCTGGGGTTATCGCAAGTTGGCCGTTTGGCTATTTCAAATTGATTTATCATGGCTTTATTAAATATATTAAATTATCCTGACCCTCGGCTTTTCAAGAAGGCGAAGCCGGTTGCAGTCGTCGATGAACGTATCCGTCAGCTTGCGCGGGATCTGGCTGAAACGATGTATGCTGCGCCGGGCATTGGCCTGGCGGCTACTCAAGTGGATGTGCATGAGCGCGTGGTGGTGATTGATGTTTCTGATACCCGAGACCAACTGCAAGTATTGATTAATCCCGAGTTGCTTTGGTCAAGCGAAGATAAACAGGTCTTCGAGGAAGGCTGTTTATCCGTACCCGGCATCTATGACAAAGTAGAACGGCCAGAGCGCGTAAAAGTGCGCGCACTCAATGAGCGCGGAGAAAGTTTTGAATTGAATGCAGAAGGCCTACTGGCGGTCTGTATTCAACACGAGATGGATCATTTACTAGGTAAAGTATTCGTTGACTATTTATCGCCACTTAAACAAATGCGCATCAAAACAAAAATGAAAAAGCTCATGAGAGCAATGTAGTACGTAATTGGATATGGTTCTAACATTTTTCTCCAAACTCAATGTCAAGCAAGCAAGTACCTAAAACGAAACATTTAGCGTCTCTTTCAGCCAACGATGCGCAGCCTCAGTTTCAGTCAATTTACTGGCTTTCTTTGTGGCTGGTGATTGCCTATATGCTTGCGGGTGTATTTGGGCGCGATCCATGGAAAGCGGATGAACCTTATTCATTTGGCGTGGCCTTAAATTTTCTGCAGGGGTTACCCTGGAGCGTGGATTGGATCGTGCCTTCTGTGGGCGCTGATCCTTTCGTTGAAAAACCGCCATTAATGTATTGGACCGCGGCCTTATTTGCCTACCTAACCTCGGCTTTTTTGCCGTTGCAAGAGGGCGCGCAGTTGGCGGTGATCGCCTGGATGGCGATGACGCTGATTACGTTATCGATAATGGCTCGCTGGCTGTATGGCAGCCGCTATCGTTTACCGGCTTGTATGCTTTTACTCGGAACGCTAGGCGTTGTCGTACATGTGCACAAGTTGATTGCAGACGTGCCGCAATTGGCTGGGACGGTATTGGCACTAGCTGGGCTGGTGCGTTTTGTGATGGCACCGCGAGCGCCCGCTTGGAAGGCTGGGCTGATGTTAGGTACGGGCGCTGGCATCGCGTTTATGAGTAAAGGCGTGTTGGTGCCTGGGGTGTTGGCATTGACTTATTTGGTCTCGGTGATTGTGCTACCCGCATTGCGCACACGCCGTGCGGCTGTATTGTTATGGTGGTCGGCTTTGGCGGCGTTACCCTGGCTGATCGTTTGGCCCTATCTATTCTGGCGTGCTGCGGAACCTTTATTTATTGAGTGGTTTTGGGATAATAATTTTGGCCGGTTTTTCGGCTTTTCTGAAATTGCAGGGTCGCGTTCTAATTATTTGCAAGACATTGGTTTGGCCATTGCCTTAGCCTTTCCTGCTGGCTGGTTAGCCGTCGCAGAAATGTTCAAGCGCCGGCGCGTGTACTCGGCGACTGGAGATGCGCAAAAAGCACTGGTCTTTGATGGCGTTAGGAGTGAAGTTAAATTAGCCCGTACGGTTCTCTGGATTTATGCAATAACTTTTTATACGGTCTTGTTGCTGATGTCTGCCTCGCTGCGCGAGGTGTATCTTTTGCCGGTATACCCTGCATTGGCGTTACTGGGGGCGAGCATCACCCTGCCTTCACGTTTAGATCGTATTTGGCGTGCGGTCGCCGTGATTTTCTTTTCTGCCTGCGGGATTTGGCTTTGGCTCTGTTGGGGGGCGTTGTTGGCTGGCCGCGGTCAGTTAATCCCGGCTTTATTCGCGCGTTGGCTGCCGCTGGACTATGTGCTGCCGTTCAATCTAGGCTGGCTATTGGCGGGTCTTAGCTTAAGCGGACTATGGGTCGGTGCAATTGTTTGGCGTGCGCGCCTTGGTGCAATTGCCACGAGCTTTGCTGGCATAACGCTAGTTTGGGGGCTGCTGCATACGGTGTTACTGCCCTGGTTTAATGAGGCGCGTAGCTATCGGAGTGCGTTTAAAGCATTACAGGTGGCATTGCCCAAGCAGTATGATTGTCTGGCAGTGTTTAATGTCGGCGAATCAGAGCGGGCTATGCTGCATTATTTTATGGGTGTTAAGCCGCTACAGACCGCAGCTTTGAGTGCCACATCTTGCCAGGCGGCACTTATACTGGATAAAGCAGACCAACGCTTGGCCGGTTTCGCGCCCGCCGAGTGGCAAGAAATCTGGCGTGGTGGTCGGATGGGCGATGACAATGAACGCTTTCGCGCCTATTTGCGGCGCGAATTAAGCGTTGATAAGAATCAACGGTAGAAAATGGCGGTGATCTTGCAAAGCGGCTCATTGGGACCCATATCTTGTGCTGTGACAGAAGGTGATGATTTGAGTACTGCGCGCAACGAGCGTATTGTGGCGTTTGCATAAGAGGATATGGTTATGTTCAATTGGATCAAAACAACCCTATTAATGGCCGCTATCACGGGCCTATTTATTGCTGTTGGCGCGATGATTGGTGGCCAGCAAGGGATGGTGATGGCGTTCTCATTTGCGCTCATCATGAACTTTTTTTCCTATTGGTTCTCTGACAAAATGGTACTGCGCATGTACCACGCGCAGGAAGTCGATGAAATCAGTGCGCCACAGTTCTACCGAATGGTGCGTGAACTGGCGATACGCGCCGAGTTGCCGATGCCACGTGTCTATTTGATTAATGAAGCTGCGCCGAATGCTTTTGCGACTGGGCGTAATCCGCAACATGCAGCGGTTGCCGCGACTACAGGGCTGTTGCGGATTTTATCTGAGCGCGAAATCCGCGGCGTGATGGCCCATGAGCTAGCCCATGTGAAGCATCGCGATATCTTATTATCAACGCTTTCTGCCACGATGGCGGGGGCGATTTCGGCCTTGGCCAATTTCGCCATGTTCTTTGGCGGGCGTGATGAGCATGGCCGTCCAACCAATCCGTTAGCCAGCATTGCGGTGGCCATTTTTGCGCCTTTGGCGGCGGCGCTGATTCAAATGGCTATTTCTCGAGCGCGTGAATTTGAAGCCGACCGGGGCGGCGCCCTCATTTCGGGTGAGCCGCAAGCATTGGCCTTAGCGCTTGAAAAGATTCATCACTATGCAAAGGGCGTTCCCTTTGCGGCAGCTGAATCTCATCCGGCGACCGCGCAGATGATGATTATGAACCCTCTCTCAGGCGCTTCGCTTGCGCGCCTTTTTTCGACCCACCCCGAAGTTGAAGAGCGGGTGGCGCGTTTAATGGAAATGGCGCGCGTCGGGCATTATCCAATTTGAGTGGTATGCGTCGCGGCCAGCGCTGATCATCGTGTGACCCTCTAAAGGCGCTGTTTTCATGTCTCAGAATTTAAAAGTGATTTTTGCCGGTACGCCGGCATTTGCTGCGACGATCCTCGCGGCTATTCATGCGGCAGGTTTTGCGGTACCGCTGGTACTGACGCAGCCTGATCGGCCAGCGGGCCGTGGCATGAAGCTTACGGCCAGCCCGGTTAAGCAGTTTGCCCTTGAACAAGGCTTGGCCGTTATGCAACCGGCATCACTACGCACGGATGGTAAATTTCCGCTTGAAGCGGCGGCGGCATTGGATCGTTTGCATTCAATTCCGCATGAGGTCATGGTGGTTGCGGCATACGGCTTGCTGCTGCCGCAAACAGTGCTGGATATCGCCCGGCACGGTTGTCTCAATGTTCATGCTTCTTTGCTTCCGCGCTGGCGTGGGGCGGCGCCAATCCAACGCGCCCTTGCCGCGGGTGACACGCAAACCGGCATTACACTCATGCAAATGGACGCGGGGCTTGATACGGGGCCTATGTTAAGTCGTGCGCAAATACCCATTTCACCCGCAGATACGGCAGCCACCTTGCATGACAAATTGGCGTCATTAGGTGCGCGACTTATCGTTGAAGAGTTACGTATACTGGCCGAGCAAGGTAAGTTACTCGCCACACCGCAACCGGTTGAGGGCGTAACTTATGCGCAAAAGATCAGCAAACACGAGGCGAGGCTTAATTGGCAGTTGCCAGCTCAGAGGCTGGCTTGTCAGGTGCGTGCTTTTGACCCGTTCCCAGGCACGTTTGCCCTGCTTGATGACGAACCACTTAAAATATGGGAAGCCGCGCCTGTGGTCGCACACAAAGTGGCGCTGCCGGGAGAAATCATTGAAATTACCGCCGATGCGGTGACGATTGCCTGTGGCGCCGATGCGCTGCGTGTGACGCAGTGGCAAAAACCAGGTGGGAAAAGGCTTGCGGTAGGTGAATTTCTAAAGGGTTTTACGTTGCGAGAGGGACAGTGCTTTGTCGTTTGAGGCGCAATTATTGCAGCTCATACCAAACGCCACGACCACTACCATGCTGATTTAAAAGCTTCCGTTCGACTAGAGAGCGGAAATGCTGCTTGAGTGTATTACGGTTTGCACCGGTTAGCTTAATGATATTGCCGATGGTGACACGGCCATGTTCACGGGCAAATTCGATGATCTGTAGTGATTGTTCCGGCAACGCCGCCAGCACTAATTTCTCGCGCGTAATTTTTTTATCAAGAAGCCGTACCTGTTGTGCCAGTGTGCGCAGAAAAAACACTAGCCATGGTTGCCAGTTAGGTGCTTTGGAGCGAATCGAGCGTTGGGTTTGCCGTAGCGCCAGGTAATACGCCTCTTTGTTCTGCTCAATCACACTTTCTAAAGAACTGTAGGGTACATAGGCGTAGCCTGCTTGTAAGAGCAGTAGTGTTGTCAAAACTCTGCTTAGACGGCCATTACCGTCTTGAAATGGATGGATTTCCAAGAACACAACTACCCATATACCGATGAGTAAAAGTGGGTGTAAGCGAGAAATCGCAAGCTGCTCTTGAGTCCATGACAGGAGTTCTGTCATTAAGCGCGGTGTGTCAAAAGGTGTCGCGGTTTCAAAGACGATGGCAATTTGGGCGCCATTTTCATCAAAAGCAGCTACGCTGTTAGACGAAGTTTTATAGTTGCCGCGATGCCAAGCGTCTCTCTCACTGTAAATGAGTAAATCGCGATGGAGTTGTTTGATGTGATTTTCGCTGAGTGTGATATCTTCCCATGATGAAAACACGAATTCCATTAATTCAGCATAACCCGCTACTTCTTGCTCATCGCGGGTTGTGAATGATTTGATGTTTAGATTGGATAAAAGATGCTCGATCTCTCGGTCAGATAATTGGCTGCCTTCAATGCGGGTGGACGACCCAATGCTTTCAATCGTAGCCACCCGACGCAGAGCGGATAGTCTATCAGGCGCAAGCCTTCCCAAGGCGCGCCAGCTTCCTTTGAATTCGTCAACCTTGGCGATCAACGTTAAAATCTCAGGTGTAATGTTGATAGTATCAGACAGGATCATTGAACCAATAATACACCCATTTACACCCATTTAATGCCCGTAACACGGTCTATCTCTTATTTTGTTATGCAGCTTGCTCCAGATTCCCTTGCTTTTGCCCTCAATCATGCGGCTCGCGCGCTTGCTGCTGTGCGCGCTGGGACGGCATTGCCGGCAGCGCTTACGGCGTTATTTGCAACGATTGAGGTGCCGGCGGCCCGCGGGGCAATTCAGGATATTGCCTACCGCACGTTACGCGCCTTAGGGCGGGCAGATGCATTGGTGGCGACGCTGGTGCATAAACCACCTGCGGCGCCGGTGGCGAATCTGCTGACTTGTGCCTTGGCTTTGCTAAGCGATGAACCTGACAATGCCGCTTATGCGCCTTTCATTGTGGTGGATCAGGCGGTTCACGCAGTGAGCGCGCACCGCGACACGCGTCCAATGAAGGGACTGGTGAATGCGGTGTTACGTAATTTTTTGCGCTCACGCGATACCTTACTTGCGCAAATCATGAGTAACCCGGTCGCTCGCTGGAATTATCCGCTCTGGTGGATTGATCAAGTGCGTGCCGCCTGGCCGGCTGCTTGGCAAAATATTTTGTTAACTGGCAATACCCATGCGCCCATGACTTTACGCGTCAATCAGCGCCGTTCGACAGTTGCTGCGTATCTTGAGGTCTTGCATACGGCAAAGATCCCAGCAGTAGCGGCCGGTCCCAGCGCGGTGCGACTATTGCGCGCATTACCCGTTGAGCGCGTGCCTGGCTTTATGCAAGGTGTGGTTTCGGTGCAAGATGCTAGCGCACAGCAGGCAGCTGCGCTCCTTGAGGTGCATAATGGTATGCGTGTACTCGATGCGTGCGCAGCTCCTGGCGGTAAGACGGGGCATTTGCTTGAATTAGCGGAGATAGATTTAGTGGCGCTTGAGGCGGATCATACGCGTGCACAGCGTATCAATGAAAACCTGAAGCGTTTGCGATTAACTGCAACGGTGTGCATCGGTGATGCAGGCACGCCCAATGAATGGTGGGATGGGCAATTATTTGATCGAGTGCTGCTTGATGCCCCGTGTTCTGCCTCGGGCATTGTGCGTCGCCATCCGGACATCCGTTGGCTTAGGCGTGTAACTGATTTGACGGGGCTGGCCAACGAACAGCGCCGCATTTTAGCGGCTCTCTGGCCGTTGCTGAAAACCGGCGGTGAATTACTCTATGCTACCTGTTCTATTTTTCCGCAAGAAGGCGAACTCCAAGCGCAATGGTTTGAAAGTAAACAACAAGATGCGGTACGATTAAGTGCTCCGGGCCAGCTTTTGCCATCAACTACCCTGCCGGGCAGCGACTCAAATACGGATGACCATGACGGATTTTTTTATGCGCGTTTTCGTAAACAGTGATTGATTTACGCCTTTTTCTATGCAAGCAGATAGTGGCTATCTGTCTTATCTGGACTGGCCTTACAGTCGCCTTCGCGCACGCGCACGCGAATACGATCTATGTGCAGCGTGCCTCGTTGGAGGCTGATAGCGCCGGCTGGGCGCTTGATGCGCGTTTTGATTTTGTTTTAAGCCCTAGCCTTGAAGATGCGATCAACCGCGGAATACCGCTTTATTTCACCACTGATTTTAAATTAACGCGAGCGCGCTGGTACTGGTTTGATGAACAAACGGTGAGTACGTCACAAAGTATACGGCTTTCCTATCAACCGCTCACTCGCCAATATCGACTCTCAAGCGGTGGTTTGCAACTCGGTTTCCCAACCCTTTCAGACGCCCTTAAAATGATCAAACATGTCAGTGTATGGCATACCATCGACCGTGCGGCAATTACGCCGGGATATGTTTACACGGCATGGGTGCGCATGCAACTTGATACTGCGCTGATGCCTAAGCCATTTCAAATTGATGCAGTGAACAACCGTGACTGGAAGCTTTCTTCCGATTGGAAGCGTTTCGATTTTGTGGTGACTCAACATGCCGAATAAGACGGCTTTCACGCGTTTTATGGTGCGATCGTTGCTCACAACGATCGCCGTCCTAGCATTATTGCTGCTTGTATTGCTGGCGCTAGCCAGCGCCAATACGGAATTTTTTGATCGTTATTATTCGTGGTTATATGCGGCCAACGTTGTGATCGCGTTAATTTTCATGTTGATTGTCGGCGGCTTAATATGGATTATTATCGCTCGTTTACGCCAGGGTAAATTTGGTACCCGGCTGTTAGCAAAACTAGCCATATTTTTTGCCTTGGTTGGGGTCCTGCCGGGTGGCATTATCTATTTGGTTTCGCTGCAATTCGTTTCACGCAGTATTGAATCATGGTTTGACTTAAATGTTGAAAAAGCCCTGGCTTCTGGGCTTGACCTGGGCCGCGGCTTACTCGATAACTCACTAGCGGATCTACAAAATAGCGGCCGCTTGATTGCGAACCAACTCGCCGCCGCCGATGAAGCGAATTTGACGCTGACCTTATTGCGCTTGCGTGAGCAATTTGGGGTGCACGAAGCAACTGTCGTCTCTTCGGCCGGCCGTGTGGTGGCGCAAGCTTCCCCCAGCTTTACGGCCCTGGTGCCGGATGATCTGCCCACCCCGATGATGTTGCGCCAAGCGCGCACAACCGGTTATGCCGGGCTCGAGGGCGAGCTTGAGGCGGAACATACGAGTAAGCCTATTGAGAGCGAGAAAGGGGCCTTACGTTTGCGCATCGTGGTGCGCATACCCGCGGGGTACAAAACTTTAGCGCGTCAAGACGAGCGCTTTTTGCAATTAACCCGCTCAGTCCAACCGCAATTGGCGCGTCACGCGGCGGATATTCAACGCGCTTGGCGTGATTACCAAGAAAAAGCATTGGGCCGCACCGGCTTGCGTAAAATGTACATCGGTACTCTAACGTTGGCCCTCTTTTTGGCAACTTTTATTGCCATGATGCTCGCTCTGGGGTTGGGCAATCAACTGGCGCGCCCCCTTTTCTTGTTGGCTCAAGGCACGCTTGAAGTAGCGCGAGGCGACTATACGCAAAAGCATGAAATCAACACGAATGATGAACTTGGTTTTTTGATGCAGTCATTTAATGTGATGACCCGACAGCTATCGGAGGCGCGCGTAGCCGTTGAGCGGAATCGGATTGCACTGGAAAATTCCAAAGCATATCTGGAAAGTGTCTTGGCGAATTTAACGGCAGGGGTCTTCGTATTTGATCGAAAATTTCGGCTCACGATTGCTAATGTTGGCGCTGAGCGGATTTTCCACCAACCGTTTCAGGGGCACTTAAATTGTCTGCTTGAAGAGATTACTGCGTTGGCCGGTTTTGCTTCGATGGTACGCAAGGCTTTTGCGGTACGAGAGGTTGCCCTGGCGACCGCCGAGAGTGGTGATCCGGGACATTGGCAGCAACAATTTGAAGTGCATGTCCAAGGCGAAGGGGACCCTCTCACCTTGCTTGTGCGGGGGACGCGTTTGTTGTTGCCGGCAATTGAGGCGGGTGAAGCCATACCTTCTAAAAATACTGTGATAGCGGGTTATGTGGTGGTCTTTGATGATATTTCAGATATTATTTCTGCACAGCGTTCGGTTGCTTGGGGTGAGGTTGCGCGCCGCTTAGCGCATGAAATTAAAAACCCGCTAACGCCGATTCAACTCTCGGCCGAGCGGCTGCAAATGAAGTTAGCCGACAAGCTGGCGCCCGCTGACGCAGAGGTCTTGCGGCGAGGTGCTGTGACGATTGTTAACCAAGTTGCTGCGATGAAGCAGATGGTTGATGACTTTCGAGAATATGCGCGCATGCCGCCGACGGTTTTGCATGATCTGCAATTAAATGATTTGATCACCGAGGTCCTGGCACTGTATGGCGTTGGCGAAGATAAAAGCCCGATCCAAGTCGATTTGGCGGTGTTGCCAATGATTCGCGGCGATCCAACCCAATTGCGCCAAGTGATTCATAATTTGCTGCAAAATGCGCAAGATGCCGTGGCTGAAGTCCCTTCGCCAAGTGTGCTGATTGAGGCAAAAGCAGTAGAATACGAGCATCCAGATATGCCTGGTAAAAGCAGCTCAGCGGTGAGGTTAACCGTAACGGATAATGGCCCCGGCTTTTCGGCGCGGATTCTCACGCGCGCTTTTGAACCTTACGTGACGAGCAAGGCCAAAGGTACCGGCTTAGGTCTTGCCACGGTTAAAAAAATTATTGATGAGCATGCTGCTAGTATTGATATTCGTAACCGTCCGCCGGTGGATGGGACGAGTACAGGCGCCAGCGGTGCGCAAATTTCGATTCTTTTTCTTCAATTGGCAGATAGCGAGTTAGGGCTGCATACAGGGAAGTTAATTTCAAGCAAAATCGAGCATATAGCGAGACAGCGGACAAAGGTAGTGTAAATGACAACCATTTTAGTGGTAGATGATGAAATGGGTATCCGAGAGCTTCTCTCGGAAATTCTGAACGATGAAGGTCATGTGGTAGATGTAGCTGAGAATGCGCAAGAGGCGCGTGCTTATTGCATGCGTCAAGTGCCGGACTTGGTTTTGCTGGATATTTGGATGCCAGATACCGATGGTATTACATTGTTAAAAGAATGGGCGGCACAGGGCCGCCTAACGATGCCGGTGATCATGATGTCTGGGCATGCAACAATTGATACAGCGGTTGAGGCCACTCGAATTGGCGCGCTTGATTTTCTTGAAAAACCGATCGCTTTGCAAAAGTTATTACAGGCCGTGAGGCAGGGGCTTATGCGAGGCTCGGAGATGAATGCGCAAGCGAATGCCCAACTCACCCTAAGGCCAATCGTCCAGCCCGAGTCGGAGCTCATGGCCTCGTCGTCAATGGGGACCGTAGCGCTGTCAGTGGCCAGCCATTGCCCGGCAGACACAACCATCGCGCCAGCGAGCGAGTGCGTGACCATTTCTCTTAAACTGCCACTGCGCGACGCGCGCGATGCCTTTGAGCGCGCCTATTTTGAATACCACCTAAGGCAGGCCAATGGCAGCATGACGCGGATTGCCGAGCGGGCTGGACTTGAACGGACCCATCTTTACCGGAAACTGAAACAATTAGGCATAGAGTTATGTAAAAATCGAGCTGAATCATGAGTCATTTTTATCAACACCATGTTTTTTTCTGCCTAAATCAGCGCGCTAACGATACCCGTGCTTCTTGCGCAAATTGCGATGCGCAGCGGATGCAAGAATACGCAAAAAAAAGAGTACGCGAGCTAGGCTTAAGTGGGCCGGCGCAGATCCGCATCAATAAAGCGGGTTGCCTTGATCGCTGCGAACAAGGTCCGGTGCTAGTTGTGTATCCGCAAGGCATTTGGTATACCTATGTGGATGAGGCGGATATCGATGAAATTATTGATTCGCATCTGGTCGGCGGCAAGATCGTTGAACGTTTGTTGATTTAGCTCGAGAATTCTCTAGGATTTTAAAAAAGAGAGCGGGATAGTTTTAAGTAGTGATTAATTGAGGTATTTAAATTAAAAAATGGCGGACCCAAAAAAATATTTAATCGATGGGCCAATTGGCAAAATCGAAATAGCTGTCGATTGGCCAGCAGAGGTGATTGAACAGAATGCCCCGGCGCGGGGTATTGCCCTGATTGCGCATCCGCACCCATTACTGGGTGGCACGATGGATAATAAGGTTGCGCATACGCTCGCGCGCACGTTTATGCAGCTTGGCTACATTGCGGTGCGCTCAAATTTTCGCGGGGTGGGTCAAACGGCAGGCGAGCATGACCAGGGTAACGGCGAGCAAGATGATTTATTGGCGGTGCTTGAGCATCTTCGGGCGCAGCCATTTTGTGCCGATAGCCCACTGGTGTTGGCGGGATTTTCGTTTGGCACCTTTGTGTTGTCGCATCTTGCACAACGTTTAGCGCAAAATAATATCAGCGTGCAGCGGCTGGTCTTCGTTGGCACAGCAGCCGGCCGTTGGGCAGTAGCACCCGTGCCGGAAGATACGATCGTTATTCATGGCGAACAAGATGAGACGATTCCGTTGACGGAGGTCTTTGATTGGGCGCGCCCGCAGGAATTGCCGGTGACCATTATTCCAGGTGCGGATCATTTCTTTCATCGCAAGCTTCATCTCCTTAAGCGAATTATTGTGGAGAACTGGCGCGTATAGTAAAGTGCTGTAGCCAGCGGTTGTTGCGTATTCTCCTAGCCTTTTTCAGCCTTATTTTTATGCAAACTATGCGATTTCCGATATCGTTCTCCTACTGGGTTCTGTCCCTGTTAAGCGCTTGCTTGGCCTTAACCTCTGTGTTGGCGCAGGCGCAAGTGCCGCCGCCGACAGTGTTGGCGCGCTCATGGATATTAATGGACGCCACCAGTCACCAGGTTTTAGCCGCTAGCAATCCGGATGAGCGAGTTGAGCCTGCGTCGTTAACCAAATTAATGACGGCTTACTTGGTTTTCGAGGCGCTTAAAGATAAAAAGATTGGCCTGGAGCAAAATATCGTCCCGAGTGATGCGGTGCGACGCGTTAAAGCGGATGAATCGCGGATGTTTATTCAAGCGCGTAAACCGGTCACCGTTTCCGATTTGGTGCATGGGATGGTGGTGCAATCAGGCAATGATGCGGCAATTGCCTTGGCTGAGTTAATTGGCGGTAGCGAAGCCAATTTTTTGACCTTGATGAACCAGACGGCTCAACGCTTAGGCATGAAACATACGCACTATGCCGATGTGAATGGTTTGCCTAATCCGCAGCACTATTCTTCAGCCAGTGATATTGCATTGTTATCGACTCACTTGATGCAAGATTTTCCAGAGTATTACCCGCTTTTTGCCCTTAAAGAATTTACCTACAATAAGATTCGTCAATTTAACCGGAACCGATTGTTATGGCTTGATGCCACGGTTGATGGCATGAAGACAGGGTACACGGCCTCCGCGGGTTTTTGTCTCGCGGCATCGGCCAAGCGTCCGCTACCGCAAGCGCCAGAGATAAACCGGCGCTTAGTCACGGTGATGATGGGTGAGCGCAAAGAACAGGACCGGATACAGGATAGCCTGAAGATGCTCAATTACGGCTATCAGGCCTATGATATGGTCCGGCTTTACCCTGGGGCGCAGCCGGTTGATACGCCGCGGCTTTTTAAAGGCGCGGCGAATACGCTGAAAGTGGGTGTAAAGTCTGATAAATTCATTACTGTACCTCGCGGCATGGGAGATAAGATTAAACCGATTGCGCATTTAAATACACCTTTGATTGCGCCGATTGCGAATGGGCAACCGGTTGGCATGGTGAAAGTCATGGCGGATGACAAAGAAATCGCGGCCTTTCCACTGGTGGCGTTGGAAGAGGTCAAAGAAGCCGGCTTCTTTGGCCGCTGGTGGGATACTACTTGGCTAATGTTGCTAAAAATGTGGCGGAAATAAAAAATAAGGTTGCATGGCATGAACGACTCAACAGTTTATCTAAATGGTGAATGGCTCCCTTTATCAGAAGCGCGTATTTCAGTGCTGGATCGAGGCTTTATTTTTGGTGATGGTGTATATGAAGTCATACCCGTCTATCGGGTCTCTGATCCGACCCTGAACGTTTGGCGGCCGTTTCGGATAGAGCAGCATCTGGCGCGGCTTGTCCGCAGTCTGGCCAAAGTCCGTATTACCGATCCGTTTAATGAGGCTGGCTGGCGCGCATTGATTGAAAAGGCGGTTACCCTGCATGTGAGTAATCACCCCAATGACACGAGTTGTTTGATTTATATCCAGGTAACGCGTGGCATTGCCGCTCGAGCGCAGGTGTTCCCAGAGCACAGTACGCCAACCGTACTGATGATGGCCAATTCATTTACGCCGCCTAGTGCGCTCAAGCGTGAACAGGGCGTAGTTGCGGTGACGGCGCCAGATGCACGTTGGCTGCATTGCGATATTAAATCCACTTCGCTACTGGGCAATGTGTTAATGGCGCAATATGCGGCCGACCACAATGCGGTTGAAACTGTCCAGTTACGTAATGGAGAATTGACCGAAGGTTCATCATCTAATATTTGGGTGGTAAAAGCGGGCAAACTTCTTGCTCCTCCGTCTAATCATTTGATTTTGGAAGGGATCCGTTATCGCCTGCTCGAAGAGTTGGCTGCTGAGGCGGGCATTACATTTGAAGCGCGGATCATTACTGAGGCGGAGTTGCGTGCAGCCGATGAGATTATGATGAGTTCGGCCAGCAGAGAAATTCTACCGATCACTCGGCTGGATGACTGTGCCGTGGGCAATGGTCGGCCTGGCCCTGTTTTTGCAGCGCTTTATGCAGGTTATCAGCGCATGAAAGAAAGACCGCTCGCGACCGATGAAAGCATCAAGATTGATGCCAAACGTTTGGCCGCGCAGTAATTGTTCATGACCAAGGATGCGTGAATGAACCCGGCGAATGAGTCATTGCTCGAGTTTCCGTGCGATTTCCCGATTAAAGTGCTAGGCAAAACCCAGCCCGGCTTTGCTGAAGAGATACTGCGATTGATCAAACAGTTTGACGCTGATTTTGATGGCGCGTCTATTGAAATGCGTCCTTCGCGTAATGGCAACTACATTGGCCTGACGTGTACTGTGCATGCGCGTGATCGTAACCATCTGGACGAGATCTATCGCGCGTTGAGTTCGCACCCGATGGTATCCGTTGTTCTTTAGTTTCAGCGGGCCCAATGTGAGGCCAAACACATGTTGACACCTACCGATGGGTTAAAGATCCACCTTCAATGGCGCGGCATCGAGCCGTATCAAATAAGTTTTGAGGCAATGCGCGCCTTTACTGAAACGCGCACCAGCGATACGCCAGATGAGCTTTGGTTGGTTGAGCACCCCCCCGTTTATACTTTAGGGCAAGCCGGCAAGCCCAGCCATTTATTGGTGGCTAATCCAGAGATTGAACTGGTGCAGGTTGACCGGGGCGGGCAAATTACCTATCACGGCCCCGGTCAAGTGATCGCGTATCTATTGTGCGATCTGCGCCGTCGCCAGTTAATGGTGCGCGAATTGGTCGCCTATATCGAGCAAGCGGTGATTGAGACGCTGGCAGCGTATAATATCGTCGGTGAGCGTAAAGCCGGCGCGCCGGGTATTTACTACGCAGGATCTTCCGAACGGTGTGCTGACTCATTGCATGGCGCAAAAATTGCCGCGCTCGGACTCAAAATCCGCCGAGGGTGTAGTTACCACGGCGTGAGTTTAAACGTAAAGATGGATTTACAACCCTTTAATGACATTAATCCTTGCGGTTACGCAGGTTTAAAAATTGTCGATATGGCTAGCTTGGGCGTCGTTGCCGACTGGCGCGAAGTTGCACAAACGCTTGCTAACCAGCTAACCCACCATATTGCCGCGCACAACCCGGCGAGACCCTCCGCCAATGCCAATTGTGCTGCTTGATAGGACAATCGTATGACAACAGAAACACCGGTGAGCCCATTGACGGCTTCGCCCACGATCGAAAACGCACTGCCATTTTATAATCCTGCGATTAAGCAAAAATCCCAAGCTAAAACGGCGCGTATCCCGATTAAAATCGTGCCTGCCGAGAAATTAAAAAAGCCGGACTGGATTCGCGTGAAAGCCGCCACCGGCAGTTCAAACACGCGCTTTTACGAGATTAAGCAAATTCTGCGCGAACACCAGTTGCACACTGTTTGCGAAGAGGCGAGCTGCCCAAATATTGGCGAATGCTTTGGCAAGGGTACGGCGACCTTTATGATCATGGGCGATAAATGCACACGGCGTTGTCCATTTTGCGATGTGGGTCATGGCCGCCCCGATCCACTTGATCAAAATGAACCAGAGAATCTGGCCAAGACGATCGCTGCATTAAAACTTAAATACGTCGTGATTACGAGTGTTGATCGTGATGATTTGCGTGATGGTGGTGCGGCCCATTTTGTCGCATGTATTGAGCGGGTACGAGCGCTTTCGCCACAAACGCGCATCGAAATCCTGACACCGGATTTTAGAGGCCGGCTGGATCGTGCGCTTGCCATCCTAAATGCAGCGCCGCCTGATGTGATGAATCACAATCTTGAAACTGTGCCACGTCTGTATAAAGAGGCTCGGCCTGGCTCCGATTATCAACATTCGTTGAATCTGCTCAAAGAATTTAAAGCTGTGCATCCTAACACCCCGACCAAATCTGGGCTGATGGTAGGGCTCGGTGAGCGTGAAGAAGAGATCTTGCAGGTGATGCGGGATTTGCGTGCGCATAATGTAGATATGTTGACGCTTGGTCAGTATTTGCAGCCTTCGGAGCATCATCTGCCGGTACGGGATTATATTCATCCTGATACCTTTAAGATGTATGAGGAAGAGGCTTACAAAATGGGCTTTACGCATGCTGCGGTGGGGGCGATGGTGCGTTCAAGCTATCATGCGGATGAGCAGGCGCATAGTGCGGGGGTGATGGATTGACGACTCCAATGGTAAATGCGTGGCATAAAAGCTAATTTTTTAGATAAGCTTTTATTCAGAAGGGGGTATCAATGTATTCGCTAGGGTCTAGCTTTGAAACTTTTAAGTCAAGGCCGTACATTACTTCCCTTTAATCTGAGTGCCGCTGAGCGTACTTGTCGTCTTGGACGCTGCTTTGTCGTAAGCGCTCATGGCAATCGGCATTGATGGGTTGACGTGGTGGCTTGGCCTCGTTAACTCGAGCCTGCCGGACATTTTTAGGCCGTCTGGACTCCACTCCTGTTCAATGCTTGCGCACGCAATTCAGCCGCTTCCTCACGTAGCGTATCAAACGGATAAAATAGCCCCCGTTTGATAAAACAGCACCCGTTGAAATTGAAATATTTATAACTTTCGCTGTATCCATTTCGGTCAATGAAAGTATCCCTTTTTCATCATTAACAACCCAATCTGAAACAATATCTGTGAAAACACTCCATATCTCAGTTAGGTCTCTCGTAAAAACTTGCGCACCCAATTCACTAATGACACAGATATTTCCATTTTTTAGTAGAAACATATCAAAAAAGACATAGTTCAGCTTAGATAGCCGGCTTTCAATAGATGAGGATGATTGGATGGTGGGGACTGCTGCTATGTAAGAATCAAAGCCTATGTACACGGTTTGATAATTTTCGATAAGCAATATTTTTGGTGTTATGCCTGTGCCTGAAATTGCCACACCAAGCCCGAAATTTAGCTCATTTGAGTCAGACTCAAGCGCATAGCATTCACTAATCGATTGATGATTAGACCCCAAAATTAGCCATTTCTCATGCTTATCCTGGAACCAATATTTCATTTCTCTTACAGAATCATAAAAATCAGTAAATGCAATCATTATTATTCCCTCTTCGAGGTAGTATAAAGAGTAAATTTGGCATTTTTATCTAATTCAGAATGAGTAACAGACCATTTGGACGTAGTAAATCGCCTCGATAATTTACTACGCAGTTTCAATGTCATGAACCGTATGTACACATCCTGCACTTGCCGTTACTGTCACATCTTAAATCTAAACCGTGGAAATAGCAGGCTCAGGGCAAACAATATGCCTTAATCCATACTTTCTCTCATATTCGCGTGGAAACCATCCATAATTATCTGAAACAATTTCTTTTTTACAGAAAAAGCATCGATCTGGCCAGCCATTTACACGCCACTCTGCAATAGTGTCAAGCGGCGTACCGTGAGCGTAAGCTGTCCACTCCTTTGCTGAAAAACCTAACACCTCATGAATAGGAGGGTCCGCTTCTGCCAAATTTTCTAAATAATACTCGAACATCTGCTCGGCCTCATCGGAGGTTAATATTTTCTCAAATACTTGATTAAGCAAATCCCGCTTTTCCAATTTATCTCCTTTTTAGTTTTTTACCAGATGCTACCGGTTTATATCATCCTAACCTTACTGCCGCCTATTCTTCAAAATTATAGTGAGCTGGAACCTTATAATCATCCGGAAAAGGGGGCCAGTTGAAATATTTATCTGACCAAGCATTCTCTAGCGCTGTTCCAATTGCATTGGAAAAATTATATAACTGAAAATTAATTAATCTAATTCTCTGAAGGATGGCTCGAACTGCACGCCAATCCTTTTGTACCGATGCTTTTTCATATATATCAAAGGCTATCTGTAAATCTAGTAACTTCTCATTGAATGATCTATTAAAGTCGCTTTTTAAATTGATACCCCATATCAAACGCCCTGTTCGTTTGTCCACACGCTCTAATTCTTCATCAGTCACGCCATGAACTTTGACAAAATCCATCAAAATTATTTTGATCCCATTCAAGTCTACCAATTTTTTTTGATCGATTTCATTTGTTTTTTTAGAGAAATATTCTCTTTGAATAGTATAGCCATTTCCAAAAGAAGGCCAATTGAAACGCTTATTATTCAGAATTTTTGTTAAGTCAGTTGAAATTGCGTAAAATGGACTACTCGCCACTAATTTAATGCTTATAGAGGCATACATAAGACCTGCCAGAGTCGCTGGCATATCTTTTTGAGATAATGCGTTGTTATATAGATTGATCGAATTTTCCAGTCGCTCAATATCTAATTTGAATGAATTATTATAATCATCTTTCCAATTTATATACCATTCCACGTCCCCCTTTTTTTTGTTAAAAGCATTCAGATCTGCATATGTCAAGCCATGAGATTGAAGAAATTCCATTAAACGGTATTTAAATTTATTAAAATCTAACATTGCTCTTGTCCTATTTGTTTAATTTTCTATTTCTTGCTTTTCTGGTTTTTGTCAAATTGACTGTTCCATCAAGATTCAAAACATGTCTGGAAACTCTATTTCCAGAATAAACCTCCAAATGATTCTTGTGGTCACCATCTAAGTAAAAAAGATCCCCATTTTTTATTTCATGCCCAATTTTGTCTGTCGCTTTATATACACTTTGCCCATCGTACATTTCATTTGTTTTTCTGGCTACACGCCCTACTCTCGCCCCAAACTCTGTTTGAGTAAAAAATTCCTCCATATTATCAACAGAGCCGGCATTCGGTACATAATCCTTGTCTTTATCGGCTTTTTTCGCTCCCTCCTTAAAAATCGCATTCCCGTACTCACTCACCTCCTCATTCATCGGTGTAATTATCGGTTCAACTCCCTGTTGAACCTCTCTTGGACTCACCAACGGCCGTGCTCTATCCCTTGACCGATCAGGTGCTCCCCCAAACAACGGCATCTCTTCACCTTCATGCCGCTCTCTCCCAGGAATTCGAAATGGCTGCAATGGCGCTATGGGACTCACCATCGGTGATGGCGGTGGCAGCGCTAGCTGGTTATTTTCCACTTCAATTTGCGCCGCATTCTGCGCAAGTGTCGCATCTGCGCCACTTGCTGCTGCAATTCCCGCCACTAGCCCCGTTACTAAATTTTTACGTGCTTCCTTCTCTTGTGCAGAAAGGCCGTCCACTGAACCTAGCAGGTTGCTCACCAATACACTCGCACTTGCCCCTAAGGCTGCCGAGCCTCCCTCTTGTCCCTGCACAGCAGCGCTGCCGTAAGCCAACATCCCATGTAAGCCTGCGCGAACACTTTCACTGCTTAAATTATCTGCGATCTTTTTTATTTTTTCTGCGCCTAAACTTTGCAAATAATTTACTGCCGCGGCTTGCACAAACTGCGCAGTCGTCCCAGTCACATTGCCAGATGCGGCTGCGGTAAGGGCTGTGAGTACTTGACGGTAGGTTCCGCCTGGCCCCCATTGTTTATTCAGTGCTTGCGCCTGCGAGCGCAATTCAGCCGCAGCCTCACGTAACACCTGCCGCTGCTCTACAGGGATTAACTCATCATTTGCCTGCGCCTCTGTATTCTTAGCCAGTTGAGTTTTATGATCTGCTTCTCTGGCTCTATGCGTAATAAACACATTCGTTTCTCGGACTAACGCTCCCACGATCTCAAAGCCGGCTTCGATTTCAGTTTGATTAAAGATCGTCTCTAACGCTTGATTGCTATGCACCGGATTGCGATTTAGGCTCGCTATCGTTTCCTCTGAACTTTGACCCGTCAACTCCTTCTGCCGAGCCTCATCGGTAATCACGATTTGAGCGCCGCTAATCGCACTTTGGGTCGTCGACTCCGCCTGGCCCGAAGCGCTCATCACAATGGGTATCGATGCACCCATGCCTTTTAAACTCGCCAACTGATTACCGCTATGCGCCGGCGTAATAGCTTCACCACGTTGACTCGAACCGACCCCTTTGCCATCTTTGCTATACCCGATGCCTACGCTCAGGCTTTGGGCATCGTAGCGCGCTTGATTCGACGGCCAGAGTCGCCGTTACAAGTTGATTCTTACCTTCTTCAATCGCTCGATCTGTACTCTCAATTACCCCGCCAACCAGTTTCGTATCGCCTTTAACTTTAATCTGGAAGCCTCCGTCACCGGCTTGTATGCCCGCTTGCTCCGCTACACTCAGATAATCACTGTTTAGCTTTTGTTGCGAGAAGTTAATGCTCACCGCAGAGACAGGCCCGACCGTAGCGCTGCCGCTGATACTGTGATGGTGGCTGCTATAGGTATTCGCATTCTGGACGCTTTCAATTTCAAGGTCACCCTCGATGTTGGCTTCGATTTGCTGGCCAGAGAGTTGAGCGCCTTTTAAGTGGACATCGCTTTGCGCGTTTAACAGCAGCTTGCCGCCAGCTTTGATTTGAGCGGCCGTATGGATGACCTCAGCGCCATCTGCGTGACCACGTCCACTACTGAATGCGACGGATGCACCCATTGAGCTATGAGCCCCGAATGTGGCCGCCATCCCGAACGCGCTACTCTGGCTATGCTGCTCACTATGCTGGACAAAGGTGTTAGGCGCTGCCTCAATATTCAGTTGGCCTTCTACGTTGAGTTCGACATCTTGTGCGGCTTCAATCTGGGAGCCGGTGATATTGAGGGTGGATTTTTCGCCTAAGCCCTTCATATCCATGCGCACACTGCCGCCCGCCTTGATCGCGCTGCCCAACGCGGTGGCGCTCAGTTGCGTTTGCTGAGACTCCTGATGACTCTCCCCGATCATCGCGCTGACGGTAACACCGCCGGCGGCTTTAGGATCCGCTTGAATTGCATCGTAGGCATTGGTAAGCGTGAGCCCGCCTACGCCAGCGGCTAAAGCTTGCATCCGTGGATCACTCACTTGCGTGCTGGCTTCAAGCATTTGCTGGCTTGTTTGCGCCGCGGCAATCACCGGTGCGCTGACTGAGACGGTCAAGCCAGATTGGTGCCACTCGCTATGCTGCCAGCGCCGGTCGTGCTCATGGACCGGAACGACATTGCCTGTGAGCGCCTTCCCATCGATATTTCCTTCAGGCGCGACCAGCTGGCTGCCGCTTTGTTGATATTCGCGGCCCGCTGTGACCTGGATATGGCCTGATACACTGCCAATCACAGTGCCGATATAGGGCGTGTTTTCGCCTTCAAATTGATCTTTTTGTTGGCGCTCGCCAATAGTCAAACCAAAACTGCCGCTGTCCAGTAAGCCTGAGCGCTCTTTGACTGAATAATGGCTCGCTTTCTCAATCTGCTGCGCAGCCTCTAGTTTGATATCATTGTCGGCATGCAAATTCACATTATGCATGCCGACGATATTTGAGCCCGTCACACTGAGATCATGTCCCGCCTCCATCCTGACGGTACCGCCCGAGAAGGTGCTGCTCAATGCTTGTTTTCTATACGATTTGTTTTGCGTTAATTCACTCGAGGAAGAAAAAGAGTTGCTAGATTCATAGTAATGAGATGCAGCAAAATCTACCTCTTCATAGGCTGCCCCCAGGTTAATATCGTGGCCCGCTTTGACAGCCAGCGCTTCTCCTGCATTCACATGAGCGCCAACCGCATGCAGATCATGGCCCGCCTTAAGCTCAAGCGTCCCACCCGTTTGCATTAACGTGCCGACGTCTGTTTTTCTACTTAGACTTAACCCATTACGCTCATCCCAGATTAATTGTTGTTGAAGGCCTGTCGTCACCGTGCCTAGCGTGAGATCATTTTTGGCTTCTAAAGTAGCATTTTTATCGACTTTAATTTCAGCCGCTGCCAGGTTAATGTCCGACTCGGCATACGCGTCCAGTTGCTCTGCGCTCACCTGGGTAACGCCATCTAGCGTAGTCCGACTGCCGCTATCGGCATGAGTTGTCTGAGTTTGGCTTTGGAGATGGATATCACGACCGGCTTTCAGCCTAATTTTTTTGACTGCAATCAGCGTGCCAGCGCGGCTATCAATGTCATCGCTCACGGCCATCGATAGGCTGTCCGAGCTCACGATTGCGCCACGCTGGTTATCAATATTGCGCGCACTGAGATTCACTTTACCGCGGCTGATCACCGTTCCGGCATTTTTAAACGGGCTCTCGCTTTGCAGGTCAATCGCGTTGGCTGAAATCAGCGAACCGCTGAGCAAGACTGGACTCGCATCGTTTTTAGCCAGATAGACTTTGGGCATCAGTACCGTCTGTTCTGAGCCATTAGGCAATTTGACGCGCTGATTCACCAGCCAGATGGGGCTCGCGCTTAAGGCGGCAAGTTGCTGGGGCGTGGGTTCCATGCCGAGTGTTAGATGCTGCTGCTTGGCCCAGTTTGCACCTCTATGCATTAAAGCTTTGAATTCAGCCGCAGGGTTTCGATAGCCGGATAGGTAGTAATGACCAGTCAGGCCGATAATCTGATCGCGAATCAATTGCTGCTCATAAAAACCATCGCCTAATCGTTTTGGGACGTGTTGGGGGTCGAGGTTGAGTAAGTTCAGCAAAAAGTTGCTAGAAAGAGTATCGCTGTTGCGCGTGAAGCGGGGATCGGTTTGAATCAGATAGGCTTGATCCGGATCAAGGAGCAACTGCTGTAAGCCGCTATTTAAGAATGGGCTGGCACTTGTTAGAGTCGATGTGCTGAGCACCGCCGACATAGAAGGCTCCTGATAGGCAACTGCCGTATACTGCTGCCCGCCCGCTACAATCGCTATATTTAAATTGTGCTCTTCTATATGACTTGGGGGCTGGTAGAGTGCTGGGGCGCGCCACTCGCGTCGAAATTCTCGCGTGAACCCGCCGTTCCAATGTCTGTCTGAATATTGCACTGTACCTTGATCGGTGGTGTGGCGCCAAGCCTTCGCATCACGGTTGTCGATTTGAGCCGACGCGCCCTCAAAATCACTGAGAGTACCTCCTGCGATAATTCGACTTTTGTCATTGGTAACTTGTCCTGACAATCGAATTGCGCCGCCTGCTTGAATTTTGCCGGGCTGGCTGTGCGTGACAACTGTCCCTCGCACCAAACGGGTATATTTGTAGTAGGTAAAATGATAGATTGTCTCGCCTGAGTGCTGGACATGGTAGCCCCCGCCACATCCATCCTCCCACACCAGTTGAGAGCCATCGTAGCGGTGAGGGGCATTGTGATCCTGACATTCTTGTATCTCCCGCCGTTCGATGAACTCATCTCGGGTCTCGAACCTCGAGTTTTGATTGTTCAACTCTTTTGCATGGATAGCGAGATCGCCTAGTGCATCAATCGTTGATCCATAATTGAAGACTTTCTCACTGATGCCCGTTACTTTGAACTGAGCATCTAGTTCACCACCGATGGTCAAGCTGCCACCGCTATAGAGCACGCCTTGCTTGACGTTTTCGACGTTTTTAGCGCCGATCTCGAGGCCGTTTTGTGCAAAGATCGTGCCACCCATGTTTGTCAAAAAAGCACCACGTTGATGACGCTCATGCGTACCGATTAAAATCGTATTGCCAGTAATCAAAGCCGCGGTTTGTTTAAACACATCGCTCGTCTGAAGTCCCTGAAATATTTTGAAAAATCCGTTGAGAATTTCGTTGGAATAGGGCTGATTATTGTTTGTTATTCTAGTCCCCTCGATGAAAATTTCCCCCCTGCTATGCAAAGTGCCGCTGTTGTTGAAAAAATCAGTTGAAATATGGATCTTGCCATCACTTTGCAAGGTCCCTTTATTATTAATATCCCGTGCCTCAATCATGAGGTTGCCTTGAGCACTAATCAAGCTACCTTGTGTTTCATCATTTTGGGGCGCGCTGTCATTATCGATGATGACATCCGCATCAATCTTTATTTCGCCGGCTCCAATCTGGATGATCTGACCAGCATCCTCGTTGATCACCTGTTTTGCATGTATTTCAAGCCTACTCTCTTGGGGAGATGGAGTGTATGTGCTGCCCTCTGCCTTGAGTGCCTCATTCGTCCCTACGACGATGAGTCCCGCGCGGTTATTTAGGGTGCCAGTGTCAATAATCTCGATCTTCTGGCTGGCCGATAAAGTGCCAGATCGATTGAGCAATAAGGAAGCGGCTTTTATTTTGAGCGTTTGGTTCGAAAGAATTCTCCCGTCGTCAACATTCGATATTTTGGGAGAGATGATAGTAACAGGGCCTTTGCCAAAGATTAACCCTGCCCCTTTGGTCCCGTCAATATTGAGGTTCGCCATTATCGCATGCGCTACAATTTGAGTTTGCCCGGCACCTGTATGAAGAAGCCGGCCTGAGGCATTCCAAATTATGTCGGCCTGTAGATCCAATAAGCTTTGCTCCCCCTTAGTTTCTATATGGCCCGATTGATTGTTGAACTCTTTACTTTTCAGAACAAGATCTGAACTCGTTGTAATGCGCCCACTTTGATTGTCCAAATGGTCGGCTTGGATCGATAGCTTTTCTCTGGAATCAATGGTAGAAGATGCGGCATTGGTTAGCCTGTGTGCCGAACCGGCTACTTTGTATTGAGCACTGAGGGGGCCCCCTATGGTCAATTCGCCATCGCTATGGACTAAGCCATGTTCTCGGTTGTCAAGGGTGTGTGCTCCAATTGTAAGCTGATGGCGTGCCATGATCACCCCAGCTTGATGTTCGTCCGTATCATCGATGCCATCATTGACCAAGCTTTGCGTATCGATAACCACGGTGCTGCCTTGAATCACTCCGCCGTTTTCGAGTTGATCATGCGGGGTTAGCGTCAAAAATCGTCCATCGATCAAAGCGTTTGCTTGATTCTCTAATGCTTTCCCCTTAAGTGAGATATCTCCATCACTTTGCAAGACGCCTTTAGCGGAGTTTACAAGAGAATCAGCCGTCAGCGACAACGTATCGCCTGCAGACACCGTACTGTCACTATTGGAGAAGAGTTCTTTTGCGTTCAGATTCACCCCCTTGCCTAAAATCTGACTTTTATTGCCATTGTAGATTTTCTGCGCCTCCATCACGATCCTGCCTTGAACACGGATCAGGCTGCCTTGTGCTTCGCCTTCATCCGCTATATTGGTCACCTGCTCAGCACGCACTTCAAGCAGGCTCACGCGAGGGGTAAGATGGAGTAGGCCGTGCGCACCACGCGAAGTCGCCGCCTTGGAAGCCTCATCCTCACCGACGGTGATGCGTCCTTTGATGTTGTTTAATGCACCGGCATCAATTTCGATTTTCAGTCTAGCCGATAACGTACTAGATTTATTGAACAAAAAGGTGGTGACTTTTATTTTGAGTACTTGCTGCGAAAGAATTGTCCCGCCGTTATCATTCATTATTTGGGGGGAAGTGATGGTAACCGGACCTTTGCCGAAGATTAAACCGGCCCCTTTTACCGCTTCAAGATTGAAGTTCATGATCGCTCTATCCGCCACAATCTGAGTCTGTCCTGCTCCTGTATGAAGCAGCCAGCCTGAGAAATTGAAAATCGTGCCGGCCTGTATATCCAATACGCTTTGATCCCCTTTGACTTCTATCCGCCCTCCCATATTTTGGAATACTGTACTTTTCAGAACAAAATCTGCTCTCGCTATGATTCGTCCATTTTGATTGGTTAAATTATCGGCCTGAATCGATAGTTTATTTCTTGAGTCAACGGTAGAAGGCGTGGCATGGGTTAGACGGCCCGCCGGCTGCTCCGCTTGGTGCTCGGTAGTGAGGGTGCCGTCTACGGTCAGTTCGCCATTATTGATCAGGTTTTGCGTGCGGATCACCGCGGCACTGCCTTGAATCACCCCGCCGTTTTTGAGCTGTTCGTGTAGGGTCAGTGTCAGAAATTTCCCGTCGATAAGAGCACTCGCTTGATTCTCCAGTTCTTTTGCCTCCAGCGAGAGATTCCCTTCTGCCTTCAACACACCCTGGTTTAGTAAGCGGCCCGAGCTCGAAATCGCGAGGTTGCTGCCAGCGCACACTTTGGCTTGCTCAGTCAAAGTGAGTTGGTCCTGACTGGGTCGATTCTGCTGCTCAAGAGGCTGTGGACCAGCTTGATACGCAGCCGTCCAGATGCCGGCCTTCGTGTAATTGACCCGGGTGGCCCCGCTCAGGAGCTGAATTTTATTCGCTTGTACTTCGCCTTCTATTTTGATCGTGCAGGCAATTAAATCCAGTTGTTCAAACGGCTCTAATTTCATGCCATAGCGAATCGTAAGCTGGCCGTCGGTTACGCACAGTGCTTCAATACCGCCGTCAGCGCCCAAAATAGGCGTACCCGTTGTCAATACAATGCGGTTACTGTTGAGCAAACGATATCCCCAGTAAGGAGTCTCATTGGCATAGGCGCATGCCATTTCTGCCGGCTGTCCTGCGATCTTAACAATTTGATTGGGCTGAGATGGCATCCCTCCTGTGACTTGATTGAGAATCATCCGTATGGTGAAACCGCTCTGTATCTGGGGGCCACGTTGAATTGTCTAGCTCAGCCGAGCTTGGAGGGCTTCGCGCACAGTTTGATTTAAGACGGTGTCAGATAGATGAGCATTGGGATGCTGATTGCTGCGGCTTGAAGTGCTGGCTGAATCGGACTGGGTCGTGTTTGCCGGGAGAGTATCTTTTTCCATCCCAGGTGTAGGTGACGTAGGTTCGCTAGCGCTGGAGTTGGCGGGGATGAGTATCTGTTGGCGAGGGGACGGAGCAGAAGACTGCGAGGACTGAGTAGAGATCTCTTGAATGGGTTTCAGCATGGTCATGGTCCCCTGGCATTTATCAAAGTATATGGAAAAAAGGAAAGGCAGCTTTCTGGGAGGCTAAGTCAGATGTACTTCGCCGTTCAACTGGCCTGATTTAATTTTTATCTTTTAGCCAGCAGGATTACGCTTGGTGGGTCAACATTAAAATTTTAATGGTCGTTACACAAAATACCTGCCGGATTTGGCTAGGTGGTGTTCACACTAATGGAGTGCGCGTCCGCATTAGGGGCGGTTGTTATTTGTTTATGGTTTTTAGACTCAATGGAAATAGGTTGAGTTTTTTGAGTCGATACTGTATTAATTGGTTTCAACATCGTTAATGCCCCGTTTAGTAACGAATGATGCGAAGTGTAAGTGATAATTTTAAAAACTCCAAATTAATTTTTTTAATTTTTAATGGAGTGCTGGCTGATCCTATACTGGATAAGCGTTTTGGATTGATTTGCGAAATGTGGAATAACTTTATTTGGCTATTTTTTGAATTATTCAAATAATGTTTTTTTATTTATAATTATTTCTCAGAAATTTTGTAAAAATCTCTCTCAATTGCCCTTAATGTTTATCGCGTATCGAGCATACAACCCAAGCGAATGAGAGTTTTGGAAATAAGGGTTTGGTTTATTTTTGGGTGAATTTTAAGCCCATTGCTGAAACAATTTTGCTTACAAAGACACCAGGAATGCCGCTTGCTGATTTCGTCTAAGGTGTTTGGATATGACTTACGCCAGGTATTCGTATAAGCTCAGGTAGCGTTGCGTTTTCAAATTCGCTAGAATCAATGGCAGAAGCTACTAGAGCGGGACAATCCATGTGTGCACAGATAAAGAAATTTCGATTAATTCGATACGGCCAAGCGCTTTTTGTCGCCATTTTGCTGGCGAGTTGCGCAACAACCCCCAATTCAGGCGAGTATGTGAGCCCCACTCTGGCGGATATCAATCCTAGCCAAAATCTAATACAGAAATTAAGCAACTCATGTGCTTAACTGTTTTCGTCTCGGCTTTTCGCTTGTAAATCGAGTGCTCGTGCGTAAAGGGAGTCACGCGAGACGTGCGTGAGCGTAGCTGCAAGCCTGGCTGCGGTGCTAACCGGCAGATGGGTTAACAGCAGTTGCAGCAGTTCATCGTGTTGGCTCGCAGCGCTTTCCTGAACGAGGTCTGCGCCTTCTACGACTAATACAAATTCTCCGCGCTGCCGGTTGCTGTCTTCCTGTAGCCAGATTAGTCCTTCGGCTAGGGTGCCACGGTACAAATTTTCGTGTAACTTGGTTATTTCGCGGGCGATGAATAGCTGTCGTTCGCTACCCAGTACCGTCGAAAGCGCACTGACTGTTTCTAAGATGCGATGCGGTGTTTCGTAAAAGACCATCGCATAAGGATGTTGCACCAGTGAGCGGAGTTGCGCTGCACGTTGTTTTGGCTTAGCCGGAAGAAAGCCAATAAAAGTGAAGGTTCCGGCTGGATTAGGCGCGCCGTGGCTAAAGCCTTCACCCGTAACACTAAGGGCCGTAGCGAGGGCATTGCAGCCAGGAATGGGTATCGTGGCAAAGCCTGCGACGCGAACCGCATCCACTATTTTTGCGCCTGGATCGCTAATGCCGGGGGTGCCGGCATCGGACATATAAGCAACTCGCTCACCTGCGCGCAGGTACTCCACAATCCGTGCCGCGGATTCATGCTCATTATGCTGGTGCGCGGCAAACAGAGGTTTGCTGATGCCGTAACGAGCAAGCAATTGCGTGCTGTTACGCGTATCTTCTGCGGCTATGCGATCAACCAGCTTGAGCACATGGAGCGCACGTAATGTAATGTCAGCGGTATTGCCGATGGGCGTGGCAACGACATATAACGCTGCGGCCGGATACGTCTGATGCTGGGCGAGTGAAAGTAAATCAATCAATTCATGTCCTGAGTATAAAGCGAGGTATTGCGATGCTAGCCATTGTGCCATGCAATCCACCTATTGACTGCGAGTAAAGGACGGTGTCACAGCTATGTTTAAAACCACAAGGATGTTTGGCGCTGCGTTTGAAACGCGCGCATTAGACTATTTGCAGCAACGTGGCATGACGTTGGTGGCGCGCAATGTGACTTATCGCAGAGGTGAAATTGACCTGATTATGCGCGATGCAGAGAGTGTGCTTGTATTTGTTGAGGTCCGCGCCCGCGCCAGTATGCGTTTTGGTGGGGCATTAGCCAGTATTGACGCAACTAAATGTGCCCGCCTGCGATTAGCCGCGCGTCACTATCTGGCTAAATGGCGTGGTGAATTGCCGGTGTGCCGTTTCGATGCCGTCATATTTGACGGTGAGCATATTACTTGGCTGACGAATATATTGAGCGCCGATCATGATTGAGGTCAGCGCTTCCTATAAAGCGCTTGGCTAAGAATTTAGGCCTTGGTTTGAAGAAATTGTCCGAGATTGTTCGCCAAGGTTGTGAGCAAATACGATAGAATCGATTGTACTGTTTTAATTATGGCCCACTGCCAACGGAAAATTCGATGTTGATTGAAAGAATTCAGCAACACTTTCAAGATAGCGCGTCTACTAAGCTCGCCGCGCTTGAAGTGCTTGCGGCGCCCATTGCTGCTGCCATTGATACAGTCTTTGCGGCGTTTGCCAACGGTGGTAAAGTGCTGATATGTGGTAATGGCGGTTCGGCTGCGGATGCGCAACATCTTGCGGCAGAGTTGATCGGCCGTTTTGAACAAGAGCGACCCGCTCTGCCGGCGATTGCTTTGACCACCGATTCATCTGTGTTAACCGCGATTGGCAATGATTATAGCTTTGCGCAAATCTTTGCCAGGCAAGTATCTGGGCTGGGCCAGCCAGGGGATATATTGATTGCCATCTCTACTTCTGGTAACTCAGAAAACGTATTGGCTGCCATTGAAAGCGCACATGAACGAGAAATGCTGGTGATTGCATTAACGGGCAAAGGTGGCGGGCGCATAAAGGATGCCTTGCTCGACACTGATTTACATATCTGTGCGCCTAGCGAGCGTACAGCACGGATTCAAGAAGTTCATTCGCTGACGGTGCATTGTCTATGTGATGGCATTGATGCAATGCTACTCGGCGATAGAGCGTAGTCGTATCTTCATCGATAACCAAAGGAGTTTGGCATGATTTCAATGCAAATAAGCAAAACAGTTGGCCGCGCTATATTAGCTTTTGGTTTACTCTCTTCATTGCAGGGATGCCCTTTATTGGTCGCAGGTGCAACCGGTGGCGGTGCGTTAGTTGCGTCGGACCGCCGTACCCTAGGCACGCAGACGGAAGATCGAGAGATTCAAGTCAAAGTGGCGACACATCTCAAACGTGAGCTCGTAGACGAAGCGCATGTTAGCACCACCGTATTTAATCGGCGTGTGTTGTTAACCGGTGAAGTGCCAAATCTAGTGACCAAACTAAAAGCCGAAACTATCGCGCGTACCGTTGCCAATGTAGAAGGGGTTGTCAACGAGCTTGTCATTCAGGGGGCGAGTTCCTTTGGTTCGCGCTCAAATGATTCGTACCTGACGGCCAAAGTCAAAGCATCGCATGTCCACGCATCTGACATTTCCGCTACCTTTATCAAAGTGGTAACCGAGCGTGGCATCGTGTATCTGATGGGCTTGGTTACAAAAAATGAGGGCGATCGTGCAGCCGAGTTGGCTGGTCGTGTACCGGGTGTATTGCAAGTCGTAAAAGTGTTCCAATATATTTCTGAACCAGAGGCTAAAAAACTATCGCTGGGTACGCCACCGCAGCCTGGTCATGCACCTGCCACGGTAAATAAGCAATTACCGACGCCGACGCGGTCGCATTAACCATAAGCAATGCTCATTTCAAACGCTGTGTTTGCCGACAATTTGCATAATATTTTGTGCCAAATAATACGCAAGTCGGTGATTTTTCTGGGCGTTGCTGCATGCGTGGTGCATAGTCTCGCGGCGCATGCAGTTGATGTAGTTCATGCGCAGTTATTATCTCGGCGCAATGCATGCATCAGCTGCCATACGGCTGACCAAAAACGAATTGGTCCTGCTTATCGGGACGTCGCGGCGAGGTACAGGGATCAGCCTGATGCCGTGGCAAAACTAGTCGAAAAAATAAAAAAGGGAGGAGCGGGAGCATGGGGGGCCGTGCCAATGCCATCACATCCTCGTTTAAGCGAAGTTGATGCACAAACGATTGTGGTGTGGGTGCTGGCAGACGCGCCGTCAGAATAAATCGGCGAGGCGAGAAAGCTTTGTTAATCTGTATCGCTAAATTTTCTAGGGCACAGGCGGTTTGAATTTGGGCATCAGTTTGGGAAAAGTTGAGGTAAAATGGCAACCGCCTTACCGCAAGGCCTGCTGCGCAACCCGTGTCACTCTGCCGAAAGACTGCCGCAGTCTACCTGTTTTGTACATGGCGCCGGGCAGGCGGGCTATGATCCACACCGTATTACTATCGAAAGCATCCGCTAAATGAGCACGAAAAAATCTTTGACTGAAGCTGAAATCCTAAAGATGGGCGAAAAGGATTATATGAACGACGAGCAGCGCGATTTTTTCAAGCGCAAGCTCGAACAGTTGCAAGCAGAGCTTTTGCATAACGCCGGTCAAACTACCGAGCATTTGCGTGAAACGGTGGTGGTACCCGATCCGGCTGATCGCGCTACCATTGAAGAGGAGCATGCACTGGAATTGCGTACTCGCGATCGAGAAAGAAAATTACTCAAAAAAATTCTGCAATCACTCGCACGGATTGAGTCGGGCGAATATGGGTGGTGTGAGGAAACGGGTGAACCGATTGGTCTTGCGCGCTTACTTGCTCGGCCTACTGCTACCTTGTCGCTCGAGGCGCAAGAGCGTCGGGAATTGCGTCAAAAGCTCTTTGGCGATTGATTAGAGCCAGAACACGCCGGGTTTTGCTTTTAGGCCCAAGCATTAATTAAATACCCATAGCGTATCGAAAAGTGTTTTGCGTTGCCCTTGATAATCGGGGCAGCGCCCTAAAATAATGGCATTCACGCTTAAGGTTAGCTCGCTCGGCCCCCGTTGTTGTTTTGCTATACGTCTGTTCTCAGCCATGAGGTGCAGTCAGTGATGGGCGTAGCGTTTTCAGAAGGAATCTATATGGAACAGTATCACGGCACCACCATTGTTTCGGTGCGGCGCGGCAAGCACGTAGCTGTCGGCGGAGATGGTCAGGTTACCTTGGGCAATGTCGTTATGAAAGGCAGTGCCAGAAAAATTCGCCGCATTCATGACAATAAAGTACTGGTCGGCTTTGCCGGCGGCACGGCTGACGCATTCTCCTTGTTGGACCGCTTTGAGGGAAAACTTGAGAAGTATCAAGGCAATTTAATGCGCGCCGCCGTTGAGCTTGCTAAAGATTGGCGTACCGATCGGATGTTGCGTCGCTTAGAAGCGATGATGATCGCAGCGGATGCGGAAACCACGCTGGTCTTAACCGGTAACGGTGATGTGCTTGACCCTGAAAGTGGTATCTGTGCGATTGGTTCGGGGGGGACTTACGCGCAAGCAGCAGCCCGCGCGCTGGTGCAAAATACCGCACTGGCGCCGCGCGAGATCGTTGAAAAGTCACTTGGCATTGCTGGCGATCTGTGCATTTATACTAACCACAATTTTGTTATCGAGACCCTCGACTGAGCACTCTGATATGAGCAATATGACCCCCGCCGAGATCGTCTCGGAACTAAACAAGCATATTATTGGTCAGGATAAAGCCAAGCGCGCGGTAGCCGTGGCGCTACGCAACCGTTGGCGCCGGCAGCAAGTGGCCGAGCCATTGCGCCAGGAAATTACCCCCAAAAATATTTTGATGATTGGCCCAACTGGCGTAGGCAAGACAGAAATCGCCCGCCGTCTGGCGAAGTTAGCGGAGGCGCCTTTTATCAAAATTGAAGTCACTAAATTCACTGAAGTGGGCTATGTCGGCCGCGATGTTGATAGCATTGTGCGTGATTTGATCGAGATTGCGGTTAAGCAAACGCGCGAATCTGAAATGCGTAAGGTGCTCACTAAAGCAGGAGATTTTGCTGAAGAACGGGTTCTCGATATCTTATTGCCGACGCCACGTTCGTTAGCGGCCAACGCATCGCCTGAGGCGGTCGAGCCAGAATCTCAAGAGGCGGACGACACGGCTGACAATGATAAAAAAAATAATGCCACGCGCCAAACTTTTCGTAAGCGTTTGCGCGAAGGCAAACTCGATGATAAAGAGATTGAACTCGATTTAGAGTCGACGGCGGCCACGATGGATATTATGGGGCCGGCCGGGATGGAGGAAATGACGGAGCAAATTCGCAGTATGCTCTCGAGCATGGGGAGTGGACGTAAAACGCGACGCAAAGTTAGCATTAAAGAGGCGATGAAGCTTTTGACCGATGAAGAAGCGGCGAAGATGCTGAATGACGACGAGGTCAAATCAAAAGCCGTGCAGAGCGTTGAGCAAAACGGCATTGTATTTCTCGACGAGATCGACAAAATCGCTTCGCGCAGTGAAGCCAGCGGAGCCGAAGTATCGCGCCAGGGGGTGCAGCGTGATTTATTGCCACTGGTTGAAGGTACAGCCGTGAGCACTAAATATGGCATGGTTAAAACGGATCACATTTTGTTTATCGCATGTGGTGCTTTCCATCTATCTAAACCGAGTGATTTAATTCCTGAATTACAAGGACGCTTTCCAATTCGGGTTGAGCTCGATTCACTCTCCGTTGAAGATTTTGAAGCTATTTTGAGTGGCACTGACGCAAGTTTAGTGAAGCAATATGAAGCGCTTTTAGGGACGGACGGCGTAAAGCTGGATTTTGTTAAAGATGGCATTCGTCGCTTGGCGGAAATTGCCTTTTTAGTGAATGAAAAAACCGAGAATATTGGTGCGCGCCGGCTGTATACCGTGATTGAAAAATTGCTGGAAGAGATTGCCTTCGTGGCCGGCAGCCAAGGTAAGCAACAGGTGAAAATTGATGCGGCTTATGTGGATGCGGCACTCAACGATGTGGCTAAAAACGAAGATTTATCGCGTTATATTTTGTAAGCGTATTGATTGGAGTTTACGCACCTTACAACACTTACTGCTGAGTTATTGCTGCTATGTCCAAACAACTTGATTTATCGTTAATATCGAGTGAATTAAAGGCTCATATTCTCGCGGAAGCGCTGCCCCATATTCAAAGCTATCACAATAAAACGGTGGTCATCAAATATGGTGGTAACGCGATGACTGAACAGCACCTCAAACAAGGTTTTGCGCGCGATGCGGTATTGCTCAAGCTGCTCGGCATTAATTTAGTCTTAGTCCATGGCGGTGGACCGCAAATCGATCGGGCTTTGCAAAAAGTCGGTAAGCAACGCGCCTTTCTACAAGGCATGCGTGTCACCGATGCAGAAACGATGAGTGTCGTCGAATGGGTCTTGGCCGGCGAAATTCAGCAAGAAATTGTCTCATTAATCAACCATTATGGCGGCCAGGCGGTTGGCTTGACCGGCAAAGATGGTGGTTTGATTCGGGCGCACCGGATGCGGGTGCCGGATCGGGAACGTGTGGGTGAATTTCTGGATATTGGCCAAGTGGGCGAGGTTGAGGCAATTAATCCGGCCGTCGTCAAGGCTTTGCAACGGAGTTCTTTCATTCCAGTCATTTCGCCGATCGGCTTTGACGCTGATGGTGTTTCTTATAATTTAAATGCAGATTGGGTGGCGGGCAAACTGGCCAGCATACTCAATGCGGAAAAATTATTGATCATGACCAATATTGCTGGCGTGATGGATAAAGAAGGCACGCTGCTGACCGATTTAAGCACCGCCCAAATTGATGCGCTATTTGCAGATGGCACCATTTCTGGCGGGATGTTGCCTAAAATCAATGCTGCCCTTGATGCGGCCAAAAGCGGCGTGCCGTCGGTGCATATTATGGATGGCCGCATCGAGCATTCGCTACTGCTTGAAATATTGACCGAGCATTCGCTTGGCACGGTGATTCGCGCGCATTGAATGGTTGCAAGCTAACCCGCTCAAGCGCGTGTTGCGCGTGGCGCAGGAATGTATCGTCTCATTTCCTAATTTTGCGATTGGTCGCATCGACGCGGCGCTGGGTGGCCGCCTGCCAGTATCAGCGTCCTGGCCCTATCAGTGGCACAATACCCCGAATGTCCGAGTCTTGACCGTGCGTGATTTTGCAGCGCATGCGCATGCGGCGGGCATTGAAATTATTGACCGAGTGGCTCTGCCTCAAGGGCGGGTTGTATGCTGGGGACAAAATTGGCGTGGTAGTCTTGGGGTTTAGCGTGTCAAACGATATGACTAGCTGGCTCATCTAGCACGCTAGGAATCGCAAACTGATTAGAGATTTTTATATGAAGCTTAAGCACGGGTGGGGCGTATATTTCAACACGCGCATGCTGATTTGCTTTTTTTTAGGCTTCACGTCGGGTTTGCCGCTCTTCGTTTTGCTTAATTTGGTGCAGGCATGGCTGCGTTCTGAAAAAGTCAATCTAGAGTCAATTGGGCTGTTTGCCTTGATCCAGTTTCCGTACACCTGGAAATTTATCTGGGCGCCGATGATGGATCGCTTTATCCCCAAACTGCCTGGCGTGCAGTTAGGGCGAAGGCGTGCGTGGATGCTCTGCACGCAATTATTGGTGGCTGGCACCATCGCTGCGCTGGGTTTTGTTTCGCCTCATGATGCGTTGTGGGCGGTTGCTGCACTGGCGGCAGCACTCGCATTTTTTAGCGCGAGCCTAGATATTGTGCTGGATGCTTATCGCCGGGAATTGTTAAATGATCAGGAACAAGGGCTTGGCACAGCGATTTATGTCAATGCTTATAAGATTGCCGGTTTGGTACCCGGTGCATTAGCATTGATTTTGGCAGATCTCCTGCAATGGTCGGAAGTTTTTGTGATTACGGCGGCTTTTATGTTGCCAGGCATTATCTTGAGCTGTATCGTGCGCGAACCCAATGAGCACATCTTGCCCCCCAAAACATTGCGAGATGCCGTCATACTACCCTTGCAAGAATTCATGATGCGTAATGGTTGGCGGCATGCTCTACTGATCCTGGCTTTTATGTTTTTATACAAGCTGGGTGACAGTATGGCGACTTCGCTGGCCACTTCTTTTTATCTGGATCTAGGGTTCACTAAAACCGAGATCGGGATGATCGCCAAAACGGTTGGGCTTTGGGCGAGTATTGGCGGTGGCATCGTCGGTGGCGTGTTGCTGCTGAAACTCGGCATCGCACGCGGCTTATGGTTGTTTGGTGCAGCACAAATGGGGGCGATTTTAAGCTTTGCTTGGCTTGCGCATAGGGGGCCGGTGGAGATTTGGCTGGCGGTGGTGATTGCTTGTGATATGTTTGCTACCGGGCTTGGTACAGCCGCATTTGTTGCCTATATGGCGCAGACTACGAATCCACGTTACACGGCGACTCAATTTGCCCTCTTCACCAGCTTATCCGCTGTGCCGCGCACCTTTGCTAATGCAGGCGCTGGCTATATCGTTGAGCAGATCGGCTGGTTTGAATTCTTCTTTGTCTGTACCGCGCTGGCCCTGCCAGGCATGTTATTGTTGCCTTGGATTGCGCCTTGGAAAACTCGGAAAACTTAAAAAATGCCATCCTATTTCAATGTATACGCATAATCGATGGTCAACGGCGCATGATCGCTGAACTTGATCTCCTTAAAGATTGAAGTGTTGATTGCCTGTGCGGCAATCGCCGGGGTTGCAAGCTGATAATCAATGCGCCACCCGACATTTTTTGCATAGGCTTGTCCTCGGTTGCTCCACCAAGTGTATTGATCAGCACGTGGATCAAGTTTACGAAACACATCCACATACCCTACTTCATCAAAAAGCTGGGTAAGCCAAGCGCGCTCTTCTGGCAAAAAACCGGAATTTTTTAGATTGCCCTTCCAGTTTTTAATATCCATTTCCGTATGCGCAATATTGATATCGCCGCATAAAATGACTTCGCGTTGCTGCTTTAATTCAATCAAATGCGGCATAAAAGCGTCCATGAAGCGGAATTTTGCTTGTTGCCGCTCATCTGAACTGGAGCCAGAGGGCACATAGACGGACACGACCGATAGCGCGCCGTAACGAATCTCAACATAACGCCCTTCAGCATCGAATTCAGGGTTGCCAAAGCCGATAATGCAGTCATCGGGTTCGTGCCGCATATACAGACCCGCTCCGCTGTAGCCCTTTTTAATGGCATGCTGAAAACAGCTGTGATAACCATGCGGTGCTAGAAAATCAGGGGTCATATCATCTTGTTGCGCCTTGAGCTCTTGCACGCAGACAATATCGGCTTGTTGTTTGCCGAACCAGTCAAAAAAGCCTTTTTTTGCCGCTGAACGGATGCCGTTCAGGTTGGCACTAATGATGCGTAACATTTGAGTTAAATCACGATCCTATTTTTTAGAATATCCATAAACTAGCTGATGCTTCCTATCGGGCAATAATCAAGCTAGTTTTCGCTTTAAAATCTCATTGATCTGTTGCGGGTTGGCCTTGCCGCGGGTGGCTTTCATCGCTTGGCCGATTAGCGCGTTAAACGCCTTTTCTTTACCCGCACGGAACTCCTCGACGGATTTTGGATGGGCGGTGAGCACTGCCTCTATGATGGCGTCGAGCTCGCTGGTATCGGAGATTTGTTGCAACCCTTTGGCTTCGATGATGCGGTCTGCTGCTTGCTCATCATTAGATCTCTCATCCCAGATCGCTTGGAATACTTCTTTGGCAAGTTTGTTTGAAAGTGTGCCATCGGCAATGCGCACGAGTAGCCGCGCGAGTTGCTTAGCGCAGACCGGGCAAGCGCTGATTTCAATGCTGTCGCGGTTGAGTTGTGAACTGAGTTCGCCCATCACCCAGTTAGCCGCGGCTTTGGCTAAATTTGGATCAATCGCTTGGTTGTTTTGCAGGGTGCTGATGTGCGTTACGACGCCCTCGTAATAGGCTGCCAGCGCTTTTGACGAAGTCAACACAGCGGCATCATAAGGGCTCAGCCCATATTGCTCAATTAAGCGTATTTGCATGGCGGCAGGTAGTTCTGGCAAGGCGCTGCGCACGCGTTCGATCCACGCGGCATCAATCACCAACGGCATCAAATCTGGGTCAGGAAAATAGCGGTAATCATGGGCATCTTCTTTACTGCGCATCGGCCGTGTCTCACGCCGTTCGGGATCATATAAACGTGTTTCCTGTTTAACCATCCCGCCATCTTCAAGCAACTCAATTTGGCGTTGTATTTCGTAATTAATCGCCTCTTCCAAAAAGCGGAAAGAATTGAGATTTTTGATTTCAGTGCGGGTGCCAAGCTCTGCTTGGTTGATTGGACGCACGGAGACATTGGCATCGCAGCGGAATGACCCTTCTTGCATATTGCCATCGCAAATACCAAGCCATACCACTAGCGTATGCAAGGTTTTGGCATAGGCCAGCGCTTCGGCGGCGCTGTGCATATCAGGCTCGGTCACAATTTCGAGTAAGGGCGTGCCAGCGCGATTTAAATCAATGCCGGTCATCTCAGAAAAATCTTCGTGTAATGATTTGCCGGCATCTTCTTCAAGATGCGCGCGGGTGAGGTGGATGGTTTTTTGGTAGGCGGCTTGTTTGGTTTTTTCATGCGCCGGGACATGGATTGCCAAGGTGCCGCCTTGTACGATAGGAAGCTTGCATTGGCTGATTTGATAGCCTTTGGGTAGATCTGGATAAAAATAATGCTTGCGTTCAAAAACACTGCGCGGCGTGATGGTGGCGCCAATCGTCAGACCAAAACGAATTGCGAGCTCAGCTGCGGTTCGATTCATCACGGGTAAAACGCCGGGTAGCGCAAGATCTACCACACTAGCCTGAGTATTGGGCGGCGTCCCAAATTGCGTTGAGGCGCCGGAGAAAATTTTCGAAACACAAGTGAGTTGTGCGTGTGTTTCAAGGCCGATAGTGGCTTCCCATTGCATAATTAAACTCCCGCTGGCATACGGGTATGCCAATCTGTTACTTGCTGAAAAGCGTGCGCAATTTGCAGCATGCGCGCTTCGCTAAAATAGTTGCCAATGATTTGTAGGCCAACCGGCCTTAGAGAGGTATCCCCACTGCCAAAACCACAGGGGACGCTCATCCCAGGTAGGCCCGCTAAACTGGTCGATAGAGTGTAGATATCTGCTAGGTACATGCGCAGAGGATCAGCGGTTTTTTCACCTAGGTTCCAAGCGACAGTCGGTGACACAGGTCCCATCATAACGTCGCATTGAGCAAAGCTTTGCTGGAAATCCTGGGCGATGATGCGGCGAATTTTCTGTGCTTGCACATAATATGCATCGTAATAGCCATGCGATAGTACGTAACTACCCATCAGAATGCGCCGTTTAACTTCTGCCCCGAACCCTTCAGTACGCGTTTTTTGGTACAAATCAGCAAGGTCGCGATAGTGTGCCGCACGGTGTCCGTAGCGCACGCCATCAAAGCGCGACAAATTAGAGGACGCTTCGGCTGAGGCCAGCACGTAGTACACCGGAATGGAGAGCTCGGTCTTAGGCAATGAAATTTCAATCAGCGTTGCTCCTAATGATTCATATACCTTAAGCGCAGCTTCAATCGCCGTGCGGACATCAGCGGCTAAACCAGCGCCAAAATATTCTTTGGGTAAACCGATGCGTAGACCTTTTAAATTAGGCGGCTGTTGCTGAGTTAGCGTTGGCTGACTGGCATGGACCTGAGCGTTCCATGAATGTCCGAGGTAGCGGCTGAAATCTTCGGTCTCACGCTCAAGGCTGGTTGAGTCGCGTGGATCAAAGCCTGCCAAGGCATTCAGCAGGAGCGCGCAATCTGCTGCGCTGACCGCGATTGGACCCGCTTGATCAAGTGACGAGGCAAACGCAATCATGCCGTGTCGTGAAACGCGGCCATAGGTTGGTTTAATCCCCGTCACGCCAGTGAATGCGGCGGGCTGGCGAATCGAACCGCCGGTATCGCTGGCGGTGGCCGCACTCACTAACCGAGCCGCGACGGCGGCGGCCGAGCCACCTGATGAGCCGCCTGGCACTGCGCTTAGATCCCATGGATTTTGAGTCGAACCAAAAAAGGAGTGTTCAGTGGAAGACCCCATGGCAAATTCATCCATATTGGTTTTGCCAACGCAAACCATACCGGCATTGGCTAAGCGCTCAACTACCGTGGCCTCAAACGGGCTCTTATAGTGAGCGAGCATTTTTGAGCCAGCGGTAGATTTCCAGTGGCGGGTTACAAACACATCTTTATGGGCGATCGGAATGCCGGTTAAAGGTCCCGCGTGCCCGTTGGCAATCGCTATATCGGCTTGCGCTGCAGAGGCGAGGGTGTACTCCGGGTTAATGTCAAGAAAGGCATTCAGCGCGCGGGCAGCTTCAATGCGTGCTAGACAGTGCTGCGCGAGTTCGACCGCTGACACGGCTTTGGTATCAAGCGCTAGGCGCAGCTCAATTAAATTCTTTTGATGCATCGTGCGGTTTTCCGAAAAAAGCAAACGCAGTGAATAAAGAGATGAAATAACGTCATCGTTTTTAGGCTGGGTGGCGGCTATTCGATCACTTTGGGGACTAGGTAAAGGCCGTCTTGTATGGCCGGCGCATGACGCTGATATTCATCGCGGGCTGGGGTTTCAGTCACCGCGTCATCACGCAAGCGCAAGCGCGCTTCTTGAATTTGTTCAATTGGATGAGCCAGGGGTTCGACCCCCGTTGTGTCGACCAACTGCATTTGCGCGACCAGATCAAAAAAATGGTTCAGCTCAGTCAGCGTGTGCTCATCGTCGCCTGCAGCAAGCTCCAGCTGGGCAAGCTGAGCGATTTTTTTTACATCAGTTAAGGTCAAAGCCATAAAAATAACGAAAAAGAAGTGGATTAACCAGAAAAACTAAATAGAAAAGCAAAGTTTTGTGGAAAATCAATTTGCAGCACAAAAAGAGTTTTCCTGCAAGTAAAGGCAAATTATAAGGTATGATTAGCTATTTTATTGAGTCAGTTAGGATCCTTGAATGTTTGGTTTTCTGCGTAGTTATTTCTCTAATGACCTGGCGATTGATCTGGGTACCGCGAATACGCTAATTTATATGCGCGGCAAAGGCATTGTCTTAGATGAGCCGTCGGTAGTGGCGATTCGCCAAGAAGGCGGGCCAAATGGCAAAAAAACCATCCAAGCCGTCGGTAAAGAAGCCAAACAAATGCTTGGCAAGGTGCCGGGCAATATTGAGGCAATTCGCCCGATGAAGGACGGGGTGATCGCGGATTTTACGGTCACTGAGCAGATGATTAAGCAGTTTATCAAAATGGCCCATGAGTCGCGCATGTTGTCGCCTTCGCCGCGGATCATTATCTGCGTGCCGTGTGGCTCAACTCAGGTTGAACGCCGGGCCATCAAAGAAGCTGCGCATGGCGCTGGCGCCTCTCAAGTTTATTTGATCGAGGAGCCGATGGCAGCTGCTATTGGCGCAGGCTTGCCGGTTTCTGAGGCCACCGGTTCGATGGTGGTGGATATTGGCGGTGGCACGACCGAGGTCGGCGTGATTTCGCTCGGCGGTATTGTCTATAAAGGATCGGTACGCGTTGGCGGCGATAAATTCGATGAGGCTATTGTCAATTATATCCGTCGCAATTACGGCATGTTAATTGGCGAGCAAACCGCAGAAACGATTAAAAAGAAAATTGGTTCGGCTTTTCCGGGTTCTGAAGTCAAAGAAATGGAAGTCAAAGGGCGCAATTTATCAGAAGGCATTCCGCGCAGCTTTACGGTCTCTAGCAATGAAATTCTTGAGGCGCTGACTGAGCCCTTGAATCAAATTGTCTCGCAAGTCAAAATCGCCCTGGAGCAAACGCCGCCTGAACTCGGCGCGGATGTGGCCGAACGTGGCATGATGCTGACAGGTGGCGGGGCATTGTTGCACGATATCGATCGTCTGCTTGCTGAAGAAACAGGGTTACCCGTTCTCATTGGCGAAGATCCGCTCACCTGCGTGGTGCGCGGTTCAGGCATGGCGCTAGAGCGGATGGATAAATTGGGCAGCATTTTTTCGCATGATTGATAAACCAGAGCGTGTCGGTACCGCGACGGCACGACACGAATAACTAATGATTGGCGCCGACCATGGAATACAGTCCGCCGCCACTTTTCAAGCAGGGGCCGTCTGCATTTGCGCGGCTGATGGTTTTCGTTGCGCTAGCGCTCGGCTTGCTGATTTGCGATGCTCGCTATCGGACGCTTGAAACGCTACGCCAAGTTATTGGCACTGGGCTTTATCCGTTACAACGCGTAGCGCTTGCGCCGCGTGACCTGGTGCGTGGTATTTCAGGGTTCTTTATCACGCTGACCACCTTGCGGGCTGAAAACCAGGAGCTCAAAACACGCAACTTAACACTCGCACTGCAAGCGTTACAAGCGGTTGAACTTAGTTCTGAAAATGCCCATCTGCGCGCATTGCTGCAATTTGAACAACGCAAAACAGTGGGGACGGTGCTCGCTGAAATTCAATATGATGCTCATGATCCCTTTACGCAAAAAGTGGTGATTGACCGTGGCTTGCGGCAGGGCGTGCAAGCCGGCGCGCCCGTGGTCAATGAAGAGGGCGTGATTGGTCAAGTCACCCGGGTTTATCCACTGCAAGCAGAAGTGACTCTATTGACAGATAAAGATCAGGCGGTGCCGGTACAATTGGTGCGCACCGGGGTTAGAAGTATTATTTCTGGTACGCCTCGCGGCGATTTGCTTGAATTGCGCTATATCCCAGTTAGTGCGGATATCCAAGCGGATGATCAATTAGTCACCAGTGGTCTGGATGGGGTCTTTCCGCCAGGTTTGCCGGTAGCAAAGGTGCTGCGGGTTGAACGTCAAGATGGCGCTGAATTCGCCCGGGTCATTTGCGTACCTTACACTCCGGTCCGAGGGACACGCCAGTTGCTGGTGCTGCATTATGAAAACCCGCCGCCACTTGAGTTAAATGACACGGCAAATACCCCAGCAAAAAATACAGTGAAGGCCCCGCAATGAACCGCTTGCATCACATCTTATTGCCGGTGAATCCGTTATTTATTGCGTTTAGCCTGATTGTTGCTTTTGTATTAAATCTGCTGCCTTGGGGGCGGCTGATGGGAATGCCGGATTTTGTCGCGTTGGTGGTACTGTTTTGGAATATTCATCAGCCGCGCAAAGTTGGCATGGGGATTGCGTTTGGCTTAGGCCTATTGATGGACGTACATGATGCCAGCTTGTTGGGTGAGCATGCGCTGGCCTATACCTTGCTTTCATATGGCGCGATTATGATCCATCGCCGCGTCTTGTGGTCTCCACTACTAGGGCAGGCGCTGCATGTCTTGCCATTACTTCTGCTGGCGCAAATCGTACCCTTTACGATTCGCTTGATGACTGGCGCTGCTTTTCCGGGATGGGGATATTTGGTAGATGGTTTGGTCGAAGCGGCGCTATGGCCCGTGGCCAGTGTCCTGCTGCTCGCCCCGCAAAAGCGCTCAGCCAATACTGATGATACGCGTCCAATATGATCAAGCGATTTAGTTTTATCATAAAGCGGATATCGGTTAGCGGGTTAGGGCTTTTACTCGCCTTTAAGTTGGGCTCATTAGTCGCTTGGGCCTAAATTCATGCCTGAATTCAAAGATACCGAGCAGCAGCTACAGCAATTCCGCTTGCGTGTCGCCGCGGCCGCGATATTTGTGTTTTTGTGTTTTGCGCTATTGGCGGGACGTTTTCTATATTTGCAAATCTGGCGCTACGGACAATATTCATTACAGGCGAATGAAAACCGTATTGCGGTCGCGCCAATTATGCCAAACCGCGGCATCATTACCGATCGCAACGGTATTGTGTTGGCCAAAAATTACTCCGCTTACACGCTTGAAATTACACCCTCAAAAATTAATCGCACACTAGACGAAGTGGTCGATAGCCTGGCGCAAATTGTAGTCATTGATGCTCGGGATCGGCGCCGCTTTAAAAAGCTGTTAGAAGATTCAAAAAATTTTGAAAGCTTGCCATTGCGTATCCGCCTTTCCGACACTGAGGTGGCAAGGTTTACTGCGCAGCGCTTTCGGTTTCCTGGCGTGGAAGTGCGTATTCGTTGGTTTCGCCAATATCCACTGGGCACCACTGCGGCGCACGTGATTGGTTATATTGGCCGGCTCTCGCAGCGTGACCAGGAGCGCATTCGGAACGCAAGCGAGCTCAATAATAGCGGGCTTAAACCGTATGATCCGCGGTTTGATGCAAATAATTATAAAGGCACTGACCATCTTGGCAAAATTGGCGTTGAACAAAGCTACGAGACTGAGCTACACGGCCAGACGGGCTTTGAAGAGGTCGAAGTGACCGCAGGTGGACGTCGAGTACGCACTTTGTCGCATAGCCGGGCAGTCGCCGGCAATAACCTGGTGCTCTCACTGGATATTAATTTGCAGCAAATTGCCGAGCAAGCCTTTGCCGGCCGGCGTGGAGCGCTGGTGGCGATTGAGCCTGCGAGTGGCGATGTTTTGGCTTTCGTTTCCGCCCCCAGCTTTGATCCTAACGCTTTCGTTGATGGGATTGATCAGCAAACCTGGGATGAACTCAATACCTCAACCGATCGGCCGCTTTTGAATCGTCCACTGCAAGGCACTTATCCGCCAGGCTCAACCTATAAACCCTTTGTTGCGCTGGCCGCATTAGCATTGGGTAAGCGGACCCCGCAATGGGGTTTTCAGGATCCTGGGTCTTATACCCTGGCGGGGCACACTTTTCGCGATGATGTGCCCTGGGGACATGGCTGGGTTGATATGTATCGCTCGATTGTGCTGTCGTGCGACACTTATTACTATGTGTTGGCGCGTGACCTGGGCGTGAATGCAATGGCTGACTTTATGGCGCCATGGGGCTTTGGTCAGTTAACCGGGATTGATATTGACGGTGAGACGAGAGGCGTATTGCCTTCGACCGACTGGAAAAAGAAGGCCTATCGGCGCTCTGATTTGCAAAGATGGTACGACGGCGACACCATTAATTTGGGGATCGGGCAAGGTTATAACTCATTTACTACTTTGCAAATGGCGCATGCAACCGCGATACTGGCTAATAATGGCGTAGTGATGAAGCCTCATCTGGTAAAAAAAATCGAGCATCCACTCACGCATGAAACCCGTCTGACGGTGCCAAGCGCAAGTTATCAGGTCAATGTGAACCAGCAGGATATTAATTTTATTAAGCGCGCTATGGTTGGCGTGATCACCCAAGGAACTGCGGCGAATGCTTTTAGAGGGGCGGGCTATCAAGCCGCCGGTAAAACCGGTACAGCTCAGGTGTTCTCGCTGCAAGGCGCAAAATATCGTGCCCATACGCTGGCCGAGAATCGGCGCGATCACGCCTTATTTATTGCTTATGCACCTGCTGATAAGCCATCTATTGCGCTGGCTTTAGTGGTCGAAAATGGTGGTTGGGGCGGGCAAGCTGCGGCGCCGATTGTACGCAAGTTGCTTGATTACTATTTGGTGGATCGTCTCAAGCCCAAAACCAGCGCTACTGCAATCCCAGCCACGTCTGTCACCGCCATTAAAAAACCTGCCATCAAACAATAATGAGCCACGGCTAGCGCTCTTGGCTTGAGGACTAGAATGTCGATTAAACTTCATTTAAAACGCATTAAACCGCTTTTCGTCGGTTTTGACCGGACTTTTTTCCTGTTTGTTTTAGCCTTAATTGCGGTCGGCATGCTGACCTTATATAGCGCGAGTTTTAATATGCCAGGTCGCGTGCAAGACCAATTGCGCAACATTTTATTGACCTTCGCGCTAATGTGGGGAATTGCCAATTTATCGCCCCAAGTGTTAATTCGTTTGGCGGTTCCTTTATATACGTTCGGTATTAGTTTGCTGATTGCCGTTGCACTCTTTGGCCTGATACGCAAAGGCGCGCAACGGTGGATCAATCTAGGATTGGTGATTCAGCCTTCCGAAATCATGAAAATTGCGATGCCATTAATGCTGGCGTGGTATTACCAGCGGCGTGAGGGCGCGCTGCGTTGGTATGACCATATTGTGGCCTTAGCATTGCTGGCAGTCCCGGTCGGTTTGATCGCTAAGCAACCTGATTTAGGGACCGCAATACTGGTGTTTTCGGCCGGATTTTTTGTCATTTATTTGGCTGGTCTGAGCTTTAAATTAATTGTACCGGTATTACTTGCGATTACGATTGCCGCGGGCTCACTGGTTGTATTTCAACAAAAAATCTGCCAACCACAAGTGCAATGGCCATTATTACATGACTATCAGAAACACCGTGTTTGCACCTTACTTGACCCAACCACCGATCCTCTTGGTAAAGGCTTTCATACGATTCAGGCGGTGATCGCGATTGGCTCGGGGGGCTTGTTTGGTAAAGGCTGGTTAAAAGGGACTCAAGCCCATCTTGAATTTATTCCTGAGCGGCATACCGATTTTATTTTTGCCGTGTATGCAGAGGAGTTTGGCCTAGTGGGCAGTATTGCTTTACTTTTGCTTTATTTATGTTTGATTGTGCGCGGCTTATATGTTGCCGCTAATGGCGCGACCCTTTTTGCGCGTTTATTGGCAGGCTCGCTTACTTTAAGCTTTTTTACCTATACATTCGTTAATATTGGCATGGTGATTGGCTTATTGCCAGTAGTCGGGGTGCCGTTGCCCTTCATGAGTTACGGTGGCACGGCCCTGGTTACGCTGGGTATTGCGGTTGGTTTAATCATGAGTATGGGGCGGCAAAAACCTTTAATACAGAGTTAAGTTCAGGCAGTGTTTAACTCACCGGACGCTCAACCTCGGCCCAACAATTAGGTGTTTCATATAAGCGTACCCGCTTAAGCCTTAAATCTGCGCCATAGTGATGGTTATACGTCAGAGCAAGTGTATCAAACGCAAGCGCGGCCAAATTTTCGACGGTAGGTATCTGTTCGAGGACCACCGTTTTATGGTTTGGCAGCGTATCCAGAAAGGTGCGTACAGCAGTATCGCCAGCGTACACTAAAAAAGCATGATCCCAGTGCTCAACCAAGTGCTGAAGGGCGAGCGCTTTGACTTGTGCGAAATCCATCACCATGCCGCGATCAGGCGCGCCTGCGGTGGCTATTGGCTTGCCGGTTAGCGTAATTTCGAGCACATAACGATGACCATGCAGGTTGCAGCATAGGCTGCGATGGTCTGGAATACGGTGACCAGCATCAAATTCAAGTTTACGAGTGATGGTTAACACGGCAGGATAAATTTAGGGAATGTGTAAATATTTATGGGTTTGCATCGATAGCCGCCAGCGCGGATGCTGCTTGCACCAATCGATGGCAAAGCGCGTATTAAGCTCGCGTGCTGCATTATCCATTGGTTGCACCAGAAAATGATCGAAGTCGAGTTTTTCATAAGCCAAGAGCTGCTGATGGTCTTGCGGCACCACCACTTTGAGTTCATTGCCCTGTGTGACGACTAACGGCGCAGCCGCTTTGGGGCTGACGCAAACCCAATCAATGCCTGCGGGTATTGGCAGTGTGCCGTTGGTCTCAAGCGCAATTTCAAACTGTGCGTCATGCAGTGCTGCGATCAATTCACCGTTAAGCTGTAGTAAAGGCTCTCCGCCGGTACAGACGACCAAGCGATGCGCCGCGCCTGCAGGCCATAGCGAGGCAATCTGGGCGACTACTGCAGCGGCGCTTTTGTATTTGCCGCCATGTTCACCATTTGTGCCAACAAAATCAGTATCACAAAAACGGCAAATCGCCTGCGCGCGATCTTGCTCGCGGCCGGACCATAGATTGCAGCCCGCAAAACGGCAAAACACAGCAGGCCGCCCGGCGTTAATACCTTCACCCTGCAAAGTATAAAAAATTTCTTTAATTGAATAAAACGCCATAACAAAGAACTCTATCGACTTAAGGCCGCCACGTCTTAACTTAGGCCAGCTATGAAAGTTTCATAACCCCGTTGACGTAATAGACAGGATGGACATTCGCTGCAGCCATAGCCCCAGTCATGCAGCGTACTACGCTCACCCAGATAACAGGTATGCGTTTCAAGGCGGATTAAAGCGAGCAATGCATCACCGCCGAGCGTGTATGCTAGTTGCCATGTTTGCGCCTTATCAAGCCACATCAGCGGGGTTTCAATCACAAAACGACGATCCATGCCCAGATTGAGGGCAACTTGCAATGCCTTGAGGGTATCGTCGCGGCAATCGGGGTAACCAGAAAAATCCGTCTCGCACATACCGCCGACCAGTACTTGCAAGCCACGCCGATAGGCAAGCGCTGCGGCCATCGTCAGGAACATCAAATTGCGGCCGGGCACAAAGGTGTTTGGCAAACCGTTAGCAAGCGTTTCAATCTGAACGTCACGCGTCATGGCGGTGTCGCTTAACGCACCGAACATCGATAAATCAACCAAATGATCGTCGTGTAGACGCGTACGCCAGGGTGCAAAGGCTTCGGTTTCTATAAGGCGTGCCCGAAAATGGCTGCGGCATTCAAGCTCAATCCGATGTCGCTGACCATAATCAAAGCTGATGGTCTCAACATGATGATACCGCTGAAGCGCCCATGCAAGACACGTAGCAGAGTCTTGGCCGCCAGAGAACAGTACGAGTGCGCGGCTATGAGGATGTGTTTGTGCCGTCACTTTAGTCTCCTGTCATGGAACCTATGCTGACAGTAAAAGGACTTGCAATCATGCAAGTCCTGAAATGCTGGTGGCCTGGGGCGGGTTCGAACCACCGACACACGGATTTTCAGTCCGCTGCTCTACCGACTGAGCTACCGGGCCACTTAAAACGAGAGTATAGCAAAGAACCTAAGCGGGTGTATAGATTCGCACATATGATGCTTGATCATGCTCACTGACAATCAGTGGTTTCTGGTCGAACTGTGCACACGTAGCCTGGAGCGCGGAGAGTGCCTTACTCTACGCGTGGCGGCCACCCTATCGATTCGTGTAAAGGCTGCAAAGCCTTGCCAGATAAGACTAAATGGATTTGTGTATAACGAGATGCCCCCAGGAAGCTGATGGGCTTAGAGTCATACGGACCCTCGTAGGCGGTGTGTTGATTGGCTTGATGTCACGTCATCCCAAAAATATATTTAGCTGAATAAATCTATAAGTTCTTGCAATAGTTTTTTAGCTTTCGCCAAATCCAAATCATTTCTAAGTTTTTTTTGCTCACGCACAAGATTAATGTTATCTCTATAAATTTGTAAATTACGCTGAGTAAGGTAGGCATTATTTCTAAGAAGTTTATATGGATCTTTACTAAGGTCTATTTTTATTTTATAAAGGCCTGTCGCATTATTTATAATGCCTTCAGCAGCGATAATAAGCCTATTTAGGAATTCCAGTTTATCTATATCAATATCTGGCGTTGTCGATGTTTCTTGATTTATTTCTGTTAACAGTTGGCGCGCATCCTCAACAATTTTATTTATAATATTTTCCCTATCTTCCAGATACAAGTCACGCTTAATAAAAATTATTAAACGTTTATCTAGCAGCATCACCCTGCTTGCAAATTCCCCGAGAGGTTTTACAAGTGATTTTTCCAAATCAAGCGCAATCTTTCCTAAAGCATCCCTCTCATCACATACAGCACCCCAAGAATCAACGCTTACTTTTTTTAGGTCATTGCAGATATCTCCCAAAGATTTTGCCGACCTTTTATTAATTTCAAGCGCAAACGGATGCGTTGGCGAGTCAAAGTTATCACTCTCCTGAGTATCACTCCCACAACCTACAAAAGGAGAGATAAATAATAATATTAAAATTGAAATAGGTCGCATGGCTATTTAAACTAAAATATATTTTTTACAAAATCACTTTGGTGATACTAAAAAAATAAAGAAATTTAGGCAGAATACTCTGGAAGATCATTATCATCCTCATCCTCATAAATAACGCCTGCCTGATCAATATTGTTTTCATCTAATAAAGCATCCCTAAGTCTAGCTTGCGCAAGATTTAACTGGTCTCTAAGATTCCGATTTTCAGATACAAGTTCTGAGTGAGCTTGAGCACGCTCGGCGTTATTTTGCAGTCGCTCGATGTTATGCCCAATCTCGCTGTTTACTCGGCCACATTCACCGAAAATCCTTAAACGATCTTCGTCAGTCGCTGGCGTTGCTAATACTGCCTCGTTTATCTCTCGCCCGACTTGCACTACGTCTTCTGCCATTCTGTTTAAATTTTCTCGCCTGGCGTGCATGTCTGTGTTCGGCCCCATAGACGAATCTTGTTCAACTACATCTATCAGGCGTTCCAATAGCAACACAGTTTTACTTGCAATGCTCCCTAAAGGTCTGCCTAACGATTTTTCCAATTCACGCGCAATTGCCCCTAAAGGTCTTATAGTCACCAGCTCTACGCCGCGTGTAACTTCTCCTAGAGGCCGTATCGCCACTTTCTCTAATTCACGTGCGATTTCACCTAAAGGTCTTATTGTCACCTTCTCTACACCCCGCGCCACTTCACCTAAAGGTCTTATCGTCACCCTCTCTACACCCCGCGCGACTTCGCCTAAGGGCCTTATTGTTACCTTTTCAACGCCACGCGCCACTTCACCTAAAGGCCTTATCGTCGCTTTCTCTACTTCATGAAGAACACTTTCCACAGCACCCATGACTGTCTCCTTGAATTAAAAGACTAGAAAAACAAATCTCCAATTTGAATTGCGTAACGAGTAGCTATTGGCTAATTACCATTAATTATTTATAAGGCTAAAAAATAAAATATAAATAATATAAGATAATTATTTCCTTTCCAAGATAGCCATAGATTTATGCTAGGTGATGGAGGTAGAAAAATCAAGGAGCTAGGTGATGGGGGTAAAAAAATCAAGGAATTTGAGCATAGACAAGCAAGCCCTCAGTCTCTACGAAAGCAGCCCAAGCAAGAGAATAGCGGCAGTAATAGTGATTACTCCCCCTAGACGCGTTGCTATTTGCGCAAACGGCATCATCTCTAGACGGCGGGCCGAGTTTAGTATCGCCACATCTCCTATACCGCCCATTCCACTGTGACAGGCATTAATGATTGCACTTTCGATCGGATATAAACCTACCCATTTGCCCACAAAAAAATCGACCGTACTCAGGGTAAAAACCGTGACAGCAATAGTAACGACATTAGCCAAAGTAAAAGCAGCCATCAGGTCGCTCCACGAAGTGGTGGTGATGCCAATAGCAAATAACAAAGGATAGGTTACTGCTGTAATCAGTGGATGATAAGTTGATTTAACCCTTAGCCTTTCTACACCAACTTAAATCTCTAATTCTTCTGCCCGATGGCAAGCCACCTGCCGCTGGTCCACCTCACGTAAGATCGGCACTTCACGCCGACAACGCTCAATTGCATACGGACAACGTTGATGAAACGTGCAACCAGGCGGAGGGTTGAGTGGCGATGGCAGCTCCCCTTCGAGGCGAATTTGAATCCGTCTTTCAGCGGAACGGATAGCCGGGGTCGCAGACATCAGGGCGCGCGTATAGGGATGACGAGCGCGGGCAAAAAGCGTAGCCTTATCGCCAACCTCAACAATACCCCCAAGGTACATCACCATAACGTCATGCGCGATATGTTCGACGACGGACAGATCGTGCGAGATAAATACATAGCTAATACCGAAACGATCCTGCAAATCCATAAAGAGATTGAGGATTTGCGCCTGAATAGACACATCAAGCGCGGACACCGGTTCATCGGCCACCACAATTTGCGGCTCAAGGATCATCGCTCGCGCAATCGCAATGCGCTGTTGTTGACCGCCAGAAAACATATGCGGATAACGCCGCATATGCTCGGGCCGTAAGCCAACCGTAGCCATCATCTCCTGAATGCGCGTAAAGCGGGTGGCGCGATCAAAGTCAGTATTAATGATGAGGGGCTCGGCCAGAGTAGCGGCGACGGTTTTTCTTGGGTTAAGCGAGGCAAATGGGTGCTGAAAAACCATTTGCACGCAACGGCGTAGCGCTGTGCGGGTAGCGCGGTCAGCGGTGGCGACATCATGGCCATTGATCAAAAGCGTGCCAGAGGTTGGCTCTTCAACCATCGTGATCTGGCGCGCAAGCGTTGATTTGCCACACCCTGATTCCCCAACAACCGCAAGCGTTTTGCCACGAGCGAGCGAAAACGACACTTGATTTAAGGCCTTGACCTGGCTGTGTCCAAAAAATCCTCGGCGTACCGAATAATGTTTGGTTAAACGGTCCGCGACGAGCACGGTGTCTGATGCATTCATGATGTAGAGTGAGAAACTACCGGCGTGCTGCCAGCGGATTGCACATTGAGTGGCTTAATGCAACGCACAGCGCCTGCTGCAATCGGGGCTAATGGTGGTCGTGTTTGTTGGCAAGCTGCAATCCTATATTTGCAGCGCGGCTCAAACAAGCAGCCCGGTGGCCGGTCGTGCTGGCCAGGCACCACGCCTGACAAAGCGACTAGGCGCTGAGCACCGCGATTATGTTCGGGGATCGCAGTCAATAATGCTTCGGTATAAGGATGGTGCGGTCGCTCAAAAATATTGGGGACATGATTGGTTTCAACAATTTGGCCAGCATACATGACGGCCACCCGCCGAGCGACCTGCGAGACGACCGCAAGATCATGTGAAATCAGGACTAAAGCCATACAACGCTCTTTTTGCAAATCAACCAGCAATTGCATAATCTGGGCTTGGATGGTGACATCAAGTGCAGTGGTTGGCTCGTCAGCAATCAATAATTTGGGATTGCAGGCAATGGCCATGGCAATCATCACGCGTTGGTTCATCCCGCCCGAGAGTTGATGCGGAAAAGCGTCCATGCGATTTTTGGCGTCTGAAATGCCAACTTGATCAAGTAACTCTAGCGTACGCCGCTGCAGCACTGCGCCGCGCAAATTCTCATGTTGCCATAGGACTTCCTTAATTTGCGCACCAACGGTGTAGCTTGGGTTAAGGCTGGCCAATGGGTCTTGAAACACCATTGAGATATCTTTGCCGATAATTTTGCGCCGCGCACGAGGCGATGCATTGAGCAAATCTTTACCATCGAAGCTAATCTCATCGGCGCGCACTTGACCCGGCGCATCAATCAGTCCCATTAAGGCCAGCATGGTAATGCTTTTGCCGCAACCTGATTCACCGACAATCCCGACAACCTCGCCAGGCGCAATCTCGAGATCAATATGGTCCACGACGGGCGGCCCGCCGAAATTGACCGAAAGTTGACGGATAGTTAAAAGGTTTTGCTTCATTGAAATTAGTGAATTTGTTTTAACTTGGGGTCAAGCGCATCGCGCAGTCCATCACCAAGCAGGTTAATAGACAGAACGGTCACCAAAATAGCAATGCCCGGCAAGGTCACCATCCACCATGCGCTATTCATGTAATCGCGTGAGGAAGCAAGCATTGAACCCCATTCGGCAAGCGGGGGCTGCACCCCAATGCCAAGAAAGCCAAGCGCTGCCGCATCGAGCAGCGCCGTCGAAAAACCAAGCGTGGCTTGTACAATCAACGGAGCTGCGCAGTTTGGTAATACTTGCAAAAACATCAAGCGCAAGGTACCAGCGCCTGCCACGCGCGATGCCGTTACATACTCTTTGCTTAATTCAGCCAGGGCTGAGGCGCGTGTCAGTCGCACATAACCGGGGAGGGTCACAATGGCGATGGCATACATTGTATTGGTCAGCCCGGGACCCAGTACGGCGACGACCGCGACCGCTAGCAAAAGTGCCGGCAAGGCAAGCAGTACATCGATCAAACGCATGATCGGAAAATCCAGCCAGCGCTGAAAAAATGCCGCGCATAAGCCAAGCACGGTACCCAGTGAAAGCGCGAGCAAGACGGAGATGCTGCCGATCCAAAACGACAAGCGGGCGCCATGCATCAAGCGCGAAAGCATATCGCGTCCCGCTTGGTCGGTGCCGAGTAAAAAGCGCCAAGAGCCACCTTCTTGCCAGACGGGAGGGACGCGAATGGCATCGCGATATTGCTCAATTGGATCATACGGCGCAAGCACCGGCGCAAAGATCGCAGCCAGCATAAATACGATAAGCAGCCCGCCCGCTAAGACAGCGCCCCGGTGGGTGCGGAAATGCGCCCAAAATTCCGCTAAATTGGATTGGTTCATTGTTACCTTGAAGGGCGAATACGCGGATTAAGCACGCCGTATAACACATCGACTAACAAATTAACGATGATAACCAGTGTGGCCAGGACCAGAATTCCACTTTGCACAATCGGATAATCGCGCCGGTTGATTGCATCAATCAGCCATTTGCCAACCCCCGGCCATGAAAAAATGGTCTCCGTTAGCACCGCGCCTGAAAGCAGCGAACCAACTTGCAGGCCAATTACGGTTACCACGGGAATTAAGGCATTACGTAATGCATGGACGATGACCACTCGGCTCGGCGAGAGCCCTTTGGCACGTGCCGTACGAATGTAGTTTTCACGCAAAACTTCAAGCATCGATGAGCGGGTCATGCGCGCGATGACGGCGAGCGGAATCGTGCCTAATACAACCGATGGCAAGACTAAATGACGCAAAGCCGAGCGCAAAGCACCCTCTTGGCCGGAGAGCCAGGTGTCAATCAAGGTAAAACCGGTCACGGTGGGTATATCGTATTGAATCGCCAGATGGCCCGATACCGGTAGCCAACCAAGCTGCACTGAAAAAAACATAATTAAAATCAAGCCCCACCAAAAGATAGGCATTGAATAGCCAGCCAGTGCAAGGCTCATTATAGCGCGATCAAAAATCGAGCCAGCCTTAAGCGCGGCCAAAATACCAATCGGCAAACCAAGGATGAGAGCGAAAGAAAGCGCGCCTAACGAAAGTTCAATCGTGGCTGGAAAGCGTGCTAAAAATTCACCCATCACACTCGTATGAGTGGCCAGCGAAGTGCCGAGGTTGCCGTGCAGTACATCTGATAAATAGCGCAAGTATTGCACTGGTAATGGCAAATCAAGCCCGAGGCGATGTATTGCTTCAGCATGAGCTTCAGGGGTAAGTCCGCGATCGCCCATCATGACTTCGATTGGGTCGCCAGGAATCACATGAATAAGCGTGAAGGTAAGCATTGTAATGCCGATAAAAGTCGGCACGAACATACCAAGACGGCGTAGGATAGATCGCAACATAGCGTTATTTTATAACTGATTGATTCAATGATTGTACGGCAGACTAACGCAGCGTGGTGCGTGGTCCGTTAAAATACGCTTACTATGGTTTTTTCTTCGACTTCCCTATTATCTAACACCCGGCGCATTGACGGTGAGCGACTTCGTACACTTTTATCCGCCTCTTTACAAAAATTGACAATTGAGGTGGTGGCTAAAACCGGTTCGACGAATGCTGATTTAATCGCCTATTTAAGGGCTGCGCATAAACCCACCCTACCCATTGTACGGGTTGCGTATCAACAAACGGCTGGCCGTGGGCGGCACGGGCGGCCATGGTTTGCTGCGGCGGGCGATGCGTTACTTTTTTCGTTTGCCTATAAAATAGCTCGGCCACCTGCCGAACTTGCGGGGCTTAGCCTTGCCGTAGGTAGCGCGATAGTCGCTGGCTTGCGCACCTTGATGCGCGCGGATACGCCGCGGCTGGCACTTAAATGGCCCAATGATGTCTTGCTCGATGGCGCAAAATTGGCGGGCAGTTTGATTGAAACGGTGCGCTGTACCAATACCTCGAGTACGGTGGTGATCGGTATTGGACTTAATCTGGATGGTGAGGCGGCGCTCGCGGCACAGCTTGATGCGCGGGCTAATCCGCCGGCGGCCTTAGCGCGGGTATTACCGGCGGTGGCCATGACCGAGGTCTTGGCCCATGTACTGAATGCCCTGGTCACCATGCTTGAGCTTTTTGAGAAACATGGTTTAGCGCCTTTTCTGCAGACGTGGGATGCGGATCATGCTTATACTGGCAAGAAAGTGCTGATCTTAGAGAATGGCCATGAAATTTTGCATGGTGTCGCAACTGGCATCGACTCATCTGGCCGATTGTTGATCGATACGGGCAACGGCATTCAAGCGCTGGCAAGTGGTGACGTTTCGTTGCGAGCATATATTCTGTAACATCGTCGGTTTTTCCTATTTCGCCTATAAAAGGGCTTCTTTTTCAATACACTCATGATGTCTTTTGCTCCATCTGCGGCTCCTTTTCTTTTAATCGATGCGGGTAATAGCCGCATTAAATGGGCCCTGGCCGATGCCGGCGGTACGCGCATTGCCTTGGGCGCCTTTGCGCATGAACGTGGCGCGTTACTCTCATTGCCAGAGCCGGATTGGTCGATGCTGCCAATACCCGGTAGTGTTTGGATTGCAAATGTGGCGGGCGAGCGTACGGCCAGGCGCCTTGAAACCTTAACCAGCACCCGTTGGCCGCATGCTCCGCGCCATACGGTAAGCGCACAGCCCAGCCTGTGCGGAGTGCGGAATAGTTATCGCGATTATCGGCAACTTGGCAGTGATCGTTGGGCTAGTCTGATTGGCGCGCGCGCCACCTATCCGGCGGAACATCTACTGATTGCTACTTTAGGCACCGCGACTACATTGGAAGCGCTGTATGCCGATGGCACTTTTGCTGGCGGCTTGATTGCGCCCGGCGGGACGATGATGATGCAGTCGCTAGGTCAACATACCGCGCTGTTGCCGACGGCGGAACACATGATTGAAGGCCAAGAGCCACATGGCGGGCAGGCTGGAGCGCCCTTTGCGGTCGATACGCAGACGGCTTTGCATGAAGGCTGCTTACTTGCTCAAGCTAGTTTAATTGAGCGCGCGTGGCGCGATTTATGCGCCCAGATTGGCGCTCCGGTCCGATGCGTCTTAAGTGGTGGTGCGGCCAAAGGAGTGAGCCGCTTGTTGACAATTGACTACACCTACCATGAGCACTTAGTGCTAACAGGGCTGGCGTTAATTGCGCGCGAGCACGTGAATTCGTCTAGTGATAACTCAATTCGGATGGTTGATGCTTCATGACTTAATTTGAAAACGCACGCACTTTATGCAATAAAGCAGAGGTTGAGCGCTGATACTCAAAAGGAATCGTCAGCGCTTGTCCGCCCCAACCGCGCACAAGCGCCGCTTCTGGCAATGCGTCCATATCATAATCGCCGCCTTTAACGAGAATCTCCGGCCGTAATGCATCAATCAATGCAGTTGGCGTTGGCTCCTCAAAACATACTACCCAATCGACACTCGCAAGTGCTGCGATCAGCGCCATGCGATCCGCTGTATTGTTGATTGGGCGATCTTCACCTTTACCCAGTAAACGTACCGACGCATCACTATTAACCCCAACCACCAAACATGCGCCTAATGTACGCGCTTGAGCTAGATAACTGACATGGCCGCGATGCAAAATATCAAATACGCCGTTTGTAAAAACAACTGGCGCTGAAAGAGTTGGACGCTTTGCGGCGAGATCTTCGCGGGTTAAAATTTTCTGTTCAAAATGAGCAAGCATACGAAATACGATTTTGAGTGTGGGTTAGCTTGTTATAATACGCTTTCTCTTGGGGCGTTAGCTCAGTTGGTAGAGCAGCGGACTCTTAATCCGTAGGTCGAGCGTTCGAGCCGCTCACGCCCCACCATATCCGATAAGGGTTTTGCCAAATTCCTAGGCATATACTGATTTAACTTTGTGTCATTCTTGTGTAATCGTGCCAGCAAAATAGCTAGGTAATTCTCATCCTCTGCTCAAATTTTTCCATTGCCGCCTGAATGTGTTGTCCGTTCTGGTGCGCGTAACGTTCAACCATCGTTAGTGTTTTATGTCCACTGATTCGTTTAACAGTGGGCAAATCGATGCCCGCTTGAACAAGGTGTGTGGGCAGTATGGCGCAGGGTATGACGTACCACGCTCTTAGGGTCAAGTCCGGCTGCGATAACGGCTTTAGTAAAAGGCTTGCGAATATCAACGGTGCGACCCGACTTTGTGGCGGGTGATGGAAATAGCCAGGGTGTACCAGGCTGGAGCGCTACCACATAGTCTGCTAGAAAATTGGCTAGATGAGCTGTAATGGGTTATTCGCGTCTGCCTGCCTTCGCTTGTGGCATCCAAATTCTGTGCCGTTCGACATCGATATTTTCACGACGAATAGCGAGAATTTCTAACATTCGCATCGAAGTCTCCAAGGCAATCACAATGAACGGATAAAGCTGCGGATTGTTCCATGCTTTGGCTGTTTAAACGATACTCATCCAGTTTCGGCTCTACCATTTTGGACCGAGTAAACGTACTGTTGATATTAGCAGTTATCAGACTCGACATCAGGTGGGTGCGTTTCAAATTGTGAGGTATTCCGCGGAGAGGACTCAATAAAGGAGCGCGTTACATTCTGGGGAGCTAACGTAAGCAACTGATTTTTTGATTGTCGAGTGTAGTCCAGCTTTTCTGACGGCTGTTCGACAAAGTCAAAGCGCTTGCTTTCATAAGCTCGGCCGTCAGCCCCCAGAATGAAACACTCTCCCTAGAAAGAAAGGCAATTTAAGGCAATTTCATTTTTACTACTTCCTTAAGGGCACTATATCAAAGCTGCCAACTTGATGTATGAACATTAGACAGTCGTCACCTTTTGCGCAACCACTGTCGTGTGGTAGATCAGCAGGAATACTCCAGAAAGACCCCGCCGGATACTCGATGCGCTTTCCATCAATAATTATGTAGAAAATGCCCTTCAATATGACTGCCGTCACATCCCGAGAGTGTGTGTGGTATGGATTATCTACACCTGCTTTCACCTGGAGAAATGCCTCATAGGGTCCATTGCCGAAAATACTGCCACGTAAATCTGCGTAGCTGATCTCCCCGCCCATATCAGGTACCTCATGCCATTGCAAATCGGACACGGGAATTGAAATAAACGGCGGTTCGCCTGCATGTGTCATTGAAGGGACAGAAAAAACAAATGCACCGACTAGAACAGCGAGTTTTGTTAGGGTTGACATGATAATCACTCCTATAGGTAGTTTTACTCAACGTGGGTTTGCTTTCGTCGCGCATGCACATGTTAATAAGCAACCCACTCCTATTTGAGTATAGTTGATTGTTGAGAAGATGCAGTTCTATCTCGCCATGGGGGGCACGTCCCGCAGCGCATGTTTTTTTGACTATAATGGGACGTTACTATTTGGCGCTACATGGGGTGTTTATGAAAATCTCTCCTTTTATTCCATTTTTGTTTACAGGTGTCCCGCTAAGCAATTCGCCTCCTTTTATGGCACACCATGCGCATACTAATGTAGTATCCCAAGAGAATATGGTAATCGACAGCTTGGATGGCCCCGTCACTAAAGACGAAATTCAATCGTTTATCAGCTATACGCAGACATTAAATCCAGTACCCACGAATGAGAATAATGAGTGGGTCCAAGGTCACAGCGGTGAAAATTTGAAGGCCATGGCATTGGTCTATGAGATTGCACCAAAAAAAGAAATTCTGAACAAAACGGTGTCGTTCTGTGACACGCTTTTGTCCATACGCAATGATCTGAGTGGTAAGCGTGTTATTTGGACAGGGCGCGTCGATCCAGTTTGGCCCAATCAACCTAATGCAAACCCGATTCAAACTGGTGGTGAACAAGGTGACCCCGTTGGACACCTTGCCACTTGCGCTAAACAAATTCTGCAAACATGTGCTATCTACAATAAGGTCGTTCCTGATGGGAACCCTCATCATTTTGGAAAAACCTATCTGGAACGCGCTAAGCGCTATGTGATTGAAGCGGACAAAACGGTCGATCAGCATATTCTGAAATCATTACTCACGCTGCGTAATGGCAAGCATATGTACTTCTCAAATACCTCACCGTATAAAACCGGGCTGCCCGTACCGTGGAATCAGCAAATGATGTTAAATTATGGCTTTATGAATCTAGCCCAAGCACATGAGTTGCTAAACGATGCACCAGAGCGAGTCAAGCTTTACGATCAGATTGTCAAATTCAACATTGATTGGTTCTTTAAAGATGGCGTGTCACTCTATACCGATAAAGCGCATCTTCCCGCGGATGACTGGGGCTATTCGGTGTCCAAGAAAACGGCCGAAGATTGCAATCACGGCAGTCTTGACGTAGCAGGCGTCTATCGGCTGTATGCGAGTGGTCGGTACGGCATCCATGTCCAGCAGTTGACGCCTATCGCTAACACCGTTAGGGACGTGATTCCTCTCGGCAAACAGCAATATGCAGGTCGCTTGAATGGCGCCAGTGGCACTGGCAACTCGATAGGCACTCATCGATTGCGTAGCGGCTATTTATTTATGGCGTTATTTAAGCCGGAAGCCTATCAACATATCATGACGGATGCCGGGCTTAATAGCGGAAATAGTACTAACAGAATTGATGTCTACTCTCGCTTCTTGTGGGTTAAGCATGAGCGCTCAACGATATTGCTCGGTGAGGGATCGTTGGCTCGAGCCATATCATTTATAGGCATGCTACAGCTTGATTCTAGGTAGGGATGAACAAAGGAGTGCGTTTATTTTAAATCTGGATAACACTTGCATAGACAAAGTTGAATTCACAAACTATTATCAATCTATTGAATTTTACAGAATTCGAATAGGAGGCAAAAATGTTGTTGTCCAAGCTCCCCCCACTTGCCCTCGCGCTCAGTACGTTCCGCCTCTCTATACCCGACACAGACACTTTGTGTCCTATGAATACCTCTCCTTCTCAGGCGAACGATGTATTTTGCCCTGCAGCTACTTCTCTCCATGGAATAGTTTATGGCATGCCTGATACAAACGTGCCAACGGGATCTGATATACCCATTACCGTAATGGGGCAAATGAAAGCGCTCTTTGATCTTATTAAGGCAGCACCTGATTTCACTCAAGTAGAGATGGACTTCGGCAACGGCGACCCAATACATGTATTAGATACGAAGACGGGGGATAAATTTTTGCCTGGTAAATTGGCACTAGGCCTGTCTTATATATTGATTGATATGAAAACGAAAGGCGATCCGAGTTACAAAAATTACCTTGAGACATATCAAAAAATAACTACCGAGATGATGCTGCAGATAGGTAAAACTGATTACTTCTATGCAAACACATCTTGGGGTGAATTGTATTATCTCATCGCACTCAATAATTTCAACGCATGCGGCATGTTAAATGAAGTTTTTAATGACGAAATGCTGAATAGATTAAAAAATAGATTAACCTTCTGCGATATATTTGGCACACATACTAATGGCAAATTAAATACCTGTCCTGCAAAAAACATGCCAATTGATTTTGCGTCTATTAATACTGCTCAAAATTACTATGCAGTCTCTTACGGAATTGCTGGATTGAGAAAAAATCTAGGGTGGAACAATCCGACCTTCTTCTCTTCTATCAACCCCGCTGTAGCACGGCTAAGTGCGCGTAATGCACTTTTGTATAAAATTATTAATCATATTAGAAGCGATTCTTCGGGTGGATTCTCTGATGACGCCTCGAATGTTAACCAGACTTATTATGATCGGGCGCGCTTTGACCGATACAGCGTGGTGTTTATTGCTGAAATTGTCGAACGAATTTTGGAAACGGGGGATGAGGCTAATTTAACGCAAGAATTGAAAGGCTATCTGAGAAAATCAGTTGATCTGATTCTTCCTCAACTCAATACGGATGGTCAAGGTTTCAACTATGGTCGATCTATTGGTCCATATGGGGACTCAGGTTTTACAGAAATCTTAACCGTAGCCGCAAAGGCAGGGGTGTTGTCTGAAGAAGAAATACAGATAGCCTATGCATTTACTTGTAAATCAGCTTACCGCTTTAGCACTTTCTGGTACGATCCGACCCTGCCCACTCCATCAGTGAACATGTGGGTTAAAGGCCGTGGCACGGATACCTATCGCGGTACACAACGTGCGATGGGTGAAAATTTCAGCCTTTTATACCATTACCTATTTATAAATGCTGGGTGGAACAAGCTAGGTTTTGGCGGTAAAGCCCCCATGCCTAATGCTGACTTCCAAGCCTGGTTGGATAGAAGGCCGCGTTACACCCTCACTTGGTACAACTTGCCCACAGATAAGAACCGCCCCTATAATGCCGCATTGATTACGGTGCGTGACAAAAATCGCGTGATTAACTTGAATTTAAACCAAGCACCTGACCGTAACTCGAATACTCCATACTATCCAATACCTTTTTCCGATAATTTGATCTATGGAACAACAGATTTAGGTTATCCGTTGTTGATCTCTCAAATCTCTTATCAGGGAACAAATTATATTCCAGTCACCTATTATAAAAATTTGAGGGTGCGCGAACGCGATGGGCAAGTTATTGTGTCCTTTGACACGATGAAGTTTAGGCAAGCTAAAAAAAATCCAGAGTATTCAACGGATATTGATCTGCAAGCTCATACGGTTTTAACGTTTGGACAAGGTATTATAAAGCGAACAGATACGCTAAATTCTAAAACGCTAACTGGAAATATCACCGTTCAGACAGATTTCGCTTCTTTTGCTGATTTTCAGAGCACTACGGTCAATCAAGATGGTTTCTCAGTAAGCTATGTAAATAGTGACGCCACAGACTATCGCGCCACGGGATTTGATAATTGCACACTGTCTAATTTCACAACGGTAGATGGTAAAACTAATCCATTTTCAACCACCCCAATTGGACAGTTACATTCGAACTTTGCCTGTACAACGTATTCCTTCCCATTGACAAAAGTTAGTGAGCGCGCCTTTAGTTGGGCTTTGAAGTACGCTTAGCTTTGATCCTTTGATTTTCCGATCCCAACGTGCTCCTAGGAGTCCAAGAGGATACAGTGCTGATTTGTAGAAGACATTGTAATTTTGGAGAGCAGCCGAACATCAAGGACATGGTAAGCACTCCATGACCCTTGCAATTACCCACAATTCTGAGCGAGTTCGAAGTCGAGTTGGATATCGAAGAGCCTATCAACTGAGGTAAACTCAGTTTTTTGGGGCGATTGAGGAGCACGCCCTAAGAAAAAAAGCCGTAGCACCCATGATAGATGACGTGGGCGCTACGGCTATGCATTGCATCAGACTTTTGAAAATACACCAAAAAACTATTCTCTAAGCATTTCCCCACGCCCCATCCAAATTTCACAGGCCGCAAACAAACCCTGATAACAACGACTGAACAAATACTGAAAGCATAAGCTTTTCTGCATTTGTTTAATTACCCTGCAGCTTTTTCGTGGGCCCGGGCGTAGTCGATCGCCTGTTGCACGGTCGTAATTTTTTCGGCTTCTTCGTCGGGGATTTCAATCCCGAATTCATCTTCGAGAGCCATTACTAACTCGACTGTATCGAGAGAGTCTGCCCCTAAATCATCTACAAAGCTCGCTTCGTTTTTAACTTCTGCTTCTGCTACACCCAATTGCTCAGCAACGATCGCTTTTACACGCTTTTCAAAATCGCTCATTCATATCTCCCTAGTTATTTTAAAAGCAGTCCGAAAACCCCAAAAGAGCCTTTCTTTAAGGAAGCATAAGAGCGCGGGCGCTCGAGGTATACTTTAAATATAGCCAGATTCTAAACACTGCAAGACCACAAAGAAAGACTCTATGAGGAATTATAGACTGATTCTCATCATCGGGGGTATTCGCATTACGCGCTTGATCTAATCTAAATCGTAAAGTGCAATAGATTAATGGCTGGCCATTTTCGCCGACTAAGAGTTGCATGGGTACGATCTGTAAACTTTGTTTGCGGCGTCCAATTCTTTCTAGTACTCGAGCAAAAACCAATGAAAGCGGAAGCCGGAACCACAGTGCGGAAAGCATGTTGTCTGTATGTTCTATGCAGAAGTTGCTGTGCCATGCGTCGACTTCGTCCAATACATACGTCGATCAGAAGTCGTCTTCGGTTAAATCACGTGTATTGGTTTTGGCTTGATCGCATAGCAGAAATGAGCCTTTGTATCTTAGATTTCTACTTTTAACGTCAGTTCGGGTTAAGCGATTCCTGGTAGAAGCGCTGCAAAGGCAATTTAGGCTTATTGGGCATAAGGCAATAAGCGATGATTCCGCTGAGTAGATTAACAGCAAAGTTAATAGGAGAGCGATGGCGAGTATGCTCGACCTGGCATAGGTTTTTCAATTCATCGAAGACGGTTTCAACAAGCGACCGTAGGCGCAATAAAGCCTGATCAAAAGGGGAATGAACAATAGGCTTCATGTTGCGTCGAACCTTGGTAACAAGCTCAACGCCAAGATCCCTCAAGGATTGTGCCAGTTTCCCTGAGATATAGCCTTTGTCGGCATAAAGCTTGCCAAACAACGAGTGCACGAGATCAGGTACGGGCTTACGGTCATCGATATTACCCGGCGTTAACCTCAGCCCAAGCAGTTCACCTTGGTGATTAATCACTGCATGCAGCTTGAAGCCAAAGAACCACCCTGTGGAACTTTTACCTCGAGCGGCTAAGTCATCAAATACACGGTGACGGCTAATACGTAGATTGTCACAGACTGCAATAGGCGTGGAATCCACAATAGAGATCCCTGTGCATTGGCCTTTGAGGGTTTCAAACAGAGCAGCTAGTGCAAGGTTGCAGCGCGGTAATAGTTCAATGCAACGATTGTATGAGGGTAACCTCGGGAACTCTGAGCGCAGATGCTGGCATACATGATTCAGATAAAATGATTTGAATTGTCGATAGCGAATCTGATGAAAAAGCACGACTAGCGTCATCAATTCTGCTAAGGATAGGTTTGTAGCACGCAAGCGTTTGCGTTTTCCGCTAGACAACAACTTTTTGTTGAGCTCTGGCTCAAATTCTTTGCAAAAATCGTCCATCAGACAATAAAGTTCGGTAATATGATCCATGGGTGCTCTGGCCTTTCTTAGAGAGTTCGGTTTGCAAGACTTACATTCTCTTCGAAATACTTAGCACCCGCCTCATTTTCTCCCACATTTTTTGCTCTTATCTCCGCACTTCCTTAACCCGAACTCAGGTTACTTTTAGAATCCATTAAAAAAGAGGACGGTGCCAAATTATCCCGACTGAATTTAAGATACACTCAGCATACATTTCCTTTTAAGGAGGCGCCATGCTTGAAATACGTAAAGCCGACGAACGGGGCCTTATGCGCTCTAGCTGGCTGCATTCCCGCCCGACTTTTTCTTTTGGTCAATACTATGATCCTGCGCATATGGGGTTTTCTGACTTACGGGTGATTAATGATGACATCGTGGCGCCCGGCCGCGGGTTTGGGATGCACCCGCATCAGAATATGGAAATTGTCACCTATGTGCTAAGCGGTGCGCTAGAGCATCGAGACTCCACGGGCGCCCATGGGACGGTGCGTGCAGATGAAGTGCAAATCATGAGTGCTGGCACGGGCATTATGCATAGCGAAATGAACCCTGATCCAAATGAGCCTGTGCATTTGTTACAAATCTGGATCCTTCCCGGTAAGCCGGGGCTTTCTCCTCGTCATGCGCAGGTGCATATTTCGCCGGCTGATAAAAATGGGCAGTTACGGCCAGTATTGTCACCTGATGGGGCGGCAGGCACCCTCCAAATCCATCAGGATGTGCATATGTATGTAGGCCTATTTGACGGCACGCAAGCCGCTAACCTAGAGCTTGATCGTAGGCGTTGCGCTTATGTGCATGTCGCACGCGGCTCTATTATGCTGAATCAGAAAGAGCTAAATGCAGGAGATGGAGTGCGTGTGAGAGATGAGCCTTCTTTACATTTTTCGGCAGGGAAACAGGCTGAGGTGTTGGTATTTGATCTGCGCCCCGAAAATTCTGCGCAAGCTCTTTGATTGGCTTTGACGCTCTTGAAGACCTAAAGGGTTGTGATAAAGGTGGCGAGATTAGGCGGTAGCAGAATCGTCATTGGCTTTGATTGATGTTCTGCCTCGGTGCTTAAACAATGCTAATGCTTTATCACGTTGACAGGCGTGATCAACTATTGGCAATGGGTAATCCACGCCAAGTCTAATCCCTGCAGCAGCGAGCGTGGCTTGGTTTGCCAGCCATGGCGCATGAATAGCTTTTCCTTGTAAGGCGCTTAGCTCCGGGCAATAGCGGCGAATAAACTTGCCATCAGAGTCGAATTTTGTGGATTGCGTGATCGGATTGAAAATGCGGAAATAAGGCTGGGCATCGCAGCCGGTGCTCGCCGCCCATTGCCAACCGCCATTGTTGGAGGCCAGATCGAAATCAATTAGCTGTTTGGCAAAGTAACGTTCTCCCCAACGCCAATCAACCAATAAATCCTTGACCAGAAAACTCGCCGTGATCATGCGCAGTCGATTATGCATATATCCAGTCTGATTGAGCTGGCGCATGGCTGCGTCAACTATAGGGTAGCCTGTTTGTCCTTGGCACCAAGCAGTAAATAATATTTCATCGTTTGGGAAGGCTAGTGCATCGTAGTCCCGCTTAAAGGCATGGTGCACCACATCGGGTCGGTGCCAAAGAATCTGCTGATAGAATTCACGCCAGATCAACTCTGAGAGCCACGTCTGAGCTCCTTGGCTGCCTTCACGCCAGGCATAAGCCGCTAATTCACGAATCGATAGCGTACCAAAGCGTAGATGTACGGACAAATAAGACGGCCCTTTGACGGCTGGAAAATCGCGGCTGAGGTGATAGCGATCAATCCGTTCCTTGAAATTCTCAAATAGCGCTTCACCGCCTGTCGTGCCAGCTTGGACAGGTAAGTCAGCTAATCCGGCCGGCACAAAATTGAGTTCTTGCAATGACGGAAAAGGTTGTGCAGCCAATTGAGCTAAGTGATGCAGGTAAGGTGCGACGGGATATGAGCGTAGGTAGAAATCGTTTAACTTGGTAAGCCATGCGCGTTTGTAGGGCGTAAATACGCTATACATACTATTGGCTTGAGTGACAATTTCGTCCTGCTCGAAAATCACCTGATCTTTGAATGCATACAGTGCTATTCCCTGCTCACGAAGAGCCGCGGTGACTTCGGTATCGCGCTTGATGGCACCTGGCTCATAGTCTCGATTAGTATAAACTGCGCTAGCTCTAAATTCGGCGACTAACTCCGGAATCGCTGTAACAGGATTTGCGTGCCGTATGACAAGATCGCTCTTGGCTTGTTGTAATTCGTCTTTGAGTGCACGCAGTGATGCATGAATAAATTCAACGCGACGATCTGCACGGGGTAGAGGCGCTAAAATGGTGGTATCAAACACAAAGACGGGGATAACCTGGTCGTATTCTTTCAACGCATGATAAAGTGCGGCGTGATCAAATAATCGTAGATCCCGACGAAACCAGACAAGCGCAATGCTGGTCTCGCTATTTGCGGATTGTGTCGCCATGGTCAATCTCTAAACTTTGCTGTTAATCTTTTTGTTATATTCTCACGAAACTGATCTGATGTGTTTTCTATAATGACAAAGATCGCAGGTGTGCCGCTAATGTTTACAACTCATCAAGATCCAATTATTGCTATTGCTACCGCCCCAGGCCGGGGGGGGATCGGCGTAGTGCGCCTATCGTTTGGCACACTGGGAGCAGAAGTGGTGGCCCGCTTGATGTTGGCGGTATGCGGTCAGGAGCTCTCGCCACGTTACGCGACTTACGTACCCTTCTTGGATGCGCAGGGGGGTATTTTAGACCGCGGGATCGGTCTTTATTTTGCTGCACCTCATTCTTATACTGGCGAACATGTACTCGAGTTGCAAGGACACGGGGGGCCAATTGTTTTGCAGTTATTGTTACAGCGTTGTCTTGCTGCGAATGAAGTGCCGGGCTTGCGTTTAGCTGAGCCTGGTGAATTTACGCGTCGAGCCTTTCTTAACGATAAGCTTGACTTAGCGCAAGCCGAAGCGGTTGCTGATTTGATTGAGGCGAGCACAGAAGCCGCTGCCCGTTGTGCCGGACGCTCGCTGGATGGGGTGTTTTCGCGCGCGATTCAGCAGTTGGTGGAGGGTTTGATTCGCCTTAGAATGCTGGTTGAAGCCACCCTTGATTTTCCGGAAGAAGAAATTGATTTTCTGGAGGCCGCAGATGCCCGTGGCAAACTCGCGACACTTCGTCATGAACTGAGCCAAATTCAATCTGATGCGCGGCAAGGCGCATTATTACGCGAGGGGCTGTCAGTGGTGTTGGCCGGACAGCCTAATGTGGGTAAATCCTCATTATTGAATGCGCTGGCAGGCGCTGAGCTAGCGATTGTAACGCCGATTGCGGGCACCACCCGCGATAAAATTGCGCAGACGATTCAAATTGAAGGTATCCCGCTTCATATCGTGGATACCGCAGGTTTGCGCGAGACCGAGGATGAAGTTGAGCGGGTTGGCATCGCTCGTACTTGGCAAGCGATTAAGCAGGCGGATATTGTGCTGCATTTGCTCGACGCGCGGATAGGCTTTACCCATGAAGATGCAGCAATTGCAGCAAACTTACCGGAAGGCGTGCCGATTATTCAACTCCATAATAAGATTGATTTGCTTGCAGAATCGGCTGTTGTGGCTTTGGCCACCGAGGCCAAAGCTGTGCGGACTGTACGCTTATCAGCAAAATCAGGCGCGGGGATTGACGACTTACGGGCGCAGTTGCTTGAGATTGCTGGCTGGCAAGTCGGTACTGAAAGCGTTTATTCGGCGCGTGAGCGGCATTTGATTGCGCTGCGCGCAGCCAACCGTCATCTCTTGAACGCGGCGGAGCAAGCAGCGCAGAACGCGCAGGCGCTTGATCTTTTTGCCGAAGAGCTGCGTTTGGCGCAACTGCAACTCAATACCATTACAGGTGAATTCACGCCGGATGATTTGCTTGGCGAGATTTTTAGTCGATTTTGTATTGGTAAATGACATTAGGTTTTTTGACGTCCAATAAAATCTAAAAAAACATCTTGAAACTCTATTGAATTAAAGATTTTTTTATCCTTCTAATGTCCAAGAAGATACGCAGACAGCCGATGATTTTTATGTCCAAGTATGCGTCCAGGTGGCCGCTTTGAAATGGAAAGTCGGATTGCTTAGACATAATGAGTGGCTATGCCGTTGACCGATATCGCATTGAAAGCCTGAAACCTAAGGACAAGACCTGCACCGTGAGCGATGAGCGCGTCCTATACGTCGAGGGATTCCTGGCCGGTGGCATCGTTTGGCGCTACCGCTACTGGCTCAATCGCAAATATGAAAAGCTGACGCTGGGTAAATGCCTTGCCCTTGAAAACTGTCCGCAAAAAATAGTCAGCTCGATACCTTTAATTGCCACTTATGGGAGAAATGTCTTTGGTTGACGGTTTCGCATAATAGAAAAAATCATGCAGTTGAAATAGATAAAATTTATTTTGACTTTTAGAAATCATAACCTAGACTTCCTCATTACATATTATTAAATGGAGGTGACTGATGTTAAGGCCAATTAACGGAATATCTATTCAATACATTCGATCCACTTCAAGTACACCTGATAGGCAAGAGCAAACCCCCATTGTCTCTAATCCAGAGACCGATTCCTCAACGGCGAACACTGCCTCCAACACAGCAAGCATTGCATATCACAAATACCCCCATTTTAATTGTGTCCCACGAAGCCTGAATAGCGTTATAAAAATCGCTGGAGAATCGGCTCAACTTATTTTTTCTAATGCTTATGGTATGGATTGCTGCGGCTATCATTTTCTCCATCCCAGCCGCATTGTGCTCACAACAGGCGAACCTGTTTTAAATAGTGATGGCGAGTTTCAAAGCTTTCTTCTGAAGACAGGTCAAATGACGATTCAAAGCAAAATGACCCTCAAAGGATATGAGCAGATTGATGTAATCGCGTATTCGATCAAAATAGAGGGTGAGCTATACGCAAATAAAATTAACCTGAGTACAGCATGTGAAGTGAGTGGCCCGAATATGGGCCTGCCCATTACGCTGCAACAGCCAATACCGATCACTGGCCCGGAAACCCGGTCGGCGTTACTCCATCAACTGCAATTGACCAGCACTGCTAAAGTACAGGCGAAAGAGCATTTAAATATTCAAACGGATACGCTAGATAATGCCAGTTCTCGAATTCGATCAAACGGGACGGTCACCCTCAAAGCCAACAGTTTGACAGGCGCAGGAATGCTCAGTGCTGCGCTGGATCTTTCTGCAAAGCTGGAAGAGGATTACACGCATCACACTCAACTCAACGCCGGCCGTCATCTATCGATCTCGACGGCTAGACGCTTCACCAACCAAGGCATTCTAAAAACCCGAGGTGAAATTACGCTTGAGGCCAAAGAACTGGAAAATCAATCAACGTCTTTGATAGACAGTGTTCATCTTAAACTCAAGACAGAAGATTCGCTTAAGAATTACGGCGTGATTCAAGGCAGCACGGTGGCGATTGATGCGCAGCATTTGATCAACGATGGCACTGATGATACGGATGAGCAGCAGGCTGGGGCTATCCTGGCACGAAGTCAACTGAGAGTTGCTGCACAGACCCTGCATAACCAGAAGCATGGGTTAATACATAGCGATGGTGACCTGGCGATAGGAGGCGCTTTCGATACGCAAAACGCCATCAAGGATTCAACGCAAAAGTTAGTGAATGCATCATTTGCCACCATTGAATCAAGAGAAAAACTCTTGATTCAGTCCGATCATTTAAACAATCGGACAGGACAAATTATAGCGGGCTCAGATCTGGTTCTTAAAAGTGATGTGCTCACGAATAAACAGGGGCATATAGAAGCCAAGGGGGATCAAAGCATATTAGAGGTGCAGGCCGATACAATCAATAATCACTCAGGTTATCTGATGCATAGCGGCTCAGGGCCCGTCCAGATCGTGGCCGAAACTGTGATAGAAAATCATAATGCGGAAAAGATAAAGGGAGCGGGGCTAATTAGCAGTAAAGGACCTATAACGATCACCGCTCCCCAACTGTCCAATCATCAAGGTGGAACCATTTTTTCGGACCAGACACTTAAAATAAAAACCTCGTCCTCATTAAACAATGAAGCGGGCACCTTATCTGCAAGCCAAAAAATCAAGATTGACACGGATAGCTTAAATAATGGCAAAGGACTGATTTCCGTAGGGGTGGAGGTAACTTATGGATCAGAGCTTTCGAATGATTCACCCCATTCCACAGATCCGATCCACGCCGAAAATGTGCTTGAAATTCATGCGAGGAAAATGATTAACAGGGATGGGGGGCAGATCATTCAAAGCGGCAAGGGAGAGATTAAGATTTATACAGAAGTCATCGATAGGGGTGAATACGAAGCACAAGGCGGTTTGATGAGTGCCCAGGGGAAAGTCACAATAGAAGCAAAAAATATCTTCCATGAGCCTAAAGGTCAAATTTCAGGGAAAGACGTCAATCTGACACTCAAAGAAAAATTTCTGAACTACGAAAATGCTAGGGTATTTGCCAGTGATACATTGTCCTTAAAGGCCAGGTCTTTTGAAAATTTGCAACAAGGAGTGTTGCAAAGCGATCGCCAACTTTCCGTTTCAGTGACTGAATTAAACAACTCAGGCACGTTGCACGGCAAAGAGCAAGTGCTGATCAAAAGTGAAGGCGAACTTGCCTTTAAAAATGAACGCTCTGGTGTGATTTTAGGCGAACATGTTTCAATTGGCGTACCGGGTCAGTTCAACGCACTTTTGACCAACGAAGGCGGAATTATTTTCGCGCACAATACACTTGAACTCGGTATCAGGCAGATTAAAAATCTTGGGCACGGTGTGTTTTACAGTGTCGGTTACTTGACGATGGGTGGTGCGCTGAATGCCCAGCTCAAAGTACAGGGGATGAGTGAACATGTCCTCAATCATGGCTCGACGATCGATGCGCGAGGCGACCTCTCAATCTATTCAAAAGAACTGGTCAATCAAAATTCGAAGTTCGAGACCCAAGAAAGACTGATTGAAGAGCGGGAGATACACGAATGCCACGATCACCATAGTAGCCAACGCTATGATGGCTCTCAAATCGGCTGGGACGGCGGCAGCGGAGGTTCTTATCTTGTGCATCACTCAGATACACGCGTGTATTGTTTTACCAACTATAACTTTACTCGTCATGTGACAACGACAACTGTCACGCACAGCGAGCCCGGTAAAATTCAAGCTGGCGGCGCGATCCGATTATCCGGACAGGTGATTAACGATAAAAGCCAAATTGTGGCGGGGGGGACGCTGAGTAAATGTGAGGGCACGCCGATTCAGATCGATAACCGTGATGTCACCGGCCAGCGTGTCACCACCGATAATGGAACCACGCAATGGTCAGATAGAGAATGGCGGGGTGGCTTCAAGCGGTATTTTCAGCGCCATTGGCATGACAAAGCTCCCTACCATCCAGCTCCGGTGATAGAGCACCACAATCTGCATGTGGCCATCTATCAACACCATACCGCGGTTGAGCATCCGGCACCGTCGAGCGTGCTGGTATCGTCGAACGCGCTGGTACCGAGCGCCTCTGCCCTAACCCGCGATAGTGCCTTCTTAAATAGCGGCTTATTGAGCTTTAACCATGATCCGAATCAACCGTACCTGATACAAATGGATCCTCGTTTTACCCGCAACAGCGATAGGGTTTCTAGCGATCTGCTGCTGCAATTACTGAATCTGGATCCGCAACATGTTCCCAAGCGCCTGGGTGACGGATTTTATGAACAGCAACTGATTCGAGACCAGATTATTGGTTTGACCGGCCATTATTACCTGTCTAGCCATCGGAACTCTATCGCTGAATTTAAAGCCTTGATGCACGCCGGGGCCAGCCTGGCTAAACGCTTTGAACTGCGGCTCGGCATTGAACCCACCGCAGAGCAAGTTGACACCTTAAGCACCAGCCCTATCTGGCTTGTGAATCGAAACGTTCAATTACCCGATGGCTCAGAACAGACAGTACTGGTGCCTAAAGTGTATCTAGCTAAAAGTGATGCACATGCCGTCCCATTGGGTAACGCTTTGATTTCAGCGGATACGATTGAGTTACACAGCGACCGCCGGTTTAAAAACACCGGAACCGTACTGAGTCGCGGCAAGACGAACCTGAGAGTGAGTTATATGGATAACCAGTGCGGCACTCTTGCCAGCCTGGACACGCTCTCCATCCAGGCACGCGATGACATCGATAGCCGCGCCGGCAAGCTGATTGCAGTTAAAAAGCTCACGCTGCAGACTGGCCAGAATCTCCAACTGCAAAGCCAGACACAGACCACTCATGCGGCTAGTGGCAAGCGGACACATCTGGTTGGCATCACTCAGATCAAGGCGGGGGAACTGGAAGCGACTGCGGCATCCGATATCAACCTGGCAGCCGCCCAGATTGACGTGGCGCACGCTGCGAGGTTAGAAGCGAAGCAGGATCTGATATTAGGTACGGCCACCATCGGCGAACAACTGAAGATCGTATGGGACGAGCGTAATGCTCTAAGCCTGAGCAAGCAAACCGAAATCGGCACACAGATTCAGGCTGGCGCGCTTGAGTTGAAGGCCGGGCGCGATGTGACAGCAACCGGCGCCTATGTAAAAACTGCAGAAAAACTGGCGCTGAAGGCCGGCCGGGATATTCATTTGGAAGCAGCCTATGAAGAGACGGACTTTGAAGAATCTCATTATCATGAATCTAGCAATTTCTTCTCTTCTTCAAGTGAATTCACGCAAAACAAACTGCATAGAAAACAAGCATTGAGTAGTACCTTATCCGGCGGCACGGTACAGATAGAAGCCGGACATGACCTGAATATCATGGGCTCAAACGTGATTGGGATGCACGATGTGGATCTCTATGCAGCCAACGATATCCAGCAAAAAGCGGTCGAGCAAGCTGAGAGAGGCCAGCACTATTCCGTTAAAGAACACTCAGGCTTATTAGATAGCGGGAAATTCGGGGTGACTGTGGGCACGCGGACGCAAAAAGACACCCAAGAAAATGAACATACGCCCCAGATTGGCTCGGTGATAGGCAGTATAGCTGGCCATGTCAGAGCCGTTGCCGGCCGTGAATATGAGCAAAGTGGCAGTCA
>JASSUG010000004.1:0-236947 GCA_031963465.1 Mycoavidus cysteinexigens | reverse complement strand
ACCTTGTATTATAGATTAAGCCCTTTACCTCTACTTCTCGCCAGCGTGACACTGAACGGTAGCCAAGGGTTCGACCCTGAATGCACAAGGCAAGTGGGTGAGTTGGTATTCCTATTTTTAAGTTGAGAATAAAGATGAATTATCTCGGTATCGATGTCGCCAAAGCCAAACTGGATTGTTCGTTATTACTTGATGAAACAGGTCTTAAACGTAAATCCAAAAAAGTATCCAATAACCAAACAGGGTTCAGCGAGCTATTAGCGTGGCTTGTTAAACAAGGCATTAAACTGACCGATCTTCACGTTACGATGGAAGCCACGGGGGTTTACCATGAGCAAGCAGCTCAAGCTTTACACGATGCGGGTATTGCGGTATCCATCGCCAATCCAGCCCATGTTAACGCTTTAGGAAAGTCCCTAGCCATACGGACCAAAACAGACGCTGTTGACAGTTTTTTGATTGCGCGTTTTGGCTTGCTGTGCAAACCTAATGTCTGGGTGCCCCCAGCTCCAGAAGCAAGAGTGCTTAAAGCATTGCTAGCCCGCCAAGAAGCTATTTCTGAAGACCTCCAGCGTGAGCGTAACCGACAAGAAAAAGCCAGCGTTTCGACTACCCCAGAGCGTATTCAGAAATCGCTTGATGACAGTATTAATTTTCTGCAAGCACAGTTAAAACAACTTCAAAAAGAGACCGATGATCATATCGATCGGCATCCTGCTTTGAAGAAAGATTTAGATTTGTTAAAGAGCATTCGCGCGATTGGCCCACAAGTAGGAAAAACGATGCTCTTAGTGATGCAAACTCACTCATTCAAGACCGCCGAGCAGCTCGCCGCTTATCTTGGCCTAGTACCCGTGGAAAGACAATCCGGTTCCTCTGTATTTGGCCCCTCCAAACTTTCTAAAGCAGGCTCTACGCAAATCCGCGCTAAGCTTTATATGGCCGCTGTTGTCGCTATACGCTATAACCCCCACGTCAAAGCCCTATACGAACGTTTGCGCGCACGTGGCAAATCCGCTATGTCTGCTCTTGGCGCTTGCATGCGTAAACTCGTTCATCTTTGCTTCGGCGTGCTTAAAACCCGTATGCCATACGATCAAAATTATGGCAATATTGCTTGACATGAAAGACGGTATCTACAATGTCGGAGCAAAGTTAAAACGTCGCAGCTTCACCAAAGTTCAAGTGTCGTCCACGGCAGCCCTCGCCGGGCCCTATCAAGCCCAAGAGCGGGGGCTGCGGTGGTCAACCCGGTTAGCAGCGTTACCGCAAGCATCCTGCAAAATTAAAGCCCAATTCGCTGCAAAAGCGATGATTCAATTCTGTGTCAGATTGTTAACAACAGAAATCGCATGATTGAGATCTTCAGCGTTCAATTCTCGCTGTTTTTTAAGGCCTTTATCTGTCGCTTTGGACTTAACGGGTTGGCCTGCATGGGTCCGCGAAGGGGCGTGTGTACTACGACGGTTATCCCGTTTTGCTTGGACGGTCTGAGCGACTCTCAGGACATGGCTTAAGTGTTTATTTTCCACGATCGAACTCTGATCAATCTCCGACAAGCGATCATAAATTGTGTAGGGCACAGAGGTACCCACAGAGGTACCATTACTCCAGACCTCGATGTGACCGTCCGGGTATTCAACGACTTCGAGATACTTATGGATCAAGCTGCGCATCGCTGGATTATCGAGTAACAAATATAAAATTTTATCGAACTGCAAGGTCAGGTTGCAGGAGACTTTGCGGAGCTCTCGCCAGGTAAAAATACGATCCAAATCCTCATCGCTACGAATCGCTCTGTGAGCATTGAAGTCACTACGTGGCGGTTTAGCAAAACGAGCGTTGATATCACAAATAAAATGGGGCGCAAAGGCATTTGCTTCTTGCTGGGTAGAGATGCCGCGTAGCCGTAACTCCTTGACTAAACGGTCCTGTAAGGTCAAATTCATTCGTTCTACACGACCTTTAGCTTGACTGCTATTGGCGCAGATACTTTCGATATTTAATTCGTACATCGCTCGAGCAAATTGGGTGTGTCCTTTACCCGAAGTTGCGTCTTTGGCATTGACTCGAAAAACGCTGGACTTGTCACTGTAGAACGCCACAGGTTTGCCGTGTTTATCCAAATATTTACGAGTGGCCTCGAAGTATGAGAAAGTCGATTCGGTTGGTGTAAAGTGTAGCGCCATCAATTGACTGGTCGCATCGTCCACGTACACTAACAATGTGCATGAGGGAGCACGATCCTCAGTAGGGTCGAGGACAGGCGCGCGCACTTTAGGCTCCGGTGACATTTCCACTGCTTTCGCAGTGGCCCTCAGTCCGGTTACCATGGTCACGTTTCCAGCCCCCGCCGCATCAAACCGGGCAAGCGGTTTTCCCGCACCCGGCTTTCCTGTTTGCTTCATGTTAAGATTTATGAGACTTATCATGCTGGGAGCGCTTTCGGAACTCTGCTGTGTATTCTGTAGCCGTTAAACAGCTTCAGCGTTTCATAGAGCCAACTCCTACTCCACTTCTCCCAGCCGAAGCCCTTTCGGTTCCTGGCTCGACACAAATGGCGCCGTATCTTCTTTTCCACCCATTCTTTAATGAAGCTGAAACACTTGCTGGAGTTCCCTATTGCGAAGTAATTCACCCATCCTCGTAGTATCGGGTTGATCAATTGCACCACACGATCTACTGGCTGGGACTGGTATCGCCGGAATATCTCCTTGAGCTTACGCATTAACTCCGTACGTTTCTTCAGTTTCGGCACATAGTGCGCTCGCCATCGCTTTTTAAGACTTTGTGAGCGCCTGAACTCGAATCCTAGAAAGCCGAAACTTTCTCCTCGTTCCAAGTCCACTATGTGGCTCTTTTCTTCATTTATTTCGACTTGTAGTTTGGCAAACTCTTCCCTTAACCTTTTGTTCACCGCACCCATCAGCCAGTTATTACGCTCATGGGCATCGATTAACACCACTTGGTCATCGGCAAAGCGTGCATACTCAATATGCGTGTACGCCCCTTTGCGCGTGCTCTCTTTTGCCTTCTCCAGCATTTTGTCTACCTCGTTGAGGTAGAGATTACTGAGTAAGGGCGAGATCACTGAACCCTGGGGTATACCTCGTTTACCTGATGCTTTTAGCATCAGCTGTATCTTCTCAATAACCCGGGGCAACCATCGCACAACGCTGCGCTGTTTGGCCGGCTCGCTTGGTCAAGATCGGCGGAGCAGCGTGCTCGCGCGACGTAACGAATTTCGCTTGTAAACGGTAGAGGGTGATGTTAACGTTCATCACGCCGACATCATTTCTGCCACATTTATGACCCTCCCTCCAAAATTTACACTACCCGACATTGCACGAGAGGACCTCAGGCCGCAGGATCAGGAGTTGCGGGCGTGGATCGAGCAACTCGTAGAAGTAGCTAATGGCTTGCAGCAAGAGGTTGAGCAATTGAAACAGAAGGCCGCCCGACTCAAAAAAGCCAGGGGTACGTAGCGTGAGAAGCGCCATGCTGAAGAAACTCTCAGCACCGTATGTCGCCGAAGTCGATCGGACGCCGGCGGTCATGAAGGTGTTCGCATGGAGTGACGGACTGGTCGAAATCATCCATCAATTGCTGGAGGACATAGGGCATCTGAAAGACGAAGTCGCGGTGCTCCAGGGGGAAAAGAAGCGTCCGACGTTCAAGCCAAGCCGCATGAACGAGGATGCTGGCAAGCCTGCCAAACCAGATCAAACGCAGAATGAGGAAGCGGCCAAACGGCCCGGATCAGCGAAGAAGCACAAGACGGCGCAACTGAAGATTGATCGTGACACAATCATCGAACCGGCCGAGCCGATTCCGCCAGGTTCCCGATTCAAGGGCTATCGTGATTTCGTAGTGCAAGAGTTGACAATCGAATCACGCAACACGCGGTATCGACTGGCACGCTGGCAAACGCCAGACGGCCAGACTCTGATCGGGCAGCTTCCCAAATCAGTCGGCGGTGGCCATTTTGGCCCGGCTCTGGTGAGCTATGTGCTCTACCAGCACTACCATTGTCACGTCACGCAGCCGCTGCTATGCGAGCAACTGCGGGAATGGGGCATCGAGATCTCAGTGGGGCAGGTAAACACGCTGTTGCAAGAAGGCAAAGAGCAGTTTCATGCGGAAAAAGACGGGCTGTTATCGACCGGCTTGGCGCTCTCGGCGTATGTAACGGTTGATGATACCGGCACGCGGCATCGAGGCCGGAGCGGCTACGTCACCCACATTGGTAACCCGCATTTCGCGTGGTTCAAAAGCACGGACTCGAAGAGCCGGATCAATTTCCTGGCATTATTGCGTGCGGGCCATGGCGATTACCAGATCAACGAAGACGCGCTCGCGTACATGAAAAAGCAGGGGCTCTCGCAAGTGTTCCTGGACGCGCTGCGGCAACACGAGAGCACAAGCTTCGCTGACCAGGGAGCGTGGCAGCACCACCTGGATTGTTTGGGGATGGACGCTCCGCGCCACCGCAACATTGCTACCGAGGGCGCACTGCTGGGTAGTCTGAAGCAGCGTGGCGTCTCCCCAGATCTGGCCATCATCAGCGATGATGCAGGGCAGTTCAACGTGCTGATTCACGGATTATGTTGGGTCCATGCAGAAAGATTGGTACATAAGATGCTACCGCTCAATGATCAACATCGAGAGGACATCGCCCGGGTGCGTGACGAGATCTGGACGCTCTATGCCGATCTGAAAGCATACAAGCTGCAGCCCACGGCTACAGACAAAAAAACACTGGCGGCGCGCTTTGATACGATCTTCACCCAGAAGACCCGCTACGCAACACTCAATCGTCTGCTCAGGCGGATTCACCAAAATAAATCCGAGTTACTACTGGTGTTAGAACGCCCTGAGGTTCCACTCCACACCAACGACAGTGAACGCGACATTCGCGATCACGTGAAAAAGCAAAAGATCAGTGGTGGCACGCGAAGCGAGCTCGGTCGGCAATGTCGCGATACTTTCTCCACCCTGAAGAAGACCTGTCGCAAGCTGGGCATCTCGTTCTGGGATTACCTCACCGACCGCATTTCGTGCAGCGATCAAATTCCACTTCTGCCGCACCTTGTCGAACAATCCATCGCAGCCTCTGCTTGAGCAGTTTGCCGGCGTTCGCCCCGGGTTATTGAGAAGGTACCATCAGCTTGAGTAGGTGCATCACTTCGTTGTCGTTGACCCTTCGCGCCACTTTCTCCAGTAACAGGTGATGCCGTACTGTGTCGAAGTATGCTCTTAGGTCAAGGTCTATGACCCGTGTCTTGCGTTCAACTATCGCCTTAGCGACTCTCTGCACCGCTTCGTGCGCTGTACGCTTGGGGCGATAGCCGTACGACCCCGGTTGGAAGTCTGCCTCGAAGATAGGCTCCAATATGAGCTTGAGCGCACCTTGGACTACTCGATCCCGGATAGCAGGTATAGAAAGGATTCGAAATTTTCCATCGCCCTTCGGTATTTTCTGCTTCCGTGCTCGCAGTGGTTCATAGTTGCGCTCTTTTAGCTCGCTCTGTATTTGCTTAAGGTATGACTCTACTCCTTGCTCTTCGATAGCCTCAAACGTCACCCCATCTACTCCCGGTGCGCCGTTATTCTTTCTGGCCAGTTCATAAGCTTCTCGTAACGTCTCCGTTTTGCATACATGCGCGTATAAGCCCCAGAACCGCCAGGACGGTTCAGCCTTCGCCTTCACATATATTCTCCGCCTCAGATCTTGCAAACTAATGGACTGCTTTGTCATCTCGTCCTTGCCTTTCATTTCGTTGGAGAACTTACAAACAGTAGGGTCCCTTCGCTCCTCCGGCATTACCCGTTATCTACGCTATTACGGACCCATCCGCCACCCTCTCGCCTTCGATTCACTTCCTAGGGTCTCCAGTTATAAAATCTACCTTTCTCCAGCGATTTCGCGCTGGGGCGAGGAGGGCTTCTCCAGTTGCTTAGTATGTCCTTGTCATCGTGCCATCGCCTTCCACCCCGCCGAAGTGAGATAACTGCATCGGTCAGCTTTCAGCTATCCATACTGCTTTCGCCTTCTGGTTGCAGGCTCAGCCTTCGGATATAGACACTTTCGAGGCCACTTTTGCGTTCACTGTCATTACAGCCCGATGACTCGCACGCTCTCTTTCAGAGCGCTTGTCGATAGGCTTCAGAATTTTGGTTTCCCGCTATCCTGCTATCCAAGCTACGGGGCTTCTGACTTTTACCCCGGTAGGTTTAACTCCTACTGAACATACCAGCCTTAGCTGGACGCACAACCAATGGTGGTCGCTGCCATCGATCTGGATCAGTTCGCCCAGACAGGATCGTCGATTTCTAGGCTGGTAAACCTTAGCAGACCGTTGTCGTCTAGGGACCCATAGACCTGCCTCAATCATCAAGCGACGCACCGTTTCCTTGCCCAGCTTAATGTCATGACATTCGTATAGTTTCTCACAAGCCAGCGTTGGACCAAAGTCCACGTAGTGCTCACGAATGAGTGTAATCGCACGTCCAGAAATACCCGCTGGTAGCTGATGATTGCTCGCGTTGCCACGGTGCCGGGACGGTACTCCAGCCGCCCCGAAGTTGCGATATCTATCAACAATTCGTGTCATCTGCCGAAGGCTCAAACCTAAGTGTTCTGCTGCCTGGTAACGTTTCAAACGACGCTCGATAACTGCTTGTATAACCTTGACCCGCTCAAGTTCGAGCATGCTCATCGTAATCCATCCTGGTTTAGTCATCCTACGCCTTAGATCAGCAAAATAAGCCGCTTAGCATAAGGCTAGTGATCTAAAAGTAGGACATTTGTATTGGGCTAAAGTAGGACATTACTATTGAGGGCCTACATACAAAGTGTCTATAATTCATATTATGTTAAGTTGAAAGCATGTGGGCGCAGAGGAAGCCCTTACGCCACATGTTGACTCAGCCAGGGGTAGTGACCACATAGCTGCAAAAACCGCCATTTGTGAACTCAGTCGCAGAAATGTCCCATCTCATACCTGAGCCGCTTTAGCCGCGGAGAGAATCCGGCAGACCGTGGCTTCGCCTACACCAAGTCGTTTTGCAATGCTGACCTTTGTGATGCCTTGCTCCGCAAGCCAAAGTACATCCGCTTGGCGATCAGGCGCAATGGGCTTGCGTCCTTTGTATTTTCCCTTTGCTTTCGCCCTAGCCACGCCATTTCTGCCGGGTCGGCCAGAGGAATCTCACCGCCAGCCGCCCACAGAAATGTGCATCGGTACTTTCCCCCTTCGTGGATCACACTTATAAGGTTTTCCCTTCGCATCACATGAAGAGTTCCCAAGTTCCGCATCTGAGCCTGAATTAGAGTCATGCCACTTATACACCGGACACCGCATAGCCAATAAGTAGGTTTCCGCCATGCTGATCCTGGAGGAGGAGCGCACCCCCAGTTTTGATGCCACTTTAACCATAACGATGCGTCATCAATGGTTCACTTTCGTTCGTCTCTCTAATCCGTACATGCCGGGGTCCTTCCCCGGCTTTTAACCGCAACGTTCACCACCGCAGACTTTCGTACTGAAGCAGCTTGCGGCTGTTTGAGGCCCGTTCCTACAAACCGACCTCGAAGGGCCATACCTTCATCTCAGGTGCAGCATAGTGCATTATCAACATGCACTTTCATGGCACAACGCTCCCACTGGACCAGGATGCACTTGGGCAGCCACCTTGCGCTGACGAGTTCTCGCCTACCAGGCGTACCGCGCACCGATTCACCGTTTGATGGCGTAACGGTCAGGGTGACAATCGATTTAAGCAGTGTAATCAGTACTCTAATCCAAGATGTGGCGGATTTTTTGTCAATCCCGGCCATCCCTCTAAATGGTTGGCCCGGTCCGAGCATCCAGGATAAGAGCCTGAGGACAGCTCAAATAGTTTTGCCAATAAGCATCTCCGTGAAGTCGACGCCCTTCGTCAGAGACTCGAGGTTTAATCCAGTTGATTGTTTCGAAGCCGACAGATCGAAGTGAGCGCTCATGGACCGCTCGTGACCAGTGATAAGCATTAAGAATGAGGTCTTGCCCTTGAATCTTTGATTTTAATTGAACGGGCGCACCTTCAGATTTCTCTTCCTGCATACTCATATTAAATCCGTAACGCTGATACCAACTGGGCTCAGTAGAAAAATCCGGATTAAGGCAGGCAGCAACAAAGCGTCCCCCTGCTGGACGCAAGGCACGGCGAGCGTTACGGCAAAACCCAACCAAGGCTTCTTCAGTTGCTGCATACGGCAGCACATAGATTGCTGTAGCAAGGTCAAAAGTGCCATCGATATCAGAATCCGGATCGTTAGTCAACTGAGTCGCATCGCGTAACAGATAAGATACACCGAGCTGCTCCTGCTCCTCACGCCGAGTGGCGTAGTTGATCATACCTTCCGATGTATCAACCCCAACAACATTAGCTGCTCCCAAGCTACGCAATAGGCGTGCGTAAAGGCCACTACCACACCCGAAATCTATCGCAGCTAAACCGTTTAATCGCCCAAGAACCTCCAAAATGGTATACATTTCGACATGTCTGCGAAAGGGTAAATCAGTGGCTGTGCTCTCATAAGCTTCTGCTAAAGCATCGAATTGGCTGCTCATTCCACTCTCCTTTTGAATTGCATTTTGGATACATTTCCACTATAACCCGACCAAGGAAGTCTAGTATTGTTTTTCTAAACGTGCAAGGAGATCCAAAAATGTCAGGCAAACTCTCTGTTCAACCCTACACTAAAAATTGTCGGCGCATTTTTGAGTGTGCTGATCATGCGCTGATCGGCTTAAGTCCATTCAATAGCTATTTCACTCCGCAAACCATAAAAAATCTAGTCACTTGGGCTGCTAAGCATTTCTCGGCGGTAGATGTTTTTATGCCAGGCTACGAAGGCGCTCACACGCTCACGGCTGCAGGAATAACCCCGCAGAAAGCAGTGAATCGAATTCGTCAGGCCAACAAGATGCTACGCAACCCTGCTATCAGTGCTTTGGCGAGCTGTGGCATCCCGGACCCGGAATGTCGGGTGCATACCTGGACACAATTACTTAACCGTAGCAGTTATCGCAATCTTCGTGAACTTGTTCGTGCTAGTTATACTACAGAACCCGTGATTCGCCATGCCCATCGCCAAATCTCGCAGGCCGTGGTGCAGCGCGTATCAAAAACCACGCCTACCGAGCAACAAATCGACGAAGCAGTAGGTTATTCAATTGCGGAGCTTCCTTTATTTCTTGATAGTCCTAGCATTTTTGGGGTCTCATCATCTGTGTTTATCTACCATCGCTCCTTTGAGATCATCAAATTTCTTGTTAACAACTCTTCCATCTTGAAAGTCGCCTCTGATCAAGGTTTTACTGTAGTAATGCCCGCAGAGGCAGGCGAGGAAGAGCGAACGTTTTTTTCTGGAAACGATGCCGGGATGTCTACCCATCAAAGGTCTCATTATACTATCGAAGGGGCGGTTCAATGAATAAGCCGATCAACCAAGCCGACGAGCCAATATTACCGCTCCAGTACCCCTTCCCTTTAGGTGAAAATGGAACGCCGCCATTGGTCCTTCATTGGGCACGTAAACATCGCCCCGTCTGTCCAGTTCGTTTACCCAGCGGCAAGCAGGTATGGATGATCACACGCAAGGACGATGTAGAAGCTGTGCTCAATGATCCCCGCTTTTCCCGGGACCTTACTTTTGCGGGAGCGCCACGCATGGTCGGCGAAGATTTCACCGCTATCCCAGGCGGAATTTTCAATCTTGATCCCCCCGATCATGGCCGCGTTCGTCAGGTACTCAAAGGCTTTTACACACCAGCTGGCGTCGAGCGTTACCGCCCCTTAGTGGAACAGTATGCCGCACGATTACTCGACACAATGGAGCAGGGATTAAACCCGACTGATTTGATAGAGGCTTATGTGGGACCACTACCGTTGCAGGTGAGTAGTGACATCCTGAAAATACCCATCGAGCACCGAAAAACTTATCTGCAATACTTTCAGACCCAGACCGATCTATCGGCAGACCCGGAAGTCATAAGCGCTGCCACTAATAAAGTAAAAGAATTTACTCAGGCAATCATCGAAACCAGAAGCTCAGCCAGCGATCTCAACTCCGACGACCCGATTGGAGCTTTAATTAATGCACAGAAGGCGGGCATTATTAGCGAGTCAGAGGTATTAGGTACAGTCTGCTACCTGCTTATTACAGGTTCCGAGCCCCTAGTTGCTCCATTGGGTACGGGTACCTTTACTTTGATGTTACACCGTAACCAGTTACGTGAATGCATCGCAGACCCTGCACTATGGTCCAAAGCAGTGGAAGAGGTTTTACGTTACCATCATAATGGTGTATTGGGCCTGCCTAGGGTCGCACTAGAAGACGTTCCTATGCACAATATGGTCATTCGTAAAAACGAGGCAGTTTGTACCACAATGCTCGGGGCCACATGGGATCACAAGCATTATCCCAATCCGCATAAATTTGATATCCATCGCACTACAAACGCTTCTATTACCTTCGGTCACGGCCCACATTTCTGCCTCGGTGCTTCGTTGGCAAGGATGTTCTTGCAAGTTGCCTTTTCTGCGTTGTTTACGCGCTTTCCAGATTTATTTCTTGCTATTCCGGAGCGAGAAGTGCCTTGGGATGGTGCAACAATCTTTATCAAGCCGTGCAGTCTACCCGTCTCTTGGTAAACCAATTAGTAATAAAGTGCGTATTTCAGATCATCGTGACCGCCTATTTCAGCATCGTGACCGGTCATTATAGATTTATCGTGACCGCTGATTACAGAATTGTCGTGACCGATTTTGGGTAAAATTTTTGAAATCGGAAAGCTAGAAATGATTGGCGATTTGATAAGTCTGTAGGCAAGCGAAGGTAATTTGAATAACCCGGTATCGTGATGTGCTTTTTAGGTATGCGATGCCAAGTCGACGAATTACCATGCGCAAAGTTAAAGAAGTATTAAGGCTGCGGTATGAATGCCGCTTGTCGCTAGAAGCAATTGCCCGGGCCCTGTCGCTCTCTAAAGGCGTTGTCGCCAAGTACATTAAGCTTGCTAGCCAAGCGGGTTTAGCCTGGGAAGAGGCGCAAGCGCTAGACGAAACAGCGCTGTTATCCAGACTGAGGCCCAAATCTGAGACACCTGTCGTGCGCGCGTCCCAGTTCATGCCACCGGATTATGCTTGGCTCCATCAAGAACTCAAACGCAAAGGCGTCACGCTGCAATTGCTGTGGGAAGAGTATTGCGCGCAATGTCCGGGCCGGCCCTACAGCTATACAAGCGTGTGCGTACATTACCGCGCCTGGGCCAAGACACTCAAGCGCTCGATGCGCCAGATCCATCGAGCGGGCGAGAAGTTGTTTGTCGACTATGCTGGCCAGACCATTGCCGTGGTCAACCTGCATACCGGTGAAACCCGTCAAGCCCAACTGTTTGTAGCGGTACTAGGTGCTTCTAACTATACATTTGCGATGGCGACCGCTGGTCAGACCTCGGCAGACTGGATCGAGGCGCACACCCAGGCGCTCGCCTATATTGGAGGTAGTCCCGAAGTCATCGTGTGTGACAATCCTCGCGCCTTAATTGCTAACCCTGATCGGTATGAACCTCAGGTGGGGCGTTTGTATGCTGAGTTCGCTGCCCATTACAGCTGCGCGGTACTGCCTGCACGGCCTTATAAGCCGCAGGACAAAGGCAAAGTGGAAGTCGGTGTGCAAATTGCTGAACGCTGGATTCTCGCGCGCTTGCGTAACCTGCGTTTCTTCAGCTTGTCCGAATTGAACCACGCTATCACGACTCTGCTGATCGACCTCAACACCCGGCCATTCAAGAAATTGCCTGGCAATCGCATCCAGGCGTTCGAGGCAATCGACCGTCCAGTGCTGCGGCCACTGCCAGCACAACCGTTTGAACTGGCGCGTTGGAAGAAAGCGCGGGTGTCAATTGATTACCACATTGACGTCGATCGTCATTATTACAGCGTGCCCCACCAATTGGTGGGACGTGAGGTCGAGCTCCGCATCACGGCGGGCACCATTGAATGCTTCCATCAGGGCAAGAGGGTGGCCTCCCATCCCAACGTAGCAAGTCACCTAATACCCAACGACCGTCACACGACCTTGGTCGAGCACATGCCCAAATCACACCAAGCTCACCGGCAATGGTCGCCCGGACGATTATTAAATTGGGGCGAATCGATCGGAGAGGCCACACACCAAATCGTGCGACATCTGCTGGAATCTAAGCCTCATCCTGAAATGGGCTATCGCTCCTGTTTAGGCTTGATGCATTTGTTGCGCACCTTCGGCAAAGAGCGCTTGGAAGCGGCGTGTACACGCGCCGCCGCCTTAGATGCAATGACCTATAAAAGCGTCTCCAATATCCTGAGATCAGGCCTGGACCGTATCGAGCCAGTTCCACCGGCTACACCCGCCGCCCAAACCGAACTTCGTTTCACCACGCATGACAACGTGCGTGGACCTGGGTACTACCACTAATCTCGTCACTCACCTAAAAGGAAATCTATGTTGAATCAGCACACCCTCAACCAACTTAAAGCTCTCAAGCTCGATGGCATGGCCATCGCATTTAGCGAGCAGTTTGCTCAACGCGCTACCGATGACCTATCGTTTGAAGAACGTTTCGGCATGTTGGTTGACCGCGAATGCTCACACCGTGACAACCGTCGCATCGCACGCTTACTAAAGCAAGCACGCCTGAAAGTATCCTCAGCTTGCGTGGAGGATATCGACTACCGTACTGGGCGAGGCTTGGACAAGCGGCAAATCGCCAGCTTCGCATCCTGTGATTGGATCCGGCGCGCACAAAGCATCCTACTCACCGGTCCCACTGGCGTCGGCAAGACCTGGCTGGCTTGTGCATTGGGGCAGCAGGCTTGTCGCTGTGGCTTCTCGGTGCTGTATGTGCGCATACCCCGGTTATTTGAAGAGTTGCGTATCGCCCACGGCGACGGTAGTTTTACCCGCAAATTGCAGGCTATTGCTAAAACCGATTTGCTCATATTGGACGATTGGGGCCTACATCAACTCACCCAAGACCAACGCGCCGATCTGTTAGAAATTATTGATGACCGGGTCTCCTCGCGCTCAACCTTGATTACCAGTCAATTACCGATTGAACATTGGCATGAATATTTGAACGATCCGACGCTCGCTGATGCCATCCTCGATCGCATTGTGCATCAAAGCCATAAGCTTAAACTCAAAGGCGAATCGTTGCGCAAACAGGAAGTTCGTTCCGAGTACGCGGCACAGTCACAACGATCTGACCGACAGCCTTCACTTTAGCCATGGCGCTTATCGCATCCTCTTTAGGGCAACCGTTTCTGTGTGCCTAAATTTATTCTTATTACTACTGCGTAACCTACTAGGGTCAAAAAATGACAGTCAATAACAATGCTCAACGTCAACAAACATATCGAGATCGCCACCTCCGTGAGGGCCTAGCCAAACGGCTAAACATCATTATCGAGCCTGATTCTAAATGGACGCTCGAGCTATTGGCTAAATGTTACGGCGTAACGCAACGAATGATCATTGAGAAACTACTGCTTCAGGCTGAGTTAGATGTGATCAGAAGAATCAGGCGAGAGGAGGCAGACGACGATATCGTAAAAAGTCGTGTGCGTGACTATTTCGGCGGACGACTGCGCCTAAAATCAGAGCTTTTTACACCCTCACTCAATTCGGAATCTCAACCTATTTCCGTTACTGCGTAACGCATTCTTGATGATAAAAAGCAAAATATGAGGTCTGTGATTGAGCACAAAAGTAGATATTTATAATTCGAATTTGATACTCATCGTGACCGATTTATGTACAATCTCAACACCTTCACTTGCCTCACTTTATCGGTCACGATAATTCTGTAATGAACGGTCACCATCGCTGAAATACGCAATAAAGAGTACACAATGGTAAACCTGACCTAGTGCCAAACAGACACAGGTCAGTATCACTAACCTGCTTGCTAAAAAGATTTTCAACAATACCTACTAGGGGCCATATGCACATAGCTGCCAAAAGTGCCATCTTACACAGTAGTACCTGGCCCTTGGGGATAATGGAACGTAAAGTGCATTTAAGGCGCTTCGTTATCTTCTTCGCGGGGGTCGCACAGCGGACGTAGCTCGCCTCGGGCAACAGCTTCGTGAACGGCAAACGAGTATCGGCCGAGCATGTTGATATGACCAAAACCTAGCGGATCAAGCCGAGCGATATCCTCATCGTAAATCGGAAAATCTTCAGTCCGCAACTGAGTCAATATGGCATCCATGATTTCCCCTCTCATACCTGAGCCGCCTTAGCCGCGGAGAGAATCCGGTAGACCGTGGCTTCGCCTACACCAAGTCGTTTTGCAATGCCGACCTTTGTGATGCCTTGCTCCGCAAGCCGAAGTACATCCGCTTGGCGATCAGGCGCAATGGGCTTGCGTCCTTTGTATTTTCCCTCTGCTTTCGCCCTAGCCACACCTTCTCGCTGGCGCTCTAACATCATTTCTCGCTCGAACTGGGCGATACCCCCTAATACCGTCAGCATGAGCTTTCCCGTTGGAGTTTGTGTGTCCATTCCTAGGTTCAGCACGCATAACGCGACACTCTTTCGATCTAGGGTTTGCACGATTGCCATTAAGTCCGCTACTGACCGAGCGAGGCGATCTAGTTTAGTAACCACCAGCACATCACCTTCTCGCACGAATTCGAGGGCAGCGGCAAGATGCAGGCGCTCGCCAACCGATGAAACCTGCTCCTGAAAGACCTTTTCGCACCCAACGGTGTGCAACTCTTTCAATTGAGCATCAAAGCCTGCCATTTGATCGACGGTGGAGGTTCTTGCATAGCCAACAATCATATTTCGATCACAAGAATTTTAAATGTTGAGATAGCCATTCGATCAAAATATAAAATTATGTTTATTGATAGTCATTTTAAGAGATGTAAAATTCGATCACTAGGGCAAGTCCTAATGATAGCCCGTTTATTTATCATCACCCTGATTCGTAAGATTTTCTCGAATTAATCGAGCCATACGGTCAAAATTTCCGTTGTACGCTTCGATAGACGCGCAAGTCATTTCACTCCGAGATACTGCAGACCAGGAAATGTGGTATCCCGCTTTGCTAGCTATCTGGCCAATGAATTCACGTTGCACACGCCCATTGCCTTCACGAAATGGATGTAATGCGTTAATTTCGCCTAGATAATAACCCGCTCTCTGGCTGAATGCGTCTGCATCGAGACCGCGAAGATGATCCTCTTTAGCCAACTGATCAAAAATTTTCCTGGCCGCACTTTCGATAAAATTTGCATGTGCGAAACGGGTACTGTCCTTACTTATATCGACTTGCCGTATTTGACCCGCCCATTCATATACGTCACTAAACAGACGCTTGTGTATTTCCCTCATGTGCGCCAAGTCAAATTTTCCATCGATAGGCGAGTCCTTCATTTCCTGCATACGCAGGAAAGAAAAGCCAGACTCAACCTTCTCAAGCGTATCTTTGTCCTTGACACCTAGGTAGTTTTTGAGAATGTCTGCATCAGGATCCAAATAGGGATCTCTTCCTTCACCCGTGTACTTCACCACGTTTAACCCTATTAGCAAAATTAGCAATCACATCGGCGATTTCAACCTCGCCCCGTGTCCATCTTTCGGCGTCAGCAATGGTTTGCGCATCAGGTTCCAAACCTTCAAGCCTCTGGCTCGCCAGTGCATTTTGCATTGATTTGCGGCGTTCGCTTTGTTCACGTCTAGTTAACATAATTTAAAGTCCTCAATTAAGCTGCTAATGATAAATCAGCATCGATGGGCAATCGCTTGCTCATATCCAGATCAAACCGACCATACGGATTAATATGCTCGTAAATTAACGGTGACAATGCACGAAAATCGTTTGCTTGCATCAGGTTCCACCAGTACGGCTCCGACAGTACACGCTGAATCATCAGTGTGTTGACATAAACTAGGCACACCTGGAGCAGGTGTAGCGCCAGCACTGCCAGTTCCTGATCTTCTAGTTGGTTCATGGCAATCTCTCCGCCCTCACCAAAAAAGATAAAGCCATTAGCGCTGTTCCAGTTTTCAACGACGTTAAGACCCTCGTTTACTTCGCGCCGAAGTGCTTCTGAGTGGAGATAGCGGCACAGAAAAATTGTCTTGATCGCTTTGCCAACTTCAGCAAGAGCTTGGTAAGTTGGGCGTTGTCGGTTGCTGCGCTGAAAGCGCCGCAGCCAGTGCATCCCAATCAGCGGCAATCATTCGTCGAATGCCAAGCCATGACAATATTTCGACTCGTTGGCGTTGCGCTGTGCGCCCTTCCCACTTAAAACGATCCATCGCCGTGAGTGGGATCTCCAGTTGCACGGACAAATGATGCATGACCTCGGCGGGGACTTCCCGACGTGACTTGGGGAAACGCCCTCATACTGGAAATATTTGAGCAACACCGCAAAGCCAAACCGTCCATGTTCAGTACGTCCAGACAGCAGCGCCAACTCCTGAACCGTCAGTATCCAATGCGTATCAAGTTCGACCTCACTCCATTGCCGCTTCATTTATATTCCTATCTATCTATCTATCTATCTATTTAATTAAAGAACCTTATGATAGGCTTATTTTTGGATCCTGCAAGCAATTTGATCGGCTAAATGGCGGTTTTTACAGCTATGTGGTCACTACCCCAGCTATGAATAATCTTCTGTCAAAAATTACACTGGAGTAATCTCTCACGCTTAGTTTTTGAGAGAGAAAATGCTTTCAATACCGCAATAAGCTAAATTCTTTCTCAGTAATGCTTTAGTTCTGGAGCTATCTTAGCTGTTTTGTCTAGCGATAAAGGGTTTTTCATTGCCCCGCGCTGAATTAAAAGCTGCTTATTGATTTTGCTTAAGTCTTGGGTACCTTCGATTATAGTACCAGCCAATGTAAGCACATTTTCTGCTGAAGCCCAGCACAAAACCGCCTTATATTGATTGCCCTCTTTGATGAGTTTCCACTGCCGTACAGACTCATCACTCCCGGTTACTAGATAATGGCTATTATCAGTTTCCTTCCAATCTATACTTGTAACTGACTCATTAAAACCCTGAATGATTATCTGACATTGACCCGTGGTAATGTCCCATACTCGCACCGTCCTGTCATTACTTGCCGAGGCGACCCGATCACCTTGCGGAGAAAACACGACGCTAATAACCCAACTGCTATGGCCGCAGAAGGTTTGTAAAACCTTCCTGCTATTCAGGTCCCATACTTTCACGGTCTGGTCTATGCTTGCCGAAGCAAGCTGATCGCTTTGCGGTGAGTAGGCAACACTTCTAACTCCCTTACTATGGCCCTCTAAGATATACAGAACTTCTCCCCTATTCACGTCCCATATCCGCACGGTCTGGTCTATACTTGCCGAGGCGATTTGACTATCTCTGGGTGAATAGGCGACGCTCATAATCTTATGGGTGTGGCCCGCTAAAACATGAACCAGCTTGCCAGTTTCCACATTCCATATTTCCACTGTTTTGGAATAATAACCAGCCGAAGCAATTTGATCGCCTTTAGGCGAATACGCAATGTTCTCGATTCTATTACTATGGCCGCCTAAGGTCTGCAAAACCTCCCCAGTATTCACGTCCCATACCTGCACAGCGTTATGATAACTTCCCGTGGCGATCTGCCCTTCTTTGGATGAATAGGCAACACTTGAAAGTCCTGGCTGGCCGCGTAAAGTTTGGAGGGCAGCGCCAGTATTCCTATCCCATATTCGTACAGTACCATCGCGGCAGCTAGAGGCAATTCGATCCCCTTTAAGCGAATATGCGACGCCAGTAACATCACTGCTATGGCCGCTGAAAGTCTGACGGGAGGTTCCAGTGTTTACATTCCACAAGCGCATGGTCTGATCTATACTTCCCGAAACGATCTGATCATCGGTAGGCGAATACGCAACGCAATTAACGCTCGGATACGTATTATGGCCACGTAAGGTCTGAAGGGTTTTCCCCGTTTTTACGTCCCATACTCGCACGGTTTTATCCTGACTGCCAGAGACAAGCCGATGACCTGTTGAGGAATACGCGAGGCTCTGGACTCTATTGCTATGACCGCAAAGGATCTGAAGAACATCTCCGGTATAGGCGTTCCATATCTGTATAGCGCCATCCCAGCTTCCTGCGGCGATCTGATCATCGTTAGGCGAATATGCGATGCTTGTAACCCCACTGCTATGACCATGTAAGGTATGAAGGACCTCCCCGGTATTCGGACTCCATACCTGCACAGTCTTATCGGCGCTGCTAGAGGCAATCCGATCACCTGTTGAGGAATACACGACGCTTTCAACCCTCTCACTATGGCTGCAAAAAACACGAAGAGTAGCCTTGGTATTCGCATCCCAGATTCGCACGGTATTATCCCAACCTCCTGATGAGATCCGGTCATCGATAGGCGAATATGCCACGCTTTCAACCCAATGGCTATGGCCTTCTAAGACATGGAGCAGATTACGAGTTTCCACATTCCACACCCGCACTGTTTTATCCCTACTTCCTGAGACTATCCGATCCCCTTTAGGCGAATACGCGACGCTTTCAACCTCCTCGGTATGGCCGTGTAAGGTAAAAATTTTCTCCCAGTTGAGCGTAGCATAGACGCTAATATTGCCGTTCCTAAGACCTGCAGCAAATAATTTTCCATCTCTCGAATACGCGCAAGATAGAACTCCACTCTCTTCCTCAAGGAAAGGCCATTCACCAAACTGTACTCCGGCCATCTGTGCGCCGCTTAAATTAGCATTGCGTAACCATATAGCACGAAGATGGGCCTGATTTAAATCCGCCCCTTGCAATTGGGCATGATCAAATACCCCTCCACTCAGATCTGCGCCAGGAATCCGGATACCTCTTAAATCTGTCCCATTAAATGTCATCCCTGCTCTAACTAGCACAGTAATTGCGTTGGCTGAGCCTATCGCTACAGGTATTTTTGGATCTTTGGAGACGTTTATCCAGTCATAGAGATGCGCTTTAAAGTCAGATTTCTGTTTTATCTGTTCCACTAGAAAATCCAGAATAACCGGCTGCTCTACTAAAGAGAGTTGGTTAATCGCGTCTGTAGGATGCGGGGCGATACATTTAAAATCAGGCGGACAAATGGCACGCGCAACTAAATATTCCTGCATGGATGTATGCGAAAACCGATAATGATTGTCTGAGTTCCTCTGTAACGGTGCACTAAAACGCAATAGCCGTATCTTCGCGCTCTCTTCAAAAAAAGCGTCGTAAATTTCTTCATGTTGCTTTTGAAATCTTTTGTTTTGCTCCGCAACAAACTTTTTCTCTTTTGTCAGCGCGAGCGCACAGTCCTGCATATATTCAAAGCCCTGCTGAATAAATCCTCCAGTCGCTTCGCAGAGTGCGTCTTTGGCAGCTTCTTCTGCAGGGGTTAGCGGGATAATACTTAGGCGGGATTTCCAATTTCCCCACCATTTTTGAAAGTATTTTTCATAGACCGCGCCTAGCGTTAAGTTCTTCGGATTTTGACCTGTTGCCATGTATTCAGGCAGAATTTCAAAAAGCATGCGCAATACGATTGGACGCTCCAGCTCTCGCTCCACTTCTTGTTCCAACAAAGTTAATTGACGAAATGCGTGCTCGTACTCCTCTACCGTGTGGGTAGAGCACGTTTTTTCAACATAATTTTTAATATAGTGCGACCTTTGTTTTGCTGAAAACGGTGCCATCCAGGCTTCTCGAAATGCGTGCGGTGCGCCTTTAGGACAGAAATAGGGTTGATAGTTTGGATCTAAATATTCAGGACGGCTGGCGATGACGAATTTGGCATTCTTCCATCGCGCTAATTCATTGAGCTCATAAAAATTACGATTACGTTCGTTAATCTCATCATATCCATCAAAGATGAAGATACAGCGCTGATGCAGATGGGTACGGAGAAGTTCAATTTGAACTGCAGTAAAATTTTTGCTGAGAAGAAATTGGTCAATCACTTTCTTGTGAGGATTCTCAATACTTCTGAGTTCTACAAAGAAGACCAAAGGTGGGTCTTGATCGGTTTCCGAGAGACGTTGATACTGCTCTAACTTTTTGAGGGCCATATGGCGGTTAAAAGTCGATTTTCCTGTGCCGGCTGCGCCCAATAATAAAAATACACTCGCGTCTGATTCGAAGAATCGGTCTAACTCCGTTTCAAGATCAATAGGCGCTTGATCTCCGCTTTTATCTTTCAGTCCCTGTAAAGGGACATACATCGACAAGACATCCCACTCACCCGTGTCTTTGAGAGTAACTTTATACGCTTGCTTGAACTGCTCAATATTGTCCCCCAGTATTGCCAGTGGTTGAGGGACAGATTGGAGCGCTTGTTTCTGTTCTACTTGGTTTTTTTCAAGGGTTTGGGTGAGATGGTCGATTTTCCTGTCTAACTGAGTCATCGCTTGCTGCCGAACAGGATCGCAAAACTGCTGGGCGGTGAAGGCAATCCGACGGTGTAACTCTGTCCGTATGCCATCAAAAATGGCATCTACGAGCTTGACAAACTCCAGCTCGTCAAACGTTGTTGATTCATCCTTTAACCGGGCAAGGCAAGTGCTGTACCCTTGCCAAAACTGGTTCAAAAACGTTTTCGCCTCATCGCTGTTTACTAACAACCGCTCGATCAGCTTAAATAGCACCCAATGCCGACTTTGATTCGGATACATGGCGGCTCGGCCCGCATTGGCTTCTTCCTCAAATCGGGAAATATCGTCCATGCGCACCCGGGTCCGTTCAACAAAATGCGCCAGGCAGTGCTGATAGCTCTTGGGGGTTAACGAAACGGGAATAATGCCGTGCTGATCTCTAAGCTGTTCTGCTCGGATTTGCAAAAAAGCCATTTCTGTCAACACATGGTGAAAGCCTGCCTTATATTTTTCGTCTTGAGAAAATTTTCTAATCACCTCACGGATTGCCGAAGTGCCCAGTTTCTCACAGTCTTGACGATAGGCTTCACGAAGATGCTGATAAAAACTATCATAGTATGGCCAGTCTTTAAGGTACTTGCCTAATACTTCAGAACAACACACGACGACCTTATAGACCGGTTCTACATCTTCTCGCAACTGAGTAGGCAATAAACAAAGCTGACTAATTAAGATATCTTCTAGCTTGCTGTCTGCTTTCAGCGCTTGAGGCAAACTTGAATGCAGTTGCCCCATCGGGGTTTGATCCGAATACAGGTTGACCCGAATTTGAGATAGCTTATCGATTAAATATCTAGAAATAGCGGCCTCAGCCTTTCCATAAGATGGATTGTCGTGGGCGTACACCAGAAACAGGCTGGGTTTATTCGATACTTCTAAGGAGCCCAGCGTTGATAGCGCCTTTTCAAATAGATAATCTACCAGCCCGCTTTTTTCCTCAGCAGGCGTGGCCGCCTGAACTAAACCTAATTCACTCAGTGAGGACCGTTTCTCGAAAAAATCAGGCTTAGATAAAGCGATAGAAGCATCCTGCGCCCTTTGCGCCGATAGCGGCCTCTGTGGAGTTGCATCGTTCCGGCTGATCGGAAGCAATTGATCTGGGATGGGAGAAGTCGGGCTGTGTTCCTCAACGTTAGCCGCTGCAGTTGGCTCTTGAAGCCCATTTAGAAAAGTGAAGAACTCGTTACGTATCACATCAAAAGCTTCTTTTGCTTGCAGATCACCAGGCTTTTTTTCATGTTCGGTTTTAGCCTTATTTACCGCATCTGAGTACGATTTTTTTGCTTCTTCTACATTTCTCATCGCTTGATGCGCGCGTGCCTGGCCTAACAGATGCTGCGAAGAGATGGCTAGATGCCGCGACGAAGGGGCGGGCGATGACGAACGTACTCCGGCGATAAGATTAAACACTTTCTTTTCCTTTTCTATTTTGGAGTCCACTGAATAGCTTCAGTGTTTCAGTCTTTTTATTGACGATGCTTTGTTCCTCCACCAAGCGGAGCAATGAGTTTCAAATCATCTTTCGCAAGATACATCAACTGCATTGGCCTTCCGACTCTGGATTCCGGCGCACAAAATACTTTGTGAACAGTCGTTCAGCTTCGTGCAACCCTTCTTCCGTCAGCCCCACCGACTTCGCACGGCTGACTGGGTCGTGGATGAGACCTTTGATGTGCAGCCGTTTCAGTGCTGGCCAGTCTAAGCCTTTCCAGGCTCGGTTCTGGTCGCATAAATTCAAGTGAAGCAGCGCCAATACCACTTCGTCGATAGCTTCGTTGTCGATATCCATCGCATCTCCTTCAAGTGTGCTAGTCGTGATCTTATCTGACCGTGACCCGATTTAGCGATAGCATTAAAACACTTACATAACGTTGGCATACCGTTCCCGCGAAATCACACAGGCTAGTCTTTCGCGGTTTTTCTCTCAAAGCACTTCTGCAACACTTTCATGATCATTGTCAGAGGCTGTTGACCAAGAGCCCTCCTCATCAGAGGCTATTTCGTCAGCGCCTTCTTCGGCAGAGACTGCGCTGCCTTTATTTTTTTCAAGCAAGATTGCTCCGCGCTGCTTTAATAGCTGCTCATTGAGCTCACTTAAGCCCTGTATGTTTTCGATTAAAGTACCCGTCGCCGTAAGAATATCATGCGTCGAACTCCAGCATAGAAAGGCCTTATATTGATCTCCCGCCTTTATCACTTGCCACTGTCGTACTGCTTTATCAGCACTGCCGGTTACCAAATAGTGGCCGGAGGAAGCCTCTTTCCAGGCGACACTCATCACCGCACCGTTACACCCTTCAATCACCATCTGACAGCGGCCGCTTTCAACCGACCACAGCCGCACTGTTTTGTCTTCGCTGCCAGAGGCGAGTTGGTCTCCTTTGGGCGAATACACGACGCTATTCACATCACCTTTATGGCCTTTCAAGGTGTGACGGCACGTTCCCGTTTCTACGTCCCACAGGCGCACTGTTTTGTCTTCACTGCCAGAGGCGAGTTGCTCACCTGCTGGCGAATATACGACGCTATTCACATTACCTTTATGGCCTTTCAGGGTATAGCGGCACACTCCGGTTGCTACATCCCATAGCCGTACCGTCTTGTCTTCACTGCCAGAGGCAAGTTGAGCTCCTGTCGGGGAGTATATGACGCTCTTAACGTCATTTTTATGGCCCTTCAAGGTGTGGCGGCGAGTTCCAGTTTTTGCGTCCCACAACCGCACTGACTTGTCTTCACTGCCAGAGGCGAGTTGCTCGCCGGTCGGCGAATACGCCACGCTAAAAACCGTACCACGATGGCCGATTAAAGTGTGACGGCAAGCTCCGGTTTCTACGTCCCACAGCCGTATTCTATCGTCCCAACTACCAGAGGCAATCTGATCGCCTTGCGGTGAATACGCGACGCTAGTAATCCCAAAGATGCAAGGAACTCCAACGCTATAGCCACTTAAAGTGTGGCGACACACGCCAGTTTCTACATCCCATAGCCGCACTGTATTGTCTTCACTGCCAGAGGCGAGTTGCTTGCCTTTGGGCGCATATACAACGCTATTCACCTCACCGCTATGGCCGCTTAAGGTGCGGCCAGCTTCGATTTCCACATCCCATAGCCGCACTGTACCGTCATTACTGCCAGAGGCGATTTGATCTCCTTTTGGTGCATACGCGACGCTCCGAACCCAATGGCTATGGCCGCTTAAGGTATGACGAAAAGTACCGGTGGCTACGTCCCACAGTCGCACTGTCTTGTCATGACTACCAGAGGCAATTTGATCTCCTTTCGGTGAGTACGCGACGCTAGTCACCGGATAATTATGGCCGCTTAAAATGTACTGGCAAGCTCCAGTTTTTACGTCCCACAACCGCACTGTATTGTCATCACTGCCAGAAGCCAGCTGATCTCCTTGTGGCGAATACACCACGCTGGTCACCTCATCATCGTGGCCACGTAAGGTGTAGCGGCAAGCGCCACTTTCTATGTCCCATAACCGCACCGTATTGTCTTCACTGCCAGAGGCGACCTGCCATTCTTTCGGCGCATAAGCAACGCTAGTAATCTTGCCGCGATGGCCGCTTAAGGTCCGGAGAGCAGCACCCGTTTCTACGTCCCACAAGCGCACGGTCTTGTCACCACCCGAGGCGACCAGATCACCTTTGGGCGAATACACGACACTGGTCACCTCACCGCTATGGCCGCTTAAGGTGTAGCGGCAAGTTCCGCTTGCTACGTCCCACAGCCTGACTTTCTTGTCTTGGCCACCAGCGGCAATTTGATCGTTTTTCGGCGAATAGGCAACGCTCCAAAGCGCACCGCGATGGCCGCTTAAGGTACGAATTTTTACCCAGTTTGAAGTAGCATAGACGCTGATCTTGCCACTACTCAGGCCCACAGCGCATGCTGTCCCATCCAATGCATACGCACAGGATCCCACCTGGCTCTCTTCTGCGAGAAATGGCCATTCGCCAAACTGTACGCCGGCCATCTGAGCGCCGCTTAAATTCGCCTCGCGCAGCCATGTATTCCGAAGTTTGACATGCCTTAAATCCGCTCCTTGCAATTGAGCATGATCGAACATGCCGCCACTCAGATCTGACCCTGGCACCTGGATTTTCTGCAAATCTTGATGATTAAAATTGATCCCCGCTTTGACTAACACAGTGATTGCATTGGCGGCAGCTTTACGGATCGAGCTATGGGTCGCTTGATCCTGATCGATGGTTTTCGAGCGCTCAATTACAGCCAGCAATTGCTTCTTAAATAAGGGCTCCTTCTGGGCGCGCTCAGCTAGAAATCCGATAACCGCCGGTTGACTCACAAAATTCTTACGAGCCAACGGCGAATCTAACAAGTCCTGCTCAACTGAAATAGTCCTTTCATCAAGAGAATGTTGACTCTCAAAGCTCAGGCGACGCGCCCTCTTTTTCTCTTGAGGACTTGAACCCGCCATCTCCGCGGCAATCAACTCGCTTTGCCCAGGCTCAAATACCGCACGTGCGATAAAATATTCCAACAACGATTTATGGATAAACTGATAGCGATCTTTGTTACGGCTTAATGGCCAAGCTTCTCGCAGTAACCTCTTTTCATCTTCTGAACCAAAAAAATCCGCTTTCCATGTCTCTTGGTCTTCAAAACGGACATATTTAACCACCGGATTGCCCTTTTGCCTTTCATAAAGTTGAACCGCGAGCTTCTTTACAAAGGCAATACCATTCTTGGTAAAACCCTCATCAATCAATTCTTCAAAGACTTTCTTTTCTTGGCCCTCAAGCGTTTTTTCCCTTAAAAATCGTTGTTTTGCACGCTCGAACCACTGTTCGACGAACTGGTCATATAACGCCATTCGGGTTAGGCCAGTAGTCGATAGATTGTGCTCTTGGTTTTCCAGAGCCGGTAACACGTCTAATGTAATTTTCAGCATAAAAGGATTGGCCACCAACTCTTTTAAATTGGGAATACTTTTTAGCACGTCTTGGTAGCGTTCTGCTGTCCAACCCAGTGGATTTGCTTTCGCATAGGCCTCTGTATATCGGTTAATCTCTGTCTCTGAAAACGGCGCTACGACGATTTTTTGCAACTGCGTGGCATCTGCAGGTGCAAAACGAACTCGATCATCTTCACCATAATATTCAGAGCGGCAGCCAATAATGACTTGTCCTTGCCACCCGCCCTCTTGATTCATCTTATTGCTGAGATATAAATTTTTAGACTGTTGACTTTCATCATAGCTATCTAAAATAAAGACGAATTCGTGATGGCTCTTTAATTCCCGTATCTGCTTCTGGCTGAAGCCCTTCAGATGGAGATGTTTCTCCACTAACTCATGCGTTGGATTGTCAATTTCGGGTAAGGCAATGAATAAGGGAATACGATCTTTTGTTGGATTGTTTGGATCTTTTAGATAGGCATTCCATAAATCGGCTTCAAGAGCACAGTTGAACGTTGACTTACCTGCTCCAGAGTCCCCTAATAGCAATAAGACTTTTTTATCGGCGCTGTTGAGAAATTGATTGGCTTCAGCCATTAAATCAAATGTCTTAATATCATGAAAATTGGCTTTACCCTGTGGCCTGACGTAAAGTCTTTCGTCCTTTTTCCATGCTTTTAGACGCTCTCTTTTCAGTTGGCGCAAATCATCTTCAACCTTGGGCGTATTTTGAGCGCGCTCAAGCAGCGTGGGAGAGGACGTTGCAAGTACCCGCTTATAAAGAGGGTAAGGGCCTGTCGCTGCATCTTTTAGACAAGATTCATAGAACGCTCTTTTTTGGGAGTCGATTTCGTTAGTTAAACGAGCGAGCAATTTTCTCGCTTCCTCTGTAACTGGCGAGTCAATGGCTAATTCTCTGATAATTTGGATAACTCTCTTTTTAGCAAAGGCTTGCGTACCCCACTGCGCGTCGTTTGCATAAAGATCCTCTAAAAAACGCAAGGCACCTTGCTGAGTCTCTTGATCTAACTCCGAGTTAGCCGCTAATTGGCCCAGGCGCTCACTTAAGCCCCATTGAAATGCTTTATGTCGACGGCAAGAGGCTTGGCGCACAAATTCTTCGAAGTCACTCAGCTTGCGCTGTTGCAGCAGTACATCAACGCCTTCTAAGGCTTTATACCAGGTCTCTTTTTTGTTAAACGTTAACCCTTCTTTTAGGCAACTCACAAAATCTTGTCCGCCTTCAGCTAACGATTTAACCTGCTGATACACATCGCCCACCGTTTCGACGATCCCGCTGGTACCTCCCACCCCTTCGTATATATTGCCCAAACTTTCTACAACTTGATTTAGATCAAACCCTTTGACGGCGCTGACTAACCCTGAGACCCCTTTGAGGATGCTACTGCCGCGGCGTATCGCTCCCTGCCAAGGGGTTTCATCATCAGGTACATAGGCTAAAGCTTGACAAGCGTAAGCCGCTTGATAAACCAGGTAGGGGTTGCTGCTGCCTTGTAAACTTTTTAGGTAGCTCAATAACGGCTCGCGCAGTCGTTCACGGTCTACGTCTTTTACATAATCCGCCATCGCATCTAAAATACGAGCTAACGCGTAGGTTAAGTGATACAAATGATCTTCGCTTTGACCATGGGTTTTTTGCAAGCGCTCGCTAACGATCTCTAAAATTTTGACTAAATCATCTGCATCCAGATACTCAGAGGCAGCGTTATGGATCATCTCAGCTAAGCCGTTGAGTAAATCGGTTTCTAACAACGTACTTTGCTGAATTCCATTGATCAATCTTTTGAGTAACGCGTTAAATAGCTCTTTTGTAAGACCGGGGGCAAGTACCACCACTTCAGCGACTGAGAGCTCTTGCAGTTCATCGTCGACAAACACACGGATGACATCGGTAGCAAGGCTATAGAGCCGTTTTACTTCGGCGCCATCCTTTTCTACGTTATGCAACCAAGCGCGCGCCTCGTCAGCGAATTCAATTTTTTCAAAAGCCTCATTCCTCTGCAGGTGCAACGATAATAGAGTAAGAGCATGCGCTAACTGCTGCAGATCCTTGGGACGCGCGCCCACTGCGGGCAGCGCATCTTTCATCACCGGCGTGGCTAGATTTTCTCTAAAAAATTGTAAGGCCGGAGCCTCTAAAATTGGGGTTTCGAGTCCTACATTGGCAATCGCCCTCAACTGAGAAACCGGCGCGACAAAAGCCGCAGAAATGCTTAATTGAGGGGGCGGAGTAGAAACGGATGGCGACCTAAAGCGCCCCCACCCTGAGCTACTGGAGTGGGCGCTATGTCCTGATAGCAGAGATGGCGAAGCTTGCGCACGATGTTTGGCGCCTTCGTGGCCCCACTTTTCAGCTTTAAAGTAGCTGGCTCGTGCTTTGTCAAATGACTTTAAATCTTCTAATATTTCCCCACGTTCGAAATAGGCATCGGCCATCATGGATCGCACCGTCTCATCGGCTAATGTTTGGGGATTTTGCGCTTTTCTCAACGCTTCTTTTACGCTCCCAAGTGACATCAGGGTTTCTTTCACTTGATCGTATAAAGCCAGCGCTACCTCAAAGTGTCCCTGTTCTTTCTCAGTACGAGCTTGGCCTAAATAAAACTCGCCTAGGTTGCGCGTAACGTTTTCGGGTAACGTCGAGTGAAATATTTTGCCCAACATATTTAGCCTCTATTTCTTTGATCGTATTAATTGGATTAAATCAAAGCGACTTGAACGAACACCGCTACCGCAGTTTTGCTGCCATTCATTGGCTATAAAAAGTGTACAAAAATTAGATTGAAGCCGATTCTGCCAAAGATATCGATAGAATTAAAGGGAATCTATTGGATTCTAGTAGCACGGCTGTCGGAAAACAAGAAAAATGTTTTTATTTTATTATCGTTGGCTATATGATATTTTTCTATCAGCAAAAAGGCTATTGCTCTCACCTCCATTTAGCCTATCCTAATGCTCACTTTGGAGAAAAATTCATGGCCAACAGAAGCTGAAGTTGCCCTCATGTAAGGTCCTGATCAATGCGTTTGATTTTGTGTACGGCTATTTTATGAATTTGACTGCATTCATACAAAATAAGAGAATGATAGCCACTTAAGAAAAAAATTATTTTCAATATTGGGGTTTCCCTTATGGCCTACAAACCTTCTACCAAACAGCATAAAATAGAGAACTGGAATGCTATTCAGGATACCTATTTATGGAATGCTGAAACAGATTATCGATTACATCCTGAAAAATATAAAGTTGGCAAAGGCGAACAAGGTGTTCTTTTATGTCAGCCTTACAAATCAGAAATTTTGCCCCATTGGCGTTTCAAAGATGCTTCGATTTCCGAAATAAGCAGCACTAAAATCTTTGAGCTTTTTCAAGCATATCTAGCAAAAGTAGATTTCGTCGGGGCGGATATGGCACGTAAATTTCTGCAAATGGGGTATACGCGCGCGCGCCGATATGCAAATCATGCAGGTGGAAGAAAATACGATCCGCAAAACGGAGAAGAATTGCCGCGTTCGCCGGAAGACCCTGTAAAAGCCGAGAGTGCTGCTATTTTTCGTAAAAAATGGCAAGAAGCGGAAAGTAATTCTGTATATAAGAAAATGAAAGCAGATTGGAAAAAAAACTATGGTTAACCACTAAACTTGTCAAGTCTTATCTTTGGCTATGGACGTTCTTCACTAGGGTAGTGATGCAGAATACCTCATGATTAGCCACCAATAGCTGAGAAGAAGCTCTAGAGGTTGTAAATAATTGCCCGCTATACTACAGCCCGCAAGCATGATTTCCCCCTGGTTCTACTGCTTTATGGCACGGATTCATGGCTTTGCATGAGACAATCAAAATGTTTCAAATTATGTGCCTGAGTGGCTAAGATTTCTTGGGTAATCATGAGGCATACTAAAGCGTCGTCAAATTTCTCATGAACACAGGTTATTTAAGTTGTGGACACTGCTACTGGGTGTGGTCGGTGCTATTCGTTTGGGCTTATACGATCTCGACTCACGCGTATGGCACCGAGCATAAAATCGGCTTTTCCGCTGAGGAGCAGACTTGGCTTAACCAGCATCCAGTGGTGCGGATTGCGGTTGCGCCGGATTGGGGACCGATTGAATTTATCGAACACGGCCAACATCAAGGTTTAACCGCTGGGTATCTACAGGCTATTACACAAATCAGTGGTTTGCAATTTCAGCCGGTACCCACCCGCTCCTTGCAGGCATCGCTCAAAAAATTGCGAGAGGGTCATGTAGATTTATTACCCGTCGCGTATGGTTTTCCTGACGTGGATGAAGCATTGGACTATATGCGTTGCACCCGCCCTTATTTCAGTGGTTCAAGCGTTCTCATTACCAAGGGTGAGGCGCCGGTGACCGCCGATTTGCAACAACTTGCCGGCTATGTAGTGGCAATCAGTAACCGTGCATTTTATGCGCATTGGCTAGGTCGATATCATCCCGACATTAAATTCTTAGAGGTTGCCTCGCCAGAAGCTGCCCTAGCTGCTGTTGCCGAAGGCCAAGCTTACGCAGCGCTAGGGTTTGGCATAAATTTTTATGGTTTAATGAATACAAAGTACCGTGGTGTGCTTTTTTATTCAAGTAAAGTCCCTAATTTACCGATTATTGGCCGCCTGGGGGTGCGAGGTGATCTTGCTTTATTGCGAGATATTTTAGATAAATCGCTCGCGATGCTCTCAGCCGCACAAAAAGATGAGATTGAACAGCGCTGGATTTATCTCTCGCCTCAGCCTTCCGAAGCCCAGTCCGCGTCTCACACAGTGGCACAACACAGTTCATTTTATCGCTCGTATCATGAAGCCCTGGTGCTAGCGATAAGCTCAATCATTTTTATTTGCTTAGTTTTTCATGTGTGGCAGGCCCATAGAAAAGCGTCCGAAACAGTAAAAGAAAAATCCCTGTTGCTGGCTGCTTTCAGTCATGAATTACGCACGCCGATTAGTGCGATTATCAGTGCCGTTGAACTGCTTAAACGATTTTCTGGTGATGCAAGACGGCAATCGCGCTTGATTGCCGTGACGGAATCAACGGCCCAATCATTGCTGCTATTACTTAATGATACGTTAAACAATGAGGGTGAGCTGCCGCTTAAAAAAATTCCGGTACAACTAGCGAAATTTGCTAAAGAAGCGATCGATGTCGTGGCCGCACCTGCTGCCAATAAGCGTTTGCCGATTTTTATAGATATGAGCGAAAACCTGCCCGAGCGGATTAGCATAGATGCTTTGCGGCTCAAGCAAATTTGCGTTAATTTGCTGGCCAATGCAGTTAAATTTACAGCTAAAGGCTCAGTGACTTTGAAGCTCGTAATAGATAAATCTAATTTTATTGAAAATACAGCTGAACTCATCGTCGAGGTGCGCGATACTGGGATTGGAATTTGCCCGCGGCAGCAAACCCGTCTATTTCGCCCTTTCTCACAAGCCAATCATTCAATCACCCGTCGCTATGGCGGTTCTGGCTTAGGGTTGATGATTTCAAATAAGCTTATTCAACGTATGGGCGGCAGCATTACGATTGAAAGTGTACGAGGGCAAGGCACAACAGTCTGTGTGCGGGTGCCTATACAGGTGCTGCAATGGAATTCAAATCACCCGCAACAACAGGTTGATCAACGGCCGTCACTGAGCATAGTCGCGCAAGCTTCTGCACCTACCGCCACTGCACCCACGGTGCTTGTGATTGAAGATCACATTGCCATCCAATCTATCGTACTCGAGCAAATTAGCGCGCTTGGCTATCGTGCCGTACTGGCCACGAATGGCACGCAAGGCTTAAAAATGTGGCAAGAGCATTCATTTCCACTTGTGCTGATGGATTGTTCATTGCCTGATCTTGATGGGTATACAGTTGCGCGTGAGATTAGACGTATGGAACAACAGCGGGGTTCAAATTACCCTCGTACTGCCCTCCTCGCTCTTTCTGCAGCTACTGATAATACGCATCAGACACAATGTTTTGCAAGTGGGATGGACGGCGTATTGAGTAAACCATTAGACAGTGCGGTGCTGCAACGTATGTTGGAGGTTTGGGCGCCATTGCATGGCCCTGAGAGTAGCGTCGACAGCACTTCGGATAAGCCCACAGTCCTCTCTGAAATAAATCCTTTAAACGAAACAGCTCGGACTTCAATCGAAGATCCGAGCTGCTTGATCATACGTTTTCAACAGAGTATGGCGCAAGATATGAGTCAACTTGATGCTGCTTTGAACCGGTGCGACATGGCAGGCGTTGCCCACTATGCGCACCAGATTAAAGGGTCAGCCCTGATGTGCAAGTTTTCCGCTATTGCTCATACCGCTGATCAGCTAGAAAGGGTCGCTCGCTCTCGTAGCACTGATCGCGGGCAGCTAGACCAAGCACTACGAGATTTACGCAAGGCTTACCGCGGACATCAATGCCCGCTAGCTTAAAACTCATAACCAACCTGTACACGCATGCCTGTGTCTGAGCCCGCTTTTGAAGCAGCCGCATTAATAATCATTTGGCCACCGCGTGAACGGTAAGTCACGCCAACGCCGGTTGCTTTGCGTCCTTTAAAGCTTGCAGTGCCTATGCTTACCATGGTGCCACCAGGACGGGTTGGCCCCATGCTGGGCATAGCCATGGCGGCGGCTACACCTGAATAGGCGTGGTTTGCTACGTTGTTGATGCTTTGGCGCATGTAATTCATGCCTTGCACAACTTCAGAAAAGCGGTGGTCTGTGTATTGCATTGATTTATTCACTGAATACAAAGTGCTCTGGAAAAGCTGAGCCCCGTTGGTTGCATCGGTGCTGTCTTCTGATATTTTTCCAGGAGCTACGTTAGAGAGTTTGACCGGAGTTTCTGAATCGGTGCCGCCTAGGGTAACGCTATTACGTTGCTCATCATTGTAGAGTACCGCATTGCTATGGCTTCCTGAGGGAAAGGCAGAGGCAGCCATATTTTTTGTAAGCCTCTCAAATGCAAGGATAGTTTGCGTAGACTCTACAGCCACGTCTTTGTTGGCAAGGATAGTTTGCTTAGCTTCTGCAACTGTATCGGTGTCAGCAAGGACAGTTTGCTTAGCTATTGCAACCGTATCTTTGTCAGTAAGGACAGTTTGTTTAGCTTCTGCAACAGTGTCTTTGTCAGTAAGGACAGTTTGCTTAGCTTCTGCAACCCTATCTTTGTCAGTAAGGACAGTTTGTTTAGCTATTGCAACCGTATCTTTGTCAGTAAGGACAGTTTGTTTAGCCTCTGCAACAGTGTCTTTGTCAGCAAGGACCGTTTGTTTAGCTTCTGCAACAGTGTCTTTGTCAGTAAGGACCGTTTGTCTAGCTTCTGCAACTGTATCGGTGTCAGCAAGGACAGTTTGCTTAACTACTGCAACCGTATCTTTGTCAGTAAGGACAGTTTGTTTAGCCTCTGCAACAGTGTCTTTGTCAGCAAGGACAGTTTGTTTAGCTTCTGCAACCGTATCGGTGTCAGCAAGGACAGTTTGCTTAGCTACTACAACCCTATCTTTGTCGGTAAGGACAGTTTGTTTAGCGTCTGAAACAGTGTCTTTGTCAGCAAGGACCGTTTGTTTGGCTTCTGCAACAGTATCTTTGTCAGTAAGGACTATTTGTTTAGCTTCTGCAACCGTATCTTTGTCAGCAAGGACAGTTTGTTGAGTGGATATATTCTCTAGAGCTTCCGCCGCGGTTTCTTTTCTGGCCTGTTCAGCTTTTCTGTTTTCAGTATTGCTTTGAGCGCTTATTTCAGTAGAAACGGTAGATCTAAATACAGAATTTGCTAAATCTGAATCAATAGAAAGCTCTTTTAAAGGTCGAGGCCTTTTGGGAGGGAGAGATAAATCATCCTCAGATTGTGGATCATCTTTCGTAGAATTGTCTGTATGAATATCGCTATTTCCCGGCAATGCACCCATTACGGATGAAAAAGTAGGATAGGGACTGAAAGCCTGTTTGTTATCAGCCGTAAAAAACATACTATTGCGCTTATTGCGCGGATTTTCATTATCTGAAGATTGACTTTCTGAGTCTGATAGCTCCTGGCTAAGAGGTAGCAATGGGCTATTACCTGTTAGTATATCAAATTCGTTTAAAACTGCTTGCTTAATTTGTGCTTCACTAGGAATTTCTCTAAGATTCATTGTATCTATAGAATCTTGCAGTCCCATAGATACATTATTAAGCCTATCAATATCAATCTCAGCTTGACCTAAACGACTTTCTACTGTCTCTACAGTTAAAAATAACTCATCTAACTTTTCTGATTTTAAATCGTTTTTAGATTTCACGATAGAAATATCTACTTTTTTTTCAATATTTTTAAGTTTTCCAGATAGATCAAAAATTTTATCAAATAAATTATTTTCAGTACGTTCCCTTATTTCGGATAATCCTTTAGCTATAATAGTAGCTTCGTCAAAATGTGTTTGGCTGACTTTCCCTTCCAATTTTTCCTGAAATTCTTCTTGTTTTTCTTTTATTTTATCATTGTCTTTTTGTATTGCCTCGGTTAAAACAATAGAATATTGCAGGTCCTTTCTATACTTATTAGAGTCTGCTTCAATTATTTTTGATAATTCTTTCTTTAAGTTTTCTCGGGTATCATGGTAATCATTTGATAATTTATATAAATGATTATCCAAATTTGTGATAAAACGTTGTTTTTCTATAATCGCTTGATTTAATTTATTGACTTCACCATCCAATTGTTGACGGTTAACTGCATCATTATCTTCTATGCCGTCTGCGATACCAGTTAACCTTACTGGATTGTTATAGTTTGAAATAAAGCTAACCAACTCTTTATCATGGCTAAATTTAACAAGTGAAGCTTGTCTTTGTAATGAATCAAATTTTTTATCTAGCAGGTCTAGTTGTCCCTTATTTACTGCTGAATACTCAGAGTCCCCTGGCGCAATTCCATTTAATATTGAGAGCATCCTTTTTTTGGAATCAGAAGGATCATTAGTTGAAAAGTCAATTATATTTTCATTGGATTTTTTAATGTAAAATGGTTCAATAAGATTTGCAATGCCTACATTTATAGCCCCCCTAAAAATGCCTTCCAATTGGCCCATCACGACTACATCATTTTCGGCAGTACCCGCTTCTACACCACGAATTTGACGTCCACCCATTAAAATAGACGCTGGAATTCTTTGAGTTCCCAGCGCTTCTGGAATTTCCGGCACCATATAAATTGGGGGAGAGTTCAGAGCACTTCCCATATTTTCCATAATACGAGAACCTTCTTCTGGGGTAATATGCATAATCAGGTCGTTGATTTGCCCTTGATTAACTGCATCGTTATCACTTTTAGCCGGTGCTACGCCAGAAATTTTCACGAGCTTATTTCCATCCGGTTTTTTTGAGAGCGTGATTTTGTCAAATTCAGGGTCATCAGAATTTTCATCATACAAAACTGCCATACTTCTTACTTGTCCTACCGTTGCGGCATCACTATTCCGTCTACCATGTTCCACATGGACAATTTTTCGTTTAGACGCCGAATTACCAACTGATACGACATTTTTTACGTTGGCTTCACTATAGTCGCCAATCGCAACTGAGTTATTTGCGTTTTTGTGTACTTTAGCCTGAAATCCGATCGCGGTTCCTATATCTGTATCTACCTGAGAATGTAAACCATAATGCACTTGTTTACCTTCAGCCTCTAACTCTTCTATTTCTTCTTTATATGTTTGTGTAGTGCTTTTCAGTTGCTGGAACAAATTATGACTTTCGTCAAGTAAAGCATCACTTGTTGTGATTAAGCTATCATCTTGCATTAGGCTATGATTGATTCCTGAGGTAGAGGATGTCATATAAATTTCATCCGATTCTTCTGGTGGAGAAGAAATAGAAGACATCGAAGACATGCTATCTCTCATTCGTCTTGCATCTTTCGCCCATAAAATTTCCGTATCAGATATTATTTTATCTAATAATTCTTTACTACTTGAATTTCGTTTTAGATCCACTTTTTCTTTACGTGAAATTCCTGCATCAGCGGAACTTGTCAATGAACTAGGCCTTTCCGGACTCATAGCAGAATTCAGTAAATCCGAAGCCGATTCGGAGTTCTCAGCTGAATAAACTAATTTACTATTAATAAGCCCTAAACTGATCACTATAAGAAAAATTATAAATTTATGTAGACAACAGGAGAAAAAATTATTTTTTTCTGCCTGACTTTGATGGCACAGGGGGCTATGATATGATTTACAACGATAGTACATTAAATACCTCAAATTAAAGCGAAAACAAAAAAATATACTTTAAGTTTAGATGAGTAAAAACTTAGCTATACATAATAATAGTCTTAAAAATGTAAAGCAAAAGGAATTTATTGGTATTTAAATATATTATTTTTATTTTTTCAAAATAAAAATTAGGTTTTTATGCCTAAATATTTTAATTGGAATTAAATAAATAACCGTCGCGCTAGCGGTAAACCAACGGGTATGTTTGCTTCTTCAAGCTTAGTGTAGAGAGCCTTAATTGCTGCTCAATTGCGGCCCGTGCAGCCGGTGGCAAAGCGTTCCGACGGTCATCCGTTAAGTGGACGCCAATGCGTTGCGAGAGGAACGTTGCATAATTATACATTGACCTAAACGGCGAGTTTGCTTCGCCAACAAGGCGCATCGAGTAAAAAAATAACGCTTTTACTCCTTCTATATGTTAGTTCATCTGGCAAGAAATTAAGAAATTGATGTTGTTAAATTGCAACACAAAGGCAGAGCTTTGCTTAGCATCCAGTTTGATGAAGCGAATACCATCGCGCGATCACAGTTCTCTCTGAAATAAATCCTTTAAACGAAACAGCTCGGACTTCAATCGAAGATCCGAGCCGCTCGATCATACGTTTTCAACAGAGTATGGCGCAAGACATGAGTCAACTTGATGCTGCTTTGAACCGGTGCAACATAGCAGGCGTTGCCCACTATCCGCACCAGATTAAAGGAGCAGCCTTTATGTTCGAGTTTTTAGTTATTGCTCATGCCGTTGATCCGCTAGAAAGGGTAGCCCGCTCTTGTAGCGCTGATCGCGGGCAGCTAGACCAAGCGCTACGGGATTCACGCAAGGCTTGCTGCGGACATGAACGCCCGCTAGCTTAAAACTCATAACCAACCTGTACACGCAGCCCTGTGTCTGAGCCCGCTTTTGAAGCAGCAGCATTAATCATCATCTGCCCTCCGCGTGAACGGTAAGTCACGCCAACGCCGGTTGCTTTGCGTCCTTTAAAGCTTGCGGTGCCGATGCTTACCATGGTGTGGCCAGGGCGGGCTGGCCCCATGCTGGGCATAGCCATGGCGGCAGCTACGCCTGAATAGGCGTGGTTTGCTACGTTGTTGATGCTTTGGCGCATTTCATTTATGTTTTGCCCCATTTCAGAAAAACGCTGGTCTGTGTATTGTGCTGATTTGGTCGTTGAATAATTGATACTCTCAAAAAGCTGAGCCCCGTTGACTGCATCAGTGCTGTCTTCTGATATTTCGCCTCGCGCTACGTTAGAGACTATGACAGGAGTTGTTGAATCGGCGCCACCTAGAGTAACGCTATTACGTTTTTGATTATCGTAAAGTACCGCATTGCTAGGGGTTACATTTGCATCAATCGTATTCAATCGTAGCTCGACATTGTCAAATTTTTCTCCTAAAGCTACGAGTTTATCTTTACTAGCAATGATGTTTTGCTCGGCTGCTGTAGCTGTTCTCATAAAATCAGCTGTCTTATCAGCGATACTTACTTTAGCATCTTCAGTAGCGTTTGCGATAGTTACTACGTCAGCCGTAATATTTTCTTTAGCTTCTGTAGTAGCGTTTTCGACAGTTACTACGTTAGCTGCAATATTTTCTTTAGCCTCTGTAGTTGCGCTTGCGACAGTTACTACGTTAGCTGCAATATTTTCTTTAGCTTCTGTAGTAGCGTTTTCGACAGTTACTACGTTAGCCGTAATATTTTCTTTAGCTTCTGTAGTAGCGTTTTCGACAGTTACTACGTTAGCCGTAATATTTTCTTTAGCTTCTGTAGTAGCGTTTTCGACAGTTACTACGTTAGCCGTAATATTTTCTTTAGCCTCTGTAGTAGCGCTTGCGACAGTTACTACGTTGGCTGCAATATTTTCTTTAGCCTCTGTAGTAGCGCTTGCTACAGCTACTACGTTGGTTGCAATATTTTCTTTAGCTTCTGTAGTAGCGTTTTCGACAGTTACTACGTTAGCCGTAATATTTTCTTTAGCCTCTGTAGTAGCGCTTGCGACAGTTACTACGTTAGCTGCAATATTTTCTTTAGCCTCTATAGTTGCGCTTGCGACAGTTACTACGTTAGCTGAAATATTTTCTTTAGCCTCTATAGTTGCGCTTGCGACAGTTACTACGTTAGCCGTAATATTTTCTTTAGCCTCTGTAGTAGCGTTTTCGACAGTTACTACGTTGGCTGAAATATTTTCTTTAGCCTCTATAGTTGCGCTTGCGACAGTTACTACGTTAGCCGTAATATTTTCTTTAGCCTCTGTAGTAGAGTTTTCGACAGTTACTACATTGGCCGTAATATTTTCTTTAGCCTCTATAGTAGCGCTTGCGACAGTTACTACGTTAGCCGTAATATTTTCTTTAGCCTCTGTAGTAGTGTTTTCGACAGTTACTACGTTAGCTGCAATATTTTCTTTAGCTTCTGTAGTAGCGCTTGCGACAGTTACTACGTTAGCTGCAATATTTTCTTTAGCTTCTGTAGTGGCGCTTGCGACAGTTACTACGTTAGCTGCAATATTTTCTTTAGCCTCTGTAGTTGCGTTTTCGACAGTTACTACGTTGGCCGTAGTATTTTCTTTAGCCTCTGTAGTAGCGCTTGCGACAGTTACTACGTTAGCTGCAATATTTTCTTTTGCCTCTGTAGCTGCGCTTGCGACAGTTACTACGTTGGCCGTAATATTTTCTTTTGCCTCTGTAGTAGCGCTTGCGACAGTTACTACGTTAGCTGCAATATTTTCTTTAGCCTCTATAGTTGCGTTTTCGACAGTTACTACGTTGGCCGTAATATTTTCTTTAGCCTCTGTAGTAGCACTTGAGACAATTGCTACGTTAGTCTCAATATTTTCTTGTGCATCTGTAACAACATTGTTAGTTTGAAATACACTTGCTAGTGCTTCACTACTGCTTTCACGAATAGGCACTAAGTTCGAGTTGAAGCCTTTTCTCTTTAGCTTATTTCCTGGACTAGAGTTAGAAGTTGTCGTGTCGTTAGTATCTGTATCGCTATCGGATGCTAAATCTGAAATACTCTCGATATCACTTGTAAGATTAGATGAGTGTAATAGAGTTTCTGTTATCTCAGTTGCTTGCGTCATACTATTGATGGTCGATTCAAGGAACGTATGAAGGGGAGGCCCTATTTGATTCAAAGATTTAACCATATGGTACAAATTCTTTACATCGTTAGACAAAATATTGAATGCTTTTCTAGATACTGTATGTTGGCGGTTAGATATAGAAGTACTGGGCTTGTTGGTGGTTGCACTACTATCGCTTGAGTTCCCTTCATTATGGTACATTCCTCGCTTATTTTTTCTTCTTTCGAAAATCGTGGATCTTTTAATCGGGCTAAAGAAGGTTTTTTGGTGAGCACGATGAGTATTTGAATTTGAGAAAAATTGGGCATTACTGCCTTTTCCTAAGGGGTCACAATCTTGAGCAAATTTAGTAAGAAGCTCAGCTCCAATAGAAGATGGATGAAGTGCTTGATTAGATCTTGAGATGTGACTTAATACTGGGCTGGTACTTAGCCTGTTTTCAAAATCTTGGCTGTCAACATAGCTGTCAAGACGCTCGTTAAGATAGGACTGAAGATTAGGTGCTCCTGTAAGATCCAGGCTAATCTGCGCGATTCTTTCTTTAACTTGTCCTATATCCGTTTCTATGGAGGTTAAGCCTTGTGCAAAACTATTTAATTCTGTGGAAAATTGATTAATTTCCGCATGGACTTGAGAATGGTTTTTAGTAATATGCTTATCAAATTTCTGCGACTGCTCATGAAGTTGACTTATTGTCGCCGCATCATTGTCAAGCTTGCCAGGAGAAATATTTCTAAGGATGACTCCTGACTTTTCTTCAGGAAACAAACTAAGAATATGATCATCCAAGTTTTTATGATAATTTATATTCAATAAATGCCTATTGTTGCCAACAGATTTTTCAGAACTATTGGCTGATTTATAATCTGAATTATTATTTATAATATTATTATTTTTTGACAAATGACTACGCAGTTTTGAGAGCGCATCATCATTCTCATCTTTGAAATAAGTTAATATATCTACCCTATCTTTTTCATTTAAATATTCAAGCTCTTGTTGCTTAATTTTTCTATCTATTTCGACTTCTAATTTGGTCAACTTGTCATCCATAGGCATTAATTTATCAATGTCATTTTGTAAAGAGTAAAATTTATTATGCCAATCTTCATATGATTTTTTAATATTATTATAATTAGAACTTTCTATTCGTTCCTTGGCTTCGATTAATTTTTCGTCAAGTTGCCTAACATTCACCGCATCAGTCGGATAGCCACCATCCTGGACATGAGTAATTTGACGTAGATTGTTTGGTCCCCCTACTGATACGGTATTGGCTCTATCGCTAATACTCTGCCAACCCAGGGCGAGTGAGTTGAACCCTTTCGCAATAGCCTCATGTCCAAATGATGAAGCCTGATCACGGGCCGCTTGTGAGCCGCTGCCAAATGTAGTAGCGCCGGCACCTGTGGCTAACGCACGCACGCCAAATGCAATTGCTCCAGAGCCGGCCGCATGGCTAGTCCGGCCCAAGGCAAGCGGAGGTACCCCCCGTCCTACTTGGCTAGGATCATTTATCTCGAATAATGAATTAAGCTTAGCACTCAAGTGATTCATTTGATTCAAATTTTCTGTAAAAACCTCACTTGTAAAACGTTGGATTGATTCGATTTTTGTATCTAATATTTCATTAAATTGGCCAAGGGAAACCGCATCTTCATCTTTTTCAGCTGTGGCGAGCCCACGAATTATTGCCGGGCGACCAGAATTTTTAGTGAGGGTGATTAGCTCTATCACCGACTCATTATCTTGATTGGCATCATAGAAAACTGGCACTGCGGGGCTGCCCTCTTCTCGTATTTCCTCATTAAATTTCCCTATTTCTTTTGTGATATTATCAAGATGAGAAAAATAATTAGTATAACTTGAGTATCTTTCACCACCCAGTACCAGAGAGACATTGGAATCAAAAGAATCTTCGTGACTAAAATCTATTGAATTTTCTATGGCATCAAATTTTAATTTATTTGATGAGAGTCTTTTCTCTAAGGCATTTTTCAAATGCTCACTTTGCTCAAGCATGATTTTGCCTGTACTAATTTCGTTTGAGTCAATATTAGCTGGGGTCGTGGGCGATAAAGTTCGAGAGTTAGATCTAGGTTTATCCCTTGGTATAAGTAATTGAGAGTCAGACCCTCTGCGCGGCATCGGGATGGTTATTTTAAGTTCAGAGTTCTGATCTGACGATTTAGATTGATCTGACGATTTGGATTGATCTGATGATTTAGATTTATCCTGGTCATTATTCATAGCCTGTCCCAATGGACTGACTATAACACTTAACATAATCACTGTATAAAAAATAGTTTTTCGTAAGGTTGTGTGTACGTATTCAATAAATTGACTCCGCTGAATATTAATTTGGGCAAGCGTATTCACCGCATTTAAATTGCAAAAGTACTGCATTAAAACCTCAAAATAAAAAAATAATGAAATGTATCTTAAAGGAATTTGAATTGGATATAAGAATATTCTTAAATAAAATAAAGGCATTTATTTTAATTATTTGCACAATTGCCAATTAATACTTGCAATTCAAATTTAAATCTAGATTATTTTATGTTTAAATATTAACCTATATTTATTTAAGTAACGCCTACATAAACAGCCGCCGTGCCAGTGGCGAACCAGCTGGCATACCCACTTTTTCAAGCTTGGCGTAGAGAATGATTAGTTGCTGTTCGATTGCAGCTAATTCAGCTGCTGACAAAGCGCGTTGCCGGTCATCGGTTAAGTGTGCGCCAATGCGTTGCGAGAGGGATGATGCATAGTGACACATGAGCCTAAACGGCAAAACTTCCTCGTCGGCGGCTGGTACATCAAGTAAAAGTGTAATGTTTTGACCTCCTTTATAGGTTAGATCGTCTCGCAGGAAATTGATGTTGTTAAATTGCAATACAAATACTGGATTTTGCTTAGCATCGAGTTTGATGAAGCGCATGCCGTCGCGTGACAGCAGCAGTCCGTCCTGGGTTGCAATGGCTTGTATATATTGGGCTGACCAAGGAGCGCCGTCCGAGGTTGTATTGATTGAAAGCTGGACATCACATTGGGCGGCAAAGGCGTCAAGTTCGCGCGCCATAGCAACAGTTGCAGCCATATCGGGACAATCTAATTCGGCATCTAGCGCGTCGGCAAGGCTTTGTGCGCCGGTGATAAATTCAGAAAATTCTAGCTCGTTTAATGGGCCGGAACGATTAGCTAGCTGTACGGCAATACGCAAAGCTTGATAACGGCCACCAGGCTGTAAGCTTTGCCAGTTGGCGCTGTTGTCGCTAGGTTTGCCTTCGATAAAAATAGGTTTGTTGCCCGCGCGGCGTAGCCGTTGCGCCAGTGGCATGAGTTTTTCGGCAGCCATTGGCCCACTCAGATGTAATGGCACAATGCAATCGATACGGCGATCGATGATGCTCACCAGCCTGGGATCATGATTAGCGCTGGTTAGAGGCAGATCGTTTGTGGGCTCGGCTAGCGGATAGGTGGCTGGGGGTATGCTTAAGGTTGTTCCATTGGCTACTTCGTCGTACTGTGTCTTATCCGCTTGAGGCTGAAAGCTGGTGTGTGCAGAATTAAGCAAGGCGAGTTCATCAGAGAGTCCTTCTGCCTGTTCCTTTGGTTTGAGTTCAGTTGGCAATGAACGTGGCAAAGCACGCCAAATTTTAATCCGTTGCCATGCGTTGTAAGTGATCACACTCAGTAAAACCGAGATTCCCGCGCTGATTAAAGCGAATTGCAGTTCGTCCATTGCCCTTTCTCTAGTGTTCTCAGTGCATCAGGCGGCGGCCACAAAATTTGCTGCCGCCTCCATATCGACTGCGACAATGCGCGAAACGCCCTGCTCTTGCATAGTAACGCCAACCAGTTGTTGCGCCATTTCCATCGCAATTTTGTTGTGTGAGATAAACAGAAATTGCGTGTGGCTGGACATCGCCCGCACTAAATTGACAAAACGTTCGGTGTTTGCATCATCAAGGGGGGCATCCACTTCATCCAGTAAACAAAATGGCGCTGGGTTCAGTTGGAACAATGCAAACACCAAAGCGGTGGCCGTCAGTGCTTTTTCACCGCCGGAAAGTAAATGAATGGTTGAGTTTTTCTTGCCCGGCGGCTGGGCAATCACTTGTACGCCAGCATCGAGAATTTCGTCGCCAGTCATCAACAGTTTTGCTTGTCCGCCGCCAAAAAGGCGTGGGAAAAGTTCACCAAAATGACGGTTCACTTCATCAAACGTGTTTTGTAAGAGCAGACGTGTTTCTTGGTCGATTTTGCGAATGGCTGTTTCAAGCGTATCGATCGCGCTATTTAAATCGGTGGATTGCGCATCCAGAAATTGCTTACGTTCACGGGCGGCAGCGCATTCGTCAAGCGCCGCCATATTGACCGGGCCAAGTGCCTGAATTGCCTGATTTAAGCGGGTGAGCTCACTTTGCAAAGCAGCGGGCTTAAGCTCTGGGGGGAGTTTGGCGGCAAGTTCAGCTTGGTTGGCGCCGGCGCTAGCAAGTTGTTCGTCAAATTGCGTTTGATTCAGTTGTGCGGCTTGGGTTTTGAGTTGTAGTCCAGTGATCTGTTCGCGTAGCGGCTGCAAGCTGCGCTCAGCCGTTAAACGTGCCTCGTCGGTCGTACGGAGTTGTGCGCCAAGCGTATCGAGTTCGGTGCGTGCCGCCAAGACCGTTTGTTCTTTGGCAACGCGCGCGCTCAGCGCATCCTCTAGGCTTTCCTGTAGAGTTTGGCTATGGGTTGCTTCGAGTTCAGCCTGGGTTTGCTGTAGCGTGGTCTGGTGCTGCTCAGCTTGCTCATGGGCGGCTTGGATCAGGCGTTTTAACTCCTCGATTCGATTGGTTGCAACGCGCACTGCGTAGTGTGCTTCTTGCGCACTACGCTCATGTTCGCGGGCTTGCTGACGCGCTTGAGTTAGCGCTTGCTCAAGCGTGCCAAAGCGCTGTTGCTCATCGCTGAGCGTTGTCTGGGCCGCCAGTAGTGATTGGCGCGCCTGTTTAAAGTTATCTTCAGCTTGAGCGAGGTGTTCGTGTTGCGTCTCAATGTGCGCCACGACTTCCGCTAGCTCCTCATTGATTTGTGCGCTGCGTGCCGTATAACGTTCTTCGGCTTGGGTCAGTTTCAGTGCGGCTAGTTGCAAGGCATGGCCATGTTGGGTGATCTGTTCGAGCTGTGCGCGGGCTTCGGTTAGCGTTTGATTGGCTTGACGCCAGGCGGCTTCAGCCCGTGTCACCCCGGTTTTGACGTCCTCCGTGAGTAGGCTTTGCGCACGCACTTGTTTGTCCAAGTTTTCAATTTCTTGCGAGCGCGCAAGCAGGCCTGCTTGCTCAGAGTCCGCAGCATAGAATTGCACGCCAACCCGGCTGATCTGATGACCCGCTGGCACCACAAAGACTGAGCCAACTGGCAGTTGCGCGCGCTCGGCGAGCGCTTGCGTCAGAGTGTCGGCAATAAAGACACCTGCGAGCCAGTCCTCTAGTACCGTGCGCAAATTGGGGTCGTTAATGCGTAAGAAGGCGAACAGCGGACGTAAACCGGTAGCCGTGGTCGGCGTTAACGGGTGCGCTGGCGGTGACGCAAAAAAGGCGAGTTTCGCGGCAGGCGCTCCAGCTATAAGTGCAGGCGTTTGCGCCAGATCTGCAATTTCAAGGGCGGCCAAGCGCTCGCGTAATACTGCCTCAAGCGCCGTTTCCCAGCCTGGTTCAATATGGAGTTTTTGCCATAAGCGCGGCACCGTGGCAAAATTGTGCTGCTCAAGCCAGGGCTGGAGTGCATCGTTGGCTTGTACGCTTTGTTGTAGTTGCTTTAAGGCGTTGAGCTGCGCTTCGAGTTGCTGTAGGGCGGCGCTTTCAGCTTGCCCCTGTTGCTGGGCTGAGCGCAGCACTTGCTCGGTTTGTAGGGTGGCTTGCTGGGCTTCGTTTAAACAGTGCTGCTGATGATGGAGACGGTCACCTTGTTCAGCGATTTGGATGCGCGATGCTTCAAGCTGTGCCAGATCGGGCGCGGCCAGTGAACGAACTTCGTGGTGCAGCCGTTCGCGCCTTTGTTGCCATTGCTGTAAATGCCGTTGCGCATGCTGTTGCTGAGCGGTTTCAAGTGTGCACGTCTGTTCAAACTGGGCGATTTGAGCATGCACCCGGGTTAAGGCCCCTTGCGCATCGCGCCAGCGCGTTTCGAGGGCGGGTAATGCATCGTTTTGGGTCTGGGCTTGCTGATCTGCCTGCACGCTTTTTTCTGTAGCGCTGGCTAGGGTCTGTTCGGCATTCACCAATTCAGTGCTGGCTTGGGTCGCTTGGGTCAGCCATTGCTCACGCTGCGCGCTTAGGTTTGCAATCTGGGTTTGGATCCGGTTACGGGTTTCTGTAATGAAGCGTATTTGCGTCTCAAGTTGGCTGATTTGCGCATTGATTTCATACAGTAAGCCCTGCTCGGCTTGCAATGTGTCGCTAGCAGTGCTGTAAGCCACTCTTAAAATCTCAAGCTGAGCCTCGATTTCACGCAGCTTGGCGGTGTGCTCTTCGAGTTCGATCTGAGTGCGCGTCAGGATGCTTTGCTGCCGTTCTTTTTCTGCTTGTGCTTCATTTTTGCGTAATAGCCATAATAGCAATTGCTTTTCTTCGCTGTCAGCGGTTAACGCCTGATAGCGTTGCGCAATCGTTGCTTGGGCTTCAAGTTTATCGAGTTGAGTGCTAAGCTCACGCAGGATATCTTCAACCCGTATCAAGTGTTCGCGCGTGTCATGCAAGCGGTTGGCCGTTTCCCGCCGGCGCTCTTTATATTTTGAAACGCCCGCGGCCTCTTCAAGAAAAACGCGCAACTCCTCGGGTTTGGCCTCAATGATGCGCGCAATCATGCCCTGCCCAATAATGGCATAAGCCCGGGGGCCTAAGCCCGTGCCGAGAAAAATGTCTTGAATATCGCGACGGCGCACACTCAGGTTGTTGATGTAATAGCTTGATGTGCCATCGCGCGTAAGCATACGCTTAACCGCGATTTCAGCGTATTGGCTCCACTGGCCGGCGGCGCGGCCGGCTTGATTATCAAAAACCAGTTCTACGCTGGCGCGACTTCCCGGTTTACGATGCGTTGAGCCGTTAAAAATGACATCTTGCATCGATTCGCCGCGTAATTCCGAGGCGCGCGACTCACCTAATACCCAGCGCACGGCATCAATGATATTTGATTTGCCGCAGCCATTTGGACCCACCACACCAACCAGTTGGCTAGGTACCGAAAAAGAAGTTAGATCGACAAATGACTTAAAGCCGGCCAGTTTGATTGAGATTAGACGCACGAAGCAACCGCTAAATAGAAAACCTAACGAAAAAGTACACTGTGCCTAACACTGTACTGCCCCGTGCCAATTAACCAGCCGAGGTCGCTGCACCGGCGCTGAGTTGGAATCATCCCACCGCTTGAGTGCATCTTTAAAGCACTATGCTCAAGGCACACTCCTGCAGTATATATCTAAAAATCAGATGTTAATCAGTCGTCCAAAGGGAAAAACTGATGCTTGTTAGGTATCTGGGTGCTGTGGTAATCTACTGAGTGATGTTTGTCATAAAAATATCTTGCTGCCAGGAGCGCATCTGGCCAGCATCAATGCACCGCTTTTCTTGAGCTAAAACAGCCGTTGCTTACTCTTGGTTCATCCTACGATGGTGATAAGGATAGCTTTTTGAGCACTTGTGTAAGCACGGGGTTTCCTCCGTTTGCCATATTTGCACCCGCGTTAGCCCACTATCTTTTAATGCTTCATCATCTAGTGCACTCAATGCTGAGCGGGTACAAGCAATACGCCACTCATTTTGCAATATTTTGAGTATCTTTACTCCTAAACGCATAAAATCAACCATATTAATCCCCGATTTAGCTATTAATAAACAGTCTGGTTTAAAAACGTAAAGTCCAGAAAATCGTAAACTCTAAGCTAGATAAGGCTAAGAGCTCAAAAAAATCTATTTCCCCCCTCCTTTTATTTGGCTAGTGTTGGACCAAACAAAATCAATTGGGGTTTTCTAAGATAATCTATTGAAAATCTTTGTCAAGATTTAAGGAGCAACGATATAAAAAATGACGATGATTTAGTACCTTTTCCAAAAATGCATCGCGGCACTGAAAAATTTAAAAAAGGTCTAAGTAAGGTGCTATTTTTGTATAAAAATGCGCCAGCATTGGTGCGTCGCACCAATGCTGCTATGGGTTGAATGGTTGAATGCTGCTATGGGTTGATTAGCGCCGCCGATGAATCCAACTTGATAGCAGCGTCGCCACAATAATACAACTCGCTCCACTCCACTCGCGCGGCCCAGGCATTTCGCCCGTCAGCCACCAGACAGATAGCGCGGTGATCACAATTTCAAAGAGCATAATGAGGGCTGCGCGGTTTGCTGCGACGCGCTGTATGCCGTATTGCACCAGCATATTGTTTAATGCCAGCACCGCGCCCAGGCCGATGATTAGGAGCAACGCATGGCTTAATACGGGCGGTGCGAGTGGTAGGCGGTCAAGCGAAATAGGCTCAAGCACGAGCGATGCTAAGCCAATTAAAACCCCGCCCGCAAATACGGTTGCTGTGCGTAGCTGGGCCGGTAAGGTGGGTAAGGCATGACTCATTTTGCGGGACAGTACATTTTGCAGCGCAAAGCCGATACCCGCGATCAGTCCGGCCCATTCAGCCAGATCGGCTGGCAGCGGTAGGCCAAGCTCAGGAGACCACAGCATTAGCATGGCACCGGCTAACGATAAGAGTGCAGTCGCTATATCGGCTAAATTTAAACGCTCATGCAATAGCCAGTGTGCTAAAAAGACGGTCCAGGCCGGCGATAAGTAAAATAACAGCATGACCCGCATGACTTGCCCATGAATCGTGCCCCACACGAAGCCGACATTTGTCACGCCGCCTGCCAGCGCCAGCGCGGCCAGCAGTAAACAGGCATCGTATCTAGAAAGAGCGAGCGAATTTGACCAGATTGAGCGTAGCGCGGTGGATAAGGAGCGCCAAAATACAACGGCTAAAAATACGCAGGTAGCCAAGCTCACTAATGCACCCGCCAGCGTGCCAGAGATGCCGAGCGCGGCTAACAGCCGCAGCGGATACCAAATCACGCCCCAAACGGATGCGCCTAATAAAATAGCCAGTGCTGGCAAAGTTTGCCTACTATGGGACAATAGGGGTGAGTGTCCCTCTCCGTTTACGTTTAAATTCATATTGCCTTTCTGTGTGGTCTGTTTTTTTACAAAATTTTTATGGTTTGCTCTATTTATCTTGGTTGTGCAAGTAATGCTTAAGCTACGCCTTGTGCTTTCGCTCGTGCGTTTTTGCCCTACAATCTTGAGCTTAAATTGATCAGCCTTTTTTAATTTCGCCTGCAAGACCCTTGACGTGAATCCTCTTCTCAATAAATTACAGCCCTATCCGTTTGAAAAGCTGCGGCGGCTGTTTGCCGATATTATGCCAGCATCGCTAACACCGATCAGTTTTGGCATGGGTGAACCTAAGCATCCTACACCACAATTTATCAAGGACGCATTGATTAATGCATTAAGCGGGCTGGCAAGCTATCCATCTACCGTGGGTTCAGCAGAGCTAAGACAGGTGCTGGCGGCCTGGTTGCAAGCGCGTTATCAGTTGACCTCGGTGGCTGAAGGCACTGAAGTATTGCCCGTAGCGGGCTCACGCGAGGCGCTTTTTTCGCTGGCACAAACAGTGATCGATAGCAGCCGCCCAGGCGCGCTGGTCATCTGTCCTAACCCGTTTTATCAGATTTATGAAGGCGCGGCGCTATTGGCGGGAGCCCAGCCGTATTTCGTAACGGCTAGCGCGCCTAATCGGTTTGCCTGCGACTATACTACGGTACCGGCGGAGGTGTGGGCGCGCACGCAGTTACTCTACCTGTGTTCGCCAGGTAATCCAACGGGGGCGGTCTTGAGCCTTGAAGATTGGCGTAGAGTATTTGACTATTCTGAGCGCTATGGCTTTGTGATTGCCGCCGATGAATGTTATTCAGAAATTTATTTCGATGACGCTCAGCCGCCACTGGGTGGCTTGCAAGCGGCGCACCTTCTGGGCCGTGGCTTTGAGCGGTTGCTGGTGCTTTCTAGCCTATCTAAACGCTCGAATGTGCCCGGTCTGCGCTCGGGCTTTGTCGCCGGCGATGCGGCGCTGCTGAAACAATTTATACGCTATCGCACGTATCATGGCTGCGCCTTAAATCCAGCGGTACAAGCGGCCAGTATGGCGGCTTGGAGCGATGAAGCGCATGTGCGTGAAAACCGCGCAAAATACCGCCATAAGTTCCAGGCCGTGATGCCCTTGTTAGCTGAGGTGCTGGATGTGCAGATGCCGGATGCCGGGTTTTATCTGTGGGCACGCGTTGACGGATTGGGGGTGAATGACACAGAATTCGCGCAGCGTCTTTTTACTGAATACAATGTGACGGTTTTACCGGGTAGCTACTTAGGGCGTGATGTAGGTGGTGTCAATCCAGGCCGTAATTATGTGCGGCTTGCGTTGGTGGCAGAACTGGATGAGTGTTTGGCAGGAGCACAAAGGATTGTTGCGTTTTGCCAAGGGCTTAAACAGATTTAACAAGTCTAAACTTTCTTTTTTTATTTTTATGTCGGAACAACTCCAAGCTATTATCGATGGTGCATGGGAAAACCGTGCTGAACTTTCCCCCAAATCAGCCTGCGCCGAAGTACGCGAAGCCATTGAGCATGTGCTTGACAAGCTGGATAAAGGTGACTTAAGAATCGCTTCTAAACGCCCTTCAGCGCCCACCGGCGGTGGCTGGGAGGTCCATCAGTGGCTGAAAAAAGCGGTCTTGCTATCCTTTCGGCTGACCGATAATGCGCCCGTCGCCGGCGGATACACTCAATTTTATGACAAAGTGCCAAGCAAATTCGCCGCGTATTCGGCAGATGATTTTGCTGCTGGCGGTTTTCGGGTGGTGCCGCCGGCGCTTGCGCGGCGGGGTGCATTTATTGCCAAAAATGTGGTGCTGATGCCTTCCTATGTGAATATCGGTGCGTATGTTGATGAAGGCAGTATGATCGATACCTGGGCTACCGTAGGTTCGTGTGCGCAAATTGGCAAAAACGTGCATATCTCGGGCGGGGCTGGCATTGGCGGCGTGCTTGAGCCGTTGCAAGCAAACCCAGTTATTATTGAAGATAATTGTTTTATTGGAGCGCGCTCGGAAGTTGTAGAAGGCGTGATTGTGGGCGAGAATTCAGTGCTCTCGATGGGGGTCTTTATTGGTCAAAGCACCAAGGTTTATGATCGTGAGACGGGTGAAGTCCTATACGGCCGGGTCCCGCCTGGCTCAGTGGTGGTGCCGGGTAATTTACCTTCGTCAGATGGCCGCTATAGTTTATACGCCGCTATTATTGTTAAGAAAGTGGATGCAAAAACACGTGCTAAAACAGCGCTTAACGAGCTGTTAAGAGAAGATGCATGAACATCGTTATGTATGGCATTCCAAATTGTGAAACGGTGAAAAAAGCCCGTCTATGGCTCGATGCGCAAGGTATTCAGTATCAATTCCATGATTTTAAAAAAGCCGGTGTCAGTCAAGCCATATTAGGCAACTGGCTGCAGGACGTGGCCCTGGATATGTTGCTCAATCGCCGTGGTACGACATGGCGCACGCTATCTGACGAGGTGAAGGCCACTGCAGCAGATAAAGAGAGCATGTTAAAGTTGATGGTGAACAGCCCTTCGGTGATTAAACGCCCGGTGCTGGTAGTCAATGATCGGGTTCAGGCCGTGGGCTTTTCAGCCGATGTATATGGTGCTTTTTTTAACCCGAGTTAATTCTATTTATTGCTTGAATAAAAGCCTTCAAGTAGCTGATTATTAATACAATTAATTTTATAAGGCGGTCGGGATTCTGGCCGCTCTTTGACCTGATTGATTAAAACCAAAAATGTCTATCACGCTTGCCCTTGCTGAAGAATTGATCGCCCGTGCCTCAGTCACGCCAAATGACGCAGGCTGTCAGGCGCTGATTGCCACGCGCCTTAAACAAGTGGGCTTTGTTTGCGAAACCATTACCGCGGGTGAAACCACCAATCTTTGGGCGGTGCGCCGTGGCGTCGCCGCTGAGGCGGGCAAGTTGCTGGTCTTTGCGGGCCATACTGATGTTGTGCCGCCCGGCCCATTGCATGCATGGCAGTCCCCTCCGTTTACGCCGACCCAACGCGATGGCATACTATACGGCCGGGGCGCAGTCGACATGAAAACTTCGCTCGCAGCGTTTGTGGTAGCCGCTGAAGAATTTGTTGCAGCACACCCGACTCATACTGGATCGCTGGCATTTTTGCTGACCAGTGATGAAGAAGGTCCAGCCACCGACGGCACGGTAAAGGTCGTTGAGCACTTACGCGCGCGCGGTGAACGGCTCGATTATTGCATTGTCGGCGAACCCACCAGCGGCAAACAGCTGGGCGACACACTCAAAAATGGCCGGCGCGGTTCATTATCAGGCACGCTAACGGTATTCGGCCGTCAAGGGCATATCGCTTATCCGCAATGCAATCCAGTCCATCTGTTAGCGCCCGTGCTCGCGCAACTGGTTGCGACCGAATGGGATCGCGGCAATGCATATTTTCCGCCAACGAGTTGGCAGATTTCAAATATTCATGCCGGGGTGGGCGCTACCAATGTGACGCCGGGCAAGGTAACGGTTGATTTTAACTTCCGTTTTTCAACCTCCAGCACCGCTGACACGCTCACACAGCGTGTCCACGCTATGCTTGATGCGCATGGGCTTAAACAGGGTAAAGAATACACCCTTGACTGGCAGCTCAGTGGTGAACCCTTCCTGACACCGTCAGGTACGTTATCAAACGCACTGATGCAAGCAATTAAACATGAAACCGGCGTCCAAGCCGAGCTCTCTACCACCGGTGGCACCTCGGATGGCCGCTTTATCGCCCGGATTTGCGACCAGGTGATTGAATTTGGGCCGAGCAATGAGAGCATTCATCAAATCAATGAGTTCATCCCTCTGAACCATATTGAGCCTCTAAAAAATATTTATTTTAGCGTGCTTACCCAACTGATAATTTAGGAAGATTCATCCCATGCAGCCCCCATTTCTGACTGTGCGCGACCTGTTGCGTTATGCTGTATCGCGTTTTAATGAAGCCAAGTTGTCGTTTGGGCATGGCAGTACCAATGCCTATGATGAAGCGGCTTATTTGATTTTACATACACTGCATTTGCCGCTTGATATGCTAGCGCCTTTTTTAGATGCGCACTTGCTTGAGACCGAGATTGCGGCGCTTTTACAGGTGCTTGAGCGGCGTGTCAATGAGCGCGTACCGGCGGCTTACATTACGCGTGAAGCCTGGCTGCATGGCTATCAATTTTATGTGGATGAGCGAGTGATTGTGCCGCGCTCGCTGATTGCTGAATTATTGCAAGAAAGATTCGCGCCGTGGCTGGATGAAACCCAACCTGTCGAGACCGTGCTTGATTTATGCACCGGCTCCGGCTGTCTGGCGATTCTCGCGGCAGAGACTTTTGCTGAGGCTAAAGTGGATGCGGTTGAGCTATCGGCGGATGCGCTGGCCGTGGCTCAGCGCAATGTTGCTACGTATAAGTTGAATGCGCGCCTTAAGCTGTACCAGGGCGACCTGTATGCGCCACTGCCAGCACAGCGCCGCTATGATTTAATTATCGCCAATCCGCCCTATGTGAATGAGGCATCAATGCACGAGTTGCCGGCTGAATATCAACATGAGCCGCGGCTTGCGTTAGCGGGCGGCAGCGATGGCATGGATATTGTGCGTCGCATTGTTGACGGGGCGCGGCAATGGCTGACACCTCATGGTATGTTGATCATTGAGACTGGGCATGAGCGGGCATACGCAGAAGCAGCGTTCAGTACGCTCAATCTCAATTGGCTCACCACCAGTGCCGGGGATGATTTTGTTTTTATGCTCAATGCGGCTGATTTAAACGCCTAATGCTGCTCAATTTATTGGGAATTGGGACACTCATTGCCCTCATTCAGTTGTTGGGGGTGCTGGCGGCTTTTCATGCGATTCGGCATGCCCGTACTTCGCAAGGGGCGGTAGCATGGGCCGTGTCATTGGTCGCCGCGCCTTATATCACGCTGATTCCTTATCTTTTTTTAGGCCATAGCCGGTTTACCGGGTATGTCAATGCACGGCGGCTGTGTAATCGGCAAATGCGCCGTCAGGCACCGCAAAAAATCGCGACTAGCGCACTTGATCAAAGGCCTGAGCATCACCGGACGGATGGTTTAAATCAGCATACACTTACTGCGTTGACCAAATTAGCTCAGAGGCCCTTTACAGAAGGCAATCAAGTTCGCTTGCTGATCAATGGCGAAGCAACTTTTGCGGCGATTTTTGCGGCGATTGAGCGCGCCACCCACTATGTGATGGTGCAGTTTTTTGTGGTGCGTGATGACCGCCTTGGGCAGCAGCTAAAAGATATTTTATTGGACAAAGCAGCCACTGGCGTGCGGGTTTATTTTCTGTACGATGGGATTGGCAGCTATGAGCTACCACGGCAGTATACCGATAGCTTAAAAGCCGGCGGCATCGAGGTCTATCAATTTGCCGCACGGCGTTTCTTGAATCGTTTTCAACTGAATTTCCGCAACCATCGCAAGCTGGTGGTAGTCGATGGTGAACGCGCTTTTATCGGTGGCCATAATGTTGGCGTTGAATATCTTGGCGAAGAGCCACCGCTTTCGCCATGGCGCGATACACATATTGACATCCTTGGGCCCGCCGTTAAAGATATTCAAGCTGTTTTTATCGAAGACTGGTATTGGGCCACTCAACAATTTCCGGTGCTTGAGCCAGCCAAGTCCCGCACGCCGCTGGCGGCAGGTATGCAGTGTCTGGTGATGCCAAGCGGTCCAGCAGATCCTTCTGAAACCTATTTGTTATTTTGTATTGAGTTGATCAATACCGCCCGCCACCGAATCTGGATCAGCACGCCCTACTTTGTGCCTGATGAGGCTTTATTTGCCGCCCTCAGACTAGCCGTCTTGCGCGGCCTCGATGTGCGCATTTTGATTCCAGCATGCAGTGATCATGCGGTGGTTTTCGAGGCGTCTACGCTGTATGCCTATGATGCTGTACGGGCTGGGATCAAGGTATTGCGTTACCGGCCTGGTTTTGTGCATCAGAAAGTGCTGCTGATTGACGAAACCGCTGCCGCCATCGGCAGTGCGAATCTAGATCATCGCTCTTTCCGACTTAATTTTGAGCTCATGCTATTAACCCTTGACTCTACCTTTGCTACTGCAGTTAATACAATGCTTAAGGCAGATTTTGCCTTGGCTGAGACCGTAGAGTTAGCTGAATATACAAGAGCTCCCGCTTGGCGGCGCACCGTAATGCATGTTGCGCGGCTTTTTTCCCCGATTTTATAGTGTATAGGCATGATTCGTTTTGACCAATTTACCTTAGCCCGTGGCGTTAAGCCGCTTTTTGAAAAGACTTCATTTACCCTCAATCCTGGCGAAAAAGCCGGTCTTGTCGGGGCCAATGGAGCGGGCAAATCAAGCCTCTTTGCGGTCTTGCGCGGCACCTTGCAAGCGGATGCCGGAGACGCCTCTTGGCCGTTATCATGGCGCATTGCCCACGTCGCCCAAGAGACCCCAGCGACCGAGCGCAGCGCACTTGACTATACGCTAGATGGCGATACCGTACTGCGTGAGATTGAAGCGCAGATTGCGCGTGCCCACGCGGCCCACGATGGCTTGGCCGAAGGCAATGCGCATGCGGCTTTTGCCGATGCGGATGGATATACCGCGCCAGCCAGAGCGCAAGCGCTGTTGCTGGGACTCGGTTTTACGCTGGCGCAAACTCAGCAATCCGTGGCTCATTTCTCCGGTGGCTGGCGCATGCGGCTTAACCTCGCACAAGCGCTGATGTGCCGTTCCGATCTGCTGTTACTCGATGAACCGACTAACCATCTGGATTTAGATGCGATTGTTTGGCTCGAAGATTGGTTGAACCGGTATACGGGCACCTTGATTGTGATTTCACATGACCGTGAATTTTTAGATGCGGTCTGTGCGTCAACTCTGCATATCGACCAGCAGCAAATCACCCGTTACGGTGGCAATTACAGTCAATTTGAACTGTTGCGCGCGCAGCAACTCAACTTACAACAAAGCGCTTACGACAAACAGCAGCGCAATATCGCGCATTTGCAAAGTTTTATTAGCCGTTTTAAAGCCAAGGCCAGCAAGGCTCGTCAAGCCCAAAGTCGGGTTAAAGCGCTAGAAAAAATGGAGCAAATCGCCAGCGTACAGACCGCCTCCCCTTTCAGCTTTAGTTTTCGGACTGCGGGGGCCGCGCCTAATCCGATGTTAACCTTGGATGACATACAGTGTGGCTATCGCTCGGCGAGCCGCGATGTCGCCATCGTTAATGACTTGACGCTATCGATTCAAAACGGCCAGCGCATCGGCTTACTCGGCGCCAATGGTCAGGGTAAGTCAACCTTAGTTAAAACTCTCGCTGGCGTGCTGCCGCCATTAGTTGGCAAGATGCACACTGGCAAGGGGTTACGCATTGGCTATTTTGCGCAGCATCAATTGGAAACGCTACGCGACGCAGATTCACCGCTGCAGCACTTAATCCGTTTAGCACCAGAGGCGCGCGAGCAAGAGCTACGTAGTTTTCTTGGCAGCTTTAATTTTAGTGGCAACACTGCCATCTCGCCCATCGCCCCGTTTTCCGGTGGCGAAAAAGCCCGCTTGGCACTGGCTTTGATGATCTGGCTAAAGCCTAATCTGCTGTTGCTGGATGAGCCAACCAACCACCTTGACCTTGAAACCCGCGAAGCGCTGACTTTGGCCTTAGCACAATTTGATGGCACCCTGATTGTGGTTTCGCACGATCGGCATTTGCTGCGTGCTGTCTGCGATCAATTTATGCTCGTTGCCAACCATCGTTTGCAACCTTTTGATGGTGACCTTGATGATTATCGCGCTTGGCTGTTGCGTGATGCAGCGGCTAAACGTAGCCTAAACAACCATCGCGATACCCGTGTGCAAACCAGCAACAATACGGCTGAGCGCAAAGCAGAGCGGCGCGCCCAAGCTGATCTGCGGCAACAGGCAATACAATCGAAAAAGCCGATCCAGCAGCGCATTACACAGCTGGAAAAAGTGTTGCAGCGCTTAGGTAAAGAAAAAAACCTAATTGATGCCGAGTTGGCAGACCCCGCAAGTTATGAACTCGAGCATAAAGTTCGTTTGGCCGATGCCTTAAAGCGCCAGGCTGAAATTGCTGCGCAGTTGGCGGAAACGGAAAGTGCCTGGCTTAATGAACAGGCCGCCTTGGAGCAGCTAGAGGGATAAATAACTCCGCTATAGAACTCATACTGTATCGGAGAGACCGAGGTGTCCTAAACGGCATTTCATACCCTATCGTAAACGGCATCTCATCCCCTAAAATGACTCTCGTCTTGCCTTGAGTGGACGGCTTTTGCGACCCCCTCTTTAGGCCCGTGGGGATGTCAAATGAGTAGATCGGTAGCCAGACACCTCCTCACCCGCGTTTGGGGCTATGCACCGGATCATAAAAATGGTGGCCATGGTAGGAATTGCAAGCAGCATAAACGCAAGTTGAAAATTGCTCATATCGATCGAGAAAACGCCGCGCGCAGCTTCAACGCTCTGTAGCGCCAATGCCGCAAAAGCGACTCCTACCACGATTGCGAACTGCTTCGAAACACTCGCGGCGGTTGCGGCTCGACTCGCTGCTGACAGCGGTATATCAGCATAAGATAGGGTCTCTAGCGCCATGTATTGCAAGCACCTGCTAAGCCCACCTATAAATAAAATCGCAATCATGATAATGCGTGGGGTTGTCGGTAAAAATAACGCCAGCATGCCGATACTGAGACCACCGATGATCGCATTGATGCTGAGGGCCCGGCGAAAACCGAGGCGACGTAATATTTTTTGAGTAAAAAATTTAACGGTTAGAAATCCCGCCGCACTGGCGAAAATCACGCTGCCAGATTGGAATGGAGTAAAACCGAACCCGACTTGCAGCATCATGGGTAAAAGAAAGAAAAACGCGCCAGCGCTTACAGCACGGCTGATAAAACCACAGACGATACCTACTCGATAGGTTGTGATCGCAAAAAGCTTTAAATCTAGTGCGGGAGCCACCATGTTTCTTGCACGCCAAAAATAAGCGAGCATTAAAACACCCCCTAACATTGTCAGTATATGCGCCGGCCATGACCGGTCCCCCATCACCGAAAAGCCATACCCAATTGCTGCCAAACCCAATCCGGAAAGGAGAAAGCCAATTAGATCGAACGGTGATGGTTCGCCACGAAATTGAGGAATATATTTAATGCCGACTGCGATGATCGCGATTCCGATGGGTACATTGATCCAGAATAACCAACTCCAATGAACATAAGTGGTCAAAAAGCCCCCAATCATTGGGCCAATGGCAGTTCCAATGGTGGCAGGAATGGTGATGTTTGAGAAACTTTGGATGAATTCGCTCTTTGCCACTGAGCGAACCAGTATTAGTCGCCCAACAGGAAAGACCATCGCACCGCCAATGCCTTGCAGGCCACGAGCCGCTACAAAAGTATAAAAATTTGGAGCGCTGGCGCAGACAATCGAGGCCAAGGTGAAAAGAGTAATCGCACTGCAAAAAACCTTGCGGGCCCCAAAACGATCCGTACACCAACCACTAATCGGAATGAAAATGGCCATCGCCAAAAAATAGGCAACAAAAGCCAACTTTAACTGTATGACCTCAACCTGAAAGCTCGCAGCAATGGTGGGGAGCGCTGTCGAGAGCATGCTGCTGTCAATGCCCTCCATGAGCAGAGCGGTGGCAATGATGAATTGAAGAATAAAGAGGGGACGGTCGGCTAACGGCGGCGTTAGCGAAACAGCTTTGCTCATTTTTTTCCTAATCTCAAAGTTTTTCTACTTGCATTAAACCGTAAGTAATTTTTACTTGATTGGGCAGTCAGCCCGGGTCAAAGGGTGAGGTTAGCCGGTATAAGTATAATCTTTCTCAGCATATCATCAAGCGCAAGGTTTGAGACGCAGTTTTTGCGGCTGGCCTCAGTTTTAGGTTCCTCTGGACTTCTACTCCCAGGCGTTATAGATTAGAGTGTGTCAAAACAGTAGAAAAGAATGTCAAAATCATAACCTTGGGTTGAAGTTCACTCTTTATTCACAAAAGTTAAACAGATGATTGAACCGATCGTAAATGCAGCGGTGGCCCTATGGCTCGATAGCGAAGCCTGGTTACTCCTACTTTTGCCTAGCGCCGCGGGTTCGGCTTGCTCGTTAAAATGTTTGGGCGAGCCTTTGCCTAGATGGCAAAAGCTTTATACTTTTCTGATCGGCGTCGGCTGTGCGGTTTTTATTGCGCCTGCTCTGGTCGAAAATTTGGGCATTACTGGCCCAAAAACAGAAGTTTGTATTAATTTTCTGGTGGGATTGTTTGCGCTGGCGGTCATCAGCCAAATCTTCAAAGAAATTCAATCAGTGGATTTCATCGGCACAATCAAGCGCTATTTGTTGGGAAAACCATGAATATTTTAATTGCGATTGGCTATGGCGTGATTTTTTTGATTACCACTTGGGCAGTGCTTAATCCGCGCATTCCGACCAGAATTATCGGTACTTTGGGTTTATCGGGAATCGCCCTCGCCTCTTTTTCATCGATTGTGGTAGAACCTGCGCTCTACAGTGCAAATGCGGTGAGCATCAAGCCGACAGAATGGATGCTTGTGCTCTGTAATGCCCTCGTAGGGATATGGTTTTTTATCCGCTGGGTGCGGCGGAAATAGTGTCAATACCCTACTTTTGACTCAGGCGCCAGTTCAGCATGCGCTGATATCCAGCGCATGCGTACCTCAAACCCCAATTTCATCACCCTCTGCTATTACCTGCCACAGGCGAACTAACCTATCGCGACTGCCTGCCACTACCATTTGGCACATAAGCTCAAGGCACGGACTTGGCGCACAGGTAGGTTGGTCATCATGAATGATTATTTCGCGCACGTATCTGTTCAATCGCTTTTTCAATCCGCTCAACAGCGATGATTTCAAGCCCTTCAATCGGCTGCTTAGGGGCGTTTGCGGCTGGAATCAAAGCCATTGAAAAACCAAGCTTGGCCGCTTCCTTCAAGCGCTCTTGCCCGCGTGGGCAGGGGCGGATTTCGCCAGCCAGCCCAATTTCGCCAAATACCACTAAGCCGTTAGGCAACGGTTTGTTGCGCAGGGAGGATTGAATCGCTAGCAACACTGCAAGATCTGCGGCTGGCTCAGAGATTTTGACGCCCCCTACGGCATTTAAAAACACGTCTTGATCAAAACACGCAATGCCTGCATGCCGGTTTAATACCGCTAATAACATCGCCAGCCGATTTTGCTCAAGCCCCACGGCGAGTCGACGGGGATTGGGGATATGAGCGGTGTCGACTAAGGCCTGAATCTCAACCAACAATGGCCGCGAGCCCTCTTGGGTCACTAACACACAAGAGCCGGGCACTCTGTGTTCATGTTGTGATAGAAAAAGCGCAGAGGGGTTCGCCACCCCGCGCAAACCGCGCTCGGTCATGGCAAATACCCCGAGTTCATTGACTGCGCCAAAGCGATTTTTAAAGGCCCGCACCAGCCGGTAGGCGGAATGCGTATCCCCTTCAAAATACAGCACTGTGTCAACAATATGTTCCAGTACCCGCGGCCCGGCCAGACTGCCTTCTTTGGTCACATGGCCGACCATAATGATCGTCACGCCCATTTGCTTGGCTAAGCGCGTGAGTTGCGCGGCACATTCGCGGACTTGGGCAACTGAGCCAGGTGCTGAGCTCAGCGCCTCTGAATAGAGGGTTTGGATCGAATCAATCACCGCCACTGCCGGTCGTTCAGCAGTAATGGCTGCTTGTATTTTCTCGAGCTGAATCTCGGCCAGCAAATGCAACTCGCTTGCGGGCGCCGTGCTGTCCATTAAACCCAAGCGCTGCGCCCGTAAGGCGATTTGTGCAGACGACTCTTCGCCGCTGACATACAGCGCGCGACGCTCACGGGCCAAGACGGCAAGCGATTGCAATAACAGGGTTGATTTACCAATGCCCGGGTCGCCGCCAATTAAGACCACCCCACCGGCCACTAAACCACCACCCAGCACCCGGTCAAACTCTTGAATGCCGCTTGAAAAGCGTGGCACATCGGCGGCCTCGATGGCCGCCAGTTTTTGCACCGGAGCGGTCTTGGCTAGCGCTTGATAGCGGTGGCTGGCGGGTGCTTCAGCCACGGTCTCAATCAGTGAATTCCATGCATTGCAGGCAAGACACTGCCCTTGCCATTTGGGCGACTGCGCGCCACACACACCACAGGCATAAAGTGTTTTTTTTGCCATGTTAGCTCACCTGTACCGAGACGCGCGGCGCCAGCGCGCATAACAACTCGTACCCTATCGTGCCACACGCCTGTGCCACCTCGTCAACCGCTAGCTGCATACCCCATAACTGGACGTTAGAGCCGATGCCGGCGTTGGGTAGTGAGGTTAAATCAACCGTTATCATATCCATCGACACGCGGCCAACCAGTTGGGTCCGCACGCCCTCTACGATGACTGGCGTGCCAGACGGAGCGGCGTGTGGGTAACCATCCGCATAACCGCACGCGACTACGCCAATGCGCATGGGTTTTTCTGCTGTATAAGTAGAACCATAGCCGACGGTGTCTCCTGGCACTAAGTTCTGCACGGCGACAATCTCACTGGTCAGCGTCATGGCAGGCAAAAAGCCGTAGCCGGTAAGCGCTGTCGCCACGCCAGAGGGGGATGCGCCATAGAGTAAGATTCCTGGGCGCACCCAGTCCGCATGGGTGCGCGCATGCCACAGCACAGCCGCCGAATTGGCTAGGCAACGCTGGCCAGTCAGCTCTTTGGCGCCACTTTCAAAGGCCTGCATTTGGTGTTCAATGCCGCGGCTGGTATCGGCATCAGAAAAATGCGTCATCAGCGTAATTTGACCGATATTCGTGCAGTCACGAGCATGTTGCCAAGCGGCTTGGTATAACTCCGGCCGATAGCCAAGACGGTTCATCCCGGTATTCATTTTTAAGTGAATATTGATTGGCTTGCTTAAGCGTGCTGCGGCAAGCATTTGCAGCTGTGCATCGCAATGAATCACGGTATTCAAACTGTAACGATCGACCATTTCCAGGTCGCTCGCATAAAAAAAGCCTTCAAGCAATAAAATCGGCCCCGCCCAGCCAAGCTCCCGCAATTTAATCCCGGACTCAACATCAATCACGCCAAAACCATCGGTGTTACCAAGCCCTCGCAAAACATGGGAAAGTCCATGCCCATAGGCATTCGCTTTAACGATAGACCAGATTTTGGAGTGCGGAGCAAGGTGACGGATAATCGCGAGATTATGAGCCAATGCGGTCAGGTGAATCTCGGCAGAAATTGGACGGGGCATAGATTATGATGATAGGGACAAATCGCGTTGTCCTAAGGTTATTCACTTGGAAAACCGTATTTTCGTGTTATAACGTCACGAAAACAACCCTCTTTTGCATAACTCTTTTCGCAGCAGCCTAGGCTATTTGATTTCAATGAAAAAAGGTTTTTACATTATTATGGCCGCGCAGTTCTTTTCTTCGCTGGCCGACAATGCTTTACTCATCGCTGCCATCGCTTTACTGAGCGATCTACTTGCACCGCAGTGGATGACTCCGCTGCTGAAACTTTTCTTTGTGCTCTCTTATGTGCTACTGGCAGCTTTTGTCGGCGCTTTTGCCGATTCTATGCTCAAAGGCCGGGTGATGCTCATCACCAATGCCATTAAATTAGCTGGCTGCCTAACCATGCTGTTTGGCGCCCACCCACTGCTCGCTTATGGCATTGTAGGTTTTGGCGCAGCCGCCTATTCACCTGCCAAATATGGCATTCTCACTGAACTGCTACCACCTGAAAAATTAGTTGCTGCAAATGGTTGGATTGAAGGTACGACAGTGAGCTCCATCATTCTTGGCACAGCGCTTGGCGGCCTCTTGATTAGCCCTCCGATTGCGCGTCATCTACTTGAACTCAATCTACCGTTGATCGAGACCCGCACACAAGCTGCCATGCTGGTGATTACCGGGGTTTATATTCTGGCCTCAGCATTTAATCTTGGCATTCCAGATACCGGCGCCCGCTATCCAAAGCAGCAATCTAATCCGTTGCGCTTATTGGCCGATTTTTCTCATTGCTTTGTCACCCTATGGCGTGACAAGCTTGGCCAGATTTCACTTGCCGTTACGACTTTATTTTGGGGCGTAGGCGCGAGCTTGCAATTTATTGTACTGAAATGGGCGGAGATATCGCTGGGCATGAGCTTGTCCCAAGGAGCGGCGTTACAGGTCGTAGTCTCGTTAGGGGTAGCGATAGGCGCCATCATTGCCGCCGCCAAAATTCCTCTGCAGCGCTCGCTTAGTGTCCTGCCAATCGGCATCTTAATGGGCCTGGGGCTAATCGTGATGGCATTTATCACGCATGATCTTGCGCCAAGCTGGATCTTAAATCTGGGTTATCTACACATGCCGATGTATTTGGTGCTGGCTAATCTGCTGTTACTGATAGTCGGTCTACTTTCGGGCTTTTTCTTAGTGCCGATGAATGCCTTGCTGCAGCATCGAGGACATGTTTTACTTTCCGCTGGCCACTCAATTGCCGTGCAAAATTTCAACGAGAATTTGTCAGTCCTGGTGATGCTGTGCCTGTATTCGGCCCTGATTTGGTTCGATATTTCAGTTAAATTAGTGATCGTCTTGTTCGGCATCTCGGTTTGCCTCATGATGTGGGCTTTGATGCGCTTACATCAAGCCAATCAACGCCAATTTGATTCAGTGGCGTTGATTGGCGAGCATAAACATTAACCTCTAGCTTAGGGAAATGCCAAGGAAGCTCTCTATGTCTACTTCTATTCACAATGTACTCACGATCGCAGGCTCCGACTCTGGGGGGGGCGCTGGCGTGCAGGCTGATTTGAAAACTTTTTCAGCGCTGGGCGTGTATGGAGCAACCGTGATTACTGCCCTCACCGCACAAAATACTCATGGCGTACAAAGCGTTTATACGCCGCCGGCAGAATTTGTCAGCGCACAGATCGACGCTGTCTTAAGCGATATCAAGATTGATGCCATCAAAATCGGTATGCTGGCGAATGCAGGTATGGTGCGGACCGTCGCGGCTGCGTTGCGCCGCTACCAACCAGCGCATGTGATTCTGGATACGGTGATGTTCTCAAAAAGCAAGCATGCACTGCTCGATACAGAGGCCATTGCCACCTTACGCGAAGAACTCATGCCCCTGGCCGAGTTGGTTACCCCAAATCTGCCTGAAGCGGCTGCTTTGCTCGAACAAGACTGCGCGACCAGTGAAGAAGAGATGGTACGCCAGGGCGAAGCACTGCGGGCTCTAGGCGCGCGCGCGGTTTTAATGAAGGGCGGCCACCTGAATGGTGAGTTCAGCCCGGATTGGTTGATTGAAGCAAATGGCAATGCCCGCCTGGGTGGCGCACGCGTTCTCAGTACCCATACCCATGGCACAGGCTGCACGTTGTCCTCGGCGATTGCGGCCTTAAGGCCGCAACGGCTAGATTTAGAAAGCGCAGTCAGTGATGCTAAGGCTTACCTGACCCAGACCTTAATGCATAGCTCAAGATTGACGGTAGGAAGCGGCATCGGTCCGGTGCATCATTTTTATCAGTGGTGGTAGCCATCATAACAACTGTCCCCAGCCTTTTAATGGCCAGATGCGCAGCATAACGCCCGGCAAAAAACTCCACTTTTCTTTTAATGCCTGCACGGTTTAGGGAAGGCGCATACTCAATCTCGTGTTGAGCGAAAAGCGCAGTTGGCTATCAATTCGAAATGGCTGTGCAGGCTCGATGTTATAGCGGTTTGCTAGCTGTAGCGGCTTCCTAGTAATGTCTGGTTTTAGCTATCTAGAAATGGCTTATTTTTAAGTCATCAGCAGCCTTATGCTAAGCGGTTTATGTCGCTAGTCTGAGGTGCGTTGATGGTTAAACCAGGATGGATTAACGTCAGTTCGGGTTAAGCGATTCCTGGTAGAAGCGCTGCAAAGGCAATTTAGGCTTATTGGGCATAAGGCAATAAGCGATGATTCCGCTGAGTAGATTAACAGCAAAGTTAATAGGAGAGCGATGGCGAGTATGCTCGACCTGGCATAGGTTTTTCAATTCATCGAAGACGGTTTCAACAAGCGACCGTAGGCGCAATAAAGCCTGATCAAAAGGGGAATGAACAATAGGCTTCATGTTGCGTCGAACCTTGGTAACAAGCTCAACGCCAAGATCCCTCAAGGATTGTGCCAGTTTCCCTGAGATATAGCCTTTGTCGGCATAAAGCTTGCCAAACAACGAGTGCACGAGATCAGGTACGGGCTTACGGTCATCGATATTACCCGGCGTTAACCTCAGCCCAAGCAGTTCACCTTGGTGATTAATCACTGCATGCAGCTTGAAGCCAAAGAACCACCCTGTGGAACTTTTACCTCGAGCGGCTAAGTCATCAAATACACGGTGACGGCTAATACGTAGATTGTCACAGACTGCAATAGGCGTGGAATCCACAATAGAGATCCCTGTGCATTGGCCTTTGAGGGTTTCAAACAGAGCAGCTAGTGCAAGGTTGCAGCGCGGTAATAGTTCAATGCAACGATTGTATGAGGGTAACCTCGGGAACTCTGAGCGCAGATGCTGGCATACATGATTCAGATAAAATGATTTGAATTGTCGATAGCGAATCTGATGAAAAAGCACGACTAGCGTCATCAATTCTGCTAAGGATAGGTTTGTAGCACGCAAGCGTTTGCGTTTTCCGCTAGACAACAACTTTTTGTTGAGCTCTGGCTCAAATTCTTTGCAAAAATCGTCCATCAGACAATAAAGTTCGGTAATATGATCCATGGGTGCTCTGGCCTTTCTTAGAGAGTTCGGTTTGCAAGACTTACATTCTCTTCGAAATACTTAGCACCCGCCTCATTTTCTCCCACATTTTTTGCTCTTATCTCCGCACTTCCTTAACCCGAACTCAGGTTGGATTACGATGAGCATGCTAGAACTTGAGCGGGTCAAGGTTATACAGGCAGTTATCGAGCGTCGTTTGAAACGTTACCAGGCAGAAGTACAAAGCCTATTCACATTAAAATAAATGCACTCCTTTGTTCACCCCTGCCTAGAATCAAGCCGTAGCGGGCCTAAAATGGATTGAACTACCAAGCGCGCGCCAGCCTTCAACCCTAATGACAGCCTTGGGTGCGCTTCACTCGTCTTGTTAACATGTGCATCCCACCGTGCTGGATGCTCCGCCCCTACCCGGACCATCGATTTCGCGCCACTACTTGTGGTAGAAGCCGTAAGCGTTAATTGCGCTTGTCCGCCTCTGTGCGGGGGCAGTCGGTAAACGAGCGTCCCTACTGCTACCGGTGCCCCAAAAGCGAGGCGTTTAATGCTTATTTTCCTGAGTGGCTTTGCCACCTTTGTGGCCCGCTTCACGTGCTTCTTCTGAAGAAAAGTGATGGGCTTTACCCTTTTCTTGAGCAGCATGGCCGCCCTTTGAGGCAATTTCACGTTGTTTGTCTGAGTCCATGCTTGCGAACCCACGCTTATCAGTCTGCTTACTTTTTTGGTCTACCATAATAATCTCCTAGAATTCATTGCAGTCAAGAAGTTAAACACCAGCACAAAAATAATGCTAGCTTGTAATGTTAACTATAGAACTATTACAGTGGGTTTCCAGATTTACAGGTAGGTTTAATACTCTATTAATAAATTGATAAAAAATTAAGGAATTTATTTCACTCAAGTTTTTTTCGCAAGGAAAGCAAGTTAAAATTTGGGCAGGCCATATAGCAGTCGCCAGATTTGCCAGGAATAAACGTGAACTAATAGATATAGCGCCCGGCATTAAAATTCCAAGGCGACAACGCCTTACCCTCCTCGACGGCTTTTGCTGCTTGCAAGTCATGCAACACAACCAGGTATAGGGCTCCAGGCCATTGGCCTTGGCGGTTTCGACCAATGAGTAGATGACAGCGCTGCCATGGGCGCCGGCTGTTGTATGGTTAAACAGCCAGGCCTTCTGTTATGCTGAGCTCAGCATAATTGCTACCACTAGCCACTCTTTTAATTCCCTCGCTTATCCATCAACGTCACCACTCCTCTTAGCGCATATTCAGCTGCTTGAGCGCGCATCTGCTGGGGCTCTCCATTGAATTTCACTGTTTCGCAGCGCTTCTGATCAGTTGAGTGCCACGCAAAGCAGACGGTGCCAACCGACTTGTCTTCACCGCCATCACTTGGACCAGTAAGGCCAGTAACAGCGAGGGCAAGATCGGCGCGACTATTATGTAGCGCGCCCTCAGCCATGGCTTGTGCAACAGGCTCACTTACAGCACCGTGCCGCTCGATAAGTGCAGGAGGTACACCAAGCATTTCGGTCTTTGAGGGGATGGAATAAGTAACAAAACCGCGATCAAACCAATTACTACAGCCTTCAACAGAGGTGACAGCGGTGGCAACTAAACCGCCTGTACAAGACTCCGCAGTAGTTAATGAAAGTTGCGCTGACTCCAGTTGCTTGCCTACTTGATTTGCTAATTGTAAAGTCGAGCTATTAATATTCATGTTTGGAACCTCTTTATGCTGAATAAAGCCATGCATCAGATTCAAATGCGCTTTTACTAATATAGTAAATTTATCCGATTTATCAAATAGAAATTGAAGTCGAGTTGCCGAGTTGCCTTAGAAACTAGCAAGCAATGACATAGCCGATCTCAGAAAATACACCAGGTTAAGCGGCAGACAAAGGACTTAACAATCTACTACTACAGTGAAATTGCATTTTTATCTTGAATTTTATGAATCCCAGCTTGTTTAGATCGCTACTCGAAGGGCAACAAAAGGGGCTGCTCGAAGGGTGGCAAAAAGCTGCGCTTGAAATTGCTAAAAATTTGCTAGCAGGAGGTGCCGTGCTAGATTTGGTTAAGCAAGCCACCAAACTTTCTGACGATAAAATCAAAGAGCTTACATGTCATTGAATCGTATGTATTAGAGGCCGGAGCGCAATATGCCATACGCACCAGCATTGAACGTCTGGACAGACAGGAAGGTGGCGGTAGCTCGTATCCCAACCATGATCACGATACGCCAATTAACTAACGGCTTATTTCTTGATAAATTTCTTGCGCGCGGCATAGATCCGCCCACGCTTTTGCTTTATCAGGTAAATTGCGCAACAAATAAGCTGGGTGATATGTAACAATCACAGGCACGCCTTCATATTGATGTACACGCGTCCGTAACGATGAAATAGTGGCATCGGTTTTGAGTAAACTCTGCGCCGCAAAGCGGCCAAGCGCGATAATCAGTTGCGGTCGAATGATCGCTAGCTGCCGTTTTAGATACGGCTCACATTGAGCCACTTCATCAACTTGAGGATCACGATTGCCCGGCGGGCGACATTTGATGACATTCGCAATATAGACACCATTATTACGCGTACGCCCTACTGCGCGCAGCATATTATCAAGCAGCTTACCGGCCTGCCCCACAAAAGGTTCTCCTAAGCGGTCTTCATTTGCGCCAGGCGCTTCGCCTACGAGCATCCAACTCGCCTTTTCATCGCCCGTGCCAAATACCGTTTGAGTACGCTTTTCGCATAACCGGCAACGCGTGCAATTGGCAACGCGTGCTTTGAGGGTGTCCCAATCAAGCAGGTTAATTGGCGTTTCAGAGGAAACTGGGAACGCGTCAGGCGTGGCTTCAAGTTCTTTTGTGTGCGCCTCGATGCTCGTGATTGGGTTTGGAGCAATCGCCACAGGCCCAGCGACGTGGGTTGTATCCGCGGCACGCCTCACCCATACTGGCAGCAAGCCCAGTTCTTCTAAAATCGGATCAGGTCGAGACATCGGCACTCTCCATGGATAATGTCAAACGCATGACAGTTGCATCTTCACGCCTGCCATGTTGGGCTAAATAATAGCCTTTCCGGTGGCCGATAACCATAAAGCCAAATTGCTGATATAACCGGAGGGCACGCTGATTCGATGATCTGACTTCAAGTAAAAGCTGAGGCAACTTTGCCGCACGCGTGCATTGGATGGCTGCATTTAGCAGCGCGTGGCCCATACCGATGCCCTGAGCAGGTGGCGCGACACATAAATTTAATAGATGCATTTCGTCCACGACTGGCATTAAAACACAGTAGCCTAGTAGGGTCCCACCGATATCACGCATGCAAATGCCAAGGTTATTATTGTGTAACGCCTCTTCAAAGTGAACCAGGCTCCATGGAAAGGCATAGGCAACCTGCTCAATGGCCATCACTTCAGATAAATCAATCTGACGCATTGCCGCAAAGTGATATGCCGTAGGCATGACTGCACTCATCCGCTCATCCTCGCTGGCTAGTAGATGCACTTACCGCCTTGCTAGGCAGGGCTGAACTGCTGAGCGCTTGAGCCGCGCGCTCGGCAGTCGTCAAGGCCACTTTATTGCGAATATACAGCGGCATCGCAGATTCAGCAGACACCGTATGGCCCGCTTGCAAACTGCATAAACCCAGGGTAGCAATCGCCGCCGCATGAGGCAGCGCTAACCGATCAATACTGGCTGCGTGTGGCAAGGCAGCAAGCCGCTCGCCAAAGATATCGGCGGCATTGCCCGCTAGGGTGAATGGCGCCTCTGGGATTTTGACAGCGTCAGGCGAGGTCAGTGTCACAGGGTGCACAATCTGCCAACGATGTGTGTTTTGATCCCAGTCAAACTGCGCCCAATACACTTCATTCATACGCGCATCCAGTGCTGCCAGCACGCTTGTGATCGCTGGCGCGCGCTCACGCGCAGCTTGCGCACAGGCCAGCAAAGTGCTCACCGGCACCACCGGCACCTGCAGCGCAAAGGCCAATCCTTGTACCACGCCGGTTGCAGTCCGCAAGCCGGTAAACGAGCCGGGCCCCACGCCAAAAGCAAGTGCCGTGCACTCACGCAGAGTGAGCTGGGCCTCAGCGAATACTTCTTGCACCGCCGGCAACACACGCGAACTGGCGGCGGCTCCGGTCAATTCATGGCGGATAAAAAGTTGCGATTGCGCCTTCGCGGTCGAGCTTACCGCAAGCGCCACAGAACAAAATTCGGTGGATGTATCAATGGCAAGCAGAGTGGTCGTGCGATTCATAAAGACGCAGAATGGCCTGCCCAGAGGGATTCGAACCCCCGACCCTCGGCTTAGAAGGCCGATGCTCTATCCAACTGAGCTATGGGCAGAAATAAATGGCGCAAGGCCTTTGGATAAAGGCGGATTCTAACACATAACCCCCTTCTAACGAGCAGGCAAATAGCCTAGTGGATCAAGCGAGCGGCCCTTGTAACGTAACTCAAAGTGAAGCATCACCTCCGTGCTATCCGTATTGCCCATTTGGGCAATGAGTTGCCCTCTTTTTACAGGGTGTCCTTCAGGAATACATAACCTGCGATTATGGGCATAGGCAGTTAAAAAATCGGCAGGATGTCTAATAATCAGTAAGTTACCATAGCCGCGCAGCCCATTGCCTGCATACACAACGGTGCCATCTGCGGCGGCATAGACGGGGTCTCCCCCCTTGCCAGCAATATTGATGCCTTTATTATTGACACCATCAAAGCCACGGATAATCGCTCCTTGAGCGGGCCAGCGCAAGGCAAACGAAACAGAAGCGGGTATATTTGTTATACTAGACGGCGAATTGGAAAGTACTTGGCCTGAGCTAGGCGGTGACGGGTGCGCTGTGCGAATCGGCGCTCTGCCTGCTGAAACCCGGCGCCTAGAGGGCTTGACGCGCAGTCTTTGGCCAACCGCTAAGGCATTAGGTTTAGACAGACGATTCAAACGTGCTAAATCTTTCGCATTGGCGCCGTGACGTTGTGCGATACGGCCTAAAGTATCGCCACGCCGTACCCGGTAGTACCCCGATGATGAACTGCACCCAGTTAAGGAAACGGCGATTAAGGCAAGGCCCAAAACGGCCGACAGCCGGCGCAGAAATCTGTATTGCATTGCACATGGCTTACGCTTACCGCGTAGCAAAAAAGTTTAACAGCATTCATTCTAACGCAGCTGTTAATGACGATGCCCTAAAATAGGATGTGCAAGCACAGTCAGCTTAATTGAGCAAAGCGGTAAAATGGAAATACATCGCCTCATTTTTGGTTATGATGAAACAAACAAAAGCGTTAGCGTTGCGAGACAACGCCACGGGCTTGCAAAGTAGTATCTGCAACGAGCGCGCGCTACATGTACATGTGATATATTTTTGATGAAAGCTGTAAATTCATTGATGGGACAGGATACTGGCGAGATGAATGCTGAAGAAGCAAAAATTGCGCTCGAGACTGCTTTGATATGTGCACAGGAACCGCTCAAAGTCGATGATTTACGTAAATTGTTTGCCGCTGATATGACCGCCGATAGCGTGCACAGCCTGCTTGAAGAGTTGCGCCGTGACTGGTCTGGGCGAGGCGTTGAGCTGGTTTCATTAGCCAGTGGCTGGCGTTTCCAGAGTAAGCCTGCAATGCAGCCTTTGCTAGACAAGCTACATCCTGAAAAACCGCCCAAATACTCACGTGCTGTATTGGAGACCTTAGCGATTATTGCTTATCGCCAGCCTGTTACCCGAGGCGATATAGAACGGGTCCGTGGCGTGACCGTCAATACCCAAGTGATCAAGCAACTTGAAGAACGCGGCTGGATCGAGGTCATCGGTCAACGTGACGTGCCAGGACGGCCGGCGCTGTATGCCACGACCCGATCTTTTCTCGATGACCTTGGTTTAAGTGCGCTCGATGCATTACCGGCTTTGTCCAATCTATCAACACCTAATCAAATTGAGCAACATACAATTGAATTTAATGATTAAAAAAACAAAATGCACCACTTTATCCGTGGCGCCCACTTTTACTTTCCAGAGGTTGTTTTGAAACATAGTCAAGAAACCGATCTACCTAAGGTCAGCCAAGGTGATACTCATACACCCTCCGCTGCATATGATGCAGGTGCTGGCATTGGGCCAGTAGACACGCCTAATCAAGAAACCGCGACGAGCGAAGGACCCGCCCGGCGCGGTCTGCGCCGTGGCCCACGTAGCTTAATTGCTCGCCGCCGCGCTGAAAAAACCAAAGGGCCGCAGTCGGCAGATGCGCCCCCAGGCGCACCACGCCGGGACGCTGGCCCGCGCCCCCAACGCTCGCCAAGACCAGGAAAAGCGCTGATCCCCGATGAAAAGCCAACTGCTCAAAATAGCCAGGCAACAGAGGATGTTTTTTCTTATGTCACTTCGCCAGCTTATGATGCGGATAATACCGGCGGCAGTGTACACGCGCCAATGCTTGGGCGGTCGCGCAAAAACATGCCGCAAAAACGCGTGCTGGCCCCGGACGAGGATGTGCCTAAGTTGCACAAAGTGCTGGCTGAAGCGGGCATGGGCTCACGGCGTGAAATGGAAGAATTGATTATGGCCGGCCGGGTCTCAGTCAATGGCGAGCCAGCCCATATTGGGCAGCGCATTATGCCAACTGACCTCGTGCGCATTAACGGCAAATTGGTCGCGCGCAAAGTCTCGACCCAACCACCCCGGGTGCTGCTCTATCACAAGCCGGCCGGAGAAATTGTCAGCCACTCTGATCCAGAGCAACGGCCCTCTGTCTTCGACAAATTGCCGATTATAAAAATGGCGAAATGGCTGTCGATTGGGCGGCTTGATTTTAATACTGAAGGCCTGCTATTGCTTACGACCTCGGGCGACTTAGCCAATCGTTTTATGCATCCGCGTTACAACGTTGAGCGTGAATATGCCGTGCGGGTGGTGGGTGAATTATCAGAGGCTGCGCGCCAACAGCTGTTACAAGGTGTGATGCTAGATGATGGCCCAGCTAATTTTCTGCGGCTGCAAGCAGGCGGCGGCGAGGGCACCAATCGCTGGTATCACGTCGCCTTGGCCGAAGGCCGCAACCGCGAAGTCCGGCGCATGTTTGAAGCAGTTGGCCTGCTAGTGAGCCGGCTAATCCGCACCCGCCACGGCTCAATTGCTTTGCCTCGAGGTTTAAAACGCGGCCGCTGGGAAGAAATGGACGAACATCAAGTGCGTACATTATTGACTGCGGTGGGACTGAAACCGCCTGCCCATGGCAATAAACCAGCGCGCTACGCTGACAGAACGGGCGGAGCCCAAACTGCGCCGCGCCGCCGCCAGCCTGATCCGATGCAAACGGCGCTTGGCTTTGCTGACTACAATCACCGTTCGACCGCACCGAACCGTTATGGACAAGCGCGTGCACCTTTTAATGACGGCGGGCGTAGCAGCAGCGGTGGCCAACGCACTGGCAATGGTAATCGTTACCACAATGAAGCTTCGTACGGCAATAGCACGGGTGCAGGACGTAGCCATGGTAATAGCACGGGTGCAGGACGTAGCTACGGTAATAGCATGAGTGCGGGACGCAGCCACGGTAATAGCATGGGTGCGGGACGTAGCAATGGTAATAGCATGAGTACGGGACGTAACAACAGCAACGGTAATAGCACGGGTGGGGGGCGCGATGGTAATCGAAGCGACCCGGCCATCCCCCGCGGTAACTCTCGTAACCGACCTCGCGACCGTTGACCGTTAGCATAGACAAGGAGAAAACAGCATATGGCTGGTCATTCTAAATGGGCTAATATCAAACATAAAAAAGCTGCAGCGGATGCAAAGCGCGGCAAAGTTTGGACCCGTCTGATTAAAGAAATTACAGTAGCGGCCCGCTTAGGCGGAGGCGAGGTGAATAGCAATCCGCGCTTGCGGCTAGCGATTGATAAAGCCACCGATGCCAATATGCCCAAAGACAATATTCAACGGGCAATCCAACGTGGCGCCGGCGGGCTTGAAGGCGCGAACTACGAAGAAATCCGTTATGAAGGCTATGGTCTGGCGGGTGCTGCCATTATTGTCGATTGCATGACAGATAATCGCACACGCACAGTCGCTGAAGTCCGGCATGCGTTTTCAAAACATGGCGGTAACTTAGGTCTCGATGGTTCTGTGGTTTTTATGTTCACGCACTGTGGGCAATTTTTGTTTGCGCCAGGCGTGCCTGAAGAAAGCTTAATGACCATTGCGCTTGAAGCGGGCGCTGATGACGTCATCAGCCATAGCGATGGCAGTGTTGAAATTTTGTGCGCGCCGAATGATTTTAGCCAAGTCAAAGGCGCGCTAGAAGCCGCGGGGTTGAAGGCTGAATTGGCCGAAATCACCATGAAACCACAAAGCGAAGTCGAGTTTACCGGTGAAGATGCTGTGAAAATGCAAAAATTGCTTGATACCCTCGAAAATCTCGATGATGTACAAGCCGTCTTTACGAATGCATTGATCGACGAAATCTAAGTCATTTCTAGGATACACATACGCATGAAGTTACTTGTTATTGGCTCCGGCGGCCGTGAGCATGCCCTGGCATGGAAACTTGCCCAATCACCACGCGTGCAGTTTGTCTACGTTGCGCCGGGTAATGGTGGCACGGCCCGTGACGAGCGTCTACGCAATGTCCCACTCACCGATTTAGAAGAACTCGCCGAGTTTGCGCACAAAGAACGAGTGGCCTTTACGGTCGTCGGGCCAGAAGCACCACTGGCCGCCGGTGCGGTCAATCTGTTTCGAGCCCGCGGGCTTAAAGTATTTGGCCCAACGCGGGAAGCCGCTCAACTGGAAAGCTCAAAAGATTTTGCCAAAGCCTTTATGCTACGGCACAAGATTCCGACTGCCGCTTACGCTAGTTTTGAGGATGCGCAAGCCGCCCACCGTTACGTTGAAGCTCAAGGCGCGCCAATCGTCATTAAGGCCGATGGCCTGGCCGCCGGCAAAGGCGTGGTGGTGGCCACTGAGTTGGCTGAGGCCCATGCCGCAATTGATACGATGTTGGCCGAGGGCGCCGGTGCACGCGTGGTGATTGAAGAATTCCTCAGCGGCGAAGAAGCCAGCTTTATCGTCATGGTAGACGGTAAATATGTCTTGCCCCTGGCTTCTAGCCAAGATCACAAGCGTTTGCTTGAGCGTGATGCAGGTCCCAATACAGGTGGCATGGGAGCGTATTCGCCGGCGCCAATTGTGACGCCTAAATTGCATGCGCGCATTATGCGAGAAATTATTTTGCCTACGGTGCAAGGCATGGAGCAAGAAGGGATTCGTTATACCGGCTTTCTGTATGCGGGGATTATGATCGACGCGCAAGGCAACCCCAAGACGCTTGAATTCAATTGCCGTCTAGGCGATCCAGAAACACAGCCGATCATGGCGCGCTTAAAAGGAGATTTCTCCAACGTGATTGAGCACGCGATTGCGGGTACCTTGAACCAGGTTGAGTTGGAGTGGGATCGCCGTACTGCGTTAGGGGTTGTGCTGGCGGCTCACGGCTATCCAGCAGCGCCACGTAAAGGCGATTTGATTTCCGGCATCCCTGCCCAAACTGAGCACATCCAAACCTTTCATGCAGGCACGGCGCTGGTAGAGGGTCGCCTGGTGACGGCCGGCGGTCGGGTACTGTGTGTGGTTGGGCTAGCAGACTCCGTGCGCAGCGCACAGTTAGCCGTCTACGATACCATCAATCAGATTGCTTTCGATGGGATGCAATATCGGCGAGATATTGGTTACCGTGCACTGAATCGAAAACCATTGAATTAACCATATGAGGGGCTTGGGGTGCGTCATTTGATGAGTTTTAAGACTTAAATTTAGCGTACTTCTGGCACTTTTATTTCATTGATAAACGATCAAGGCATGGATACTCAAATCGACATTGCGCGTGTGCGCAGCTATTTGCTTCATTTGCAACAACAGATCACCACTTCTTTTGAGCAACTCGATGAGCCGCGATTTGTCCATGATCCATGGCGCCGCGAGCCGGGCGAGCGCCTGCGTGGCGATGGTGTTTCATGCATCATAGGAGCCGGTGACTTGCTTGAGAGCGGCGGCGTTAATTTCTCGCACGTCAGGGGCGATACTTTACCTAGCTCAGCCACCTCAGCTCGGCCACAACTCGTTGGCTGTGGCTTCGAAGCGCTCGGTGTGTCACTCGTGCTCCATCCGCACAACCCCTACTGCCCAACCGTGCATATGAATGTGCGCCTGCTGGTAGCCACCCCCACGGGCGCTGATGCAGCGCCTACCTTCTGGTTCGGAGGCGGCATGGATCTGACCCCTTACTACGGTTTTGAGGAGGATGCCCGCCATTTTCACCGTACTTGCCACGATGCGGTGGCCCCCTTTGGGGCAGAACTGTATCCGCGCTTCAAAAAAGAATGTGATGAATACTTCTTCTTAAAGCACCGTAACGAACCGCGCGGCATTGGCGGCATTTTTTACGATGATTTTTCTGAACTTGGCTTTGAGCAAGGCTTTAAACTGATGCAAAGTGTCGGCGATGCCTTTACCAAGGCATACTTACCGATTATTAACCGCCGTCGCCATTTACCCTTTGGCGCTAACGAAAGAGCCTTTCAAGCGTACCGCAGAGGCCGTTATGTAGAATTTAACCTGGTGTGCGATCGTGGTACTCTATTTGGACTCCAAAGCGGCGGCCGGACTGAATCGATTTTAATGTCGCTGCCCCCTGTCGCTCATTGGCGCTATAACTGGACACCAGAACCTGGCTCGCCCGAGGCTCGGCTGTATAGCGACTTCCTGATTGCGCGCGATTGGCTATGATTAAATTGTTTTGGATCTAAATGATACTACGTGTGGGTATCTTTGGCGGCACCTTCGACCCGATTCATCATGGGCATTTAGCCCTCGCCACCGCTTTTGCCAAACGCTTGCAGCTGAATCAATTGATTGTGTTGCCGGCAGGCCAGCCTTGGCAAAAAATGCCCGCCACCCTCAATCCAATATCCGCTGCCCATCACCGCTTAGCGATGACGCGTCTGGGCGCGGCCCAGCTTGACTTGCCTGAGACCGAAGTGATCGTCGCCAGCGATGAAATTGACCGCAATCGCTCGAGTTACACGGTCGATACACTGGCCTCATGGCGTCATAAGGTGGGTGCCCACGCCTCGCTATCGTTTTTAATGGGGGCGGATCAACTGGTACACCTTGATACTTGGCATCAGTGGCCACGGCTATTCGATTACGCTCACCTCTGTGTCGCGGCGCGTCCAGGCTTTTCACTTGCAGCCGCCTCACCGATTATTGCCGCAGAAGTTGCGCAGCGCGCAGCACCGGCGCACGCGCTACAAACCCAAGCACACGGCCTGATTTTTATCGATACTGAGTTCGCGCTGGAGATTTCCGCCACCGGCATCCGCGCCCAGATACGAGACTCTGCTCAGGCCTTAAACGAAACCACGCCTGCGTCGTTTTTACCCGCTTCCATTTGGCGTTATATCCGCCAACATCATCTTTATCAATCCGAAGCATAATATGAATATACGTACACTCCAGCGCGCCATTGTTGATGGCCTTGAAGCCAGAAAAGCGCAAAATATTGAAGTATTTAATACCAGCCACCTCAGCGACTGCTTTGACCGAGTGATCATCGCCAGCGGCACCTCAAACCGGCAGACTCGCTCGCTTGCGCTCAGCGTGCGAGACCATGTGAAAACTGCCGGCGGTCAGGTCCTGACCATTGAGGGTGACGAGACTGGCGAATGGGTGTTAGTCGATTGCGGTGATGCCATTGTGCATATTTTATTACCTGCGCTGCGGCAATATTACCGACTCGAAGACATTTGGGGTAGTAAGCCGGTACGCATGAAGCTCTCAGCGCCGCCCTCCTCCTTGCAATGAAATTATGGGTCCTCGCAGTGGGCCATAAGATGCCCCACTGGATTCAACTTGGCTTCGCAGAATATGCCAAGCGCATGCCGCCCGAGCTCGCCTTAGAACTACGCGAGATCAAACCGGAACCGCGCTCAAGCAAACACAATACAGCCAGTCTGCTGCATGCTGAAAAACAACGAATCGAAGCTGCGCTGCCCAAAAATGCGCGCTTAGTCGTGCTCGATGAGCATGGTCAAGATTGGACCACGCAGCAACTGGCTCAAGCACTGCCAAGTTGGCGCGAAGACGGGCGCGATATTGCGTTTGTGATTGGCGGTGCCGATGGTCTAGATCGCGCACTCCAGCAGCAAGCAGAGGTATTATTACGCGTGTCAAGTTTCACGTTGCCTCATGCGATGGTGCGCGTGCTCCTTGCCGAACAACTGTATCGCGCCTGGAGCATCACGCAACAGCACCCTTACCACCGGGCCTAGAACCATAGCCGCTGATCCCCTCCCCTGTCTTAAAAGACCCTTCCCGCTCAACTTAACAGCCAAGGTTCCCCACGCACCATAATGAACCAAGAAATTCTAATCAATATCACGCCGCAAGAAGCACGGGTTGCCATTGTTGAGCAAGGCGTGGTGCAAGAACTCTATATTGAACGCACTTTGTCACGCGGGTTGGTTGGCAATATTTATTTAGGTAGGGTCATCCGGGTGCTACCCGGTATGCAATCGGCTTTTATCGATATTGGCTTTGAGCGCGCAGCTTTTTTACATATTGCCGATCTTTGGCAAGCGAGCGCCAAGGAGGTGAACGTCGCCGCGCAGCCGATCGAAAAAATCCTCCAAGAAGGGCAAATGCTGATGGTGCAGGTCACCAAAGATCCCCTTGGCAGCAAAGGCGCGCGACTGTCAACCCAAATTAGCATTGCCGGGCGGACCTTGGTTTATTTGCCACGCGAACCCCATATTGGTATTTCGCAAAAAATTGAAAGCGAGGCCGAGCGCGAAGCCATCCGCTCACGGCTGGCCGAAGTTTTACCCGCCGACGAAAAAGGCGGCTATATCATCCGGACGATTGCCGAGGATGCAAGCCAAGCAGAACTGGCCAATGATGTGCTCTATTTGCGCAAAACTTGGGCCACCATTCAACAGCAAGCCCAACTCTCCCCTGCGCCACCTGTGCTGTACCAAGACCTTGAACTGGCGCCACGCGTACTGCGTGATTTTGTTGGAGATAAAACCAAAGCAATCCAAATTGATTCACGCGAAACCTTTCAAACTTTGCTCGAATTTGCGGCTACCTTCACCCCCGCTGTGCAGGCAAAGCTACAGCACTATACGGGTGAGCGACCGCTCTTTGAACTGTATGACATTGACAGCGAAATCCAACGGGCTTTGGCTCAACGCGTCGAGTTAAAGTCCGGTGGCTATCTGATTATCGATCAAACTGAAGCGATGACAACCATTGATGTCAATACCGGTGGCTATGTGGGCGTGCGTAATTTCGACGATACCATTTTTAAAACCAATTTAGAAGCCACTCACGCGATTGCACGCCAGCTACAGCTACGTAATCTCGGCGGGATTATTATTGCCGACTTTATCGATATGGAAAACGCCGAGCACCGCGAGGCTGTGCTCAATGAACTGAGTAAATCTCTCGCCAACGACCGCACTCGCACCTCGATCAGTGGCTTTTCTCAGTTGGGCTTAGTTGAAATGACGCGCAAGCGAACCCGCGAATCGCTAGCTCACATGTTATGCGAGCCCTGCCCCACCTGTGCCGGCAGAGGACAGGTTAAAACCGCACGCACGGTTTGCTACGACATACTGCGTGAAATCCTACAAGAATCGCGACAATTTACGCCACGTGAATTTCGTATTATCGCTTCGCAAACGGTGATCGATCTATTTCTCGAAGAAGAGTCTCAACACCTTGCCATGCTCTGTGATTTCATTGGCAAGCCGGTTTCATTGCAAGTCGCGGCAGGTCTCAGTCAAGAGCAATACGATATTGTTTTGCTTTAAGGGGGTATAAGTCCCGATCGCCTCCCTCACGGGAATCGGGTCCCCACAGGGAATCGGGTCCCATTGTCATTCACAAGGGAACCGAGCCCCATTTGACAAAGGGGCAAACATCCTGCACTATAGATTTAACGAAAGCGAATGAGCCGGCCTTAAGCAATTGATTCAGATTTAAACCGCAATACAATTTTTTAAGGAGACTACATCATGAACCAAGACATAGCCTTAGGTAAATGGAAGCAAATCGTTGGTAAAGCCAAAGTGCTTTGGGGCAACCTGACAGATAACGATTTAGAAAAAGTCGAAGGCAACGCTGAAAAGCTAGCCGGGTTGATTCAAGAGAAATATGGCAGGACCCGTGAACAAGCCGAAAAAGAAGTTAAGCATTTCTTCGACGACAATCGCTAGATTTTGACAATTTGAGAGTGGTGGGAATAGCTGTGCTCTCATTGCGTAGTTATTGAGCACGGCTTCCCATCAATAAGACCCCTGGCCGGGATTCGCAAAAAATCCGCCACATCTCAGCTTAAAGTACTGATTTTATTGCATTAATCAATTGCCAGATCAATTCTGGCAAACACGATACGCGTCACCTTCAACGATCTGTTCCACCGCTTGATCCAACTCAATTTTGCATAAATCAGCAGTTTAGGCTGAGATGTGGCGGATTTTTTGCGAATCCCGGCCATCCCTCAGGTAGGCAACGAAATACTCGATCTTTCAGAATACAAGCTAGAATACACTGCCTCAAGCAACCAACCTTGTTCTGGAGCTCATCAGCAAAATTGTACTGCTCTGGCAGAAGGGCCCCTGGCTCCTATGCATTTCGGCAATATATATCATGGCACGCAGGATGCACATGGATTTACTTATGCACGCATAGCGCATGATCTTAAAATAGCCAGAAAGGTGGATCCAGGCTATAGAAGCGAGCCTGATAGCGATGATGATACTGTCGAAAAACGGACTGTTGTCATCAATAGCCGTAGTTTGCATGGCCGAGATTTTACTAAGAATAACGACCCGATTCCCGCTATAGATTTTAAAGATTTTTCTCCTGATTACGATACAAAAGATTAAATCGCGTTTGCATTAAAATAGTATGGCATTAGTGATGCGTATCATGTTAAAAGTGCTTTTAAACTGAACAAAACAGCATGCAGAAAAAAAGGGGGACTTTTTGCACTGTGCCCCCTTTCTTTTATTTACAACTGTCTACTGCTCCTCTTTGTTTTAACAGCTTCTCATTTGCCTGGCTTAAACCAGTTACTTCCTGGATTTGCATATCTCTCACATTAAGTTGCCCGTGCAATGATATGCACTCCAACTCTGCTGTATACCCTTCTCCTTCTTTTTTTACCTTCCACTGACGCAATAAACGATCTTCTTCACCGCACGTCAATAAATAAGAGCCTTCGGGTGTCTTTTTCCAGGCTATGCTATCGCCACACATTCCTTGAATCACTTTTACACACTCTCCAGAAGCAAGCTCCCACACACGGATGATATTGTCATCGCTGCCTGTGGCAATTAGCGCTTCGCATGGCGAATACGCCACACTCGAAATTTTATCTGTATGTCCACGTAAGATATGTATCACCGCCCCACTATACACATCCCACAAACAGACTGTCTTATCAAAACTGCCTGAGGCAACCTGTGTTCCGCTTGGCGAATACACCACCCTCAAAACAGCGTCTGTATGTCCTTCCAAGGTAAGTAAAGCCGCACCGCTTTGTGCATCCCACAAGCGAATTGTATGGTCGCCGCTGCCCGAGGCGATGTATAACCCATCTGGCGAATATACTATCCCACCAACTCGCTCAGTATGCCCTTTCAAGATACGTACAGCCGCACTGCTTTTTGCATCCCACAGGCGGATAGTATAGTCAATACTGCTCGAAGCAATCTGCAACCCGTTCGGTGAATACATAACGCTTAAAACATCGTCTGTATGCCCTTCTAAAATGGACACGGTCATACCGCTTTGCGTATCCCATAGACGAATCGTCTTATCAGAACTGGAGGCGATTTGTAACCCGTCTGGCGAGTATACTAGTCTGCTACTAACCGGGCCGTTATGCCCCTTTAGGGTATGCACAGCCGCGCCGCTTTGCGCATCCCACAGACGAATTGTCTTATCAGCGCCGCCCGAGGCGATTTGCGTTCCACTGGGCGAATACACCACGTTATAAACCTCACGTGTATGCCCTCTTAAGATACGTACAATTGCGCCGCTTTGTGCATCCCACAAACGGAGTCATCGCTGCCTGATGCAATCTGCATCCCGTTTGGCGAATACGCCAGGCTATGGACCTCACCTCTATGCCCTCCTAAGACGTGTATAGCCTTACCACTTTGCACATCCCAGATACGGATCATTGTATCCATGCCGCCTGAGGCAATCTGCATCCCGTTTGGTGAATACGCTATGTTATAGGTCCCACCTTTATGTCCCTCCAAAGTGCGTATCAGCGAGCCGTCTTGTGTATTCCAAATACGGATCGTTTCGTCCAAGCTACCCGAGGCAATCTGCAACCCGTTCGGTGAATACGCCAGGCTAAGAACAGAGGAGGTATGCCCTTCTAAGGTGGACACGGCCATGCCGCTTTGCGTATTCCATAGACGTATTGTGTAATCAACACTGCCTGAGGCGATCTGCGACCCATCTGGCGAATATGTCACGCTCCATACAGGATCAGTATGTCCCTCTAAAACGTATACAACCGTACCGCTTTGCGCATCCCACACACGGACCGTTTCATCATCACTGCCAGAAGCAATTTGCGACCCATCTGGCGAATATGTCACGCTCCATACAGGATTAGTATGTCCTTCTAAGGTGCGTACTTTTTCCCAATTCAAAGTCGTATATACGCTGATATTGCCGTTGCCAAGACCTACAGCAAATATTTTACCATCCAGGGAATAGGCACATGAAGTCACATTACTTTCTTCTTGCAAATAGGCCAATTCTCCAAACTGCACCCCTGACATCTGCGCTCTGCTTAAATTCGCTTGTCGCAGCCATGTCTGATGAAAATTAACGCCTCTCAGATCTGCTCCCTGCAATTGCGCTGAGTCAAATACCCCATAACTTAAATCAGCTCCAGGCACACGTATTGCTTTTAGATCTTTATTATTAAATTGCACGCCAGCTTTCCCTAAAAATGTGATCGCATGTGCTGCTTTGATTTGCACCTCTTCTAGCCTAGAGCGCTCTACCCAATTCCATAGTTTTTGTTCTAGTTCGGGATTTTTTTTTATTTTTTCTTGTAAAAATTCTAATATTTCTGGTTTATCAATAAACCACAGCAGCTCACAAAATTCATTCTTTTCTATCACCTCATCGAGTTTTCCCAAGGCAGATAATTTTTCTAGTTGATTGAATGCAAATGTATGTAGCTCCCCATCCGCATTCACCAAGGCCCTTTGATATTTTTCTTTAATCCGGTTTTTGATTAAACGGAGTTTCACTGCTGGCTCTTCTACCGCCTCGCCGCAACGAGTCACTGTTGTCAAAGCTCTAAACAACGTCTGGCGACCAGAAAAATCCAGTAGATCTTCTATCTCTTGCTGAATTTCTAGAGGTAGCGAGAAAAATGATGGCCGCTCTGATTTTTGTGCTGCAAAATAGGCTGGAATAGCTTTATTCAAAATTGGGGTTAACATTTACTACCTCCTTAGGGGGATGCTAATTTAATCAAGAATTTTTTGCGCTGGGATTCCCAGTAAAAACACCCTAGTGTTTTCTCAGCTCAAGCCAGATCGGGCTGTATGCGGCTGAAATATTAGCTATTCTGAAATATTAGCTATTTTCAGAATTTTCTCATACCAGACATGTGTTTCCAAGAGGCTGAAATATCCAGTATAGACTCGCTTCATACTCTTAGGGGTCTGCTCACGAAACGGAGAAAATCGTACGTTAGTGAGGTAACCTCAACAATCGCGTAACCAGCTGCCATTTCGATCACAGCAGTGCCAACCTAGCACTCATAATAAGCGGATAACCATTAAAATTGAGTTTCCGTATATTTTAAGAGCTTTGTGACCCCTGGCCGGGATTCGCAAAAAATCCGCCACATCTCAACCTAAACTGCTGATTTATGCAAAATTGAGTTGGATCAAGCGGTGGAACAGATCGTTGAAGGTGACGCGTATCGTGTTTGCCAGAATTGATCTGGCAATTGATTAATGCAATAAAATCAGTACTTTAAGCTGAGATGTGGCGGATTTTTTGCGAATCCCGGCCAGGGGTCATTCTGGCAGACACGATACATCAATACCCTGATCGTTATGCCGTCGGGATCGCCGCCGCTTACAATCGCTGGATGAGCAGTCAACTGCCCTCATCACCCTTTCCCGACGCCGTGGCCGGGTTCGCCTGGACATCAATTTTGAATTCAAATCAGCCGCTTAGGCTAAGATGCGACGGATTTTTTATCAATCCCCACCATCCCTCTTTTAGGCTTTTAACCTCCGAGCTTCTGTTCTGTATGTCTACGACACACTCGCCCCACGCTGCTTCAAAAGACACGTATTCACCTTACTTAAATCGCTTACCTTTTCGATCAACGTATCCGCCACAGTCAACACTTCATGCCCTGAACTCCAGCGCAGTTTCACCTGATAGCCTTCTGGCTCTTTTTTGATCTGCCATTGCCGCACTGACTTATCTGCGCTACCTGTCACCAAATGGTTTTGTCCATCCAATTCTATCCAGGCCACACTATTCACTGGCCCTCTAAACGCTTGAATCACTCTGAAACACTCACCCGAGGTAGTCTCCCATAGGCGCACCGTATTGTCAGCACTGCCCGAAGCGAGTTGCGCTCCGCTCGGCGAATACACCACGCTAGAAACAGAGGAGGTATGTCCTTCCAAGGTATGCACAGCCTTGCCGCTGTGCACGTCCCACAGCCGTACCGTATGGTCATAACTGCCCGAAGCGAGCTGCGCTCCGCTCGGTGAATACACCACGCTATTCACCCAGTGTGTATGTCCTTCCAAGGTATACACAGCCTTGCCGCTGTGCGCGTCCCACAGTCGCACTGTATGGTCCTGACTGCCCGAGGCGAGCTGCGCTCCGTTCGGCGAATACACCACGCTATTCACCCAATGAGTATGTCCTTGCAGAATATAATCCACCGCACCGCTGTGCGCGTTCCACAGCCGCACCGTATGATCATTACTGCCCGAAGCGATCTGCGCTCCGCTGGGCGAATACACCACGCTATTCACTGGCCAGGTGTGTCCTACCAAAATGCGCCTAGCCGCGCCGCTGTGCGCATGCCACAGTCGCACCGTATGATCATTGCTGCCCGAAGCGATCAGTTCTCCGCTCGGCGCATATGCCACGCTCCTAATATAGTCGCTATGCCCTTCCAGGGTGTGCCTAGCCGCGCCGCTATGCGCGTCCCACAGCCGCACTGTACAGTCCTGACTACCCGAGGCGATCTGTTCTCCGTTGGGCGAATACACTACGCTAGTAACAGAGTAGATATGCCCAGCCAAGGTGAACCCATGGGCGCCGCTGTATGCGTCCCACAACCGTACCGTCTTGTCACAACTCCCCGAGGCAATCTGCGCTCCGTTGGGCGAATACACCACGCTAGAAACAGAAGAGGCATGTCCTTCCAGGGGATGATCAGCCGCGTCGCTGTGCGCGTCCCACAGCCGCACCGTTTTATCCAAACTACCCGAAGCAATCTGCGCTCCGTTGGGCGAATAGGCCACGCTACTAATCGAGGAGGTATGTCCTCTCAGGATGCCTACCGCAGCGCCGCTATGCGCATCCCACAGCCGCACCGTTTTATCCAAACTACCCGAAGCAATCTGCGCTCCGTTGGGCGAATACGCCACGCTAGTCACCTCGCCGGCATGTCCGGCCAGCGTGAACCCAGCCGCGCCGCTATGCGCGTCCCACAGCCGCACCGTCTGGTCATAACTGCCCGAAGCGATCTGCTTTCCGCTCGGCGCATACACCACGCTAGTAACATAGGAGGTATGTCCTTCTAGGGTGTGCATGGCCGCGCCGCTGTGCGCATCCCACAGCCGCACCGTTTGGTCATGACTGCCTGAGGCGAGTTGCGCTCCGCTCGGCGAATATATTACGCTAGTAACATAATCGGTATGTCCTGCCAAGGTAAGCTCCATCGCGCCGCTGCGCGCGTCCCACAGCCGCACCGTTTGGTCATTACTGCCTGAGGCGAGCTGCGCTCCGCTCGGCGAATACACCACGCTCCTAATATAGCCGAGATGCCCGTCCAGAGTGAGCTCCGCCGCGCCGCTGCGCGCGTCCCACAACTGCACCGTGTAGTCCTCACTGCTCGAGGCAATCTGCGCTCCGCTCGGCGAATACACTACGCTAGTAATTTTGTCCTCATGTCCTACTAGGGTGTGGATTTTTCTCCAACTTGAGGTGTCATACACATGAATCACGCTGTACCGAAGACCTATCGCACAGGTTTGACCATCCGGCGAATAAACACACGCTCTCACATGGCTCCCTTCTTGCAAATACGCCGCTTCGCCAAACCGCACTCCTGACATCTGCGCACCGCTTAAATTCGCTTCCCGCAGCCAGCTTGTGCGAAAATTCACCCCTCTTAAATCTGCCTCTTGAAATTGCACTGAATCGAATACCCCATGACTTAAATCGGCTCCAGGCACCCGTATTTTGCTGAAATCTTTGCCGCTTAATTGCATCCCAACTTTAACTAATAGCGTTAACGCATTGGCCGCTATGGGCTGCACTTCTTCTGTTTTTGAGCGTTCGACCCAGTTCAGTAACTTTTCCTTTAGCGCCAGCTCTTGTTGAATTTTTTCCCTTAAATATCCAAATAGCTCTGGATCACAGACCCAAAGTAGCAGTTTAAAGAGCACGGGTCTCTCTACGATTTGATCAAGTTGACCCGATTTCCATAGCAGTTGGAGTTGCTCCCATACAAATGTTTGCAAGCTCGCATCTGCTCTGACTAGAGATTGCTGATATTTAGAGGGAACTTTTTGCAGCAGCAACTGCAACTTAAGGATAGGTGAGTCGATGGGTTCGCCATCACGGGTTACCGTAATCAGCGCTGCAAAGAGAGCCTGCTGTGCAGATGAGTCCAGATAACTTTCTACTTCTTCTTGGATTTCGACCGGTAGCGAAAATAATGCAGGCGTTAGAGATTTTTGTACGACGGAATAGGACGGAATAGCGGTGCTTGGAATATAAACTGACATAGACATCTTTAGGTTAGGTGCTGCCTTTGATCTAGTAAACGTGAACGGCGGAATTTATCCAGCGTTCCAAAATGGGTTATTTATTGCCAGATTATGCCTGGCTATGGCAACAATGAGTGAACCTGAGACGGTTGTAAATCAGAGTCTCTTAAAAAAGTGATAATAGAAGTTTGATCAAAAGCAGCAGTGCTCGTCCGCACCTATTACAGCGCCAACGATCCGGTGACCGCGTCCCCACGGCACTCGCAGGGAGCGTGCCGCCTTTAAGCTATGTGCTGCGATTGATGCTGCAAATGATAAAGCTGCGCATATCGCCCATTTTGCTGCAACAGTTCGGCATGACGACCCTGCTCGACAATCTGGCCGGCTTCAAGCACGAGAATCCGAGTCGCCCGTTCGATCGTCGCCAGTCGATGTGCAATCACCAGCGTTGTACGGCCTCGCATCAAGACTTCTAAAGCGGCTTGGACATGACGCTCGGACTCGGCATCCAAGGCCGAGGTCGCTTCGTCAAGAATGAGAATTGGCGCATCTTTATAAATTGCCCGTGCAATCGCTAGCCGTTGGCGCTGCCCGCCCGATAGCCGCATGCCATTGCCGCCAATTGCGGTATCCATGCCATCAGGCAATTCCGCTATGAGCTCAGTTAAATGAGCTGCCGCCAGTGCGTGCTGAACGCGCACGCGATCAATCGTTTGCCCATAGGCAACATTGGCCGCGATCGAGTCGTTAAACAGCACCACCTCTTGACTGACAAAGGCAAGCTGACTGCGCACATCGGTTAGGCGATACTCAGTCAGCGGCACATCGTCGATTAAAATCTGGCCAGTACTAGGATCGAAAAACCTTGGCAGCAGGTTGATCAGGGTAGTTTTGCCACTCCCCGATTGACCCACGAAGGCGCACACTTCGCCAGGTGCCACCGTAAATGAAAGGTTGCGCAACGTAGGCGCATTGGCTTGCCCATAACTAAAGCATACTTGTTGGAATTCAACCTTACCCTGCGCGCGCAGCAAAGCGCGCCCGCCTCCCGAGGGTTCAGCAGGTTCGTCAATCAGCCCAAAAATCAACTCCGCTGCAGTCACTCCCCGTTGCAATGGCTGGTTAATATCAATCAAATGTTTGAGGGGTGAAATAATCAACAGCATGGCCGTCACAAACGCCACAAATCCGCCGATCGTAGTTTGATCAGTGGTCGACTGCATCACTGCAATCGCCAACACAATGGCCAAGGCGATTGAAGCTAGAAACTGCGTCAGCGGTTGCGCGAGCGCACCAGAAACGGTCATGCGCATTGCATAACCGCGCAGGCGCGTGCTCATCGCCGCAAAACGCTTCATTTCGTAAGGCTCGCCATGATGAACTTTGACAACTTTATAGCCCCCTACGGTTTCTTCAACAATATAAGAAAGCTCATTGGTTAGTTTTTGATGCTCGCGGTTTAAGCGCCGTAAGCGCACATTAATTTTGCCGACGAGCCAGCCGATGATGGGTAGAATCACCGCCACAATTAAGGTCAGTTGCCAATTTAAATAAAATAGATAGGCCAGCAGAAAAAGCACCGCTAATGAATCTCGCACCAATGTAATTAATACACCTGTCAGTATATTAAGCACTTGGTTCACTTCAAAAACCACCGCATTAATGATGGTACTGGCGGTCTCGCGCTGGAAAAAAAACGCACTCGCATGCAACATGCGCTGAAACATATGTAAACGCAAACCGAGCAACACGCGATTAGAGACCCACGACAGCAGATAATTCGAGGCATATTGCGCCGCGCCGCGCACTAAAGCCAAACCAATGACGGCTAGCGGCACCAGCCATTTCATCCGCGAGGCTTGCTCTTTAGCGCCAAAGCCTTTATCCAATAAAGGTTTAAGCAAAGCGGGAATGCCCGCCTCGCTGGCTGCCACAATCGCCATTGAAATGATGGCCAACAACATGATCCAGCGATGCGCTTTCAGATAACTCCAAATACGCGTTAGGATGACAGTAACAGTGGAAGGTTGGTTCATAAAGGATGAGATACGCTATAATTTTCGGTTAAGCTCAAAACGGAATACCTCTATTATGCCTGGCGTCAAGCTTTCTGTTTCATATCCACTAGCGGCAGCGCAGTCGTTTGCGCTGATTGCGTTATGGTGCGTACCTATTTCGACTGCATTGACCAATATCGCCCTGAGCCTTTTTGCGATCGTGGTGTTGCTGGCACCAGAGTTATGGCGTAATTGGCGCAACGCCTTTTCTCATCCCGTGAGTATCGCTACGTTTGCGCTTATATTCGCACTCATCAGCAGTGTGCTATACAGCGCTGTGCCATTCGACGAAAGCATAAATTGGTTAATGAAATACCGCAAACTGCTGTTTATTCCACTCTTGATTGCGGCCTTTCAAGACCGGCCGCTGGCCAATGTCGCGCGGCTTGGTTTATGTATCAGTCTGAGTTTTGTTTTACTGCTCTCTACCAGCAACTATCTTGGACTGACCGCCATTGGCCCACTCTATAATGCGAATAATCCGATTACCCATGCGTGGGTCTTTAAAAATCATATTACGGCAGGGCTTTTTTCAGCGCTGCTTTTTAGCTTAGCGTTGGACCTAGCTGAAACGGCATCGTCTGCACGCGCCAAAGGATTCTATTATTTACTCTCGCTACTCGCGCTAGTTAACGTGTTAGTCATGTTGCAAGGCCGCACCGGCCAAGTGGTGATTATCATGCTGGCCATTTACCACATCGTGCGTAAATTGAGACGGCTCAACTTCCGCCATGATCGTCGCCGGGCCGCGGCTCAAGCTGTGTTTCTGGCTCTTTTAATCGCGGCGGCAAGCGCTTCGCTGTATTTTAAGAGTACTCGACTCGCGCATACCGGCCCTGAAATCAGTGCCTACCAGCAACTCAACCAGCCTAATGCAACCGGCTTGCGCCTTGAGTGGTACCGTAAAAGCATCGAGTTGCTGACCCAGCGTCCGTTTTTTGGCTACGGTGCCATGGGGGTGCATGAAGCATTCAAGCAATTGACCGATGGCTATAGCGGCGCTCGAGGCGCTGTGACGGCTAATCCGCACAATCAATATCTGTTGTTTGCGGTCGAGTTGGGCCTAGTGGGTTTAGGGCTTTTTATGTATTTGCTGGCGCAAATTGCACGGGCGGCAGCCCGTCTTCCTATGCCAAGCCGCCAACTGCTCAGCAGTTGGCTATTCACCTTTACCATGGGGTGCTTAGTGAATTCTTTATTACTTGATATTTCAGAAGGCTGTATGTTTGTTCTCTTAACTGGAATACTGATTGGCTGCGCTCATCGGCCCAACACACGCACTATCGTCAACTTATGAAGCGCGCGACCCTAAGTGTCATTATCGTTGCCATGAATGAGGCACACGATATTGGCGACTGCCTCGAGTCGGTGCGGCATTGGGCTGACGAAATCATTGTGTTTGATTCAGGCAGCACAGATGGAACGCCTGAGCTGTGCCGTGAACTTGGCGCACGCGTTTTTGAAACCGATTGGCCCGGCGATGGACCTCAAAAAAATCGCGCCCTGGCGCAGGCCCGCAGTGACTGGGTCCTGTGTCTTGATGCTGACGAACGCGCGACGCCGGAATTGCGCGCAGAAATTGACTCTATACTGACCAACGGTACCCCGCATGTCGGTTTTTCAACGCCACGCCGATCAAGCTTTTGTGGCCGCTTTATGAAGCATTCGGGCTGGTGGCCAGACCGCATCCAGCGCGTATTTAAGCGCGACAGCGCACGTTTTACTGACGTCTCCGTTCATCCCAGCTTGATCCTTGACGGCACCCTCGGCAAATTTAATTCGCCGATTATTCACTTTTCAATTCCGGATATAAAAGAAGCACTCGATAAAATGAATGCCTATTCAAGCGCCGGAGCGCAAATTCTTTTCGAGCGGGGTAAACGCGCCTCGCTCAGTCAAGCCATCGGGCATGGTTTATGGGCCTTCATCCGCACTTATCTGATTCAACTGGGCTTTCTGGATGGTAAAGAAGGCTTTATCTTGGCCATTGCTAATGCAGAGGGCACGTATTACCGTTATCTCAAGCTGATGCTCATGCATCGGCAAAACAGTAAAAATGGCGCGCGCTAACTTTCTGATCTCGGTCATTGTTGCAACCTATAACCGGCCAGATGCGCTAGCGTTAGTACTTGCACAGTGCCTGGCCCAAACTGACACGAATTATGAGGTGATTGTCGCTGACGATGGTTCTGGTGAGCCAACCCGGACGGTGATTCAATCTGCGGCAAACCATACGGATATTGCCGTGAGTCATGTTTGGCAACCTGACCAGGGGTTTCGAGCCGCGGCCATTCGCAATCAAGGCATTGCCCAGGCCCGCGGTGAATACTTAATCTTTCTCGATGGCGATTGCGTGCCGCAAGGTGATTTTATTGCTCGTCACCGAGCGCTTGCCGAAACCGGATGGACAGTTACCGGCAGCCGTATTTTATTGAACGAAGCGCTCACCTCAGACCTGCTGACGCAACGCTTATCGCTGACGCAAGCCAATCTGCGTTTTTGGGTCCGCCAGCGCTGTGCGCAGCGCAGCAACAAGCTTTTACCTTTATTCATAAAGTTACCCGACTTCGCGCAACGCCGCGTCAATGGCTTCAAATGGCGAGGTATTAAAAGTTGCAACCTTGCGGCATGGGCCGTTAATGTGCATGCCATCAATGGCTTTGATGAAGATTTTAGCGGTTGGGGTCATGAGGACGCCGACTTTGTCGCGCGTTTATACAACGCCGGTGTGCGCCGTAAAAAAGGCTTTTATGCCACTGAAGTATTGCATCTATGGCACCAAGAGCAGCCGCGGGACACTGCAAATCTGAACTATAAACGCGTGCTTGAAGTCTTGCAGAGCAAACGCACACGGGCTAGACACGGGTTGGATCAGGTCTTAATGAATTAGACATGCATACGAGTTGAGCGCAGTAGGCATCGCCGGCCTTCTTTAGGCCGGTAAGAATGCAAGGATAGGCTACTTTCCAAAGAGCGTCTTAATCCGTTCTTTTACTTCCTCGTGATAAAACGTCTTTTCGTGCATCGCCACTTCCATTTCGGCAACGGCCGGCAAGCGTTGTCGAAGATCCGCCACCAGGTGGTTCTTTAATATGACGAGCGAGTGGCGTGGCTTTTCCGCGAGCTGTCTGGCGAGTTCATAGGCATACGGCAGCACTTCGGCTCTTGGCAGAACGGGGAATGGAATGCCTCGCTGGGCGAGTTCGGCGCCTCGGTAATTTCTGGCGGTCATCAGCATTTCCTGCGCCAAAGGCAGCCCGAGTTTTTCTCGCAGGATAAGCGTGGAGCCAAAACCCGGCGTGAAACCGTATTTCATGAAATTGGCCGTATATACGCTTTCGTTGCTGAGAATGACAAAATCGGCGAATAGACCAAGCGCGAAACCACCGCCAATGCCATGTCCTTGCATGGCGGAAATGACCGGGATCTCACAGTTCAAGAGTATGTCGTAAATCGGTATATCGGTGCATTTTCCCTGGCCTCTGGATAAATTCAGGAGCATCTCCTGGGTGCCGCCAGAGCAAAAATAGGTGTCGTATCCGGTGAGAACCACGATCTTACAGGTCGGATCGGACCCGATGTCACGAAATACGTCGACCAGCCCGCTAACAATGCCGTCCGAAAACGTATTCTTGTGCTCCTGATCTTCCAGTGTAACTTGCACAATGGAAGGTTCAACGGTGCTGCGATGAACAACGGATATAGTCATATTAGGAGGACTCCCATGGAAAAATTCCTTGTTCGACGTAGCGCACAATATTCTCGATATTGCGCGGGTCGGAAAATACCTCTTTGTTCGCGGCCAACGCTAACTGCCGATCTGTCACTAAGGAACCGCTGAGCGAACTGGCAAAGCGTTTGTAGCGGGCCACCGCAGTCTTATTCAAGCGTTTAAGGCGCGACAAGTGGCGGCGCAACAGAATATCGCTATTGGCCTCGTGCGCATCGACCAAGCCCCAAGCAACCGCCTGAGACACGCTGATGGGGTGGGTCATTAACGTCATGTAGTGGGCTTTCTGCCAGCCCACGCGACGGCTCAAAAACGGCAACACGCACGCTGGCATTAAGCCGAACAGCAATTCAGATAAACTAAACACCGCACTGTCATCAGCGATCACAATATCGCTGGCCGCGACAAAACCAACGCCGCCGGCGTTGGCCTTGCCGCGCACGTGAGAAATCACCACATAGGGCGCTGTTGTTAGCCGCTGCCATAGGTCATACAGAGGCTCAGGGCCGCCGCTGGCGAAATCCGCTGCTGAGGCGCCATTACCCTGAGTCTGCGCTGCCCGTATAGCGGTGAAATCAGCGCCGAAACAGAAGGTTTCCGGTAGCCCTTCGATGACCAGTACGGTGGCGCTCTGTTCGCAGCGATCGAGTACGTCCAAGCATTCAGCGAGCAATTGATCGTTGATCGTATTCTGTGCCTCGGGACGGTAGAGTTGCAAAAAGCAAACGGGGTCCTGAAAACGCACACGTAGGGTTTGGTAGGAGGGTGTCGGCGTCATGATGCCCACTCGTAGACGCGGTGGAATGCTTTAATCTCGCGCAGTTTCAGATATTTTTTACCGCTTTGGGCAAGCTTGGCGCCAGGAAAAATCTCGTCATCGAGGCGGATATTGCGGGTACCAAACCGAAACTGGCTATTGCCGCTCAGCAAATAGTCGTATTCTTCCATCGATAACGCGTAACGCTGGTCGAGTTGCTGTCCGATCTTGAGTTGCTGCAGTGCGATTTGCCCTTCTTTGCGGACGATACCGCTTAAGAATTCAGAACAGCAACCCGAACCGTAAGAAAAATAACCGATCCGCGCGGGGTTCTGAAAATTGCCATGGTCGATGGTACTCGCCAGCGCCAATAAGACACCACCGCCCATAATGTTGCCGACCCGTCGGCAATAGATCAGTCCAGGCAGCACGCGTTGCTCAAAGTCTGCTTCGATCTCAGCCGGTTTGGCGCCCGTTATCTTGCGCATCATCGTGCGATGAGCGCCTTTGACCATACCGCCAAACGGCGTATGAAAAGATAAATAGTGAAACGAACGCGCGTAATCTGCATCCGGCACTCTTTTTTTGTATTCGAGAAAAGCATTTTCGCAGCAATCCAAATACGAGAGCAGCGACAAATCCGCATCGCCTACCTCCATATCTGGGGCTGGGCGGCAGGTGTCCATGACTTCGTAGCCGTAATAGCCATTGGCGCCCACGTCGATTTGGAAAATCTGCGGCCGCTCGCTGACCAGAAAAGCCACCGCGCCAGCACCAGAGCTTGGTTCGGCGAAGGCAAGCTCTGCCTGCAACTCATCGGCGCCATCGGCGAGCATAAGGCGCGCAATGTCGGTGGCGATCACCAGCGCTTTGGCACCAGGCGAGACTTGCGACAGAATGAAATTCACCGCCATTTGCAGGCCGGCAGTACCCGAATAGCAGGCTTGTTTGATTTCAAACAGACGGCAGTTCCGGTTTAGTCCAAGGTAATGATGAAGATAGGTGCTGAGAGACTTGCCGAAATCGATGCCAGACTCGGTGCAGGTGATCAGCATTTCAATCCGATCTTTCTCACTTGCGGACAGCGCATCGACGATCGGCCTCGCGGCATTCGCGCCGAACGTCACCGGGTCTTCATAGGGCAGAGCCAGCGCTTTTTGATCCATCAGCAGGTTCTGGAAACGGGCGGTGTCCAGTTTCCGATGGTGCGCGAGTTGGCTGACATCTAAGTAGGTCGTGCCGCCAAATACATTCATCGCTTCTATGCCAACGGACATCATGGGGTCGTTCTCCAAGTTATGAGTATGTAATTAATCATATCTGCGCAAACACAAGGCGGTATTGATACCACCAAATCCCATACTGAGGGTGAGCGCGGTATCGATAGAGTGCGCGACACTGTGCTGACCAACCCAGTTCAGTGAGGGATCAATCGGATCATCCAAGTTCCTGGTCGGATGCAAACTGCCAGCCTGCATTTGCAGCAAAGTTGCAACCACCTCGACGGTGCCTGCTGCGCTCAGGCCGTGACCGATGATGGATTTAGTGGTATTGAGATAGGCGTGAGACAGTTGGCAGGCATGAATGGCTTGCAGTTCAGTCTCATCCCCGAGCGGGGCTCCCGTGCCATGTGGATTAATATAATCGATGCGTTCAGGTGTGCATTCGGCGCGCTGCAACGCCATTTGCATCGCCTTCACTTCGCCATCAACCGACGGATTAGGGTTTTGCTGCGCATCCATTACGAGCCCCCAGCCCGACAGCCAGGCGTATGGTTTGACCGCACGCTGCTGGGCCGCTGTGGCCGCCTCTACAACCACGACCCCGCAACATTCACCATAGATAAAACCATCGCGGTTGCGATCAAATGGCCGGCATGCCAGTGCAGGCTCTTGCGCATAGCGATCCGAGCCCATCGCGCCAAGATTGCGTAAACCCTGACATTCCCAGAAGGACAGATCCATCAGTGCACCTAAGGCGATACACGTGTCAACTTGGCCAGTTTGCACTGCCTGTATGGCTTGGATGATCGCTAACTGGCCGCTCGCCGATGCGCCACCCACCGTATAGGCAAGCCCACGGATACCAAACTGCTCAGTACAGAAGCCACATACATCGGTATCCATGAAAGATACACCGTAGGTCGGACTGAGGAATTCCGAGCGCGTTGCGTAGGCCTCGTGAGCCAACACTAAATCACGCTGTTGGATATTCGACCCGCCAACGATGAGGCCGATGCGGGCCGGATCCACTTCATTCAGGCGCGCATCATGCCATGCTTCGTGCAAAGTGGCCAAGGCGACTTGGGTCGAGAACGACGCGCGTCGAAGCGTCTGGCGCGCAATCTCAGCGGGCATCTGCAAAGACGCAATTTCGGCTCCCAGGAAGGCCGAATCTCGCTGGCGGCCAGGACGCTGCATCACGCCGAAAGAAGATTCTGCGCCTAGCAAAGCGCGTGTAAAATTTTCTCGGGTTTGCCCGATCGCTGACGTGACGCCAACTCCTGTTATAACCAGCTCAAGCTTCGATGAGTTTTGCATGTAACAGATCCGCCAGTTCTCCGATATTATTCGGTCCGAAGGTCTCTACGCGGGGAATCTTGAGGGATAACGAATCCAGCACCAGCATCACGATCTCAGCGCGATCTACCGAATTGGCGCCCAGATCTTGCAACTGGTCACTGTGCTGAAATGAATGTTGCTCGAGACCCGGCAACACTTCTTGTGTGTGACGGACAATCAACTGAAATATGTCTTCTTGATTCATTATTTTCTCGCTTGAATAGCTGTAGACTAATTATTTTAATTACATCAAAAAATAAACATTCACTACCGGCAGTAGCGCCCCAATCATTTTTTAAACATTGGCGCTACTATTCGCTTAGTGAGTCAGCTGACATCAGAAAACTTTAAATGATCATCAGCCAACTGCGCATCGTTTGATGGATGGGCTGCGTCACCAGCTTCTTTATCTGAGTCACTAGCTTTTTTATTTGTGCCACTAGCTTCTTTAATTGTGTCTCCAGTCGCAGTTAGATCGTGCTTATTTTTTTGATAGTGTACTTGCATTTCCAACAAAAAGGGATAGGTTGGCAATTCAATGCGTCTTGGCGATTGCCCTTCATGCAATAGTGTCCAGTCAATGCTCCCTCCCTTCACCCAACAGGCAGCAATCTGCGTGCAGTCTTTTTTCGCCAAATAGTGCTGCAGCATTGGCGTTTGCGCCTCTCGTCGCGCCCCGCTACTTTTAGCGGATGGATCGCTCGTTCCAGCAAAAATCGTTTGGCCTGGCGTAGCTGACGATGTCACCTCCTGTTGTTTTGAGTCAAAGGTTAAAGCACTAAGTAAGCTAGCTCGATCTTGCTCAGAAACGTGTTCGCCTCATCCGCTGTCCACTAACAGCCGCTCGATCACCTTAAACAGCACGCCGTGCCGACTTTGATTCGCATACACTTCTCGTCCCGCTTCCGCTTGCTCCACAAATCTAAGAATATCCTCCATCCGAACCGTGGTCATTGGAATATTTCCTAGCCAGCCCCCAGAATGAAATCCTCTCCTAAAAGGGGCTGGTATTAGGAATGAACGTTGAATTTAACATAACACGAACTGCTGTTTTTATATCTTAATTAAGATATAATTATCTCAATGAGATAAATTGTTGCAATACAATGTAGCCTGGTCAAACCAGAAGATTATTTTTTTGCAGAAATTTATTTCAAGGTAATTTTGTTGTAACGGCTAAACTGTAATGTATCGTCTATAGGCACTTAACCATGGCACTAATTCACCAACCATTTGATAAGCTGTTCAAACAGTCTTTGAAAGAACGCCAGGTTGCCCTGGATTTTTTCAAAGCGCATTTGCCTGCTGAACTTCATAACCGGATCGACTGGAAAAGTCTGACGGCCCTGGACAAAAGTTATCTGACCCCTGCGCTCCAAGCGACCCATAGTGATATCGTGTTTTCTTGTCAAATTGATGGAAAAACAGGATACATTCCTCTCCTCTTTCTGGCTGAACATTTTTCAACGGCTCCTGAACATATTGCTTTCCGCTTTTTGCAATATACAGTCAGCTGCATGGAAGACCATCTCAAGGCCGGACATAGCAAGCTGCTGCTGATCTTACCCATTTGTGTCTATCACGGCAAACAATCGCCGTTCCCGCATTCGACGGATATTTATGACGAGTTTGAAGATCCAGAGCTCGCGCGTCAGTTGGTGTTTAAGCCGTTTCATTTGATTGATCTCACGGTGCTTGACGAAGAAACCATACAGCAGCATGGCACAGCGGCCTTGATGGAATTATTGCTTAAACAGGCATGGGTGAAGGACATTCTGTCGACGTTTAGACAATTAATAGAGGATGGAATATTGAAGCAGGTGCTGGATCAAACGACAGAAACTTATTTTCTGTCTGTGCTAAACTATGTATTGAATCAAGGAGAAGAAAACCAGTCGGTTGAAGCTTGTATTCAGCTCCTTGAAAAAGGATTACCTGAAAGGAGCGAGGTGATTATGACTTTTGCGGAACAATTAAGGCAGCAAGGCATGCAACAGGGCATGCAACAAGGAGAGCGTCGAAAAGCGCTGTCCATAGCGCGATATTTGCTAGCCTCCAAGAATTTCAAACTTGAAGAAGTGCAAGAAGCCACGGGTTTGGGAAAAGCCGATCTGGCTGAATTATTGGCGCACTAGCCGACACGGCACCGAATTGTAGGGCGGTGTGTGGGCTGATTTTAAATTGGCCAAATAGGGAAATGGTGGCTTCGTGCGCGCCATTTCCCTTGTATAGGGGATGTATCGCTATTCCAGCAAAAACTGTCCCTAATTCGCTTATGTTAAGTCGAGTGTTTTTTGTAGCAAACGACCCTCTAAGGGCCTTTCGCTACGTCCCGCTCAAAACCTCACTGGTATCGCTTCGAGCTTAGACTTCCCTCAACCACAACTCTTCGTTTGGGATCGACTTCATTCCTTCCTTTATTTGCCCCCCTTCAAAAGCTTGAATGACCTTTTGTATCTTTTCTTCATCGATCCGAGCCGTTTTGCCGGCCCCCATTTTTGTATAAAAGTGAAGTTGATGATTTTGAGCATAAAACAGGGCTATATGCTTACAACTGTACTCAAACAAAACGCCCGTATAGAGACTCTCAAGCTGGCTAAGCGACAAATCTGGCAGCATGGAATAAATAAGATCAATATGCATACTTAGCGCACGGGTTGCCACAGACCTGACATTCTTATCTTGATCCTGACAAGCGTCGATCAAGGTCTGCATGACGACTTCGGACAACATGCTCTGGCCTCGTAACGCACAGACTGCCGCATACCTGACGCACAAATCTTGATGCTGACAAACGCTGCTGGATGTTCGACCCTCCAACGATAAGGCCAATGCGATCTGTATCGACATCATTCAGGCGTGCGTTATGCCATACTTCATGCAAGGTAGAGAATGAAGTGCGTCGCAGCGGCTGGCGCGCAATCTCATCGGGAATCTGTAAAGACGCAATTTCGGCACCCAGGAAGGCCAAGTCTCGCTGGCGGCCAGAACGCTGCATCACCCCGAAAGAAGATTCTGAGCCCAGCAAAGCACGGATAAAATTGCCTTGGCTTTGTCCAATCGCCGAGGTCACCCCGACGCCCGTTATAACCGTCTCAAGCTTCGATGAGTTTCGCATGTAGCAGGTCCGCCAATTCTCTGATGTTATTAGATCCCAAGGTTTACACATCCACTACCGGCGGTAGCGCCTCAATCATCTTTTAAACATTGGCGCTACCATTCGCTTAGTGAGTCAGCTGACATCAGAAAACTTTAAATGATCATCGGCCAACTGCACAGCGCTTGATGGGCAGTCTGCGTCACCCGTTTCTTTATCTGCGTCCCCCATTTCTTTAAGCGTGTCTCCAGCCGCGGTTAGATAGTGCTTATTTTTTTGGTAGTGTACTTGCATTTCCAACAAAAAGGGGTAGGTTGGCAATTCAAAAGATTGGTTAATTGACTGCGCCCATTCCACGCCAGTGATCGAATCCAAGCCAAGCTCGACAAACGGATAGTCTGCATCAATTTCCGCGCACTCCAAGTACAGTACGTCGGCAAGGCTCTTGGTCAGTTCTTTTTGTAGGGTCTTGAGCGACACGAGGCGACGGTTGCTTGTTTCCTCCATGGGTGAATCCGTTGTGTCTCCACCTGTTTTGTGCTTCATCGCTGGCACGTATTGATTGCTGCTGGCTGCCGCTGGTATATCGTTGCGCAGGTCAGCCCCAAGCGTCCGCAACGAAATGCTACTAGGCTTACCTGTCACACCCTCTGTAGTGGGCGGAACTCCCGACTTATTATCTGCCATGCACGTCCTCTCCAGTTGCACTGCCCCCGACACGACCGGCTCGCCTGCCACCACCGGATCCTGTACTGCTTTCAGCACCCAGTATCGTTCTTTGGCGAAGGGATAGGTTGGCAGGCTGATGCGCTTTGGTTTCACGGCACCGTATAGGTGTCCCCACTCTAGCTCTAGCCCTTGTGTCCACAACTGCGCCAACTGATCAAGTTCGCCGTTGGCAAGCCACGCTGCGATGCTCTTTTGCTGATTTTCATCGGCTCGAAACAGCGCCGGCGTTTGGTCGCTGCGCTTGAGCTCACCCTGGTATATATATTCCTGAGACGCATGGCCTTGCGCATAGCCCAACAACCGTTCTTTCAGTTCATTGATGGACCTCACCACCAGCGCTAAGCGCACGCCCAACGCCTCGCGCCCCACTTGTAGCGTATACGCCAGGTCGATTAGATTAGTCTCAGCATGCTGTTCCAAATAGGCCAGCAATTGTTGCGCCTGCTGCCGCAGCCGCGCTTCATTTTTAGCCGATAGCACCACCACGGCGCCACTGACCTCGGTCGGCGCTCTCTGCAGCGCAACATACTCCTCAACGATGACATGCGCATTCGTCCCGCTAAAGCCAAATGAACTAATTCCCGCCCGCTTGAGCCCGACTGGCCAGGCCTGAGTTTTCGCGACGACCTGCATCGGCAAGCGCTGCCAAGGAATATACGGGTTCGGTGTGGCAAAATGCAACTGCGCTGGAATCACGCCGTGCTGCATCGACAGGACCGTCTTAATCAGCCCGGCAATACCCGCGGCTGCTTCTAGATGGCCCATCACGCTCTTGAGCGAGCCAATCAAAAGAGGCTGAGTGGCTGAGCGACCCGTCCCCAATACTTGGGCCGCGGCCATCACCTCGATTGGGTCTCCAAGTTTAGTCCCCGTTCCATGTGCCTCCAAGTAGCCGATCTGGTGCGGCGCTAATCCCGACTGAGCTAGCGCGGCTTCAATCACGGCCTGTTGTGCCAACTGGTTCGGCGCAGTTAAGCCGCTGCTGCTGCCATCTTGATTGATCGCACTGCCCCGAATTACCGCCATGATCGGGTCGCCATCGGCTTGTGCCTCAGTTAACCGTTTCAAGATCACCAGCGCACAGCCTTCCCCTCGCACATAGCCATCCGCCAACGCATCGAAGGTCCTACAGCGCCCTTGAGAGGAGAGCATACCGGCCTGTTCGTAGGCTAGGAAGCGCTTGTCATCAAGCAGCAGATTCACGCCGGCGGCTAAGGCCAGATTACACTCACCACCTAACAGACTGCGGCATGCCGTATGCACGGCGACCAGCGATGAACTGCAGGCGGTATCAATACTGAGTGCCGGACCCTGCCAATCAAAGAAATACGACAGTCGACCGGCAGCCACCGAACACGCATTACCGGTGGCAAAGTGGGCGTTGATGTCCGCCTTACTGCCAGTGCGCGTAATCACATCTTCGTAGTCACTGCCCATCATGCCCACGAAGACGCCACTACGCGTTCCACGCAACATCGCTGGTGCAATCGCGGCAGATTCCAGCGCTTCCCAAGCAACCTCTAATAACAAACGTTGCTGTGGATCCAATAATTTCGCCTCACGCGGCGAAATCCGAAAGAAACCCGCATCGAAGCACTCTACCTCGGTCAGAAAGCCTGCCTGCCAACGACATGGCTCTGCTTGGCTCCCCCACAGCATCTGCCGGTGAGCGGGTAAAGCACCGACCCCATCACGCGCTGCCAGCAATTCTTGCCAGAACTGTGCAGGAGTGTTCACTCCAGCCGGCAAGCGGCACGCCATACCAATGATCGCGACGGCTTGATCCTGGCGGGTCGACTCCTGCCGTCGGCCATCACTGGCTGAAGCATCTGCCCCACTTGTTGGGACTGTGCTTGCCTGCGACGCTGGCGTCGTGGATGTTTGCGGCATTGATTGAAAGGTTGTCTGCGCTAGCGGCTGAACCGCGACCTGAGCCATAAAGTACCCAATGATCGCCTCAGATGTTCCGTAGCTAAAGAAAAACGTCGAGGGTAACGGCTCTCCCATGCGAGTACTCAGCCGCCTTCTTAATTCAAGCAATTCCAGCGAACTGAGCCCCATCTCCATCAGCGGCGCTTGGGGATCATAGGCGGTGGACCGTTGACTGCCCAATACCTCCATCACCGCACTGCGCACGATCGGCTCAATCTGCTTGACCACTCGCGTAGCATCAGTGGCCACCGCGTCTGGGCCTGCGGTTTCGACGACCGTCTGCTGCTCAGAGCGCAAGCGATATTCAATTAAAACCCCGGCCCCTTCGTTATCTGTGTCTGCCGGCCTAAACCCCGGCAGCACTTCGCGTATCACCGCACCATGCGAAGCATGGAAATGCAGCATCGGATCCACCCATTGGCCCTGTTCGTCACGTAACTCAATATACTGCTCAAGGCTGCACTCTGCCTGATACTGACTATAGTGAGCGCAGCGTGTGACCCCCACGATCGCCTCGACACCGTCAAGCAGCGAGCCATAGACCAGCATCAAGTCAAGCAGCGCATCACTGAACCCTCGGCCATGCATCTCGGGCGCAACAAATAATCCTAACAACTGCACATAGCGGCCGTCTGCTTGGCATAAACGCCCAACTTCGGCATAGTCTATGCTGCGCAGTGCTTCGATAGAATCAATACGCTGCGTATACAACACCGCCGCAATCTGTCCGCCAAACTCCAGCACCATTTGCTGCTGCGGAAAATCACGCACGCGCCGCTTTATTTCCACGGTGGAGATACGCATGGCACTTGGCTCGCACATTCGGTTAAGGCGCTTGAGGCGAGATAGATCGGCTGGTACTGGATGACGAATCGTATAAAACTGCGGGACCAAACGATGCAAAGAGAGGCGGGTAACATTCAGCCGCTCAGGAAAAGTGCGCGACAGGCCCGGCTCAGGAAAGAGACCAACTTCAGCCGCCGCCATTAAAAAAACCGAAGCCTCGACCAGTTGCTGACCAGAAAATGCTTTAACCGCATCAAAATAAGCGCTTTCTGTCATATTCCCCAGGCACTTAACGGTATTCGGCCGCAGACAATGCGCTTCTAGTGAGAGCAGGCCAAAGCGCGAGATAGCTAGGCGCCAGCGGTGCAGATGCTCAACTAACCCCTGTACTGCGTGGGCGGGTTTAATCTCGCTGCCATCGCGCGCTATGTATACGCCAGTGTAATTCAAACGCTCTCGCCGCCGAGCCGCGGTTTTGTCTTCAATCGGCAGGAATGGGCGCTGATGGTCTAAAAACGCCCGCACATGCAAAATGTTTTCTGGATCTTCGATGCCTGCCGCGGCTAAATCAGTGATCAATTGCTGCGGGTCGCCGATACTTCCCCGCACCAGTAAGTGGGGTAACCCAGCCAACGTTTTTGCTGTGGCTTCGAGTGATAACGCGTTGTCATCCACTCCGATCAGGGTGAGTGGATATTCCGCCAACGCCTGTCCCCGTGCTGAGCGCGTTTTGATCAGCTGGTAGATTCTAAGCAGCAAACTTCCGTCACCACATCCCATATCTGCGATGTAACGAGGTTGCGTGGCTAAAGGGGGGTGATCAAAGATGCGTAGAATGAGGGCGTCAAGCTCAGCAAAATGACTTTGGTGTTGCATGCCACTGGCGGTGACATTTACGATACGGTCCAGAGGCAATTCATATCCCTGCTGATCCTGGTCAAAGATGGCCTGAGCGTCGCCGAACAATACATCATCGATACGACGAAGCATCGGTGTGTAGGACACCACCCTACCCAACGCGCTACTATTCGCCAGCAACGCCCGGCCACTCGGCGTTAACTGAAAACCTGCCGCCTCAATGTGCCCCCAGCCACGCTGAATGAATAAGGTGTGCAGCGCGAGTAACGCAGCCACGGAGATATCATTTGGCTGCGTTTGTGCCAATAGGTCACCGCCCAATGTGTGCAGGTGTGCTAGCAATGGCGTCAACAAAGTGCCGTCCAAGAGACTCGCCACCCTTGGCTCGACGCCGGGCCAACTCGCGTTACAGCGATCCAGCCAGCGCAGTAAGCATTCAGACTGCTCGGATTGTTCAGTCGCTAACGCTTGTGCCACAGGTAATTGCGCCAACTCCTCCAGATCGTCTAGCAACTGTCGTGCCAGACTAGCACCTGCAACCACGCCATAGCGGTCCGCTTCAACCCACTCCACCCAACCTAATTCATATAAGAGCCGCAGACCCGCATGCAAATGCCCAGCATTGCCTCGGTAGCGTGATGCCAGCTGCTTAAGCGTCATCGGTCGGGCTGACAGCACCTCCCAAACTCCGTGCCGGACGAAGCTACCCATCACATGTGAAGCAACCCACCCATTCGCCAACCCATTGATGACCTCTCGCATAATGACTCCCCCTAAAACGTTATATTTTTTATATGACGTCTCGCCACATAGGTGACGGACTAGGCTAATCTTAAGACTTGAAAGCAACGGATATCATAAGCAAATTTTATCCGGCATGCATCTTTTTATTTTATTAGCCCCAGCCCTTTGTTCTTGCTGGAGATACATGCCGCGTAGTCCTACGGAGATACATTTCGCGTAGCCCTACGGAGATACATTCCGCATAGTCCTACGCAGTTTCATCAAGCTAGTTCGAGAATTTTTTATTTAAAATCCGTGATGACCTCTTAGCTTGAAGAGCGCTCGCCTACGCGCTACGCTGACTCACAAGCGCCCTATTCATCTCGCTTAACCCTCGCACCCCTTCGAATAACGCGCCCTTCACGCTCAGAATTTCATGCCCTGAACTCCAGCATAAAATCGCTTTAGTCTCTTCACCTTCTTTTTTAATCTCCCACCGGCGCACTAATTTATCGGCACTCCCAGTCACCAGATAAGTGCCATCGCGAGTTGTTTTCCAAACAACGCTCAAAATGTCTCCGTCAAAACCTTCAATCACCGCCCGACACTGACCCGAGGCAATATCCCATAGCCGCACTGTATGATCAGAACTACCCGAGGCGATCTGCTCACCGCTCGGTGAATACGCCACGCTCCTAACAACTTCTGTATGCCCTTTTAAGGTGTGCACAAGGGCTCCGCTGTGCGCGTCCCACAGCCGCACCGCCTTGTCGGCCGAGGCGATCTGCAACCCGCTCGGCGAATACATCACGCTAAAAATAGCCGGAGCTTGTCCTGCTAAGGTGTACATAAAAGCTCCGCTGTGCGCGTTCCACAGCCGCACCGTCTTGTCCCAACTCCCCGAGGCGATCTGCGACCCATTCGGTGAATACACCACACTACTAACCGTGGCGGTGTGTCCTTTTAAGGTATGCGCAAGGGCTCCGCTGTGCGCATCCCATAGCCGCACAGTATAGTCAGAAGCGCCCGAGGCGATCTGCGACCCGCTTGGCGCATACGCCACGCTACTAATCCAGCCTGTATGTCCTGCTAAGGTATTCACAAGGATTCCGCTGCGCGCGTCCCACAGACGCACCGTCTTGTCATGGCTGCCCGAAGCGATTTGCTCACCGCTCGGCGCATACGCCACGCTATTAAGCCAGTCTGTATGTCCTGCTAAGGTATGCCTAAGGGTTCCGCTTTGCGCGTCCCATAGACGAACCGTTTTGTCTCTACTAGCAGAGGCGATCTGCTCACCGCTTGGCGCATACGCCACGCTCTTAACCCAGTCTCTATGTCCTTCTAAGGTGTACCCGGGAGCTCTGCTTTGTGCGTCCCACAGCCGCACCGTCTTGTCATGACTGCCCGATACGATCTGCAAACCGTTCGGCGAATACACCACGCTCCTAACCCAGTCTGTATGTCCTTCTAAGGTGTGTCTAAGTGTTCCGTTTCGCGTATCCCACAGCCGCACCGTCTTGTCCAAACTGCCCGAGGCGATCTGCTCACCGCTCGGCGCATACACCACGCTATTAACATAGGAAGTATGTCCTTTTAAGGTGTGCCCGGGGACTCCGCTTTGTGCGTCCCACAGCCGCACCGTATAGTCCTCACTGCCCGAGGCGATCTGCGCTCCGCTCGGCGCATACATCACGCTTCTAACAACGGCGGTATGCCCTTCTAAAATACGCACAGGGACTCCGCTTTGCGCCTCCCATAGACGAACCGTCCGGTCCTCACTGCCCGAGGCGATCTGCTCACCGCTCGGCGCATACGCCACGCTAAAAACACGCCCAGTATGTCCTTCTAAGGTGTGTTTAAGGGCTCCGCTGTGCGCGTCCCACAGACGCACCGTCTTGTCAGAACTACCCGAGGCGATCTGCTCACCGCTTGGCGCATACACCACACTATTAATTAACCAGGTATGTCCTTCTAAGCTATGCACAAGGATTCCACTGTGCGCGTCCCACAGACGAACCTTCCAATCCATACTATTACTGCCCGAGGCGATCTGCGACCCGTTCGGCGAATACACCACGCTATTAACCCAGCCTGTATGCCCTTCTATGGTGTGAATTTTTGTCAAATCCGCAGTCGAATACACGCTGATCTTACCGTTTTCAAGACCTACCGCACAGTTTTTTCCATCTGGGGAATACGCACAGGAATACACAGGACTCTCTTCTTGAAGATAAGGCCATTCGCCAAACCGTACCCCGGACATCTGCGCACCACTTAAATTCGCGTCCCGCAACCAACTATTACGAAGCTTAGCCTGGCTTAAATCCGCCCCTTGCAACTGCGCTGAATCGAATACTCCAAAACTCAAATCCGCTCCAGCTACCCTGACTCCCCTTAAATCCGCGCCACTAAACCGGACACCACTTTTTACCAATAGGGTCAGCGCATTGGCCGCCAGCAGTTGCACTTCTTCTGTTTTTGAGCGTTCGACCCAGCTCAGTAGCTTGGCCTTTAACGCCGGCTCTTGTTGGATTTTTTTTCTTATATATTCAAATACCTTTGGATCATCAATAACCCGCACCAATTCAAACAATGCTGGCTTCTCTACCACTTGATCGAGTTGCCCTGATTCCCATAACCTTTGCACTTGATGCAACGCAAAGGCTCGTAAGCTTTCATCCGAATTCACCAAGCTCTGATGATATTGCGCCGCTATCTTTTGCTGCAACAAATGTAATTTCAGTACCGGTGAGTCCACAGGTTCGCCATCTCGGGTCACCATTGTCAGGGCTTTAAAAAGACTATACTGTTCCCATACTTGCAGATAATTCTCTACTTCTTCTCGAACTTCGACGGGCAGCAACAGGAATGACGCCGTGGGAGATTTTTGCGCTACGCCATAGGAGGCGGTAACTGAGCTTGAAATAGGATTTAACATGATATTCTTCTGCAAAAGCGCGATCATCGGCCTACTGGCCACAATGCGTGTTAAAAAAACTGACAGTGAGACAGAAAAGAGTATCTAGTAGAGAAAAAACAAACCGTGCGAAATTAGCTTAACACTGAACCTAACCACGTCCATACCAGCGGGCCAGCCAACGATAGCCAGGCCAAGCCACACAAACACAGTGCAATAAAAACCGCGGCACTGGCAAAATCTTTCGCTTGTTTGGCAAGTGGATGTCGCTCTAGCGAAATCCGGTCAATCGCCGCTTCAACCGCAGAATTAAGGAGTTCAAGACTTAATACCCAAAGTATCGAGGCAATCAACATCAGCCTTTCAACCATCGTCACGGGTAACACAACCGCCAGTGGAATCAATATCAGGGCCAGCATCATTTCTTGGCGGAAGGCGCTTTCCTGCCGCAGCGCATCGCGCATACCACACAAAGAATACCCTAGCGCATGCCAGAGACGGGCAAACCCCCGGTGCTTTTGATCAGGATTATTCATGGGCTTTGCCTCCTCTATTTTGCGCACTGGCGCGCTGCAATCCTTGCATCACTTGATAACGCGTATACCAATCAGCCAATGCCAACCAGGCGCGCGCTTGCCGGCCTTGCTCTTCTAACAGAGGTATCGACTTTGCACTTGCTGCTAGCGCAGTCTGAGAAAGATCCCAGTCAAAAGCCGATGGCTGCCGGCCAACAAAGGGCAATAAAGCGCCTTCTCGACTGAATAACGACTCAAAAGCGACGATCGCATATTGGTTTTGTGGCGGCAACTCAGCAAACAGGTTATCACCAAAATGCGGATACACTGCGTCCGACAAGGCAAGATGATACAGGCTCGGAAAAATATCTCGGTGACCGGCATAGCGGCTAGGATCAGGTTTAAAGCTGGGTCGATACGCTGGCGGTACACGAAAGTAAGCAGGCACACGATACAAGTCTTTACTATCGGTTGGTTGACGATAGTGCAACAAGGCACGCAGATTATGATCCCCGGTTGCCGCCACCAGCGTCTTCTGATTTAAGGCTGAATCATCAATGCGGTCAAGAAATAAGCCCAGTTGATGATTCGCATATTGGTAAGTCCAAACCATTTTCTGAGCGTTCTGCGCATCGGCAGAAAAATGGGGGGCCATCTTCGAGAGTTCGAGGGCTAACGGCTGATAATGATCCGGTGTTTGATGAGGAGGATGATTCGTGGTCGTTAACAAAAACAGAAACACTTTCTCCCCGCGCGCTTCGCCCTCTTGCAAAAGGTCATAAGCTAAGCGGAATAAATATTCATCATAGATACCCCAGACATTACGTTGCGCCTCAGGGTAACGCTCAATAATGTTACCCATATCGTAGACTTCATCAAAGTACTGATGCTTCATCACGCGGCCAATCGAGCGCCACGCATTGCTGCCGCCATACAGAAATACAGTACGATAGCCCTGCTCTTTAAAGGGTTTTGCTGCCGCCGCTGGATAACTCATAAAGCCATAGCTGCCTTGCGTCAATGGCGTCAAAGGTGAATTTAGCAGGAGTGCTTCTAAGGTTGGATGAGTGCCTAATTGGGCTGAGAAAAAATTATGAAAGAGTGTATCGCGCTCTAAATGCTTTTTTAATGCGCCGGTTAGATTGTTTTGCGCCGTATCAAATTTAAGCTGATGCGCCCCCCACGATTCCATCAAGGCAAAGACCACATGCGGCGGGTGCGCCTTAACAAATGCATTAGGTGGCGTACGCTGAAAAATAAAGGCCTCTAAATCATCTTGATTACCTGATTTTGCCCCAAGCGTATGCGCCACCTCGGCGAGTGAATCGAAGCCATAGAGCGCCAATTGCCGAGTTGGATCGTCAGTGCTGATATGAATTTGCTGACGCCGATCTTTAACCGCATCGTAAAGTGTCTGCCAGGCATTGCGGACCAAATCATTAATGAAAGGGTTGGCACATACCACGGCATCCTGATCGCGCAATGGAAATTTGCCTAATTGCCCACGCGCAAAAAATACCAACGCCAGTACAGTGATCAGCACCACCGCAGGCGTTCGCCAGCAGAACTTTGTGACGCCTGCAACGCTCTGCGCTCTCCTCGCCCAGCCAAAGGTCAAGCGCGTTTGCACCCAGGTTAATGCGAGCACCATCAAGCATGCCCAGACCACCGGATAATCACTCCAAATCGCCGCGATGACGCCATGCGTATCATCCTCATACAAGCCGAAGAGAATCGGCGTAAAGGGTGTCTTATAAAAACCGTAATAAAAATATTGGCAAATGGCGGCAAAATTGGTCGCGAAAAACAATGTGATCACCATCGCTCGCTGCACATAGCCCCCGAGCTTGCGCGAAAAATTTGGTACGGCGATTAAACTCGCTGATACAAAGCATACGAGCAATCCGGTCGCCAACATTTTGAAATCAAAACGCGCGCCCATCCACAAGGCTCGCACCAACTCTTTACACTGCTGTCCAATTAAGCTTGGATCGCCATAGCTCAATAACTGAGCAATACGAAAGCCGGTAAAACTTAACGTACCCAGAATCAGCACGGCCCATACGACGCGAGAAAAACGTAAAGTTGGCATAAAGTGAATGGTTTTAATAGACGACTTCGACGGCGGTTGCCCAATCCTCGGCTTGCAACCCCAGCAGCAGTTCATCCGCTGGCTTGACGCGCCATGTATCCCCGAGCGTGAATTCGCTACGGATCGCTTGATTACAGTAATCGATCAACACCGGCAGGCTCGTATTGGCATGGTCTTTCTTGGGGGCGCCATAGGCACCGCTGAGCGGCGGCTGCAGGCCATTGCTTGGCGCACTTGGATCGCTCGCTACCCGGTACGCTTGCAAGAGTTCATGCAATCTAAGCAACTTGACTTGGTCGCCCACCGAGATGCGCAGGGCGCGGGCAAAAGCGCTACGCGCACGCGCTAGGTCCAGTACGGTTTCGGCATTAAAGCGAATGCCGCCGGTGAAGCTATCATAGCGCGCGTTACCCATTACCACCAGTAGTTCATCCTCTTTGAAAAGCTCGCGGTTGGCTTCATAGAGTTCATTAAACACCGTCACTTCACATTGTGCGCTGCCATCATCAAGCATCACAATCAGCATTTTGCCGCGCTGCGTCAGCTGCGTGCGCATACTGCTAATCACGCCGGCCACCCGTTTCTCCCGCCCTTCTTGCAAGTTATTCAGTTTTTGTTTCACAAAACGGCCGACCTCGCGGCGATATGCATCAAACAAATGCCCTGATAAATAAAAGCCCAAGGCGGCTTTTTCTTCTTGCAATAGGCGCTTTTGCGGCCAAGCAGCTTCTGCCACCAACTCACACCCATCGGCTAGCTCAGTGTGGTCGAATAAACCCGCTTGCAACGCATGCGCGCAACGCTGCTCAGCAGCTTCTAGCGCCAGCGATACCGAGGCCAGTAACTGCGCGCGATTGCTCTGTAACGAATCAAACGCGCCGGCGCGAATCAAGGCTTCAATCGTACGGCGATTCACCATACGGCGATCAATCCGCAAACAAAAATCGAACAAATCGGTAAATGGCTGTTCAGCACGCGCGCGCAAAATATCTTCGATAGCGCTCTGCCCGCTGCCCTTGATCGCCCCCAGCCCATAATGAATCATGCGCGCCGGCTGGCCAGCGGCGGCCGCCGGCTCAAAACGATAGACTGAGCGATTAATATCAGGCGGCAATACGGTTAACTGATTGGCCTGGCAATCTTCAAATAAAATTTTGATTTTATCGGTGTCATCTAGGGCAAGGCTCATATTAGCCGCCATAAATTCAGCCGGATAATGCGCTTTTAGCCAAGCGGTGTGATAGGCAAGAAGTGCATAGGCGGCAGCATGGGATTTGTTAAAACCGTAGCCGGCAAATTTTTCCATCAAATCGAAGATTTCATCGGCTTTCTCGCGCGTCAGCCCATTTTGCGCCGCACCCTCCCGAAATAACTCACGATGCTGCGCCATTTCTTCGGGTTTTTTCTTACCCATCGCGCGACGTAATAAATCAGCGCCGCCTAATGAATAGCCGCCAATGATCTGCGCCATCTGCATCACCTGCTCTTGATAGACCATAATGCCATAGGTCTCTTCAAGCACGGCTTTAACCCGCGGGTCGGGATAATCGACTTTCTCGCGGCCATGCTTGCGTGCGCAAAAACTTGGAATCAGATCCATTGGCCCCGGACGATAGAGTGCAACCAGCGCAATAATGTCTTCAAAACGATCGGGTTGCGCATCTTTCAGCATCCCTTGCATGCCGCGACTTTCAAGCTGGAACACGGCCACGGTATTGGCTTTTTTTAGAAACGAGAAAGTTGCGGGATCGTTCAATGGCACCTGCGCGAGCGACCACGCAGAACGGCTTGGATCAAGCCGACGGATATCGCGCTCGGCCCAATCCAAAATGGTCAGGGTCGTCAAACCCAAAAAGTCGAATTTGACCAAGCCCACAGCTTCAACATCATCTTTGTCATATTGACTCACCACCGCGGCGCTGGGTGCCTGCACCTCCAACAACTCCTGCGGGTTTTGCGCCAGCGGCATATGCTGGGTATAGAGTGGGCAGAAATGCGTAAGCTTGCCAGGGGCAATTAACACCCCCCCCGCATGCATGCCAACATTGCGCGTTAACCCTTCAACGCGCTGCGCCAATTCAAGTAGCTGCTGCACCTCATCTTCATCAGCTAAACGTTGCGCCAATAGCGGCTCTTCTTTGATCGCATCAGCAATGGTTACATGCTTGCCTGGCTTAAACGGGATCAGCTTGGCAATCCCATCCGTAAAGGTGTAGCCAAGATCGAGCACGCGACCAATATCACGCACCGCGGCCTTGGCCGCCATCGTACCAAAAGTCGCAATCTGCGAGACGGCATCTGCGCCGTATTTACTCTTCACATATTGAATCACACGATCACGCCCGTGTTGACAAAAGTCAATATCGAAGTCGGGCATCGAGACCCGTTCTGGATTGAGAAAACGCTCAAACAATAATTTATAGCGCAGCGGATCAAGGTCGGTAATGCCTAACACAAACGCCACCAGCGAACCCGCGCCAGAGCCGCGGCCAGGCCCCACCGGCACGCCATTTTGCTTAGCCCAGTTGATAAAGTCGGCGACAATCAAAAAATAGCCAGCAAAGCCCATTTTGATAATCGTCGCGCATTCAAATTCAAGGCGCTGACAATACGTCGGCCGCTCGCGCTCACGCTGGGTTGGGTCCGCAAATAATTGCTCAAGCCGCAATTCAAGCCCTTGCTGCGCTTGTTGCATAAGATAGCCATCAAGCGATAAGTCAGCTGGCGTCGGAAACAGGGGCAATTTGGGCTTACCCAACTCCAGCGTCAAATTGCAGCGTTGAGCAATTTCCATGGTATTCGCTAAAGCCGCAGGCAAATCGGCAAAAAGCTCTGCCATGTCAGCCTGCGTGCGAAAGTACTGAGCCTGAGTAAAATGTTTGGCTCGGCGTGGATTAGCGAGTAAATTCCCTTCGGCGATACAGACGCGCGCCTCGTGTGCCGTGAAATCATCCGGCGTCATAAATTGCACTGGGTGCGTCGCCACCACCGGCAAATGCAACTCAGCAGCCAGCGCTGCTGCTTGCTGAATATAGGCAGCTTCGCCAGGCAAGCCGGCGCGCTGCACTTCGATATAAAAGCTATCCGGAAAAATCCGCGCCCAACGTTGCGCATGATGGCGTGCGGCCGCTTCATTACCCACTGAAAAAGCTTGCCCAATATCACCGGAAAGCGCACCGGATAAAGCTATCAGCCCACTCGACAAACCGCTTTCGAGCCATTCAATTTGGATCTGAGCACGGCCCCGGTGTTGGTTGGTTAACCAAGCCCGGCTTAACAGTTCACACAGATTCAAATAGCCTTGCCGATCCCGCACCAGCAGCAACGCTCTGGCTGGCTTCTCAAGGTCCAGCGGGTTAGTGACCCAAACATCGCAGCCGACAATCGGTTTGACGCCGACACTGCGTGCTTTCTGATAGAACTTCACGACCCCAAATAGATTGCTCAAATCAGTCAGCGCAAGCGCTCCCTGACCATCGCTGGCGGCCGCTTTGACGGCATCGTCAAGGCGCGCAATGCCATCAGTCACTGAATATTCGGAATGAAGACGAAGGTGAATAAAGCGAGAATTTTGCATAACCGCTATTGTACCTAACGCCAGGCCATTGCATGATCTTTGCGCGCTCAATCTATTTATCAGCCCTGGGCTCCAAGTCAAGGCCATGCGACCACCCAGGCACATTGATGTAGTAGCGCACCGCTTTGCCGACGCCATGGCTCCACAACTGCCCACCCGCGACCATCTCCGCAAGGTCGCGGGTCGCCGTGGCCTTTGAGACGCCGGTCATCTTCATGTACTTGTCGACGTTCAAGCCGCTCAAGAAGCCACCGTCCCCGTCATCGAGCAGGCGCTGCAGCAGCTTACGCTGCCGCTCATGAAGCCCGCCGCCCTCATGTTTCTCCCAAAAATGCCTCTTCTCGATTGCCTGGTCAAGAGTGTGGCTCGCGGCCTGACAGGCGGCCGTAGATTGGCGCGCAAACCACTGCACCCACGCCGTGATATCGGTGTCGCCACGCTGAGCTTGGTTAAGGGCATCGTAGTACGCCGAGCGCGAGATGAGTAGCTGGCGCGAAAGGCTATAGAGGCGCAGCGGTTGTCGCAAATGCTGCGCCATGGCTAGGTCAGCGATGGCCCTGCCAATGCGGCCGTTACCGTCCTCAAACGGGTGAATGCTCTCAAACCACAGGTGCGCGATGGCGGCACGGGCGAAGCCATCGATCTTCTTGCTGCCCGCCGACACCGCCCAGGCCTGCGCAGGCGAGGTCTCAGCAAACCACGTGAGGAAGCGCTGCATGTGCGCCGGCACGTCCTTGGATGGCGGCGCCTCGTAATGCACCACTTCACGGCCGAACGGACCGCTCACGATCTGCATCGGGTCGTCATGCTCGCGATATCGGCCAACGACGATGCGGTGAATGCCGGACGTGCCACCCGGAAACAGCGCCGATTGCCAGCGGCACAAGCGATCCTCATCGAGAGGCAGATCAAACTCTGTCGTGGCATCGCTAATCACCTCAACCAGGCCATCAACATGGCGGTTGGAGGGCCCTGACGTTGACAGTCCGAGGCGCCGCATCACGGATGACCGGACCACCTCGAGCGACAAACGCTCTCCTTCTATGGCGGCGGTGGCCAGCACCTCATCCGATAGCGCATCCAGTGCGACTTGACTGGACCTTCCAAGGCCGATGGCGGTAGCCTTGCCTTCGACCACACCGTGCATCCGGTAGGCTTCCGCCAAGTCAGGTGCGGTCATCTGCGCGTCGTAGGCGAGGTCAGGCCATTCAGCCCGACGCCAGATCCAGGTGGATTTCGTGTTCATAAGCCGCAATCTACCATATTCGGCTCATATTGTGAGCCGATTCGCAGGAATTGCGGCTCACGCAATTGCCTGCAAACAACGGCATTGCATTCAACTTCAAATCCAAGTTTGTTGGGATAAAATGCGATAAAATTCTTGTCATGAATATCGTTAATCTTGCTGCTTACCATTTCTTTGCCCTCCCTTCACCAGCACAATGGCGTGCGCCGATGCGCTCGCGCTGCGAGGAACTGGGTTTACGGGGAACCATTTTACTTGCGCCGGAAGGCATTAATCTGTTTATTGCGGGCACGCGCGTGGCGGCTGATGCTTTTATCCAATGGCTGCGTACAGACCCCCTATTTGAAGGTTATTTAAGCGATTTACAATTCAAAGAAAGCCTATCCGCTAAACAACCGTTTCGGCGAATGCTGGTTAGATTAAAAAAAGAAATCATCACCATGCACAGCCCAGCTATCCAGCCTGGCCAGTCCCGCGCACCCGACGTCAGCGCGCAGACCCTCAAGCAATGGCTTGACCGTGGCCAGGACGACAACGGACGCCCAGTTGTGATGCTGGATACGCGTAATAGCTTTGAAGTAGAGGTTGGCACTTTTACCGGCGCATTGGATTACCAACTCACTAAGTTCAGCGAATTCCCAGCAGCGATTGAAGCGCACCGTGAGGATTTCACTGGCAAAACCGTGGTGTCGTTTTGCACAGGTGGCATTCGCTGTGAAAAAGCGGCATTACATATGCAAAATATTGGTATTGAATCTGTCTATCAGCTAGATGGCGGCATTCTCAAGTATTTCGAAGAAGTCGGGGGCGCGCATTATACCGGTGACTGTTTTGTGTTTGATCAGCGCACAGCGTTAAATCCAGAGCTTAAGCCAACCGCTATGCTGCAGTGCTTTGGCTGCCGTGCGGTGCTGACTCCTGAGGAGCAGCGCTCGCCCTATTATGCGCCTGGTGAACACTGCCAACATTGTCATGACAGACGAGCAGCGGCCTAAGTTAACTACCTGTATCATGCACGGCATCAAGCTCTGCGAGCGGCGTGCTGCTCTGCTGCTGCATGATGGCCGCTAAACGCTCATGCAGTTAGCCAATCTCAAGCGCCTGATCGTGAGCAAGCCGTTGTGAGATGGGCTGAGCGATTGGTGAGTCTCTTGTCACAGAACTTATGCTCGATGCTTTGAATATGGCACTTGAGCAACGCCAACCTGAAAGTGTCATTCATCACAGTGATCAAGGCTGGTGTATTGGGCGGATTCAACCGGTCGTCGCAACGCTCATGTTAACGTTTGTGCGCAGCCGAAAGTCGCCATCTATGATTGAATTCCATCCAATGACCTTCTAACGGCCACAGTCGACAATCTTTAATTGATCATCTCAATGCCACCACGATGAGCGGCAAAGAACATCGCATCGGTCAGCGCCAGAGCCGCATGCTGCTCACCTTTGCCTAGCAGCAGGCAATCACCAGCATGCAATTCCACTTCGCCGAATTTTACGATTCCTTCGATCATCAAGATTTGTTCCCATCCATTGTGATCGTGCAACGGAAAACGTGCACCGGCCTTGAAGCGCACAAAATAACTTCCATCACCATTTTCCTCCCACACATTTGAAACAAGCATCCCGTCGATATCTGTTTCATTCCATTGCCGCGCAGCTTCTCTTTCTAAAATCATGATTTTTCCTCAAAGTTATTAAACAATAAACTAACGAACGTTAGGTTGCCTTAAGTTTCAAATCATGTCAAGTAATTAGTTGCGTTTACGCCTTTTCGACATTCCTTGCTCTGATTGCACTCCGAGTGCGCCAAGCAAGCGTAAGAGATGTTCTTCGAATATTGCTGGAGGGTCAGTTTGTAGCAGTGAGAACGCCATGATGCCTTCTGCCGATCCGAAGATAATCGGTGCGGCAGCGACACCGGTAAGCGTCGACACAATGCTCTTATCGGATCGCCCAAGGTCCCATGCGGTGGCCAACCAATCCATGTTCTGCGTGGCAAATAGACGAATTTCTTGCATTACCTCTTCGGGTAGTGAGTTGCGCTCGACCGCCAACATTAGCCCGAGGCAGAGGCGGCGTTCGTCTTTCAATGTATTACTGAACATCTGAACGTAGCGGTGAAGGCGAACATTTCCTGCCGGTGCCTGATCGATTTCTGCCAGATCTTCTCGTTCCCGCTGGGAATACAAAGCCATCGCTTGGAGGGCGACTGCATTCTTCGAATCGAAATGGCTGTAAAGACTTGCGGCTTGTATGCAGGCGGCCTGTGCGAGTTCTCGCAAGCCCAACGCTGAAAAGCCACGTGTCTGCATCATGTCTACCGCTAAGCTGGTCAATGCTTCCTTGCGAGAGCTAACCGTTTTATCTGTTTTTTTCATTCTAATTTTCTTTCCGTGATGAACAAATATAAGCCTGCTGTAGCTGGCTATAGAATTCATACGTTGGTTTGATTATTTGAGTTTTCATCCTTGAATTGTATCGTACGATAAAACTCAAACCAAAAAATATTGAATAAGGGATTTAAGGTGTAGTGGAACGGTTAACCGACATAAGGATTGTTTCAGGACAATTAGCCGGATTATGTTCATGTTCTGGTTGACTGTGCGTTCAGCAATGAAGAAAAGATAGTGGATTAACCAATGAAACACTGGAAGGCTCGGTGGGCGCGTCGCTTAAGCTCTGACTGGCATGATTTGCTGCGGGTTGGCATAATTTGTTCTATCATGGTTTATTCAATGCCGCTCAGATCCGGGTATGTTATTAGACTTACTCTTTCAAACGGGGTATCCGATTACAATCAGATTAGGAGATAAAAATGCATTTGTCGAAACTCTCCCAATTGCCTTGACGCTCGGTATGCTTCCCTTATCTCTAACCAATGCCCGCAAAAATGAGATATGTGGCAGGCAGAATGGCCAAGTTGATGCGCAATGCAAAGTCGCTCTACAGTCAGGACAAATAGTACGGCAAGCGGGAGACGGCAAAGTTGCCGATGATTGGAGAAACGCGCTAGCTGATCCTCCTACTATAGCTACTTCGCCACCCAAAGCGAACAAGATGCCTCGCAATGTGGCTGCGTCTTCTCTTCATGGGATTGTTTACGGCATGCCTGATACGAACGTGCCGGCGGGAGCAGGCGTACCCATTACCATGATGGGGCAGATGAGAGCGCTCTTTGATCTGATTAAGAAGGTGCCTGATTTCACGCAAGTGGTGATGGATCTCGGCGACGATAGTCCGATACATGTGTTGGATACGAAGACCGGGGATAAATTCTTGCCTGGTAAGCTGGCGCTCGGCCTGTCGTATATATTGATTGATATGAAAACGAAAGGCGATCGGAATTACGCGGGCTACCTTGCGCTGTATCAAAAAATAACGACCGCGATGATGACGCAGATGAGCGGCGCCAACTACACGTATGCAAATCAATCTTGGGGTGAATATTACTACCTCGTTGCGCTCAATAATTTTAAAGCGCACGGTATGCTTAATGAAGTCTTCAGTGACGCAATGCTAGCGACACTGGAAAATCGTCTGACCTTCTGCGATATGTTTGGCGTGCCTGCAAGCGGCAATTTGAATCCATGCGCTGCAATAAGCATGCCGATCGATATTGCGTCGCTTAATACTGCTCAAAATTACTACGCAGTTGCTTACGGAATTGCCGGCTTGAGACAAAAGCTAGGGTGGAGCAATCCGACCTTCTTCTCCTCTACCAACCCGGCTGTGGCATCGATGGGTGCGCGCGATGCACTTCTATATGCAATTACCAATCATATTAGAAACGATTCTTCGGACGGTTTTTCTGACGAAGCCGCGAATGTTAATACGACCTATTATGATCAGGCGCGCTTCGATCGATACAGCACTTTGCTGATTGCTGAAACCGTCGAACGAACTCTAGAAATGGGCAATGAGGCTAATTTGACGCAGGAATTAAAAGGTTATCTGAGAAAATCGGTTGATCTCATCCTTCCTCAACTCAATACCGATGGTCAAGGTTTCAACTATGGCCGATCGATTGGCCCATATGGGGATTCAGCTTTTGCGGAAATCCTAACTGCAGCGGCAAATACCGGCGTGTTGTCCGCGCAAGAAATGCAGATAGCCTATTCATTTATCTATAAATCGGCTTATCGTTTTGACACTTTCTGGTACGACCCAACCTTGCCCACGCCATCGGTGAATATGTGGGTTAAAGGCCGTGGCGCTGATGCATATCGCGGCAAGCCTCGTGCCATGGGGGAGAATTTCAGCCTCTTACACCAATATATGTACATGAATGCCAGGTGGAACACGCTGGGTTTTGGCGGTAAAGCACCCATGCCTGATTCTGACTTTCAAGCCTGGCTGGATATGCTGCCGCGTTACACTTTCACCTGGTACAACTTACCTACCGATAAGGCTCACCCGTATAGTGCAGCGCTGATCACGGTGCGTGATGGAAAGCGCATAATTAATCTGAACCTGAGCCAAGCGCCTGATTTTGACACGCAGACTCCGTACTATCCAATACCTTTTTCCGACAAACTGATCTACGGAACAGCAGACTTTGGCTACGCATTATTGATCCCTCAAGTTTCTTATAACGGGACAACTTACATTCCGGTTACCTATTATAAAAATCTGAGTGTGCAGGAATCCAACGGCCAGGTTATTGTGTCCTTCGACATGACCTATTTCAGGCAAACCGTAAAAAATGCAAAATATGCCACAGATATCGACCTGCAAACCCATACGGTTTTGACATTTGGTCGAGGCACTATAACGCGAACTGATATGCTAAGTTCTGCAACGCTCATTGGAAACCTCACCGTTGAGACAGATTTCACGTCTTTTGCCGATTTCCAGAGCACCACAGCCAATGGCGATGGTTTTTCGGCGACCTATGCAAATAGTGAGGTCACTCACTATCGCGCCATGGGATTTGATCGCTGCGCGCTATCTAATTTTGAGAGGACAGGCGGGGTAAGCAATCCGTTTTCAACCACCGCGATTGGGCAACTGCATTCGAATTTTGCTTGTACGACGCTTCCCTTCGCGCTGAAGGCGGACAGTCATCGTGCGCTTACTTGGGTTCTGAAATACGCTTGACTTGTGTCTGTGTCAAGGGTCGGGTAGCAGGAAGCCGTTACTGTATCCCCGACCGAGTGACCGGTAAAGCCTAGGACCAAGCAATCCCTGACAATCCATAAGCCCCATCGGGATGGAAAGCGTACTTCCGGCTGGCACAAACGCCCGGTGTGTGTTTGAAATTGGACGAGTGGTTGCGCCACCGCCTGCGCGCCATCCAACTGCTTAATGATTGGCGCCGTGGCCCAACCATCTACCGGGAACTGCGTGCGTTGGGCGCGTCCGCTGAGACAGCGCGACAAGTGGCGGCGAATAATCGCTGCTGGCGGCGCAACAGCGATCGCGCTATCAAACGGGTGTTGACCATTGCTTACTTCGACCAGCTCGGCGTGCCCCGACTCTCATAATCTCAACTTCTCGAACCGCCCGGTGCGGACCCGCATGCCGAGTGGTGTGACAGGGGCGCAGCCTTAGAACTGCCCCCCTATGCCGATCAGATTTAATATAACGTGGACTGTTGTTTTTTATCTTAATTAAGATATAATTATCCCGTTGATACAATGTAACCGGGTCAAGCCAGAAGATTGCTTTTTTGCAGAAATTTTGTAGCGGCTAAACTGTAATGTATCGTCTATAAGCACTCAACCATGACACTGATTCACCAGCCTTTCGATAAGTTGTTTAAGCAGTCCTTGAAAGAACGCCAGGTTGCCCTGGATTTTTTCAAGGCGCATTTGCCTGCTGAGCTTCGTAACCGGATCGACTGGAAAAGCCTGACGGCCTTGGATAAGAGCTATCTGAGCCCTGCGCTCCAAGCAACACACAGTGATCTTGTGTTTTCTTGCCAAATTAATGGAAAAACAGGATATATTCCTCTCCTCTTTCTGACTGAACACTTTTCAACGGCTCCTGAACATATTGCTTTCCGTTTCTTGCAGTATACAGTCAGCGCCATGGAGGACCATCTTAAGGCAGGCCATAGCAGGCTGCCGCTGATTTTACCCATTTGTGTCTATCATGGCAAAAAATCTCCGTTCCCTCATTCGACGGATATTTATGACGAATTTGAAGATGCAGAGCTCGCGCGTGAACTGGTGTTTAAGCCTTTTCGGTTAATTGATCTCACGGTGCTTGACGAAGCAACTATACAGCAGCATGGCACAGCGGCCTTGATGGAACTATTGCTTAAACAGGCGTGGGTGAAGGATTTTCTGTCGACGTTTAGACAATTAATAGAAGGTGGAATATTGAAGCAAGTGCTGGATCAAACGACCGAAACTTATTTTCTGTCTGTGCTAAGCTATGTGTTGAATCAAGGAGAAGAAAAACAATCGGTTGAAGCGTTTATTCAGCTCCTCGAAAAAGGCTTACCTGAAAGAAGCGAGGTGATTATGACTTTTGCAGAACAATTAAGGCAACAGGGCATGCAACAAGGAGAGCGCCAAAAAGCGCTGTCTGTTGCGCGATATTTGCTTGCCTCCAAGGATTTCAAACTTGAAGAAGTGAAAGAGGCAACGGGTTTGGAAAAAGCCGATCTTGCTGAATTATTGGCATAGTAGCCGGTACAAAGAGCTAAAGAAGCCGTATCCGTAAAAATGGATAGGGCTTCTTTTAGCATAAATGTCTGGCGTCACTTCTATGGCGGACCGGATAGGGGGTCAAGCCTCATCCGTGATGAACAAATCTTCCCTTGCAAGCTCAGTTGTGATTTTTTCGTGGTCATTTTCAGTCCTTGTCATCGACAATAGCGGTATTCGCCACCTCGCTGCCAAGCTCCTGTGCCACTTCAACGTCGACTGACTGGCGCGTATTCTTTTTGGTCCGGATAGAGGGTGTCGCCGGTGCTCGCTGCCGCTGGGGAAGCTCTGCATCCTGAAGCCGGCGGCCAAGTATGTCGTCGCGGGCAACAGCCCCCATATCTTTATCAAGCCCTAGCACGACCAGCACCTGGAAATAATTGCCGATTGTCACAGACGGGTTGCCTGATTCAATTTTGCTTAGTGTCTGGCGCGTCATGCCCGCACGAGCCGCCACCGTCTCAGCGGAAAAATGACGCCGTAGACGAGCGTACTTAAGTCTTTGCCCAAGATCAGCTAAGGCTCGTATAGAGTTCGGGTATAACGTTGCGGATGGCCTGGGCACAAGCTATTTTATACCACAATTGGTTTTTTGTTTATTATAGCTAACGTTACTATGGAAAATGACAGTATAAGATGCCTTTTGCATACTATATACGCAAAACTTCCGATAGCATAATTAACGGAATCTATTCTATGCACAAATAATATATTTTGTACACTATAGATTACGTTGCCTTATATTTTTGGGTAACATTTTCATGGGCTTTTGGAAATTAGGGCCGGAGAGCGGCGCCGTCGGTTCTCGCCTCCTAATAAAATAGTTGACACGCAAATTTTGAACTAGTACTCTTTACCAAGTGCGCTGATTGCCTTGAAGGGTGTCGGATGTGTGTGAATCGCACAGGTTTTATAGATTGATGTCATTCATATAATTTTATCGATTCATGATGACCGAAACCGACTTCTTAGCCCCTCCTGTCACTCGTCGCATATTGACTCTAACCTGTTTCTAAGGTGGCTGTTTGCCCTCGGATATGTGCTCGCAGCAGGCTGTATACCAAACAGTCTCAGGCTGAATCAATAGTGCCGGCACCGAAACAAACCTTCGAGGAAAAGCGTGTTTCACATCGCTATCTGAATAATCCAGATATTGAGGCGTTTATCAGTGACTTAGTCACACGTCATCACTTCGAACCCGACGCGCTACGTGCACTCTTTGCGCAAGTTAAATATTCCGCCCTATCTGTAAAGCTTGAGCAACGAACACTCGCACCCTCCCCTCGCGATTGGCATACGCATCGGTCACGCTTTCTCACTGCGGAGCGCATTAGTGCTGGTGCGCGTTTCTGGCGTACACATCAGGCAACTTTGCAACACGCGCACCAAGAATTTGGCGTGCCGCCTGAGATTATTGTTGGGATCATTGGTGTTGAGACTTTCTATGGCCGTAATATGGGTAATCATCGTGTGCTAGATGTGCTGACAACACTGGCTTTTGACTATCCAACTAAGCCAAACCAGTTGCAACGCATGGCATTGTTTCGCCAAAATTTGGAAGATTTTCTACTCTGGACCCGTGCTGCTGGTCTCGACCCAACTCGCGTTTTAGGCTCTTATGATGGAGGGATCGGTCTTGCACAATTTATGCCAAGCAGCATTAGGCAATACGCCATTGATTATGATGGTGACCAAAAGGTCGATTTATATACAAGCGCTGCCGATGCAATCGGCAGCATCGCCAATTATTTGCACCAACACGGCTGGGAAGCTGGCCGGCCAGTGATTTGGCAAGTCGCCTCCGATAACGATAGTCTGGGTATTGCGCGGGCAGAAGCAGATGGAAAAATCGAACCCCGCCGACCGCTGGGGCACTTACTTAAAGCGGGTCTATTGCTCAATGAAACATTCAACCCAGAGGCTGAATTAAGCACTCTGGTGAATATCATTGATTTACCCAACGTTAAGCGGCCTACTGAATATAAGCTCGGTCTGCGCAATTTTACTGTGATCTTGAAATATAACCGCAGCTTTTTTTATGCGCTTAGCGTTTATCAACTGGGCCAGCAAGTTAAGCAGTGCTTGCAAACGAGTGAAAAGAAAGAGGTGTAAGCAGGAATGTGAGCGATGTAGCGTTACTAGCGGCTTCATACAAGGGCACTACTTACTTCATTTGTCACTTTGGCTTATAAGACATGCCGCCAAGTAACGCTGCTAACGGACGTTTTTGTGCTGGCTTAGAAGGATGACCCGTGACGGCTTCCGTTTTTGCTTGCAGAGCTGAGTCAGAAGGTTGATAAGGTCGCGTGAAAAAATCGTCCTCCGCCGTCGGCCGACCCGCATCGAGCGCAGGCCGCTTGCCTGTTGCCCGCCGTGGGGAAAACTCACGATCCTGACGATGCGAGCGATGTGCTGCGCGCGACCGCTCAATCGTCAGCGGCTCACGCTCAAGCGGACGCTGAATGAGTTTCTCAATCTCCGCTAGGTGTTTGGCTTCATGCGGGCTACACAACGAGAGTGCTTCGCCTGAAGCACCCGCCCGGCCAGTGCGACCAATCCGGTGCACATAATCTTCTGCATTAAAGGGCAAATCAAAATTAATCACCGCGGGCAACTCAACAATATCCAGGCCACGCGCCGCCACATCCGTTGCGACCAGCACGTCGATTGCGCCCTGCTTGAAAGCATCAAGCGATTGCATGCGCTCATTTTGGGTTTTATCGCCATGAATGGCTGAGACGACAATGCCTTCATTTTCCAGCTGCCGCGCCAGCCGGCTAGCGCCGATTTTGCTATTGCAAAAAACGATCACTTGCCTTAACCCACGCTGGCGAATTAATTGGACCACGGCTGCCTGTTTATCGCCTTCGGCTACTTCGTAAACAATTTGGCGAACATTCGTGGCGGTTGAATTACGCTGGGCCACTTCGATGGTGACTGGATTCCGTAAATAGCTCGCCGCTAGTTTTTTGATTTCATTTGAGAAGGTCGCCGAGAACAGCAAAGCTTGCCGTTCAGGCGGTAACATATTTGAGATACGCTGCAAATCAGGCAAGAAACCCATATCCAGCATCCGATCTGCCTCGTCTAAAATCAGTATTTGGACTTGGTCTAATTGGGTATTTTTTTGCTGTATATGGTCCAGTAAGCGCCCAGGCGTGGCAATCAAAATCTCAACACCGCGCCGTAATTCAGCGGCTTGCGGATTCATATCGATGCCACCAAACACGACGGTACTGCGCAGCGCGGTGTGTTCGGCATAGATACGAACATTTTTAGCGACTTGGTCAGCTAGCTCGCGCGTAGGCGTTAAAACCAATGCGCGCACTGGATGCCGTGCTGGTGAAGCGCTGGTGCTGGCGTAAGGCAGCAGCCGTTGAATCATCGGTAACGCAAAACCCGCGGTTTTACCGGTACCGGTTTGCGCCACCCCCATCACATCGTGGCCAGCCAGGATAACCGGAATGGCCTGCGCCTGAATTGGCGTGGGCGTAGTGTAGCCCTGCCCGAGCAGCGCCTTTAGAATATCTGCGTGCAGGCCAAAATGATCAAAACACGGCAAATCCCCGGCATCGGTTTCAGGCACGGATGAAATAAGTGTTTCAGACATCATGGCGTTTTTTTAAAGTAAAGAGCAGAGATCTCACCGTGGGTTTGCGCTAGCCCTGGGCATTCAATCGGTTGCAAAAACAGCCGTGGATTACACCACGGCACTTGTGCGCTCGGCCCGACGGCGCTCATTTTCTTTTAGGTTCCGCTTGCGCAATCGAATCGACTGCGGCGTCACTTCGACGAGTTCATCATCTGAAATAAATTCAACCGCATATTCAAGAGAGAGTTGCACCGGCGTCATCAGATCAATATGCTCATCCTTACCCGACGCACGCACATTGGTGAGTTTCTTTTCGCGAATTGGATTCACTACCAGATCGTTGTCACGACTGTGAATGCCAATAATCATGCCTTCATATAGGGCGTCACCTGGACGCACAAACATGCGCCCACGATCTTGCAACTTCCAGAGCGCGTAAGCCACTGCAGCGCCGTCATCTTGCGAAATTAACACACCATTATGGCGTTCACCGATACTGCCTTCACGCACGGGCGCATAAGAATCGAAAATATGGCTGATCAAACCTGTGCCGCGCGTGAGCGTTAGAAATTCGCTCTGCATACCAATTAGACCACGTGCCGGCACACGGTACTCAAGGCGCGTGCGCCCACGTCCGTCAGATGCCATATCGAGCAGCTCTCCCTTACGGCGGCCAATTTCTTCCATGACCCCGCCCTGGTGGCTATCTTCAACATCCACAGTGAGTAGTTCAAGCGGCTCATTTAACACGCCATCGATCTCACGCACTACCACGCGCGGACGCGATACCGCTAATTCATAGCCTTCGCGACGCATGTTTTCAATCAGAATCGTTAAATGGAGCTCGCCACGACCTGAAACTTCAAAGACGGTTTCATCAGCGGTGTCGTTCACGCGCAACGCAACATTGTGATTAAGCTCGCGCATCAAGCGCTCGCGCAATTGCCTGCTGGTCACGAATTTACCTTCACGCCCCGCTAAAGGCGAGGTGTTGACACAGAAATTCATCGTCAAGGTTGGCTCGTCCACATTAATGATCGGCAGCCCTTCAGGCTTGGCGGGGTCACATATCGTGGTGCCAATGCCAATCTCTTCAATGCCATTAATGAGTACAATGTCACCTGCTTCCGCGCTGTCTACACTGACCCGCTCAAGCCCTTTGAATTTTTGAATCTGGTTGATTTTGCGATTCAGCACTCCGCCCTCAGGCCCCGACACTACTGCAACCGCCTGACCCGTCCGTAGTGTGCCACGTGCAATCCGGCCAATGCCAATGCGCCCAACATAAGTTGAATAATCGAGCGAGGAAATTTGCAGTTGCAACGGGCTATCTGGATCATCTGGACGCACTGGCACGTATTGCAAAATCGCATCCAATAGCACACGTAGATCGCCTTCACGTACATTTTCGTCAAGGCCGGCGTAGCCATTCAGACCAGACGCGTAAATCACTGGAAAATCAAGCTGTTCTTCGGTTGCACCGAGTTTGTCGAATAAATCAAAAGTTTGGTTCACGACCCATTCAGCACGAGCGCCAGGCCGATCGACTTTATTCACGACCACAATCGGTTTCAGACCTTGTGCAAGGGCTTTTTTAGTGACAAAGCGGGTTTGCGGCATCGGGCCTTCGACCGCATCAACCAGCAGCAATACGCTATCGACCATCGACAAGACACGCTCAACCTCACCGCCAAAATCCGCGTGACCAGGGGTGTCAACAATATTAATATGCGTGCCGGCGTATTCAATCGCACAATTTTTAGCGAGAATGGTAATACCCCGCTCTTTTTCAAGGTCGTTTGAATCCATTACCCGTTCAACCATTTGCTGGTTTTCGCGGAAAGTGCCAACTTGGCGGAGTAACTGATCAACTAAAGTGGTTTTGCCGTGATCGACGTGAGCGATAATGGCGATATTGCGAAGCGCGCGGGTCATAAGATATTCTAGGATGGAAAAGCCAAAGCGTGTCAGCGCGTACTGCTTTGTACCACCGCATCGCTTGCTTGAAAGCTTTACATTTTAGCACATAATGCATATTGTATCGGGCTAATGTATATCGCACTTATAGTATAAATGATTGCGATACCCTATAAATGACTGTGTACCCTATAAAGGGTAAGGAACTATACACCTTCGTTAGTACTACAGTACGGTTAAGCCGTAATACAGTACGATTAAGCTGTAAGACAGTCACCAGAATAGGAGGGGCAATGGCCGCGATGATTAAACATGTGACACGCATTCTGCTAGCAGGATCGATGATGGGTCTTAGCATCATGACCGCGGCGCACAATCCGCCGAATCGCGCAGAAGTCAAAATTGGCTGTGCCGTGCCACTCTCCGGAGCGCAAGCACATTACGGTCAAGATTTTCTCAATGGCGTGATGCTTGCTGTCGAAGAATTTAATGCAACTCACCCCATTATCGGCGGCAAGCCGATTCGGATCGTCCTGAACACAATGGATGATCGAGCCGATCCTCGGATGGCGATTATGGTTGCTAAAAAGCTTGTCGATCAAAAGGTTAAGGGGGTCCTCGGCCATTTCAATTCAGGCACCACGATCCCTGCCTCTCATGTTTATGCCAAAGCAGGCATTCCCCAAATCGCCATGGCCTCCGCCCCTCAGTACACACAGCAAGGCTATAAAACCACCTTTCGCATGACCGCTTCAGATCTTCAGCAAGATGCCGTGATCAGCGCTTTTGTCGCTAAAAATTTGGGCCTTAAACGGATTGCCATCATTGATGACCGGACCACGTATGGTCAAGCGTTGGCAGATCAATTTGCCCAAATCGCCACCGCAGAGGGAGTCGACATCGTTGGCCGTGAATACGGTAACGATAAAACTATTGATTTTAAGGCGCTATTAACCAGACTCAAGCGGATTAAGCCGCAAGCGATCTTCTATGGAGGGGTCGATGCACAAGCTGCAGCCGTGGTTAAACAAATGCAGGCGCTAAAAATAAAAGCCGTATTAATCGCCAGTGAGGGCGTCAAATCAGAGACCTTCTTAAAGCTTGCCGGGCCAGCTGCCGAAGGCACCGTGGCCTTATCGATCTGTTTGTCGCCGGATAAAATGCCGCGCGGCCAGGAATATGCTGAGCACTATAAAAAGCGTTTTGGCGAGAAGGTTCAGACTTATTCACCTTATGCCTATGATGGTGCGATGGCGATGTTGAGCGCCATGAAAACCGCAGATTCAATCGAACCTGAAAAATATTTGCCCTATCTCGTTAAGACCGAAATGCCAGCGATCACCATCAAAACGCTTGCCTATAATGCGCACGGTGACTTAAAGCAAAGCGATATGGTGGTGTATAAAGTGGTCAATGGGCAATGGCACACGTTATCTATCATTCGTGGTAAATAATCTCGCTTGGCCAAACGCTCGCACCGTCACGCTTATGCTTTGAGCTGTGCTAGGTTGGCCCTCATCCGCTCATCCCCATTACCGGCTATATCGCTAAGCGCTCAGTTAAGTGGAGCGACGGGTTGCGCCCGGTAGCCCATGCTATTCACTTGTCGCTTGCCTGATTTAGAGAGAAATCCCCAGGATCTTTAGAGAGGAATCCCCAGACCTAGAGAGCATCTATGTGCCATAGTAGCCAAAAAATTTCATCTGCAGATTTTTTAGGTTCAGGTTTTATATTGCACTATTCGACCGATCCGTCTAGGGTCAAGGGCTTCTAGGTGACTTTATGGCTACTTGCATTAACCCGGTAACTTATCCTTTATCCGCAGCTCAAATGGAGATTTGGCTCGCCCAGCAAATCCACCCCAACAGTCCAGTCTACAATGTTGGCCAGTTCACTGAAATCCATGGCGTGGTTGACCCGATTTTGTTCGAGGCAGCCCTACGACAAGTGGTCGCAGAAGCAGAAACCCTACGTCTGCAGTTCATCGAAAGTGGCAACGGCCCGCACCAATTTGTCGGCACACCAGATTGGTCGCTACCCTTGATCGATTTCAGTTCTGAAGTTGACCCTCAGGCCACTGCCGAGGTTTGGATGCGCGCTGAGTACAAGCAGCCAATCGACCTTTTGCACGGCCCACTGTTTGGTTATGCATTATTAAAAATCGCCCCTAACCGATTTTTTTGGCATCAGCGCTATCACCATATTGCGCTAGATGGGGTCGGCATTGCTCTGATTGTGCAACGCATGGCGCAAGTCTACAGCGCGCGAGTCAAAGGTATGGCAGCGCAAGAGCCTCCTTTCGGACCGCTAGCACGGTTGCTAGAGAGTGATGTCCGCTACCGCGCCTCGGCACAATTGGCACAAGACCGTGCTCATTGGCTTAAGCTCTGCGAGAATTGGCCGGAACCCGTAACGCTCGTAGATCGGCAAGCACCTGCCTTGCAGCAGTGCCTTCGTCAGACCGCTTACATCTCATCTCAAGCGGTGCGCACGCTCACTGCTAACACCAATCGTTTGGCCCATTTCATGGTGGCGGCAATGGCCGCTTATCTGCATCGCTTGACTGGCGCTCAGGATGTGGTGTTAGGCTTTCCAATGACCGCCCGCTTTGGTGAAGAGCAACGGATTCCGGGCACGACCTCTAATATTGTGCCAATCCGACTCACGGTGCAGCCGGATACGACCCTATCCTCTTTGATGGAAAAAGCGGCGCAAGAGATTCAAGGCGGGTTTTGGCGTCAGCGCTACCGCAGCGAAGAGTTACGGCGAGAACTTGGCCGAGCTCAGAATCAGCCATTGTTTGGTCCGGCGATCAACCTCATGCCATTTGACTATGACCTGTGCTTTGGCGAGCATGCGTCAACCACTCATAACCTTGCCAGCGGGCCCGTCGATGATCTAATGGTCGCCCTCTATCTCTCATCCGAAAACGGCCCACTACGGATTGACTTTGATGCCAACCCCACGCTCTATACGGCAGACACAGTCTCGGCCCATCAACGCCGTTTTTTAAGATTCTTAGATGTCCTCGCCACTGAACCCACCTGGCCAATTGGCGGAATTGATTTACTGGATGCCGCAGAGCGGCGGCAGTTGCTGGTCGAGTGGAACACCACAGAGCGTGATTATCCGGCGCACCTGTGTCTTCATCAGGTATTCGAAAAGCAGGTCGAACGCACACCAGACGCCACTGCGCTCGTATACGACAATCAAAGCTTAAGTTATGCTGAGTTGAATACACGCGCCAACCGCCTCGCCCATCAGCTGATTGAATTGGGCGTGCAACCCGATGCGCGCGTGGCAATCTGCATGGAACGCAGTCCTGCAATGATCGTCGGTCTGCTCGCGGTTCTAAAAGCGGGAGGCGCCTATATACCGCTCGATCCAGCTTATCCGAGCGAGCGCTTGACGCATGCTCTCACCGATGCAACCCCAATCATTCTGCTCGCCGACGCGGCTGGACGCGCGGCACTAGACGCCGCCACGCTTGCCACCCTGACGGTGCTCGACCCCAATAGACTGCCAGAATCAGCCCTCACCAATCCGCAGGTCTTTGGGCTGAGCCCTCATCATCTGGCCTATATTATCTATACCTCCGGCTCCACCGGCACGCCTAAAGGCGTGATGATCGAGCATCAAAGCGTGGTAAATCTGGCCCACGCACAAGCGGCTTATTTTGAGGTTCACCCAGGCAGCCGGGTCTTGCAATTCGCCTCTCCTGGTTTCGACGCGAGTATCTGGGAAATCATCATGGCCTTCGGGTCTGGCGCAGGCTTGTATCTGCCGCCCGATGAGGCCCGCCGGGATAAAAATGCACTGTGGGATTATTTGGAAAAACATGCGATTACGCACGCTACCTTACCCCCTGCGCTGCTTCAAGATGGCGAGGATTTGGTTCGCCTGAGCACGCCTTTGAGGTTAATTCTAGCCGGCGAGGCGCCCAATCTGACATTGCTGCGGAGCTTGCTGCACCAAGGCACTGTCTTCAATGCCTACGGCCCAACCGAAACCACCATTTGCGCCACTGCATGGCGCTGCCCACAGGAACTGAGCAGCGAAACCATCCTAATTGGCCGACCCATTGCCAACACTCGCCTTTATCTGTTAGATACGCAGCACCAACCCGTGCCATTAGGGACCGCAGGCGAACTTTACATTGCTGGCGTCGGTATCGCCCGCGGCTATCTGAACCGGCCCGAATTGAGCGCCGAGCGTTTTTTCTCCGATCCGTTTAGCCATCGTGAGAATGCCCGCATGTATAAGACGGGTGATCTGGCCCGCTACCTACCCGATGGCAATCTAGAGTTCCTTGGCCGCGATGACCATCAGGTCAAAATCCGCGGCTTTCGGATCGAACTGGGTGAGATCGAAGCGCGTTTGATCGAACATCCTCAGGTAAGGGAAGCTGCAGTAGTCGCGCTCAGCGAAGGCAGTCAGAAGAAACTCATTGCCTATGTCGTGGCTGAAGCCGACGCACACCTCCCCAGCACGCTACACGCGCACCTTGCAGCTAGACTACCTGAGTATATGATGCCAGCTGCCTTCGTACATTTAGAGGCACTGCCGCTCACCGTCAACGGCAAGCTTGACCGCCGTGCCCTGCCCGCCCCAGATGACCAAGCTTTCGCCCGTCACGCATATGTAGCACCACAAGGTGAAACCGAGACCCAGCTCGCCGCCATCTGGGCCGAACTGCTGAAGGTTGCACACATCAGCCGTCACGATAGTTTTTTCGCACTGGGCGGCCATTCGCTGCTTGCGGTACAGATGATCCGTCGGGTTCGCACCACCTTGGGCATCGAGACCACCCTACGCACGCTGTTTGAGGCACCGACCGTCGCGGAACTGGCGCAGCGCTTATTGAAACTAAATGGCGCTCAAGACGATTCATTTGACGTTGTGCTGCCGCTGCAACCCAAAGGTACTCGACCGCCTCTTTTCTGCATCCACCCCGGTACCGGACTAAGCTGGGGCTATACCGCCCTATCGCAACATCTAGATGCGGACCAACCCGTCTACGGCATTCAAGCTCGCGGACTTAATGGCCTGACACCGTTGGCGGAAACATTTAACGCCATGGCAGCAGACTATCTCAAGCAAATTCGCCGAATTCAGCCGAATGGACCTTACTATCTGCTGGGCTGGTGCTTTGGTGGCAAGGTCGCTCACAGCATCGCCATACAACTCGAACAACAAGGCGAAAAAGTCGCGTTGCTCGCTTTGCTGGATACCTATCCAAAAGACGGCGCTCAGCAGAGTAATGAAGCAGAGATAAAGCCAGCAGACGAACAAGAAAAGGAGCTAGAGGCCACTTTTATCCAATTTTTTATCCGCTACAGCGATGAAAACATTCCAGATGCAGGTGAATATTTATGGGAAAAAACCCGAGACGTCATCAAAAACAATTTTCGCATTTTAAAGGATTTTTCCCTGCCCATTTATTCCAGCGATGTGCTCTTCTTTCGGGCAGCCATCCCAGATAATGAGCTGCTTTCGCTCAGCTCTCCTGATTTATGGCAACCCTATGTTCTGGGTGATATCGAGGCTTACGATATCGCCTGCAAACACGAGGACATGGATAGACCCGGCCCAATCGCCGAAATTGGGCGCATTCTGGCAGATAAGCTAGATCAATTACAGGAAGGACTCCAAAGCGAAGATAGAACCCTTACTCCCCTTGTTGCATAGCCGGGATGGCAGGCCTCTTGCCCCCGCAGAAATAAGTCAGATCGTTATTATGGAGGTGTGCACGCTTTTTTGATTAGAAAGGGGTCTATCCTTACCATCAAAAATGGTGAACACTCTGCCGCCAGGTAGGAGTAGAACAAGCAGTCGTGTCACCCACCGCCATTTCGATTACAGCAACGCGAGCATGCTGACTTCATGATCCTCGCGCCGATTACTTGCCATATTGCCGGGTCGGGCAAAAGACACAAAGTCGATGGCCCCGTTCCATGGTTCTACCCCCTTCAACCCTTCGTTGATTTTGCGGCGCAGTTCTTCGGAATGTAGGATTTTGCGATCATAATACTGCTCAAGCCCGCCCTTGCGACCCTGGCATCATAAAGTAACCTCCTCCACTTGGAATGACCTGCCTTCCGTCGATTAGGGCAGTTTTCCAGACAAGTCATCGAGTTTGCTTTTCAGAACGTTAATCTCCTTGATCAGGCCGCGCGTCTCGACGAGTTCGATCTGGTCGGACTTGGTTGCCGTTTTGACACTTTGGATCAATTCCATCGCATCGGGAATGGGCTTAGTAGCTCTTTGGAAGCTAGCCGACCCCAGTGTATTTGTGGTGAGGTCAAGTTCAGCCTGGCGGCTTTCGATTTTTTGTTCGAGTTTTTCTTGATAATCAGATAGAGCGGCACTGATTGCCTTGATAGCGCTACCTGACACCGGGGCAGCTACTGACAGTGGCGGCACGACAATCATCATGCCAGGCTGCAGCGTTTCCGCTACGCCTAGGTGGGGATTGGCTGCTAGCATCGCTGCCTTGATGGCATCCAACTGTACGGCGGGCAGCTCACCGTAGCATTCCTCGATCAATTGCTCGATGGTTTTTTCGCTTTGGATTGCAATGGTTGGCATATAAAAACTCCTGGTTCAGGATTCGAGGACATTGAGCGGCTTCCAAGGATCAGCCAACTGGCTGCCACCGATGAATATGGGGCCAGTCGTGATATTTCCAACAACGGTGAATGTTTTCGACGATATATTGAGGGCATGCCCATTCTTTCCGCCGATCCAGCGCAGTCGGTTGCTCGACGCAATAACAGTCGATGCCGCCAGTTCAACCAGCCCCAGGCTTCTCGCAGCGGCAATAGATTCAAAATAATTATCGGAAAAAATGCAGCTCGCCAAGCCCTTGGCAGTTACCAGTTCCGTTGTTGTTAGACGTGCTGTGCCATGATTCGCTCGAATCAAGAGACTCTCCGGTAAGGTTTGCTCCAATGTATGCAGTCGCGTGCGTGTGAGGAAATAGATCTCCTCTGGTGCGAAAATTAAAATCGTACCGACTGCGGAAAAATAGGGGTGAGGTCTAATCGGCTGTGGCATGATACGGATCGCCTGCCATTGCAACGCGGCCAGATCGAATACTGCGCTTCGTGAAAGAATGTTTTCGCTGAGGGTAGTGTGCGCGTAGGGTTGTTGGATTTCAATGCCAGCGACATAGCCTGCAAGTCCCCCCTTCGGCCCTATTTCGCTCAGATGGTTACCCGAGACACGAACATCGCCGCTGGCAGCCACTCGGATGGCGACACAGTCACTTGCCTGCAATGCATCCTCTGCAAAATTGCTCAGGACGTTGCCAACGATATCCACATTACGCGCGGCCAATACTTGAATGCCCACTACTGACGTGATCGGATTGTAGCCTTTGGCGATGCTCAGCAACTGGTTGTTATCGATGATCAAATGCGTGCTAGCCCCTGCCTGGACGAACACGATGCCGCCGCGTGTACGCTCTATGATATTGTGCTTGATCATGGCCGAACCTAGCGGCGCGCGTACCTCGATGCCTGTGCCCGATAGCTCAGTGAGCCGATTACCCATAAGCCAGACATGGTCGATACCCGTTGGATCTAAGCCCGGTGCCAGGATGATGCCATTGCCGCTTTTCCTGTTTGTGCTGCCACCTATCTCATTGTCAGTGATGCGCAAGCCATCGGTCCCAGCGATGATGCCATCTCCAGCGACATACAGACCGTTAGCATCAATGCGAAACGAGGAAGCGGGTAATACTCCTCCTAGCGCAATAACAGCTGCCAGGCTTGCCGTCAGCACAAGATTGCGCGTAAATTCAGTGGCGCCATAATGCAAAGATCGCTTGTCTAGTCTCAAGCCGACAGAGCCGCATACCAACAAATTGTCTGAGAAAGACAAATTAGCCGTGAGCAACAACTCCTTCTTGCTTCTACCACCGGTGATGCCGATGTCGGCAACGATGGCGCATCGCTGCACGCTCGCATCCAACACATAACCATTGAATTTCACTGCCACGGTAGTCGTGTCGCCTGGCGTAATCGCCAGCAGCTGAAGACGGTCCAGTTTCAGCCCCACCGTATTGCGCGCCATAATTAATCCCTCGTTCTCTCCTTCGCCCGCGGGGCCTATCACGGCAAATTCTTCGAGCGTGATATTCAGGCTGTCCTGTATGCGAATCGCCAAGCCGGTTTTCGCAGGTACCAGCACGGTGCGCCCACCCTTGCCACGAATGATGAGAGAGTGGGCTTGGATGTGCAGTGGCTCTTGCAAACGATAGGTGCCGGCGGCAAGGCAGATGATGCCGCCGGCTTGGCCAAGCCTATCGATAGCTTGCTGGATGGTAGCTGTGCCAGCCGCATGCCCGTCCTCTGTGACACAGATGTCACAAACGCAGTCCGTGCCCGCTACCGGCTCAGGCGGCCAAAATACCCGGCAGTCGCTCGTGGGGCCGAAGGGGAAGTTTACGACCGCTAGACGCGCATAGTGGTGATGCGTGCCAAGCGGCGGCGCGAAGTTAAGCTCTTCGATGCGGGCATCTGCCGCGCGCGCTGTAAAAGACCAATGGTCGCCGACATGGAAACTGCCGCCGCTGCCTTCAAGGTCGAACTTCACTAAAATGCCCTTTTCGAGAAGCAGTGCAGTTCCCGCCGGTGGTATTGGAATGACACCTCTGCCGGACCCATCATTCAGATCGTAAAAGACTGTGCCATCGGCGCGCTTTATCTGGCCGGACTGATCCCAGCGGCGAATGCGCGCGTGGAAATCGGGCGGCACTGTATCTGTATTGTCCTGTAGTCCGGTCGGCAGGTCGCCGGGGAGTAACGGCTGGGTAAGCGTGATAGTACGTGTGGCATCGTCAATACTCTTGATTTGCCGCATAATGCCGGGTTTGCTGCCCAACTCGAGAATGTCATTGGTCATCTCTATCCAGTCGCCATTAGAGAAGCGCAATTGTTCGTCGCGGCCGACACTGTCAACCACCAGGCGGTCTCCCGCTGGATTGATTTGGCTTACTAGGCTATGCACTGTGCCATTGTCACGCGACCATTTGAAGCTTGCCGTCCCCGTTGCGCCGCCATTGTGGATCTCGACGCGATAGAGCTGGTTTTCCAGTCCTGTGTAACCGCCTGTCGGCGGAATCAGGCAAGGATCCTCCGATACACCATTGACATCGCCAGTAGTCGTGGTCAGTCGAGCCGCAGAGGGACGAATCACCTCGGCCCAGCCAAACACATCCGCGTCTGGCGTGCTGCATTCCGTCTGCTCTGTAACCTCCAGCAGCTTCACCTGCCATACTGTCTGAAGTCGCGCAGTGGTATCGACACCGACTGCTTTTTCGACTAGATCAGGATACTGCAGATACGTGACCTCACGTTGCCACACATCCAGATATACCAAGCACCGCTTATGCCAATTCTCACCATCAGGAGTGGGCAGCGGCGGCGGCGCTGGATAGTACGGCTGATGCAGATAGTCGATCGCCTCACTACCAATTTGCTCAGCGCGCTGTGGATCCCACTGCAGCTTGCCGCCACCGTGGTTTTCCACGAGTATGCCATCGACATATATGCGGCCCATGCCGATGGTGAGCTGTCCTTTCCCCAGCTCAATGCGAAAACCATCCGGTGTTCCACGGGGCACAACCGTCCGGTCAAAGATGTCCAGTGTGCCGGTCTGAATGCGCCGGATCATCTGGGCGACCCATTCGTTCCAGTCGGCATCAAGTTGTACTCGCCCCTGCTGCATGACAACACCCAGAAAGTCATTCCAGGCATTGAAGGTAAATCGGCTGCAATCAAAGCTCATAGTGTGCTCCTCCTATTAGATCTCGACGAAAACGCCTGATTCCAACCCCGCGCGCAAATACTCGGCAAGGCGTAAGCGCAAGTTAGTTTCACGCTGTGGCGCGTGCAGATGATGAAAAGCACCGATTTCACCCTCATCATCGGCGCCATGACGGACCGCTTCGTTAGGTATCGTTGATAGTCGGCAGTAGGTTGGCGTACCGTAACGTAACGACAGCAGGCGCGGGACAGCATAGCCGTTATCCCGCGGTAGACAGTGATAGCGGCGCGGCACATGCGCGCTGGGAGGTAACCATGAGAAACGCACGCAGCCAGTCTGCCGCTGTTTTGCGCGAATGGTCGCCGTCCCATCGCTCGCCTCGCGTTCGGCCAGTAATAGACTGTTCGAGATTAACGGCATGGTGTGGGCATGGAGCTTACCGATGGTCGTGCAACCCGAAAGCGATAGGCTGGCGCCAGCCGACACGTGATCAGGCGCGGCAAAGGCCACATTATTGATGTCTGTCGCATCAATAATGAGATCCTCCGCTACCACACTGCCACCAGAATGTACGCGCAGACCGCCGACAATCGCGCGCGCCAGGGTTAAGCGTGTATTGGCAATCTCCACAACTACGCTCGGCTCCTCGGGATGCATCGGCTTGCCTGCCGGGGTCAGCGCCCAGCCTGGCACCAGTGTCGCATGGAGGATGCGCAAATGTGCCAGAAGGTTGCCTGCTACCGCTGGCACATGCAGCTTCTCGCCGCTGACGATCAAACCGTTGAGCACGAATTCGCTGTCGACCTCCCCCGTGAGAGTAAATTCGCCAGTCAGCACCAGTGAAGCCCTTTTCTCGTTGGCGCTGCGTAACTCGATGCGCCCGCCAGCCTTGACATGCGCGGTTAGCGTCTCTTCGTAGCGACCGTTGTCGGTGATGACCACCATGCCGTCGCCGCCCAGAGCGTTGAGTGCGCCCTGAATGGTGGCGTGATCGTCAGGCACACGCAGCATCTGCGGTTGGGACGAAGCAGCGAAGCTCGCCGTGCGGTCGTACTCTCCGCCGCCTATTTCCGCGCTGAAACCATAATAGTGCGTCACCTCTACTCGTGTAACGAGCGGCGTAGCAGGCAGCGCAATACGGCCCAACACTGGATCGATGGCAATCTTGTTGGTCGGCAAATGGGCCCAGGTTGTACCGTCGTCGCTCAGATTACACACGCATATCTCTGTAGCCGGCTTCGGATGCTCCTCGCCGTTAATGAACACTGCAAGACTTAACCCTGCCCCGTAATATATCGGGGAAGGTGCTTGCAGATCCTCGCGTAGTGCGCGACGAGGCAATGGCAGCGGTACATTCGGCCGCTCAGCAATGTGCGTAATCTGCTCCTCGGCCTCGGGATGGTTGTACAGCGGCATGTCGTGGTTGAGCGGGCTCACGCGCCAGCGCAGCGTATCGACCTGCACAGCGGGCGAGCGGGTGGCGGCATGCGCTTCAACCGGCCACAAGAAAAGTCCAACGTTGGGAATGTTATGGCGCCCCCGTCCGCTCGCAATACGACGCACGTCTACCGTATGTGGCACGGTGTCAAAAGCGCTAGCGATATACTCCAGCGGCTCCCAGCGGCGCAGGTCAGGCGCGTAGTGGTTATGTAGCCGGAGGTGGTTCATGTATTGCGTCGTGGCGAGTGTCTGGAAGAACTCTACCGCGCGCGCGTTCCAGCCTGTCACATCGCGCGCGAGCTGCTCAAGCATAGCGGCTGTTCCCTTGCGTCGGCGTAGCGCGATGGTGTGGGCGACTTCGGCACGCGAGCTGCCAATGCCTAGCGCCTTGCCGTGGAGAGGTCGGTAGCCGATGAGATCGCCTAGGTAAGGCACGACCCATTCAGCGCAGGTTTCGATGAATTGATCGTCATACAGCTGCTCAATGTTTTCCTCCATCACTGCCAGTTGCTCAGCAATGACCGCGAGCAACGCCTGCAACACCCGACCCTGCTCCTCGTCACGAATACGATAGATGGCGGGCAACAAACGGTAGAGCATAGTTTGGTTTGAATTCACGGCATCACCTCCAGAATCAGTGGGGCGGCGTCAAGCACCAGTAGCTCGGCGGCCTGCGGTAGCTCGGTGAGCGAAGTCTCTGGCAGGCGTGCGAACAAACGTGGTTCAAGATGCGGCGTGGCGCCTTGAGCGGGCCGATACAGTTCGATCACATTGACCGCTTGCACGCTGGCTGAGCGGTGCAAAACCTCGGCCACTTCATCAACCGACACCGGTTGGCCGAAGCGCCGTGCCGCAAAGCCAAAGACCTGGCGCAACGCTGCCTCAGCACGCTTGAGTTCTTTACTGATGTCGGCCTCAGTCGCTATCTTGAGAGCGACGCGCAGACGAAATGTCGCAGGCCGATAGCTGGCAACGCGCAGTGGCAACAACGCATCGCCATAGCGCCGCAACGCCGCCAGTAGATTGCTGAAGATGACGTTGGATTCGTCGACCGCGCCCCCCTCCTCTCCAGCCACCGTGATGAAGATACCTCGACCAGGCCCTGCTACGATCCAAGTAGCATGCGCTTTAGCGATACCAGCGAAACTGCGTGAGAAATCTTCATAGTCTTGCACGGAAACAGCTCGATCCAGCGTCAGCACGGTGAGCGGCGCGTTCTCGCGCGCGGCATCCGCAGTTTGCGCATCCTGACCGCCACGGGCCGCCTCTGGGTTCGTTACCCCACTCACCCCGAGCGGGCGCGTGAGCAAATTGCTCAGCTTGCCGGCGGTAACGTTGCCGCCGCTGCCAATCCCCTTACGATACCGTGCGCGTATATGGTCCTGCCCGCTGGGCGGGCGGGCGCCCTCAATGCCATCGCCGAAGATCACCGTGGTGCGCCCATCATCGTCTAGCGCGGTGGTAAAGACGCGCTCGTTCGGCCCCCGCCCGTATAGCGAAGAAACCTCCTGCCACAGCAAGTCATTCACGCGCAGCGCCAGCGACGAGGTGCGCCCGCTAGGGGTAGCCGCGCTCACCTGAGTGAGTGGCGACTGCCGTAACGTGATGCGCTGATCTGGCTTGCTAACAGCGCCACCAAGCGTTTCGTTGACCGTCTCACCGTGCGTCGCTGGCGCCACATTGGCATTGATCCGCACGCTTAGACGGTCATAGACATGCTGCGTAGCCGCCGTCAGATGCAGCGTTGTGCCATTCCGGCCGTGCTCGACTGCCGTATCGGCATCCTCCACGAAAACCATCTCCGTCAGCGTTTCATCTGTCTCCAGCGCGGGCTGCAGACGTATCAGATTGGCCGCTGTCGTCAGCATCCCGACCCGACCGTCTCGATCACGCAACAACAAGTGCACCCGCAGGCCCGTGCCCAATCGCTCGCCGAATTTCTCTGGCGTTAGAGGAAAAGTGAAGACATGACGGATGCGGCGGCCGATGCCGAGCGGAGCAGCGATCATCTGTAGCGAATCGCCCGGCATAAGCGCCACCGTGCCGCCACCCTCCAGCTCCAAATTTAGCCCTGTGGCACCCTCAATGATTGTGATGCGCTGCCGTTTACCGCTCAGCGCTAGCGCCTGTGCCGGATGCAGCGCCTTCTGCACACTCGCCAGCGTGAACTGTGCGCCAAAGAGGGGTAAATTCAACGGGCGCGCTGCGACAGCGAGTTCCTCACTTTGCGCCAGCACCAGCGTGTGCTCAATCGTGTAATACTCAGAAGTGAGATTTTTGGTAGTGTCAGGCGTGATCCGAGTTGTCCGGCCACTGAGGCCGAAGTCCGTGCGTGATACCACCGACACCGCCTTGGCGCGATACAGTTCCATGTGACCTGGCAACGAGGCGCTGCCGATGCCCTTTTGGTTCGACACGAGTACCGCCCAACCGTTAGGAATAATCTTCGGATAAGCAGCATCGAGTTCAATATATTCTGAAGTTATACTGTAATCCTTCCACTTCCTCAGCTTCAAAGAGTTGCTAGTGTCTATCATCTGGTCGAGTTGGGTACCGCTCAGGCTCATCAGGCGCGGATCAGGGGCGTTATAGCCGAACAGTGCGGCACGTTGGCGCAGCACGTAGACCCGTGGGGAATTTTGCGCAGGCTGCCTCTCAGGAACGTGGCCGCTGAGTCCATCGTGCCAGCTGATGTGGGTGTGGCCCTGCAAAATGTCGGGCTCCACCTTTTCTACAATCCTCACATCCCACTGCCCGGAGCTAGGGGTCGTCATGCGCTCCTGCCCGACAATAAGCAGTGCATCACCTGGCGCGAGGCCCGTTGACACGCCAGCGAGGTAGAGGTCGATGTCGCCGAGCTGCGGCTGCCAGACGACGGCGGTCTGCACCGGCAGCGCGTTCCAGTTTGCGCGCGCCTCAATAGGCTCCACCGTCTCAAAGGTTTGGGGTTCTTCGCCGGGGCCCGGCACGCTCTGCACGCGCGTACCCACGGGCACAGGTGCCGGTGCTAGCACCTGTGCTGGCAAAGCGGGCGTTTCCTGCAGGGTAAACGCTAGCCAAGTGGAAGCAGCAACCCCAGGCCTGAGCGGGTAGCCAATCAGCTGCGCCAGCTCAAGAATGGAGCGGCGCTCGCGCGCTGTGCGCAGAAAATTCTCATTGGCGATACGCTCCTGGTAAAAGCTCAGCACATCCAACACGATAGCCGCGGCATCGCACAGCGCAATACTGAAATCATCAGGCTCACGCGTTGTGAGCGGCTTGAGCGCTGGGAAGTCAGTCGAGGACAGACGCGCTGTCATCGATTCAAGAAAATCGCTGTGACGCCCCACGCGGTAGGCGAGCCCAGGCTGACCGGCGGGGTTATCAATACGTTTTGGGGTCTGGGCATCCAGACCAGCACAACAATTGCAAGCCTCGTTCTGGTTCATGCTCTCACCTATGTGAATTATTTTCCGCCGTGCAGCGAAAGGCGCAATACGCCCCGCTCGGGGAAATTGCGATCATTGTCCAAACGGACGATTTCTAGTCGCCCTAACTTCATGACCCCTTCGTGCAAGGCATACAAGTCATCAGCTTGGCCTTGCCGCGCAAAGCGCGTGATCTGTACTGTTTCTACGCCCAGTACACTGCGCGCAGCGGCGTAGAGCGGACTCAGGTATACCGGCTGGCCGAAGGTGAAAGCGTCTGGATGAAACAGGCCACGCCGACCATCGGCGAGATCTTGATTGCCCAAGACTTGCAGCAGTGACGCACGCACATCGCTACGAAAATGGTCGGACGCCACACATACGGTCATCTCGATATCCAGCGGCACATAAATCGGATCATTAAAAGCAAGGTCATGACCAGCCATCCGATACGGTTCGACAAATGCTTCAAGGTCCGCGCGATACTGGGTATTCATTGTCTGCCCGCCTGCGCGGTCAATCGTGATGAACAAGGTATACCAGCTGCCAGTCCAGCGCTGTGTGGCAGCAGCCCGTTGGACATCGTCGAAGCGACCCGCAACGGCAGCATAGTCTTCCGGCGTCACCGCCCGCTCCTGCGTACGGAAGGCTTGTGGAGCGCGACGGCGAATCTGCTCTGCGCTCTCCGCCTCGCTGCCACCGCGCGCGGGCAACGGGTTGCGCACGCCGGCAATCCGCTTATCATTGGTCACCACATGCGCGAGGGCGTCAGCGCCAATATTGCCAGCCAATCCCTGCCCGACTCGATAATCTGCAGTGAAAGTCGTTTCGCTCTCGGGCCGTTTACCGTGTTCATCGTCGCCAAAGCGCAAAAATGCCGAGCCGTCGTGCTCACTCTCCACCACAAAATGCTTATCATCGTCCCCGCTATTGAGAAGATCCCGGCGTGCTTCCCAGCTCTCCTTAAACTGCGCGCCACCGGACTTTATGGTGCTGGTGAGCCGGATCACAGGCAACACCTCCGCATTGCGCCACTTGAAAACTTGCGTGGCCGGTGCCGTAGGATCGAATGACAAACGTGTGCTTGTCCAATGACCGGTGCTGATCGTAGACTTCTGAAGCGTCGGGGCATGCGTGAGTGGCCGCTGCGCTAACGGTGGACGGTAACGCGCGGGCAGCCATTGGGTCGGTGTCGGATTGCAACGGTCGGCGTCTTGTTCGGCAGGCAGAAACAGGTGCGCAGCAGGTACCGAACCTAGCGCTTCGCCAGACACGGTCAGGCCGTGGTCAGCCAATATAATGTTGCCGCGCGCCACCGCGACGTTATCGATAAAGTTTCCGCCATGTTCGTCATCGGTGTGCGCCGACAGACACAATGGAAAAGGCAAAGCGTCGGCGCTCGCCCATTCAATCTCGGTAATCTGCACCTCTTCATAGAGTGGATCAACCAGCGGCCTAGCCTCAGGCCCAGCTTCATAGTCGGTATGGCGCACTGCCGTTAGCCGCACGGCATGGCGATGAGTGGGATCGGCATCACCCAACACGCCGGTGGAAGGCCCCTTCACCTCTTCAAAAATGAGAACGTCCCCATCCCGCAAAGTAGCGAAGTGTCCGTGCAGAGTAGCGGACGTCGCCCCTTTGGGCAGACAGCAGCGGCGGTCACCCCAAGTATAGAAAGTCATTGCGTCATGCGCAGCGTATAGCGTTACGGTGGCGCTGGCATCGAGCTGCAACCCACCCTTCGGATGTAGAGGCTCGAACACCACCGGCTGGGCCGCGAAGGCATCACGGTAATCACGCGAAGAAGGCGCAGCGGAGATGCGCGAAGGCAGCCCCGGCACACGCGACAGGAAACGCAGCCCGGCCAACGGGATGGGGTCACCCTCTGTAGCATTGGCCGCCAGCTTCAGTTGCACCCATACGCGCGCGTTGCTACCTTCATGCAATGCATAGTCCACCAGCAAGGCATGACGGCGCAACGAGGAACGCCGCCGCGCTGTGTTCAAATAAGCCTCGGTGGCGACGGCGTCCTGCCAATAGGACAAGTGATCGCCTGCATACGCCAAAAGCTCGACTAGGGTGGTGCCCAAATCAGCTGGCGTGCGAGCACGCCAGTCAGGTAGCAGCTGGGTTAAGCGATCCAGCATTAAGCGGCGAAAGCTCGCATAGTCCTTTGCCAGATAGTTGATATCCGGCGGCGCTGTGACTGGCTTGACGCACACATGCTGAGGCTTGCAATCGAAGTCGCTCGGACATTCGACTTTGAATGAGAAGGTCACCTCCGCCAGCTGAGGATCAAACTCCGCCGGCGCACGCTGGTCGAGCTTCGAGCGTTGTAGGCGCAGTTGGTAGGGCGAGTAATCGCCATTGGAATTAGTGCGCACCAGCAGAATATGATCGGCCCCGGGCAAAGCGGTGAAAAAGGCCCGCTCGGCCTCGGTAGTCTCTGCCTCTGGCGGACTGGCGGCGATGGCGATCCATTGAATCTGCACATCACGCACCCGATCCCCCCCCGACAGGTGGACATTCTCCAGCGTGAGAGCCAGTACCCGCTCACCTCCCGGCAGGTTGGGATCCTTCAACTTGGTCGGCACCGGTTTTAGGCAACGTAACAATAAGGTGCGCTGGCGCGGACTGTCGGGTGGTGCGTCATGGTCCAGCACTTCGAGGTAATCGATGCCGTTGAGCGTCGGACGGCCGTCGTCTGGGTGGGCAACCTCGTTACGGCGCAGTTCGTCACAACAAGTGTAGCGCGTCATGAGCTGGTTCCTCCTCGCTCGAAGGTCTGCGATTGCCGCGACTGACTACGGCGAATAAGATATTGCACCGTCACACGCAGCGTGGATTCTTCGGATTCCGCCGTCACACTCTCGACCACGATAATATCGTCTAGCCACTGTTGCAGCGCACTCTGGATCAGCATCTGCGTGGCAGCGGCCAGCTCAGGGCTATTGGGCGCAAACACCAGCTGCATGACACCGCTACCAAAGTCCGGCCGCATCACCCGCTCGCCCGGCGAGGTAAAGAGCACTTGCTCGATCAAGCCCCGCACCCAAGCCTCTTCTGTAGTCTGCGCGGTGCGTCCTCGTCCGTCTATGTTGTAGGGATAGCTTAGATTCATCATAACCTCAGCTTGCAATTACGCGCGTCTGCGCGGCCACGGGTAATAACGGTGTGCCATTCGGCGCGCAGATGGCTTGGCTGTCCATCAATACCAGTGGCTGGCCGTTGGAAGTCACTCGAGTGGCGGCGACAATCCATTGCGCGGTCATGCAGGGTGAAGGCGCGCCACCGACATTGAACGCACAGCCCGCTACGGTATAAGGTGCTGCCATCGTGACGGTGGGTTGACCGCTGACCGTTACCCGTAAATTGGGCGCGGTCGGCATAGCACTGCCGCCGTGGGCACAGAGTACGGTAGCACCGAGATGCAACAGAGGTCCGGGCATATTTTTCTCCTTTACACAACGACCAGCGCACCGCTGTTCACTGTCACGGTCGGCCCGACCATAACAATGCTGGCGCCCTTGCCGTTCTGGATATAAATGCCTGTGTCATTGACAATAATCGAAGCCCCAGTGGCGCTCTTGAGCATGATCCCGCCAGTGGGCCCAGGTAGATCGGAAATCGTGACGCCATTTTGCAGCGGCGTCTGCAAAGTGATGGCCGGTACCAGCGGCGGCGTCAAGCGCGACAGCGCGGGCAACTCCGCTGCCGTACCCCAGAAGCAGCCGACCCAAATCGGATAATCTGGATTACCCTGCTCGAACTCCACCCAGACGCCTGAACCGATCACCGGCAACGCCACCATGCCGTTCTGCAAACCGGCAATTGGCACGCAGGGCATCGCCCAGGAGCTGGGTGCAAGCGACGTGACATCGGGTACCTGCACCATCAGCCGCCCCATCTGCATCGGGTCAAGGTTGTTGAGCACCATACCGCGGTACTTGCCGAAGAATTTTCCAGATTCACTCATACAGGCACCCTAGGGACAATGGAAATCAACCCATTGCGCGTGAGGTTAAAGTTTTGTTTAAACTCACCACGCTTGAGCGTGCTGGTGACACTTTTCACGTAGTACAAACCATCGTAGGCGAAACCCGCCCCGCGCACCCCAACAAGCTGACGGGCTTTAAGTATCCGGCCGTAGCGCAATACGTTGAGGCTGCCGGTAGCGCTGACCGAATCTTGTGAGCGCGCGGCCTCAGCCACACCGCGGCCAATCGCTTGAACAGGATTGAGCTTAGCGGTGTCCTTCATCAGTTTGATGTTCGCCAAGGGCGTAGGCAGAACACCCAGCGGGGGTTGCAGCGGGTTCAAGTTAGGTATCGGAATGGGGATTGGCACGCGAGTCGCTTGGTTCTGGATGAACACGATCGGCAGCACCCCTTTGGTCGGATCAAAGCTAAAGTTCAGCGACTCCACGTTGGTGTGCGCATCCATATCCATGTTGAGCGCTGGCTGCGGCACACCTACTTTGATCTCTGGCCCGAAATAAGCAACGTTGGTTCCGGGTACTGGTCCTGGTTCAATGTAGAACACGTAGCCCGCTTCCTGCGCAAGTTGCTGCAGGTAGTACAGATCGGTACCCTGATGAGCGGGGATGCGCTCAATGGGGATCGGCACGTCCAGGAAGAGGGGGGGAATGGGCAAGGGAACAATGCCGAAGGCAGCGTACTTGGCGCAGATCAGCGCCACGCGGGCCGGTACTGGCATAGCCGGATAGGGCAGTCCGCTAAAGTCGATCATATCCATCACCTTGGTCAGGTCTTCGCCGGTGACCGTTATGCGCCCCGGCGCCCCGTTTTGCCCAGCCTGCACTTGCACGTTGGTCATGACCCCATCAAACAATACACTGGGCATGCCATTCATGGTCACCACCAGCATCACGCGCAGTGGCGGCGTGCTCTGCCCAGCCGCAATCAAAAAAAGTGTATTGAGCTCTGAACGGCTATCGATTTGCAGGTTAAACTGGAAACCACTAGCTGCACCAGCTGCGGTAGTAACCTCCACACTTTCTAACGCATCGACTACGATGCGCGGCGCGGGCAGTGGCACCACTGGCCCCATCAGCAAGGTAAGTTGGATACCGCTAATCATCGCTTGCCCCCGGAATACCTTCTGGCAGCGTGATGCGCAGCAGCCGCCCAATGTCCTCAATAAGCGCATCGGGGCGCAGCGCGCCGTTGGCGTCGCATAGCCGCCAGTATTGCTCGGGGTCGCCCAAATAGCGGTGCGCAAGATTATCGAGCCGGTCCCCTTCGACCACAGCATGCAGCTGCAATAATGCAAAGCGCTCCGGCGGCGGCACGAAACGGCGCTTGAGGTAGGAAATACTCCGGCCATCCGGCGCCGTCAGCGTAGCCGTACCAAGCCCGTGATAGCGGCTTGCGGGCGGAAAAACCTGCGTTTGCAACGAATTCGCTTCAAGGAATGCTTGTAAGGGATCCATCATGCGCCTCCTGTAATACCACCAATACCAAGTGATGAAAACTGGCCCCCAACCGCTCTGCCAGCCAATTGCTCCTTAGTCTGCAGATAGCTCATGAAGAGGCTGCCGCCTTTATGCCTAAAGCCGAGATCATCCACACTCAACACGCGCAGGCCCAAACTCACCTTAGCACGCAGCGGATTGAGTGTAGAATCGAACGCCTCTTCAGTGATGCTAAATTCCGTCACCCGCACCGGCACAATGCGCGTCTTGCTCCAGACAAAAAGCACCAGCGGCGTCTCCATCGGTATGATCTCCAGCGTGCCAGCGTTCGCTAGGCTGTTGTTCGAATTGAGCTGCTTACTAGTCGGATACAGCAGCAATTCCAACGCTGCTAGCTGCGGCTGGATGCCATGTTCAACCGTCACGCGGTTTTGCCCAGGGAATTCGAGCTGATCAGTCGCATCAATCTCCGCCTCCAGCTTATAAGACTCAACCGCCGGCCCCTTTAGACGCAAAGCTTCTGAACGAGCACCTCCACCTTCATCGACACCCTGAATCTGAAAACTACGCGAAAGCGAATCCGGGTTGTATTGCAACGAAATAACTCGCTGCACCTGAGCTGACCTCGAATCAATCAACACCAGGCCGCCTTTGAGGAGTTTTGGGGAGTTAGGGAAGGTAGTCATGACTTTCCTTTGATTGATTTTCTAATGGCTTACTTCCACTCCTATGAAGCAATATGCTCAAACTATTGCACCAGCCCCACGTATGTTTTGTCATAATCTCCCCCTACCCTGCTAACTCATCGAGCACACCAGCAGGGATAACCGCCTTCAATCCGCCGACAGGCAATGGCATTCGGAGCTGTTCGTTGCTCAGACCTATCTGTCCTAAGACGTAATGAAGGTTGGTGGTTACATTCCAAAGTCGAGCTCCTTCCCGTAGCCCCACGGTATACCGCGGACCGAGCGCATCAAGGCAATGCCACCATTGGATAGCTGCCTGCAGGATAGGCTTATGCAACTCAGGCGGATAAACGAGCATCTGATTCACTGGAGCTATAACTCCCAGAAGTCCCCATGGAGTAAAAAGCGAGTCGCTAAAAGCCTGCTGTTTTTGCAGCTCACTGAGCTTACCCTTTCGCACTTCTTCTAGGATTATGGAAAGTGGAAGAAAGATATGGAAATGAGGCTCAGTTGCTAGGAGCGGCGCTGGTCCGTTTAAAACGACGAGGCCAGGCACCGTTTCAGGGGAGACCATGCTCTGCGTGTTAAGGGCGTCGTACCACGATCTGCCCTCTTTGAATTGCCGGATGGCACCAGACAATCGCTGGAGAACGTTCTCAAAATCTCCGTAAACAATCGAGGGGATAAGCAAAGTGGTATTCATGGTACTGGAACTAAGTTGCGTGGAGGAAATGCGCGTGATCCTTCTGAAAGAATGATATAAATGACCAATGCAAGACCGGTAAGTCCTGTCAACTCCTGCATGCGCTGCATGAACGAACGATCCATTACCGGAACCCGTTCGGGAGCTTTCACACGCAGGCGACGGCGTCTTGGCTGTCGATAGCGGTAAGTTATAACGCCTGGTTGAGGCGCTGTGAATGTATACCAGCCGCCCGGGGCAGGTAAGGTTCCAGCTGTGCCTGGTTCATTCACCGGACCGAGCGCGAGCGGTAAACCAGCCGCCGCGAATGCTGCCATGTATATACGTGCCTCCATCGCACCAAGCGATTCTAAGTTGCTGGGTTTGATCTCATATAGGTGACGTCGCGTTAGGTTTGCAATATCTGGCTTTAAGCCAAGCTGGCTCGCCCGTACGGTGAGCGGATTGACTGCTATTCCCAACTGGCGTGCGGCATCGAGGATCGCTGATATCGGTGAGAAATTGTAGAATGCTGCATCTGCCCGATGTAAGGCTGCATATTCCGCTGCGATCGCGACGTGTGCGGAGTTTCCGATGTAGAACGGAATGGGTATGCGGCCAGGATTCCAAGGTCCAATTGTCACGCCTGCCATTAGTTGCGGTGTGGCTGGAGGCGACATATCCTCAACCTCTTCATCGCCAGCCATATCGAGCGCGGATTCAGACTCGAGTACCGCCTCCATACCCTCGCGAATCTCAGCGACTGTCACGCCTGAGTTACGCTGCGTCAGCACCTGAGCAATGATTACGTCCTGCCTCTCTGTGGGTAGTTGCGCCAAGCCGCGAGCAGCCAGCACACCGAACTGAGTATCGGCATTTCCATGCGGCGAGGTAAAGCGCACAGCGTAGATTGCTGCCCCAACTTCAGTCTGATCACCCGTACCGACAGCATCGACCAGCTGGTCGAGCATAAACTGGTTGTCGACCTCGATTAGGGTCGCGATCAACTCATCAATTCTAAGTTGCCGGAGGATAGTCAGCGCCTCATTCGGGCTGCCAACACCAGCGACGGGATCCTTACGGCTCAGCGCGCCAACCACTTGATCCGTCGCGCCCGAGGAGGAGGTTGCGCCTAGCGCCTCCTGCCTAGCTAGAGTGGGCACAGTTACTTCATTGATGGTCGGCGTTTTTTGTGCGGATAATGCGTTTTGTTGCGCCAGGTTGGCTAACTCATGAGCGGTCAGCTTGTGCTTGTTCTCCGTATGTGGCAAGCCCTGGCTACGAGGCCTTCCACCGTGCTGCTGCACCACATGCGTCAACTCATGCGCTAGCAAATGACGTCCTTTTTCGGCGTAAGGCGCATACTGACCTAGCCCGAACACGATGTTTGGGCCTACTGTATAGGCCAGTGCATTTACCGCCCTCGCCGATTCCGCCGCTTTCGAGCCGGCATGCACCCTCACTTGGCTAAAGTCGCATCCAAGACGCGGTTCGAAGAACGCCCGATCGGTCGGATCAAGCGGCTGTCCAGGCGAGGAAAGCACATCATGAACGATTGGGGGAGCCTCCTCGCTCTTCTCTTCCCCGGTGCTAAGTCGGTGCACTTGTGGTCGTGAACGATTCGATATATCTGAGTTAGCTGACTTCACCACGCGATCGGCGACCCTATCCGCTTCCTGCTCGTACACATCACCCGGCTCACTGATCTTGAGTTTTTTTTGTAGTCCGAGCTGTTTTTTGCCCTTACATTCCTCGCACTCATCCGTCAATGACGACGTTGGCGATCCGCAGGCGCATTTGCGTTGTAACAACCGCCCTTTGCCGCCTGTATCACCCAATTTGCGGGCTGCGACGGATGCGTTTTGTAACGGCAATGTGACACTCATGATTCTGGCTCCAGACGACATGATGGTTTCTTCTTCATGTTGCTTTATGCAGTTACATTGATCGTTGTAACCCCAGACGACGAATGATCGTGAATGGTTTTAGCAATATCGCACGAAACGCGGACACACCCATGTGATTCGAATTTTGCCCCCACAAGCTGCGAGTTATGAAAGCCAATTGCGCGCCCCCGACTGGAAAATCCAGTAAACCAGCCCATGCCGTCCCCATGCCGATTCGTATGACATTTGTCACATTTCACACCAACCATGTCGTTCTTGACTAAAGGCGTCGGAACCTTTCCACCCTTTCCTGATTTTGTGCTTGGTGAACAATCCCATGTATTGATAGATCCGCTGCTCCAGGTTGCAATCACTTGATGCGCAGCACGATGCACGCTTAAATCCTGGATATACTCACTGGCAACAGCCGGGCTGCCGTTAGCGTCAGTACAGCCACTATGTATTGGGGCTTTGGATCCAGCGCAAGCACCGGTGCAAGCAGGCACTGTCTTTTTTCCCTTGGCTGTCGCTGCGGCGCCTTTTCTTTGTACCATACCTCCCGGCGCCGCAGCGCCACCGCCTTGCTGAACAACGTGGGTCAACTCGTGCGTCAGCAGCTTCAGGCCAGCAAAATCATGCGGGTTATAACGCCCCTGATTGAAGTAGATATCCCGGCCAAGCGTATATGCATGGGCTTTGATCTGGCGTGCGGAGCGGATGGCGTCTGCATCCGTATGGATACGGACATGACTAAAGTCATACCCCATCCGTTGTCCCATGGTTTGCTGCACATCCGCTTCGAGAGGATGGCCGTTATCCTGCGGAATGTTGAGGGATTCACTCGGCTTCATCACAGTCCCGGCGACGCCCTGTTCGCGTTTCGGCATACCGGAGTCATCGGCCTTAATCTCTTCTTCATCTTCTTCTGATTGGACATCCACATCTTCCACCTCTTGCCGCTGCACTCTGGTGATTGGCCGAGTAACTGCATGGATAGGGCTCAAACGGGACGCCCCATCAATCGCATCTGAGCGCACAATTTCGTCGGCGATACGATCCGCCTCCTGTTCATAATGATCGTTGGGTTCGTTGACCTTGAGTTTAGGCTGTACACCGATCTGTTTCCCACGCATGCATTCCTCACACTCACCGGTCAAAGACGACGTTGTCGATCCGCAGGCGCATTTGCGTTGCAAGAACAGACTGCCTTTTGCCCAGTTATTCAATGGCGGAGATTTCGCGGCAGTATTTTTCAATGACATAGCAATATTCATGGCTTGATCTCCTCGGCAATCACGGGTAGCGGGGAAAACTGTTATATGTCTTGAGCTCACGCTTGAAGAACACTACGCGCAGCTCCTGCCATTCATCTTTATTTTCCAACGCTTCCAGTCGTTTTTGGGCTGCCGCGCGGGTCAGATAGTACAATGCGCCATCACCGTCCTGAAGCCACGGCGGATTATCGGCTGGCTGCCGCGCGATCACGCCCGCCGTCGCGCTATGCGTATCTTGCTGCATCACGTGCGCCAACTCGTGTCCCAGCAATTCCCGGCCGCGTGTGGTGCTGGGCGAATATTCTCCGCGTGCAAAGACAATGTCGCGGCCATGAATGTAGGCGCGCGCCTCCATGCGCATTGCCTTAGCATGAGCTGCATCGTCTGCGTGCACCCGCACCGTGGAAAAGTCCGCGCCGAAACGTGGCTCGAAGAAGCTGCGCGTATCGGCATCAAAGGCTCGACCGCTGCCTCCTAGGCTGCTGGTGCCAGTGTGCCTAAACGAGACTTGTTTGGCCATGGACGTTTGCGGCGCCTTGCCGGACAGTGCCAGCGCCGCTAACGCATCGGCCTCGTGCTCAATGACGTCATGCGACTGGCTCACGCGCAGCCGACCTGTTGCAGCGTTAGAAATTGTCGGGGCGGCGCACTGCATATAATCGTTATAGCGTTGGCTCATTTTTTTTTCATCTCCATGCCGATCCCTCGTGCCGCTTGCGCACCAACATGCTGCGGCTTTGAACCCGAATCGATGGGTACGCTGCCAATCCGCAGCCGCGACACATCTCCCCGAGCTGTCCACTGCTGAACGGCCCTCGGATCGGCAAACATACCGGTCAATTCCTGCTGCAAACCCGCCGCGATCGCGTGCCGGTCTTCGTGGCGAAAACCTTTCAGCACCAGGCTATCGATGTGTACGATGACGCGGCTCATACCCACCCCCGTGTTTCAACTTCGCTCAAAGGCCGTTCACGTTTGCTAGCGTCGTGTTGAGCAGCCTGCAACAAATGGGCCATGCTGATCGGTGCGCCGGCCTCGGCCGCGTAAAAGGCGGCGTTGAGCGCGATGTTGTGAATGTTGCCGCCCGCCACATTGAGCCGCGCGAGCTTGGTATAGTCGATCTGGCCCAGCGGCGTGCGCGACGGAAAGGCGCTGTGCCAGATTGCTTCCCGTAAAGTTTGATCCGGAAAAGGAAACTGCACGATAAAGCGCAGGCGGCGCTGGAAGGCCACATCCAGCGCCGCCTTCAGATTGGAAGTGAGAATAGCGAGCCCTCGGTACGCTTCCATGCGTTGCAGCAGGTAGCTCACCTCGATATTGGCGTAGCGGTCATGGCTGTCTTTGACTTCGCTGCGCTTGCCGAACAGTGCGTCGGCTTCATCAAAGAGGAGAATGGCTCCGCTTTCTTCAGCGGCGTCGAAGACGCGGCGCAGGTTTTTTTCCGTCTCGCCGATGTATTTGCTGACTACCGAGGACAAATCGATGCGGTAAAGATCGAGCTGCAGTTCGCTGGCGAGCACCTCGGCGGCCATCGTTTTGCCGGTGCCGCTCTCCCCAGTGAACAAGGCGCTGATGCCGAGTCCGCGCGCGCTCTTATCAGCAAATCCCCATTCGAGATGCACTTTGAGGCGGTGCTTGACATGGGCGCTGATCTGCCGCAGCGTAGCTTTTTGTGCCTCAGGCAAGATGAGATCGTCCCAGGTAGCGGCCAGCTCGATACGCTGCGCCAGTTCGTCGAGCTTCGAGCGGCCCATTGTGCAGCAGGTCGACCAGAGGATATTTTCGGGGTGCTTGCTGGCGGCCAATATAGGCACCAGCTGTTGCCCCTGGCTTTGAATGGTGCGGGCACTTAGCCTAAATTGGCTGGCAATGCCATCGAGGGCACCATTGAGTTGAGCCGCACTCGCGCCGAGCACCTGCTGCCACAGACGCTTTTGTTCCGCCAGGTCGGGCTTGTTAACAGTGAAATGCAGGGCCGGCCGTTCGAGCGACTGCGGTTGACTCGCGCTGACGAAAACGACGCAGCGCAATTGCTCAAGCAGTCGGCTAGCTGCGCGCGGCCAGGCATCGTTGCTACAACGCACCAACAAGGCGCTGCCGAGCAGCACCGCTTCGCGCTCCCATAGCGTGGCGAAGGCCTCTAATTCGGCGTGGTTATTAGGTATATCCTCCACGTGCAAGGCTTGCAGGCCCAAGCCCAGCGTTGCTGCAACTGCTGCGGCTATATCATGCTGTCCTAGCGCATCATCACCGATCAGCCACAGCACCGGCATATCACCGTCGACCACTTTCTCGAACGCACTGACTACCGCCTCACAGACGGCGCAATGTGCCTGCTCCATGACAGTAGGCGGCGCGACCGGCTGCATCAGGCTACGTAAACGAACATCTAGATAATTCACCCCAGCGAGATAGTGGAGAATGCGTTCGTCGATGCGTAGGGGCGTCTGCGCCACCCCAACCGACTCATCTATTTCTACAAGACGCCAGCGCCGTAGCGGTCGAACGGGCGCAAGCGCACTCCAATGTGGTGCCTCCAGGGTGGATAACACGAGCCCGAAAGTGGCCCCCCGCTGCTTGAGCGGTTCACCCATTGCAATCATTGCTTGTTTAGCCAATTGCGCATCCATTTCTATACCCGCGCACAGCAGCAATAGCTCGCGCTCGAAGGCGCTGAGACCAAAGCAGTCCGCTAAATGATCGACTGCGGCTGGCGCCGGCATCGCCGCGCGGGCCGTTTCTAGCTCTAAGGCGATGGCCTGCGCATCGACCTCAGCGCCGAGCCGCTGTTTGAGCCGAGCAAACTCCGCTACCAACAGCTGCTGGTTAGCAGTAGTCCAGTCAACAGAAGGATGCGGCGCATTCATAAGATGTTGATACGCTGGTTGAAAAACACAGGCGGGGTGGCCGCCCGGTTGATAATGGGACTCTCTATGCTATCGATGCGCAACCGTGCCAAGTGATTCCCTACCGGTGCATTCGTGATAACGAAACTGAGCACATTGGTCGGCGCAGTAAAAGATTCCGGCATCACTTCGCGCTGGCCAAAAATCAGTACAACGGTTTGGCCTGCGCGTAGATAAGGCGTGAAGTTGAGCGTGAAGCGCGCCGTGCCGGCATTGTCCCGCGTCACCTCGATCGGCAATCCGGTGATCCAAGGCACGAGCATCAATCCCAGGTGATTCGTTTGCCGTGGCTCCGTTTCATCTGTTCGCACTAACCGAGCAGAAACTTGATATAAACCGGCCGGAAAATCTGCCGAGCGCGCCGCCGGCACAGTGAACTGTAAAAGCCCCGCCGCACTGACGCCCGTCGCTGGCAGCACCTGCGCTATCCCCAGGCGTTCGTTTTCCAGCAGCACTTCCCGCGCAGATCCATCGAGGTGGAAACCATTGAGCGAGACAACATCATCTAGCCGCGCGACAGGCTCACCTCCTAATGCGGACACGGTCTGTAGGAAGGGGAGCGGCGGTAACAGATCTGGCTGAACGGCTATGCCCCGCTCACGCCCAGATTCTGGCACGATAGGGCCACGCGAGAGCACAGGCAGCGTCGCGCGCGTCGGATACACAGATTCGATCAGCACCACGGAGGCCTGATAGGCTGCGGTTGGCCGGTAATGCGTCTGCTGCGCCGACCAGAACCGTGACATTTCCTCGGAACCCATAGCCATGGGGGTGATACGAATCTGTTCAATCTGATCGGCTAGTCCGCAGCTGGCGAGTGCAACAAGTAAAGCAGGCGGCGGTGTGCCGGACGGCGTTAGTGCGGCGCGGATGACATCCCGTTCAAACACAGGATGTTCGTGCAGCAGCTGCATAACATGACCCAGCAGAATTTCAGCATGAAGGTCTGCAGCACCGTAGGTACTGATGAGATAGTGCAGATCGAGCGCTAATGGTGGGTTCGATAGGCGATGCGCGCCGGTTGCGTCACGCGAGGGAAGGCCCTCGTTACGCCAGCCAGTATTGTGCGTAACCTGGTGCAGAAAAATATTGATTTGGTTGCTTTCCACGCCGCCGCTGGCCGGCGTCACGCGATCAGGCGGCAACGCGCTCACGATCACATCGCCACCGACCACGGCACGAACATCATGGCTAACGAGCCAGTCACCCAGCAGCTTACGCATGACTGCAGTCACGCCTGCGATAGCCAGTGCCGTGCTCATACACTCCCTCCCTGGCGACGCGACAGATATTCATCCAGCGACATGATGGGGCGGCGTTGCTCTGTCCGGGTTCGCTTCTTCTCTGGCGTGGCAGCCTGCACCGCGGTAACCTCGATGCGACCGATGGTGACGTGGACTTCGCTCGCCTCAGCACGGGCGCTCACTGGCTGTTGTCGCAGCCCATGGCGGACAGCAGATTGAGCCGGATATAGATTGGTAAAGTCAACAGTATTGTTTGCCATTCGATGATGCAACGGTGGGCAATTGGATGCGGATCGCTCAATCTCGGGCATCAAACGAAAATCACCGTTGTGGGTGCCCTGCTTTTCTTTTGCTGCCGAGTCCGCTGAAGCGGTCGAGACTGGTGAGGTGGTCGAAATTTCGAGAATATCTGGTGCTAGCGGTATAGTAGTCAGGTCTTCGCGAGGTGAACTGCGATCCTTCCGTCCCCCCCATTCTTGCCGGCCCGTATTGACTGAGGGAGCGCTGACCGGTTCAGATGCAGGGGCTTCCTGGTCAAAATAACGCTGCGCGGAAGGGGCAAACGCATCTAAGGACGCTACGACCGAAGCCGGATGGAGCGGCTGGTCTTCCCTTGACACCTGCTTATGCACTTTGGGCGCTTTAGGCTGTTTAGGCGGCAGTGCTGCGGCGCGTAGCTGATGCGTATCGACGACGTCGGATGAAGCTGTGTCCAGCACGGACGGTGGAGCGCTAACAGGAAAAGGCACTGTATTGAAAGGCAAGTGTGCCTGCGGACGCACAGCGGATTCTTTTGCCTGCGCACGTGTCAAAAGCCGGGTAAAGTAGCCGCTCATGCCGTCACCCTATCAATGTAGGCCTCGCGTCGTGCATCGCTGAGAGAGAGCACATCGTGCTCGCTCCAGCCATAAGCACATGCTAGCAGATGTATTTCATCCAATGCTTGAACTGCCTGGGTATCGATCTCTGACCACAAAAAGTCAGCAATATCGAATGCGCTCTGCCATGTATGCTCACATTGCGCGCAGACACAATCCAACAAGATATCTGCGGCACTATCCGCCTCTGCTAATACCGTTTCTAGGCGTGCGATCTCGTCCGGGGTCAATTCTGGCGCTGGCCCGTCTCGCTTACTAACGGTACAACGCGACGCTAGGCAGCGAATGGCCGCCTCTTGGTCAGGCTGCTGCAACGCGAGTTTAAGGTCATAGCTAGTGGGCAGCCTCAGCTGGATACCATCGACTTCAAGACGGGCAGGCAGGGGCTGCTTACATAGTGTCTCGCTATCCAATGAAAATTCCAGTCTCGTACCGCACGCCGGGCAATCGATATATGCTGACAAATGGCGGCCAAAATTCATACAGTGCAAATCCAGCAACGCCAGATCACGCTCGCCAATCGACACCTCCGCCAGTTGCTGCAGGGACTCACCGGGCCGCATCTCAGCCAGCAGCAGCAAGGCACGGTCAAGCGCATGCCGGTTTGCGCCGCGTTCCCATAATTCAAGTAATTGTTGACCGGATAAATTCACCATAGCCTCGCTGGAGATGAATGTTTAATAGGTCAGTCCCTGCAAAGACTCAGGCGGCTGGCTCAAGAAAGCTCGGTTCACTAGGCTCTTTGGTGTCCACGTCGCGCTCCCAGCCTTCGTTTTCGAGTTTGATCGTCTGAATTGCCACGGCGTTGGCATTAGCGTCGAGATCAGGCAGCGCCTGATAGTCTGACACCCAGCAGCGATAAACTTTGTAGGCCAACGCGAGCTGCCCGGCTTCGTTGTAGACCTCGATAATGATGTCCTTGCGAAAATCCTTAAGCGACACTTCAGCCCCAAGTCCTGAGCCAAAGTTCCAAACCTTGTTCGCCCATTGCTCGAATTCCAGGTCATGCGTGACTCCACGCTCAAGCGTAATCGCCTCAAACTTGGTACGGCCTGGCGATTTACGTGAGCTGGATGGATCCCCGCCTTCGCGGTGCTCGACGAGTTCAGTTGAGCGTTTGAGCGCGCCCACTTTACTGATGCCGGCGACATAGCGGTTATCCCACTTAATACGAAATTTGAAGTTCTTGTAAGGATCAAATCGGGATGCGTTGATGCTAAATATGGCCATGATGAGCGCTCCTTAGACTTAGACTTCGATTTGCCCAGCTATTTGCTGGAGCTTGATAACCACAAATTCAGCCGGCTTGAGCGGGGCAAAACCAACGATGATATTGACAATGCCTAGATTGATATCGTTTTGGGTGGTGGTTTCGCGATCGCATTTGACAAAATAAGCCTCTCGCGGCGAGCGGCCTTGGAATGCCCCCTGGCGGAACAGGTTCTGCATGAACGCGCCTATGTTAAGCCGTATCTGCCCCCACAAAGGTTCGTCATTGGGCTCGAATACTACCCATTGCGTACCGCGGAACAGGCCCTCTTCAATGAAGAGAGCCAAGCGCCGCACCGGTATATACTTCCATTCTGATGCCAGCGTATCCGCACCAAGCAGCGTGCGCGAACCCCATACAACACGGCCGATTTCGGGAAAGGCGCGCAGACAGTTCACCCCCACCGGATTGAGCTGGCCGTTTTCCCCATCGGTGAGCTTGACGGTCAATGCGGAGACTCCATTAAGCGTAGCCTCGATGCCAGCGGGCGCCTTCCAAATACCACGCCTGCTGTCAGTACGGGAACAGACGCCGGCTACCGCGCCGCAAGGTGCAAAATCAACCTGCCGCCCCTCTTGCAATGGGTCAGGAGCACGCAGATAGGGGAAATAGAGCGCCACATTCTCGCTGCGCGCAAGGCCCCATGTGGAACCATCGAGACCGTTATCGCCGGTGATGTCCGATGGTTCCTTCCACGCCTTCAGCGGGTCAACAATATAGAGGGCACGACAGGCATGGCTGTAGTTGGCTGCTTCCGAACGCGTCTGCGCACCGACATCTCCCCCAAATGTAAACGGCGGAATGCATAAGAGATTGAAGATATCCGCCTTCTCTAGCGCCCAAATGCCCTCTTTTTTCGTGGCTAGGCCCACACCAGATGACACTTGCTCATCCGTAATCGGTGAGCCGTCGCTTCCATGGGCAAATGAGATTGAACCGTTCAGTGGTTCTGTCTTCGAATCGGGTGTGACAGGGGGACGGTGGGGTGGTACCGGTGGATCCTGTGGTTCCGCTGGTACCAGTCGCACCAATTCCGATTCTTGCAACAGCACCTGACCAACAAAGCGGGGATTGGTTTCCAACCCCGAGACTTTGAAAAAGCGTTCGGTCAAACCAGTTTCGGTATCTAGCACAGTAAGATTAAATCGTTCTTGATCGTCAGACGTCGCGGGCAAATCCTTGTAGTCCACGCGCATTCTGAGCCGATTACCCCATTCACCGGGTGAGGCGGCCTTCAGAGTCAAGATGGCAGGCGCTGTGCCGGCTGCCGCTGTTGCGATCTTAGCGCCCTTAGCCACGCGCACAATCAGCGCGTCTGCGCCGCCGTTTTGAAAGAATTGGTAAACAGCATAGGTCAGTGGACTATCGCGCCACAACCCACCGCACTTACGCTCGAACTCGGCGAAGCTTTGCACGCGTATCGGGTCATTAAGCTCTCCCCATAGCGTTGCGCCAATGAAAGCGGTGATAGAAGTTGCTACCCCGGTAATGGTGCGCACACCGCTAGGAATTTCGTCTATATAGACCCCAGGGTAAGTTAATGCTACAGGCATAGTGGGTTCTCCAGTTGCAAGAAGCGATTAAGGCGTCGCGTCGCAAACGGCAAAGACTTCAATCTGAGCGACGTTGGCGCTGTGGTTGGTAAACTTAAGCAGATATAAGCTGGGTCAGAACAAGATTGGAGGCAAATTTTTGCCACTCCAGACTGACACCCACCTCCTTTAGGCAAGCTTAGCGATGGTGCCGTTACCCCGAATGAACTATCGGACGGTTTCTTTGATTCCCCGCTTAAACTCGGTGCACTAGACATAAATTCCCCTAAAACCGGCTTCTCGAAAAACCTGAAATACGAGGAGAAAGCCTTTCTTTTTTTTGATCTTAAAAAAACTTCTGAAGGGACTGCACCCTTACTAGAAACACAGAAGCTTTAAAACTTTAACAAAGCACCAGCAAGTTGCTAAGGAAGAATAGGCGATCAAACCAAAAATCACAATTATTTTTTAGCGGTTGACAATCCTATCGCTTTCCTATAGTGGTTTATAGGGGGCAACTCACGAAACGGAAAAAATTGTAGGTTAGTGGAACGCGACGCCAGTACGACGCTTGCGAGAGTGCACCAAATCTAGTCGTTTCGCGTTTGCTCATAGTATCGACATTTCAGATTTTATCTTTTTTACGAATCAGGGTCCTGACTACTTTCGCCCATATTCCTTGTGGTCTTCAACGCACTAACGTACGATTTTTTTCTGTTGTTGGTGCCTATAATAAAAAGGTAGTAGGTTAACCCACGCCCCCGCGCTGCGCGAGAAGCTGTGTATTCACTTGACTTAAGCCTTTTGTGTCTTGGACCAAAGTATTCGTCACGTTTAGCCTATCGTGACTTGAACTCCAGCATAGCTGCGCTTGATAGCTGCCCCCCTTTTCTATGATCTGCCAAGTACGGACAGAATGATCCGCGCAGCTGGTTACCAAATAAGTGCCGCTGGAGGTTTGTTTCCAAGAAACGCTACGGACACTCTCGTGAAAATCATTTATCACCACTAAACAATCACCCGAATCCACATCCCAAATTCGTACTGTACAGTCATTGCTGCCCGAAGCTAGTTGATAACCATTTGGTGAATACGCCACGCTTGTAATCGGCTGAGTGTGTCCCGGTAAGGTGCGCAAATGGACGCCCGTTTTTGCATTCCACAATCGCACCGTACGGTCATCACTGCCCGAAGCTAGCTGATTTCCACTTGGCGCATACGCTAGGCTTGTAACACCATGGGTATGGCCTGTTAAGGTGCGCATGGGGTTAATCGTCCACGCATTCAACAACCAAGAGAACATCCAGAGAATACTGCCAGTTTGCGCGTTCCATACCTGCACTGTTGCGTCATTGCCACCTGCAGCAAGCTGACTCCCGTTGGGCGAGTACGCCATGCTTCTAATCCGGCCTGCCCCTAGTAATGTGTAAATGAGAGCACCCGTTTTTGCGTTCCACAGTCGCACCATACGGTCATCGCCGCCCGAGGCAAGCCCATTTCCGCTCGGTGAATACGCCACGCTTGTAATAGAATCGGTGTGTCCTTGTAAGGTGCGCATGAGCTTGCCCGTTTTCGCGCTCCACAATCTCACTGTTTTATCCCAACTGCCTGAAGCAAGCCAATCTCCATTGGGTGAGTACGCCACGCTTGTAACCTTGCCGGTATGTCCCTCTAGAGTGTGCATGGGCCCACCGGTTTTCGTGTTCCACAATTGCGTCGTATAGTCACCGCGGGTCGAAGCAATCTGATCTCCATTCGGCGAATACGCCACGTTTGTAACAGCACCGATACGCCACTTCGGGATGTATCCAGGAGTATCAATTTTTGCGCCCCATAGTCGCACCGTTTTATCATGACTGCGCGAAACAAGCTGGTCACCATTCGGCAAATACGCCACGCTTGTAACAGAACCTGTATGTCCTTCAAAGATGTGGTCAAGAACGCCTGTTTTCGCATTCCACAGCCGCACTGTTTTATCCTGACTGCCCGAAGCAAGCTGATCACCAGTTGGGGAATACACTACACTCGTAATCGATAGGGCATGGCCTTCTAGGGTGAGCGTGGGCTCACCCGTTTTCGTGTTCCACAGTCGCACCGTACAATCATCGCTGCCCGAAGCAAGCTGACTCCCATTTGGCGAGTATGCCAAGCTTGTAACATTGTCGGTATGTCTTACTAGGGTGTGCGTGAGCTCACCTGTTGCCGTGTTCCACAGTCGCACGGTGCCATCCTGATCGCCCGAAGCAAGCTGATTTCCGTTGGGCGAGTACGACATACTCATAATTCGCGAAATATGTCCTCTTAGGGAGTGCGTGAGTTCATTAGTTGCCGTGTTCCACGTCTGCACCGTTCTATCAACACTGCTCGCAGCAAGCCGATTCCCACTCGGCGAATACGCCATACTTGTAATAGTACCTATATGTCTTCCCCAGGTAAAAGTGAGTGCACCGGATGCCGCATTCCTCAGTTGCACTGTCTCAATACTGCTCGAAGCAAGCTGATTCCCATTTTGCGAATATGCCAAACTTTTAACAGAGTTTCTATGGCCATTTAAAGTGCAGATTTTTTCCCAATTCGAAGTTAAATATACGCTGATATCGCCATTTAATAGACCCACAGCGCATCTTTTCCCATCTGGGGAATAGGCGTAGACGCTCGCATCTCTCACTTCCTGCAGATAAGGCAGTTCACCAAATTGCACTCCGTCCATGTGTGCACCGCTTAAATTAGCCCCGCGCAGCCATGCATTTCGAAACTTCACCCCGGTTAAATGTGCACCTTGCAACTGAGCATGGTCGAATTGGCCATAACTTAAATCTGCCCCAGGAATCTTGATATTGCGCAAATCCTTTCCATTAAACTGCTCCCCCGATCTACCCAAGAGTGTTATCGCATTGGCTGCGTGCTCCTTTGCTTTTTGATCTGCATTTTCTTTTTTAGAGTTTTCAACCAAAGTTAATAGCACTTGCCTTTGGGCCGGTTCGCTTTGGATGCGTTCGCCTAATTTTGTCCACACCGCTGGCTCACCCACTAGATATAACAATTGAAAGAGCATGGGCTTGGTGACCACTTGAGCAGGCTCTGCTGAACTCAATAAGACATCAAACTGCTTCTGCGCAAAGATTTGCAACTGCTCATCTAATCTGAGTACAGCGCGTTGATATTGCTTTGGCACCTCTCGCAATACTAAAGCTAGTTTCTCCTTAAGGTAGCGTACTTCTTTGCCACTATGAGCAAAGCTGGCTAATTCGCTATAAGCGAGCTGGCGTTGCCAGGGAGGCAACAAGTCTATTATTTCTTTGTGTATTTCAAATGGGAAGAGCCGCAATGACAGAGGCTGCGGTGCTGCAAGCCCCTGAGGCGTAGAGTATGAGTGCGTAGAGTTTTGAATGGGATTCATCGTCTATCTTTTCGTACCAAGTGGATAGGGCAATCCCCCCTTTTTAATGTAACTTAAAAGTAGAGATTGGTGAGCAAAAGCTAATTTCGAGCCTGTCAGAATTAATGAAGTGGTCCTCCCCATTGTTTAAATAGTGGGGAATTTTACGGAGGCCATCATGGATAAGGTAACGTTAATAGGAATTGATTTGGGTAAGCCATCCTTTTGTGTGTCATAAGCCACGGTTAAATTTTACAGCCTTTTAGGGGCAGACGCAGAATTTGGGCAAAAACGCACGTTAGCTGCACCACACAACCATAATAATCAACGACTTGCGTAAACTTCTTTTCGCCTCCAACTGGTGCGGAGTAGAGTTTATGCTGAGTCTCACGTAGCAAGGCTAACCGAGACGCCGGCGTACTATTTTTTCCTAATTCTGAGTTTGCCCCCTTTAAGAGCTTCTAAACCTTTAGCTCTACTGGCTGGGAGCTTCGCCGTATATTCGCCTTGCTTTTGTTGTAGCTTGGCGAACGCTGTGCCGTCTTCAGGTGAAAGTTCCGTATTCATTTCGCTTGTTGAAACACCCTCTATAACGCGCTAAAAATGGCTATCAGAAAACCATTGATTTATAAAGAAATTGTCGAAACGGCCGGGCCACAACCCGCATGAATTCTAGGGGGCGCTACCGTCGTTTATTGCAGCGAAATCAAAGGGACCCCAGGACGTGAGCAGAAATGCAGGGTGAAAAATTGCTTAAAATAAGCTAATTATCGCTAAAAACTATTAAATAATGCTATCTCAAAAAAACTGTCTATAATTCCTCTTATGTAAAGTTTAGTATTTGTCTAGTAGCGCAAGGAAATCCCTGTGCGCCACTTACCGCTTATTCCTCCATCAAAAGCGCCTCTTCCTCGAGTAACGGCGCAATACCCGCTTTCGCTCGGGCCACGCCTAGCGTTCTGACCATCTTTACAATTTGTTCCGATGTAAGCTCAATCGGTTGCCCAGGACCCGTTGCCGCATAAAAGTGAAGGTGGCGGCGATCTTGAATATAGAGCGTCGCAATTTGTTCACAACTGCGCGGGAACAAGACTCGAGTGTAGAGGGCTTCTATTTGCTCGGGCGATAAACTTGGAAGCATTCTGTAATGCTGATCAAAATGCGCCCCTAAAGCAGTGGCTGCCCTAGACCTAACTACCTCCTTTTCATCCCCCAACGTCGAGATCAAGGCTGAGACAGCGTCGGATGACAGCGTACGCTGGCGGCCTAAGGCAGTGGCTGCACTAGACCTGACTGCCTCATTTTCATCCTTCAAAAATGAGATCAAGACATGAACTGCGTCATCTAACAACAGCCCGTTTTGACGCGCTAAAGCATTGGCGGCTTCAGAGCGGACATACTGATCGTTATCCCTCAAGGAGAAGATCAAAGCCTGGACTGCATCGGCTGACAGCCCGTTCTGGCAGCCTAAAGTGTTGGCAGCCATATATTTGACGAAATGATCTTCATTTTCATCTTCTAAAGCCTCTATCAATGCCAAGACGGCAGTTTCGGAAAGCATTTTGAATTCCCCTAACGCTTTAGCCGCCGCTGCCTTAATAGAAGAATTTCTATTCACTAAAATCCCGATCAGAGTCGATACAGTAGTTTTTGAAAGCATTTGCTGTTCATACGCTTCTATGGCATCCAAACAATCCCACTCATCTTCACCCTTTAAATCCTTGACCAACTCCAGCTCTGTGGTTTCCGAATGCATATATTCCATGCCTGAGTGAAATCCAAACACCCATTGATTGTTAGCTGTATCATTGAAAGCCTCTATTACTGGTAAGAAGGCAGTTTCCGAAAGAATTTTTTGTTTGCCTAATGCGGCGGCCGCTGCCCATTGGACATCCTCCTCTTCATCTTCATCCTTTAAAACCTCGATCAGCGCCGAGACGACTGTTTTAGAAAGCCCTTTCTGTCTGCCTAATGCATTGGCTGCCTCTTTCCTAACCTGAAAATCTTCATCTTTTAAAGCCTCAATCAAAACCGAAACGGCAGCTTCCGAAAGGATTTTCTGCTTACCCAATGACTTAGCTGCCTCAAACCTGACAAGCCAATCTTCATTTCTTAAAGCTTCGAGCAGTGCTGAGACGGCAACTTCTGGAAGCATGTTTAGGTTGCCTAGTGCCCAAGTCGCCGCAGATCTGACGTCCTCATCTTCATCCTTTAACGCTTCGATCAAGGCTGAGACGGCAGCTTCCGAAGGCACTTTTTGTTTGCCTAATGTCCTGGCCGCCGAAAATCTGACACCCCAATCTTCATCTTTTAACGCTTCGATCAAGGCTGAGACGGTTGCATTTAAAGGAATTTTTTGTTTACCGACTATTTCGGCCGCCATTTCCCTGACTTCCTCATAACCACTACTTAAAGCCTCGATCAAGGCTGAGACGGCGGCTTTTGGAAGCATCTTTTGTTTACCTAATATCGCGACTACCGCTTCTTTAACATCAGAAAATACATCGTCATCCTCTAAAGCTTCAATCAAGGATGAAACGACAGTTTCGGGAAGGATTTTCTGTTTGCCTAATGCATTAATCACTTCTTTCTTATAGCCATTTCCTTTCAAAAAATCGATCAATGCCGAGATGGCAGTTTCCGAAAGTATTTCCTGTGCGCCTAGTGTCTCAATCACAACTTTCTTGACAAAAAATGCCTCTTGATCTTTTTTTAAAACTCCAATTAATTCCGAAATGGTAGCTTCCGGGAGCATTTTTTGCCCAATTAATGCCTTAGCTGCACCTTCCCTGACCCAATTGTCCTCTTCATCCTTTAAAGCCTTGAGCAAGGCCAAAACAGCAACTTCCGACAACGTGGGACGCATACTTAATGTATTAATAATTTCCCTTTTTTTGCTTTTAGGCTGTTCTAGCAATATGAGTAGTAAATGCTCCGGAAAAGTCCCTTGGCGACCTAATCCGCTCGAGCTAAATTCTCCTATATAGTCCAATTCAAAATGAACCCACTGCATGAGCTCTTTTTCTAGCTCTAAAACTGTCTTTGGGTTTAGTTGACGGCGTGCTTCATTCAAACATCCCATCATTACCTGCTGATGACGGCCTCCAATTAGATCACGCGGCGCTTCTCCCAATCGCGTAAAGAATTTTTCCAGCACCGCACTCTTCTGCAGCAACCCCGCCACCATCCACCACACAATCTCATAACGCGGGTTATATTTATGCGTAGCGATGAACGCTTCGAGTTCTGTTTGGTTAGGCATCACGCCTAAGCCGATAGAGGCGTTTTTTGTAGAAGCAGATGTTTCCTCTGTTTCTGCATATTTTTCTAGATGGCGGACTAGAAATTTAGCCGCGAAGAATTCCTGAAACGTTAAATGCAAGAAGTGATAGTGACGCTCGCGTTCAGGGCGCGTTGTATCGGCTGTATGTAAATAAGAAGTTTTTTTCAGATTCGTGGTGAAATTGATGGGCAGTTTTCTTCCTATGGGAGATATTTTATTTAACTCGCTCTTACGCTGACTCAATTCTTGCAGACTGAATTCTATTTGCTCTGCCTCCAGGCCTTTAAAGGCCAGGTAGCTTAGATAATCGATTTCAGCGGCCATTACATCTTGTAGCTCAGACTCTGACAAATCTTCGATCTCATGCGGCCCTAATAACTGACCCTCTTCTTTCTTCTCTAAGCGGACACTGTCTTTACGCCATAACTTATCGACCATGGCCTGATATAAACTAGCCATGGTCATAGTTTGGTTTTGGGGTAGATTTTTCCAACTATAACAGAGCGCATCCAACTGAATTGGAATATTGACCAGCCCCTGAATGAATGGTGTTTCCTTTATAAACTGCCCAATAGCTGCTTTCTGAGATTCAAGCGCAAACTTTTGAATATAAGCCTGCACATTGTCTTGACTAAATCCTACCGTTTCTAATTCTAAATCAAGCTTATTCAGCATGTTTGTATCGACCCCGGTAGGCCGGGAAGTGATAACAATATGCTCCTTCTCAAGTAATACCCTTAGAAAGTTTCCTAACGAACTTTCTCCACCCAATTCGCTAGCGACCTCATCCAAACCATCTAGAATAAAAAGCGTTTTGCCTTGATGCGCGTGCAAAACTTTGGATAACGCCTGCGCTTGGCTACTTTCATGACCCACAAAATATTGATTGCATAACAAGTCTTCTAAGCGCTTGGGGGAATGTGTCTTGAGTCGTCGTAATGGCACCCACAGCACACTCTCAAACCGATCCTGCCAAAGTCCATTCTGATGATACTCATACACCAGCTTTTTGCATAACGTGGTCTTGCCTATCCCTGCTCGCCCTTGAATCAAAATCCGTTTGGGTATTCCTTCTGAGCCGTTTCGTAATTTCTGTACTTCAAAAAGCTTCTCTAGCGCAATCAATTTGTTTGAATTGGCCGCCTCAAGCCGTTCACCGCTTGGTAGGCGTTGAAAAGTTGCGGCTTGCTTTTCCAGTTCTTTTTTATCTTTGTCGCGTTGAGCCTGACTTTCAACAATCGCCAGATTGATATAGCAATCGGCTAGCGACACTCTATCGCCTGATACCCGCTGAATCGAGAGATTTGAGCGTTGATAATGCTGGTACAACGCTTCGCGCAGACGTGGGAGCTTAGGTAGATGCAGTTCTTTTACTTTCCTCTTATGCTGCAGGATGAGGACAAGCTGGCTGCGTAATTCTTTCTCTATGTCGCCGAAGATGCCGTCTACGAGTTTGACAAACTCAAGCCCGTCAACCATTGAAGGCTCACTCTTTAGCTGGGAAATACACTTGTCGTACCCCTGCCAAAACTTGTTCAGAAACGTTTTCGCCTCACCGCTACTCACTAAAAGTCGCTCGATCAACTTAAATAGCACGAGGTGCCGGTTTTGATTCGGATGCACTTCTTGTCCTGCTTGGGCTTGCGCCTCAAATCGAGGAATATCCTCCATGCGAACCGTGGTCTGAGGAATAAAATGCCCTAGGCATTGCTTAGCGCTTTTTGGAGTTAACGAAATCGGGATAATGCCGTGCTGATCTTTCTGGTGTTCAGCTCGGATTTGCAAAAATGCCATTTCCGTCAACACATGATGGAACCCGGCCTTATATTTCGGTTCTTGTGAAAATCTTTTCACCACCTCACGAATGGCCGAAGTGCTCTTTTGTTCACAGTCTTGGTGATAAGCAACTCGGAGTTGCTGATAAAAAATTTCATAGTGCGGCCATTCTTTCAGGTATTTTTCTAATACTTCAGAACAGCACACCACGACCTTATCAACCGGTTCCACTTCTTTTCTCAGCTGAGTCGGCAACAAACAGAACTGGCTGGTTAAGATATCTTCCAGTTTGCCGTCCTCTTTCAATGCTTCCGAAGCGATTGAATGCATTTGTCCCATCGGCGTTTGATCGGAGTACAGGTTAATCCGAATTTGAGATAACTTCTCGATTAAATATTTAGACGTATCCGCATCCGCCTTTCCATACGCGGGATTGTCGTGCGCATACACCAGAAACAGGCTAGTTTTATTGGACAACTCTAAGGAACCCAACGTCGACAACGCCTTTTCAAACAGATAATCTACCTGCGCGATTTTGTCCTGGGCAGGTGAAGCAACTGGTTGCTGCAAAGCCATTGAAGCAGTTTTGCCTAGAATCGCAAGCGGCTGTTGCTTCGAATGCGGGTCCATTTCTTGCTGATGTTTAAAGCAGTTTAGGTATGTTGTTTTTAATTCTCCAATATCATTGGAATTTGATTTACTTGATACTTTTTCTAATTCACCAACACCTGTTACGAGTTTTTGTACAGGATTTTCAAACTGCACAAGTCCCCTCTCAATAGTTTGGGTGATACTTGATTGCTGCGTGGAACCGGTGTCTATTGTCAGATTCTCGAATTCAGGGTTCAACTGAACAGATTGGGGTCGATCCAAAAAATTTCCTGCGGTTTTCTTCGAAAAATGAAACTCTGCGCTTGAATCTCGTGCTAATTCGCGTTTTTGGGTATGAGGCCTCTGCTCAGATAAACTCATTGCTTTGCGAACTAACCTATCGGCCTCTTCCCCCTCACCTTGGTTACGCTCAAAAAAGCTAAATTCTCTATAAATCTCTGCGAGCATTTGATCGATCTCTGCTTGCGTAAAAAAATTCTGATCACGTACATGATCAAGCAAGGCTTCGGCTTGTTGATAAGCTTTCCTGATCTCAATAGGCGCTTTGAGTAATTGATGCCATTTAGCGCTGTCCTTATACTCCTCAAAATACCCTAATACCTCTTCTCGCGTCTGAACAGTCGGTACATTTATTGGCTGCTGTGGCATTTGCGGTATAGCGCTAAAGGATTGTCCGCCGACTCTTAAAGGCAACATACTTTTTCTCTTTATGGATTTTATTTTGAGGCGTTCGCTTATCGCGTACGCCTCACAGATTGGGGTTACATAAATTGGTATACCGATTTTACGAATGAAGCGCTTTAAACTTTACTCTGAAACAGCCCTGGATAGGCAGTATCCTGAATTTAAAGTCAGTGATCATATGCAAATTTTTTTGCTGAATTCTTCTCAGCACTATCCAACCTACGTTCATTCATTTTTATAGCCGAACGGATTCTAGCAGAAGGATTTTCAAAGGTGGAACGCATCACAAGTAGACTGTGGCGAAACGGGTACGTAGCCTTCACTACCCCCTTCAACTTCCCCCGAAAATTTTACAATATGAAAAGATAGCTGGTCCCCTTTTTAAAAAACACGGATCGCCAAGTCGTCCGAAAAGGAATGATTTCGTACATACATATTCATAGATGGGGGGATTTGACGAAAGAGAAATTAAAGTACGTTTATGCGTCAGAACCCTTGATTTTAAAGCTCTCGAAGCTTAATGAGCTGGTCTGCTTGTGCTTCTGGTTCAGTGTGGTCAACTGCTTAATCCAATGAACCGAGATCGCCCGCAAGGCGAGCTTTTAGCACGTTGAAAATTTAGATTTAGGCCGTCACAACCGATTTCCAAAGGCTTGGCGTGCTTTAATTTCCCTTTCGTCAAACCTCCCCATCATAGAGAATATTCAACGCCTGATTGTTCTACCCCAGGTACGCATAATGTATCAACTGCGGTCTTAATATTTTGGCCTACCGAAACCAATAAAGTCACATCATCGAGCTTAGGCACAGTAACTTATTGTTTTAAGCATAGCAGTCTCCATAAAGAATGTGGGTTTGCGGCGATGGCTTGGAGATCGGGGCATTTCAATTGCAGGTTGCCACATCTAAAAATGGGCTGGAACGGTGTGGTAAAACAGCGCTACGATCTAAACCAACTTCCGCTGTCACTGCAAACATAGGCGCAATCACCGCTTGGTGTTCCCGGGTTAAATAATCAGCCAATATCGCAATCGTCGAATACTCAAAGAATACTGCTGGACTCAGGGACACACTATATTTCTGATTCAAAGCGTTGCTAAACGCGGTTAGCGTGATCGAATCAAAACCGAGCTCGCTAAACGGTTTGTCTCGCTTCAATTTCTCTGGCGCAATCTTTAATTGGGCCGAGATCAATCCCGTCAACTCGGACTCTAGCCGCAGCCGTAATTCACCCGCTGTAGCCGGATCATTGGCGCCTAGAGTTGCGGCCGCAGGCGCGATCACCGCGCGCTGTTCTCGCGCCAAATAATCAGCCAAGGCAGCCACTGTCGAATGCTCGAAAAACACCGTTGGACTCAGGGCTAAACCGTATTTGTGGTTCAAGGCGTTGCTAAATGCCGTCAGCGTAATTGAATCAAAACCGAGCTCGCTAAACGGCGTGTCTCGTTTCAGCTTCTCTGGTTTAACCTTCAATTGGACCGAGATCAGCCCCATCAACACAGGCTCTAGCTGCAATTGCAACACGCCCGTTGTGGCCAAGTCACCCGCCTCCAGAATCGCGGCGGCCGCCGACACGTGCTGCTTGTTCACAGTGGACTCTTGCATTGTTTGGGCCGGCGCAAAGTTCACTGAACTCATGTGCGCTTCGACCTGGCACGGCTGCCGCACAACACCATTGCTGGCAGCCGCCACAATCTGCTGGCCCAGTCCGTGCGCCGCCTCAGCCGGGAAGCTAATTGCCTGAAAACCTTCCGCTGCCAGCACCTGCTGCCACATCGGCGGGGTCAGCGCAGGCGAGCCAGCAACCCGCAGCAGACTATCTTCGGCCAACCACCAACCGTCTAAAAGTCCAAACGTCAAGTGAGCAAATAGGCCCATATCCGTGAGCTCATTAAGCAACAGCAAGCCATTGCCTTTCAGCAGAGCCTTGGTATGGCGCACCGTACGGCGGATATCAGGCGTAGCATGGAGGACATTAGCGGCGACCACCACATCGTAGTCTCCTAGCGCAAAATCCTGTGCCATCGGAGAGCGCCCGATATCCAGCCGCTGCGTGTGCAAATAAGGTGCCTGTGACGCATAGTGCTGCTGCGCATGGAGCAAAAATGCCGGCGACACATCGGTATAACAATATTGCTCAATCTGCAGCGCATACGGCGCCAACTGAGCAAATATCATCGCACTGGTGCCACCGGTGCCCGCACCAATCTCAAGGATACGCAAGCGTGCCTTTGGATCTGCTTGAATCCGCGCTTGCACATAGGTGACAAGACGCTCAGCGAGTACCGCATTGAAATAATCCGCGACCGGATGCGCGCAGTACACGCCTTTTACTCGGTCTAACTGCCCTTGCGGGAAGAGCACGTCAGTGGCTGCGATCTCACCGCGCAGCACGACAGGCAAAACCCGCAACGTCGCATCAACTAATTGAACTTGAGCTTGCACCGTTGGCTTGTTTTGTGCCACGGCACGGTATGCGTCCCACTGCGCCCACAATCTGTCAGGCTCTGCGAGGGTCGCGGTGAGCATCCCGCGTGCCTCCAGCACGCTCAGACTGTGAGCGTGCCAACGCGCATACTTCGCAGGCGGGCACGCATCCGCTGCAAGCCAGCCTAAGGCTGCCAGTTGCGAGTGCAACAACGGTAGCAGCTGGGTTTCAAGCTCGGCCAGATCCTGCGCCGCACTTTCCGGTTGCGCCACTTGCGTCGCCTGCGGCGCCCCTATCATCGGTATCACAGGCGCTGCCGCCGTCACGGTCTCATGCACCGCAATCCCCAATGCCTCCGTCCCTTGCGCCTGCGTTGTCTTGACGAAGGCCAATTGGTGCACTGGCCCGGCCAGCAATCGCTCCAGCACCGCCATGGCCTCAGGTGGCTCGATCGAGCCCAGGCCCATGCGCGCCATGCGCTCGCGGTAAGGCGCTGAGGCCACGACCCCGACGCTGCCCCAATAGCCCCAATTCATGATCTTCACGGGGTAACTGCGCTGGCGGCATAATTCCTGCGCGAAAGCATCTGCAAAGCAGCACCCCGCCGCGTAATTACTTTGCCCCGGCTGCGTGATAAAGCTCTGTATCGACGAGAAAAACAACAGAAAGTCTAGCGCCTCGTGGCCGAAGACCTCGCTCAAGTGCACCGTGCTCGCGGCCTTGGCTGACCAAGCCGCCGCAAAAGTTGCTTCGTCCATCTGCGCCAGACTCCGATCGGCCAATACAATGGCCGCATGCACCACGCCGTGAATCGCCCCGAAACGTTGCCGGATCAAGTTATGCGCTAACGCCAGCGGCTCTCGATGAGTTGCATCCGCTTGTAGATAGAGCGGCGCCGGACCGAACGCTGCCAGTCGTGCACACTGCTGGGCGATGGTTGCGTCTTCTACGCGCCGGCCTAGCCATACCACTTGAGCCTGGTAATGCCGAATCAGATATTCGCTTAAGGCGACTCCCAAACCGCCGGCGCCGCCCAATATCACATACACGCCCCCCATGCGGAAGGCTGACCTAGTCACGGCAGGCAGCGTGCACGGAGCTAACCATTGCTGGTAGCCTTGTCCATGCCGATAAGCTCGTGCATCGCCCTGTTGATTAGCCGGCTGCGCCAACTGCCAGGCTAATGGCGTCTGCTCCTGTGCCGGCAGATCCAGCAAGCGCACCCGCCAGTGCTCATACTCCTTAGCCAGCGAACCCATTAAGCCGTAAATGCCCGCTGCTGCTGCATCGATTTTTTCACTTGGCCACACTGCCTGTGCTTGCTGCACCAGCACCGTCAACCCCAATGGCCGTGGACCATACTCCAAAGCCAGCAGCGCCTTGATTAACTTCAATCCTAGCTGGACGCCCAAAGTGCTGGCGGGCGGCACCCACCACACTAGATGATCTAACGGAGTATCACTGCGTAAGCCTTCGATTAACCTTTCCACACTCTCTACCCCCGTGAGCGTGATGCGTTTCGCCTGCGGGTAATGGGCCTGCCAAACTGACTGTGCGGGTTCGTGGTTGCCTAGCAAGATAACGCGCTGCTGTGGCAGAGGCCAGGGTTCATTTATTTTCGTGGTCTTTTCGATGGCTTGCCACAACGGCGTCAGCGTCAACTCGCCCACTAAGTCCGGTGAGGACGTAACAGCCGCCGGCACGGACGCCGTCTGAGGCACAGCGAGCGCGGCATCAACTACAGCAGTCCGTGTGCTGAAACCACTTAAGCGCATCGCCACTCGCCCACTGGCCGCGACAATCTCAATATCGAATTGGCGCATTGCCACGCTATCGCCTGCTGCTGGCCTCACGACGGCCCACGCAGGTATAGGTAGCTCACCCCATTGCTTCACTTGCCGCACCGCAAACGGTAATGCTAGGGCCGCATTTTGCGCTAGCCCCATGCTGGCCTGCAACGCTCCGTCGACTAAATTCGGCGGCCACTCATAGGCGTCTCTTTGCGTTTCATTCGCTAGACTCAATGCGCCCACTGCTACGTTATCGCCTAGCCACAGTTCATTTAAAACCTGGAAGCTTGGACCGTAATCTAAGCCAAGTTGGGTAAACTGCGCATAGCATCCTTCACCGGTCAACGCCTGCTCGCATTGCTGTCGGATGGCCTCTAAATTGACGTGCGGCGCTTCACTGGCCTCAGCCAACTGAGCCCAACCCTGGCTGTAGACGACTCGTTCGTCCCCGCTACCGCTAGAGATCTTGAAGTAGATACGATTCTCGTCCTCTGCCTTTAAGACAATCTGCACCTGTTGGAGCTGCATAACCACCAGTGGCCGTAACCACGTTACGTCTTGCAACAGAACCGATAGCCCTGGCTCCCGACCGCTAGCGAGCGACACCGCCGCCCGCGCCCACTCCAATTGCGCCGCTGCCGGCACCACTCGCTGGCCCCGCACCACATGATCACGTAAAAAAAATTCTGTGCCGGTGAGTTCCGTACTAAAGCACTGCTCACTTAAATCTGACGTGTTCTGGTGGACCAGCGGATGCAATTGACGCACTAGGCCGCCTGGCATAACCGTTCGCGGCACCCAGTGGTGCTCTTTAGCAAAGGGATAGGTTGGCAGACTGATCCGCTTTGGCTGCACCGCAGCATATAACTGCCGCCATTCCACCTCTAGCCCCTGCACCCACAATTGAGCTAGCTTGCCCACCTTGCCACGGGCAATCCACTTACCTATCGTTTCCTGAAATTCCTCATCAGCTCGTAGGACTGCCAAGATGGCTTGCTCACGCTTGACCTTGCCGTGGTAGATGTGTTCCTGCTTGACTTCGCCGTAATAGACATGCTCCTGCTTGACTTCGCCTCGCACGTAGTGCGACAGCCGTTCCTGCAAACTGTCCACGGCATCCACGACTAGCGCTAATCTCACTCTCAGCGCCTCGCGTCCCACTTGGAGCGTGTACGCCAAGTCTGCTAAATTCACTTCATCCTGACGCTGCAGATAGGCTAATAACTGCTGCGCCTGATCTTGTAACTGCTTCTCACTCTTGGCCGACAGCACCACCACCACCGGCCCGCTGACTACCGTCGGCGCTCTGTGCGGCGCCACATACTCTTCAACGATGAGATGCGCATTCGTGCCGCTAAAGCCAAATGAACTAATCCCCGCCCGTTTATGCCCCGCTGGCCAGGCCTGGGGTTGCGTCACCACGCGCACCGGCAAATTTTCCCAAGGAATATGGGGGTTTGGCGTCTCAAAATGCAGTTGCGCTGGCAGCACCCCGTGCTGTATCGATAACACCGTTTTGATCAGTCCAGCAATGCCGGCAGCCGCTTCTAAATGGCCAATTGCACTCTTCAGCGAGCCGAGTAAAAGAGGCTGATCAGCGGACCGTCCCACCCCAAGTACTTGAGCCGCGGCCATCACCTCGATCGGATCGCCTAGCTTGGTGCCAGTACCATGCGCCTCCAAATAGCCAATCTCGTGCGGCGCGACTTTCGCCTGGGTCAGCGCGGCTTCAATTACTGCTTGTTGCGCCAACTGGTTCGGGGTGGTCAAGCCGCTGCTGCTGCCATCCTGATTAATCGCGCTGCCCCGAATCACCGCTATAATCGGATCGCCATCGGCTTGCGCATCTGACAACCGCTTTAGAATCACTGCCGCACAGCCTTCGCCTCGCACATAGCCATCAGCAGCTGCATCAAACGTCCGGCAACGCCCATAAGGCGAGAGCATGCCCGCGTGTTCATACGCCAGGAAACGCTTTTCATCAAGCAACAAATTCACGCCTGCGGCCAAAGCCAGGTTGCACTCCCGGTTCAACAGGCTGCGATACGCTGTATGTACCGCCACCAGAGATGAACTACACGCTGTATCGATACTGAGTGCAGGACCCTGCCAATCGAAAAAATACGACAGCCGACCTGCTGCCACCGAACACGCGTTGCCAGTGGCAAAGTACGCATTAAGATCAGCCTCACCCCCATGTTGGGCAATCAGCCCTTCATAGTCACCCGCCATCATCCCCACGAAAATTCCGCTACGCGTGCCACGTAGCGCTGCCGGCGCAATTGCAGCGGCTTCCAGTGCTTCCCAAGCCACCTCTAACAAACATCGTTGCTGCGGATCCAATAATTCTGCCTCGAGCGGGGAAATGCGGAAGAACTCCGCATCGAAGTGAGCCACCTCACTAAGGAATCCTCCAGGCCAACGACATAATTCGTTTTGCCCCCACCACAGCGCCTGCCGGCTAGCGGGTAGCTGCCCAACAAGGTCATGGGCTGCCAGCAATTTTTGCCACAACTGGGCTGGCGTATTAATGCCACCAGGCAGGCGGCAAGCCATACCGATGAGCGCGATGGCTTCATCAGACGGGCCCGATCCCGGCCGTGAGGCGTGACCCTGCGAAGTAGACACAGCTCTGCTTGAGACTGGAATTGAGACTGGAGTTGAGACTGGAGTTGAAATTGAGGTAGCAGTGCTGGTTGTTGGCGATGCTGGGGGCGCATTTGTCCGCGCCATAAAATACCCCATAATCGCCTCGGGTGTTCCATAGCTAAATAAGAACGTCGAGGGCAATGAGTCTCCCAAGCAGGTACCCAGCAGCATGCGTAATTCAAGCAATTCGAGCGAACTCAGCCCCATTTCCATCAACGGTACCTGAGCGCCATAGGCTGCAGCCCGTTGACTGCCTAGCACCTGCAGCACCGTGCTAGATACGGCTGACTCGATCTGATCAACTGCCCGCGTGGCGAGCTCGGGTAGGGCTAATGTAACTGCAGTCGTAACTGCAGTCTCAGCCACAGCCATGCCCCCAGAACGCAACGAATATTCGATTAAGATCCCAGCGCCGTCGTTGTCAGTATCCTCTGGCCGGAATCTCCGTAGCACTTCGCGCAGTGCCGCCCCATGCGAAGTATGGAAATGCAACATCGGGTCTATTAATTGGCCTCGTTCGTTGCGTGACTGGATATAGTCATCGAGGCTACATGCTGGTTGGCGCCGGCTAAAGTTGGCGCAGCGCGTGACGCCAACGACAGCGCTCACCCCATCCAGCGTGGCGCTATAGGCCAGAATCAAGCCGATCAGTGCATCACTGAACCCCCGCCCCTGCATCTCAGGCGCAACAAACAATCCCAACAACTGTACACAACGACCCTGGGGCTGGTGTAAGCGTGCCATATCCTGGTAGCAGCTAGCACGCAGCGCTTCGAGAGACTCGATGCGCTGTGTATATAAAGCGGCCACAATCTGTCCGCCGAACTCCAACACCCATTGCTCTTGGGCAAGATCGCACACCCGCCGCTTTATTTCCGCTGTAGGCGTATGGAGCGCTTGCGGCTGGCAGATTCGGTCGAGCTGCTTAAGCCGGCATAGATCGGAGCGGGCTGGATGCCGGACCGTATAAGGCTGAGGCACCAAGCGATGCAGAGAAATACGGGTAAAGTCCATCTGCTTAGGGATCGCCTGGGACATGCCCTCTTCCGGAAAAAGTCCCGCCTCTGCTGCGGCTGCTAAAAAAAGCGGCGCTTCAACCAGTTGCTGGCCAGAGAAGGCATGATAGGCATCAAAATGTGCGCTTTCCGTCAGATCTCCCAAGCGCTTGACTGTGGCTGGCGGCAAACAATGCACCTCCAATACAAGCAATCCAAAGCGGGAAATGACTTGACGCCAACGGCGCAGATGCTCCACTAACCCCTGCACGGCATAGGTTACCTTAATCTCACTACCATCACGCTCAACATACACGCCCGTACCGTCCATCCCCTCCCGCCGCCGAGCCGCTCTCTGATCCTCAACTGGCAAGAAAGGACGATCATGGTCCAAAAACGAACGCACATGCAAAATGTTTTCTGGGTCCGTAATACCTGCAGCAGCTAAATCAGCTATCAGCTGCTGCGGGTCTGCGATATCCGCGCGCACCAGCACGTGCGGCAAACCCGCCAAGGTTTTTCCTGTGGCTTCGAGCGCCAGCACATTGTAGTCCGCTCCGATCAGCGTGAGCGGATAGTCTGTCAGAGCCTGGCCCCTGGCCGATCGTGTTTTGACGAGCTCGTAGATGCGGCGCAGTAAACTCCCATCTCCGCATCCCATATCTGCGATATAGCGCGGTTGATTGTCTAGAGGAGATTGATCAAAGATACGCAAAATAAGGGTATCCAATTCGGCAAAGTGACTTTGATGCTGCACGCCGCTGGCCGTGACATTCAAGGTGCGGTCTATATGCGATTCATGCCCCTGCTCATCCGCGTCGAATACCCCTTCCGCCTTGCCAAATAATAGGTCATCGATGCCACGAAACATCGTCACATAGGACACCACTACACCCAAGGCCCCGCTGCTCGCCAGCAACGCTTGGCCGCTTGGTGTCAGCCGAAAACCAGCCGCCCCGACTTGCCCCCAGCCACGTTGAACGAACAGGTTCTGAACGGCTTGTAACGCAGCGATTGATATTTCGTTTGGCTGAGCCTGTTCGAGCACGTTGTTGCCTAGCGTCGCCAGCTTGGCTAGCAGCGGCGCCAACAAAGCACCGTCCAACACCCTCACTACGGCAGGATCAGCGCCAGCCCAGTCCGCGCCGCAACGCTCTAGCCAGCGCAGCAAGCGCTCGGGCTGTTCAGCCTGCAACGCATCCGTCATCGACAAATGGATCAAATCAGCCAAATCGCTCGGCAACTGTTGCGCGAGAGCGGCGCCTTTAGCTGCCTCATACTGATCCGGCTCAATCCGTTCTATCCAACCCAATTCATATAAGAGCCGAAGTGCGACACGCAAGTGTCCCACATTGCCGCGACAGCGTGACGCCAGTTTCTTAAGCGTCATTGGCCGTCCTGATAGCGCCTCGAAAACTCCATGCCGCGCAAATGAACTAATGACAGGTGTGGCCACCCATCCGTTGGCAAATCCATTGATAACGTCTAGCATAATGCTTCTCTCTTCATCGTTAAGACGAATAAAGAGTCACCCACTAAAAAGTGTATAACCCCTTCATCGCCGTCGTTTCTGAGCATTAGGAGCCTCGGGTGTTCGCCAATATACTATCTTTTTTTCTTTATCCTATTGACAATGGGCTCTAATCCTACATTCCACTACCCTCGCTTTCAATAAACAGAATTTTAAGTCATTGATTTATAAGCGCAGTAATCGGCCTATCGGCCGCAAGGCGTGTTGAAAAAACAAAATAGCCTCAATTTATTTTTCGATTCCGAAATAGACGAAAAATAATCCTTATTTATCAACAACTTAAATTTGTTTATTGAAAGCATAGTAGGCGGCCAGCCGGACGCCAGGCGTTCGGAAGAAACAAAATAGCTTCAATTTATTTTTACGATTCCGAAATAGACGAAAAATAATTCTTATTTATCAAGCACTTAAATTTGTTTCTTAAGAGCATAGTAGGCGGCCAGCCGGACGCCAGGCGTTCGGAAGAAACAAAATAGCTTCAATTTATTTTTACGATTCCGAAATAGACGAAAAATAATTCTTATTTATCAAGCACTTAAATTTGTTTCTTAAGAGCATAGTAGGCGGCCAGCCGGACGCCAGGCGTTCGGAAGAAACAAAATAGCTTCAATTTATTTTTACGATTCCGAAATAGACGAAAAATAATTCTTATTTATCAAGCACTTAAATTTGTTTCTTAAGAGCATAGTAGGCGGCCAGCCGGACGCCAGGCGTTCGGAAGAAACAAAATAGCTTCAATTTATTTTTACGATTCCGAAATAGACGAAAAATAATTCTTATTTATCAAGCACTTAAATTTGTTTCTTAAGAGCATAGTAGGCGGCCAGCCGGACGCCAGGCGTTCGGAAGAAACAAAATAGCTTCAATTTATTTTTACGATTCCGAAATAGACGAAAAATAATTCTTATTTATCAAGCACTTAAATTTGTTTCTTAAGAGCATAGTAGGCGGCCAGCCGGACGCCAGGCGTTCGGAAGAAACAAAATAGCTTCAATTTATTTTTACGATTCCGAAATAGACGAAAAATAATTCTTATTTATCAAGCACTTAAATTTGTTTCTTAAGAGGGGGATTTGACGAAAGGGAAATTAAAGTACGTTTATGCGTCAGAGCCCTTGATTTTAAAGCTCTCGAAGCTTAATGGGCTCGTCTGCTTGTGCTTCTGGTTCAGTGGTCAACTGCTTAATCCAATGAAGCCAGGGTCCAGATGAACACGAGCGCAACCACCTTAAAGCTGCATGCTCGAGCAGCTCGATTACCCATGCATAGGATTATGGGCCTTGCAGCGATAAATCGAGCAGATAGATGCCAAACGGGATGCCGATCGCCAGTAAAATACCGGTGATCCGATGGGTGATCGACGTCACGGCGCCAACCGGCATTTGAATCTGAGTCAGGTTGAGAAATACGGGTCTTCTCATGTACACCTCCGTGATGATTTTACGTGTAAGGCTAAGAGCGACGTGATTCGTTCGCGCAGCATTGGCAAGAGCTCATGTTCGAACCAGGGATTACGATGGAACCAAGGAGTGTTGCGCGCCGAAGGGTGTGGCAACGGCAGATATTTAGGAGCAAACTCGCGCCACGCCTTGACGGTTTCGGTCAGTGAGAGTTTGCGCCGGCTACGCAGAAAGTGACGTTGCGCATGCAGTCCGATTAAGAGAGTCAATTCAATCTGCGGCAGCTTGGCCAGCAAATGATCGAGCCATAACGTCGCGCACTCGCGGCGCGGTGGCAGGTCGCCGCCGTTGCCCCGTCCAGGGTAGCAATATCCCATCGGGATGATCGCAATTTGCGACGCGTCATAAAACCTGGCTGCGTCTATCCCCATCCACGTGCGCAGCCGCTCCCCGCTCGGATCGTCCCACGGTATCCCTGACGCATGCACGTGTGCGCCGGGCGCCTGACCGACGATGAGGATGCGCGCCGCACCACCAGCTTGCAGTACCGGACGCGGGCCAAGCGGCAAATGCGGCGCGCAAGCCCGGCAGTGGCGCACCGCAGTCAACAATCCTCCAAGGGTAGGATATTCCGCTTTATGCATACTGTCCGCACCTCAGTGTCCTGTCTTCGTCTTCCTGCCCAAGAGAAATCGCCGATCTTAAATTTATGGGTCATAGCTCATCTCGGACTAAGGTTCGCCTTCCAAGGCAGCGGCCTCCGTATCGTCCGGGGACGGCGGCGGATAGGTAACTTGCGTTCCCTCAACGTGGGCGAACGCGGTTAGAACGTGTGGCTTGCGCCCCTTCGGTCCAATAATATCTTCAACGCGAATGCCGCGAACAAGAAGCGCGTCGCCGATCATCGAGCGATGACAGCGCCAGGGAACCGCTTCGGCGCACATCAAGGCACAACGTTCGGCACGGGCCAAGTCCGCGACCCATTGAACGTTATCGGCGAACTCTGGCGATTGCATATAGTCGGCATAGCCCCGAAACGAGAGATTGTGCCAGCCAGCATTGGGAGAATCGGCTCGCGCATGACGCAAGCCGCCCAGACCTGGAACATGGGTGTAAGCAATGTGAACCGCACCTAACGACGCTGACAATGCGTCTTGATTGAATTGAGGATTGTGGCGTGATCGCGGCACGGTTCTAACATCGAGTACGTGGGTGATCTCATTGCTTCGCAGCAGATCGAGGAACGTATCCAGCGGTCGATTGGAATGGCCAATCATGCAAACAAGCGGTACATTCGCTGCAGTGTCGCGATTCATGTGGAAAGATTCCATCGTGAAGAACAGCTACGCGCCATGCAGCAAAATGGTGACAAGGGCGGACTGAAGTTGCCCCCCTCTCACGGACAGAAAATGGTTTCCATTAATCAATTGGAAATGGATATGAAATTAAAATGGATATGAAATTATTTTGTTATCCGGCATGAACACAAGGCAAAACAGAATCCATCCTGCCAAACTCTTCGAAGATACGCTCACAGCCGGCTTCCAGCAAAGCATCTAACGTATAGCCGATTAGCATCGCTCAATGTCCGTTTGCGAGAAATCGTTACCCACGAACAGCAACGACTCATCAAGTGATTGGGCTAGCGCATATACTGCACAGTCACCAAAATTGAGTTGGGCTGGGTGCCCTTGCCCTTTGCCATATCGCTGAAAAGCAGTATCGGCGAGACGAGCCTGCTTTTCGTCGAAGGGCATGACGATTGCAGTGATTTCTTCGAGGAAGCGCTGTAACTTTCCCGGCATTGTGTGATGTTCGCGCGCTCGCACCACAATATTTGCCTCCAACAAACTGACCGCCGATATGCGGCACACCTTATGAACCTCCAAAGCAGCGACAATGCGCTCACGTTCTGGCTCCTGTTTTAGCCAAGCCAATACGGCAGAAGTATCGATTACCATGTACCGTGCTCGTTGTAACCTAGGATGTCGTCATTGCTACGATTGTCAACCGAAGTGTGTGGTGGGAGTGCATCGACTTCGCGTGCCAGCTTGGCAAGCCGTTCACGTAGCGGTAGTTTCTTGGCGGCTAGTCCACGTATACTCGCTAGGGACAGTAAACTTTCACGCACCACTTCCATGACACTGACGCCCTCAGCTTTGGCGATTTGCTGTGCCAGCTGTTCCATTTGAAAATCTTCAATCACAATAGCCATATTAACCTCCCCTTACTCATGAATATAGTAAACATTTCGGGGCATCAAATCAAGAGACTGTTTGAGGAGCATGGATACTAAGGGGCGCTACCGTCGTTTATTGCACTAAAATCAAAGGGACCCCTTTTTGCGCTTCAACCCCATTTCAAATTCAACCCATACCGCTTGGATAACTGCTGGGACCCAATACGTCTACCTAGCTCGATTATGGGATACGATAAATAAAAGCAAGGTCAATCACCCTGCCCATGTCACTGCAATCCATAAATCAGCTAACGCTTTGCTTTCGAAAAAGAACTGCAACGCTCCGTCGGGTGTTGTGGGCAATCCCGCAGTAAGTGGGCCACGCAAGAGTTTGCCTAGCGTCTTTTCATCCTTGTTCAAGGTGCCCTTTTTGGTAGCGTCAGTCATATTGCCAGTCGCGAAGATATCAATGGTACTGGGAACGGGACCGTTATCCAACGCGCGTGCAACTACGTCCACGCCAACAACGGTGTTAAGGTGTCCCTTACTCCAGAATGGATAGTGCTCGGGCCGTAGTTTGAGAGCCAATTCAAATCGCTGGCCGGAAGCCGGCGTTTGGTTCTGGAATTTAGCCCACTCGGTCGGAAATTCTTGACGCATAGAGAATAACCGCACTGAACCAACCGCTTGCCCTGCAGTGATCAATTCCTTGACATGTTTGATGGCGCCGCTGCGCATTAAGCCTCCGCCCTCACGGGCAGTGTAACGGAGGTGCAAGATAACGTCGCTGATCGTGTCATAGTCGAACTGAGCCGGGTCTTGTTTGCTGGGGTTGGCCGGCAACTCCAACTGCCATTCACTGATCACCCCTGAGTTCTCAAAAGGCAAATAGCGTTCGTCGCGCAGGTTGGTCTCGAATAGCCCGCTGTCGTTCTGGGCGGAACTGGTGACGACAGACTGTAGGCTGCCGAAATAGTCGTTGAAGCGCTCATCTTCGGCGTCCTCGCGCGCATAGTAGGCCCCATCGCGTAGAACTTGCGCCTTGCGAATGCTGCTCTTGAGCAGCGTCAGTGTGCAGTTGACACTCGCGTAGGGACCAGTCACACAAGGGATACTCACCGCCGCTGTCTTAATGCGACGGAAATAGTGGCCGGGGCCGTCCATATCAAACAGCTCCTCTGGCAGTCGTACTGTGCACCGGCCAGTCGCGCGTAGTTGGATCAAGGCGAATGGATCCAACTGGAGTAAGCTAACATGCTTGGTCAGCTCGTATTCGCGCTGATTAAGGTCATGGTAGGCCATCTCCATGCGTTTAATATCTAAGTAAAGCTTTTCTCCGGCTAGCAAGCCTTCCTTGCCAGCCAAGTAGCCGAATTGGAGATAGCTCAGCTCAGGATTGCCCAGTTCGTGCTGCAGAGCACGTTCGGCCTTTTTGGCAATATCAAAGGCGAACTGAAAGCACTGCGCATAGAGCCCCTTCACCTCGCGCTTCATCCAACTATAGAGTGCCTTGTTGGTTTTCTTACCCGTTTTCTCAGTCCCTTCTTCATTCAAGAAGCGCTCGATCTCCTCAGCGTGCTTCATCTGCTGCCGGTGATTTTTCAGCTCCAGTTCGGCGATGACCTCGCGAATCTGGGCAGCACGGAGTTGCTTGAAGATCTGTGTGATCTCGCCAACTGCGAGGTTGCTCTGGAAGGCCCAATCGCGCTCGCGGCGCGCAAAGGAATCAATGCGGCTAGCTCTTCTGGCTTCGAAGTTGAGTCTATCGGCAATGGCTCTGGCAGCCGCAGCCGTAGCGCCAATTGCATTTCCAATATGATCGCCGCCATACTCAGCTGTACCGCCAACACCAAAGGGCAGCGCATTGAACTGAAACTTGGGCACAGCATGAGCGACTGAACTAAGGACATTCAATGTATTGGCGATATCGCTAGATAACTGCGCACCTTCCAGCAAAAACGTCTCACGGACTTCATGCGAGCTAAGCAGTTTCCCGCCATTGAGCGCTTGCGCAGCTTGGGCGGCCACATCTGTGGCAATATCTACCTCAATGTCCCGCAATCCGATCTCCGGCTCTTTCATGGCTGCTTTCATCTTGTCCAGGCTGTCCCTGTCCAGTTCTTCGAGTTCGGGGATCGCTTTCTCGATCTCGTCAGGTTTCTTACCCAGTTGCCGCTCGTAATAAGTGTAGCGCTGCACAGCTAAGGCCAGCGATTGCAGCAGCCCTTCTTTGGTCTTAATGGCTTCCTGAAGCTGGCTATAGCGCACATGTTCTACCATTTCCATGATCACCCGCTCGTGCTTAGCGCGCAAAATCGCCATGGCCTCGCCATCTTCCTTTTCCATCGCCGACAGCAGGTTGTTACCCAGGGATTTGACTTCCTGAACGATCTCGGCGGCTTTCTGCACCAGCAATTGGAAACGCACTAATGGCAACGGCTGGTTGAGGCCATTGATAATGGCACCCACGTCGAGGCCAGCGGCAGTCGCACGCGCTAGCATGGCTGGGTCGATCGGTGGTTCAAACAGAGCGAGTTGGCGAAAGATACCTTGAAAGTTCAGGCTGTTGCGTATCTTGAAAAGGCGGTCGGCTACCGTATCCCAGTAGCTCAGCAGTTTGTCATTGCGCGGCACACAGAAATAAAGCGCCTTACCTAGGCTGCGCACTGTTGACAGCCGGTCGTTATTGCCCGTATCGGCGGCGGGAAATGGCATCAGGTCGAAGGGCAAATCGGCTTCCACGTCGCGCAAGACGGTGCCGAACTGGTTGAGATCGTGCCGCAGATTGGCGTAGGTCTGCGGGCGCACCGTACCCTTCTTAGGCACAGGCTGCGGCCGTGGGCCAAGGATATTGGCGGCCAGCACATATACCATCATCGCCTCGTCGATGGCCTCGCCAGTGTCTTGCCGGAACAGCGAATCGCCCCACGCAATTAAATTGTCCAGATAGGCCATCACCGTCTTGTACATATAAGCCTGCTGCCGGAAGCGTGCGATGACATGCGGACGGAAAGGATCATTCTGCCAAGCCTCGAAGCTCTTTAGCGTTTCTTTACGCAGCGCCTTGTCTGCTGCGTCGTCGGGGAAGGCGAGGTTGACAAGTATCTCTTCGATCTTTTTGACATCAGTATATTGGAAAGGCCGCACCTTCCAGAATCGCTCCGGCGTAGGGCCGTCGCTATCATCTGTCGGATCAAACAGGTAATGGAACCAGCGTTGCGCCTCGGCAAAGCGCTGGTTCTTACTTAAGTGAATGGCGATGGTGATTGGAACGTGAAAAAACAGTTCCCAATTGTAGACAGAATAGGCACCGCCAGAGGTAAAGTCGAGGTCCTTGACTGGATAAGGCTGCTGTACCAATGCCGTGTTTGGTTGATACGTGTGCTCAAAAAAGTCAGCAAAAAGCTTAGGGCGAAATTTGCTTTTGAGAAGCGTGACTTGCAGATTTTTCGGGAGTATGAGTTGGACGCCGCCGGCAAGCAGCACCTGTGTTCCTGCGGGTAGCGTTGCCGGCTTGCCATCGTGAAGGGTGACCGCTGTTGCGGCTGTTAAGGTGACTTTCGTATCGCCGAAAACGATTGCTTTGCTCTCCACTCGTAGGGGAAAAACGGCACCTACGGACGGGGTTTTGGTCATGCCATCGACCAACGTAGCCCTCAGTCCGTTGGGCATGGTGGCGAGTACGGCGCTGGCGGTCTCGACTACCATGTTAGCTGGCAGTTCAATCGAGACGCCACCGGACGTGGTTTGCACTTTTGCAAGGAGGGCAATCCTTGCAGCGGAGGGGATGACCAGGCTGACCTGACTTGTCACAGCGATATCGATGCTGCCCGGCAGGGAAACGTTATTGAGTACGTATTCCGTATCCGCCGCTTGCAACCCGGCAGTGCCTTCACCGAGCAGCCGCTGTAGCAACTGTTTTATGTAAGGATGCTGGTGTAGATAAAAACGATAATTGACCGCACGCTCTTGAACGATGAGGTGCTTGATCTTTTTCTTCTCAGGCTCAATGCCTAGTCTGAGGCTGAGTTCGGTATCCCAGTAGCCGTGGAAGCGAGTGGCTTGGGTTATAAATGCGTCATCCATGATAGGCTCCGTTGTTTAGCGTCTACTCCGACCAGCGTTTATATGGTTTTGGCAAATCCTGAGCGATTCTGTTCATCGAAATTCTTCCCGAGCGCTGAGTTAAAGCCAGGACCGCCGATAATATTCAAACCGCCGGCGAACTGCTTAAGTCCCGCTTCCTCAAGCGTGGCGGCCCGCGTCAGGACCACGATGCTGCCCGGTTTAAGGGGGCTGCCAGGGCTTACGTTCACTACTGAGCCATCCTTCGCGATACTACCGGCAGCATCGGTCGGCAGTATTTCTACACCCGGCTGGCCTACAGGGCCGATCAGAACATCATCAAACAGGAATCCTGTACCTGGGTTTACCAACCAATCAAATTTCTGCTTGAATTGAGTGCGCGAGCCTGGATCGATGATGGTGAGCCAAGGATCGGGGATCGGCCCCTTCGATGGTATCTTGGGCGCTATGACAAGGTCTTTCCACCAGCCCGGTAGCCTCCAGCTCGGCTCAGGTTGCGGCGTAGGCGTTACCCATTCTTGCCATTCGTCAAGTGTCCGCTCAGTCACGCTGGGTTCAACGAACAAGGTATACGTGTTGTCCTGATAAAAGATTGGCTTCATAAGCCGTGCGATCTCTTCAGTTTCTTTGGCAATGCCAAGCATCGTGAGGTTGTTGTTGCATGGCACGAGTGTGTATGCGACACTCTGCTGCAGGATGTCCGGCGTCTCGATATGTGATTTTGATTCTTTGCCGAGTTCTGTAGTGATACTTTGCGTGAAACGGACCGCAAGTGAACGAGCGCCGGTGTAACGACCAGCATTATTCACTGTATGCGCACTGTACGGACTAACGGGTGCCGGAGTAGCGTTGACACGTTCCGGTGCACTGTTGCGGCCTGCCAGGTAGAACGCCCGCTGGATCTCGTCGCCACCCAGGTGAATATACACGCCGCCCTCCTCGCCATCTTTTTCTTCTTTGGAGACATGGATGAATACCGAATTTGGCATAAATGAACTGCTCACGGTCAGCAACATCGACTCGGAAAAACTGCCGGACTCGTGCGTACTCCATTTTCCTTGTAGATATTCGCTCCAGTGAAGTTGAATCGCTACCACTTTCTTTGTAGTGCTCGTGGCTACGCTACTCATGGCTTCCGATATCGTCAAACTAGAGGCGGGTTTTTCACTGCGTCCTGAAGAAGAGCTCGTTGAAGCCGGTGATTTATCCATAAATGTCACCCAGAACAGATACAGTCGATCGCGCCACACCACCGGCGCCAGGTGATCGCCTTCAATCTCCACGTTCACCGGCTCCCATGGCGTCCACATCTGATCCTGGTAGCGCCGATAGAAATACTTGCGCGGCTGACTGTAAGTGCGGCCGATGACGTGCAAAGTGGGCGGTGCGTGAATTGAATGGTCGTCCCGATGCATGGCGATGATGTCCAGCCGTGCCAGTTCGTCCAGCTTCTTCAGGTAATTGAGGAAAGCATCCTCGACCAGGTCACTGGAAACATCACCTTGCAGCAAAGCCCCTTCCAATTCACTGAACAGATGTGTCTTGTCGTCTCGGAACTCTGGTTCGAGCCAGTTCTCTGGGAAAAGGAAAATCTTGCGGTTTGCTTCCCAGACCCGGTAGCGTTTCATCCACTCCCATTGCTTGGCGTTGATCAACGAGGGAGATACTTGCGGCTCCAGGTTGAGCAGGCAGCGCTGAATGAACAGTTGCAGCGAGGCAATCGCTAGGCGCACGCGAGTGGTTTGCACCACGGGTTCCATGCCGGGATCGATCAGAAAATATTCGTAAAGCTGCTCCATGCGGGCGAAGCCACGCTGATGCATAATGTAGGACACCAATGCGTCGCGCTGGCGCTGGCGCAGTTTGTCGAAGATCGACTGCGCCACGCCCTGCCATTTCTGCGGCTCAAAGCGTGCCTTGATCACTTCCTTCAGGTCGCGGGCAATCTCAAAGCGCTGCTCGGGCGTCGCAGTAGCACTGACGATGGGTGTCCACTTAAGCAGCGATGTGACTGACACACCGAAGCGCTCGATGACCTGTAGTGCTTCCCACAGCCGCTGTAGAGGCTTTTCGCTGTTGAAGACCGGCGCGACGACGAACAGTGCCTCGGCGCTGGCTTTGATGATGGCGCCGTCGCGTCGGCTGAGCTTGGCGATGAGCGGGTAGACTTTGTTCTTTAGTTTGTCCGCATCAGTCGTTTCGTTAGCCTCAAAGATATCAATCAGATCATCCGTGCCACCGGCCAGATCGTTCTTAAGCCGTGTGTAGGCGGCCAGACGCAAGAATCCCGCGAACCGCTCGGCGGCGGCTGCTCTGTCAGCCGGCATATCGCCGCTGGGCTGGGTCGGCAGTTGACTCAGGCTTAAATTACTAAAGGCTGCAGCGTGGGTCAGCAGGTAGCGAATTTCGCGCTCGTTCAAACCAAGGCTTTGCACGAGCTGCAGCGCTTTGCTCAGTAACAGTGTCGCGCGCTCTGCCCCTGCCATGGCGCTCAACGGATAGAGCTTGAGCTGCGAAGTGTCTGTAACGACTGCCTTTGGCAAGGTTTCGCCTTGTACCAATAGGCTTGCCTCTCCGCCGTTCAACTGTCTTAGTGCCAGCGTAAAGCGATAGGGAATACCCGGCTGCAGTTCCAGAAACTCATTCGGCTTGTCACCGAAAACCGCATCATCCGTTGCCGCCACGCCCTTCAAAAATAGAGGATCCGGCAAGTGATCGAAGCGCAGCTCAGCCGCTGCGTTTTGTTTGCCCAGCTTGATATAGAAGCGGTACGCACCGGGCGTCGCCACCTCTAAGTAACCTTCAAATCTCGCACTATTTGCAGGGTTAAGCGGGTTGCCCTGTGTGTCCTTTTTGTCTTTCAGTGCCATGTCTACGCTCACTACAACAGGCGTAGTGGCTTGAGGTGCGCCTGAGCCGTCATTTGTATCGAAGAACGTGGCATTGACCCCACGTTCGCCCGTCGCGGCAAACGCTTCCAGCAACGACTTTGGGCCCGCCAGCAAACGCTCGTCGCTGAGCAAATTTTCCATCAGCACAGAGTCGGCGCCGGTTTGCGCTGTCATCGTCTGAACAATAAATTGATGGATCAGGCGCTGTTGCAGGAAAGGCAGAAAGGCTTTGGCCAGTTTCGTTCGCCGTTTGCGCAGCCGCTCTTGTTCCGTTTCGCCCCCACTAAGCGCGAGATTCGGATTAAACAGCAGATCGAAATCCGCCGCATCGAGAAAACCGCCTGCCGGCTGAACATTGGGTGCCTGCTTCTGCAAGTGCTTCTCGAAGAACGATAGCGCCTGTTGCTGCACGTCATCGAGCAAGTCACTGAGGAGCGGTGACGGCACGTGCGGATTCGGTGGAATGGGCTTGGGCAGACGGGCCTTCAAAGCCGCCTTCTCAGTGTCGAATAGCACTCCTTTAAAGGTGAGCTTTTGCTCCTCTCGCGCAGCGTTATAGCGCACTTCTCGGATTGTGGGTTCACCGGCGAATTCCTCCGGTTTAAGCTGGTCGCTAGGCACCACGCCTGCCTTGGTGGCAGTGAACTCAGCGGTACCATTCATCATCGCCAAAAAGCGCTCGACCACATCGGGCGGCAAAGCCAATCCAAGCTTCTGCCGCAGCACCTCTTCACTTAACGTGCCTGGATCGTCGGGTACAGCATGCTCAGTGCGGATAGCATGGACACCTTCAGCTAGTGCCTTCAACAAAGCCAGCGTGCCCTCGCGGTTCGGGCGGTATTTGCCAGTTTCATCAAAGCGATGACGCAGTAGGTATTCCAGATCTTCAATCTTTAACCCGCTTGCCTTGACTTCTTCGGCTACCTCGACAAAACGCAGGGTTTGCGAGAAAGGATAGTCTTGCTCGATCTTCGTCAGCGAATCAGGGTGTAAAGGCTTAAACGGATCGAGGCCAGAGAGCTGCTTGAGCGCAATAAGTTCGCTTACTGACAGATTAAGTGCTTTCGCCAACAGGCCATACCGATAGAGTAATGACACGTTGGGCAGCGATAATTTAGCGGTGTCAATAAACTCCCAGGCATCTGCAAGGATGCGCTCGATCTCGTCAGCGGTAAGGCTCAGCGCGCCTTGCAGGGCAAGTCTATGCTCCTTGATAGGCAAGAGTTCTCCGGACAAATATTGCCCGAGCGGATGGTCGAATACTTGTGCGTTCTCCTTCAGTATGCTGGGGGTGAGGAAGAGTTGTGCGTAGAGCGGGTTCTTGCCAGTAGTGGCGATATCAGACCAAAGCGTGATTAACTTCAAACGGCTCTGCCGACCAACGTGTACGCTTTCGTCTAAGGTCTGGAGGTGTGCTAGATAGATCAGCGCCGTTTTGAGTGGTTGCTGGTTAAGATGAGCCGCATCGAATGGCACGTTCTTCGGCACGAAAGCTTGCAAGGCACGGTCGATTTCCTCAATGCTCCAGCCTAACTTACGCCACAGCCGCACAAACAGGTTAACTCTCAAGAAGGTAATGGCATCCGCTGGCTCGCCGTTGGCATAGCGCAAAGTGGTGAGGTCGAAATTGCAGCTGGCGTCCGGGTCGACCAGCACTAGAATTTTGTTGAAGGGAATAGCTTCTAGTTCGGCTTCTAGCTTTTCCTTCGTCATCCCGAATTTCTTGGCAAACTCCACCAATTTCTGTGAGAAAGCCTCGGCCTCTAAGCGCTGCTTTTGCTTCTCCTCAGGCAGAGTTATTGGATCTTGAGGCAGCAATCCTTTATGGTCGAGATAGAAGCGCACGTCGTGAATGCTGACGCCAAGCTTATAAAGCAAGCTCAGTTTTGTCAGCTCAGGGTTAACGAAGCTGCTCTGGACAATTTCCACGATCTCTTTATAGGTCACACCCAGGCGACGGGAGAGTGTTTTTGCTGACTTCAGCGTCGCCGTTGCATGACAGACGAGAAGATCGCCAGCATCTGGGCGCGTCGCCCACACGCCTTCAAATTTGATCAAAGTCTGATTAACTCCACCAGAGTTGGGGGTACCAATGGTTGAGATAGTCTTCGTTTCGGCACTCAGGGCATTGGCGCTCACATCAAAATAGGTACAGACAAATCCCTCCCTAAACTTCCCCGCCTCGTCATTAGTAACGGTCAGGGTCGCGTGCTCAACATTGGTAGGATTCTGGATAGCGGGCCTGATTGTCGGGAACCCATAAAGCGCATACCAGCTATCGTTCCCTAAAGGATTGGCATCAATGAAGACGGCCAACTCGGCAGGCGAGAGACCCAACGACCCAATAAAAATGCTGGCGCGATCAAAGGACTGTGCCGGCGCAAAGAGATCGTCACTGGGACGGAATACCTCCAACAGACGCGCCAAAGGCGTTTCGAAATAATTGCAGAACCGGCGTACGGTCTCAATCCAGAAATCGAACGGCAGATTAAGCGGGTAACGTGCCTGACTCAGCTTGTCGTAGGCTTCGCGTATGATGTTTTGCGGCTCAGCGAGTAGCTCCGCGGTGGAAGCCTCGCCGGTATCGTGTACGGCCTCCTTAGCTAGCTTGTTATAGGCGACATAATACTCCAGGATCTCATTAACGAGATCGATGTAGGGTAGCGCCGTATGGGTGTTTTCACAGGTGAGCGCGATGTGTGGTAAATCAGGGCGGCGTTGTTCCAGAACGTCATACGGCTTCACCAGACTGCCGCTGTCGACAAACTGCAACAAGTCCACCAAATAAGCGGCTGGACTCAGCACTGAGCGGCAGTGTTCGCACTCACAGAAGTCCATCGAGCCAAACAGCGACTCCAGCGTAGGGAACTGTTTGATCAGCGCATCACGCACGCTGTCGCGCACCGTCACCGATGCCGACATGCCTGCGACCGACGGGTCGCTGCGCAGTTTTTCGACAATGGCGAATAAGTTGTAGGTTAGGCTGCTCACCTGCTTCGCCTTACGGTAGACCAGTTGGGACTCCCCTTCTGGAGGCCTATCCTCATAGATGTCAAAGTACTTGTCAGCATAAAGCTTACTGAATTCCACTTCTGGATACGCCATCACATCGTAAGCCGAGGTCATGTTCAGACTCATCATAACCGGCATCGCCTCGTTGCTGGTGGTAAGCTGATAAACGCGTTGTAGCATTTTCAGCTGTTGCTGGGCAGCCTTAACATCGTTGTCCGCCATGCCAGCCGTGACGCCGACGTGCGTCTTGAGAAACGTTGTCACTGGTGTCTGGCCCAGCCTAAACCCTTGTTGGGCCGCACTCTTCAGGAGTTTCGCCGTAGCCTCGTGGGCTTCGGGCAGTTTGATCTCATCTTGCTCGATCATCCGCCCAACCAATTGCGTGGGATAACTTAGGCGCACTTTGCGCGCCATGTCCTGAGCATAAGCATCGAGCCGATCTTCAACCTTCTCGCCGGCGTAAGCAGTAGGAATCAGCGCCGCCAGCTTCTGTTCATCGTTGTTCGCCAGCGCTTTAGCCTCGATCTTCCACTGCTCCGCCCGGTGGAAATTCTGTTCGATCAGTTGCGCTGGCTCGGTAATCTGCTTTTGCATCAGCCGAGCCGTCATCGCTTCGCTATTGCCTGCTAAGAAAGCGAGCTTGCCGTGCAGTTGCAGCTTGCTGATCTGCACACTATCGAGGCCGGCCTTACGCGCTTCATCCCATAACTGCGCAGCATTGCCTCGATTATTGAGATAAACAGGAGCGAACCGAGCCTGCATGTCATCGCTCAAACCGGATGTTTTGAGCAGACCACCATAGGACGACACTGAACCGGGTGCCGGCATAGCCAGCCGCGCCTTAGTGGCAAAGGTCGTGAACTGTTTCTTGAAATCTGTAATCTGCTGATCGTCGAGTTTAACAATGCCCGCATCGCGCACCGTTTTGAGTGCTTGCTCGATGACCCCTGTGTCAACTTGTGCCAACAGTAACTTGTCCGAAGGTAGACCCGCACGCAGTAAGCCGTACACTCCTTCTTGCGGCAGCTTCACGTCGGAATCGGCACTTAGCCGTTCAGTGGTAGCGGCTAATGCGATTAGACGCGCATCCCAGCCGGTGGCACGGTTCAATACCGTAATATCCTGCTGCTTGTCGTTCTCTTTGACCTGAGCCAGCTTCGTCATCTGTCCAACATAGGGCGTGAGGTCGGCTGATAAACGCCGGTATTCTGCGGCGAGCGGTTGTAGATCCTGGGGTGCAACCAAATTCAATATCGCACGGGACGGATCATTTAGATTATGCAATGGTTCAGAAAGTAGGGTCTCCTTGCCCTCTCCACTCACAGTACGAACTTCAAGGCTTACCGCTTTGTTGCCTGGATTGTAGCTAAAGGCATACTGGCCGCCAGCAAGCGTCACCGTTTCTCCCAATCGCGTATAACCGCCGCCAAATTCCCGTTGATACAAACGCAGTTTTAATTTTTCCGCAGGCAGACCATGTTCCAGAAAGATGCGTCCTTCGATTTGGCGTTGCGTGACTGGCTTGCTATCGATGGGGATGGTCAGATCAATGCACTCCAGCGGCTCGGGGTCACAAAGTACGTCAGAGGACTTCAACAGCTGGCCGTCTTCGCTGAGGGCTGAAACACGCAAACAAATGGTTTCCTCCTCCGGGAGCAACTCGTAGCGAATCGTGTAGCGGCCCTCTACATCGGTAGTATCCTCACCCAACCGAATCGTGCACGATTCGTCTTCATCTTCATCTTCGTCTTCGTGCACAGCACGTATATGCGTATTTTGTGCCGGAAAGCCATCTTCACGCCGTACCTTGCCGCTGACGATATAAGACTTTGGTGTTGTTTCCCGGTCAATGACTCCCCATTCCCGCAGCAGCTCGTTTAGGGCTTCTGCGGTCGGCTTGTCCACCTTACCGCTCGACCCTAAGTCTCGCTTTTCCTGAAAAATACGGACCACTTTCGACGTGACTTCGCCATAAAACTGCTTGGTACGCTCAGGTTTAAGTTTAGTAGACAGCTCTTTCCGTTTCTCCTCATCATCGGGCAGGATGACGCGCCGTTCTAGGCACATTTGCAGCGCATCCTGCAAATCGGCCACGGCCGTGCCCTTCATATCTGGTTTCAGCGGAAAAATGATTTTGTTCATGTTTGACCCCTCCACTTACGTTTTTGGGACGCCGCGCGGCCCGGATGATTTACGTTCTCAAAAAATGTCAATCTGTTTTCCTGCAAATTCTGTTGCGACTTTCATCCAACCGTAGGTTGGGGTGACAAAGGAACCCCAACATAATCACTACCCAAACATCAGCCCAATTGCTGCCGCAAACACGTTGGGGTTCGTGCCTCACCCCAATCTACGTGGGCTCCATTCCATGTAGGCTATTTCAGGAAGGTAAATACATCAGCCGGCACTCCAGAAACTATGATCTGTTGCATTGAACGAGCCCACTTTGGCATGCCATGAGGTGGATATTTCACCTTCATCGGCACTCCTTGCTCATAGTCTGCACCCGGACTTACCCAATTTGTCGCTCCGCTGGTCGGATCTTGTGCGTTAGTCTGGTCAGCCAGTCTTTTGCTAGCAGCCTCTAGACTATCTATGACGCTATTAATATAGGCCACCTTGTCCGGTGCATTTTTGAAACGACGTTCTGTAACACCGGCAGAATAATGACTTATCCCACCCGACCCAGTCGCCGGGGGCGGCGTTACGTGTCCTTTCTTCATATGATGCGCGGTGTCGTTCGTATAGGCATATGCGATGGCAGTTTTTGCCGCGATATTGGAATCTCTGGCCTCATTCATAACTATGTCGGTTAATAATTCCACATCGGCTACTATCATCTTTGAAGTAGCCTTTGTATATACCGTATCAAATTTGGCTTGAAGAGCCTCCAGCTTTCCAAGCGCTTCAGTTGATCTCGTTAAAGTCTTCGTCTGTGTCTCGATTTTTTCGTTTAGCCGAATCAACTCTGATTCCAGACTTGCCTTTTTGGTATCTAATGCTCCAAGTTCCTTGATAATTTGATTATTTTCAGCTTTGAGTGCCGCCATTTCTTTCGCGCTGAGTCTTGTTGCTTTGGATTCCAGAGTTTTACGCTCGGTAATCACCTTAGCTCTTTTATGTTGCAGCTCAGTTTTTTTCGATTCCAGCTGCGCGATCTGCTCTTTAACCTCTGATTTTCGCTTTTTGCTGGATTCCAGCTTATCCGTCCTTGCCTCCACAGCCGATTTCTGTGCAGAAATGCTGTTTTTGAGCCAATCATCATAAGTTTTCTTGGAAAACTCACCATCCGGATCAATTTGCATAATCGGATTGCTATGGCCATATTGGTAGAGATGGAGGGTGTCGGCAACACCAACAGGGTCTGTACTTGTCCACCTCCCCAACCACACCGCGTAATACCGCGCCCCATGGTAATAAAGCCCACTCTCCTCATCCCGCTCCTTACCCGTATACCGATACCGCTTCGGCGTCTCAGTCTGACTACGTACCGCCTGATACGAGGTACTGCCGTAAGGAGTGTATTCCTCATAAGAAATAATCTGTGCTTGATCATCCAGCTCTAGGCTAGCTGAACCAAGATGGTTGCTGAACTGATAGCGAATCAGCTGCGCTGACACACCCGGTTCGTCCCCCTGCGTGCGCGTCTCGACCAGCGCGATGCGCTGTTTGTCGTCCATGATGTGCAGCGTCTCGCGCACGATTGGGTTCACGCCTTGCCTGCGGTAAATCTCGAAACCACCTAAGTAAATGCGCTCGTCCTTGAGTTGACCTGTGGCAAGCTCAGTCACTTTGCGCACCCGTTGTCCGCTGGCGTCATAGACGTACCAGGTGCGCTCGCCCTGCCGTTGTATCCCTTCTTCATCGCCGGTATTCACCGCCTGGCGCTGGGTCATTTGCAGTTGGTCTTTGAAATCCCATTGCATGATTTGTAGCTGCGGCATATGCAGCATGTTGCCGTGCGCATCGTAGCCATCCCCGCCGGTGCTGTAAGTCTCGGTCGTTGCGCCGATGGTGGTGCTGGTCAGGCGATTGCTTTGCTTGCCCGGCTCGAGCAGGCTAGGCTCGTGGTAGGCATAGGTACGTGTCCAACCAGGATGCACGGGGTCTCTGCCGTGATGTTGCATTTCCAGGAAGTTGCCAACGGCATCGTATACGTAGCGCTCGGTGTACGTGCCCATGGCATTGCCATCGTTAGCAGACCAGTTGATACCAACGCGGGGGGCGTCGTTATAGGAATGTGGGATCGGCGCTCCACCGATTTGCCCTAGGTGTTCGCGGCCCTTGGCTTCGATCAGCCGGTAGAGAGCGTCATAGGTGTATTCAGCGCTTGGCTCGACGCGCCGGTTGCGAAAGTAAATCGTTTGCTGAGCGTCATCGCGAATGGCGGTGATATTGCCCACTGGATCGTAGGTGTAGTGCAGGTTCTGCACTTGGCAGCCAGGCCAACCGGCCGGCGGCGATTGCGGGCAGTCATTGGGAAAGGCCGCGGCATCGCGCCGGGTAAGCAAGTGTACCAAGCGGAAAGTCAGCGGATCGTAAGCGTAGGTGGTGGTGACGCCTTGGCGATCTTGTGTGGCACCGCTGCCATATTGAATCAGCGTGCGCTGCCCTTTGGCATCATAATCAATATCGGTAACGAAGGGGGTCCAGGTCGGCTGGCCGTTGACAGTCGCGCCGCGTAAGTTGGCGTCCACGCGTTCCAGCAAGTTCGCCTCGTTATAGCCAGGACGGATGACGCTGTGGTCAGGTGCCGTCATTTCCGTTGGGCGGTTGAGCGCATCGTAGCGCGTGCGGCTGGTGTAGAGGTCCGTTTCCAGCGGCACAGTCGTCGACCAGTCCAGCGTAGTTTTATACGCTTGAGCTAGCTGGCGCTGGCTGCGCAGTAGGTTTCCTTTGAAATCATATTCATCGCTAGTGACGATACCCGCTTGATCAAAGAGCTGAAACACTTTGCCGCGCAGGTTATGGGTCTCTGGGTTGGGTTGCGCTTCGCCATAGAGGGTGCGCCCCACCTGTAGCTCTGCACCTGCGCCCGCGCCTTCTCGCAGAAAAGTATCCGTCGGCCGCCGCAGCGGGTCGTAGGCGGTGCGAAACTGGTGATTGCGGCTATCCCAGGCATAAAGCGGCTTACCTGCCACATCGTTGAGTATCCAGCGCTCACCCGCTTCCATGCTGGCCTGATGGATGCGATTGCCCAGCATGTCGTAGTCGTAGCGCATCACGACACGGTCTTTGGCATCGATCACTTGGCGCTGATTGCCTTCGATGTCGAAGAGGATTCGGGTGTACTGAAATTCCTCAATAGGTGGATCGGTTGGGGGCGCGTCGCTGTACTTAGCCCTGCTGTGTGCAATGGTGAGGAAGGTTCTCCCAAGCGCATCGGCATAGGCGGCGGTAAAGGTTTGCGCATGAACCGCTGCTCGGCGGGCGGCGGCCTGCTCCTGTGTACCAAGCGCCCCCCCTTGGCGTTGGGCGTACCAAGTGGGCAAGTACTCCTCGTCTGGCAAGCGGGCGAAGAAGCTGCCTGCATCAGGGTCTGTTTTGGGGTTATCTATTAAGACAGTGTCATTGACATCCCAGCTGGCCTGCTGCCATGGATCAAACACCACTTTTTCCCAAGTGTGATTGGGGTGCAGCGTGGCGACGACGCGCTCAATGGGGTCATAAAAGAGCACGGAGCTAACGCCAATACGCACGTCGAATTCGAAATCATGGGTGTCAGTGAAGAAGGGCTCGTATTGACGGACAGGTTTGCCTTTATTGTTAAACACCGTCCACCCACTGCCGACCCAGCGCGGGCTGATCTCGTTTGGCGTCATTTCCGGTTGTCCATTAACCGTAATGATGCGTCCTGTGGCGGGATCTCGCTTGGGCACGGATCCCGGTTCGGCCTGTATTTTTTTCTGGATTTCTCGCTCGAAACCATCGGAATAACTCAAGCTCACCTGAAGTTTCGATGTTTGGTCTGGCTGAAGCTCACTCAAGTGCGTCTCACGGACAATTGTCGCAGCATAGCCTGGACTTAACGTGGCAGGCAGACGTCTAAATCGGTTTAGGTCATAGATAATCCGGGAGGTGGCACCTTGCAATAGGCTCGCAGCTATTGGGCCTTTCGGGTCAGCGAAAAATTGATCGATCTGCGCCTGCGTCAAATCTGCGGCGAATCCGCTCAGAGAATCGCCGAGGTTTTCAGTTAACTTACCCATAACCGCAGTGCCAGCGACTAGTCCGAGTCCGTCGAAGACCACATGCGAACGATTACCGTTGGGGTCCATCATGCGCGCGGGATGGAGGACGCGATAGTCATTACCATTGGTAATGTTGCCAGCGCCGTCCCGCTCACCTACTGTGACCTTATTATGAAGTGCGTCTTCGGTGTCTAGCGGTAGCAGGTCGTAACCGTCATATAGAACCGTCGCCACGTTGCCGAAAGGGTCGCGGAAGCGGCGTGGCAGGAAGAAATGATGCTGTGCATCGTCAAGCTCCTGGGCGGGCGTATCTGCTGCATGCGATGAAAAAAACATCTGGCCTGAAGGAATCCACCAGAGGCCATCCGCATCCGATGTAGGAAAGAGCCCCTCTATTTTCTTGTCATTGCTCAGTACATACCTGCCCTCGTTACGCAATACGCTCATGGGATCTGGCAATATGGGCTGCCCATTTCGCCGATACACAGACAACAGACTAGACGGAAAGGCAAGCTGATAACGCTCAAAAGGCAAAGCGTGGGATTCGACCGTGCCGAGCGGCAAACCGCCCGTGAGGTTGTCCTTGCGATACAGCGTACGTACCTGTTCGATCAACCGCCGATAAGGATGATTTTCGGTGGTACCATGCGCATCGATGTCCTCGTAGGGCAGATCATGTTGACCGTCGCCGGCCTGCGCCACTTTATCAATCATCTCATCAAAGCCAAACAGATTAGTGATGTCTGGCAGAGCGCGTTGGGGTGTTACTTTGACCAGGTGGTAGGTTCGCGTTTCGGCCGGCATGGGTGGCCGATAGGCATCCATCGCGAGAATCGGATTAGTAAAGGTATTTTCAGAACAGGTGACTTGTAACCTTTTCTGAACAAGGTGATCTTCAGCAGTCAAGCGCAGGCTGGCGTCGTCGTGCCGACGGCCATAGCCAATCGACACCGATTGCTTGACATTGCCGTATTCGTCGACATCCAAAACCATGTTGTGCGTGACGCGCGGGTCGGCTAGCTGTCGTTCACCAATCTTGTAAAGCTTGCGCTCGTAGTGAAAATCAATCGACTCGCGCGCATGCGTGAAAAAGACCCCATAGCGGATTCCCTCACAAGGCTGTAGCCGTTTGATAGTGTAATTCTGCTCAGATACCTTATAGGGTCGAGCCGCCTCGTTGGTGCCATCTAGTGCATAAACTTCCTGCCGCAGCACTGCGCCCTTGAGCGAGCGAACTGCTTCGCGGAGGTCATTGCTACCCAATTCAGGCGGCAGCACGGTATCGGGTAATTGCATGGCCAAGAATTGCTCTTCTGTGAGTCCGGCGATGCCTTCTGACAGATCCGATTCCCGGTAATATTCTTTCTCAAACAGCCGCGAAACCCGCTGATATTGCGGATAAGTGCCCGTATGAAACCAAGTTTTAGTCAACACGGGCGGTACGTAAGAAGCTGCGTCGATATTGGCGGAATTGGGGAAGGTGCCGCTCTGACTAAGCGCGCCTAGTTCCTCCGTGTCTATTTGATCGACCCTGCCAAAGCCACGAAACTCGCGCTCGATTCCATCGAAGTAGCCATGATGGTAGGTATAGCGGGTGACGAATCGGTTTCGGCTAACCCAATCGTAGATTTCCATGCGCTCCACCACATGGACCGGAAACGGTAGCCGCGTCACCCACGGCTGACCAGCCTGACGATCGGCTAGATAGAATTTTGTAGAGGGCGCATAAAAAATCCGCGTTTCAGCGCCGAGATTATTACGGCTGCGTACCAGAAGATGCGGTTTCTGGCCGCCCATCAGGTCGACGTACCGCATGGTATGCCCCGCTTCACCAAGCAGCGACGTTGTCCAGACGAGACACGCCGTGCCATTACCCAGAAGGTCGAGTACTTCAATTGACGACTGGTCGTTGATTAAGGGAAGCGAGGTGATGCGTTCGGCTAAGCTCCAGGCATTGCCGGACTGATTGAAATACAGATGGACACCGTCCGAAGCCAGATAAAGGATATCGGTGGTGCCTGAGCCATCGATATCTGCGAGCCGAATGCGGCGCGGATCGAAAAGATCGGGTGCCTCAAACCAGGGCGCCTGCTTCATGGCGACCTTGCGCCCGAAGCGGCCATAGCCAAGATTGGGCCAATAACAGACTTCCCCGTTACGAATACGGACAATATCTGTGAGCCCATCGCCGGACATATCTGCGAGGAAGATCGACTGCGTGCTGTCAGCCAAGATGATCGCTGGCCCTTTCTCTTCATCCTGTGCTTTAGCGACACGCAGGGCTGCTCCGAAACCCGCTTCGGCAAGCGAAGGGTGCCAGCTGAACACCTCATTTTCGGTAACTAAGACGTCGGCATGCCCATCTCCATTGAGATCGACGAGACGCAAGTTAGGATCATTCCAGTCAATATTGGGTTGCAAAGCAAAAGGCTGAAACGTTTCCCAGTCTTCCTCTTCCGTACGCTCGAAAAAGCCCGCGACAGGACGTTCAAGCACCACACAGTCGAGTTGCCCATCTCCTGCAAGATCCATAAATTGATGGCGTGGCGCTTGGGCGCGAGTACTGGGAAGTTTCGTCACCGTCGATAGCGGTTCAAACAGTGCCTGGCATGTGTGCTTGCCGTCGCTACTAAACTTGAACGTCAACGGACTGAGATTGCGCTTGTAATACCAAGCGGCTTCCTGCTCAATGAGGATGGATTGCAGCCCTTCACCATCCAGATCCAGCCACCGGTAGTGCTGCCCGCCAATGCGTGCTGGCAGATTAACGAGGCTCTCTGGATCAACCTCATTGATTTGCTGCTGGACTTGTGCTTGGCTGTATTCGAATTCGACGTCCGGCAGGGAACGTTTGAGATAGGTGCCATCGCTTTGTCGCACAAAGCCAGATTGTGTAACGCCAGTGATGAATGAAACGGTAGAGTTTTCTTGATACGTAAATTCAGTGGCGCTGACCAAGCAGTCTGGCGTACCTAACTCCTGCGCGAAGTGATGAAACATCAGCACACGTCGACACAGCCGGTAGGTGCGGACTTCAAAGGAAGCACGATAGTGGGAAAACGGATCCTGCCTCACGGGCCATGTCTGAGCGCCTGTGATTGAAGCAGTGGCAAATACGCGGTCCTGTACATCCGGCATCTGCGCTACGCAATGGCCTTCGCCATAGTCGAAGACAACCTCGAATAGCCAAGAAGGTTCAGCGAGGTTGGGCGTGATTAGCCGAGAGACGGTATTGCCGTATTTAATCCGCTTGATATAGCGATTTGCCGAGCGCGTTTGAGCGTTACGATTCCGCTCGTTGACCTCCGATACATCAACGCCCGAAGAATTTTCAGCGATATATTCATAAGCAATGCTATTGCCTTTGTCATCATAGCTTTCACAAATCAACCAAGTAAAAATCCGCCTTGGATCGTCAGGGTCAGCAATACGGCTCTCAGGCGTCTTGCCGTAAAATGTGGTGACATTATCCTTCGAGATCGAACGCCAATAGGTATCGCCATCACTGGTGCGAGTCCAGCGCTCGATGCGTGAAAAAAGGCCCTCGATACGGGGCCAGTAGCGCATGATAGTGTAGCCATTGCTTGGCGGTATGTATTCGGGCACCCATTGGCCTTGTTCATCTTGTATGCGCGTGGGGACTAGATCCTCAGCACCTGACAATATAAACACATCAGACGCTGCTTCATCCTCGTATTTGGGCAAACCCTTTTCGGTGCGGCGGCTAATCGACGGCAGACCAAGTTGCCAGCCAAGGCCAAAAGGGCCATTACCAGCACCAGAATCGTAAGAGAGAGAAAGTTGAGGAGCAAAACCAGAGCGGCCTGGCGAGGTGGCAATCGGGATACTCATCGAACCCGTGCCGGTAACTGGATTAGCGGAAAATTTTTCGCCTATACCACGGATAGCGCCGCCCCCTTTAGGCAGACTTAGCGAGGGTGCCGCTACACCGAACGGGCTGTCGGATGGCTTTTTTGATTCGCCGCTTAAATTCGGTGCACTAGCCATAAAGTTCTCCTAAAACCGGCTTCTCGAAAAACCTGAAATACGAGGAGAAAGCCTTTCTTTTTTGATCTTAAAAAACGTAGAAGCTTTAAAACTTTAAAACAGCACCAGCAAGTTTCTTAGGAAGAATAGGCGATCTCAAACCAAAAATCACTATAATTTTTAGAGGTTGACAATCCTATCGATACTTTCCTATAGTGGTTTACTAATGCGGTGATGTGATTGACGAATCTAGTAAACATAACCCCAGCATCTGTAATAAAAATTGTAATGTCGTATCTAGGCAAAGTTGAGATGTCGCATGGCATGCTCACGTTCCTTAATAATGGGAGGAGAGTGTTTCATTCTGGGGGCTAACGGCCGAGCCCGTGGAAGCAAGCGCTTTGACATTGTCGAACAAGTGCGACCTGAAAAGTCGTTTGAATTTCTGTCTTACGGGAGAAATATAACCAGATAAGACCGATTGCTCCATCAATCATTTCCTAGTCGGACATGCGGGGCTGGTAACGGCCTGGTATGAAGCTCCGATGACAATGTAACCGCCGAGTAATCGGTAAGCCGAGCCGCGAGGCAAAGCCGAATCTGCTAGCACTAAAGCGGAGAGGAGCTAGGGATGTGCGAATACGGTCAACACATGTGAACTTCTGCAATTGTCGTTACAATGAACAGGCCAAAAGTGCTGGGCCTGAACCAAAATGGTATGCGGTGAGGATTGGTCTTCCTGTTCTAGGCCAACATGGACAAACTACCGTCGGCAAAGAAGAGGGACCCGACTCGCACGGAAATTCAAACGGAACAGGGTAAGCCCATAACGCTGCCTTAAAGGCAAGCGGACTGCAAAGAATGCTGTTGGCGTTGTGGGTATGGGAGGAAGCAGAAAGCGAAGGCTCTCCTGTAATGGGATGGATAGGGAGTGAAACATTCTCCCGCGCAAAAGCGAGCTAAATTGCTTCTGGTCAAGATGGGCAAGAGATTATGGCAAACTGTTATACGCAGGAAAGTCAGATGAAACAGACCTCCAAGGTCAGTTGTGCGCCTGCGCGCCCGAATAATTTGTGGAGCGAGGCCGACTGGTCTCGCATTGCAAAACGAGTGAAACGGCTCCAAGAACGTATTGCTCAGGCAGTTTTAGCAGGACGATGGGGCAAAGCCCGTGCTTTGCAACACCTGCTCACACGCTCATATAGCGGCAAAATGCTAGCCGTTAAACGCGTGACAGAAAATCGTGGTAAACGCACCCCGGGGATAGATCAACAAATCTGGAATTCCCCGACAGCCAAATGGAAAGGAATGCTGTCACTCAGACACCACGGATACCGTGCTCTGCCTCTGCGACGCATTTACATTCCAAAAAGCAACGGTAAAAAGCGCCCGCTAGGCATACCGCGTATGCTCTGCCGAGCGATGCAGGCCTTATGGAAGCTAGCTCTCGAGCCTATAGCGGAATGCACAGCAGATCCGAACTCCTATGGATTTCGGCCTAAGCGCAGGACAGCAGATGCCATAGAACAGTGTTTCAAATGTCTTGCACGTAAAAATGCAGCACAGTGGATTCTAGAGGGCGATATTAAGGGCTGTTTTGACAACATAAGTTCGTCATGGCTGCTTAATCATATCCCAATGGAAAAACGCATTCTACAGCAATGGCTGTCAGCCGGTTTTATCGATAAAGGAACCCTCTACGCGACCAAGGTTGGTACACCACAGGGTGGTCCGATTACGCCCCTCACAATGTTGCAAACATTCGTAACCATCCCCTTGTGGCACGTCCAGCAAGTCAGGAGGTGATATGCGAAAGACCACATTCACATCCTGTTGGTTAATCTCAATCCGCTTGACTAAGGCCCTGATGAGCTCACGTTTGGCGGACCAATCGGCGTGCTCAAGCTTGGATTGTACCCTCAAAGCAAACTGTTCTAAACAAGTCATAATCAACGTCAATTCATTCTTTACTCGTTTTTTATCAAATATTTTTTGTTTTTGCTCCTCATAATTACTTAAGTGTTGTTTCATGGTTTTAATTCTAGGTTCAAATTCTTCTTTATTGATATATCCTTGAGTATATCCATCAATGAGTCGTGAAATACCTTGCTGTAATTTAGAAATTTGTTTTTCAAGTGTAATACTTTTTTGTTCTAAAGGTATATTTTCTATTTCTGCAAGTCTACGTTGATATTCTTGCGCCAGTCGATCTGGATTTTGTAATAAATATTTGATTTCTTCCCATACTGCCATTTCTAGAGTGTCAGTTCGGATTTGTTTATTATCGCAGATTCTATTTCCACCAAAACGATATGCATCCGTTCCAATACACCGATAATATGCATAATGATCAATTTTTTCTCCTCGTTTGTTTCGAACGGGTTTCCCATAATAAGCATACTTGCAACACTGACATACCACTAACCCTTGAAGTAAATAACTAGCTCCTCGTTGTCTCGTCCGTGCTAATTTTTTATTTTCGTTGAGTTGTTCTTGCGCGATTTCGAACAAAGCCTCATTAACTAATGCAGGAACCGGAATATAAATCCAATTCTCTTTGTCGACTGTAGAAACAGAATAATTTCTTCTGGGCTGATCACAGGAATGTTTTTGTGGCCTGATTCTCGGTAACATAGCTGTCGTTTTAGTTTTTCCAAATGCAGCTAGACCTTTATAAGCTGGATTTTTTAGTAGTGTCCAAATGACGCTTCTATCCCAATAAGGCTTGCCTGTGGGAGAACAGGTATTCTCTGCCTTAAGTCTGCGACAGACTTCTCCTATCGAGAGACGCTCTTGTCCTATCCAAGAAAATATACGTTGCACCACAATAGACTCCGCTTCATGTATTTCATAAAGGGCTTGTCCTGCACCAGTATATTTATCTATATATCGATAACCATAAGGTGCACCGCCCAAAACATTTATATGGCCTTTTTTAGCCGCATGAATTTTTCCTCTACGATGCCGCTCCATAATTTTAACTCTTTCATACTCGGCTATCATGCCTTGCATTTGTAATAATAAATGCGATTCAGGACTATCCGTTATTTGACAGTTTAAAAATATAACTTCCGCTCCACCTTTTTCAAATTCTTCAAGCAATATCATTTGATATGCATATCGACGAGATAAACGATCTGGTGAATGAAGATTTAAATTCGACCCACTGTAGCCATTATCAACAAATCTAAATGCATCAGCTAGCACATAGCCTTCTGAGTGAATATGAGCTTCCAATGCTGCGATTTGACTCGCAATCGTATCAGCTTTAGCCTGTTTCTCTGATGAAACTCTTGCATAGAGTGCAACTACGGTCATGCCACTTCTCCTTTCACTTGCTTTAATAACATATCGTGTTCCGTAGGGTTGCTGCTTATGACATCTATTTCCAATGAAGATTTAATCTTTGGAATTAATACTTCATAAGCCGCTGTTAAATTACCCTTTGATAATCGATTCGATTCATAGGTGATGCGTATTGATATACGCCTCTTTTTTATAGGCATAAGTGCTCTTCACGATTTATGGCTGATCATTCGCCATAAGTACTTGTAGCGCACTGCATAGTGGAAGGGGATTGGTAACCTGGTAGCTAAACGCTATACCGTATGGGGGACGTAGCACTGCGCGGGGAATGCGCAGGCTAAATTCTAGAATGTTTGCAATTTTGTTGGGGGTGTAATTTCACCCGTGATCGCCAATATGGCCTTGGATGGATTAGAGACAGCGGTCTTCGCTAGTGTGGGGTCCTCCCGCTCTATACACCAAAAACTCAAACTCCATGTCATCCGCTACGCGGATGACTGGGTGGTTACCTCAAGCTCCAGAGAAATTCTAGAACAGCAGGTTCTTCCAGCTATTCAAAAGTTCATGGCAAGCCGTGGACTTGAACTCTCTCAGGAGAAAACGAAGATCACCCACATCGCCAAAGGGTTTGATTTCCTAGGGCAAAATATACGCAAGTATAAAGATAAGCTGCTTATCAAGCCTGCCGGGAAGAGCATTAAAGCCCTTCTGGACAAAATACGGGAAATCATTAAACGAAGCACCAGTGCTACCCAAACCGCACTGATACAAAAACTCAACCCCATTATTCGGGGATGGGCGCAATATCACCGGCATGTGGTTGCCAAAGCGACTTTCGCCTTTATTAGCCATGCCATTTGGCAACTCCTTTGGAAATGGGCTAAGCGAAGACACCCCTCCAAAGGGGCGCATTGGATTAAGCATAAATATTTCCAACGAGTAGAAAATCAGGATTGGGTATTTACTGCGCGAGAGCGTTCTAGCAAGGAGACTTGCACAACGACACTCTTCAACGCAGCATCACTCCCCATTGTCAGACACGTCAAAATCAGACAGCTGGCAAACCCCTTCGATCCTCAATGGAGAAATTACTTCATCCAACGTCGCAATACCACACGCTTTCTGTATTGCCCGGTGCCTTAAACAGCGCTGTATTCTTGGCTTGAGCTGTATGCGGGGTGACTGTGCGCCGTGGTACGCACTGATTGAATTACCAACAAAGTTGGTCGGCGTTCAAGGTAAATGACGCCGAGACGAACGACTTACCTAGACCCGAAAGGGCGAGGGAACAAGAGCATGATCGTAAAGCGGGGAATGTGGGAAGACGTGTATGACATGGCCCTGCAACGTCTATGCAATATGGCTAAAGCTGGATTGCCTGAGCCCCAATGTCCAGTGGTGGAACCGCACACTCATCGGTAGCACGTCTGATACCGATGCCATGATGATCTACGGATTCGGGTTGCGTTCGTAGTACGCCTTGCATCATGGACGATGAGTAGCGAACTCATTGAAGGGCATGAATGGGGAGCCTAAGTTGCATTAATACGTTCGTCAGTGACGGAACACGGGATCGCCTAAAGGACGAGAGTCCCAAGGTGACGGAGTCTCCATAGTAGTCCGCGGTTGGGAGAGCCAACCACATGGCGAAGGGAGACAGGTGATTTGATGAACATGAGATGAGGTACGCGTGATGCGAAACGCCGAAACCATATTGAACATCATCCAAGAACGTGGCAGAAAGAAGTTGCCATTAAGCAATATCTATCGACAGCTGTATAACCGTGATCTTTATCTACGCGCTTACAGTAGACTTTACCGTAACGATGGGGCAATGACACCAGGTTCCACAAAGGAAACAGTAGATGCCATGTCATTAAATAAGATCGATACGCTTATCGACACCTTGCGTGCAGAGCGTTATCGATGGACACCCGTCCGACGCACGCTGATTCCCAAAAAATCCGGGAAGAAGCGCCCACTCGGACTACCGACATGGACAGATAAATTGTTGCAAGAAGTGGTGCGGAGCATTTTAGACGCCTACTACGAGCCACAATTTAGCCAACATTCGCATGGATTCCGACCAAAACTAGGTTGTCATACTGCTCTAGGAGAAATTACACGGCATTGGCGTGGTGTGAAATGGTTTATTGAGGGAGATATTTCGCACTGTTTCGAACGACTCGATCATGAGCTTATGTTAGCGATCTTGCAGGAAAAGATTCATGATAATCGATTTCTGCGATTAATCGCTAACCTGCTCAAAGCTGGATATTTGGAAGACTGGCGATATCACGCAACCCTAAGCGGTGTAGCGCAAGGGGCGGTGGTTAGCCCCGTCCTCAGTAATATCTACCTTGATCGGTTAGATAAGTATGTCGAAACGGTGCTTCTCCCAACATACAACCACAAAGATTGGAGAAAACCTTACCCGCCCTATATGGCACTACTCAATGCCTCACGAGCAAAAAGGATTGCTGGAGAGCACAAACAGGCAAAAATGCTGCGCCAACAAGCACAGCACATGCCATCACGCGATCCAGCTGATCCTGATTTCCGAAGGCTTTGGTATGTCCGATATGCAGATGATTGGCTTCTGGGCTTTAGTGGATCATGCCAAGAAGCCAAAACAATTAAGCAGCAACTGACAAGGTTCTTGCATGAACATCTCAAGCTTGAACTCTCACAGGAAAAGACGCTGCTAACGCATGCTCGGACAGAACCCGCACATTTCCTTGGATACGAGGTCGTCAATCTAAATGAGGATACCAAGCAACATCGAACAGCACACCAACGCTGTATCAATGGAGCCTCAGGATTGAAGATTCCTATGACAGTGATACGGGACAAATGCTCGCAATATATGCGAGCTGGCAAGCCCATTCAGCTGACAGCCAGGATGCGTGATACCGATTACAGTATCGTGGCCCAATACCAGGCGGAATATCGCGGATTAGTGCAATACTATTTGATGGCCTTTAACGTTCACCGTCTCTGGTGGTTACATCGGGTGATGGAGCTTTCGCTAGTAAAGACACTGGCCGATAAGCATAAAACCAGCGTCACCAAAGTGTATAAAAAATATCAGCGAACGGTGCCCACCCCTCACGGCACTCACAAGGTGCTTGAGGTGATACATGAACGTAAAGAAAAAAAAGCCATTAATAGCACGGTTCGGAGGGATTGAACTCCGATGGAGAAAACACACAACGCTCGACGATCAACCTAAGAATATCTACAGCGGTCGATCAGAATTAGTGCAACGACTTCTGGCACAAGAATGCGAACTTTGTGGTTCAGTGGGCCAATGCGAAGTCCACCACATCCACAAGTTGGCCGATTTGAGTCAACCAGGACAAAAGGAAAAACCGGCCTGGGTCAAACGAATGGCAGCACGACGCCGTAAAACGCTTGTCGTATGTCAGACATGCCATCAGAACATTCATCGCGAACGCTCCCAACGGCACAAATCGAAGGAATAGATCACTGGAGAGCTACGTGACACGGAAACGGTCATGCGTAGTTCGGAGGGGGTTGCGCCTTGCAAGCGCATAAAATACAGTTGTCTGAGATGGCAACCGCGGTAAAGCTTAGCCAGCGGCCGCGTACCGAGTCTTGCGTGGTGTCCGGCGACGGCCATTGCGAAGCGTAGACAGGGAGGTTGTAGGCCGGAACATCAGTGAACGGAAAGATAGCCCCGAAATCGAACATGGTCGAAGTAGCCGACCCTATCTCTCTAAGGGGAAGGCAGAATACTGGTACACGTCATGGCGAGTGTACTAGGATGCTTCCGGGGTTCGTACCGCCAGCATGCAACCGAAGGATTTTATGTGAACAAGGGAGATCCGTCAGGTTCAAGCGATGTCTGCTTGTAAGGCCAGACGAGCCGAGAAGGTAGAACGGCCTGATGACCTGACGGAAGTCAGACTGGCTGATAGTACTCCGAGGTCGGGAGAACCGACTACATGGGGAAGCGGCCAGCAGAAGTTGAATCGTTCGTGGGCAACATGGACTCCATACAAAGGGAGATAAGGACTTTTATGCAAAGAGAAGAATCACCAGCCATGGAAACGGGACTCGAACGAATAGCAGCAAAAGCTCGGTGTGAACCAGGCCTCCGATTCACCTCGTTGGCCCATTACATCACGCAGGACCGGGTGTGGGCGAATCTGTGGAAGATTCCGAACCACTCGGCCGCAGGGGTGGATGGCCAGAAGGTAGCGGAGGCGAAGGAGAGCTTTGATGACTGGATTGAGCCGATGCTTCAATCTGTCCACCACAGGGGATATCAGGCGCCGAATATCCGGCGCGTGTATATCCCTAAGCCCGGAAAACAGGAGATGCGCCCGTTGGGAGTGCCGACTGTCGCTGACCGGGCGCTCCAGCGAAGCGCCGCCGAAGTACTGTCGGCCATCTATGAACAGGACTTTCTGCCTTGTTCATTTGGCGGGCGACCGGAGCGGAGTGCTCACAAAGCACTGGCAACGCTTCATGAAGTGATTGCCGGTGGCAGGGTAAGCTGGGTGCTGGAGGCGGATTTGAAGAACTTCTTCGGGAGTCTGGATCATTCATGGATACTCCGGTTTGTTGAGCACCGAGTAGGGGATCCACGCTTGATCAGTCTGATCCGGCGCTGGCTGAAGGCTGGCATTCTGGAAGATGGGAAGGTGCATCAAAACGAAGAGGGCACCCCGCAAGGCGGTTCGATTAGTGTGCTGTTAAGCAACGTGTATCTGCATTACGTACTTGACCTGTGGTTTGAGCGCGTGGTCAAGCGTCACCTGCAAGGAGAGGCTTATCTGGTGCGCTACATCGACGATTTTGTGATGTGTTTCGAAAATCAGTCTGATGCACGTCGTGTTCAGAATGCCTTGCGCAAACGATTGGAGAAATTTGGCCTGGCGCTCGAGCCGACCAAAACCAAGCTCGTGGCATTTGGTCGTTTTGCCCAAAAGTACGCAAGCCAACATAGGAAGCGGCGTCCAGAGACGATTTACTTTCTGGGCTTCACCCTGTATTGCACGCGCAACCAGAAAGGCAATTTCAAGGTAGGGATGCGCACGGAAAAGTCTCGACTCCGGCGTAGTCTGGCTAGTTTGCAAGACCTGATGCGTCAAGTGAGGCATTTATCGATTCGGGAACAAGCTGAAAAGCTCAATCGGGTATTACGCGGCCACTATGCCTACTATGGTATTGCCGGGAACTTCCGGGCGTTGCAGAAGGTAGGTAGAGCGGTGGAGCATTACTGGCGCAAGATGCTGAGCAGTCGGAGTCGTTCAGGCTACGTCACCTGGGAGGTATTCCAGGAGATTAAGAAGCGATTTCCATTAATGCGACCAAAGCTGCATCTGCCCTATCGGGCAATGCAAGCTATCGCGGTGCTGTGAATCAACTGCTGAAGAGCGTAGTGCGGGAAATCCGCACGCTACGTTCTGTGGGAACCGGGGGCGGGCGACTGCCTCCGGTCACCCGGTGCCATGAGAAAAGTACCCGCAAGGGAAACTCGCTGGTGGCCTACCCTACCGCACGTACAGTTCTTAGGAGAGGGGGGGCTAGCAATAGCTCCCTCTTATCCGACCCGTCAGAAGCCGGACCACACTCGACAATCAAAAAAATCAGTTGATTACGTTAGCCCCCAGTTTGGCGCACTCTCCTGAATGAAGATTTTTTTAAAAAACACGGATCGCCAAGTCGTCCGAAAAAGAACGATTTCGGTCATGCTGCTCAAATGGTGTACGAAACTAAGCGTAATGCTTTTCGCATGCAAGCTATAATTCGTACTCAACTTTCGGACGGAATCATCCCTATGCCGCGCATTTTTGCCTACTGCCGCGTTTCGACAGTCGATCAGACGACCGAGAATCAGCGGATGGAAATTGAGGCAGCTGGCTTTGCCATTGAGGCACGCCGACTAATCGAAGAAAACATCAGCGGCTCGGTGGCAGCTAAAGAGCGCCCGGGCTTTATGAAACTGATTGATAGGATGGAATCAGGGGATGTGCTAGTGGTAAGCAAGCTCGATCGGCTTGGGCGTAATGCGATGGACGTTCGGTCAACTGTCGAGCAGCTTGCAAGTGTAGGTGTGCGTGTGCATTGTCTAACACTTGGCGGTGTCGATCTCACCAGTCCGGCAGGCAAGATGAGGATGCAAGTGATTGCGGCTGTTGCCGAACTCGAACGCGGCTTGTTGATTGAACGAACGCAATCTGGAATTGTCCGAGCCAAAGCAGCTGGTAAACAGTTTGGCCGACCGCCAACGTTTAATAAAAAGGAACGTGCAGCCGTTATGAAACGCCTGGATTCTGGTGCTAGCGTTGCAGAGGTTGCACGCGAATTTAAGACGAGCCGACAAACCATTATGCGGGTGCGAGAATATGCAGGATTATTATCAGAGCAAGTCGGGTACAAATGAAAACGGAGAAATACTTGGAAAGTACAAGTCTCTTGTTACCCATGAATTTTTTCCGGCACGTGGCCATGGTAAAGCGAGGCTATCGATTGCCAAAAAAGCAGTGACCGATTTTAGTAAAATATCGCCATCAAAAACGGCATTGATTGATCTCATGCTGCACTATGTGGAAATGGGCGTCAGATTTACCAATGAATATGGCGATATTGATGAGCCTTTCTATAATAGTATGGAAGGCATGTACGACAAAGTCTTGAAACTCCTTCTCCAAGAAGGAATAAAACAAGAATTTCAGCAACGATGCCGTAGGATAGTGACTGATACTGAAGGCATTGGCTGGGGATTTCATGATGTCTTAGCCGCTATGTACCAAGAGACTTTTGAGCAAAACCGAGGATAGACTAAAACGATATGGAAAAAATTGGACGCAATGACCTATGTTCTTGTGGTAGTGGAAAGAAATACAAACAATGCTGCCTAAACAATAAAGCACTCGCTGAAACCGAGGGAGTTGATCCTGTATGGTACCGATTAAACTCGGCCACAGAATCTCTGCCTATGGAGTTCTTAAAATTTGCCAAAACCTATTTTTCGTATGCGGTGATACAGGAAGCATGGGATGAATTTACTCAGGGCAAAGGGGGAGATTTCCCATCGGATACCCCGCATATGAGCGTTTTTATGCCCTGGTTCTATTATGACTGGTGCTGTAAGCAAAATAATATTGATTCACTTGATGAACACAATATCCCAACACTTGCGCAAGCCTACCTGAAAAAGAAGCGGCAATCTCTGGAACCTTTGACCGTAAGATATATAGAGCAATGTTGTGCTGCGCCCCTCAGTTTCTTTGATATTGTTTCAGTTCGGCCTAATCATGGCATGGTAATGCGCGACATTTTTACAGGTGAGTTGATAGAGGTAATTGAACGTTCCGGCTCAAAACATTTACAACCAGACGACATTTTGTGTGCCAAAGTCGTACGAATTGATCCTATTAATATAATAGAAGCCTGCGCACCAATTGCTTTTCCGCCCGCCGAAAAGGCATCTATTCTGGCACTGCGTAAGTTCATGCAGACCCAGCGTCACCAACATACGCCTTTAATGGCAAACCATCTCAAAGCGTATGAATTCGAAATACTTGATGCCTATTACACCATCGCTGAGCGCTTACTTCATCCCGTCAAGCCAGAGTACCGTAATACGGATGGCGATGCCATTATGTATCAAACGATTCTGTATGACATCGATTCACCGCATGAAGCTTTTGATGCGTTAAAGCATCTTTGCATTACTGAGAGTCCAGAAGAATTGCTGGAAGACGCCTCGTTTAATAGCGCGGGAGAACTTGATGAAATTAAGTTTTCTTGGCAGAAAAAAGGTAACAAACTACACAAAGATTGGAGCAATACTGTACTTGGCCATATCAAGATTTCAAAAGAAAAACTGAGCGTTGAAGTTAACTCAGAAAAACGTGCAAAAAAATTACGTTCGCTAATAGGTAAATTGTTAGTAGGCAAAGCTCGCTACAGAACAACCGTTATTGAATCGCCCAATGCTTCGTCAGACAAAGCGCAGAGAAATAAATCAACAAAAGCGGCGCTCAAGCAAATAGACGATCTCAATGCGTTGCCTGAAATTCAAGCAATGCGCGATGAAAAGTTACGTGCGCATTATCGTGATTGGATCAAACATAAAATACCTGCACTTAATAATAAAACGCCGCTGCAAGCGATGAAAACACAAGATGGCATAGAAATGGTCAAGGCACTCCTGGCACAGCTGGAGCGCCAGTTAAAGAATATGCATCCACCAGCAGATGTTTCCATCGTGGATGACCTGCGCGCATCACTGCGCTTGGAGAATTCGCACATTCCGCCAGCCTCACAAAAAAGCTTGAATTTTGAGTGAGATGCTGTCGCGATGTGACAATTGCAAGGTTTCAATCTGGCAGGTATTTTTTAGCACGTCGAAAAAGATTTCGATCTCCCACCTCGCGCAATACCATTGAAGCAGTTCTACGGCTTCTTCATCCGTGTTCACCAAGCGGTTGGTCAATAGGCGCCAAGTGATAGGATTGTCCTTTGAGGCCTACCGCTCCTTGGCGATCACACAGGTTGTCTCAAAATGAATCGACTTGTTGCGCAACGAGGCAGGTTTCTCTTGAAACAGTAATTAGCCTAAAGCCTTACCAGGAAAAAGGCTGCAGACTTGTGTATAACGACATGGATTAAACTGGGTAGTTACCACCAAATCCCAACTATGCTCTGCTATCCATTCATGGTTACTGGCATCTTGACGCATGAGCATACCTGTTAGCTGAGTTTGCTCACCTTGAAGGTTAGTTTAGTTTTTAGCCTTTTGACAGAAAAACCGTTTTTATAGGCGAGCCCTACCATGTCCAATACGCTGATACTGTCGGAATAAGAACTTGACAACATTCTTTTTATAAATTATATAAGTAATTTTAATCTTAATTAGTTTATTCCCTGTTAGACAGTTACCCTAACCAACTAGATTAATGTAGGCAAGGTGAAATAGAGGCTTTATTAATGGATATCGATCAACTTAGATCAGTAATTGCGCAAGGAGAATCCGAAACAGTTGAATTTAAAACCTCAACAGCCCAATTAAAGCCAGCTTTTGAAACGCTTTGTGCCTTTTTGAATGGTAAGGGCGGAGTTGTTTGCATCGGAATCAATGATCAAGGCAAAATGATGGGACAGGAAGTGAGTGACCACACGCGCCAAGAAATTGCACGAGAACTAGACAAATTGGAACCAACGCCTCAAGTCGATATTCTCTATACCCCTATAAAAGAAAAAAAATTCGTTATTTTCATGCGAGTAGATGTGGGTATCCACATTCCTTATATCTACAATGGCCGCCCTTTCCAAAGGAACCAATCTAGCACGATGAGGATGTCACAACATCGTTACAACCAACTGCTAATGATGGCAAGGCAATCGCCTTATGCATGGGAAGAAATCATTGCCCCTGAATATAGCCAAAGTGATTTAGATGCAGAAGAAATATATAAAACAGTTTCAGATAGCATAAAAGAAAATAGAATCCCAGCAAGCGCACAAAAAGAAGACGTACAAAGTATTTTAGAACGTTTTAATCTCATCGAAGATAAAGGATTAAAACGTGCGGCTATAGTGCTGTACGCTCGGCAAGCTTCTCTAAAATTGGTCCAATGCAGAATTAAGCTGGCTCGATTTAGAGGTACCAATAAACTCGGAGAATTTATTGACAACCAGCAGATACAGGGTAATGCGTTTAACCTACTGAAAGAAGCTGATACTTTTCTGAGAAGACACTTGCCTATAACGAGTTTTTTCAGCGGTGATCAGTTTAAACGCATTGATAAGTTTGCTCTTCCTATCATGGCTATGCGCGAAGCATTGGTCAATGCGATTTGTCATAGAGACTATGCAGATCGCTCAACAGATATCTCCTTAGCGATTTTCGATGATCGTTTAGAAATATGGAACAGTGGATTACTACCGCCGAAACTCACCGTTGATGATCTCCGACGTGCTCATGATTCTGTGCTCAGAAATACATTGATTGCCAATGTTTTCTATGTGCGAGGCTATATCGAAAAATGGGGAATTGGCACTAATAAGATGATCGATTTCTGCAAAATGGAAGGAATCCCGGAGCCTATATTTGAAGAACGCTCAGGAGGCTTGGTAGTCATTTTTAGATTTAAAACTCCTATTAGCCAACCTAGTCGTGTCACCGATGCTATGAACTCTAGGCAAGAAAAGATCATGGAATTTCTCAAAGAAGTAAAAACAGCCACTAAACAGGAAATTTTGAAATATCTGACTTCGCAAACCTCTACTACGAAGCCGCAAACATTTTCTGCTTCAAGCAAAACGATCTTGAGAGATTTGCAATATTTGCAAACCATTGGATTGGTTTATTTAAAAGGCCAGCATAGAAGTGCAGTATGGGTGCTGCAGGATCGTAATGAGAGTACCTTATAAGTATTGGGACATATTGGGACATATTGGGACATATTGGGACAAACACTTTGCCCAGTATCGGGGTCCCTTTGATTTTAGTGCAATAAACGACGGTAACGTCCCCTAGTATCCATGCGGGTTTACATGGGTTCAGTATAAAAATATGCTTATAAATCAATGGTTTTCTGATAGCCATTTTTGACGCGTTATGATGGCATAGTTTTTTTTCATTGGCTGAAAAGCAATGGATCATTGGCATGTCCCTTACCTTGGCTTGCGGCAGGTCCCGTCCGAACTCAACGAGTTTAAGCTGAATACTTTCTTCACATTCTCTACCAAGGAACGCGCGCTGATCGATGCGCGCCACAAAGATCTCCACCGCTTGGTGCTTGCCATGCATATTGGTTACCGCGCATAGCCGGCCGTACGTTTATACAAATATAAGAGAGTGTTTTATTCTGGGGGCTGAAGCTTGGTGCAGCTAACGTGCTTTTTTGCCCGAATTCTGCGTCTGCCCCTGATAGCGCTCAGACAGTCCGACTATGACTTTGTATTCTCTTCTCTCAAGCTAGATGAGCAAACGAGAGTGAACTACTCTCTGGCGGAGTGGGTGCCTGTCATAAAGATGTAGTAGGTTGACCCACGCCCCCGCGCTGCTCGAGAAGCTGTGTATTCACTTGACTTAAGCCTTTTGTGTCTTGGACCAACGTATTCGTCACGTTTAGCCTATCGTGACTTGAACTCCAGCATAGCTGCGCTTGATAGCTGCCCCCCTTTTCTATGATCTGCCAAGTACGGACAGAATGATCCGCGCAGCTGGTTACCAAATAGGTGTCGCTGGAGGTTTGTTTCCAAGAAACGCTACGGACACTCTCGTGAAAATCGTTCATCACCACTAAACAATCACCCGAATCCACATCCCAAATTCGTACTGTACAGTCATTGCTGCCCGAAGCTAGTTGATACCCATTTGGCGAATACGCCACGCTTGTAATCGGGTGGGTATGTCCCTGTAAGGTGCGTATATGGACGCCCGTTTTTGCATTCCACTGTCGCACCGTACGGTCATCGCTACCCGAAGCCAGCTGATTTCCGCTTAGCGCATACGCTACGCTTGTAACACCATGGGTATGGCCTGTTAAGGTGCGCATGGGGTTAATTGTCCACGCATTCAACAACCAAGAGAGCGTCAAGAGAATACTGCCAGTTTGCGCGTTCCATACCCGCACTATTGCGTCATCGCTACCTGCAGCAAGCTGACTCCCGTTGGGCGAGTACGCCATGCTTCTAATCCGGCCTGCCCCTAGTAATGTGTAAATGAGAGCCCCCGTTTTTGCGTTCCACAGTCGCACCCTACGGTCATCGCCGCCCGAGGCAAGCCCATTTCCGCTCGGTGAATACGCCACGCTTGTAATAGAATCGGTGTGTCCTTGTAAGGTGCGCATGAGCTTGCCTGTTTTCGCGCTCCACAATCTCACTGTTTTATCCCAACTGCCTGAAGCAAGCCAATCTCCATTGGGTGAGTACGCCACGCTTGTAACCTTGCCGGTATGTCCCTCTAGAGTGTGCATGGGCCCACCGGTTTTCGTGTTCCACAATTGCGTCGTATAGTCACCGCGGGTCGAAGCAATCTGATCTCCATTCGGCGAATACGCCACGTTTGTAACAGCACCGATACGCCACTTCGGGATGTATCCAGGAGTATCAATTTTTGCGTCCCATAGCCGCACCGTTTTATCATGACTGCGCGAAACAAGCTGGTCACCATTCGGCAAATACGCCACGCTTGTAACAGAACCTGTATGTCCTTCAAAGATGTGGTCAAGAGCGCCTGTTTTCGTATTCCACAGCCGCACTGTTTTATCCTGACTGCCCGAAGCAAGCTGATCACCAGTTGGGGAATACACCACACTCGTAATCGATAGGGCATGGCCTTCTAGGGTGAGCGTGGGCTCACCCGTTTTCGTGTTCCACAGTCGCACCGTACAATCATCGCTGCCCGAAGCAAGCTGACTCCCATTTGGCGAGTATGCCAAGCTTGTAACCTTGTCGGTATGTCTTACTAGGGTGTGCGTGAGCTCACCTGTTGCCGTGTTCCACAGTCGCACGGTGCCATCCTGATCGCCCGAAGCAAGCTGATTTCCGTTGGGCGAGTACACCATACTCATAATTCGCGAAATATGTCCTCTTAGGGTGTGCGTGAGTTCACCCGTTTCCGTGTTCCACGTCCGCACCGTTCTATCAACACTGCTCGCAGCAAGCTGATTCCCACTTGGCGAATACGCCATACTTGTAATAGCACCTATATGTCCTCGTGAGGTAAAAGTGAGCGCACCGGTTTCCGCATTCCTCAGTTGCACAGTCTCAATACTGCTCGAAGCAAGTTGATTCCCATTTTGCGAATACGCCATACTTTTAATAGAATTTCTATGGCCATTTAAAGTACAGATTTTGTACCTTCTCAATAACCCGGGGCGAACGCCGGCAAACTGCTCAAGCAGAGGCTGCGATGGATTGTTCGACAAGGTGCGGCAGAAGTGGAATTTGATCGCTGCACGAAATGCGGTCGGTGAGGTAATCCCAGAACGAGATGCCCAGCTTGCGACAGGTCTTCTTCAGGGTGGAGAAAGTATCGCGACATTGCCGACCGAGCTCGCTTCGCGTGCCACCACTGATCTTTTGCTTTTTCACGTGATCGCGAATGTCGCGTTCACTGTCGTTGGTGTGGAGTGGAACCTCAGGGCGTTCTAACACCAGTAGTAACTCGGATTTATTTTGGTGAATCCGCCTGAGCAGACGATTGAGTGTTGCGTAGCGGGTCTTCTGGGTGAAGATCGTATCAAAGCGCGCCGCCAGTGTTTTTTTGTCTGTAGCCGTGGGCTGCAGCTTGTATGCTTTCAGATCGGCATAGAGCGTCCAGATCTCGTCACGCACCCGGGCGATGTCCTCTCGATGTTGATCATTGAGCGGTAGCATCTTATGTACCAATCTTTCTGCATGGACCCAACATAATCCGTGAATCAGCACGTTGAACTGCCCTGCATCATCGCTGATGATGGCCAGATCTGGGGAGACGCCACGCTGCTTCAGACTACCCAGCAGTGCGCCCTCGGTAGCAATGTTGCGGTGGCGCGGAGCGTCCATCCCCAAACAATCCAGGTGGTGCTGCCACGCTCCCTGGTCAGCGAAGCTTGTGCTCTCGTGTTGCCGCAGCGCGTCCAGGAACACTTGCGAGAGCCCCTGCTTTTTCATGTACGCGAGCGCGTCTTCGTTGATCTGGTAATCGCCATGGCCCGCACGCAATAATGCCAGGAAATTGATCCGGCTCTTCGAGTCCGTGCTTTTGAACCACGCGAAATGCGGGTTACCAATGTGGGTGACGTAGCCGCTCCGGCCTCGATGCCGCGTGCCGGTATCATCAACCGTTACATACGCCGAGAGCGCCAAGCCGGTCGATAACAGCCCGTCTTTTTCCGCATGAAACTGCTCTTTGCCTTCTTGCAACAGCGTGTTTACCTGCCCCACTGAGATCTCGATGCCCCATTCCCGCAGTTGCTCGCATAGCAGCGGCTGCGTGACGTGACAATGGTAGTGCTGGTAGAGCACATAGCTCACCAGAGCCGGGCCAAAATGGCCACCGCCGACTGATTTGGGAAGCTGCCCGATCAGAGTCTGGCCGTCTGGCGTTTGCCAGCGTGCCAGTCGATACCGCGTGTTGCGTGATTCGATTGTCAACTCTTGCACTACGAAATCACGATAGCCCTTGAATCGGGAACCTGGCGGAATCGGCTCGGCCGGTTCGATGATTGTGTCACGATCAATCTTCAGTTGCGCCGTCTTGTGCTTCTTCGCTGATCCGGGCCGTTTGGCCGCTTCCTCATTCTGCGTTTGATCTGGTTTGGCAGGCTTGCCAGCATCCTCGTTCATGCGGCTTGGCTTGAACGTCGGACGCTTCTTTTCCCCCTGGAGCACCGCGACTTCGTCTTTCAGATGCCCTATGTCCTCCAGCAATTGATGGATGATTTCGACCAGTCCGTCACTCCATGCGAACACCTTCATGACCGCCGGCGTCCGATCGACTTCGGCGACATACGGTGCTGAGAGTTTCTTCAGCATGGCGCTTCTCACGCTACGTACCCCTGGCTTTTTTGAGTCGGGCGGCCTTCTGTTTCAATTGCTCAACCTCTTGCTGCAAGCCATTAGCTACTTCTACGAGTTGCTCGATCCACGCCCGCAACTCCTGATCCTGCGGCCCGAGGTCCTCTCGTGCAATGTCGGGTAGTGTAAATTTTGGAGGGAGGGTCATAAATGTGGCAGAAATGATGTCGGCGTGATGAACGTTAACATCACCCTCTACCGTTTACAAGCGAAATTCGTTACGTCGCGCGAGCACGCTGCTCCGCCGATCTTGACCAAGCGAGCCGGCCAAACAGCGCAGCGTTGTGCGATGGTTGCCCCGGGTTATTGAGAAGATACCAGATTTTGTTCCAATTCGAAGTTAAATATACGCTGATATCGCCATTTGATAGACCCACAGCGCATCTCTTCCCATCTGGGGAATAGGCGTAGACGCTCGCATCTCTCACTTCCTGCAGATAAGGCAGCTCACCAAATTGCACTCCGTCCATGTGTGCACCGCTTAAATTAGTCCCGCGCAGCCACGCATTTCGAAACTTCACCCCGGTTAAATGTGCACCTTGCAACTGAGCATGGTCGAATTGGCCATAACTTAAATCTGCCCCAGGAATCTTGATATTGCGCAAATCCTTTCCATTAAACTGCTCCCCCGATCTACTCAAGAGTGTTATCGCATTGGCTGCGTGCTCCTTTGCTTTTTGATCTGCATTTTCTTTTTTAGAGTTTTCAACCAAAGTTAATAGCGCTTGCCTTTGGGCCGGTTCGCTTTGGATGCGCTCGCCTAATTTTGTCCACACCGCTGGCTCACCAACTAGATATAACAATTGAAAGAGCATGGGCTTGGTAACCACTTGAGCAGGCTCTGCTGAACTCAATAAGGCATTGAACTGCTTCTGCGCAAAGATTTGCAACTGCTCATCTAATCTGAGCACAGCGCGTTGATATTGCTTTGGAACCTCTCGCAATACTAAAGCTAGTTTCTCCTTAAGGTAGCGTACTTCTTTGCCACTATGAGCAAAGCTGGCTAACTCGCTATAAGCGAGCTGGCGTTGCCAGGGAGGTAACAAGTCTATTATTTCTTTGTGTATTTCAAATGGGAGGAGCTGCAATGACAGAGGCTGCGGTGCTGCAAGCCCCTGAGGCGTAGAGTATGAGTGCGTAGAGTTTTGAATGGAATTCATCGTCTATCTTTTCGTACCAAGTGGATAGGGCAATCCCCCCTTTTTAATGTAACTTAAAAGTAGAGATTGGTGAGCAAAAGCTAATGATAGCCGAATTTGATGGCAATCAATACGAGCTAACTGATATTGCGCACGACGTTAAAATTCCACGGCAACAGCGCCTCGACATCCTCGATCTAACCGTGGACCTGATTAGGGACTCAGGCCTACGGCTAATATTGATTACGACTCGGCTTCCGCGCCAAGTTGATTAAGCAGACGTGTATTCAATTCGCTTAGCCCTACGGCCCCTTCTAAACGGGCTCCAGTAGCTGTTAGTGCTACTTGTGGATAACACGATCTCCACTCTAATAGTGCTTCACACGTGTCTCCTTTTTCCTCTATTCGCCATAATTGTATTGAATTATCTGCTCCTCCTATGATTAACTGCGTTTTCCCCTTTTCTGTCTGTCGCCAAACTGCAGAGTTGACTGAACTATGAAAATCCTTAATTGTAGCTACACATTGCTCTGAAGATATTGACCACAGCTTCACTGTCTTATCCCTACTCCCCGATGCCAGCCATTTGCCATTTGCACTCAACGAAAAACTTGTGACCTCCCGAGTATGTCCTGTAAACGTTTTAGGTGTTTGCCCTGGGCTATTTTCTACACTCCACAACTTCACCTCAAAATTAGCCCCTTTTGATGCTAGCCATTTGCCATCAGCGCTGAATGAAACACTTCCCTGATATTGATTAACCCCCGCAAATATCTTGGTCGCTTGTGCTGAACCACTTTCCACGCTCCATAGCGACACTGCGTCACGCTTCCCCGAAGCCAGCCATTTGCCATCCGCGCTCAACGAAACACCCCATACACGATCATTAAAGCTGAATGTCTTAGGTTCTTGCTCTGAATCACTTTCTGTGTTCCACAACTTCGCTGTGCAATCCTCCCCTCCTGATGCTAGCCATTTGCCATCGGCACTGAGTGAAACGCTATAAACTTTACTAAGATGTGCGCTAAACGTTTTGGACTTTTTCTCTAAGCTATCGCAATCCTCTACGTTCCACAGATTGACTGTGCCATTCTGATTCCCTGCCGCCAGCCACTTGCCATCTGCGCTCAGCGAAATACTTGTTATCTTTTCCGTATGCCCTTCAAACATTTTAAGCACTTGAGCTGAGCTATTTTCTAAACACCACAGCTTTACTGTATTATCATCCAAACTCCTTGAAGCTAGCCATTTGCCATCCGTGCTTAAAGAAAGGCTATCTGCTCCTAAGCTACGGCTTTCAAACGTATTAGGTGTATTCCCTACTTCCCAGAGTTGCACACCGCTCCACAGAATAGCCAGCCATTTGCTATCGGTGCTAAATGAAAGACTCTTCACCCATTGACAATAACTTGCCCATGCCTTGGTCGCTTGTGCTGCGCCGCTTTCTATGCTCCATAGCGTTACTGTGCTATCCCCCCCTGACGCCAGCCATTTGCTATCAGGACTGAATGCAATACTGACTACGCCGCTGTGGTTGTGCTTCGCAAACGTTTTTGGTACTTGCTGAGGGCCACTCTCTATGTTCCATAGTTTTAAGTCAGTATGATTGGCAGCGACCAGCCATTTGCCATTAGCACTGAACGAGAATACACTAGTGTCAATTCGCTCCTTTACTCCAAATGTGTACTTGAATTCCTGAGTCTTGGCGTCGTACAGTCTAATGCTATCTTTCCGGCCAAATGCTAGCCACTTGCCATCGGCGCTGAACGAGATCTTATTTGCCGAATGATCAAGAAACATATTGACTGGATAATCAAGGTCTTCGTATGTTTCCAGTACCCGATCGAAATCGCTTTCCACGTCCCACAGCTTTACCTCATAAAAGCCTTTCAAGGCCAGCCATTTGCTATCGGCGCTAAATGAGGCGCTATAATAGCCTTCAAATATCTTAGGTGTTGTTTCGGAGTTATTTTCTATGCTCCAAAGATTGACTACTACATCCGTGCTCCCACGAAAATAAATTTCGTATTCACCGTATCTACTTTCCCCCGCAGCCAGCCATTTACCATCGGCACTAAACGTAAGACTATTTATATCCGAACTTTGATTAACAGAAAATGTATGCGTAAGCTTTAGCGTTTTTGCTTCGTATAACTTAATACTACCCGAACCCCCAACCGCTAACCATTGCCCATTTGGAGAGTAGCAACAAACGTCAATACGTTCGCCAACCTCTAAAGTAGGTAGTTCGCCAAATTTGACATTATCTAGCTTGGCATGGCGTAGATCTGCTTGACGTAACCACGCTCCCCGCAAATTACTTCCGCTTATATCGGCGTTTTCAAATCCAGTATGATCAAATATTCCAGAGCTTAAATCTGCTCCAGGAACACGAATTCCGCTGAAGTCTTGCCCACTCAAAGCTACTCCCGCTTTGACGAACAGCGCCAGCGTATTAGCGGCTATGGGTTGCACTTCTTCTGTTTTCGAGCGTTCAACCCAATTCAGTAGTTTTTGCTTCAAATCGGGTTCCTGTTGGATTTTCTCCCTTAAGAATTCCAATATCGCTGGATCACAAGCCAAAAGTATTAGCTTAAAAAGTGCGGTCTTTTCTACCACTTGATCAAGCTGACCGGATTCCCATAACAGTTGGAGTTGGTTCCATGCAAATGCGTGCAGGCTCGCATCTGATTTGGCTATAGCTTGCTGATATTCAGATGGAACCTTTTGTAGCAACAAGTGAAACTTAAGAGTAGGTGAATCTATCGGCTCGCCATCACGTGTTACTGTAATCAACGCTTTAAAGAAATTCTGCCAGGCTGCCGCATCCAAATAGCTTTCTACTTCTTGTTGGATTTCGGTCGGTAATGAAAATAAAGAGGGTGTTTGGGACTTCTGGATGGCGGAATAGGGGAAAATTGCATTGCTTGAGATATAAGCTGACATAGATATCTTTAAGTTAAATTACAGAGCCACTTGCCATCTAATGAGGGCAAAATGCGACATTTTACTGCTATTTTTTTGAATAGATTTTTTCATAATTTGGTACAAGGATCGGCTTTTAGCTATTTCGAGGCGACTCGTAGGTACCTGGAGCAATACGGTAAGCCCGTTGCGTTTTACAGTGATAAGGCAAGCATCTTTCGTAGTGGGCGCTACGAGACGACGAGTGGTACGGGGGCCACTGCGCAAAGATGAAGATCCCGATATGATTTTGACATAGCGTCAGTCGCGTTGTGTGACGCGCTCGCTAACTGTGCAATATGATCGGGTGATTTACATTCTTGAAGACACTCCTGAAGCTCGCAAGCTCATCAATCGATATATTGAAGTTTATGAGTATTCTGATGGCCGTATTGAATTGCGAGCTGACGGCATTGCTTTTGCTTATCAACGCTATGACAAACTGTCTGAGATCAATCAAGGGACAGTGGTTGAGTCATGTTTCTGCAGGTGGCTCGATGCATGCCAGTCCAACGAGATAATCGGCGTGCCGGCGGCTCTCCATTCCGAACTAATCAAAGCGCTGCACCCCGTCAGAAAGAGCATAACAACGTTAGTCTCCTTCGATAACCTTTTTTAATGAAGCAACGCGGGGCTCGGCCTGGCATGCTGGGTTGTTCGGATGCGTGGTCCAGTTCGCGTAGCCACCAGCGTCAACGCGCGCCATCGTGATGCATTGATCGACTGGGCACACATGCATGCATAAATTGCATCCGACGCAGTTTTTGTCGACCACCTCGAAATAACGCTGACCATCGCGACTCGCTGTAATCGCTTGGTGGGAAGTGTCTTCACATGCAATATGGCACAGTCCGCATTGAATGCATCGCGACTGATCGATACGCGCCTTGACGTCGTATTGCAGATTTAAGTACTTCCAGTCGGTGACATTAGGCACCGCGCGGCCACACAAATCGTCGAGTGTTGCAAAACCTTTGTCGTCCATCCAGTTCGACAAACCGTCAATCATGTCGTTGACGATCCGGAAGCCGTAGTGCATCGCCGCCGTGCACACCTGCACGCTGCTCGCGCCGAGTACGATGAACTCAGCCGCATCGCGCCAGTTCGAGATGCCGCCGATGCCGGAGATCGGCAACCCAGACGTCTTTGCATCCCGCGCGATTTCAGCCACCATATGCAATGCGATTGGCTTAACCGCCGGTCCGCAGTAGCCGCCGTGCGTGCCTTTGCCGTCAACGGTTGGCTCTGGCGCCATCTGGTCCAGGTCAACTGCAATAATCGAGTTGATTGTATTAATCAGCGACACGCCGTCGGCCCCCCCTGCGTATGCAGCACGCGCGCCGAGCCGGATGTCGGTAATGTTTGGCGTCAGCTTGACGAGGCACGGCAACCTGCTCGCTTGCTTGACCCAGCGCGTGACCATCTCCACGTATTCGGGCACTTGGCCAACCGCTGCGCCCATGTTACGTTCGCTCATCCCGTGCGGACAGCCGAAATTGAGTTCGACCGCATCGGCGCCGGTATCCTCAACCTGGGACAAGATCGATTTCCATGCGGACTCGTCGCATGGCACCATCAGCGAGACGATCAATGCACGATCCGGCCAGTCGCGCTTGACCTGGGCAATTTCACGCAGGTTCACATCGAGTGGTCGGTCGGTGATCAACTCGATATTGTTCAGTCCCGCGATGCGCCGGCCGTTGTGCGTCGTCGCGCCATAGCGCGAGCTTACGTTGACCACATGTGGGTCGAGGCCGAGTGTTTTCCAGACCACGCCGCCCCAGCCAGCCTCGAATGCGCGATTGACATTGTAGGCCTTATCGGTGGGTGGCGCGGACGCGAGCCAAAACGGGTTCGGCGACGTGATACCAGCTATTGTGCAGCGAAGGTCAGGCATGATCGGCTCTCTAGTTTTCTGATGTCAATGTGGAATTGCAATTGGCTATGCGAGGTTGTGCTCTGTTACACGGCTTTGGCCACGGTGCGGGCGAGCTGCCGGCTGATCGCGTGCGCGGCGAGCTTGCCGTCCTGCACGGCCTGCACGGTTAAATCGAGCGCCTGATGGTTAGTGCAGTCGCCACCTGCCCAAACACCAGGCAGTGACGTGGCACCATCGGCGTCCACCGCGATCCGTGCGCCGTCGAGCGTCAGCAGTTGTGCGTCAATGCCATCGGATACAAGCGTCTGGCCTATTGCCTTTAGCACAACGTCCGCTTTGATGCAAAATGTCTCGCCGGTCCCTTCGAGCCGGCCTTCGGCATCCAGCCGTGTAGTCTCGAACTGCACTGCGCTCGCATGCGCGTCGCCACTGCCGGCATGCGGCATGCCAACGATGCGCAGCGGCCTGGCCCATTCGAGCAGCACCACGCCTTGTTTTCGTGCGAAGTCACGTTCTGCCCATGTCGCGCTCATCTGCGCTGCGCCGCGCCGGTAGACCATCGTGACCTGCCGCGCGCCAAGTTTGACGCTTTGTACGGCGGCATCGATCGCGGTGTTGCCACCGCCGATTACAACCACGTGGTGTCCGACCGGCAACGTGCTGAGGTCTTCGCTTTGGCGTAGCTGGGCGATGAAATCGACCGCGTTCAGCACACCGCCAAACGTTTCGCCGTCGGCTTGCAGCGCATTGATGCCACCCAGCCCGATGCCGAGAAACACGGCGTCAAACTGTTCACGCAACTGCGTCAGCGCGATGTCGCGACCGAGTTGGTGCCGGGCGTGCAACTCGATGCCGCCGATCGACAGTAGCCATTGCACTTCACGCTGCGCAAAATCGTCGACAGTTTTATACGCGGCGATGCCGTACTCATTGAGTCCGCCCGGCTTGTCATGCGCATCGAAGATCGTTACCCGATGTCCACTCAGCGCGAGCGTATGCGCGCATGCGAGGCCGGCTGGCCCAGCACCGACCACGGCGACATGCCGCCCAGTATCGGCTGCCCGGGTGAAGAGCGGTTTACCCGATACCACTTCATGCGCCATCTGGTGATCGGTTGCATGCCGTTGCAACGCACCGATCGCAACCGGCATGCTGTCTTGGTGGTTGAGTACACAAGCGCCTTCGCACAGAATCTCGGTCGGACACACGCGTGCGCACATGCCGCCAAGAGGGTTGGCTGATAGAATGTCGCGCGCGGCGCCCATCAGGTTGCCATTGCCAATTTTGCGGATAAAGCCTGGAATATCAATACTCGTTGGGCATGCGTTAACACACGGCGCATCGTAGCAGTAGTAGCAGCGGTGCGCCTCGACAACCGCCGCGTGAGCGCTGAGCGGGGGCGCCACATCGGCGAAGTTTGCCGCGAGTTGTTCTGCAGGCAGGCAGCCTGCAGCGATATCGTCGTTCTTATGTAATGTCATCGAAGTGCTCCTTTGAATATGAAACACGGCCCTGCCGAACGTAAACCGCTAGCAGGTGTGATGTGAAGCAAATAACGCAATGCAAAACGGCGACGCTGGATAGCCTATACTTCGAACTTACTAGCGGCCGCGATATTTGCGATGCTGCCGCGCAGCTCAGCGTCTATTTGTGCAAGCATATCATCGCGCGGATTCTTTTGCTCGGCTTCTAGGATCTGTCCCTGCTGGAAGAGGCTTTCTCTGTACATATAGAATATCTTCACATATAATGAACTTTATTGTTCACTTACTATATATTTAAATGCGCCTACGGGAATTGGTGGTTGCGCTAGAACACTGGGACGCTGCGGGCGTCTGGACCTTTTCGTCCAACACCTTGAAGCTACTCTTCCCAGGCGACGACCGGGCTCGGCTAAAAGCGCTCTCGACGCACCAAAACACCGGGCTAATTGTCCGGGTGGCACGCGGGCTTTATATCAATCCGCGAGCGCGCTGTTTACCCGACAACCTGCTCGCCGCCCTGGTTTCTTTTCTGCGGCCGTGGGACCTGAGCTACCTAAGCATGGAATCGGTGCTATCCGAAGCCGGCTGGATCTCTCAGATTCCTTCCCGCCTCACGCTAATGACAACAGGTCGGTCCCAGACTTTCCAGACGCCATACGGCGCACTGGAATTCGTACACACGGCACGCCGGATCTCGGATTTGCGTCCACATCTCAAGTGGGACGAGCGGCGGAGCATCTGGATTGCGACACCGGACTGTGCCCTACGCGACCTGCGCAGAGTGGGCCGTAACCTAGACCTCGTGACTGAACCCACCGAAGAATCTTATGAACATGCGCACACAGAGTGACCTTCTCCAATTGGCCGGCCGATATGCGACGGAACGCCGCGTTCCCGTCAATACAATTGTGAAAGAAATTCTACACTATGAAATCCTGTACGCGTTGGGCCAGAGCGGCGCGTCCAGCACGCTGACCTTTCAAGGGGGCACCGCCCTGCGACTTTGCTATCAAGGCACCAGGTATTCGGAAGATCTCGACTTCGCCGCAGGTATCTCGTTCGATCCGGCAACGATGGCACCATTTGCAGACCTCTTGCAGCGAGAAATTGGCGAGGCCTATGGGTTGGAGGTTGAGATCAAAGCACCAAAGGATCGGCCGACTTCTGATGGCGTGAATGTAGCGCGTTGGAGGGCTCGCGTTCGAGTGCCGCAAGCTGACCTCAGCAGTCCTCAGAACCAGGTGATCAACATCGAGGTAGCCAGTGTTCCCGCTCATGACCCTGACTTGGTGGCGGTGACCGCAAACTATCCACATCTGCCAGCGCAGCATAAACAGATGCTCATCCTGGCAGAATCGAAGCGAGAGATCCTCGCGGACAAGATCGTCGCACTGGGCGCTCGGCCTTTTCTCAAAGCTCGCGACATATGGGATATTAAGTTTCTGACTGACCTGGGTACCGAACTTGACTTTGATCTCGTTGGCCGCAAGCTGATCGACTACGGCTGGGAAGAAGCGCGATTCAAAGAGTGTCTCAGTGAACAGATTGAAAAACTAAAGACCCCCGAGAAATCTGCCGCTTTTACACAAGAGATGTCTCGCTTCGTTGATGCCACTGTGGTCAAGCAGCTCGAAAACCCCGCTGTGGTTCAGGCCTATCTAAAACGTGCACACGCCCTCGGGGTAAGCACTATTGATCATCCTTTTTCCGCTGCTTTTCAGCCGCGGATGTAAATGGTCGAGTAGCCCGAGGGAATTTCCCCCTCAGGACCAGGTGACCGGAGGCAGTCACCCGTCCCCAGCTCGCACAGATCGTAGCGTGCGGATTTCCCGCACTACGCTCTTCAGCAGTTGATTCACAGCACCGCGACTGCCCTCATCAAACCGGATAACTGTCAGGTCAGATCACAACTACTACAAGTCACTGGATTTCAGCGCCACGCTGTCTAAGCAATTGCGCATTCATTTCACTTAATCCTACGGCTCCTTTTATACGGGTTTCTGTCGCTGTCAACGTGGCTTGATAAGAGGTCCACTCTAATACCGCCGCATGTTTCTTGTCTTCGCCTTCTATGCGCCATTTCCTGATGGTTTTATCTGCTCCCGCTGTGATTAAGTGCGTTTTACCTTCTTCTATCTTTTGCCAAACGACTGAATAAATAAATCCGTTAAAATCCTTAATGGTTGTAACGCATTGCCCTAAGGATAGCGACCACAGCTTCACTGTCTTTTCACTCCCCGAGGCCAGCCATTTACCATCAGCACTGAACGCTACACTATTGACTTCTCCACGATGCCCGGTAAATATCTTAGGCACTTGCTCTGAGCTGCTTTCTAGATCCCACAGCTTCACCCTGTCCCAACGCCCCGAGGCCAGCCGCTTGCCATCGTTGCTGAACGAAACACTATATACACTGCGATCGTCCGCCCGCCCTTGAAATATCTTAGGCACTTGCCCTATGCCGCTCTCTACATGCCACAGCTTAATATCCCTATCCCATCCGGCTGCGGCTAGCCATTTGCTATCAGCGCTGAACGAAACACTTGTTACGCCATCATAATGCCCTTGAAATGTCGTAGGTGCTTGTTCTGAGCCACTTTCTAGGCTCCACAGCTTCACTGTACGATCCTGGCTCCCTGATGCCAGCCACTTGCCATCCGTGCTCAATGAGACACTTGTCACCCTACCGCGATGCCCTTCAAAAGTCTTAAATGCTTGCTCCGAGTCGCTTCCTACACGCCAGAGTTTGACTGTTTTATCAAAACCTCCCGAGGCCAACCACTCACCATCAGCGCTTAACGAAACACTCGTCACGCCACCATGATGCCCAGCAAACGTTTTTAGTACTCGTTCCGAGTCACTTTCTACGCTCCACAGCTTCACTGTGTTGTCATAGCCTCCCGAGGCAAGCCGTTTTCCGTCGGCGCTCAACGAGATACTCATCACCCTATCAAAATGCCCTGCAAACAACTTGGGGGTTTGATCTAAGCCGCGCTCTAGTCTCCACAGCTTGACTGCCTTGTCGTTGCTGCCTGAGGCAAGCCACTTTCCGTCGGGGTTGAACGAAACACTATTGACATAACTGCTGTGCCCTTCAAAGGTTTTAGGCATTTGCTCTGAGCTGCCTTCTACCCACCAGAGTTTGACTGTCTTGTCGTCGCTCGCCGAGGCTAACCACTTGCCATCGGCGCTAAATGAGACACTACTTACATTACCGCTATGCCCCTTAAAGGTTTTAGGAAGCTGATCTGCACCGCCTTTTACCCACCAGAGTTTGACTGTCTCGTCCTCACTCCCCGACGCGAGCCATTTGCCATCAGCGCTGAACGAGACACTCGTCACCGCCTCTTCATGCCCTGCAAATGTTTCAGGCGTTTGATCTGGGCTGCCCTCTACTTCCCATAGCTTAACTGCCTTGTCCTCGCTCGCCGAGACTAGCCACATACCATCGGCACTGAATAAGACACTCGTCACACTGTCACCATGCCCTTCAAATATCTTAGGCGTTTGCTCAGAGTCGCTCGCTGTATCCCACAGCTTCACCTCATCGCCATTTGCCGCGGCTAGCCACTGGCCATCCGGGCTCAAGGAGACACTTTTTACCACATCATAATGCCATCTAAATGTCTTAGGCTCTTTCTTAAAACCACTCTCTATACTCCATAGCCTCGCCGTCAAGTTCTCCCCTCCCGCAGCTAGCCACTGGCCATCTGCACTGAAAGCGATACTTAGCACCGCACCATAAAGCCACTCAAACGTGTGTTTGAGCTTTAAAGTTTTAGCAGCGTACAGCTGTATACTGTGCGTTTCTGTAGCAACAGCTAGCCACTGGCCATCTGGCGAATAACAGCAAGCATGAACCCAACTTCCAATCTCTAAAGCAGGCCGCTCTCCAAACCGAACTTTAGCCATTTTCGCATGGCTTAGATTCGCTTGGCTTAACCATGCCCCCTGTAAATTACTGCCGCTTAAATCAGCTTCCTCGAATTGTGTATGGGCAAAAACACCATAGCTCAAATCTGCCCCAGGGACTCGAATTCCTCTGAAATCTTGTTCGGTCAAAGCAATACCCGCTTTGACCAAGAGCGTTAATGCATTGGCTGCTATGGTTTGCACCTCTTCTGTTTTTGAGCGTTCGACCCAATCCAGTAGTCTTTGCTTTAACTCCGGTTCTTGTTGGATGGTCTTCTTTAAAAATTCAAATATCGTTGGATCGCAAACGAGAAGTAGCAGCTTAAAGAGTGTAGGCTTTTCTATGACTTGATCAAGCTGATTTGATTTCCATAAGCTCTGGAGTTGGTTCAATGCAAATATTTTTAAATCAGCATCTGATCTAGCTAAATCATGCTGGTATTCTGGTGGAACTCTTTGCTGTAGCAGGTGCAATTTTAAGACAGTAGAGTCAGTTGGCTCTCCGTTGCGAGTCACTGTAGTCAGCGCTGCAAAAAGCGCCTGCAGGGCTGTCGTATCCAGTCGACTTTCTATTTCTTCTTGTATTTCTAACGGTAGCGAGAGTAATGAAGACGCAGGAGGCTTTTGTACGGCCGAATAATGTTGAATTGCAGAGCCGAAAATAGGAGTAAACATAGATATTTTTGCTTTGCTATCAAGGCACCAGGTATTCGGAAGATCTTCAGCCGCGGATGTAAAATGCCCCACTGGTGTTGGGTTTCCTGATTATATAACCATTAACCTCGATGCGAACCTGCAACCCTCCAGCTAACTTTAGAGGGTTGCGAAGCCGCGATCGATTTCTCAAGGCAGTACACCGAGAGGGGTAAGGTTCATGCGCTGATGGCACTGGCCTTTAGTGATTGTCCAGCAGGTGGAACGGGCTGTGCTGGCGGCAGCGTCGTGCGTTCTGCCGGCAGCGTGAGTTTAGAGGCCACGGATCCCATGCTGATGAGCCTCTTACCTGCCCCTTTGAAACTTAAAGGCGGAATCGGCTTACCCACAGTCCCGCGTTGTTTTAAGAGTCGCTGGTTCGCATGGCTTAAGCCATGTACATCTTGGATCGAAGTATCCGTCACGGTCAGCACATCATGGGTTGAGCTCCAGTTCAAACGCACGTCGAATTGACCACCCTCTTCTATAATCTGCCACAAGCGAACGGATTTATCAGCACAGCCGGTTACCAAATAATTGCCGTTGCCGATCTCTTCGTTGCTGGCCTCTTTCCAGGCAACACTATAAACTGCCCCACCAAAAGCTCGAATCACCATCCGACAGTGCCCCGAGGACACATCCCATAGACGCACCGTACTGTCACGGCTGCCGGAGGCAAGCTGCTGGCCGTTGGGCGAATACTTCACGCTCAGCACATCGCCGGTATGACCACTTAAGGTGTGGCTTAGCTGACCGGTTTGCGTATCCCACAGCAGCACCTTCTTGTCATCCGCGTAGGTGGCGAGCTGCTGGCCATTCAGCGAATACACCATACTTCCATGCACGCCCATATTCCGGTTTAATGCATGTCCGTTTAAGGTGTGGCTGAGCTGACCGGTTTGTGCGTCCCATAGATGGACTTTATTGTCCTCATCGCCGGATGCAATCTGCTTGCCATTGGGCGCATACACGAGGCTATAAACCTTGCCGGTATGTCCGCTTAAGGTATGGCTGAGTTGACCGGTTTGCGCATGCCACAGACGTATCCCGGCACTCCAATCGCCGGAGACGATTTGCTGGCCGTCGGGTGAATACGCCACGCTCCAAATCATGTTGTGATGCCCGCTTAAGGTTTGGAGAGGCTCACCGGTTTGCGCGTCCCACAGACGCACTGTCCGGTCAGAACTGGCGGAGGCGATGTGTTTGCCGTTCGGCGAATACACCACGCTATTAACTGGGCCGGTATGTCCGCTTAAGAGGTGGCTTCGTTCACCCGTTTGCGCGTCCCACAGAAGCACTGTATTGGCCTCATCTGTGGAGGCAATCTGCTGGCCGTCGGGTGAAGCCACCACGCTCTTAACCGCGCTGGCATGCCCACTTAAGGTGTGAGTGAGTTGGCCGGTTTGCACGTCCCATAGCCGCACCGTTTGATCCCAACTGCCGGAGGCGATCTGCTGGCCATTCAGCGCATACGCCACGCTTGAGACCCCGCTGTTATGTCCGTTTAAGTTGTGGCTAAGCTGGCCCAGGTACCCGTCCCACAGCCGTACCGTATTGTCACGACCGCCGGAGGCGATTTGCTGACCATTGGGCGAATACGCCACGCTACAAATCTCATTGGTATGCCCGCTTAAAGTCTGGCTGAGTTGACCGGTTTGCGCATCCCACAGAAGCACTTTATTGAAATCATCTCTGGAGGCAATCTGCTGGCTGTTGGATGCATACACTACACTCTTAACCGCGCTGGTATGCCCATTTAAGGTGAAGATGGGCAGACCAGTTTGCGCGTCCCACAGCCGCACCGTATTGTCACGACCGCCGGAGGCGATCTGTTGGCCATTGGGCGCATACGCCACGCTATACACCTCACGGGTATGTCCGTCTAAGGTGTGGCGATGCTCACCCGTTTGCGCATCCCACAGCCGCACCGTCTGGTCCGAGCCACCCGCGGCGATCTGCTTGCCGTCGGGTGAATACACCACGCTATAAACCGTGCCGGTATGTTCGCTTAAGGTTTGGTTTAGTTGACCGGTTTGCGCATCCCACAGACGTACCGTACTGTCATAACCGCCGGAGGCGATTTGCTGACTATCGGGTGAATAGCCGATGCTCAGAACGTAGTGATTATGTCCGCTTAAGGTTTGGTGGTGTTGACCCGTGTGCGCATCCCATAGATGGACGACCTTGCTTTTAATGCCGGTAGAGGCGATCTGCCGGCCGTTGGGCGAATACATCACGCTACCCACTGGCTCGGTATGTTTGCGTAAGGTGTGGCTGAGTTTACCGGTTTTCGCGTTCCACAGCCGCACCGTTTTGTCGAAACTACACGATGCGATCTGCTTGCCGTCGGGCGAATACACCACGCCATAAATCTCATTGGTATGTTCGCTTAGGGTGTGGAGCTTTTTCCAGGTCGACGTGTCATATACGCTGATTGTGCCGTCGCCAAGGCCCACTGCGCAGGTTTTCCCATCCGGGGAATACACGCAGACCCTGACCAGGCTCTTTTCTTCAAGAAAAGGCAATTCACCAAAGTGTGTGCCCGCCATTTTTGCGCCGGTCAAATTGGCCTGGCGCAGCCAACTATTACGCAGTTTGACCTTCCTTAAATCCGCCCCTTGCAACTGCGCAGAGTCGAAAACGCCCTGATTTAGATCAGCGCCTGGAATTTGGATGCCCTGTAAATCTGCTCCATTAAACTGCACGCCCGCTCTAACCAAGATCGTGATTGCATTAGCCGCGGCCTTGCGAGCTTCTTTGTCGTTTTTAGAGCGCTCAATAACCGCGTGCAACTGTTCGTCGAACAGGGGCTCCTGTTGTACCCGCTCGGCGAGAAATTGCAAAATCGATGGCTCATTGACAAAACTCTTCTTCCACAAGGGTGAGTCGAGCAAGGGCTTATCAATCTCCACCGCGGCAGCCTCTACCGCAGCTTGGCTATCAAAGCTCCAGTCAGAACTGACGCTGCCTCGACGGCTCGAGGTTTGCATCAGGGCTGCTTTGCGCGCGCGCTCCCCATCTTGCGGCTCAAAGATCGCACGGGCCACCCCATATTCCAATAGCGACCGATGGATAAAACGGAACTGATTGCCACTGCGCGTTAATGGACTGGCTTCACGCAGCAGGTGCTTGTCGTCTTCCCGACCAAAAAATTTTTCTTTCCAGGTCCCTTGATCTTTAAAGTGCGAATACTCAACGACTGGGTTCCCCGCTTGCTCTTGATAGATCTCAGCCGCCAAGTTTTTCAAAAAGGCGATGCCATTTTGCGTAAAGCCTTCATCGCTCAAGCTTTCAAAGGCTTTCTTTTCTAGTTCGGTTAACTTTTTCTCTCCCACGCGTTTTTTACCACGCTCTAGCCAGTGCTCCACGAACTGGTCGTACAGCGCCACCCGGGTGACCCGCACCGTAGAAAACGTTTGACCTACATCCACCATGCGAGGCAGTACCTCTAAGGACAAGGTTAAAAGAAAGGGATTCTTTACTAAGTCTTGTAAGTTAGGAATCTGCGCCAGCGCCAGCTTGTAATCTTTCGCCTGCCAGAGTGGTCTACTCACAGCCACATATTGCTTGATGTACTCGTCAATCTTTTCCTTTGAAAACGGCGCCATCACCGCTTCCTGAAAGAGCGCTGGCTCGGCCTGGTGATTGCGGTCTGTCGGCTGAAAGCGGTCCCGATAATCCAGGCCAATATATTCGCTACGGCAGCTGATGACCATCTGCGCCTGCCATTCTCCTTGCTGATTCAGCTGATTACTCGTATATAGATTATGGGTTTGCTGACTCTCGTCATAGCCATCGCAAATTAAGACGAATTGATGACGTTCCTTTAACTCTCTAATCTGTGGCTCAGTAAAACCCGCTTTGCGTAAGTGCTTGGGAATCAGATCCTGGTCCGGCTTGTCGATCGCGGGCAAATTAATAAACAGCGGGATGCTTTGATTTTGCTTGGGCGTATAGGCGCGCCATAGGTCTTTTTCGAGCATCCGGTTAAAGGCCGATTTACCCGAGCCGGAGTCCCCTAAGAGCAGCATTACCTTTTGCGTACCCTCGAGAAATTCTTTGACCTTAGCCTTTAGATCGAACAGCGTCTTATCAGATGCTTTTAGGCTGGGTTTGGCCTGCGGTGATATATACACGTCGTCGCCCCGTTCTTGCAAACGCTGACGTTTGAGCCTACGTAAATCGACTTCGACATCGGGCTTATTCTGCACGCGGTCTAGTAGAGAGGTAGAGGCCGATAGGGGCAGCACTACGTTTAGTGGATACTGGCTGTGGCCTTCCTCCTGGCATTTTTTATAAAGTTCTTGTGTATCGGCATTCCCAGTCTTTTCCAACTTAACCAGCATGGTTTTGGCTGCCGCAGCACTCACAGACTTCACCGACTTATCGGATAAATGGAGCAGGATCTTAATGATCCATTGCTTCACTTCAGCCTGCTGACCCCACTCTGTCTCGTTGGTATACAGCTCACTGAGAAAATTTAAAGCGTTTTGACGGGTGTCAGCGTCCCATAGCGGATTCGCCGCGATTTGGCCCAAGCGTTCGCATACCCCCCATTGAAACGCAGGGTGACGGCGGCAGGGTACGGTGCGCACTAAGCCCTCAAATTCCGTGAACAGACCATTTTGCAGCAAGGTGTCACTACCGCGTAGCGCGCTATACCAGGCGCTTTTGCGTTTAAAAGAGAAGCCTTCTCGCAAGCTATCGATAAAATCCTGTCCACTCTCATACAACGACATTGCGCCTTCAACCCCGTCCTTGAGAGTCTGCGCAGCCTCTACCACGTCTGCGACGCCCTGCTGGATACTCTGCAGTCCGTCTACAAAACCTTTCAAGTCAAAGGCTTTGACGGCACTGACGATGCCAGCCACCCCACCAATGACTTTAGTGGTGCGCCGCCACGCCGCGTCCCACGGGCTTTCATTATCCGGCACATACAGCAACGCTTGCGCGGCGTAGGCTGCTTTATAGACCAGATAAGGGTCGCCGCTCCCTTGTAATCCGTCCAGAGAACCGGTGAGCGGCGCATGGAGTTTTTCGCGATCTAAGCCTGTGACCTGGCTATCGGCCATCGCATCCAACACGTTCGCTACCGTACGCGTCAATTGATAAATATTGTCCCCGGATTGCCCATGCGTTTCTTGTAAGCGCGTGTTTAAAAGGTCTAATATTTTGACTAAATCATCCGGCTTTAAGGAACCGCGGGCGGCACTTTGAATCATCCGAGCCAGTCCTTCTACTAAATGGAAATCCAGCAAAAGGGGTTGATTAACGCCATCTACAAAGGTGGCTAACAGTTTTTGAAAGCTGTCTGGTTTCAGCGCGGGGGCGACACACAAGATTTCGGCGACGGTCGCTTCATCTTTGAGTTCGTCATTGATGAAGGCGCGGATCAAATCGGTGGTGAGCGTGTGCAGTCGCTCTCGTTCTTCAGTATTACTGGCGGTGGCTTGTGACCAAAGCCGCTGTTTTTTTTCGAGGGTTTCGCTAGCGAGCGCAGTTTCTGATAAGAGGCTTAGGCAGTATGCGAGTTGAGCGGTGCTCGTGAAACGGTCGTCCACTTCGGGCAACTCATAGTCAGCGACAGGCTGAGGCACATTCTTAACAAAAAGTTGCAGGGCAATCTGTGGGGTGTCGAGGCCCGCGTTTTCCTGGCTCTGCAGAGTAGGAGAAAGGGAAGGCATGGCGAAGGAAGCAGCGGGAGAAAGGAAGACGCCTCTGATCGAACCAAACGTGCTGCTGGGGCGTGGCGATGGAGACAATTTGCTTTGCGCTTCGACATGGCCCCAGGTTTGGGCTTTCTCATAACTGGCCTTCGCCTTATCGAGTTTGCCCATTGCCTCGAGTACCTCGCCGCGCTCTAAGTAGATGGCCGCAAGGTCATCCCGCAGGGCTTGGTCTTCTGGCGTCTGTGGGGCTTGTGCTTTTCTGAGCGCTTCTTTCACTTGAGATAAAGGCGTCACATGGCGCTCGTCAGCGACTTTGACTAATGAGGCCTTGGCATGCTCATACAAGACAAAAGCGGTTTCCAGATGTTCCGCATCCTTATGATAACGACCTTCCTTTAAATAGCTTTGAGCAAGCTCTAGGTTGACGGAGGCAGGCGTTGCATGTGTGAGTCTGGACAAC
>JASSUG010000003.1:0-256594 GCA_031963465.1 Mycoavidus cysteinexigens | reverse complement strand
CCAAACCATTATGTCCTTCAAGCGTTTTCCACGCTTCTCCGCTTTTTACTCTCCATAGCTTGAGCATCCCATCATGCCAATGATTAAAAGTTACTAGGAACTCGCCGCTCGGTGAAAAATTTACAATCTGCCACGGCCGCCCATAACTATGCCATTCAAGAGTGTGCAATTTTTCTCTGCTTTTAACACTCCATAACCTCACCGTCCTATCGTCGCTCCCCGATGCCAGGAACTCTCCGTTTGGTGAAAAATCCACACTGATCACTTTATTAGTATGCCCTTCAAACGTATGCAATTCCTCTCCGCCCTCCACTCTCCATAGCTTCACTGTCTCGTCCCGACTACCAGACGCCAGGAATTCACCATTTGGCGAAAATTTCACGCTATTTACTTTATCAGTATGCCCTTGAAGCGTATACCATGTCTCTCCGCTTTCCACTCTCCACAGCTTCACTGTATGAACTACATTCGCCGACGCCAGAAGCTTACTATCTGGCGAAAAAGTCATACTTCTTACGCCTCCCGTATGCCCTTCAAGGGTATGCCATTTCTCTCCACTTCCCACCCTCCACAACGTTACGGTATCGTCCCAATCCTCACTAGACCACGCTAAGAACTTACCGTCTGGCGAAAAAATCACATCACTTACATTCCCCCACGGCCCTTTAAACGTATGCACCAGCTCTAAAGTCTTTGTGTGATACAACTGAACCTTCCCGCGGATCTCCCAGCCATCGCCACTGCAAACAGCCAACCAACGCCCATCAGGAGAATAACAACAGGCATTAAACTTACTACCCTGTATAGTTGGCAACTCACCAAAGTTAATTCCTGCCAACTCCGCTTGTTGTAAATTGGCCTCTCGCAACCGTGCACGACGAAAATTGACATGGCTTAAATCGGCTCCTTCAAATTGAGCTTCATCAAATTGACCTCCACTTAAATCTGCCCCAGGCACTCGAATCCCTTTAAAATCGTACCCACTCATATCTACGTCTGCTTTGGCCAGCAGCATCAATGCATTCGCCGCTATCGCCTGAACCTCCTCTGTTTTAGAGCGTTCGACCCAGTTCAATAGCTTGCGCTCCAACTCAGCATCCTCTTCGATCCGTTCCTGCAAAAATCTGAATAGCGCTGGGTCACCAACCAATTTCAACAGATCAAAAAAGGCTGGTTTCTCTACAATTTGAGCCAGTTGGCCAGACTTCCACCATATTTTTAGTTGATTCAATGCAAAGGCTCGCAAGCTCTTGTCTGATCTTGCTACATCGTACTGATAGTCTGCTGGAACCTTTTGCTGCAACAGATGCCATTTCAAGGCAGGTGAATTTATTAGCTCTCCATTGCGCGTCACAATCGTTAATGCTTTAAAAAAATTCTGCCAGTCCGCCACATCCAACTGCTTTTCTATAATTTCTCGAATCTCGGGCGGAAGCCAGGTGGGTAATGAAGCTAATGAAGGCATCAGAGATTTTTGCGTTGTTGGATAATGCGTAATGGCAGAATTCGAAATGGAGGTGAGCATCAATATTCTCTTATGTATTTAAAAGCTTTATTCAAATAATCCCAGCCAGACAGATTGAGTCGCCCAGCAGGCGACTCAATTAGACATCGGTACCTATACCCTACACTGGCGCGGGCTCTCCAATTGCACCCTTTTGCTTTAGCAAAATCTTATTCGCCAAGCTTAAACCCCGAGCGCCTTCAACCGCTATATGAGTTGCCTTAAGTTTCTTTTGAGATGGGCCCCAATACAAACCGGTTTTCTGCCCATCCACATTTTTCAATTTCACAGCTCCACTTTCGTTCCACATCAACACTTTACCGTCCAATGAAAAATCCACCCATAGCCTCTTATAAGATTTATCGTTGCCCGCCTTAAATGTATGCAATACTTTCCCGCTTTCTGTACTCCACAGCTTGACTGTTCCGTCCCTACTTCCGGACGCCAGCTGCTTACCATTTGGAGAAAATCGCACGCTATACACCATCTCTTTATGGCCTTCAAGTGTTTTCCATAATTCTCCACTCTCGATACTCCATAAGTGTCCTGCCCTATCTCTATTTTCAAGATACAAATCTAAGTGATTAAAGATTGCTAGAAATTTACTATCTGGCGAAAAATTGACGTGATGCATTGTATAACTCTCGTAGCTCAATCCAAAAGTATGTAAGTGTTCTCCGCTTTCGACCTGCCACAGCTTCACGGTATGATCGTAGCTAGCCGACAATAGAAGCTCACTGTTTGGTGAGAATTTCACATCTCTCACCTTATGGTTGTGCGCTGGCAGCGTATAGAATTCTTCTCCGCTTTCTACTTTCCAGAGCTTCACCGTCTCATCCCTGCTACCCGACGCTAAAAATTTACCGTTTGGCGAAAATTTAACACTGTTTACTTTATCCGTATGTCCTACAAGGGTATACCACGGTTCGCCACTCTCTACTTTCCACAGCCTTACTGTATGATCCACACCTCCCGTCGCCAACAACTCGCCGTTCGACGAAAAAGTGACGCTTCTAATACTCCCCCCTGTGTGTCCTCTAAACGTACGCCAGCTATCTCCGGTGTCTGTCCTCCATACTCTCACTAGCGGCTCGTCCCAGTTTTCTTCCCTCCAGTTTTCCATTAATGCCAAAGCCTTACCGTCAGGCGAAAAAGCCATATTATTGGAGTAATAATCCGCATACCCTGAAAACCTATGCGCCAACTCCAAAGTCTTCATATCGTATAGTTCAACTCCGTTATACGATTCAAAAGCTAACCAGCGCCCATCTGGTGAATAAAAATAGTGACTTGAGCCGCCATCCGTCTCTATCTCTATATTTGGCAGTTCCCCAAAGTTAACGCCTGTCAACTCTGCTCTCTGTAAGTTTGCTCCACGCAACCGCGCTCGACGAAAATTCACATGACTTAAATCCGCGCCTTCAAATTCCGCATCATCAAACTGACCTCCGCTTAAATCTGCTCCTGGTACCCGAATCCCTTTGAAATCCTGCCCACTCATATCTACGTCAGCTTTGACCAGCAGCATCAATGCATTCGCCGCTATCGTCTGCACCTCCTCTATTTTTGACCGTTCGACCCAACTCAATAGCTTGCGCTCCAACTCAGCATCCTCTTCGATCCGTTCCTGCAAAAATCTGAATAGCGCTGGGCCACCCACCAATTTCAACAGATCAAAAAGGGCTGGCTTCTCTACAACTTGATCCAGTTGCCCAGACTTCCATAATATTTTTAATTGATTCAACGCAAATATTGGCAAGCTCTTGTCTGATCTTGCCACATCGTACTGATAGTCAATTGGAACTTTTTGCTGTAGCAGATGCAACTTCAAGACAGGTGAATCTATAGATTCACCGTTGCGAGTCGCGATAGCCAGCGCTTTAAAAAAATTCTGCCAGTCTGCCACATCTAACTGCTTTTCTATGACCTCTCGAATCTCAGGCGGAAGCCAGGTGGGTAATGACGCTAATGAAGGTGTCGAAGATCTTTGCATTGCCGGATAATGCGTAATGGCAGAATTCGAAATAGAAGTGAGCATCAATATTCTCTTATTTATTTAAAAGCTTCATCCAAATGATCCCAGTCATCCTGGGTCCCTTTCAACCCACGATGTGGGCCGTCAAATTTTACATGTCCCCTTCGACTGAAGGTTGGTAGGGCTCGAAATTGGGTTCAGCATAAGCCTTGTTCTTTAAAGTAAATTAATCTGGTAAATTTTGATAAGCCCTGATCCAGGACCTATTCATCGCTCACTCACGTGAATCGCCAGATTTTACAGAATTTACTTAACCCTGCTGCCAGCTTCTCTCATTTCGTCGGCTCCACTTTTTCACCCTGCCGATTACGCACATAGCGTTCTGTCATCTTGATACTCGTATGCCACAACTGCTTTTGCTTTGCTTCGCAATCCCTCTTCTGATCCCCTATTTGACCCCATTTCAACAAGCCCTGCACCGTTTTTTTGCTTCGGAATGGGTTATTTCGTCTGTTTCGTGGGCAGGCTTATCGCAACGATCACGTTTGAGTTGAGTCAGGGATTGAGATAATTTTCTTGATAGCCTGCGCCCTGCCAGGCAAAACAATGAGACATCGGTACTTATGCCCTACACTAGTGCGGGTTCCCCATTTGCGCCCTTTTGCTTAAGCAAGACTTGATTCACCCGGCCTAAACCCAAAGCACCCTGAATAGACATATTAGCTACCTTCAATTTTTTTTGAGATGGCCCCCAGTAGGCGCCTACTTTGAGGCTATCTACTTTTTGTTGCCTCACCATATTGCCCGCTTTCCACATCAAAACCCTGCCCTGAGGCGAGAAATCCATCCATGTTATCTTTCTGCCATCTCTTTCCTTAAACGTACGCAGCACTTGCCCGCTTTCCACGCTCGATAGCTTTATCGTTCCATCTCGAGCACTCGATGCTAAAAGCTTGCCATCCGGCGAAAATTTTACGCTATACACTGTGCCATTAAGGCCTTCAAACGTTTTCCATACTTTGCCACTTTCCACACTACACAGCGCACCCCCGCCATTTAGACCAAAAATTGCTAAGAATTCATTATTTGGCGAAAAATTGATCAGAGAACCCCAAGCCTCGAAAGTATGCAAATTCTCTCCACTTTCGATTTTCCATAACTTAACCGCTGTATCCCGATTACCCGCAGCCACGAATTCACCGTTTGGCGAAAATCTCACGCTTACTATTCTAGAACGATCATAACTAGGAGAATCAGGAGCAGCTTGATAAAGCGTATAGAATGCTTTTCCGCTTTCCACTCTCCATAGTTTCACCGTCCCATCCTTACTCCCCGAAGCTAGGAGTTCGCCGTTTGGCGAAAATCTCACACTATTTACGTTATCGGTATGTCCTATAAGGATGTGTTTTTCTTTTCCACTGTCTACTTCCCATAGCCTCACAGTATGATCCATACTACCCGATGCTAAAATTTTCCCGTTTGGCGAAAAAGCTAAACTCCTGACATGCCCACCGTGCCCTTCCAAGATATGCCACTCCTCTTCGCTGCCTACTTTCCATAGCCCTGGGCCACTCCACCACCTTAACGCTGCCAGAACTTTACTATCCGGCGAGAAAATCATACTATCTGAATAGTCGCCGCTGCCCCCTTCAAACGTACACACTAGCTCTAAATTTTCTGTGCGATACAGATTAATTTGGTGATCCTGCATTTCAATAGCCAGCCAGCATCCATCCGGTGAGTAAAAACAGTTTTTTGTCGACTTACCATCAATATTTATAACCGGCAGCTCCCCAAAGTTAACGCTTGCCAAATTTGCTCGTTGTAAATTTGCCCCGCGCAATCGTGCACGACGAAAATTCACATGGCTCAAATCCGCTCCTTCAAATTGGGAACCATCAAATTGACCACCGCTTAAATCTGCTCCTGGCACCCGAATCCCTTTGAAATCGTGCCCACTCATATCTACATCAGCTTTGGCCAGCAGCATCATTGCATTCGCCGCGATCGTCTGCACCTCCTCTGTTTTAGACCGTTCGACCCAGCTCAATAGCTTGTGCTCTAACTCAGCATCCTCTTCGATCCGTTCTTGCAAAAATCTGAATAGCGCTGGGCCACCCACCAATTTCAACAGACCAAAAAGGGTTGGTTTCTCTACAATTTGAGCCAGTTGGCCAGACTTCCACCATATTTTTAGTTGATTCAATGCAAAGTCTTGCAAGCTCTTGTCTGATTTTGCCACATCGTACTGATAGTCAATTGGAACTTTTTGCTGTAGCAGATGCAACTTCAAGACAGGTGAGTCTATAGATTCACCGTTGCGAGTCGCGATAGCCAGCGCTTTAAAAAAATTCTGCCAGTCTGCCACATCTAACTGCTTTTCTATGACCTCTCGAATCTCGGGCGGAAGCCAGGTAGGTAATGAAGCTAATGAAGGCATCAGAGATCTTTGCATTGCCGGATAATGCGTAATGGCAGAATTCGAAATAGAAGTGAGCATAAATATTCTCTTATTTATTTAAAAGCTTCATTCAAATGATCCCAGTCATCCTGGGCCCCTTTCAACCCACGATGTGGGCCGTCAAATTTTACATCTCCCCTTCGACACGCGCGCGACTGTATCCGATACAATTTCTGCGTAGACCATCTTGCTGTCTATTTATCTCGTCGGCTCCTCCTTCTCACCTCGGCGATTACGCACATAATGCTCCGTCATCTTGATACTCGTATGCCCCAACTACTTTGCTTTGCTTCGCAACCTTTCTTCTGACCTCTTGTTTAACCCCATCGCAACACACTATGCGCCGGTTTTTTGCTTCGTAATGCGTTATTTCGTCTGTTTCGTGTGCTGGCTTATCGCAACGAGAAATACAAGTTTTACGGTCTTTTGTGCCGCTGGATAATGCGTAATGGCAGAAGTCGAAATGGAAGTGAGCATCAATATTCTTTTATTTATTTAAAAGCTTCATTCAAATGATCCTAGTCATCCTGGGTCCCTTTCAACCCACGATGTAGATCATCAAATTTTATATGTCCCATTGACACAATTGAACAAAGAATTTTGAAGTGACTCATAGTGCTCACAGGCTTTTATGATGCGGCTTTCGTTCCAGACCTTAGGCGCTCAAAGAAGTTATTCACCGTTAGAATGGCCTGGATGAGGTCATGTTTACGTGCTGCAAATTTTTCTTCATCCGTCTAACTTCCAAACAATCCGATACTTGCATCACACCAAAACCATTCAGCGCAGTATTCAAATGGGGGAACAATACCGTTTAATGGGGTATTTTTATGCACAATTACCCCATTTAATCATCGCCATTCCCCCTATTTAGGCTGGCATAAAATTGAGATAATTGGTGTAAAGCAGCGCAATTTATGGATTTTCTATTTTGCTTTTTTGGTTTTGTACAAACCGTGAATTCTGGCCTTTCACCGTAATCAGACCATAATGATCTAACACATAGCTAGTGATTTCGGCACTGCCTTAAACTGTAGTAGTTCCTGTTACCGCTGAGTAGGTTATCCTGGCACCTGTCCCATCTGCAGATTATTAAGGTGCAAGCCGATACGCTCGCCGATGAAATTTGGATCTTTCTGACGATTCGACGCGAGATATTCAAATGGATGCACAGGGTAATCCACGCAGTTATCTTGAGGAAATAAATATTAAGATTTCGCCTGTGGCTAGCGCGTGACAAGGGATCTCTTTGCAGTTGCCTCGCACAGTAATGGCTTATGGCTTAACTCGGCTTTGATCGCCACCATCTTCCGCGGCGAGTCCGATAATACTGCATCCAGGCCGAGACACGCTGCAGTTTGGTAGTCGAGCGCATTATTGACTGCAAACGCGAGGATTTTCACTGACGCCTGCTGATGACGGAAGCGAGCAACTGTCGCAGGTGTCCACATCATCCCATTGACTTGCGAGATACCTTCGCCAAGGGTTAAATTTTCCGCCACCACCAGCTTTCGGTGTAATTCGAAACCAGTCCATGCAGACGCAAGTGGTACGCTTTCGTAACCATCATTGAGTAAAATTTGTACTAGCCGGCTGCGCGTTGCATCGCGCGATTCGAATAACCGGGCTTGTGGATAGCTGTTGAAAGCCTGTTGATACGCAGCCTCGGTTGAATAAATTAATACATGCGGCCACGCATCCTCGTCGCTCAGTACCTGCGCCACCGCCCGCGCCTGTGGCTCAGCGGGTAGTGCTTTCATATCGAGCACTACTGGCATGCCGACTGGTAGCAAGCGCAAAGCGTCGCGTAGTGTCGGAATGCCAATCGGACGGTCGCAATATGGATATTGCCCATGCTCGTTCTTGAAATTCCATCCGACATTCATCCGTGCCAATTCGGCCGCTGTGTAATTTGCGACTGGGCCGGACGCATTTGTTAACGAGGCGAGATCGGTAGGGCGATATAGTATCGGCACACCATCTTTGCTCAACTGCACGGTGAGCCACATCCCATCGGCACCGTGCGCAACTGCGAGCCTGATCGCTTCAAGCGTATTCTCCGGCGCATCGCCAGTGCCGCCGCGATGCGCCACAACCTGTGGTAGCGCGACAGGATTCACGTTCGGTGCAACCAGTCCATTCGCGTAGGCCACTAGCCAATAGAGGCTCGTCAACGCGAATACAAAATAAATACGACATTTTTTCAACAACCTGAAGCGAACTCTGTCTCTCCAGTCAAGCAATCTTTTCATAATTTCAAGGAGTCCATAATGAGTCAATCCAGAGTGTCGTATTCAGCGGCATTTCGCCAACAAATGATCGAATTGGCGAGAGCCAGTAGAATGTGCGACTTATTATGTGTTTTGCGACCGGAGATCGGCCAACACAGCAAAGAAAGGTTGCGGGTTTGGTAACACCATGCTTTGATTGCCGACACGGTTCAGAAGATGATTGATGGTGAGCTAAAGAATGTTGTCATTAATATGTCACCGAGCTCTTCTAAGACCGAACTGGTAGCGATTAATTTGATCGCAGTGGCTTAGCTTTGAATCTCCGAGCTCGGTTTTTGCATATTTCGTACTCTGACGATCTGGCCTGACTCAATTCAAAAGGCTGCTGAGCACAACGATTACAGTGTGTTTGAGCTATGGGGCCTGGGCGAAGATAACCAACTCTTGCGGTTATGCTGAGCTCAGCATAACCGCAAAGCCTAGCTGTTTAATAATACGACAGTTGCGCCCATGCTAGCGCTGGTCGAAACAGCCAAGACCAATGGCCTGGAGCCCTATACCTGGTTGCGTTGTGCCCTGCGCGACTTGCCAGCAGCAAAGACCGTCGAGGATGTCGAGGCGCTGTTGCCGTGGAATTTTAACGTCGCGCGCAATATCAGTTAGTTCGTGTTTATTCCCATCAAATTTTTTCACGGCCGAGAGTAACATATCTGAAAGTTACCCACAATTTGCACTGGCTGCCCCTTGCTAAACCTGGGCATTATTTGCAACAAAAACCCCGCCAACCATTTTAAACACTTATATTTTTTGTTAAAGCTTGGCAACGTTTGTGCTACAACTGGCGGAGACGGAGTAAGGCACACATTCAGTATTTATAATGCTTTACCTATGTATTTAAATTTGGATGCCTACAAAAATACCTACACTGGTAGTTTAGCGGTAGTGGTTACTGCGCAACAAAAAATGTCAGAAATTTCTTAATCCGACTTCCTTGGATTCGAATCCCTAAAGCCCATTCACATAGAACTTACAGTGATGCTAGCTTTTCTATTGTTTTGCAATTTAGAGTTAGAGTGAAAAAATTCTCTTTGCCCTCTCCTCTCTTTTCCAGCATCCATGACGACTGGAATCACAATCCGGACATGAAAAGGCGTTTTTTCCTTATAAATCAATAATATAGAAAAATTAATTGTCAACGATATGGCAAAAAAATGTCTAGTATTCATAAGGCTCTGCGAGATGTCGTTGACAAAACTTTAAGCAGTATAATTCGACACGTTAATTGCTTATATTTGCAGGCCACGAATCCTCTTAGATTCAAACCTATTTAAATTTTGCCTGACAATAGCACCAAAATTTAACTCAAAGATACCCATGCTAAATCCTATTTCATCCTATCCCGTATCACAAAAACCTATAGCGCCTGCTTTATCTTCACTTCCTATCGAAGTTCGAGAAGAAATAGAGAGTCATTTGGACTGGGCGGCCAAGAAGGCGTTTTTTGAAGCATTAACTATAGCGACTCGTGACGGAGACCCCTTGGATTCGCCGGCTCTAAAATTACACTTGCTACAGCAAAGAATTGCACCGAAATACCGTCAGAGTTTAGCGAGTTCAGATAAGAACTTACAAGCTTTTGCGTTGAACCAATTGCAAAGGCTATATGAATCAGGACAACTTGATCAAATAGTAGAAAGGCCAGCATTTTTTGAGCTGGTGCGTCTTATTAATGATCCAGAAATATTTGAGTTTTTAAGAGAAAAAGTTCAACAAGAGCCAGAGTTAAAGCAAAAGCTACTGAGTTGGGTCGAACGATCTAAAACAGAAGAAGTGCAAGCTACAGCTGCCAACGCATTAACACTATTAGTTAAAGCCGGTATACCTTTGAGCGGCAAAGATTTCAGCAGGATACGTGTACCTGGCGCAGATTTAAGTTATGGAGTGTTTGCTCATACAAAATTCCAAAATGCAGATTTAAGATGGATAGACTGGGCTTATGCTTGGTTAGGCGGAACAAATTTGGATGGGGCAGATTTGGCTGGCTTGCAATTGAGAGAAAAGCCCTGCTTAGAAATGAATAAAGAGATTTCTGCTTGTTGTTATTCACCAGATAGGCGCTGGATTGCTATCGCAGAGGACAACCAAATTCAGCTCTATGAGACGGAAAATTTAACTAAATTGCATACCTATATTGGGCATGAAAAAGAAGTGTTGAGTGTCGCGTTTTCAAGCGATGGGCAATGGCTAGCGTCTGGCAGTAACGATGGTATGAAACTGTGGCATGTCTTAGGCAATAGATCTCTTGCACATACCTATGTCGACAGGAGCAGAGTATGTAGCGTAGCATTTTCGAGCGATGGGCAGTGGTTAGCGGAAAGTTGTGATATTAAGGTGAGGCTATGGCGTGTCTCGGGTGATTATTCTCTTGCGCATACCTATACCAAACATGATGGGGTGGTAAATAGCATCGCATTTTCGGGTGATGGGCAATGGTTAGCAGCTGGAAGTTATAAAACCGTAAAGCTATGGCGTGTCTCGGGTGATCGATCTCTTGCGCACACGTATGATGCGCAGGGGACTTACATTAAGAGTGTCACATTTTCGAGCGATGGGCAATGGTTAGCCTCTGAAAACAATCAATATGATAAAGGGGAGATAAAGCTATGGAATGTTTCAGGCGATCGATCTCTTGAGCATACCTATAAACATTTTGGAGCGGTTAATAGTGTCGCATTTTCGGGTGATGGGCAGTGGCTAGCTTCTGGAGGTAATAATAAGCTAGTAAAGCTATGGCATGTCTCGGGTAATCGATCTCTTGCACAAACGTATGTTGGACATACAGATAAGGTCATAAATGTCTCGTTTTCAGGCGATGGGCAGTGGTTAGCTTCTGGAAGTACGGATAAGACGGTGAGACAATGGTTTGTTTCAGAAGACCATCGATCCTTTAAAAAGTACCTAAAGGATACAAGTGTTATTTCCGCGTTTTCGAACGATGGGCAGTGGTTAGCGGCTGAATATGGGGACTCAGTAAAACTGCTGCACGTCGCGGACAACTCAACTCTTACGAATACGTATTCTCGGTCCTACTATACTGGTGAAGAAGGTGCAAGCAGTATCGCATTTTCTGCTGACGGGCAGTGGTTAGCAGCTGGAACCCCAGATGGAATAGTAAAGCTATGGAATATTTCAGAAAATGGATCTTCTAAAATTTTCTACTGTAGAGAAGATGGGTGCTGGGTGAATGGCGTCGCAATCTCAAGCGATGGGCAGTGGTTAGCATATAACGAAGAGGACACAGTGAAATTGCAGCATGCCTCGGGTGATGCATCTCTTTCACATTCATATGCTGAGGGGGAGGATGATAACGTAACTAGAGTCGCGTTTTCAAACGATAATCAGTGGTTAGCCTCTGGAACCTCTAATGGGAAAGTAAAGCTATGGAATGTTTCGGGTGATCAATCTCTTGAGTACACTTATAACGGACATGATGATGAAGTATATAGTGTCGTGTTTTCAAGCGATGGGCGGTGGTTAGCTTCTGGAGGTGATGATAAGAAAGTAAATCTATGGAATGTTTCGGGCGATCGATCTCTTGCGTACATTTATACCGGGCATAAGAATGCCATAGAGAGTATCGCTTTTTCGAGCAACAGTCAGTGGCTAGCGTCTGGAAGTTATGATGAAACCGTAAGGATATGGTCAGTTCTAACCGGCGATTGTCAAGCAGTACTGCAAAGCTTTATTGGCCCTATTGGGGCTGTTACGTGGCAGCGTACGCAGGATGATGCAGCTATACTATGCGCAAATGGAGAGAATTCTACTCTTTGTTTTTGGCGAGTCCTTTTTAACTCAGACCAAATTAGCACAATCGTATTAGATGGGATTTCAGGGCAAGACACAACACTAACTGCGACGGGTGCGTTGATCGAAAATGCCCGCAATTTAAGCCCTCAAAACGCAGCTCTACTCAGGCAGCGAGGCGCAAAGAAAGCTCAAATTAGCGAATCTTACTCGTAAAGTTTGAGACGACCGGTGAATCACGCTGTGTATGTTGTAGTTGCTGATAGAAAGTCTTTAATCCAAGCGCTTGTTCACGCCACTGCCAGCAAACCCTGGCGTTGAAAGCGTTGGTTTCGGCAATCTCAGCAATCGAAATGCTGGCGGGTCTTCGGTCAAACTCGGTGGCAACTCCGGCAAGCTCGCCGGTAAATGCTGCGTTGTAGTGGTGCACGAAGCCAACGTTAATACCGAAACGGTCAGTATCAGCTTGGGTAACATAGATAGGCATTTCCTTGATAAGGGTTTCGCCTTTTTCCTTGACGATTTTGATGCGTTCACGGTATTGAATTTCGGTTTGTATGACAACTTTAGCTTGTGCTTCAATCAATTGGGCATGAACCATGGCCAGCTAAGCTTTATAGTGCACCAGCGCTGAGCGTTCTTTCTGAATACGCGGGCTGTAATAAAAGGAGCCTGCGCACCCTACGCCAAAGCTGAATGCGGTTGCTGCAACGCACAATGGTCTTAATAATGCGGCAACTAAATTAGTCAGCATGATCTGAGCGCTTGCCAAACCAGCGTTGCACGGCTAATTCTAGATAAGACTGGCCGAGAATGCCGAATGCTGCGCCCAGGCCAGTAATAGCAATCGCAGGCAATTCGGGCAAGAGCGTGAGTATGGAACTCGCGGCTACACTTAAGCCCGCGCCGACGATGATGCGCCCGATAATAAGCCGAGCAGTGATTGTTTCGCCGCCGGTGAGTAGCTTGCCAATCGCAATAGCTGCACCCATAGCAGCCAGTGTGGCAATGGTTCGATCATGTTCGTGAAGGTTCATGTTTATTTTTTAGTGAAGGTTTTATACGCCTAGGACCCGGTTGAGCTGCCAACCGTAAAGAAAAGTTTGATTCTTGGGATAGCGTTCTGCGAGCTCAATGTAGTGAACTGAGAGTTGAGCATTAACCATGGCCAGTAGAACGTTGAGCCCGTTTGTGCTTCGTGCTGCCTTAAATCGCTTTAATGCAGAAAGTGTTCCTGGCCCGATGCAACCGTCTAAAGCAAGTTTATTTGTGTCATTTAAAAGGTTAAGCGCCCGCTGTAAAAAGCGAATGCCGATAAAGGGGCCGCAATTGACGCCGATATCGAATAGTTTCTCAGCGAGCTTAGGATTAATTTCATCGATTAGATCCAAGCGAGGCTTTAACCAATATCGCTGACGATAGATAGCCTTTGCCGTTTCGCGTTGCATTGCTTTCATCTGGCCGGTGTAGCCTGAGGCACGGGCAATGGCTATCGTAATGCCCCACTGCGTCTCACTGCCGCTATCCTGTGGATGGTTTGAATAACTGCCCTCGCGCTCAAGCAGACGGTCGATATAGTGCTCTACGTTCATGAGTTTCATTCTTGTAGATGAAAAAAGACCGTACGGAGGCGGTCAGCACAATATCGATTGAGCTCAATTCTCATCAGGTGGTTTAGGCCATTCGATCTCGGTCGAAAAGCTGGAGTGCTGCTCGATGCGATTGAGTGTGACGCGATACAGTTTCCATGCTTTGAGTCGCTGTTTTTCGTCATCAGTGGCGATGTTGAGGTCTACGGCATCTTGTAAAGGCGCGATCTTTAAAGTCGCTTCGTTCATCAATGCGTGGCGTTGGTATAAAGCCATTTCCGCTCGCTGTTCAGGCGTAGTGGGTGGAGGATCGACGGCAACCGGATAGCCCTTTTCATCTGGCTGAATGGTTTTGCCTTTAGATTGAGCATTGAGCAATGCCCTGTGTTCGTCGCGAGTAATCGCTACGGCATCCTGTGGAATGTTGTTGCCGTGTATCTCAACGCAGTAAAAACCCCGCGTTGTTTTTGAATAATAAAACATAAAAGTGTCCGGTTTGTTTTGAGTGTGAGTTCAGGTTGTTTCAAATTTCATTGAGTTCGTTTCAATACCCAAGGGCAAACCAATCTAACCAACATTTGCCAGGTTCTTCTGCTTCAAGGGACATTTTGCGCACACTCACTCTACCTCCATGGCGTCCGTGGACATTAAATGTGGAGGATGCTCTGTCGGCATCTCTGTCATTGGGCGTAGCAGTGTAGTCGCTATATTGGTTGGTCGCGTATGCAGGGGTTGGGTAAATATTCAGTACGTCTTGAACAGCCGTGACAATAACAACCAGTTTCTCTGTTGGGAACTTCAATGGAAACGTAATCGTTTCTGATGAACCGACCTTGGTTCTTTGCCGACCCCATTGGAGAATCAATCCACCAGGTAATTTTTGGAACCCATCGTCGTCTCGCAATCGTTGGTTAGACCCATTAAACGCAGCCAGAATGGCTGCCGTAAAAGCTGTAGTAGCAATCTTTGTGCTGCTATCTTTGGCCCCATTGGGCGTAGGAGCGGTGGGCGAGCCGGTCAAAGCTAGGTTAGGTGCGAGTTTGTCTGTCGTTACACTACCATCGGCCGGCGTACTGAGTTGCTTTGCTTCACGCAACATTTTTTGCACATCACTTGCAACGGTTTGTGTCAATTGCGCCAACTGATTGACTCGTGTCGCTGCACGCTCAGATGCACTGGCATCTCGTGCCGCCTGTGTTTTAGCGTGCTCCACCTGTTCTTGGCATAGTTGCGCTTGCGCCTGTGCCGATTTAGCCACCATTTCAGAGAGCCTGGCTGCGTTTTGTGCTTCCTGTGCTTGCGTCTGCGACTGTACAACTGCCTCTTTAGCCTCTAAGATCGTTTGCACTTTTGAGAGAACGAGGGCGGCACTCTGCACAGCCGATGCCGCCTTGTCCTGCAAATCTGCGACCAATTCATCTGGATTAGTGTTGCTCGAAATTTTGACTTTGACCGCGCGCGATACTTGTTCTGCCAATTGTTGGACTAGAACCGTTAATTTATCAAAGACCGTGTTTTGCACGGAGGGGTAAAATCCTCCTGCATTGGTGATTTTGACTTTCTGTAGGGCTTGTACTTTACTCGTTAACGTTAAGGTCTCACCGGTTGGAGATACTGTCTTTCAAGTCAAGCAATATTTCCATAATTTTCATCATAAGGTGTACGGGTTTTAAGAACGCCGAAGCAAAGGTGGACGAGTTTTTTCATGCAAGCGCCAAGAGCGGACATGGCAGATTTACCGCGGGCACGTAATCGTTCATACAGTGCTTTGACATGGGCGTTATAGCGTATAGCGACAACGGCAGCCATATAAAGCTTGGCGCGAATTTTTGGTGAGCCTGCCTTAGAAAGCCGGGTACGGCCAAGTACTGATGAACCAGATTGTCGTTCCACAGGCACTAGACCAAGATAAGCGGCTAGCTGCTCGGCAGAGTTAAATGAATGGGTTTGCATCACTGAGAGCATCGCCTTGCCTACTTGCGGGCCAATAGCTCGAATGCTCTTTAATAAATCTAAATCTTTCTTCAAAGCAGGATGCCGATCGATATGATCATCAATTTCTTGTTGAAGTTGTTTTAACTGCGTTTGCAGAAAAGTAATACTGTTCTCGAGGGACTCCTGAACACGCTTATGAGTGGAGGTCACCTTGCATTTTTCTTGCCGATTACGTTCACGCATCAAGTCTTCAGAAATGGCTTCCTGACGGGCTAGCAAAGCTTGAAGAGCTCTCGCTTCTGGAATAGGTGGAACCCATGCATCAGGCTTGCATAGCAGACCAAAACGCGCTATCAAAAAACTGTCAACGCCATCCGTCTTAGTGCGGATAGCTAGGGTATTAGCTAAGGACTTAACTTGGACCGGATTGATGATGGAAATAATGGCGCCAGCGTCGTATATAGTCTGCGCTGCTTGTTCATGATAAACACCTGTGGCCTCTATTGTGACGTGAAGATCAGCAAGTTTAATGCCTTGTTTAGTAAGCCACGTCAGTAGCTCTGCGAATCCTGTTTGGCTATTGGCTACTTTCTTGGATTTACGCTTAAGGCCAGTTTCATCCAACAGCAATGCGCAATCTAGCTTCGCTTTAGCAACATCGATACCCAGGTAAAACATTTTTGTACTTCCAATTTAAAATATGAATGCCAACTCACTCACTATCCTTGTACATACAGGGTCGAACCCTTGGCTACCGTTCAGTGTCATGTTGGTGAGAGGAGAGATGAAGGGCTTAATCTCAAGGTCCAGGCCTTAAGGTAGGATAAAAGCTCTCTTCACCTCATATGATGGGAGCTAACCACCACACAAATAATGATACAAGGTGGGATCGATAGCACGACCTCCCCGCCTGGCGCATTTTCCTGATCGGGATTTAAGGTGACAGTAAAATCGCTATCCAGTATTAAATCAGACTCCGCGCCTAGGGCGTCAGCATAGACGGCCCGAACGTCGTCTTTACTAAAGACTTTAAATACGAAGGGGAAACGTACATTTACACCATCCCCCGCAAAAGATCCTGCTTTTCGATTAGTGCTAGAAACAGTCATAGGTTAAGCTCATTGGAAATTCATCCAAGGCTACACCTGTAAAACGTCATTATGTGCATCTTGCACGTGCACTTTACTGCCTTGCATCAAAGCCAAATCCAATCGACAACGGATTGGCCGTTTTCTCCTCCATCAGTGCTTGAGTGCCGGTAATGGTTCTATTGATTTGTGCAGAGGGCAGACCGAATAAACTCCCTGCGGTGTTGATCATGGCTTTATGGAATGCATCGTCAAACTCGCCTTGATTAACCTGCTTAGCCAGCGACGTCGCATCGGATAAAAGACGCACGCCTGTAGGTCCTTTGTAATCCATCTGATACTTCGAAACTCCAGCCATAATTTGTGCCGCATCGCTGAGTTCACGTAGGAACACCATTTGGCTCATCATAAAACTGGGGTTCGCGGCGATGAGCTTTTTAGCCAAATCGCCTAAATCGTTGTCTTTGTCCGCTCCGGGTGTGAGTGCTGCTCGCAAAGCGGAGGCCAGTAACGGATGAAAACCTACCACCGAGCTCACGAGGATTGGCTATACCTGACAGTCGTGATTGATCTATTCAGTCGCCAAATCGTTGGCTGTCGATGAAGTCAATATGAAGGCTGATTGGGTGGCAGATGCATTAAAGCAGCGCCCTACTTCGCTAGCCATTAAATAGCTGTTTGCTGATAAGGCGCTACGCACAGCGTGGCCTTTATCGCCCAAGGCGCGCTTTATATAAAATCCACCTCTTACAAAGATACAGCTAATTTCTAATTCTATTCAAATAACTTCTTGCTCGACGCCATCCTCTTTGTATACTTCTTTACGCCCTTTATGGTATTTCAGTAGAGGCATGTCTATTAAGCGAACTGCAGTTGCGGGGTAATAAGACTCCATACCATTTACGTTATCCAGTCTTAAAACGCTATCCATTTCTAGCTGAGCTGTGAATACAAGTGACTCCAATTGCTCTTCCTCAACATCATAATTCATAAAAGTGCCATCAACGAAATGAATATGGGTATTCAGAATCCATTTAGCTAGCTTTTCCTCATCGATTTCGTGTTCTTCTACTAGTTCTTTAATTATTTTGCGCAAGGTCTCAGAATATTTCTCGCTATCCGGATCATAGAAATAATCTTCTAGTGCCTGGTAGATCTCGGGAGAATACCCTGCGTCTTCATCCCATGAAAGGTCCCAATCATCCTTGGGATAATCCATATTGTCATCACGTAGCCAAATGCGTTTGATAGCAGAGATTGGAAAAACGAGCATCCGATTATTTAAAGTTGAAATCACGAACCAGTCGTGGCCCTCGCTTTGATCAGATAGTCTAGAGCTTATGCGATCCGCTTCACTTAAAGTTATTGGATACCATTTAGTTTTTTCATGGCCGGGTAGTAACAAGCCTAAATATCCCCAAAAACCGTCTGAAATTTTACCGCCAAATATGTGATAGTGGTTCGTAGTTATCTGGTCTATTTTATTTTTCTCTATATCCAATAAATCATCTACGCTTGTTCCAAAAATTACAGCAAGATCACGTAGCGCAGCGATATTTGGCTCGACTTTACCTGCCTCCCAGCGAGCAATGGTCTGCTGGGAAACTTTAAGCATCTCAGCGAGATTTTCTTGTGTATATTTAGCTGTAGTTCTTAATTCTCGTAATTTCTTCACCACCGACTCCTTTTTTAGAGTTATTGAATCATTTAAGACACTCAAGAATACACCAAAAATAGGTTTTTACTCAGAAAAAATGTTTTTTAAGGTATTTAGCATAACTGCACTTTCGCCGTATATCCCAGCCTCATAGTATCGAACGACTTGCCAAGCGCATATTCATTGCTCCCCTTACCCCTTGTCTGCACCCTCTCCCCCGCGCAAAAATAAAAGCCAAGCTAAGCCTGTGAGCCTCTAGTACGATGGGCAGAGTGAGATCGAAGCAGAACTAACCTATTTGCGTAAAGTGATGTAAAAGCTCAGTAAGTGCTATCTGGCCAGGGCATTTTTCAATCTCAATAAAATAAAATCATATGCAGCCGCTTGGTGTACAAGTGGGCCACAGGCCGAACAACTGCTGAAGTCTGGCGAAGTGGATTTAATGCCGGCTTTTATTGTCCGCGCATAGTCTCGGCCATTAACGCCGGCGCACCAGTGGCATTTACATGGAACCCACATATCTACCGGTACACTGGTTGGGCAATTTTGAGAGGAACACCTAGTGCTGGCGCATGTCGTGAGTTTATAAAATTCATGTCAGATCCAAAACGGCAGGCACGTCTTGTATTGCACGGTTGAAATTTTCCTGCGCACCGTGGCTAGACGGCGCACAAAACGATCTAGAAATGGCGCGGTTTGAATCGAGTCTTGGAGAGAATTTGTCCCAGAAACAGTAGCTTAGGCTTTTAGGCTACTGTAATACAAGGAAATAACTGGCGGAGACGAAGGGATTCGAACCCTTGATGCGGATTTTGTCCACATGCTCCCTTAGCAGGGGAGTGCCTTCGACCTCTCGGCCACGTCTCCGAATCTTGTTCGCATTTGAAGATAAATGCGGCAAAAGCGAGATGATAGCGGGTTCGGGTTTCGAGGTCAAATTTAACTGCATTTGATGGCCACTAGGTTAAGTCGAAAAAACCCTCTCAACGCTAAGAAATGTACTATATTTTAGGGATTCGCTAGATATCCAAGCGGGGGAAATCAGATAAGTCCTATACATTTTACGATGTCAAGCATGCCGCTCTAATCAATGTAACTGTAAATTTAACGTAAGGTAATTTTTTATGTCACTGATCGTCGCTGGCCGTTTTGATACTTTCGCTGAGGCCCAGAAAGCCGCCCAAATCTTATTTGCACACGGATTTAAAGAAGAGGATGTGACACTTTTCTTTGTTAATCCTCCAGGTCAGCATGACCCTCTGGTAGGCAGCGGTGCTCAAGTTTCAGATCGCGGTTCAAAGTCTATTTCTAAAGGTGCGGGCATGGGGCTGATATTGGGTGCAGCGCTTGGCGCAAGCATCGGCGCCATGCTCTGTGCGGTCTTTGGCTTTCCTCTGCTGCTCACTCTCATTGCTGCCTTGGTGGGTGCTTATCTTGGGTCATTGATGGGCGCGATGGCCAAAACACTGACTTCTACGCAAGAGCGAACCTCTACCAAAATACATCAATCTGGCGTGCTGGTGGCGATTCATGTGACAGTCAATAATCAAGCAGATGCTACTGCGGTATTGCGCCAGGCTAACGCAAAAGATATTGAACGCGCACATGGACGCTGGGAGGACGGGCAATGGAGCGATTTTGATCCCTTAAAAACGCCTGTTCTACCCAAAAACCTTTAATTAGGGTGCGCCTGGATGGCCATAACCGTTCCGCTGATCCTCGGCCTAGGCGAGGAAGGGGTGCGGAGCCGGTTATGGTCGGCCGATTATTTGGTTAGCGAGTCTTAGTCGCCTATTGTCGCTTCGCATACGCTACTTAAAATTTACTTTGCTCCTGCTCCAACTCAAACGCTTTATGCAGTGCGCGCACGGCCAGTTCCATATATTTTTCATCGATGAGCACTGAGATTTTGATTTCTGAAGTGGAGATCATTTGAATATTGACCCCTTCTTCCGAGAGGGTGCGAAACATCTTGCTGGCAATGCCAACATGCGAACGCATGCCAACCCCAACGACAGAGACTTTGGAGACTTTCGGGTCGCCCAGCACTTGTTGGGCTTGGATTTTGCCTTTGATGTGATGCAAAATATCCATCGCGCGCGTATAGTCGCTGCGGCCAACGGTAAATGTAAAATCCGTTTTGCCTTCTACGCTCTGGTTTTGAATAATCATGTCAACATCAATATTCGCATCGGCAATCGAGCCCAGTATTTGATAAGCAATACCCGGGATGTCCGGGACCCCAACGACGACGATCCGACCTTCATCGCGCTGAAAGGCAATGCCGGAAATAACAGCTTGTTCCATAGATTTATCTTCTTCAAAAGTGATCAGCGTACCCGAGTGCATTTCTTCCTCAAGGGGTATTAAAGGGTCAGTCAGGCTGGATAAAACACGTGTTTTAACCTGATATTTTCCAGCAAATTCAACTGAGCGAATTTGCAATACCTTCGACCCTAGGCTTGCCATTTCTAGCATTTCTTCAAATGTAATGCGCTCAAGGCGGCGCGCGCCCTCGACCACGCGCGGATCGGTGGTATAAACGCCATCCACATCGGTATAAATTAAACATTCATCCGCGTTAAGCGCAGCCGCTACCGCTACCGCTGAAGTATCGGTGCCGCCGCGCCCCAAAGTGGTGATATTGTGCTCGCTATCCACCCCTTGAAAACCGGCGATCATGACGATGCGACCAGCGTCAAGGTCTTGCTGCACGCGTTTGCCGTCAATCTCAACAATCCGCGCTTTGGTATGAGTACTATCGGTTTTAATTGGCACCTGCCAGCCCGCGTAGCTACGCGCATCAAACCCTAATTCTTTAAGGGCGATGGCCAGTAAACCGACACTCACCTGTTCTCCAGTGGCGGCGACAATATCCAATTCGCGCGGATCAGGCTGGGGAGAAATTTCATGGGCGAGCTTAAGCAAACGATTGGTTTCGCCAGACATGGCTGAGGGGACTACAACAATCTGATAGCCAGCCTTATGCCATTTGGCGACGCGCAACGCAACATTTTTGATGCGCTCGACCGAACCCATCGAAGTGCCGCCATATTTATGTACAATTAGAGCCATAGGTATTTGTTGAAACAAAAAAATAACCAGCACGAGCGTATCGCGAGCGATGCATCTGCGGGCAAGCGTTGAAAACTACATGAAGCACGCTGAAAAAACAAGCTTATTGGCCAGAATATCGTATAACTGAATGAATTTTCACACGGCCTTCACGAAACCACTGACGCCAATACGAATACTCCTGGCCGCACGCTGATTGCAGCATGCCGCACCCGCCCACCGAAAACCGCCATCATGATTTCTTGCCTACTCTCATACAATACTGTATATTTGTACAGTATAAAAACTCGTGCGGGGGATCACACGTGAATTACAAATCATTTTTCTTTTTATTTTTACTTTCGGCGCTCTGGGGCGCTTCGTTTCTTTTTATCAGCATCGGCGTTTCTACTTTCGGCCCGACTCCGTTGATGGCAGTACGTGTCACTATCGCCGCGCTCTTTTTGCTGGCGATTCTCTTATATAAGCATGGTGGCAACAGTTTACACACCCTACGTGCCAATCTCTGGCCATTGTGTGTAGTAGGCATGTTGAATGCCGCCTTGCCCTTCGTTCTATTTGCTTATGCCGAACTCACGATCTCTGCCGGGCTCACCTCCGTGATTATGGCCACAGCCCCCCTTTGGGGCGCGGTGGTGGCACGGGTATGGTTTAAAGAGCGCTTAGATTTACCCCGCACGATAGGCTTGATGATTGGTTTTACTGGGGTCGTGTTGCTGGTTTGGCACCAGCTGTCTATCTCTGTAGATATACTTGAGGAAACGCCAGACACCTCGCCGATTCTACTTGCCGTCCTAGCCTCACTGGTGGCCTCATCCATGTATGGCATCAGCGCTAATTATACGCGGCACTATTTAAGCACGCTAAAGCCCCTGGAGATCGCAACCGGCAGCATGATGTGCTCTGCCATTGCGCTGATTCCTGTGGCTATTTTTCAATGGCCAAGCGTCTGCGTACCCTGGCAGTCCTGGGCGGTTGTCGCCACCTTGGGCATTGCCTGCACGGCCATTGCGTTTATCGTGTATTTTCATCTAATTGCGACTACAGAGCCCACTTATGCCATTTCGGTGATGTTTTTAGTCCCTATTTTTGGCGTGTTGTGGGGCATGCTGTTTCTGGGAGAAAAAATATCCGTCGAGATGATTGCTAGCGGCTCAGTCATTTTAAGCGGAGTACTGCTCTCTACCGGGCTGGTGAGTCGCCTGTGTATTAGCTGGAAGAATTGGTTTCGGGCTTAGGGTCGGGTTGCCATGCAAGATGCACTCGCTCGGCTGCTGCTAAATCACTTAATTGGGGAATCTCATAATTCAAACCGATATAGGGGACAAAAAGTAGCCTATCGCCCACGTAGATACAGGGTACATCACGCTGCCAGGCAGGGATGCCGGCTTCTTGGAAGAGATTTTTCAAAGTGCGGCGAGGGCCTGGCGCCAATTGGCGCATCCGCTCGCCGCCTTGGCGCAGGCTGGCGCGTAGCGGCGCTGAATGGAGTAACGCAGCGGGCACGCTGGCTAACTCATGGCGGTTATGGCTGTGGCTGGCGGTAAAAAGTAAAGTACCACGCCAGCGGACCAGAGGCCATGCCGTTTGTCCAGACCAGTGCAGGGTTGCATCTGACGGCTTCAATAGTGCATTGGCGTCAGGCGCTAATGCGCCCGCCGCGCGTAGCTGGTTTTGAGGTCGATCGGCGCGCTCCCACCACACTCTGTCACGGTATACCCGCAACTGGTAGCCAGCATGCTCTAGCTGGATCATGGCGTCTGCTCGCGCCGCGCACAATTGCTTGAGTAGATTATCAAGCCGAGCATTTGAGGGCGCCGGCAAACTAAGCAGACGTAGCCAGTAACGGATTACATTGGCGGTGCGTAAGGTGTGCTCTTGGTTTAGCGCAATCAGCGCGGAGTGTGATAACGCATACGCGTTGGGCTGCACTGCGATACGCTGTAAATCGAGTTGTGCTAACTCATCTAATAAAGTTTGCGCATCTGCCGCATGCCGCGCGGCCCGTGCAAGCGCGGTCTGGTAAGCCGGAAAATACGCGCCAATCTGCGGCAATACGGCGTGACGTAAGGCATTACGCGTATAACGCAAATCTGTATTCGATTCATCTTCAAGCCAACGCAAATTATAGTGCCTCGCGTAAGCTGCCAGTGCCTGGCGGGGTACGTTGAGTAATGGCCGCATATAGCTTGGCCGGTTTGGCGCATGAGTTTGAGCGCCTGGTGGCGCCTGAAGATTTGAGGCCGGGAGATCAGGCGCGGCTAAGCCACTAGCCGCTGATTTTTTCTGTTCTTTTAGCGCGGGCATCGCAGCCAGTCCGGCGATCCCTGTGCCGCGTAACAATTGCAGCAAGACTGTCTCAGCTTGATCGTCCGCATGATGACCCAGTAGCAAGAGCTGCGCCTGTTGGGCCTGGCAAAGCTCGTCCAAAGCCGCATAACGCAGGTCCCGCGCAGCGGCTTCAAGACCGCGGCCGGACTTCCTATTGATCTCGATCTGACACGTGGAAAAACGCACGCCAAATTGCGCGGCCAATGCATCACAGTGGGCTAGCCAGGCATCAGCATGCGGGCTTAAGCCATGATGAATGTGGAGTGCCACACAGTGCTCAGCGCCAACACATGAAATTGCTGCATGGAGTAAGACCGTCGAGTCAAGGCCGCCGCTAAATGCAATCGCCAGTGTTTGATCGACATGCAGCGGCTGCAGTGCGGCTGAGAGCGCCTGTGCTACCGGCTGAATCTCAGCGGCTTTAACGCTGAGCAGAGCCGATGGTGGTGGTTTCCTTGAATTTGCCATAGCCCATTAAACGCTCAAGGCGCCGCTCGCGCAAGTCGACTAGGCTCATGCCCTGTAACTGGCGCAAGCTATCGACCAAGGCCCGGCGCAAGAATGCCGCCATGGCTTTGGGATCACGGTGCGCGCCCCCCAAAGGTTCATTAACAATTTTATCAATCAAACCCAAAGCCTTTAAACGATGGGCGGTGAGACTCAGCGCTTCGGCCGCGTCCGGCGCTTTGGCCGCGCTTTTCCAAAGAATTGAAGCACAGCCTTCTGGAGAAATCACCGAATAAGTTGAAAATTGCAGCATTAAAACGCTATCCGCTACGGCAATCGCGAGCGCGCCGCCCGAGCCACCCTCGCCAATGACGGTCACGATCAGCGGGGTTTTCAATTCAGCCATGACATACAGGTTACGGCCAATGGCTTCGGATTGTCCCCGTTCTTCAGCGCCAATCCCAGGGTAAGCGCCAGGCGTATCCACAAAGGTAAAAATAGGGATGCCAAATTTCTCGGCAAGCCGCATTAAACGTTCGGCTTTGCGATAGCCCTCAGGCCTTGGCATGCCAAAATTACGCAGAGCGCGCTCTTTAGTATCGCGCCCTTTTTGGTGACCAATGACCATGCAGGGCTGTCCATTAAAGCGCGCCAGACCACCAATAATAGATAGATCGTCGGCAAACGAACGATCGCCGTGCAACTCATGAAAATCAGTGAAGATTTCCCTGACGTAATCAAGCGTATAGGGACGCTGCGCATGCCGAGCAATTTGCACCACCTGCCAAGGTGTCAAGCGGGCATAGATATCTTTTGTAAGCTGCTGGCTTTTCTTTGACAGGCGCTCAATTTCTTCTGAAATATCAACCGCCGAATCATCTTGCACAAAGCGCAATTCGTCGATTTTTGTTTCAAGCTCAGCGATCGGCTGCTCAAAATCCAAAAAAGTGGTTTTCATTTTATTTACAATCCTCGTTTCCCACGCAAAACATGGGCGTCAACACTAAAGTAAGGCTTATATTGAGTGCACACTCGGGCACTGCAACAATCGCTTTAATAATCAACCGGCAGTGGATCAAGGCTACGCCACATATACCAAGTCGCAACTGTGCGCCAGGGTTCCCAGTTTGCGGCAACCTCACGCGCCTCGCTGCGCGTAACCGGCTCGCCACTAAAGTAATTCAGTCCAATCGCACGAATTAAACCCACGTCGTCAAGCGGCAGCACATTAGGCCTTAGCAGGTTAAAAATCAAAAACATTTCGGCCGTCCAACGGCCAATCCCACGAATTTGCGTCAACTCCAGAATCACCGCCTCGTCATCCATGGTGGTCCACTTATCCACATGCAGCGCACCTGATACAAAATGCTGCGCCAGGTCAAGAATGTATTCCGCTTTTCTTTTTGACAGGCCGCACTGGGCAAGTGTTTCGACATCGAATTTCAAAAACTGCTTGGGAGTCAATTTAGGACATATTTTTTCAACGCGCTGCCAAACCGTTTGCGCTGCTTTCACTGAAATTTGCTGGCCTACAATTGAACGAGCTAAAGTGACAAAGGGTTCTCCCCGGCCAATCAAATGGACCGGACCAAACTTCGGAATCAACTTTTTAAGAATCCGATCGCGCTTCACTAGGTCGGCGCAGGCCTTTTCCCAATATGCTGGCCGCGTGGCAGTAGGCTGCAAGGTGTCAATCGGCAAAGGCACGGCGGTTTCTTGCAACCCGCGTTTAGCAGCCATGGTGGCTTTCGCTGTGGGCGTAGCTTGGGCCGTCACGACCTTGGATCGCGTCACTTTGCCCACGCAGTTATCCTATCAGAATCAAATTGTGCACAGACCATGTTCATCAAGCACGCCTCCATTCAGTCAGCTCAGCGGATTTATCTTCAAGCACCACACCCGCGGCCAAAAGTTCTGCACGAATTTGATCTGCTACACGATAATCTTTAGCACGCTTAGCGGCTTGCCGCTCAGCAATACGCGCGGCAATCATCTCAGCACTCAAAGCGGTGCTCACGGCCGTGGTGATTTGCAAAAATGCCTGCGGCACGCGCGCCAGCAAGCCGAGAACCTCAGCTAAGCCCTTTAACTGCCGGGCCAGTATTGGATCCCGGTTTTTATTCACGGCGAGCGCTAACTCGAACAGTACAGCAACCGCGATCGGCGTATTAAAGTCATCGTTCATGGCCGCGTGAAACCGTTGCGCATGCGCTTCATTCCAATCCAGCGGCAAGCTATCCGGTTCAGTCTCTTTCAGCGCCGTATAAAGACGTGTCAACCCACCGCGCGCATCCTCAAGATGAGTGTCGCTGTAATTAATTGGGCTGCGATAGTGAGTGCGCAAGATAAAAAAGCGCACCACTTCTGCATCAAAATTAGCTAACACATCGCGAATTGTAGAAAAGTTACCCAGCGACTTCGACATTTTTTCATCATCGATCTGCACATAGGCATTATGCATCCAGTAATTCACAAATGCGTGCCCATTAGCTCCCTCGCTTTGCGCGATTTCATTTTCATGGTGCGGAAACTGCAAATCTTGGCCGCCACCATGAATATCGAATGTATTGCCAAGCAATGAACAACTCATCGCCGAGCACTCAATATGCCAACCAGGCCGCCCACTGCCCCATTTAGAATCCCAGCGGGTATCGGCCGGCTCATCGGGCTTGGCGCGCTTCCATAAAACAAAATCAAGCGGGTCTTGCTTAGCCGCGTTGGCCGCAATGCGCTCGCCGGCGCGCAAATCATCGGGAACAAAGCCCGCGAGCTGGCCATACGCGGCAAATTTGCGCACCGCGTAATTCACATCGCCATCGGCCGCCTGATAGGCATAGCCGTTTTTTTCCAAGGCCTCAATCAGCGCCAGCATCTGCGGCACAAATTCTGTCGCACGCGGCTCAAGATCGGGACGTTCCACCCCCAGTGCCGCAGCATCTTCATGCATCGCACGGGTAAAGCGTGCGGTCAGCGCGGCAATGGTCTCACCGTTTTCTAGGGCGCGGCGAATGATTTTGTCATCAATATCCGTAATATTCTGGGCATAAGTGACCCGATAGCCAAGCGTGCGCAGCCAACGTCTAACCATGTCAAAAACAATCATGACGCGCGCATGCCCAAGATGACAATAGTCATACACCGTCACGCCACAGACATACATCTGGACTTCGCCAGCCACCAGGGGTATAAAAATCTGCTTGTCGCGCGTAAGCGTGTTATAGATGCGCAGTGAATTCATAGAAAACCGTGAGCCGGCCGTCGATACTTTACCTACAGGCTAAAGTTTACGCACCGGAATTTTGGAAAATAGAGAACGTTTTGTTAAAATGGTCAAGAGTATAACATTGTGGATAAAGCTATGAAGACCCCCAGCCTGGCCTATGCTGCGCGTATTTGGATATTCCTCCTATGCGCCGGCGGCACCCTCAGTAGCGCCTACGGGCAATCCAAACTGGCTGTGGACAGGAGTCTACCCACCGGCCATGTTGCCAACGCTGAGCACGCTGGACTCACCGCTCAACTGCACCCGCTAGAGCAACGCATCAAAAAACATCCTAACGATGTGCAAGCACGCTTTAAGCACGCCACCATGCTGACCCAACTTGGCCGCGATGACGAAGCCGTGAGCGCGTTCCAGGACCTTATCCAACGCTATCCAGAATTACCTGAGCCCTACAATAACCTAGCCTATCTACATAGCAAGCATGGCGCCTATGAAGCGGCACGCGTAGCACTGGAAACGGCAGTTAGCGCTAGCCCTGACTATGCGCTAACGCAGCAAAATCTAGGCGCGCTCTATTTACAACTTGCCGCCCAAGCATATCAACAGGCGCTTGAGCTCAAGCCGCGCGATACGTTTTCTGCTCAGCGGCAACAGCAAATAGACGCTATTCTAGCCATGCCTGCCAAACTAGGTCATGACCCTGCTAGCCCTCTTACTATCGCGCCGGCCACCAGTGGCTTAAAATAGAGAGACGCCCTTAGCATCCTGTTTTATATGAGGGTTAACTACCTTCACACGGAGTGAAGAGAGTTTCTCTATTGCCGGTGGATTTTATCCGCCTACTTTTTTTCCACTTTTATTTTAATAAGGATATCTTTGATGATCGAATTTCACACCAACCATGGCGTCATTAAACTCGAACTCGACGCTGAAAAAGCACCTAAGACGGTCGAAAACTTTATCAACTATGTCAAAAAAGGACATTACGACAATACGATTTTTCATCGTGTTATCTCAAATTTTATGATTCAAGGCGGGGGCTTTGATACCGCTATGCAACAAAAACCCACGGATGCTCAGATTGCTAATGAAGCTGATAACGGTTTAAAAAACACGCGTGGCGCGATTGCCATGGCCCGCACCAGCGACCCGCATTCAGCCTCAGCGCAGTTCTTCATTAATGTGACAGATAATGCCTTTTTAGACTTCTCCAACCCTACCCCACAAGGCTGGGGCTATTGCGTGTTTGGTAAAGTGGTAGAAGGCTTAGACGTCATCGATACCATCAAAGCAGTCAAAACAGGCTCTAAGAACGGCCATCAAGATGTCCCCCTTGAAAACGTCGTGCTCCAAAAAGCGCTCATCGTTGAGTAAGGAATTTTCAGGAATGCCTAAACCTGGCAGTGCATCGAATGACCTTATGAGTAGTTCATCGAATAACCTCATGAGTCATCAGCCAACCGATGCACGGCCGGTTTATTTTATTTCGGACTTACATCTAAGCGCGGCCATTCCATCTACCGTGGCCGCGTTTAGGCATTTTATCGAGATCACCGCAAACGATGCGCAGGCGGTTTATATTCTTGGCGATTTATTTGAGTATTGGATTGGCGACGATATGCTCGTCACGCCCTTTGCCAAAGAGATCAGCACGCAGTTACACACCCTGACTGAGCGCGGCATTCAACTTTACATCATGCCTGGCAACCGGGATTTTTTGCTGGGCACGCATTTGGCTCAAGCAGCAGGGGCGAAGATGCTAGAGGATCCATCGATGATTGATGCCTTTGGCATGCGCATTACACTCGCGCATGGCGATGCGCTATGCACTGCCGATCGTTTCTATCAAGGGTTTAGAAAAATTGTACGCTGCCGAGCGCTGCAGCGCTTTTTTCTGAGCTGGCCGTTACCTTGGCGGCTAGCGCTAGCCGCACGCATCCGGGCCCGTAGCCGTGCGCAAAAACGCCCGCGTGAACAGATGCTAGGAGATGTGACAGAAGCTGCCGTGCGGCAACTTTTTGCCCAACACGGCACCACCACCCTGATTCATGGCCATACTCACCGGCCCGCCCAACACCAGCATGGCGCTGCAACACGCTGGGTACTGACCGATTGGGATTACGATCATGGCAACCCACGTGGCGGGTATCTAAAGCTGGATCAAAGCGGCCTGATGGCGTGGCCGCTAGATTTTTCCGCACTACGCCACACCAGATGAGCTTGTTTTCAATACAATGTGTTTGGCTAGGCCACGCAAAATATTGATTTCCTCACGTTCAAGCCCCGTGCGTGCAAACAGCCGCCGCAGCCTAGGCATCAATTTTTTCGGCTGTGCCGGATCTAAAAAATCTAAGGCAATCAATGCATTTTCAAGATGCGCAAACATCTGTTCAATTTCGTCGTTGGTGGCAAGCACGCTCACTGACAAGCCATGGGCCAACGCAGGTGCATGATCACTACTGGCCTGATCAAGGCCGGCCATCCTGAGTTCATAAGCGAGTACCTGCACGGCCTGCGCAAGGTTCAGTGAACTGTAGACTGGATTAGCCGGAATATGCACCAGCGCACTGCAACGCTCAACGTCTGCATTGGATAAACCAACCCGCTCATTACCAAACACATAGGCAACGCCACCCCCTGTAGCCAATAAACACGCCTGTTGTGCTGCCGCACGGGGCGTGAAGATCGGCGGACTATAATCACGCGGCCGAGCCGAGAGCGCAACCGACCATTGCACGCCAACTAAGGCTTCCTCAAGCGCATCGACCACCTGTACAGACGCGAGTACATCCTGTGCGCCACTGGCCATCGCAATCGCGTCAGGATGCTTAAGCACATTGAGCTCGCGCGGTTTGACCAGCACCAGCCGGGTAAACCCCATGGTTTTCAAGGCCCGCGCAGCAGCGCCGACATTACCTGGGTGGCTAGGCTCAACCAGTACAAAGCGCGTCAATCTCACATCACACCCTAAACTCTGCGGTGATGCGATCGGGGTCGTTCCCAGTTCATTTTTTTGTGGCATACAGGAGGTATGGGCCGTCAGCTCATTAAGAGGGTCGGCCAGGCCGGTGAGATCTTTTGTCATAGCCAGTCCTGCTTCCTTATTTAGCAAATTTTAGGCAATTGTAAATGCTTATGCCGCCCATGCGTAGGCGCAAACCCTGCATGAAGCATATATCTACCCCTCGAAAGTCCATAAGTCCGTTAAAATAGAGGGTTATAAATTTGCAAAAAGCTGGTAAAAGGACCTCATTCATGCATCCTATGCTCAATACTGCCGTCAAGGCCGCGCGCCGGGCCGGGCAGATTATTACCCGTGCTTCGCTTGACCTTGATCACATTCAAGTGAGCAAGAAACAACACAATGATTTTGTGACTGAGGTAGATAAAGCCGCTGAGGCGGCGATTATCGAAATCTTGCTGACGGCTTATCCAAAACACGCTATTTTGGCCGAAGAGTCGGGCCATTCTGGGCAATCCTGCTCTGACTATCAGTGGATTATTGACCCGCTGGACGGCACCACGAATTTTATTCACGGCTTTCCGTATTATTGCGTATCGATTGCGCTCTCACATAAAGACGTGATTATGCAGGCGGTGATCTACGATCCAACCCGCAATGATCTCTATACTGCTTCGCGTGGCAGCGGCGCCTACCTAAATGACCGCCGTCTGCGCGTAGCGCGCCGCGACCGGTTAGCTGACGCATTACTTGGCACAGGCTTTCCATTTCGCGATCAACAAGGCATGGATAGTTATTTAAAACTTTTTGGGCAAATGACTGAAGCGTGCGCCAGCCTACGCCGCCCGGGCGCCGCCGCACTTGATCTGGCCAATGTCGCGGCCGGTCGGCTCGATGGTTTTTTCGAGCAAGGGCTTCATTTCTGGGATATGGCTGCCGGCAGCCTGATGGTGACTGAAGCGGGTGGCTTGGTCGGCAATTACACCGGAGATACAGATTTTGCTGAACTCGGCGAAATTATGGTGGGCAACGCCAAATTGTACGCTCAGATGGCGCAAATTCTTAGCCCGTATTCAAAGGTTAACATAAAAAGTTAATATAAAAGCTTAGGGTTCACGCCTAAAAAGTAAAGTTTGCTGTACCTATCAGACTTTGTTTTTTTATGTGAACCCGAGGGCTTAAATTATGGGCATTTTCGATCAATGCACCTTCCGCAGTTAGCATAACTTGCTCCCCACGACATTCTTCATCCCTTCAGATTCAGGACGAATCTATCTACGGCGGGCTTTTGAGCGGCGCGGCTTAGGGTGTCGCAACACTTTCTTTAAGCCCTTTACCCGCTGAAAAAGACGGAATCTTCTCAAGCTGGCTAGGCGTCAAATCTGGCAGCATGAAGTAAATAAGCTCAATATACATACTGAGTGCACGGGCTGCCGCATCCCTGACCGACGCATTTTCATCCTGACAAGCGCCGGCCATAGACCAAGAAGCGCAGCAATTCAACCCCTAAAATTCGAGGACATCTACCACTGATAAGTCACAGCATGGTGCTATATTAGATTGTGTTAGCCATCTAAAACTTTTAATTTCAAGTAGATCTGTAAGGCAAAACACACTACGCTCGATGCTTTGAAGGTAGATGTATTGATTTGCGAGAACAATGCTTTTAATTCACGATAGAGAGGAAAAGATGAGTACACCAACCTTAGCCACCACAACCTCACGCGGGGGCAGCGAGGCAACACGCAGCCTTCATTCAACTGAGATAGCTCCCATCACTTCAAGCGTTTCTTGGGGTGCCATTTTTGCAGGCGCAGCCGGGGCAGCAGCGCTTTCCTTGATTCTTCTGATGCTTGGCATGGGCCTCGGCTTGTCATCCGTCTCGCCGTGGTCGAACCAAGGCGCCAGCACGGCGGCGATAGGTATGTCGACCATCTTGTGGCTTACTTTCACGCAACTAGCGGCGTCTGGTGTGGGCGGCTATCTGGCCGGTCGCCTGCGAACGAAATCGGCGGTCGTGCAAACCGACGAGATCTGTTTTCGCGACACAGCGCATGGTTTCATTACCTGGGCCGTAGCGACGCTATTGACCGCATCATTGCTAGCTACAACGATCAGCTCTATTGTCACTAGAGGCGGCGAAGCAGCTGCCTCGGTAGCCGGTACCGCTGCCAGCGCTGGAGGGGCCGTAGCCAAGAACGCTGCCCCTTCCCTTGGCGAGCACACGGATTACTTTGTCGATTCGCTTTTTCGCAAGGACATGAGCGCATCAACGGGCTCATTTTCAGCTCAGCCAACAGGCAGCGAAGTCAGCTCGGCCAATTCCAAGTCTGAAGTGATTCGTATCTTTTCCAATGGCATCCGAACGAACACTTTGCCTTCAGAAGATAGGCGCTACATTGCCCAATTGGTTGCGCAACGCACAGGCATGGCTCAAACCGATGCAGAAAAGCGCGTGACAGCTATCTTTGACAAAGTTCAGGTGAAGCTCAAGGAGGTCGAGGTCACTGCGAAGGAATCCGCCGACAAGGTGCTCAAAGCGTCTTCCTATGCAGCGCTTTGGTTTTCTGTATCGTTGCTTTTCGGTGCTTTTTTTGGCAGTTTAGGTGCCATGTATGGCGGCCGTCGCCGAGATTTATAAATCGCCATAGAATGGTTTTTATAGCCGTAACATGCATTCACTGCTATTGCTTTTTCTTGGTATGCCCATTGCGATCACCATTGTGATCGCTTTGTTCATGCCCTCATTCTTGTGACATCCTTTTAAAGGACTCAATCATGACAAGCACAAAGACGGCAACGACGACCACAAAGAAGAGCACCCATGCATCAAAAACCTTAGGAGCCACAGCGATGCTGCGGGCTGACCACAAACACGTCAAGGAGCTTTTCGAAGAATACGAAAAAGCGCGCGCGGCCACGAAGAAAAAAGACTTGGTCACGCAAATTTGCAACGAGTTAACGGTCCATGCCCAGCTTGAAGAGGAGATATTTTATCCCGCCGTCAAGAAAGCTTTAAAGGACCACGAGCTGGTGCCTGAGGCAACGGTCGAACACGATACCCTCAAGAACCTCATCGCTCAAGTCAAGGACGTTGAGCCCAATGGCGAAATGTTCGACGCGAAGATCAAAGTGTTATCCGAGTACGTGAAGCATCATGTCAAGGAAGAGCAGAACGAGATGTTTCCAAAGATCGAGGGCTCAAAGTTAGACATGATTGAACTAGGTGCCCAGATGGCAGCTCGTAAGGATGAGTTAATGGTAAAGTTTGCGTAGTTGATGTAGTTCATCTCAGTTTTTGCAAAAAACTGAGATGAACTGAAGTTGCCAGCCCTCGGAGATCAACCGAATGGAAAATGTACATAAGTCGTTGGTCTATCCGGAAGACGTAGATGAGCGCTAACAGCGGCCAGAAAATGAGCGTTTCTAACCATCGCCCATTCGGTTCCGCATGCTTCTGGAGTAGCTCGGACAGAAGCGCCATTTTATCTAGAAAGTGCATCAAAAATCATGAAATACACAGTTTTAAGTAATATTATTTGCTACTTTGGAACAAGTAAGGATTGACGATCAGGCTTAAATGCACTTTACGTTCGGTTGATCCCCGATGGCCGTCTACAACGGATTGAATCACTTTCAGCCGATCTACTTCTTGCATTGTCATTGTGATCGTACCTGGTGTCGCCATACCGCGCCCCTATATCAAGGAACAGCGGCGTCATAAACGACTTTTGAATTTTGCCCAGATACGACTTTACAATTGGGGGCCTACAAATAAAATTGTCTCTAATTCGTCTTAGGTAAAATTAATCACAGGTATCCAGTACCCGCTCGATTCTATTGCGACAACTTCAATATCACAGGCTTTCAACCAATCCGCCAATTCCTCAAGGTCTGCTGTAAAATTTTTAAATTCTCGTACCGGGTTTTCAGCTCTATCTGTTGGTACCGCTACATAGTGACTCGATGAGCCTATGTCTATCCCCGCTGCGCTCGGGTAGGCTATTTCTAACGATTCTCTCTTGCGTACCAGCATAACTTCCTCCATCATTAAGTATGCTGCTCAGATCCTATAAACAGGCCGACTTTCTCTTGAATCGCTCTAAAAGCGTCCTGAATCACCCTACCCTGCTCAGCATTGAGCTGAATCTGCCCAGGACCCCTCGCCGAATAAAAGTGAAGTTGATGATCTTGAATATAAAGCGGCGCGATGTGTCCACAGCTGTAATGAAACAAAAATCCCGTACAGAGTTTCTCAATCTCGCTACGCGACAAATTTGGTAGCAGAGCGTAAATAACATCGAGATGCGGAACTAACGCAGCCGCGGCCGCATACCTGACACCCTCATTTTCATCTTGACAAGCGCCGATCAAGGCCTGCACGGCAGCTTCGGACAGCATATTCTGGCCCCCTAATGCCCTCACTGCCGCAGACCTGATATCCTTATTTCCACCCTGACAAGCGCCGATCAAGGCCTGCACGACGGCTTCGGACAGCGTCCGCTGGCTTCCTAACACTATCGCTGCCGCAGACCTGACATCCTCATTTCTATCCTGACAAGCGCCGATCAAGGCCTGCACGGCAGCTTCGGACAGCATATTCTGGGCTCCTAACGCCCTCACTGCCGCAGACTTGACATCCTTATTTTCATCCTGACAAGCGCCGATCAAGGCCTGCACGGCGGCTTCGGACAGCGTCCGCTGGCTTCCTAACGCCCTCGCTGCCACAGACCTAACATCCTCATTTTCATCCAGACAAGCGCCGATCAAGGCCTGTACGGCAGCTTCGGACAGCGTCCGCTGGCTTCCTAACGTACCCGCTGCCGCATACCTAACATCCTCATTTTCATCCAGACAAGCGCCGATCAAGGCCTGTACGGCAGCTTCGGACAGCATATTCTGACCTCCTAACGCCATCGCTGCCGCAGACCTGACCCACTCATTTTCATCCAGACAAGCGCCGACCAAGGCCTGCACGGCAGCTTCGGACAGCGTCCGCTGGCTTCCTAACACACCCGCTGCCGCCCACCTGACATTCTCATTTTCATCCTGACAAACGCCGATCAAGGCCTGTACGGCGGCTTCGGACAGCGTCCGCTGGCCTCCTAACGCACCCGCTGCCGTATACCTGACCCCCTCATTTTTATGCTGACAAACGCCGATCAAGGCCTGTACGGCGGCTTCGGACAGCGTCCTCTGGCTTCCTAACGCACCCGCTGCCGCATACCTGACATTCTCATTTTTATCCTGACAAACGCCGATCAAAGCTTGTGCGGCAGCTTCGGACAGCGTGCGCTGATGTCCTAACGCCCTCGCTGCCGCAGACCTGACCCACTTATTTTCATCCTGACAAGCGCCGACCAAGGCCTGCACGGCAGCTTCGGAAAGCGTGCGCTGGCTTCCTAACGCACCCGCTGCCGCCCACCTGACATCCTCATTTTTATCCTGACAAGCGTCGGTCAAGGCCTGCACGGCGGCTCCGGACAGCGTCCTCTGACCTCCTAACGCCCTCGCTGCCACAGACCTGAGATCCTCATTTTCATGATGACAAACGTCAATCAAGGCCTGCACAGCGGCTTCGGACAGCGTGCGTTGGCCTCTTCTTAACGCCCTCCTTGCCACAGACCTGACAAACCCATTTTCATCCTGACAAGCGCCGATCAAGGCCTGCACGACGGCTTCGGACAGCGTGCGCTGACCTCCTAATGCCCTCGCTGCCGCAGACCTGATCCCCTCATTTTCATGCTGACAAGCGCCGATCAAGGCCTGCACGGCGGCTTCGGACAGCGTCCGCTGGCTTCCTAACGCACCCGCTGCCGCCCACCTGACCCCCTCATTTTCATGCTGACAAGCGCCGATCAAAGCCTGCACGACGGCTTCAGACAGCGTCCTCTGGCTTTCTAACGCCCTCGCTGCCGCATCCCTGACATCCTTATTTTCATGCTGACAAACGCTGATCAAGGCCTGCACGGCGGCTTCGGACAAAGCGGGACGCGCGCCTAATGTATTAATAATCCGCCTCTTTCGTTCATCAGACTGATCGAACAATCTGAGCAGCAGATGCTCCGGAAAAGCACTCTGGCAACCCAATTGGCTATAGCCATAGCTATCGCTCTTCATCTCAAAATCAAACCACTTCATGAGCTCTTTTTCTAGCTTACGAACGGTTTCCACATTCAATGCATTGCGCGCTTCGTTTAAACATCCCATCAACTCTTGCTGGTGATATCCTCCTATCAAATCACGCGGTGAACCCTGCAATAATTCAAAGAAATACTCAAGCACTGCTCCTTTGAGTAGCCCGGCGACCATCCACCAGACAATTTCATAACGGGGGTTATATTTGTGCAAAGCAATAAAGGCTTCCAGTTCTTGCTGACTCGGCACAGGCCCTAAGGGGTGCAACGTAGCTCGGGTTAAAGCCGACGTTTGGTGAGGCGTAGTGCTAGCCTGAAAATGCTTAGCTAGAAATTGCGCGGCAAAAAATTCCTGAAACGTCAAATGCAGAAAATGATAGGAACGTTTTTCTTCATCTGGTTCTTTTGCATCCGCGGTATGCAAAAACGATGTCACTTTTACTTTATAGGTATCGGCGTCTATGCCCACTGTTTTATATAATTCTTCTTCATATATAGATAAATCCTCCCAACTAAATTCTATTTTTCCCGCCTCTAAACCCTTAAAGGCTAAGTAACTTAAATAATTCTCTTCAGGCGCGATCCGCTCTTTCAATTTATACGCTATCAGCTTTTCTTCAGACCTTCTTCTCTCTAAACGCGTACTGTCCTTTGACCATAATTTACTCACCATCGCTTCATATAAATTAGCCATGGTCACAGTTTGTTTTTTGGGTAAACTATCCCAGCTATAACACAGGGCGTCGAGCTGAATCGGAATATTCACCAACCCTTGAATCAACGGTGTACGGTGGATGAATTGCTGAATGGCAGCCCGATCCGCTTCAGGGGCAAATTTTTCAATATATGTCTGGATATTTTCTGCACTGAACCCAATAGTTTCCAGCTCCAGATCCAACTCTTTGCATTGCGCCACGCTGACCCCTGCTGGGCGAGAGGTAATTAAAACATGCGTTTGGTTTATCAGATTTTCTAAAAAAAGATGGGACGGATGATGCTCACCCAACATTTCTGGGACTTCATCTAAGCCATCCAGAATAAATAATGTTTTCTCTCGATGGGCTTCAAAAGCCTCCGCTAAAGATTGTGCTTGAACACGATCATATGCTACGAAGTAGCATTCACTAAGTAAATTTTCCAAGCGTTGATAGGCAGCGGTTTTCAGCTGCCGTAACGGGATCCATACAATATTGTCAAACAGATCTCGCCATAAGCCATTGTGGTAATACTCATGCACGAGTTTTTTGCATAAGGTGGTTTTACCTATCCCCGCTCGACCTTGAATCAAGATCCGTTTGGGAATATTTTCTGAGTCATTACGTAGTTTCTGCTTTTCAAAAAGTTGCTCGAGCGGGATTAATTGATTGAAATTCGTCGCTTCTAGCTGCTCTGCGCTCGGTAGGCGTGCAAAAGTCGTGGCTTGTTTTTTCAGTGCCTCTTGGTCTTTTTGACGTTGCGCCTGGCTTTCCACAATCGCCAGATTGATATAGCAAACATCTAGCGAAACTTTCTCGCCAGATACCCGCTGAATCGATAAATCAGAAAGCCGCTCATAATATTTATGGAGTGCATGACGCACGGAGTTTGAATGCAGTCTGTCCAATACGGCCTGGTTTGCCAATTGGATGGCCAAAGAGGTTCTGGCCTCATCCAACAACTGTGTCCCGACCTGCTGCCAAGCCGGATCCCAAACAGGCGGAATATAAACCTCTACGGTATGAGTAGATTGCATAGGGAAAGATGCGCGCAACGCCTGAATGTGGGATCGCAGCGGCTCAGATACCCTTTTTTCTAGCCGACCTAGCGTCGCATATACCGCTTGCTGTACCTGCTTATGCTGCCCCCACTGTTGCTCTTGATTGAGCCCTAATTCGCCTAAAAACTGAATTGCTGCGCGTTGTACAGCCTCTTCTTTTTGCGTGTACGCAATGTCTTCTAACCGCTGGCATACCCCCAATAAAAAGGCGATATTGCGCTTATATGGGCTCTGCCGGACGATATATTCAAACTCACTCCATAATCCTTCTTTTAAGCAGGTATCTAAAAACTGCAACGCTGCATACCAACGCTTGGCCAACTGACGGAGACCTTGAAAAGCTGCGGTGCTGGTTTCCTGCACGGTGGTACCCCATTCTTCCGCCGCGTTTGCTAGCTCCATCATCCCTCTGGCAGCCTCTGTGATACTTGCAATACCGGAAAACGCGTCATTAAAAGCATCAAACATCTCCATGAATCCCTTGGGGTCTAAGGTGCGCGCCGCGCTGGCTAGGTTTATGGCACCAACCAATAGGCTTTTGCTGCGACGCCATATTTCCTGTGTGCGGCTTTCATCATTCGGAATATGCCGAAGAGCTTGGCGCGCATAATACGCTTGGAAATGCAGTTCAGGCATTCTGCCCTGCCTTTCTAACTCCTGATCCAGCGGTTCTTGTACTGCTTCACGATTAATCCCCGTCACGCCTGCTTTCACCGTCGCATCTAGCACTTGGGATGTCGTTTGCAGCAAGCACTGCAATTCCTCGATATTCCCTTCTTGTTGGGCATTGTGTAAGCGCGTTGTTAAGGCCTTTAATATGTCGACCAAAGCCCCTCTGCTTCGTGCTAACTCCATTTCGGGTAAATAATGAATCATCACTGCCAGACTTTGCAGCGCGGAGGGATCCAACAGGCGTTCTGGTCTAGCGATGACTGTATGAGCGGTCCCTATTAAAAAAAGACATCTCCCTGCATCGGCGCTCGCCGCTAACGGTATCACTTCCTTCCATAGCGCTAACGTTTTGAAATCTTTGCGCCCAAAAATTTGAATGATCTCTTCCGCTAACTTACTGAACTCTGGCTTGGAAGAAGACTGTAAGGCAGTAGCCAGTTGAAGTGTATTTTGTACCTCTCGAACATGCTCGACTGTGTCCTCATGCGTGCTGGCCAGCGATGCGTTGTGTTTAAAATAACGGACAGCGTCTTCAATAGAAGGAAAGTTATTTTCAGTATGAGGATGACTTGAGAAAGAGGCTGTATTGGGAAAGATCGTAGGAGAAGGATGGCGGACTTGTGATTGATGCAATGCCGCAAGCCTTTGATCGGCAACAGGAGCATTAAATTCGCGGGCGGCTTCATAACACAACTTTGCTGGCTCAGTGAGACCTATCCTGCGCCGTAAATCCCCATGCTCCAAGTACGCCTGCGCCAGGCATTGTTGAATTTCAGGCGTTCTTTCAGAGGGCAAAATCTTTTTAAGCGTCTTTTGCGCCTCAGTGAACAAACGTTCCGCTTCGGGAAAATTGTTTATTTGTTTCTTGCGCGCGTCTTCTAAATACTTTTTCCCTTTTTGTAGGTAGTGATTAGCATCATGACCTAAGGCAATACGTTTGAAACATGAGGCCCCTGTTATTTTTTGCATCATATTACTCCCCTGCTTCTGAAGCTTGATAAGGATCAAAAGGCTTTTAACCGGCTATCTCAACTTATCCTAAGTGTAAGTGCTCGCAATCAGCGCATTTTCTGGCTCAAATTAAATGAAAATAGAATTATCTGGCCGAGAGTCTTGCAACCTTAGCGATACGTTCAGCCATGTGGTCCCAACCCATATCGATATAATCCAGCTGCATTTTTGTTAAGGCAACATCTTCCTTAAGCGCCTTCTTGAAAGATTCTAGATCAACCTGCCACTTTCGATACAACGTGTCTAACTCGTTGGCTTGAGAGTGGAATACAGATAATTTTCCCCTCTCGGGGTTCTACGCCCAAACCCTCGGAATTTTCCTAGCCCACTTTTATTGAACAATTAATAATGTGCCTTCGTCTGGTTGCACAGATCGAACTACAAAGCAAAAGCACATTCATTGCTTTAAGGATAGCCGATAAACTGCTCCTGAGAAACAAATTTAAGTTGTTGATAAATAATGATTATTTTTCGCCTACTTCGGAATCAAAAAAATAAACTGAGGCTATTTTGTTTCTTTAACACGCCTTTCGGCCGATAGGCCGATTACTGCGCTTTTCGAAGAATACGAAAAAGCGCGCGCGGCCACGAAGAAAAAAGACTTGGTCACGCAAATTTGCAACGAGTTAACGGTCCATGCCCAGCTTGAAGAGGAGATATTTTATCCCGCCGTCAAGAAAGCTTTAAAGGACCACGAGTTGGTGCCTGAGGCAACTGTCGAACACGACACCCTCAAGAACCTCATGGCTCAAGTCAAGGACGTTGAGCCCAATGGCGAAATGTTCGACGCGAAGATCAAAGTGTTATCCGAGTACGTGAAGCATCATGTCAAGGAAGAGCAGAACGAGATGTTTCCAAAGATCGAGGCTCAAAGTTAGACATGATTGAACTAGGTGCCCAGATGGCAGTTCGTAAAGATGAGTTGATGATAAAGCCAGGTTGCTGCGTAGCAATTTACAGTACCTAATGAGACAAATATCGCTTTTAAAAGATAAAATTATCTCTAATTCGCTTTATGTTAAGTCTGTACAGATAAGGCAGAGGGGACTCCGGTGCCTTATCTGTAATGCTACTCTTCCCTCGAAGCCAGCGCCTCTTCTACCGCTGAAATTATCCCCGCTTCTGCTTGAACGGTCTTGAAGGCCTTTGTAATCATTTGACTCTGTCTATCACTCAGATCAATCGGTTGCCCAGGACCTGCTGCTGTATAAAAGTGAAGTTGATTTCCTTGAACGTATAGCGGGGTCATATGATCACAGTTGTAACTAAACAAAATTCTCCTATACAGCATTTCAATTTGCTCTACTTCCAAAATGGGCAGCACGCTGTAAAGTTGATTAAGATTGAACTCTAACGCATTCATAGCTGCAGACTTAACTTGCGAATCTTGATGCTGTAAAGCGCTGATCAAGGCATGGAATGCGGCTTCGGATTGCGCGGACTGTCCCTTTAACGCATCCGCAGCTTTGGACCTAACCATCCCATTTTTATCCTGTAAAGCGCCGATCAAGGCATTAAGTGCGACGTCGGACGACATGGCATGGCCACGTAATGCCGTCACGGCTGCATACCTAACATCGTTATGTTGATCCTGTAAAGCGCTGACCAAGGCATTGAGCACAGCTTCGGACTGCGTGGCTTGGTAAACTAATGCGTTCGCAGCCATATACCTGCCCTCCCAAATTTCATGCTGTAAAGCGCCGAGCAAGACATTGAGGATAGCTTCAGATTGGGCGCCTTGGCGACCTAACGCACTCGCGGCCGCTTTTATGACATCATTATGTTGACCTTGACAAGCGCCGATTAAAGCATTTAGGACAGCTTCAGATTGCGCGCCTTGGCGACCTAACACACTCGCGGCCGTTTTTCTGACATCATGATCTTTGTCCTGTAAAGCACCGATCAAAGCATTTAGGACAGCTTCAGATTGCGCGCCTAGGCCACCTAACGCACTCATGGCCGTTTTTCTGACACCCTGATTTTTATCCTGTAAAGCACCGATCAAAGCATCGAGAACAGCTTCGGTTTGCGCGCCTTGGCCACCTAATGCACTCGCGGCCGCTTTTCTGACGTCTTCACTTTCATCTTGACAAGTACCGATCAAAGCATTGAGGACAGCTTCGGACTGCGTGGCCTGGCCACTTAACGCACTCGCGGCCGTTTTTCTGACGTCTTCACTTTCATCCTGACAAGCACCGATCAAAGCATTGAGGACAGCTTCGGTTTGCGCGCCTTGGCGACCTAACGCACTCGCGGCCGCTTTTCTGACGTCTTTATGTTGATCCTGGCAAGCACCGATCAAAGCATTGAGGACAGCTTTGGATGGCGCGCCTTGGCCACCTAACGCACTCGCAGCCGCTTTTCTGACGCCTTCACTTTCATCCTGACAAGCACCGATTAAAGCATTGAGGACAGCTTCGGACTGCGTGGCCTGGCCACCTAACGCACTCGCGGCCGCTTCTCTGACGTCTTCACTTTCATCCTGACAAGCACCGATCAAAGTATTGAGGACAGCTTCGGATTGCGTGCCTTGGCCACCTAATGCACTTGCGGCCGCTTTTCTGACGTCCTTATGTTGATCCTGACAAGCACCGATCAAGACATTGAGGGAGGCTTCGGATAGAGTTTTCTGTTTCTTTAATGCACTTACGACCTCATAACTGATATCCCACTCTTGATCCTGGGAAGCGCCGATCAATGCCCGGACCACGACTTCGGACAGCATTTTCTGGCCACCTAAAAGAATCATGGCCGCATACCTAACCGCCCAATTTTCGTACTGTAAAGCGAGGATTAGGACATTGAGAGCGGCCTCGGACAGCATTTTCTGGCCACCTAACATATCCAAGTCCACATACCTGAAATCCTCATTTTGATGCTGTAAAGTGCAGATCAAGGCATTAATGGCGGCTTCGGATAGCGTTTCCTGTTCCCCTAACGCCTTCGCAACTATATGCCTGACACTGTCATCTTGATGCTGTATGGAGCCGATCAAGGTATGGACGGCGGCTTCGGACAGATTTTTCTGTTCCACAACTGCCCTTGCTGCCTTAGATGAGACATAGACATTTTCATCCTGTAGAGCGCCAATCAAGGCATTGAAAGCGGCTTCGAACAACATGCTCTGTTTTCTTAACGCACTTACTGCCGCAAGCCTGACACCCTGATTTTTATCCTGTAAAGCACCGATCAAGGCTTGGACAGCGGCTTCGGACAATGTGCTCCGCCCTCCTAGCGCACGGACTGCCGCAACTCTGACATTCTCCTCTTGATCCTGTAAAGAGCCAATCAAGGCATTGAAAGCGGCTTCGGATAGTGTGGTCTGGCCACCTAATGCACTTGCGGCCGCAGACCTGAGGCCTTTATCTTGGTCCTGACAAGCCCCAATCAAGGCCGAGGCCCCCTCGGAGGACAAAGTTTGACGTGCGCCTAGGGTTTGAATCATCTGCTTTTTTTTGCCCTCAAGCTGATTTAAAGACGTGAGCAGCAGATGCTCCGGAAAAGTCCTCTGCCGGCCCAGCGCGCTCTTGCCGCTTAATTCCATCTCGAAATGAAACCATTGCATCAAGTCTTTTTCCAGCCCAAGAACCGTTTCCGGATTCAATTGATTGCGCGCTTCGCTCAAACATCCCATTATCACCTGCTGGTGACGAACGCCGATCAGGTCACGTGGGGTTTGCCCTAAGAAAATAAAAAATCGTTCTAGTGGAGTACCCTTAAGCAATCCGGCCACCATCCACCAGACAATCTCATAACGTGGATTATATTTATGTGTAGCGATAAATGTGTTTAATTGATTTTGGCTGAGCATTAACCCTAAACTGGTATAAGCTGCTTCCATTAGACTAGAATTTCCATTCGTCTTTGCATAGGCTTGTAGATGTCGCACCAAATATTGAGCAGCAAAAAATTCCTGAAAAGTTAAATGCAGAAAATGATAATGACGCTCGGCTTCGGGCCGCCCCACATCGGCCGTATGTAAAAATGAGGTCTTTTTCAGATCGGTGGTAAAACTGAAAGGTAGTTCTTTCCCTGAAAATCTATCCTCAAATTCTGTTTGGCACTGATCCAACTCTTCCAAACTAAATTCTATTTTTCCTTCTTCTAGTCCTTTAAAGGCTAAATAGCCTAAATAATGAATCTCGTCCGCCATCAATTTTTCTAATTTAGCTCTTGAGGAAATTTGAATGACGTTAGACGCTAATGCATTACCTTTGTCTTGTTTCTCTAATCGCACGCCGTCTTTACGCCATAATTTGTCCACCATTACCTCGTATAGCATAGCCATTGTCACCGTTTTATTCTGGGGGAGCTTATCCCAGCTGTAACATAATGCATCCAGCTGAATCGGAATATTCACCAGCCCCTGAATCAACGGTGTACGATGGATGAATTGTTGAATCGCTGCCTGGTTCGATGCAGGCACACATTTTTCAATATAGACCTGTACATTGGCCGGACTAAAGCCGACCGTTTCCAACTCCAAATCCAACTGATCCAACAGATTGGCATCGACCCCGGCAGGTCGGGAGGTAATCACCACATGCGTCTGATTAAGCAAGGTCTGTAAAAAATCCTTTAAAGGCCTGCCTTCGTTTAGTTCCCCGACTACTTCATCCAAGCCATCTAAGATAAACAGCGTTTTGTCCTGATGCGCGTAAAAAACTTTTGATAACGCCTGGGCTTGGCTGTTTTCATAGCCTGCAAAATACTGCGTGCAAAGCAAGTCTTCTAAACGTCTAGGAGCATGCGTCTTAAGTTGTCGTAAGGGCACCCACAATACGCTCTCAAACCGATCTTGCCAAAGTGCGCTGTTCTGATAGTCATAGACCAATTTTTTACACAAGGTGGTTTTGCCAATTCCCGCCCTACCTCGAATTAAAATCCGTTTGGGGATACCCTCTGAACCATCGCGCAATTTTTGAGATTCAAAAAGCTTCTCTAGCGCAATCAATTTATTGGGATTAGTCGCCTCAAGCCGCTCACTGCTCGGTAGGCGCTCAAAAGTCGCCGCTTGCTTTTCCAGCTCTTCTTTGTCTTTTTCCCTTTGAGCCTGGCTTTCAACTATCGCCAGATTGATGTAGCAGTCCTCAAGCGACATTTGCTGTCCCGATACCCGCTGAATCGACAGATTCGAGCGTTGATAATGCTGATATAGTGCTTCGCGCAGTTCTGAGAGATTGGGTAAACGCAGTTTTTCTACTTTATCCTTGTGCTGCTGCAGGGTGGCTAAGACAAGTTGGTCGCGCAACGTCTTCTCTATGTCGCCGAAGATACTGTCCACTAGCTTGGTAAACTCAAGCTCGCCAGGCGTTGATGACTCTTTGTTTAACCGAAAAATACACTTGTCATATCCCTGCCAAAACTTTTTTAAAAACGTCTGGGCATCATCGCTGTCCACTAATAGCCGTTCGATCAGTTTGAACAGCACCACGTGCTGACCTTGATTCAGATACATTTCTCGCCCTGCTTTAGCCTGCTCCTCGAAGCGAGAAATATCTTCCATGCGCACTATGGTCGAGGCAATAAAATTTCCCAAACACTGCCTAGAGCTTTTTGGCGTGAGCGAAACGGGGATAATCCCATGCTGCTCCGTGAGCTGTTCAGCCCGGATTTGCAAAAATGCCATTTCCGTCAACACATGGTGAAATCCTGCTTTGTATTCTTCTCCTTGTGAAAATACGTTAACCACTCGACGTATGGTCGAGGTGCCCTTTTGTTCGCAGTCCTTGCGGTAGGCTTCTCGAAGTTCTCGATAAAACGCTCCATAGTGCGGCCAAGCTAAGTATTTTTCTAATACCTCAGAACAACATACCGCGATCTTATCGACGGGCTTTACATCGTCTCTTAATCGAGTGGGCAACAAACAGAGCTGACTGGTCAAAATATCTTCTAGCTTGCCGTCTTCTTTCCAATCTTCTACTGCACGAGAAGATGGTTGCCCCATCGGCGTTTGATCCGAATATAGGTTGATCTGGATTTGAGACAATTTATCGATTAAATATCTAGAAATAGCGGCCTCAGCCTTTCCATAAGATGGATTGTCGTGAGCGTATACCAGAAAAAGGCTGGGTTTATTCGGCAACTCTAAAGAGCCCAGCGTCGATAAGGCTTTTTCAAATAGATACTCCACCTGCGCGTTTTTTGCCTGGACAGACGCGCTAATCGAATGCCCATTTAATGGAAATTCGTTTAAAAAAGTCAAGAATTCGTTCGATATTGCCTCAAAGGTTCTTTTTGCTTGCGAATTAACGAGATTTTCTTCATGTTCAATTTTGGCCTTCTCTATCGCCTCTCTATACGATTTTTGGGCTTCTTCTAGATTGCCCATGGCTTTGTGCGCGCGTGCTTGGACTAACAGATGCTGCGAAGAGATGGCTAGATGTCGTGAGGAGGGGGCTGGCGATGACGAACGCACTCCGGCGATAAAATTAAGCACTTTCTTTTCCTATTTATTTCAAGTTCTTTCTATTTTTGAGGGCCGTCACTCGGGATATTGCGCAACCGCCTTCCTTGTAAACACATCGGCTGAATTGTAGAGGAAGAGGTTTAATTTTGGCAAAGCATTGCTGATATTTTGTGGTCCATTCCCTCTCTTTCCACGTCAAAAATTTCACAATGTAAAAAAAATAAGCTGGGACCCTTGTTTGATAATCCCAATTATCAACCTTGCATTTGCTTCGCAAAATAGGGGGTTTTAATTTACATTAAGTGGCTTGAGACCCGAAACGACACGCTATAGGCCACGAACTCCTGGAAATAAATCGACCCTATACCGCCAAAGATTACGCGGCGTTGCGCGGCTTCATACAACGCTTACCGGCAGCGGTGCTCGTCCGAAACTTCAAGAGAGTGTTGAGTTGACGCCGCTCAAGGGGGCCGCCTAGAAACGTCGGCCCCCCAGTTTGGATCATTCTCTCTTTAACGATGAAGAAAAGAGTTTTTTCTAATTTGTATCACTCATCTACGTTCCCTCCATAAAAAATTTCTAAAGTTTTTTATTTATCTCGTAACAAATCTATCTCCGATAAATAACGCATCGATTGCTGTACCTTGAAATGTCTTAATTGCATCGGATGGGGTGCAAACGATCGGCTCACTATCATTAAAGGATGTGTTCAAAACAACCGGCACGCCGGTTTTTTTATAAAAGTGGCTGATCAACGCATGGAATTCTGGATTGCTCTCTTGATGCACCATTTGCACGCGGCCGGAATAATCCTTGTGTAATACCGCTGGGATTTTTTCGCGGCGCTCTTGCTTTGCCGAGCAAGTAAACAGCATATATTGCTGGCTCAACGAGTCTTTTCCTAGTTCAAACCAATGCGCGGCTTCTTCGGCTAGCACGCTTGGGGCGAAAGGACGAAACTCCTCGCGGTGTTTAACTTTGACATTCAACAGTTGGCGCACCGATGGATTGCGTGGGTCGGCTAGCAATGAGCGATTGCCAAGCGCACGGGGGCCGAACTCCATGCGCCCTTGAAACCACGCGACAATCTTACCATCCGCAATCATCGTCGCTACATCATGAGCAGGATTGTTAGACTGATTAGCCTTTAACCCCGCCTCTTGGAATGCCGCTACGATATCCTCATCGGAAAATGCCGGACCAAGGTAAGGATTGCTATCCAATTGTGATGTACGCTGTTTAACGTGTCCATAATAGTAGTGAAGCGCAGCGCCAATTGCCGTGCCAGCATCATGTGGCGCAGTAGGAATATAAATATTTGAGAATAGGCCGCTTTCTTTAAGCATAAAGTTACTGACGCAATTCAATGCAACTCCACCTGCGTAACAGAGATTGTCCGAACCTGAACGCGAACGAAGTTCACGCGCTAACGCCAATAAAGCCTGATCCGTGGCTTCTTGCAACGCGGCTGAAAGATGGTAGTGGCGCTCTTCAATAGGCTCACGGTCTGAGCGAGCTGGGCCAAATAATTCCTCAAGCGCCCTAAAGTCAGGTAGCCGAAAACAGGCGATGGCCGGGTCAACTTCATAACGCCCCGCTTGCATGCTCATTAATTTTGCAAATTCTTTGCGGAAAACAGCCGGGTCTCCATAAGCCGCCATGCCCATCACTTTGCACGCGTCGTACTCTGAAAATCCTAAATATTTACTGAGCTTCTCCCATAGAAAGCCAAGTGAATGAGGGTAGTAAATTTGATCTAGGGTAGTGATTTGCGCTCCTTTGCCCTGCGCAAATAGCGTACATCCTGCCTCACCAATGCCATCGACCACTAAAATAGCAGCCTGATTAAAACCAGATGGGTAGAACGCGGAGGCCGCATGGGCCATATGATGAGAAACAAAGGAAAATTTATCCCCGAGTTGTCGACCTAAAAATTGATCGACGGCCTTCGGCACTTGACGCAGTTTAGCCAGAAAAGTTTGTTCGCCATCGGTGCTACCCCAATCGCCAGGCTGACTTAATGTATCAAGTTCAAACTCTTGTTGTCGTGTGGCAGGATCAAATGAGTAGGCAACCCCATCTACATCAGCAGCCGTTAAACCTGCATGACTGAGGCAAAAACGAATGCTGTGCTCAGGCAGTTCCGCTGGGGTGTGAACCGTGGCTTCTTTCCCGTGTTTTCTTCGCGTAAATCTTTCTTCTTCTGCTGCCGCTATGATCTTACCGTCTATAACAAGCGCTGCTGACGACTCATGGTACGCAGAATTAATTCCTAAGATACGCATATTACTGTTCTCCTTTCAGTGATTATCTTAAAATAACATCGGTTATGCGCAAAGAATAAAGCGTTATTACGCAGGTTATGCAAAGCTTTTCTAGAAAAATGCCTTGTCATTCTTTTTAAGTGGCCAACGTCTCCTGTAACTCATTGAGCTTTTGGGTTATAACACGGCCAATTTCAGAAGCAAATGCCGGCCTATCCATGTCAGAGTGTTGACAATCAAGGTCGTAAGCTTCGATATCTCCAAGTACGTAAGGCTTCCATAAATCACCAGATGGCGATGAAATGGATTTGCTTTCCGGTACGGTGGCACGGAAGAGCAGCATATTGCCGCAGTAGATAGAGGGGAAAAAAGTAGCTAAAATTTGATGATTGTTTTTAATCACATTCTGGGTTCTTTCCCATAGATATCCTCTTACTTCCGGCATATTCTGATTGCCGTAACGAGCTAGGATTTTGCTGTAGTCAGCGGGTTCCGGTTCTATATTTCCTTCCCATTCAACGTGCATTGGATAGCTATCAAGCACGGCTAAGAGGGCGACCTTTTCTCCTTGTTGCTCGAGTTGCGTGGCCATGCTATGGGCGACATGTCCTCCCAAAGACCATCCTAATAAATAGTAAGGCCCCTCAGGCTGAATGCTACGAATTTGGTGAATATAGTCTGCGGCCATCGCCTCAATCGTTTCTGGCAACGATGAGACGCCGCTAAGTCCACGTGCTTGCAAACCATAGACGGGTTGATCTGCATCTAAATAGTTGGCTAAGCTTTTATAACCCCAGCTCAAGCCACTTACGGGATGAATGCAAAACAGAGGCGGTCGTGACCCTTTAGTTCGAATCGGCAGTAAAACCGAAAATGAGTCATCCTGAGTTTCGCTGCGTTCGGATAAACGCTGAGCTAATTCTGCAATGGTAGGCGCCTTAAACAAGGCTAGTAGCGCAATCTTGACATTCAGTACAGCTTGGCTTTGACTGATCATCCGCACCGCTAGCAATGAATGCCCGCCGAGCGCAAAGAAATTATCGTGACGGCTGATTCGCTCAATCTCAAGTAATTCAGACCAGATACGCGCTAGCGCCGTTTCGGTTTCACCTTGGGGCGCTGCATATGCTTGCTGAGCAAATGCGGCCTGATCCGGCGCAGGTAGGGCTTGGCGGTCGAGTTTGCCGTTCGGCGTGAGCGGAAATGTATCGAGCCGTACAAAGGCAGCAGGCACCATATACGCCGGTAATGCCGCTGCAACATGCGTACGTAAAGTGTGCACGAGATGCTCATCCGGCTCAGCAACCACATACGCCACCAGAAGTTTCGCGCTTCCCTCACCCAACGCAAGTACCCTCGCTTCTCGCACCTGTGGATGTTCAGCTAGATGGGCTTCAATCTCGCCAGGCTCGACACGGAAGCCTCGTATCTTGACTTGGTGGTCATTACGGCCCAGAAACTCAAGATTGCCATCGGGCAAATAACGCACTAAATCGCCGGTCTTATACATCCACGCATCAGTTTGATCACTAAACGGGTCAGGCAAGAAACGTTCAGCTGTCAAGTCAGGACGGTTTAAATAGCCCCGCGCTACCCCGACGCCACCAATATACAGCTCCCCAACCGCCCCTAACGGTACGAGTTGCCTTGCCGCATCCAACACATATAGATAGGTATTCGCAATTGGTTTTCCAATCAGGCACCGCCGATTATCATCGGCGGTGACTTCATGCACGGTCGAGCTAATCGTCGTTTCAGTGGGACCATAGACATTTAACAAGCGAGGCCGATGGCCAGCGCCAGCAAACCATGCCTGACACGCTACGGCACTTAACGCTTCGCCACCAATGATGATCGCGCGTACACAAGGTGCAACGGGTAGCTGAGCTTGAGCCAATTGCGCCCAAAGCTGCATGGGCAGATCCAGCATACTGATCTGGCTCGCCTCGCATAAAGACCAAAATTGCTCGGCCCCCGCCAACCACGCATCAGTACGCAGCACCAAGGTTGCGCCGCGAGTTAATGTGACAAACACCTCTTCGATAGAAACATCGAATGATAATGAAGCAAACTGCAGCATGCGGTCTTGTGGGCGAATATCAAGCTGCTCGGCTATCGCGCTCACTAAATTAACCACGCTACGGTGTTGGGCCATCACCCCTTTTGGCCGTCCGGTGGAACCTGAGGTATACATCACATAGGCTAAGTGTTCTGTATTCAGTGCAAGCTTATAGGGTGCAGGATTGCGCGTACTGTGGTGCTGCCATTGCGCTACATCAGCGAGTAAATCGAGGATCGGAACATCAGCGTTCAAGCAGTGCACCACCATGGCATGGGGTGCATCAATGCTTAGCAAGACGACTGGGGTACTGTCCTTTACCATATCCACTAAGCGCTCAGTGGGATAATTCGGATCTAGTGGTACATAAGCCCCCCCTGCTTTGAGCACCGCTAGCATACCTATAATCACCTCTATGCTAGGTGGTGCATATAAGGCTACACGGCTATCAGGCCCTACACCCAGGTCTATCAAACGATGGGCAAGGCGGTTTGCGCGCAGATTGAGTTCTGTGTAACTGATGCTCTGTTCTTCTAGGATTAACGCAACAGCATGGGGGGCGCATGCAACTTGGGCTTCGAATAATTCATGCAGACACTGATGCGTTGGATACGATTTAGTCGTTGCATTCCACGTCTGAAGTAGCAAAGCTCGCTCAGCATCAGGCACCGTCTCCAATTGCCGCACCTGCATTTGCGGCGCACGCTCTAGCGCTTCAGCTAAGCTTTCCAAGGTCTTTTGCATATAGTCACACACCTGCTCAGGCTCGAATGGCTGCACGATCTGAGCCGTTAACCCCAGCGACTGGCCAGAATCTTCCACCGACAACCCAAGCGGATAGTTGTCGCGCTCTTCTACATATAGCAGCTCCATGCCGGGTATGGTTTGCTCTTCACCCGACTGCACTGTGTTGTGTCGATAGTTTAGTAATGCACTAAACAGAGGTGTCCCGGCGGGCACATGACTACAGCGTTGTGCTAATGCGAGAGAAGCATGCTCATGTTCGAGCAAAGCGGCTAAGCGCGCGTGGGTCTCGCGTACACTGTGCTCGACGCTAGCGTCATTTAGATCAATCCGCAGGGGTAAAACGTTCATAAAAAGACCCATCGCCCGATCGATCTCTCTACCACTTTGCATCCGGCCTAATAGCACCGTACCGAACACCACCTGCGGTTGTCCGCTGGTATGCGCCAGCACCCGAGCCCAAGCTAAATGGCAGAGGCTAGCTAGACTCACGCCGACTCGTTTAGCTTGAGTGCGTAAACGATCATTTAAAGCCTGCGGCAACAGGCGAGATGATTCTTTTAGTTGTGAACCGTTAAGATGGACGTCAGACAAACCAAAGGGCAGCGTGGGTTCTTCTATATCGGCCAACATCTTGCTAAAGAAACTCTCATGCGTTTGCCAATTTGAACTTAACCGCACCTGCGCGATTAAATGGCGGAACGGTTGAGGCTCAGGTAGCGCACCACCTTGGCCTTTTAAGAAAGCGTGCTCTTCAGCGTGCATTAGTTCAGTGGATGAGTGGTCCCCAACCAAATGATGGACTAATTGCACCATTAGCCAACTGCCATCAGTATCCTGCGCAACCACAAAATACAGCAATGGTGCCTGCGTCAAAGCGATACGATGATGGCCGGGATCAAAGCGCTGCCGAAGTTGCTCAGCAATTGACCCATGCGCTGAGTCTAATGCGAGTTCCGTGACGGATACCGGCGCGTGCCTCAAAACCACTTGAGCCGGGGTAGATAAATGCTCCCAAAAAAAGGCAGTGCGCAGAATATCGTGGCGATTCACCACCTGCTGAACCGCTTCCAAATAGCGCTCAAGCAACCCCCGGTTAGCAAAGCGTAGTTGACTGATATAGAGATAGGGGTCACCTGCAGTCGCTAGCAGGTGGTGGAAGAAGATGCCATCTTGCAGGGGGGATAATGCATAAATATCCTGGATATTAGCTATCCCACCTGGCGTTTGTGAGACGATCTGATCGATATCTGATTGAGTGAGATCAATCAATGGCAGCAGCTCCGGAATGAGCTTGGTTGTATCGGGCGTAATGAGATTGGGCGGCACCACCACTTCTTCCTGCTGCTGGTCCAACGATTGCGCGAGCATGCTAAGCGTCGGCGTACTAAATAATGCTTTGACAGGAAGCTTTAAGCCAAAATGGCGCAGCCGCTCAATCATTTGCACGGCAAGCAACGAGTGGCCGCCGAGTTCAAAAAAATTATCTTGGCGGCTGACTTGTTCAAGACCTAATAATTCAGCCCAAATGCGAGCCAGTGCTGTCTCTATTTCTCCCTGCGGCGCTTCATACGCTTGATGAGCAAAAGCGGCTTGATCTGGCTCAGGTAGGGCTTTGCGGTCAAGCTTGCCGTTCGGCGTGAGCGGAAATGCATCGAGCCGTACAAAAGCAGCTGGCACCATATACGCCGGTAATCCCGCAGCAACATGCGCACGTAAGCTATGCGCAAGATGCTCATCTGGTTCAGTAACCACATACGCCACCAGACGCTTCGTACTCCCTCCTCCTAATGCAAGCACTACCGCTTCATGCACCTGTGGATGCTCAGTCAAACAGGCTTCTATTTCGCCAGGCTCAACACGAAAACCCCGTAACTTGACTTGATGGTCGTTTCGACCCAAAAACTCCAGATTGCCATCTGGGAGATAACGTACCAAATCACCTGTCTTATACATCCGCGCATCAGCTTGATCAGCAAATGGGTCAGGCAAAAAACGCTCAGTTGTCAACTCGGGGCGGTTTAAATAACCCCGCGCCACCCCGACCCCGCCGATATACAGCTCTCCAACTGCCCCTAAGGGTGTGAGTTGCCTTGCCGCATCCAACACATAGAGATAAGTATTCGCAATTGGTTTTCCAATGAGGCGCCACCGATTGTCATCGGCAGTAACTTCATGCACGGTCGAGCCAATCGTCGTTTCAGTCGGGCCATAGATATTTAATATACGTGGTCGATAACCAGTACCATTAAACCAAGCTTGACGTGCTGACGCGCTTAGCGCATCGCCTCCAATTATGATCACACGTACACTCTGGGCCGCAGGCACCTGTTCTTGCGCTAATTGCGACCAAAACTGCACCGGCAAATCCATCACGCTGATTTGATTGGCTTCACATAGCGACCAAAATTGTTGAGCGCCGGCCAGCCATGCCTCTGTGCGAAGCACCAGCGCTGCACCACGGGTTAACGTCGTAAACACTTCTCCGATCGACACGTCGAAGGAGAGTGACGCAAACTGCAACACACGATCTTGCGCACTTAACTCAAGACGATCTGCTATCGCCGCGACTAAATTGACCACGCCTTGATGAGTGACCATCACGCCTTTCGGCAGACCAGTAGAACCTGATGTATAAATTACGTATGCCAAATGCTTCGCGTTCAATCCTAAAGGATGCGGATTCTCATCACTACCATACCGCCATAGCGCGGCATCAGCTTGTAAATCCACAGTCGGAACGTTGTTGTCTAAACACCAGGTAACTGCAGCATCGGGAGTGCCGATGCTAAGTACTGCCACAGGTGCACTATCTGCCACCATATCGGTTAAACGCTCAGCAGGATAGTTCGGATCCAATGGCACATAGACCCCACCCGCTTTGAGGATAGCGAGTATCCCAACCACCATCTGTAAGCTCGGCTGCGCATATAGCGCGACATGGCTATCTGGCTGTATGCCTAACTCTCGCAAATAATGCGCCAGGCGGTTCGCTTGCGTATTGAGTTCCGCATAGCTGATACTCTGCTCTTCTCTTATCAGCGCAACGGCATCAGGGGTCCGCTCAACTTGTGCTTCGAATAACTGATGCAGGCAAAGGTGTACCGGATACGGCGCGGTTGTCTCGTTCCATGTTTGAAGCAAAAGAGCTCGCTCAGCAGGTGCCAGGAGATCAATTTGGGTAATTGATCGCGTCGCATCGTCTGTCATCGCTTGCAACATCGTATGCAGATAGCCGACCTGCCGCTCAATCGTTTGATGATCAAACAGGGAGGTTGCATAAAGCAATTCCCCAATAATTTCATCACCGATCTCTTGCAGACCTAGTTCAAGATCAAACTTGACAGTAATCTCACGGTTCAAGGTAACGGGAGTGACCTCGAGAGCGGGCAAGCACCAAACGCTGGCTTCATGGTTTTGCCAGGCAAACATGACTTGAAATAGAGGCGTGTGGTCAAGTTTGCGTGGCGGTTGCACGATTTCAACCACTTGCTCAAACGGCAGATCTTGATGAGCCTGGGCGGACAGTGTGCTATGTTGAATGCGTTCGAGCAGCTTAACGGTATTCGGTGCGCCCGCTAAATCGATACGCAGAGCCAGCGTGTTAACGAAAAAGCCAATCAAAGATTCGATCTCCGGGTGGCCACGATTGGCACTAGGGATGCCAATCACCATGTCGTCTTGGCCCGAGAGCCGAGACAAGACCGCGCCCCACGCAGCCAATAAGGTCATGAACAGAGTCACACCATGCTTTTGGCTCAGTTGTTTGAGCGCGCGCGTCATCTGCGCATTCAGGCGAATTGGCACGCGCGCTCCAGCAAAAGATTGCCGCGGGGGGCGCGGCCGGTCGCTAGGCAGGTCGATCAGCACTGGCGCATTAGCTAGCGCTGTACGCCAGTACGAGCTTTGCGTTTGAAGTCGTTCACCTGAGAGCCATTGGCGCTGCCAGGCTGCATAGTCTGGATACTGGATCGCCAACGGCGGCAGCGGATTAGGCTTTCCTGCCAGGTAGGCCGCATACAGTGCGCTTAATTCGCGCACCAGCACCTCAATTGACCAGCCGTCTGAAACAATATGATGTTGGGTCAGCAAGAATACATGCTCATCGTCTTTAAGCTGGATCAGGCGCGCACGAATCAGCGGCCCTTTCTCCAAATTGAATGGTGCCTGCGCTTCTTTAGCATTTAAGCGTTCCAGTTGTTCATGAGCATCGGGGCTCCCCCGCAAGTCATGCCAATGGAGCGGCAGTTCTAACTCGGGTGAGAGCAACTGGACCTTGGGCTGGCCGTCAATCGTGGTGAACCTTGAGCGCAGCGCCTCGTGACGCGCAAACAAGGTATTGAGTGCATGCTGCCAAGCAGCTCGATCCAGCTTCCCCTTCAGGCGAAAAGCCAGTGATATATGATAAATATCGCTGACGCCATCAAATTGAGCCAAGAACCATAGACGTTGCTGGGCGAATGATAGAGGCAGAGCACCATCACGCGGCAACGGCTTGATCGCAGGGAGGAAATTTTTTGCTTGAGCCAAACATTCGCTCACGGCTGCGGCAAATGCGGCTAGGTTGGGTGCAGCAAACAAGACTGATAACGGTAACTCAGAGCCTACCGCGGCAACCCGATTCATTAGGCGTACTGCAAGCAGCGAATGACCGCCAAGGGCGAAGAAGTTATCGTGACGGCTGACGCGCTCAATGCCAAGCAATTCAGCCCAGATGTTTGCCAACGTGGCTTCAATCTCGCCTTGTGGTGCTTCATACGCTTGACGGGCAAAGGCTTCGTCATTTGGTGCAGGCAATGCTCGGCGGTCGAGCTTGCCGTTGGGGGTTAATGGCAGTTCATTTAAGCGCACGAAAGCGGCTGGCACCATATACTCAGGCAATCTGGCTGCAAGGTGTGCACGTAATGAATGGACCAGTTGTTCGTCAGGTTCAGCAACGACATACGCAATCAAACGTTTAGCACTTCCCTCTTCTAACGCGAGCACTACCGCTTCTCGCACCTGCGGAGATTCAGTTAGGCAGGTTTCAATCTCGCCAGGCTCAACCCGGAACCCCCGTATTTTCACTTGGTGGTCATTACGCCCCAGAAACTCTAGATTGCCATCCGGGAGATAACGCACCAGATCACCTGTCTTATACATCCACGCATCAGCTTGATCACTGAAGGTGTCAGGCAGAAACCGTTCAGCCGTTAATTCGGGGCGATTTAAATAACCACGCGCCACCCCTGCCCCGCCAATATAAAGCTCCCCAATCTCCCCTAATGGCACAAGTCGCATTGCCTCATCCAACACATACAAACGCGTATTTGCAATCGGGCGACCGATGATGCGCCATCGATTGTCATCGGCAGTCACTTCATGCACCGTCGAGCTAATCGTCGTTTCAGTAGGACCATAAACATTCAACAGACGTGGTCGATAGCCAGTGCCGCCAAACCAAGCTTGACGCGCTGACGCGCTTAACGCATCGCCGCCAATCAAAATCGCGCGCACACTCTGAGCCGCAGGCACCTGTTCTTGCGCTAATTGCGCCCAAAATTGCACCGGCACATCCATCACGCTGATTTGGTTGGCGTCACACAGTGACCAGAATTGCTGAGCGCCGGCCAACCACGCATCGGTGCGGAGTACCAACGCGGCACCACGAGTTAATGTCACAAACACTTCTTCGACCGACACATCAAAGGAGAGTGATGCAAATTGCAGCATGCGGTCTTGCGAGCTTAATTCAAGCCGCTCAGCCATTGCCGTGACTAAATTGACCACGCCTTGATGGGTGACCATGACCCCTTTTGGCCGACCGGTGGAACCAGACGTATAAATTACGTAGGTCAAATGCTTCGCATGCAAGCCAAATACTTGAGGATTTTGCTTACTAGCGTATTGCCAGCGCGCGGCATCCGCTTGTAAATCTATGACGGGAACATCCTTGCCTAAACATGCTGTGACCGCAGCATGCGGCACACCTATGCTGAGCAGAGCCACAGGCGCACTATCTGCCACCATCTCGGTTAGCCGCTCAATCGGATAATTCGGATCCAACGGCACATAGGCGCCACCCGCTTTGAGGATGGCCAGCATCCCAACCACCATCTCTAAGCTTGGCTGCGCATATAGTGCGACACAGTTATCTGGCTGCACGCCTAACCCTTGCAAATAATGCGCCAGGCGGTTTGCCTGCGCATTGAGTTGCGCATAGCTGATGCTCTGCTCTTCTCGTATCAACGCAACAGCATCGGGTGTACGCTCAACTTGAGCTTCGAATAACTGATGCAGACAATCATGCTCTGGATACGGCGAAGCGGTCGCATTCCATTCAATCAGTAGCTGCTGCCGCTCAGCGGCATCTAGTAAATCAATCTCGTTAATCGACTGATTAGGGTTAGTCGCCAGTCTTTCGAGGAAGCGTAGAAAACGGCGCTGGTGAGCGATGAGCTCTGCCGAGGTATAACATGCAGGATTCGCATTAAAATCAATGCGCAGGTTTTGATTATTCGACTGTGGATAGATACGAACCGAAAGGTCTTCGACAGGCCCCGTTTCAATCGTATGCAGCGTTGATAAGTGCCCGCCAAAGGATACATCATGATTAAACGGCACAATATTAATGATGACATCAAATAACCGTTGGTGAGGTGCCAATGCTAAATCTCGCCGTAGCACTTCACCGGGATAACGTTGATGTTTGAGGGTGTGGCGAATTTCCTGGGTCGTCTGCTCCATCAAAGACATCAGGCTCATATTGGGCTGCACGCTTAGACGTATCGGTAGAGTCGTAGTGACCATGCCAGGAATGCTTCGCTCTACTGTGCTACGAGCCGTAACGGGAAAGCCTATTACTACGTCTTGCATACCCGTTAACCGATATAGGTATGCTGCCATCGAGGCGGTGCTGAAGGCTGCCACATCGCGTGCAAAAGATTGAGAGGCGCCAAATCCTTGCAGATAAGAAGGGGCTAAATAAGTTGTGTGCCGCAAAGAATCATGAGAAGCCGGTGCACGACGGCTCGCCAGTGTGACAGGCTCTGGCAGGTCAGAACAGCGTTCTAGCCAATAAGCCCTATCCTCGGTCGATTGCTGGGACGCACGATATTGAGCCTCGCTTTGTAGCAGTTGCGACAGCGTTCCAAACGGACAAGGTGTAACGGCTTGACCCTCAACCATCGCGCTATACACGTCGGCCACACGTTGCGTGATGAGCGAGCGTCCAAATCCATCCATCGTGATATGGTGATTGAGCTGATACCAAAGAAATTTATCGGCGGCTACTTTTAATAACGCATAGCCAAATAAAGAACCATTGAATAAATCGACCGGCTTCTCATAATCGGCCTTCATCCAGGCTTCAGCTGCAGCTTGAGGATCCAACTCTGCACTGAAATCGAACGTCGTTAGTGTCCACTTCGGTGAAGCAACGAATTGCTTCACACCATCGCCACTATTGATAAATTGCAGGCGCACACTCTGTGCTTCTTCCACTACCTGGCGCAAAGCAGCTTCAAAAATCACAGGCTCAATAGGCCCATCAATCACCGTGAACTGAGCAACTTTATAAACAGGGCTATGCGGATCAATTTGCTGCGCAAGCCAAATCTCTGCCTGCACCGGGGCTAGAGGATAGATAACCGAATCAACGCCAATAGTCATACACGACTCCGACTTCTGCTCGAAATTTAAAAAAGACCATCACCCCAACGCCTGTGGGGGGATTACCCTCAGGAATTAGCTGAAATACGACAAAATAATTGGACCCCTTCACGGGGTAGGTTGAGCCTATCTCTTAAATGCTCAGGGGTAATGACAGATATTCCTTGAGCTTCGAGCGCTAAGCGGGTCGCTCGCACTTGCTCACTCGTGCCAGATGCCTTACGAATACGACCTGGCACAAGTTCATCAAAGACCGTCAGTGAATCTTCTAAACCAACGCGGATACCATCTAAATCGAGTGCTAAGGCAACCGTCGTCAAAATAGCGTGCATATTGCCTGGCAATAACATTGAAATCATAGAGGCAGGACAGCATTGCCGGATGCGTTGAGTAATCGGCAAGAGACATGCTGTGGCCAGTTCAGCCGCTAGTGCTTGTGATGCTGTGTCATCAGCCTGCAATAGATCGCTGATACGTTGACGAAGGGCAGGAGGAATTAATGAGTCATCAACCATCTCTTCGCTTTCTGCTACCCTTTTATGCTGATCGACGCCGGCTACCAGCATGAATAGTACAGACGTTCCCAGTTCTTCTAACGCTTCCTTATAGGTAGTAAGTGCGTTATTTAAAATTGTAAGATTGAACACTTCCACTTCAGGGAGAATATGGTGGGCTTTAAAGTGAGCTAATTGCGCATCGATAAAATCCGGAGGATTTTCATAGCCTCCTCCACTTTGAAAGAGCACTGGCCCAGGGCTGAATGACGCTATATCTGGAACCAACTTACTCACTCCATAAGGCTTTAAATGAGCGCGTCGTAATGGACTGTCAAATGCTGCTTTGTTACCTCGTACACTTGTCGAAAGATTGATTACTCCGTCAGGATCTTGCTCCAAAATGGCCGGCACGATGAGGTCAAATTGCGCTAGGTCAATGTGATTTGCTTGTTGACTACTTGAGAGAGAAGCACCTAAGCCAGGAAGAGTCTCGCTACGCTGATCACTTGTATCTCTAGTGTGTAAATGTACGATAGCTGCTCCCTCCCGAAATGAAAGATGACATTCCTCGATAATTTTAGTAGGAGAAATGGGCATATGGGGTGAACACGCTTTTCCAGGATGCCAATACCCAGAAGGTTGGTATTTCCATCCGATGTTAAGCAGGGTTTCAAAAACTGTCGGAGACAGGAGTTTGATGTCGGTGACTATTTCAGGAGGTAGATAGCTATGTACGCGAGGATAGGGCCATAGCAGATCCCCATTTTGACTAGCTTGCCAGCCGTAAGTAGTCAGCTGCAAGACGAGCTTTCTAATCAGCTTTTGTGAAGGCAGCAGATTAAGAAGATCTCGCTTCAATTTAAAGGTTTGAGGCCCTGCGATATGGCAGGTAGCGGGGTTTATCCAACCGTCACCGTGGTTTAGCCAGCCAGCGCGATCTAGCGCTTGCACCGCTAACTCTTGTTCGGAGGCGGTTAGGCTATTACAGGCCTCATGCGTAAAATTTTCGCGATAGCCGAATTGAAGGGCGATACCACCAGCGCTTGTGAAGGTCCAATTTTCTTGCTTCAGAATCTCAAAAATGCTCTGCTTTTCACCGTCGGAAATGAGATAATCAAGGATAAGGCTGGATATAAATGTGGGTTCAAGCGGATCAATATATTTGGGTACTGCCCCAACAGGAGCCGCTGTAATATACATCGACGATTTCATGATATGGCCTCCTTTATCTTCTAAGAAAAAGTATAAATTATTGATTTATATAGCTTTTTAAATAGTCGAATCCAATTTTTTCCGCACGCTCAGAGAGGTGGTGTATCTTTTTTTGCTGATACCGTGGTTGATAATACTCTTCTAAGAAGCAAAAAAATAAGCTATTGATTTATAAGGATATTTCTATGTAAAGCCTGCGCAAACCCCTATGAACACTAGGGGGCGCTACCGTCATTTATTGCACGGAAATCAAAGGCCCGCCGTGAAATACAATGAAATTGCGTGAAATACAGTGAAATTGTGTGAAATGATTTAACCTAAACTTGATGGGGTTGCCACCATTAAGCCTTAGAATTGCGAACAGCAGCTGTCCGTAACCGCAAAAATTGTAAAGCAAGTCGGCCAGACTGCCTTTATCCTCATTTGGGTATATCCATCAAGAAAAACAGCGAGGAAACGCAATGCCTTTTGCTTCCGAAGAACGACAAGCCCTTCTGGATCTGTACTAGTGGGGGGTTAATATCTCTACAGCATGTACTGAAGCGCTATCGATGCCTATGTCAGCGAAGTGCCCATCGCCCGACATGGGGTTTCTAGGTAAGTTTTTGACTGCATTTCAATAATCCGCGACACGGTACGCGCAAATTCATTGACCAGTGGACCGCCAAAATAAAGCTCTTCAGGTGGCACTTCAGCTGATATTAAGAGCTTAACTTTATGGTCGTATAAGACATCGATCAACCAGGTAAAACGGCGCGCCTCAGAGGCCATGCGCGGAGTCATTTGCGGCACATTTGAAAGGATGATCGTATGAAAGCGATTGGCGAGTTCAAGGTAGTCATTTTGTGAACGAGGGCCCCCACACAGGGTTGCAAAATCAAACCAAACAACTTGGCCAGCACGGCGTAATGCCAGAAGTTTACGTTGCTCAATACGCAATAGTGGGCTTTCATCTGGCATGGCGGCCAGCGCCACAAAAGTTTGACACAAGGCTTCATCGACGGACTCGCTCAGCGGCGTATAGTAAATATTCGCTTGGGCGAAGGTACGTTGCCGATAATCGACGCCACCATCGACGTTAATGATTTCAAGCTGGGTCTTGAGCAGATCGATCGCCGGCAACATCCGGTCACGATGCAGGCCATCTGGGTAGAGCAGGTCGGGATGGTAATTTGAGGTGGCTACAAATTGCACACCATTTTTGAATAAGCGCTCAAGCAAACGAGACAGGATCATTGCATCAGCAATATCCGACACGTGGAATTCATCAAAGCAAATTAAGCGATAGCGTTTGGCAATATCGCGCGCTAACTGATCCAGTGGGTTAGCGGTTTTTTTAAGGTCTTCAAGCTGTCGGTGCACTTCACGCATAAACTCATGAAAATGCAGGCGGATTTTATTTTGTAGTGGCACACAGGCATAAAAGCTATCCATCAAGAAGCTTTTACCTCGCCCAACGCCCCCCCACATATAAATGCCTTTAGGCAATTCACCCGGGTTGAGCCACCTCAGGAATCGATTGGAGTACCGAGCTTGGTAATAGACCCATTGATCGTAGCAACGTTGCAAACCTATCACGGCCGCACGCTGAGCCGAGTCCACACGATAACCACGGCTTTCGAGTTCACGCTCGTAATAGTCAATGACATTCATTGCGCACCCAAATAAAAAAGGCGAGTCGCCTCGCCTTTTTTATTCGCCTTTGCTGAGCATTTAGCATTTATTTATCACGCATTACATATTCAGCGCGCGCTTTTCCACCGCCAACGCCGCTTCACGCATCACTTCAGACAAGGACGGGTGAGGATGGCAGATACGACCGATATCTTCAGAGGCGGCTTTGAATTCCATCGCCACCACCGCTTCAGCGATTAAATCGGAAGCGGCAGACGCGACAATATGCACGCCAAGAATTTCATCGGTTGTGGCGTCCGCGAGCATTTTGACAAAACCCTCTGCCTTCGCCATACCCAGCGCGCGGCCATTGGCGGCCATTGGGAATTGCCCCGCTTTATAAGCGCGCCCTTCTTGTTTGAGTTGCTGTTCAGTCTTGCCAACCCAAGCAATTTCTGGCGAAGTGTAAATCACCCATGGGATGCAATTGTAGTCGATATGCGGCTTTTGGCCGTCAATCACTTCGGCGACCATCACGCCTTCATCTTCCGCTTTGTGGGCGAGCATTGGACCTCGCACCACATCGCCAATCGCATAGAGGTTAGGCAGTTTTGTATGGCAATGATCATCGACCTCAATCATGCCACGTTCGTTCACTGCCAAGCCAATATTCTCTAAGCCCAAGCCATCCGTATTTGGCACCCGGCCCACCGAGACGATTAAACGGTCAGCAGCCAACGTTTGTGCTTTGCCGTCTTTGTCAGTATAGGCAATCGAAACGCCCTGTTGCGTGGTTTTGACGGCGCCGATTTTGACCCCAAGGTGAATCTCTAACCCTTGTTTCGTCAAGTGTTTCCAGGCTTCTTTTGAGACCCCCTCGTCAGCTGCCGCCAGAAAGCCTGATGAGGCTTCTAGCACGGTGACTTGCGCACCTAGCCGCCGCCAGACAGAGCCAAGCTCAAGACCGATGACACCCGCACCGATCACCGCCAGTTTTTTAGGTACTGAATCAAACGACAGCGCCCCTTCGTTATCGGCAACAATCCGGTTATCGACGGGGATCTGCGGCAAATGGCGCGCTTTTGAACCGGTTGCAATAATCACATGCTGACCGGTAATGGTTTGTGCCGCACCTTCGCCGCTGACTTCGAGTTGGTAAGTACCATCACTCTTGCGCGCGGTAAATTTAGCGTGGCCTTTGAACCAATTCACTTTGTTTTTGCGAAACAAAAACTCAATGCCCTTGGTCATTTTGCTTACGATGTTGTCTTTGCGGGACAGCATTTTGGCTAAATCAAGAGCCACTTCGCCCTTCACTTCAATGCCATGCTCGGCAAGGTGATGAGCCGTATGCTCAAGGGTTTCAGACGAAGCCAACAGTGCTTTGGAGGGGATACAGCCCACATTCAGGCACGTGCCACCCAGGGCTACTTCACCGTTTGGACTTTTCCATTTTTCAACGCAGGCAACGGATTTGCCAAGCTGCGCGGCGCGAATGGCGGCGATATAGCCGCCAGGGCCGCCGCCAATCACGATGACATCAAATTGATTAGACATAATTCAGGTCGCAGAAGTGATAGAGGATTACAGGTCGAGCAGAAGTCGGGCTGGATCTTCTAACGCCTCTTTGATTGCCACCAGCGCTAATACCGCTTCACGGCCATCGATGATGCGATGGTCATAAGACATGGCTAGATAGTTCATCGGACGAATCACGATTTGACCATTTTCTACTACGGCGCGCTCTTTGGTTGCATGTACCCCGAGAATCGCCGATTGCGGCGGGTTAATGATTGGCGTCGAGAGCATTGAGCCAAATACACCACCATTTGAAATGGAGAAGGTGCCGCCGGTGAGGTCTTCTAGCGACAGTTTGCCCTCTTTCGCCTTTTGACCATATTCAGCAATCTTGTTCTCAATGTCCGCCAAACTCATTTGATCGACATTACGCAATACCGGCACTACCAGCCCACGCGGTGAACCCACTGCGATACCGATATCGAAGTAGCCGTGATAGACGATATCGTTGCCATCCACGGAGGCATTCACGATTGGATATTTCTTCAACGCATGCACAGCGGCTTTAACGAAAAAGGACATAAAGCCCAAACGCGCGCCATGTGCTTTTTCAAATTTATCTTTGTACTTACTACGCAGCTCCATGACAGGCTGCATATTGACCTCGTTAAAGGTCGTCAAAATAGCATTCGTTTGTTGCGATTCAAGCAAGCGCTGTGCAATCCGTGCGCGCAAGCGTGACATCGGCACTCTTTGCTCAGGCCGGCCATCGAGCGATTGGCTCGTATTGACTGCAGCTTTAACCTCAGGCAGCACCGGTTTGTCAGCCGCGCGCAGTGGCGTGGTAGAAACGGTTGCAACCGCAGGCTTGGCTGATTGAACGGCGAGTACATCACCCTTCGTGATCCGCCCATCGCGCCCACTGCCTTCCAGTTGAGCCGCGCTAATGCCTTTTTCATCCATCAGCTTCGCGGCTGAAGGCATCGCTTTTGCACTGACTGGCTCAGTTGGCGCGGCAGAGACTAGCGCGCTCGCTGCCGGCGCGGCTTGCGCCTCACTCGATACCGATGCTTGCGCCTCAGTATCAATTCTGGCGATGACTTCATCCGCAATCACGGTGTCGCCATCTTGGCGGATAATTTGCGCCATGATGCCGGCGGCAGGCGCAGGCACTTCAAGCACCACCTTATCCGTCTCAACTTCAATCACAATCTCATCTTGCGCAACCGCTTCACCGGGACGCTTTTTCCATTGCAGCAGCGTCGCATCAGCGACGGATTCGGACAGCTGCGGGACCTTGACTTCTACAATAGCCATTGACTTTCCTGAACATATCTTTAAAAAAACCGACTACACGTCTATTTTGCTGCATAACCAACGCTAACGCAAAATACTCGCACACTTATTTCATACAGCGTGGGCCCAATTGGGCCCAACGCTTTTATTTCACGCGCACTGCGCCTTTCAAACGGCCAAACGCCCCATCAATAAGCTGCTTTTGCTGCTCATAATGTTTGGCGTAATAGCCGACCGCAGGCGAAGCAGAGGCTTGGCGGCCACTATACGCGAGCTTCTGCCCTTCTTTCATGCCTTCTAGCAAATGATGCTCGATGTAGAACCAAGGTCCTTGGTTTTGCGGCTCATCTTGGACCCACACTACTTCGGTTGCATGCTCATATTTCTTGAGTTCCGCTTCAAACGCTTTATGGGGGAATGGATAAAGCTGCTCAACGCGGATAATGACGACATCTTTCAGCTTGGCTTCGCGGCGATGTGCGACCAGATCAAAATAGACGCGGCCGGAGCACAACACCACCCGCTTGATCTTTTTAGGCTCGAGCGCCGTATCAGTTTCGCCAATAATCGTGCGGAAGGTTCCTTTGGCAAGCTCAGACAAGCTGCTCACCGCTTCTTTATGACGCAGCAGTGATTTTGGTGTTGCCACGATTAATGGCTTACGGAACAGACGAATCATCTGCCGGCGCAATAGATGGAAAATCTGCGCAGGCGTTGTCGGCTGCACCACTTGCATATTGTTATCTGCGCACAACTGCAAATAACGTTCAATCCGCGCCGATGAATGCTCTGGTCCTTGGCCTTCATAACCATGAGGCAACAGCATCGTCAGGCCTGAAACACGGCCCCACTTGACTTCACCCGATGAAATAAATTGGTCAATCACGACCTGCGCGCCATTCGCGAAATCACCAAATTGCGCCTCCCATACCACCAGCGTGTTTGGCTCAGCCGTTGAATAACCGTATTCAAAACCTAGCACCGCCTCTTCCGACAGCACCGAATCGATTACATTGAATACAGCCTGATTATCGGTCACATGTTGCAATGGAATATAACTGCCATGATCCCAGCTTTCGCGATTTTGATCGTGCAGCACCGAATGCCGGTGGGTAAATGTACCGCGACCGCTGTCTTGGCCAGTTAAACGCACAGCATAGCCAGAGGCCACTAACGAAGCATAAGCCAGGTGTTCGCCCATGCCCCAATCAAGCGGCGCCTCGCCTTTACCCATCGCACGGCGGTCATTGATCACGCGCTCAACTAAAGGATGCAATTTGAGCGTTTCTGGAATTGTCGTAATGCGCTCAGCTAAGCGTTTCAACTCAGCCAGTGGCACAGCAGTATCTGCCGCATCGGTCCATTTACGGTTTAAAAATGGCATCCAATCTACCGCATACTTACTCTTGTAATTCGACAACACTGGATCAACCGTATGTTGCCCTTCGTCCATTGCTTTGCGATAGCGCTTCACATAAGCATCCGCTTCATCGCTGGTTAAGACGCCTTGCGCGACCAGCTTTTCCGCATAGAGCGCGCGCGTGCCTGGATGCTGAGCAATTTTTTTGTACATCAACGGCTGCGTGACCGCTGGGGTATCCTGCTCATTGTGTCCAAGCTTGCGAAAGCAAACGATATCTAGCACGACATCTTGATGGAATTGCGTGCGGAAATCGACAGCGAGTTGCGTCGCCAAGATCACGGCTTCTGGATCATCGCCATTCACATGCAGTACCGGCGCTTCGATCATCTTGACGACATCTGAGCAATACAACGTTGAGCGCGCATCGCGCGGATCCGATGTGGTAAAGCCGATTTGATTATTAATCACTACATGCACTGTGCCAAACGTACCATAACCACGTGTTTGAGCTAGGTTAAGCGTTTCCATCACGACACCCTGCCCAGCAAATGCTGCATCGCCATGCACTTGTACTGGCAATACTTGGCGTCCATCTAGGTCGCCACGACGCTCCATCCGTGCTTTGGCTGAGCCTTCTACGACTGGGTTGACGATTTCAAGGTGGGATGGATTGAAAGCCAGTGACAAATGAACGGGACCGCCTTCGGTCGATACATCGCTTGAAAAACCCTTATGATATTTGACATCGCCCGCAGGTAACTCATCAAAGTGCTTACCTTCAAACTCAGCAAAAAGATCGGCTGGCATTTTGCCAAGGGTATTGACTAAGATATTTAAGCGGCCACGATGCGCCATGCCAATCACAATTTCTTGCGCCCCTTTGGCGCCTGCACGGTGCACCAACTCGTCCATGGCTGCAATAAAACTCTCTCCGCCCTCAAGCGAAAAGCGTTTTTGGCCGACAAACTTGGTATGCAAGTAGCGCTCAAGCCCTTCAGCGGCAGTGAGTCGTTCAAGAATATGCTTTTTCTTTTCAGCGGAAAAATCCGGGGTTGCGCGAATCGATTCAAGGCGCTCTTTCCACCAGCGTTTTTGCTCGGGGTCGCTGATATACATGAACTCAACGCCAATCGTGCCGCAATACGTATCGCGTAGCGCTTTGACAATTTCCCTCAAGGTGGCCTGCTCAGAACCAAAGTATAAGTCGCCAGCATGGAAAGTTTGATCCATGTCAGCTTCTGTGAAATCATAAAAAGCAGGATCAAGCTCGGCGATCTGTGAGCGTTCTTGGCGCTTAAGCGGATCAAGATTAGCCCAACGTGAACCTAAAAAACGATAGGCATCAATCAGTGATTGAACATGCACTTGCTTACGCGCAATGGCTAAATCAGCACTGCCCGCCCGTTGCAAAAATGCATTCGCTTTAGCGCGTTGCGCAAAAGACTCAACGATTGGGCCATGAGCGACATCGTTTGCATTAGAACCATCAACCGCTGGCACGTTTTGCAACGCATCGAAATAAGCGCGCCAATGATCGGACACTGAGGCTGGGTTGTTGAGATAAGCCTCATAAAGCTCTTCAACATACGGCGCATTACCGCCAAATAAATATGAATTTGATTGAAATTGTTGCATCATCTGACGCTCACCTTTCCTCAAGTTTGTCGAGAAATAGCGGGTTAATTAAACCTCCCGCAGCACGGCCTGGCCATTTAGCGGATCGCAATTAGCGCCCAGGAAGGAGTGTGTAATCACACAACAGCTTCTGTCAAATAACTGACAGAAGCTGCCTATCCATAGATTTTAACATAGCAGACGACAGCACATATGCTCTCAATGCTTTTCTTTTGCATGATTAATTGTATAACGTGGAATTTCAACCACAATATTGGCGTCAGCATCGGCCGGGATAAGCGCTTGGCACGCTAAGCGTGAAGTGGCCTCTAGACCCCATGCCATATCGAGTAAATCTTCTTCAATTTCATTGGGATGGCCAAGTTGATTAAAGCCTTCACGCACAACCACATGACAGGTTGTACACGCGCACGATTTTTCGCATGCGTGCTCGATCTCAACCCCGTTTTCAAGCAATGTATCGCAAATACTTTTCCCAGGTACCGCGTCAATGACGGCGCCCTCTGGGCATAATTCGAGATGAGGTAATACAATGACCTGAGGCATCTAGCGTTCCAGTTTCGATTAAGGGTAATTTTATTGTTCAGTCAGCTCATCCACTTTGCGGCCAGCAAGCGCTGTGCGGATATTTTGGTTCATGCGCCGTGCGGCAAATTCATCGGTGGCGGCGGCTAGTACCTCAATGGCGCGCTCAAGGACATCGCTGTGCGCGCCATTTTTGACTTCCTGCAGCGCTTGTGTAGCGGTATCAATGGTTGCTCGCTCTGACGCACTGAGCAAATCTGCATCGCGGGTTAAAGCGCTGGCTGTTGCGACCAATAACCGTTCAGCGTCGACTTGTAGTTCGCGCAAGGCCCGCGCATGTTTATCGAGATTGGCCGCTTGGAAACTGTCATCCAGCATGCGACCGATCTCTTCGTCGCTTAAGCCGTATGAGGGCTTGACCACGACTGAAGCAGCCACACCGGATTGCAGCTCACGCGCAAACACGGACAATAAACCATCTGCATCCACCTGATAGCTTACTTGAATCCGCGCAGCGCCAGCTGTCATTGGCGGGATCCCACGCAACTCAAAGCGCGCCAGCGAGCGGCAATCTGCCACGAGTTCACGCTCGCCCTGCACAACATGGATCGACATTGCCGTCTGGCCATCTTTGAAGGTTGTAAACTCTTGCGCTCGCGCCACCGGAATGGCCGAGTTACGTGGAATAATTTTTTCCACCAAGCCACCCATGGTTTCCACCCCGAGCGAGAGTGGAATCACATCTAGCAACAGCCAATCATCCTCATCACGTCGATTACCGGCTAACAGATCCGCTTGAATCGCGGCCCCCAGCGCCACTACTTGGTCCGGATCAATGCCGGTGAGCACTGGCTGCCCAAAAAACAGTTCAACCGCGCGGCGAACCACCGGCATCCGCGTGGCGCCGCCGACTAACACAATGCCTTGCACATCTTTTGCCGCAATCTGCGCATCGCGTAAAGTTTTGCGCATGGTCACTAAAGTCCGCTGTACGAGCGGCTGAACGAGTTCAGCAAACTCGGCCTCGCTCACCGTCACGGCGATCCGTACGCCATTTGAGAGCAGAAGATCGATACGGGTTTGTGGGGCACTCGATAACGCTTCTTTCGCGCTACGCGCAGCATCCAGCAACAGTCGCTTATCGCCAGCGGTAAGTGTTTGCGTCTCTAGCGTCGCTTTGGTTTGTGTTTCTAGCGTGGCTTTGGTTTGTGCTTCTAGCGCGGCTTTGGTTTGTGTTTCTAGCGCGGCCTTGGTTTGTGTTTCTGGCACCGCTTTAGCCAGCACATAGTCCAATAATGCTTGGTCAAAATCGTCGCCGCCCAGCATTGAGTCGCCACCGGTGGCCAGGACCTCAAATACGCCTTGCGTCAACTGAAGAATCGACAAGTCAAAGGTGCCACCACCTAGATCATAGACCGCATAGATTCCTTGCGCGCCACTCTCAAGGCCATAGGCAATTGCCGCGGCAGTAGGTTCGTTGAGCAAGCGCAAGACGTTAAGGCCGGCAAGCTCGGCCGCATCTTTGGTGGCTTGCCGTTGCGCCTCATCAAAATAAGCCGGCACCGTAATCACTGCGCCAACCAGCTCGCCGCCGAGCGAGGCTTGTGCACGTTGCTGCAAGGCGGCAAGAATTTCAGCTGAGACTTCGACCGGGCTTTTGATGCCAGCTACCGTTTTGATTTGCACCATGCCAGGCGCAGCCACCAAATCATACGGCACGTGCGCAGTATTTTCTATTTCTGCTTTGCCACGGCCCATTAAACGCTTGACCGAAACAATCGTATTTTTAGGGTCAAGTGCGGCCTGTTCCTTGGCCAATCGGCCGAGCTGTGGTTTACCCGTTGCTCGATAGCGCACCACGGAAGGCAATAATAACGCCCCGTCCAGATCAGGCAGTACCTCGGACACGCCATTGCGCACCGCGGCAACTAATGAATGGGTTGTGCCAAGATCAATGCCAACTGCCAGCCGCCGCTCATGAGGTGCGGGCGCTAGGCCGGGTTCGGAAATTTGTAATAGAGCCATCAGATTGCCTTTTACATGTATTCAAGTTTTTCAATCTGAGCCTGCGCTTCATGGACGACGCGTTCGATAAACATCAATTCGCGCACCACATCAGCCGCGGCTTGATCCATCTGGGTCTCAAACAGACCCGCGAGTTTTGCAAAACGCGCCGTACGCGCGGCTTGCAATGTATCGAGCAACGCCTCAAGCGCCGGCAGATTTTTTTCTAGTTTTGCGGCGTCAATAGATTCGCGCCATTCTAGCTGTAGCATTAGAAAGGCGCTTGCCATCACGGTATTATTCTCGGCCTGCGTTTCAATACCGCGTAACTGCAATACATAAATCGCCCGTTGCAATGGATCTTTTAATGTGCGATAGGCATCGTTAGCCCGCGTCGCCCATTGCAAAGCAAGCCGCTTTTGAGCCTCGGAATCCGCGGCGAAACGATCCGGGTGAGTATGCGCCTGCACCGTACGATACGCACTAGCAAGTGTATTGTCATCAATTATGAAACTTGTAGGCAAGCCAAATAATTCGAAATGAGTACTGCTTAAAGAGGACATGGAAATTAAGCCGCCCAGCTCTTAGCTAACGGCAAAAAACTAGCATAAATCAGCGCTACGCTCAGATGCTAGATTAGTTGCCGCTGCTGTTTTAAATTCGGAATGATTCACCGCACCCACATTCATCTTTGACATTTGGATTCTTGAATTTGAAACCTTCATTCAAGCCCTCCCGTGCAAAGTCCAATTCAGTGCCGTCAATGTAAGCCAGGCTCTTCGGGTCAACTACGACTTTTATGCCATAACTTTCAAATACTTGGTCCTCTGGCGCCAGCGCATCCACATATTCAAGCTTATACGCCAGCCCAGAACAGCCCGTCGTACGCACGCCCAAGCGCAAGCCAACCCCTTTGCCACGGCGTAGCAAATATTTTTCCACATGCTGCGCCGCTTTTTCAGTCAACGTAATGGCCATCTTCACTCAGAAAAATGTAGGGCATGTCGCCCTGCTTATTTGCCACCTAAAATTAAACCGCTTGCTTAGTTGCAGTCAGCTCAGCCACTTTGCCATGACGCTCTTGGTAATCTTTCACGGCAGCTTTAATCGCGTCTTCGGCCAGAATCGAACAATGGATCTTCACTGGCGGCAACGCCAATTCTTCAGCAATGTGCGTGTTCTTGATTGTCAACGCCTGATCAAGCGTCTTACCTTTAACCCATTCAGTCACCAGCGAGCTTGATGCAATCGCTGAGCCACAGCCATAGGTCTTAAACTTTGCATCTTCAATCACGCCGTCAGCGCCCACTCGAATTTGCAGCTTCATCACATCCCCACAGGCCGGCGCACCCACCATGCCAGTGCCAATGCCGTCCCCGCTTTTATCAAATGACCCAACATTACGGGGATTCTCGTAATGATCGAGTACTTTATCACTGTATGCCATGATCTAACTCCAAAAAAACCTGTTATTGGCTCAGCTAGTTTCAGCCAAGTTACATACTGCGTATCGCTTTAGGTAAAGCGCAAAGCGTTTATCGATAATCGCTAACCGCCGTCAATGTGCTGCCCAGACGATCGAATTCAGATCGACCCCAGCTTGGTGCATTTCCCACAATGGCGACAAATCGCGCAACTTAGCAATTTTACTTTCCATCAAACGGATCACGTAATCTATTTCCGGTAACGTCGTAAAGCGCCCTACGGAAAACCGAATTGAACTGTGCGCCAATTCATCATTACGCCCAAGCGCACGCAATACATAAGAAGGCTCAAGCGAGGCCGAAGTACAAGCAGAGCCAGATGATACGGCGATATCCTTGACCGCCATAATCAACGATTCGCCCTCAACAAAATTAAAACTAATGTTTAGATTGTGAGGCACACGCTGCTGTGTATCGCCGTTTACATACACTTCTTCCATTTTACTTAGACCCTGCAGCAGTCTGTCATAAAGCGCACGCGCATGCTTAGTGTCAGCATCCATTTCTTCATGGGCTAAGCGAAAAGCTTCACCCATGCCGACAATCTGGTGCGTCGGCAAAGTACCTGAGCGCATGCCCCGCTCATGGCCGCCGCCATGCATCTGCGCTTCAATGCGCACGCGCGGTTTGCGGCGAACATACATTGCGCCAATGCCTTTAGGGCCATACGCCTTGTGCGCAGAAAAAGACATCAAATCAACCTTTAAGCGGGCTAGATCAATCCTCACCTTACCTGCTGCTTGCGCTGCATCAACATGAAAAATAATGCCTTTATCGCGACAAATCTCACCGATTTGCTCAATATCTTGGATCACACCGATTTCATTATTGACCATCATCACCGAAACTAAGATCGTATCGGGACGAAGCGCTTGCTTAAAGACATCAAGATCCAACAAGCCGTTTTCTAGAACCTCAAGATAAGTCACCTCAAAACCTTGCCGCTCAAGCTCACGACAGGTATCCAGCACAGCTTTGTGCTCGGTTTTGACGGTAATAATATGCTTACCTTTGCTTTGATAAAAATGTGCAGCGCCTTTTATAGCTAGATTGTCCGATTCAGTCGCGCCCGAAGTCCAAACAATTTCACGAGGATCGCAATTGGCCAAGGCCGCCACTTGCGCACGCGCGTCTTCTACCGCTTGCTCCGCCGTCCAACCATAAGAATGGCTGCGCGAAGCCGGGTTGCCGAACTGCTCGCACAAATAAGGGATCATTTTGTCCGCAACCCGAGGATCAACAGGCGTAGTCGCGCTGTAATCCAGATAGATCGGAAGGCGGGGAAGGACTTCTTTCATCAATGGCTCCGAAAACCTTAAATTATATCCATCATACTGACACGCTGATCGTGTAATACGGTCAAACCAGGCTCAGACATACGCTGCTGAGCAACCAAATCTTGTAGTGATACTGAATCGAGATACTCACGCATTCTTTGATTCAATGTCGACCATAATCTATGCGTCATGCAATGTCCTTCTTGATGAGGCGCATGATCGCAGTTGCCTTTGCCGCCGCAGCGCGTTGCATCAAGCGCTTCATCAGCGGCAATAATGATATCTGCGACTGTAATCCCTGCAACTTGTCGGCCAAGCTTATAGCCGCCGCCTGGCCCACGCACACTCTCGACAATTCCATGCCGACGCAGTTTGCTAAATAATTGCTCAAGATACGACAGCGAAATGCGTTGCCGCTCACTAATACCAGCCAGCGTGACAGGACCTTTTTCACAGCGCAATGCTAAATCTAGCATTGCAGTCACAGCGAAACGGCCTTTTGTCGTAAGTCTCATAAGTAGGCAAAAACATCGTAGCGGGCAAAGTGATCAAATTAGGCTCAATAGCCAAACTATTTCTATTCAGCACACCCAATAAGTGCGCTCAATAACCCCGCTATCTTTAGTAAGTATAAATAACCTAGGAATTTAGTCAAGTATAGGGATGATCTTTTTTTTCTCGAACTTCGACCGGTAGCGACAAGTATGACGCCACGGGAGATTTTTGCACTAAGCCGTAGGAGGCAGTAGCCGAGCTTGAAATAGGATTTAAAAATGAGAGATCGTACAGAAGGCACGAGGATGCCCACTTTGCAATTCATTCAGGTCGCAAATCATGCTGGTTGCAGATCAAGAGGCATTTGATTAGAACGGCTGCTATCTTTGGAAAAAATTCAACGTCATTCGTAAGCTGCCGCGCATGTCGCACAGCAATACGCGCTTGCTCGGGCGTCATGCACAGTTTTTTTCCTTTGCAACGGCGGGGTTACGATAAAAGGGTGACTGCTCGCCGTCCCACAGGATGTTATCGAAAATGATGAGTTTGTCAGATATATTTAGCGCACCCAAAAAACCAGAATTAAACCGAGCCTAACAGCTCACTCTGTATCACCCTTCTCTGAAGCTTGCGGGTCTTTAGTGCTTGAATTGAACTTACCACGCAGCATACGAATTGCCCAGAAGACATAGCCTGAAAGCCCATACAAAACAAATAAGCCAAACAACATAATCGGTGGGTCGGACGACACTAGCACAAAAGCCAGCACCACCAACAAAATCACCCCAAATGGCACACGATACCGGATGTCTAGGGTTTTGCCACTGTAAAAGGGTGCGTTTGAGACCATTGTGATGCCGGCATAAAGCGTCAACGTAAAGGCGACCCAAGGCAGCCAGTTGAGCTTCATCGGAATCCGGTTATCAATCACCAGCCAGACAAAACCCGCAATTAAGGCAGCCGCGGCGGGGCTTGGCAAACCTTGGAAAAAACGACTGTCGATTTTGTTCAGGTTGGTATTAAAGCGCGCTAGTCGTAATGCCGAGCCCGCACAATAGACAAAGGCCGCGAGCCAGCCCCAACGCCCTAAATCCTTTAAGGCCCATTCATACATGACTAGCGCAGGCGCCACACCAAATGACACCATATCGGATATGCTGTCATATTGCTCACCAAAGGCACTTTGCGTTTTTGTCATACGCGCCACCCGGCCATCCATCCCATCGAGCACCATAGCTGCAAAAATCGCAATCGCAGCCATTTCAAATTGCTGATTCATCGCCTGCACAATGGCAAAAAATCCGCAAAAAAGCGCCGCCGTAGTAAATGCATTCGGTAACAAATAGATGCCCCGTTTGCGTAAGCGCCGTTGACGCTCAAGCCTTAGCGTATCTTCATTATCAACCTCGCCTTCGGCTTGATGGCGAAGCGAGCGCGGCAAAAATGTACCGTTTTGGCGTATGCGGCGCAGCTTGGAAGCAGACATTCAAATTCCTTTAAAAAAGCGCAGCTGATCTAACATTTCAGGTTACGCGATACCTTTGGGCTAGGGACTTGGGGCGTGCCACAAGTCCCTAGATTAGGTAGGGGGTGCTTGGTCGACCTCTTCAAGACTCCAATTCAGCCAGAATAGTCGAAGTAGCAAATACTTTCTCACCAATCGCAACCTTTGGGCGGCTGCCAAGTGGCAGATACACATCAACACGCGAGCCAAAGCGGATAAAACCGTAACGTTGACCGCGCTTAACCGACTCATTTGTCGTCACATAGCACAGGATCCGGCGCGCCACGAGTCCGGCGACCTGAACCGCAGTCACGGTTTGTCCTGCCTCTGTTTCGATCACCAACGCATTACGCTCATTCTCAAGCGAGGATTTATCCAGCGCTGCATTGAAAAATGCCCCAGGAAAATAAGCCACTCTTTTAATCACGCCATCGACCGGCGAGCGCTGCGAATGGGCATTGAAAACATTCATAAATACGCTAATCATCAATGCTTCACGCTCAGCGTAGGGGTCGCGGCAAGTTTGCACCGCCACCACGCGGCCATCAGCAGGACTGAGCACGGCATTAGCTTGGCTTGGAATCGGGCGAGGCGGATCGCGGAAAAATTGCACCACAAATGCGGTCAGCAGCCAAAGTGGCCAAGACCACGCAAAACCGGCAAAGATTTGCACGACGAGCGTCAAAACCGCGATAAATAACAAAAAAGGCCAGCCTTCGCGGGCAATAATTGGGTGAGGATAGTTCATATGTCGTTTAATTTTTTGATTGGTCAACCAGCTTGTTTTTCGTAATCCAAGGCATCATTGAGCGTAATTTGCCACCTACTTGCTCAATTTGATGCTCAGCATTTAAACGCCGCCGCGAGATCAGCGTAGGCGCGCCTGTTAGATGCTCAGTGATAAAGCTTTTTGCATATTCGCCACTCTGAATATCTTGCAGCACTTTGCGCATCTCATCTTTGGTTTTTTCAGTCACAATGCGGGGGCCGGTAACATATTCGCCATATTCCGCATTATTCGAGATCGAATAATTCATATTCGCAATCCCGCCTTCATAGATCAAATCGACGATTAGCTTAAGTTCATGCAGACATTCAAAATAAGCCATTTCCGGAGCATAACCGGCTTCGACCAAAGTTTCAAAACCCGCCTTGATCAATTCAACCGTGCCGCCACATAAAACGGCCTGCTCACCGAATAGATCCGTTTCAGTTTCTTCACGGAAATTCGTTTCAATAATGCCTGCGCGCCCACCGCCATTGGCGACTGCATAGGACAATGCTAACTCACGCGCCAGCCCCGATTGATTCTGCGCCACCGCGATTAAATGAGGGACGCCACCGCCTTGAGTATAAGTTGAGCGGACCGTATGACCTGGCGCTTTAGGCGCAATCATTATCACATCTAGGTCAGCGCGCGGCACTACCTGCCCATAATGAATATTAAAACCATGCGCAAAGGCCAGGGCTGCGCCCGCTTTGATATTGGGCTCAACTTCGCACCGATAAACGCTACCAATCTGCTCATCAGGCAGCAACATCATCACAATATCCGCGCCCTGTACGGCCGCGGCCACTTCTTTAACCGTCAAGCCAGCCTGTTCAGCCTTATGCCAAGACGCGCCAGCGCGGCGCAGGCCAACCGTTACCTTAACCCCGCTATCGTTCAGGTTAAGCGCATGAGCATGGCCTTGCGAACCGTAGCCGATAATGGCTACGGTTTTACCTTTCACTAAAGAAAGATCTGCGTCTTTGTCATAATAAACTTTCATTCATATTTCCTTATAAAATTTCAAGCCATTTAAAGTTTGAGAATACGCTCGCCACGTCCAATGCCTGAAGCGCCGGTGCGGACTGTTTCTAAAATCAGGCTGCGCTCAATGCTGTCGATAAAAGCATCAAGCTTGCCACTATCGCCGGTTAATTCAAGCGTGTAGGTTTTATCCGTTACGTCAATAATGCGGCCGCGGAAAATCTCAGCCATGCGTTTTATTTCCTCGCGCTCTTTGCCTACTGCTCTGACTTTGATGAGCATCAACTCACGCTCAAGATACGCGCCAGCCGTCAAATCAATGACCTTCACAACCTCAATTAAGCGGTTGAGATGTTTGGTCATTTGTTCAACAATATCTTCCGAGCCAACCGTCACCAAGGTCATGCGTGATAGCGAAGGATCTGCCGTTGGCGCTACCGTGAGTGTTTCGATATTGTATGCGCGTGCGGAAAAAAGCCCAACCACGCGCGACAATGCACCGGGCTCGTTTTCTAGCAAAATAGAAATGATGTGCTTCATAACAAAAATTAAAGGTCTTCTGAGCCAAGCAACATTTCAGTAATGCCCTTGCCTGCTGGCACCATCGGCCAAACATTCTCGGTTGGATCTGTCTGAAAATCTAAAAAGACCGTACGATCTTTTAGCCGCAATGCCTCTTTCAACGCAGGCTCAACATCGACGGTTTTCTCAATCCGTATGCCAACATGACCATACGCTTGCGCCAGCTTAATAAAGTCAGGTAGGGCTTCCATATAAGAGTGCGCATAACGCTTACTATACTCAACTTGTTGCCACTGACGCACCATGCCCAAGTAGCGGTTATTCAGCGAAACAATTTTCACCGGCGTATTATGCTGTAAGCAGGTAGATAGCTCCTGAATGCACATTTGGATCGAACCTTCGCCGGTGATGCAAACCACATCATCGTCAGGATACGCCATCTTCACGCCCATCGCTGCCGGCAGGCCAAACCCCATCGTACCAAGACCGCCAGAGTTGATCCAGCGGCGTGGCTTATCAAAGCGATAATATTGCGCTGCCCACATCTGATGCTGGCCTACATCTGAGCAGACAAAAGCATTACCCTGGGTCAGTTGATACAGTGTTTCAATCACAAATTGCGGCTTAACGATCGCGCTTGTCCGATCATATTTTAAGCAATCAATACTGCGCCATTGCTCAATTTGCGCCCACCAAGCAGCCAGGGCTTCGCGTTTCACCGGTAAGCGCCCGGCCTGCAATTGCTCGAGCATATCGTGCAAAATTTCTTTGACATCGCCGACAATCGGAATATCCACCTTGACGCGCTTGGCAATCGATGAAGGATCGATATCAATATGGATAATCTGGCGGGGGACTGACATAAAATGCGCTGGATCGCCAATCACTCGATCATCAAAGCGCGCCCCAATGGCAATCAGTACATCACAATGCTGCATCGCCATATTGGCTTCATAGGTGCCATGCATGCCAAGCATACCGAGAAATTTTCGATCAGAAGCACGAAAGCCGCCTAGCCCCATCAAGGTATTGGTGACCGGATAACCGAGTAAATCAGCAAATTGGTTAAGCTCAGCCGACGCATTGGCGAGAATAATGCCACCGCCGGTGTAAATATAGGGCCGTTGCGCAGACAGCAAAAGCTTCAACGCTTTGCGGATTTGGCCAGCATGGCCCTTGGTAATGGGGTTATACGAGCGCAGCGTAAGGTTTTGCGGATACTCAAAACGACACGGCATTTTTGAGATATCTTTTGGGATATCAATTAAAACCGGGCCAGGCCGTCCGCTTCGTGCAATATGAAAGGCTTTGCATATCGTCGTTGCCAACTCATGCACGTCTTTAACCAAAAAATTGTGTTTCACGCATGGACGTGTAATGCCCACTGTATCGCATCCTTGAAATGCGTCCTGTCCAATCGCCGTGGTCGGCACTTGCCCACTGATAATCACCAACGGCACTGAATCCATATAAGCCGTGGCGATGCCGGTCACGGCATTGGTCACACCAGGCCCTGAAGTGACCAGACAGACGCCAACCTTACCGGTTGCTCGCGCATAGGCATCGGCGGCATGGACCGCGGCCTGTTCATGGCGCACTAGAATATGCGCAATCTTATCTTGTTTATATAGCTCATCGTAAATATAGAGAACCGAGCCGCCGGGATAGCCCCAAATATATTCAACCTGCTCTTTCTCAAGCGAACGGATCAGCACAGTCGCACCAATCGAGTCACCTAGAGTAGGCGCATTTGACTCAGGCACTGGAGAATTGGCGGCAGAAGATTGCTTGTTACGTTGATTGATTACACTCATTTCTCACCATTTCCAATTTTTGGTAAAAATTCGATCAGGTACTTTGCTCAGCGCCAGCTTATGGCTAGCCATCGCAACTGAGGCCCTCTCATGTCTCAAGGAATAGTGCGGTGGCGTCAATGGCTAGCTTTCAACAGCCCGTTGAGATCCACAACGTACAATTTCTTACAAAAAGAGCACTTTTTACTTAGAACCCAGGACGATAGCTTGCTACTATGCGTCGGTCAAGCAGAAATTTACGCCTTGCTGGGTAAAGCAGATGAGCGCATATAATAATGCTTCTCATTACGCTCTCAAAATACATTGAGGCTCGTTGTACAAGCACGACACAAGGCCCCGCCTAACTGTGCTTAAGCTGGCTATAATGGCTTATAGTATCCCGTAATAGATCCAAGCCGCTCTTCTTAGACTTATCTAAATTTAAAATAGGGATATAAAATGATAGATGCAAAGCCACCCCGCCGCACGCGCGAGCGTATTCTTGAACTTTCTTTAAAACTTTTTAATGAAATTGGGGAGCCCAACGTCACGACAACCACCATTGCTGACGAAATGGAAATTAGCCCGGGCAACCTTTATTATCATTTTCGCAATAAAGATGACATTATCAATAGCATCTTTACGCAGTTTGAACAAGAAATCGAGAAACGCCTGTGTTTTCCAGAAAATCATCGGACAACTATCGATGAAGTGTGGGCCTATCTACAATATATGACCAATTTTCTTTGGCGCTACCGGTTTCTGTACCGCGACCTGAATGACCTGCTGGCACGCAATCGCACACTTGAGACGCATTTCAAACAAATTATGGAACATAAGGTGCGCTTTGCGCGGGATTTATGCGAGTTGCTGGTCGCTGACGGCGAGATGGCAGCCACACCGGCGGAGATCGAGACCATGTCAACCAATATGTGCGTGCTGGCGACTTATTGGCTGTCCTACCAATTTGTCATGAATCCGCGTAAATATAATGACCAAGCCGCAATTGGCGCAGAGCTCAATCAAGCAAGCCGGCATATTTTGTCAGTCATCGCGCCTTATTTACGTGGCCGCTCACGCCAGCTCTTCGATGACCTGCTCAGCGGAAAAATTCCGCCGAAAGAATATGTTTCTCCTGCCAAAGCCGCGAGTCAACAAAATGAGAGTTCAGTTTTGAAGGCAGTGCATTAAGGAAGATTAGAACGGTACCCCCCCATTTTCAATTCAAACGCAAGCGCGCTGGCTCGATAGTGCTCGTTCGTCTGGTCCCGCTGACCCAGTTCTTCGTGCAAACGAGCCAGCGCCCGATGCGCTTCTGCGCGCAACATAACGCTATCCTCGCTGCGGCTGGCATGGCGCAATGCTGCTTCCAGAAAAGCTTGCGCTTTGCCCCATAGTTTTTGCTGCTGGCACAACTCCCCCAGCGTAAACAGCAAGTCAGGGTCGTCTGGGTGCTCAAGTTGCCATGCCTCTGCTCGTTGAATTAAAGGCAAAGGATCCTGGCCCGCGCATTGAATATAACGCCGTAACAAACACGCATCCCAGTGCTCAGCAAGCACTTTCTCAATAATGCGCCGAGCCTCTTTATGCCGCTCTAAAGCAATCAGTAGTTGCGCCGCCAAATCCGCTGTGCGTGGCCTCTGTTGTTCTGAGAGAGGCAGGCTATGCCAACCCATAAGAAGCGCTTGCGCCTCATAACGGCATTCATGCAAAACATGTTCTGCCGCCACCTGCTGCAAGCGCTGCCAGGAACTGGCTAAGGGGTGCGACGCTTCATGCGCATTGAGGGTTTTGATCACCTGTAACACTTGCGGCCAATGCTTAAGCTGTTGGTGCGCACGTAGGGCAATGTGCTGAGCAGAGAAACGGCGCGCGCTTTGAGCTGGCATCTCACTCAGTACCGCCAAAGCCCCTTCTGCATCATGCGCATCGATGCGCATTTTAGCGCTGGACAACAGCCTAGCTTCTTGCCACTGACTTGCAGTCGCCTGCGCCAACCATTCATCGCGGCGGGCATATTCATGCAGTTGGTGCGCAGCACGTGCGCCAATCAACGCTGCAACATCTTGATTTTCCACACTCAGAGAGGCGCTACGAGCCGCTTTTTCCGCCCGCGTAAAACGGCCCGCAAAAAGGTAGCTCAGCGCAGAGGACAGCGCATCACGCGCCTTGGCCGCACGTAAACGCATACGATACGCCGCTAAACGTGCGGGCATTTGGAGTAAATGAGCCAGCAAACGGAGCAGTAGGTAGAATGCAATAAATGCGGCCACCAGCATCACGCCGAATAAATGGATCGACATATCGATGCGGTAAGGCGCTTGGATAATCAGCACTTGCCCCGTGCCCCAACTGCCCAGCAGCGCAATCAAAACAGCTGCCGCAAATAAGAAAGCCAGCCATAAAAGCCCTCGGATTGCCATCGCTTAGCTCCCGCTTTTTTGTTGACGCACAGCTTGCAAGCTGGCCTCTAAACTTGGTAACGCCACGTCGGCAGAAGCTTGCTCAATCTGTTTGATTGACTCAAGCGCACTACTCGTATGAGTTGAGGCCGCATCGAAATAACGCATCAGAGCAGCTGTCACCCCCTGCACATCCGCTTTTAACTGGACCGCGTTACGCGCAAAAAGCGATAAACGTGCCGCTAACAGCCTTAGCTTTAAATTCTCACGTAAAAAATAACCTTGATCCGGCGCAACGAATAAAGTGTCAGCATGATCAAGCCGGCGCACTTGTACGAAACTCGCTAGCTGCTGCATCGCGCCGGCCTTAAAACGCTGCCAGCCGATTTGCCACAGGGGCGGCTGACGCTCAGTCGGCCTCTCGCTATGCGCTGTTGGCACGACTAACGGCACAGCCGCCTCACCCGCCAGCGGCAACCTATCAACCAGCGCCAGGACAGCATCCAGTTTGAGCGCAAGTCCCATCAGATCAATCTGCGGCGTAGCTTTTAACGCTTCCAGGTCCCGCCCAAGCGCTTTACGCACCGCCAAGGCTCGCGGTGAAGTGCTGGCGGCCAATTGCATATCGGCATGGTGCAGTGTCACCAAAACCCGTTGAGCATTGCCGGTGAGTTGCAACTGCTCGTTGGCAAAGGCTAAGGTCTGCTCGACCTCAGCTAATATCCAATCATCCCGGCTTTGCGTCAGTTTTTGCGAAAGCCTCTCCAAGGCCTGCTGGCGAGTTTGAGTTTCGTCCAACTTGCCCGTCAACTGCACCCATTGCGTTTGCATCTGGTCTAGCGTATCAAGTGCTTGCTGGCTCTTGATCCCTGCTTCAATCAACGCGCGCTCATTGGTCTGTTGGCGCTCAATAAGTTGGGTATTTTCAGCTTTAAATTTTTGGTGCAAGACGTAGCCACCAGCAAGCCCGCCGGCCACGGTCAATAACCAGATCAACCAAAGCCAAAGCACCCCAGCCGCGCGCCGCGGCTTAGTTGCCGCAGGCGCAGAAAGAAATGGCTGCGCGCCACTGGCTGGTTTTGCTGGAACGTTCGATGTAGCTTCTTGCGTCAGATTTTTATGATCAGTCATGCTTATACGCCTATAGCGCTAACTTGTGGAAAAAAGCAAAGCACGCGCAATCGATTCATCGCCCGCGTGACATTGCGTAATCGTAACAAAACCGGCCGCATTCGCACATTCGGCAATCCGTGCGTGCGGCACAACCATCGGAGAGCGCTTCAGCGCGCTTTGCTCAGCCTCACTTAAATGGGCTTGAGCTAAGCGCTCCAAGTTACGCACCCCTTGCGAACTCGTCAACAGCCACGCATGTGGCTCACCCGCCAGCAACGCGCGTACGCGGGCCCATTGAGCTAGCGTAGGCACAGGCAGCGCGCGGCGGTAGGCGCTGACCACCTCAATCTGAGCGCCCTCTGCGCGTAAGGTATCAGCCAACCACTCACGGCCGCTGTCGCCACGTACAATCAGCACGCTCCGCCGGTTTAATGAGGCCAAGCCAAGCGTTTGATCGAGGGCTGCTGCCAGCGCCTCAGAGTCATATCGCACCGCTTGGTCTGCGCTGCGCTGAGGCGGTGCAATCACGCGCTGTAATGGTGCGGCAATGCCGTACTGCTTAAGCGCGCGGACGCTGCCTGGCCCGACCACACCGATGGGCACCGTCGTTGGCCATTGTAGCGGCAAATGAGCTGAGGCAAACTCGATCGCAGCAGGCGACACAAAAATAACCAGCGCATAGTGCTGAAGCGCAGCAAATGCCTTAACCAACAGCGTCTGGTCATTGGTTGAGAAAATCTCGATCAGCGGAAACTCAAAGGTCTCCATGCCAGCTACCGCCAATGCCTGGAGCAGGCTAACCGATTGCCCTCGTGAGCCAGTCAGCACAGCGGTACGCGTCATCGCCTGCAACGGCATGCACATCATTGGATTAAACAACGATAAAGCAAGCTACGTCCACGCGCCATTAAAAAACCGCCCATTTATTCGCTCTGCACAGGGGCGGCATGCGAACTCAGCGCTTGCACAATCTCGAGCGCGCCCTGCCTACCCAGTTCCGCGGCGACACTGTGCCCAAGCGCTACCGCCTGCGCCAGCGTACTTGGCGTTGCTTCACCTTGCGCGCACAGAACCCGCCCACCGTCAGGCGTTGCCACCTTTGCCTCTAAATGCAACAGCTCTCCCTGCCATTGAGCAAAAGCCGCCAATGGCACGTCACAACTACCGCCAAGCGAGCAAGACACAGCTCGTTCGGCCTCAACTGCGAAGGCAGTGCGGCGATGATGCAACGGCGCAAGCCAGGCTTCGAGATCAGCGCGCTCGGCACAAATTTCAATCCCCAGTGCGCCTTGTCCAGCAGCCGGCAAACTTTCGCTCGGCTCCAGCACCAGGCGAATACGCTCACTCAAATCAAGCCGGATTAAGCCCGCCGCGGCCACGATAATCGCCGCATATTCGCCGGCATCCAATTTATTCAGGCGGGTATCCAAATTACCACGCAATGGGTGCACTTTAAGGTGCGGATAGCGCGCGCGCACCATCGCCTCGCGGCGCAAACTCGAGGTGCCAACCACGCTACCCGCTGGCAATGCCGCCAGCGACTCGTAATACGGAGAAACAAAAGCATCGCGCGGATCCGCTCGTTCCAAAATAGCCGCCAGCTTAAACCCCTCTGGCAATACCATCGGCACATCCTTTAACGAATGCACCGCAAGGTGAGCTCGGCCATCGGCCAGTGCATATTCAAGCTCTTTAACAAAGAGGCTCTTGCCACCGACCTTCGAGAGGGCGCGATCGAGAATCCGGTCACCGCGCGTTGTCATGCCCAGGATTTCAATCTTTGTCGCTGGGTATAATTTTTGCAACGCATCGCTGACATATTGAGCTTGCCACAGGGCTAAACGGCTTTGTCGCGAAGCAATCACTAGCGTGCTAGGTGCTTGTGACGGAGTTGACTTAGAAGGCATTGAAACACAGGTAAATTAAAAATGAATGGTAGCACGCACTCGCTGCCTTTTTGCAAAAGAGCCGCCTAACTTTGTTCAGTTCATTAAATTCTACAGGCTCGTTCTAGCTTGATGTAGAGGTAGCAAACGGCTGGGGAGCCGCCTTGAAATCAAGCCAGTAGTTTTTTCTCAAGCCGCGCGGGCGCTTGTTATAATCTGAAAATCTTTAAACTGCATAGGCCAGTTAGCCTATCACCTCTATTGGCGATCTCAATGACCTCTCAGCTTAATAAAAAAGGCGAAGCATGGTCGGCTCGTTTTTCCGAACCGTTATCCGAACTCGTCCAGCGCTACACTTCATCGGTTTTTGTTGATAAACGGCTAGCTTTCGTCGATATCGAAGCGTCACTCGCCCACGCCACGATGCTGGCGGAATGCGCCATCATCAGCCTGAATGACCTCAACCAAATCAAGCGTGGGATGGCGCAAATCCGAGATGAAATAGAACGCGGTGAATTCAACTGGCAGCTTATTTTAGAAGATGTCCATTTAAATATTGAAGCACGCCTCACTACACTGATTGGTGACGCGGGTAAACGCTTGCATACCGGCCGCTCACGCAATGATCAAATCGCGACGGATATGCGGCTCTGGTTACGCGGTGAAATCGATCACATCCATACGCTCCTAATTGAGTTGCGGCGTGTTCTGATCGATCTTGCCCAACATCACGTGGCAACGATTTTGCCCGGTTTTACGCATTTGCAAGTGGCTCAGCCCGTCACCTTTGGCCACCATTTACTGGCTTATGTCGAAATGCTAGCGCGCGACAGCGAACGTTTACTAGATTGCCGCAAGCGCGTCAACCATCTGCCCTTAGGCGCTGCTGCTCTGGCCGGCACCAGTTATCCGATTGACCGGCAGCGGGTTGCCGATTTACTTGGCTTTGATAAGCTATGCGCCAATTCACTCGATGCCGTCTCCGATCGAGATTTTACGATTGAATTCACGGCCACGGCCGCTCTGATTATGACTCATCTCTCGCGTTTCTCTGAAGAGTTGGTGCTGTGGATGAGCCCGCGCGTGGGGTTTATTGATTTAGCTGACCGTTTTTGTACCGGCTCATCGATCATGCCGCAAAAGAAGAACCCCGATATTCCCGAGCTTGCTCGCGGCAAGACTGGCCGCATCAACGGCAACCTGATAGCGTTATTAACCTTGGTTAAAGGGCAGCCGCTGGCCTATAACAAAGACAATCAGGAAGATAAAGAGCCCCTATTCGATACCGTTGACACGATAACCGATACCTTGCGCATCTTTGCAGATATGGTGAGCGGCATTGAGGTCAAACCCACAGCCATGCGCGCAGCAGCATTACAAGGGTATGCGACAGCCACGGATTTAGCCGATTATTTGGTCAGGCGCGGCGTACCGTTTCGCGATGCGCATGAAGCCGTGGCGCATGCAGTGCGTGTTTGCGTCGAACGCGATTGCGATCTGACCGACCTCACGCTGGCTGAGTTACGCGCTATCCTGCCGGAGAATGCATCCTTAATCGAGCCAGAGGTGTTTAGCTATTTAACGCTCGAAGGCTCAGTCGCAAGCCGCCGGCATCCAGGTGGCACGGCGCCGGAACAAGTCCAGTTGGCACTGAATGCCGCGCGTGAAGCACTTAAGTAACGTCAGTGCTGGTCGCCGCTTGCAAAGCGTCTAAGTAACGTTAGTACTGGTTGCCGCTTGCAAAGCGCCTAAGTAACGTCAGTTCGGATAATGTGACCTGACGTTACTTAAACTTAATTCAACACGCTATTTGATACACAGGTCATGCACTGCGCACGCAATCGACAAAATATTCAGTGCGCCCATTCACGATCTCTGCCACCAGACCGTGAATATCCGTATAAAAACCCGGAAAATGCTGGTTAAATTCACGCGCAAATTGTAAATAACGGACAATCGCACGATTAAAGCGCTCACCTGGGATTAACAACGGAATGCCCGGCGGATAAGGCGTTAATAGTACACTCGTGACACGACCTTCGAGTTCATTAATCGGGACCCGATCGATTTCGCGGTGCGCGAGTTTGGCAAATGCATCAGCCGGCTTCATCGCGGGTTCCATATTGGACAGATACATCTCCGTAGTCATCCGGGCCACATCGTTTGACTTATAGACCGTATGAATCTGTTGACACAAATCCTGCAAGCCGACTTTTTCATAGGCCGGATAGCTGGCCACAAACTCCGGCAAGATGCGCCATAGCGGCTGGTTACTGTCGTAGTCATCCTTAAATTGCTGGAGTTCGGTCACCATACTATTCCAGCGGCCCTTCGTAATGCCAATGGTAAACATGATGAAAAAAGAATAGAGCCCAGTTTTTTCAACAATAATGCCATGCTCGGCAAGATAGCGCGTGACCATCGCAGCGGGGATACCCGTTTCGCCAAATTCTCCGTCTACATTAAGCCCTGGCGTAATAATCGTCGCCTTGATCGGGTCCAACATATTAAAATTCTCGGCAAGCTCGCCAAAGCCATGCCAGCGGTCATTCGGCGCCAGCATCCAATCGGCACGGTCCCCGATGCCTTCTTCAGCTAAAGCACCTGGCCCCCAAACCTCAAACCACCAATCAGCATCATAGTCAGCCCCCACTTTGCGCATGGCACGGCGAAAATCAAGCGCCTCGGCAATCGACTCCTCGACCAGCGCAGTGCCGCCAGGCGGCTCCATCATGGCAGCCGCCACATCGCACGAGGCAATAATCGCGTATTGCGGGCTGGTTGAGGTATGCATCAGATACGCTTCGTTAAAGCGATGCCGATCAAACGTAAAATGCTCGGAATCTTGCACCACAATCTGCGATGCTTGCGAAATACCCGCCAGTAATTTATGCGTTGAATGCGTCGCAAAGACCAGTGCACCGGTGCGTGCACGGCCGGCGCCAATCGCGTGCATATCCCGGTAAAAAGGGTGAAACTCTGCATGTGGCAACCACGCTTCGTCAAAATGCAACGTGTCCAGCAGATCTCCAAGCAGCTCTTTAATCATTTCAACGTTGTACACCACCCCATCATAGGTGCTTTGCGTGATGGTCAAGATCCGTGGCCGCACAAGTGGATTTCGCTTGAGCACCTCACGCGCAAACGGGTTTGCTTCAATCTTGCGGCGAATGTTTTCTGGCTTAAATTCATCCCGTGGAATGGGGCCGATAATCCCATAGTGATTGCGTGTGGGGGTTAAAAACACGGGGATCGCGCCAGTCATTGTAATCGCATGCAAAATCGATTTATGGCAATTTCGGTCAACCAAAACAATATCATCAGGCGCCACGGTTGCGTGCCAAACAATCTTGTTAGAAGTCGATGTGCCGTTGGTGACAAAAAACACATGATCGGCATTAAAAATGCGCGCTGCATTATGTTCAGAGGCAGCTACTGGCCCCGTATGATCAAGTAATTGGCCCAATTCATCGACGGCATTGCAGACATCAGCACGCAGCATGTTTTCACCAAAAAACTGATGAAACATCTGACCAATCGGACTTTTTAAAAACGCGACGCCCCCCGAGTGCCCTGGGCAATGCCACGAATATGAACTATCCGAAGCATAATGGGTCAACGCCCGAAAAAACGGCGGCGCCAGCGCATTAAGATAGCTTTTCGCCTCCCGTATAATATGGCGCGCCACAAACTCCGGCGTATCTTCAAACATATGAATAAAGCCGTGCAGCTCACGCAAAATATCGTTTGGAATATGCCGCGAGGTGCGCGTCTCGCCATACAAAAAAATCGGCAGATCAGCATTACGCCGGCGCACCTCGGCGATGAAAGCACGCAAGGCAATCAAGGCGTCCATGATTTCGCCATTTTCATCAACGCCGCTGGCGCTGATTTCATCGTCATCAATTGACAGAATGAAACACGAGGCGCGGCTTGACTGTTGCGCAAAGGATGTCAGGTCCCCGTAACTGGTTAAGCCAAGCACCTCCATGCCTGCGCCTTCAATCGCTTCAGCCAACGCACGAATACCAGAGCCCGAAATATTTTCGGAGCGAAAATCTTCATCGATAATAACGATGGGAAAACGAAATTTCATTAAAGAGGTTTCTCAAAGACGGGGGAGAGAATTTCAAAGCGTGGCTACCGGGTATGTCTGCCCAAGATCACAAGCACGCAGCGTTTTACTCAAACTTCAGCGGCCAAAGCCGCACATTAAGGGCTTAAGCTTTGGGCAAAGTCACGCCGCTTTGCCCCTGATATTTTCCGTCACGATCACGATATGAGACCTCACATACCTCGTCGCTCTCAAAAAATAATACCTGCGCCACGCCTTCATTAGCGTAAATCTTGGCGGGCAGCGGTGTCGTATTCGAAAATTCCAGCGTCACAAAACCTTCCCATTCTGGCTCAAACGGCGTCACATTAACGATAATGCCACAGCGCGCATAGGTCGATTTTCCTAGGCACACCGTCAAGACACTGCGCGGAATCCGAAAATACTCAACCGTACGCGCCAGCGCAAACGAATTGGGCGGAATAATACACACCTCGCCCTTAAAATCAACAAACGATTTTTCATCAAAATTTTTCGGATCGACGATCGTTGAATTAATATTGGTGAAAATTTTAAATTCGTCCGCACACCGAATATCGTAGCCATAGCTTGAGGTGCCATAGCTGACAATCTTTCGGCCATCTTCGCCGAGACGAACTTGGTTCGCTGAAAACGGCTCGATCATCTTATGCGTTTCGGCCATACGCCGAATCCATTTATCGGATTTAATTGTCATTCGATGTGCTGAGAAGAGAAGTAAAAGCGACTATTTTACTTGATTGAAGCCGCTTGGTGGAAGCCGCTATACATTCGCCGGCCTAGCGCTGAATGTGGCGCCTCGCTGCCGGCGCCAGCGCCGGCTGATTGCGGCTTAGCTTAATCCAGATCCAAGCTCTAAAACAAAGGTCCACGCTATAAAACAATCGCATGATTGCACTAAATGCTTGGATCCTGCCAAGCTACGCCGCCACTACCGGCCACTTCAAAACACGGCGCTGACTTGGCACTGTTCAAGCATCGGTGACCCAACCTGCTTATACCAAAGGCTCGCATAGATGCCATTTTTCGCCAACAAACTACCATGAGTGCCTTGCTCAGCAATCGCGCCATCTTTTAACACTAGGATCAAATCCGCGTGTTGAATGGCTGATAGCCGGTGAGCGATGATCAGCCGGGTGGTTTGCCGATACCGTTCATGCAAATGCTTAAAAATCGTCGCTTCAGTTTGCCCATCGAGTGCGGCTGTTGGCTCGTCTAAAAGGAGTAAATGACTTTGCCTCAGAAGTGCGCGGGCCAGCGTGACACGCTGCCGCTCCCCCCCTGAAAGTTTATTGCCACGCTCACCGATTTGAGTTTCGAGCCCAGCATGTGCCGCCGCAATCACTGGCGTAAGCGCCGCGGTACCGATGGCCCGCTCAAGTTCTGCGTCTGATGCATGCGGACAAGCAAAACTGATGTTTTCGCGTAGCGATCGGTCTAGCAAATGCGCGTCCTGAGTGGCATAACTGACCGACTGACGCAACTTGTGCTCAGCAAACGATTCGATCGGTCGACCATCAATCAAAATCGCTCCGCTATCCAATGAATACAAACGCAATAACAACTTCATCAAGGTCGACTTGCCAGCGCCCGTCGGGCCGACAATCGCACAAAAGGCACCAGCTGGAACGGTAAAGCTCGCATCTCGCAAAACGTATTTATCCGGGGCATGGCTAAAACTCGCATGCTTAAATTGAATCGATGGCGCGCGCTCAAACAACGCATCACTAGCAGACTTGAACTCCCAGCGGGTCTCCAATTTATCCAGCAGTTCTTCGAGATTGAACAAACCAAGCCGTGCTTCACGGATGGCATAACCAAAAGAACTCAATGGCAGGGTGAATTGCAAAAGATAACCATTTAACAGCGCGAAATCGCCCACGGTAAGCCGGTGCGCAAAGATATCTCGGCACGCCAGACTTGTCAGCGTAGCGAGCCCAATGCCAACAATCAGTAACTGCAGTACGCCGAAGATTTCCATTTTGCGGGCAAGCTCGACACTCGCTTGTTCTCGCGCCTTGTAAACTCGGTCGAGCTGCCTCAATTCGCCCGCTTCATTTGAAAAAGCTTTGACCGTATCGGCATGCGTGAGGGTATCAATCAGCACCGTTGAAGCACGGTCCGAGGCTAGATTTTTCTGACGCTGTAAGCCCGTGTAGTGGGAAACTGTCAAGGTAGTGGAATACAGATAAGCCGATAAAAATCCGAGTAAGACAAAAGCATAAAGCGCGCCAAACATCATAAACACGACGGTGCACGCTAGACAAATTTCAATGCACAGTGGCGCAATATGCCAAAAAATCCCAATCAGCGCACGCATCACGCTGTCTTGTGCGCGGCTTACCTCGCTCGCCGAAGCACCGCTTTGGTGCTCACTCAGCGCAGTAGCGGGACGGTTCAGGACTTGGCTAACATAATTGACCGTAATCGAGCGTTTGATGCGCTCATTAATGGCCGTCACCAGATACTGCTCGCCGCGCCGCAACGCCTGTGAAAAGAACCACGCACAGCCATACGCCACGCATAGCATATAAGCGGTAATGGATGAAGTCGATAAATTAGAAAAATCATCAATCAGCAATTTAAGCAGCACTGGCGTCACCACCGCCAGACCAATTGAAAATCCGGTACATCCAGTAGCTGCTAGCACTTGCCAGCGGGCATATCGCTCATGCGTCCATAAGCAGCTAAATAGAAAACGAAGCGCCTTGAAGGCTTTAGGCATGTTGAGTGATTTCATTGGCTATTGCCATCCCTGAATAAAGAGTTCTGCAGCATAAAGATGAAGAATATCCATAAAATATTCGCTACGGCCTTTGCAACTTTCCTGGATTGCAGTACGGGTTTTAATCGGATCGATATACCCTTCTTTGGCGAGAAAACCTTCAAGGCAGTGCGCCATCACATGATCCTTATGTTGGCGTATGCCAAGCAAATCGATACCGGAGGTTTCGCCTTTGTTGCGGCGCCAAAGATGCGCATAGCCGGTGGCCTCGGAGACAGATTGCCTAACGATAATTCGATTATGCGGACCATCAAAATGACGATAGCTGGGTATCGACAGCGCATATTCGACCATTGGCTGACAAAGAAATGGATAATGCGTACCCTTTTTGAATGGATACGCCGGCGTTCTTACATCATCGAGCGATAAATAGGCGAGGCATAATTGGTATAGCTTACCAGGCAAACGAGTCTTGTTTTTTTGCATAAACGGATGCAAATGAGAGCGGCCATCCAGGGAGGGTAATTGGGCCGCATCAGACATTAAGCCAAATGTGCCATTCACGCCCTCAGAGGGGTCTGCCGCCAGTGACGACTTGATGGCCTGCCACGCAATGTGAGCGAGCGATGTTCTACGGATCAATGCCAAATCCATCGCAATCCGAAACAGCTGTCGCCAGCGCAACGTGAGCATGGCATCGGCCAGCACGCCAAAAGGCGGCGGCGCTAGAAAGAGCGAATCCCCACCATGTCCGCTAATCAACACACTGTTTTCACGCTGTTCGAGTCGGCTCGCAAAATGCTGATTAAAGGCCAGCAAGCAATAACGGATATGCGGCTTGGCAACACGCGGCAGGTCTTTGACCGGCGCAAACGACAAAACGTCAGTGTCGATTTCACCGAGCTGAGCACCCGCGCTTTGGGCAACGCGACGGGCATGCTCAAGCTCATTAGACGAGCCCACCGCCGAATTGTAATAATGGGCGCAAGCAATCTGCTGCTTAGGCGCTACTGCGCGCAATGCCAGTAAAACGGAACTCGACTCCAAACCGCCTGAAAGTTCTAATACCGGCCGTTCATCGTTTGGCATCTGCAAGCTCAGATAGTTTTTCAAAATCTCATATGGATTTTGAGAAGTTAAGCCATCTGTCGCGCTCGTCAGCGGATTCCAAACTGGCAACATGTCTGGCTGATGCCCGTACGTATAGAAAATAGCGCATCCTGGTGGCAACTCCGAAATACCCTCAAATGGCAACTCGCCACTTTGCACTGAGCCGGTTCGCAGCCAAGTGGTAAAAAACGAGGTATTCCATCCCGGGCGCTCGCCTCTCTCCTTGAGCGTCTGATGCAAGCAGGTAATGCTGTCTGAAAACCACAGCCCGTGGCGCTCAGACCATGCCCAATAGATTGCCCACCGATTACTCGGATCGCAACAGCAAATGAATTTCTTGGCTACCTTATCAAAGCAGACAAATAAATACCGCCCCCAAAATTTAGCGGTTAACAAAGACGGACCTTTTAAGGCAATCTCACGCAAGTCATTTTCATTAATTTCAGTATTGTCTTGCTTTGAAAAAGCTTGCCCATAAAAGCCATAGAAATATGCTTCGCTCTCACGATACAGAGTGCATGTAGGATGGCGTTCGTCTGCCTCCTGCCATAACGCACCGGCTATTTGGCCGGTTTTATCTTGAGTTAAGACCCAGTCCCGGTTTGGCGTTAAAAATTCCTGTGTTGGGGGATAAACGATGCCGAGAACGGTCATAAGGTAGTTCCAAAAGCGGTGTTGGAAATTCAAGAATGACGGACAGCTCTTCTCTTCTCAGAGCACTGTCACCAATGATCGTATGGTCGGTTTCCGACCACGCATGCGCATAAAATGGGAAAGATTGCACCCCAATCAACAGCTTTGATGCCAGGCCCGCACGTGCACACACGAGCGTTAGCGCAGCAGACCACTCCAGGCATTTAGTGGGTTTTGGATAGAATAAACACGCCCAATTGAGTGCATTCACAAAAGGTGTGTATTCTTCTGTTTGACCAAAATGCAGTTCATTTTGCTCAATCGCTTGAGAGCACAGTTGCAAGATTCCAGTGAGCCCCTGCTTGGTAGCGCGCTTATGTACCGCTCTCAGGTCAAGCACCGCTCTGATGATCCAGCGCCAAGCAGGCCTATGCTCAAAAGCATTATCCGCCAGCTTCCAGCCGTTAGCGGACATGCCACCTGTTTGAGGCGAAGGACTGAGCGAATTTAATTTGGCATCGACTGCCGAAAACGTTTGTGCTGTGACTAAATGGGCATCGATTAATTTTTGCAAAATGCTGGCATTGGGGGCAACATTCGCTTCAAAAGAAGCCGAATCAAGACCGAGATAAGGAGCGACTGCGGCTGACTGCCCATGAGATAAAACGACGTACCGGTCACGAATCACGTCGAGCACAATAATTTGCCCTGAAAAGCAAGCCCCGAAAATATTGGGCATCAAATGATGAGGCATCTTATTCTTTTTTATGTAATGGTCTTCGCAAAACGCCAGACACAAGCTATTGATCTGCTCTTAAGTGCCTTGTCTGGCGTCCCCCTTAAGTTTATAAAAGCCGATGACTCTTATAGGAAGCGGCCAATGCCCGCTTCTTTATATTTTCCTGAGCCACCCATGGTTGCTTCAGAAGCACAAAATTGCGTGAGCGCTTCATCGTCTAATTGGATAGCTTGTGGATTGAGTTCTTGAGTCTTAATCATGGTTTTCTCCTCATTATTTCATTGAAAGGATACCAGGCAAGCCATTTATCTGCTTCTAAAATACTCACCTGGCATTCTTTAGGCGACGATCAGTCGATCCTTATAGGAACCGACCAACGCCAGCTTCTCTATATTGACCTGAGCCACCCATTGTCGATTCGGAAGCACAAAACTCAGTCAGAGCTTCGTCTTGCACTTGGGTATCTTGTGTGTTGATTTTTTTGCTATTGGTCATGATTCCTTCCTCATTCTGATAATGAAAAATAAACCGCCCCATACTGCAGGCGGATGACATCTGCTGCACACGGATAGAATCCTCAAAAACGAAGGTTTCCTCTAAATTCCATCACGTGTATTCAAACTATAAACGATGAGAAAAATTATGCAAGAAATTTTTTGAGTTTTTTTAATCAAGCTTTGGCACAAAAGGCCACACCTGTACGATTGGACCATAAGGCCCGTCATCAATACGGCAGAGTCGCTCACGTCGTAGCGTGCGTAAACCCCATGAGATTGCTTATCCTCATGCAGCCTCCTTGCAAGACATCGTCTAGACTACTGGTCAGCGCTGGGCAATTGAGAGTGCATTTGAATTAGAAATGGGGGATAATCAGGCGTAAAAACGATATCTCAAAAAACGTAATCCATTGATTTTAAAGGATTTTATGGTGAGGGCCGGCGGGAATTGAATCCGCGTCCGAGCTTATATTTATAAGGCTGTGGGATGAAATGCTGGCAAAAAGCTGGCATTTCTGAAAATTTTGTTTCTGCTTTTGAATTTATAAACTGACTAAACCTGTTTATCAAAGGAATATAAATGATCTCGCCTCTCTCTTCTCCCGGATCTGCCAGATATCGAGTCTTATCTTCAAATAGTGAAGAGCTTCCGCTCTCCCCCACGAGTAGTTATACGCAGCCTCGGGTAACCAGCGCGCCTAGAGGCATAGCAGAAGAAGAGATAAGCGCAGAAGAAACATTAGCTTCCATCGAATCAGAAACTGCAAATTTGATAAGTTCTCCTAACCCAACAGAGTCTATCACTTACCGTGCAGCTATCAATCAGCTATTCAAACCCTCTGTATCTTTGAGCCTGTCTAGTTTAGGCACAGTATTACATGGGATCGTTAGTGGCATCGCGATACGCCACTTAAGCCAAAATGAAATGGCGGCCATCCCTTTAGCCGTGGCATCCGCTGGTCAAATCAAAGGCTTGGTGCAAGGAATATTAACTCCTACTTGTGTGTTTGTAGGGGAATTAAATGGTGCTCAAGAAAAAGCCAGAATCGGCGAAATTGTTGCCCAAAGCTGGTGGGTTAGCGGTGCCTTAAGCTTACCTACGATCCTATTGCTACGTAATGTTTCCGCCTCTTTAAGTACTTTGGGTATATCCGAAGAAGTCTCGCAGGCCGCCCAAAAATATTGTGATGCCGCAAGTTACAGCGTTATGCCATCGTTTTTGCTGGCGAGCGATCTATTCTTTGCAAGAGGTAACAAACAGCCTGAAATTGTTTTGATTGTGGGTACGGTAAATGCCGCTCTGTCTTCATTTTTGGGTTACACACTAACACTCGGCGCTTTTGGTTTTCCCCGTTTAGGCGTTGCAGGTTTAGGTTATGGGGATGCATTGGCCATTTCGCTAAGTTCTATAGGATTGAGGCTTTACTATAAATTTAGCGAGCAATACGATGAATTTAAGTTATTTGATTGGCATCTTCCAAACTTCAAAGATATTTCAACGCTTTTCAAAGTTGGCCTGCCAATTGGCTTAAGTAATGTATTTGTCTCAGCCCATGCAGTCATTCTGTCGTTGTTAGCTGGCAACCTTGGTAAAGAGGTATCTATTGCGCAAGAGGTTTCGTCTACACCTTTATCGGCAGTTGATACTATGCTCGTGGGCTTGGTATTAGCCACAAGCGTAGAGATTGCCAATGCGATGGGGGAATTAAAAGCCGCGGTAGAAAATCGTGAAGGGGCAACACTCACCGAGCACCTGCAGCAAAACGTCAGACGCTTTGGCAACGCAGGCCTGATCATAGGCTTGTCTGCTGCATGCTGCGCTTTCCTGTTATTTACAGGTTTCTCCAAACAAATCTCAGAAATTTTTCTCGATACCTCACAAGATATTCCCAAAGAAACCCTGCCATTAGCGCAAACGCTTTTATTTATTAATAGCGTGGGTCTCATTATCGACACACTTAAAAATATCAGCACTAGCAACTTACTGAGTATGCAAGATACCTTATTTGCTTCAATACTCGACACGGCCGGAAATCTGCTGGGATTATCCGCAGGCGCGTATTTATCCTCAGAAGCTAATAAAAAAGCCGAGTGGTTATTTATTGGCCAAGTTTTAGGAAGCCTGGTAGCGGCGCTAGCTATTACCCACCGATGGCTTAAGAAGAGTAATTTTGATCAGAACAAGAATATAGACATACATAGGCTGGCTTAGTTTAGAACTAGGTCGAGATTATGCAATCAATAAGCCAAAGCATAGTCGCTGTATTTCCAATATTGCGAGGGGAGTAGTTTTGTCAGGTATTCTGGATATAACTCAATAGGGAATAAGATCGCACAAAAAATCCGTGCGCTATTTAAAGGCCGCGTTGCGTCGTTTGACACTTCGTAAACCCTAGGTCTCCGCGCTTCTACCCATTCTGTCAATGGTGGGATTAATTTCGCGCTTACTAGCCTTTGATTTTATCAAGCAAGTCACGAAACTTTCTGACGATACAATCACAACTCTCATACTAGAAATTTAGTCACGCCGTAGGGGCTAATCAAACAGATATTGTCCAGGTCGCAGGTACAACAGACTACCTACCGTCGAATCACGCCACAAGCAAGCCGTGATTTTTCTACCACAGTATCATCGTCATGTAACACCACGACCGAGCGGCCGATGACTGAACGAATACCGTCCAATGTCAGTTCATTAACCACCACAAAACCCGTTGCGACACCATTTGTGTCCGCTTTAATATTGGGCATATTGCCTGCTGGGCGCGCGTTACCCTGGGCGCCACTCCAACTCAAGCGACTCGGGTCGAACACCTGGCCAGTATTGCGCGCACTGAATGCATTGCAGTGGCCCCGTTCATAAATTTGAAATCTGTAATCACTATTTGCCGGTAGGCCCACGATGTTGTAGGTGACCTGCATACCGTCTGCACGCTCAACAAAATTAACCGTACCGCGTGCGGTGCCCCCCACCACAGGCAGAAGTATCGCATGCGCGCTCTTTTCACGCGGCCCGAATAAAGTCGAACAGCCGGCATTCAGCACACTGAAGCCGCCCACTATCATCAGTATGATAAAAACCCGAGAAATCACCTTGCCTGCTTGGTTTTTCATGCAATCCTCTAATACTCATACTTTGATAAAATGCGGCCTTTATGAAAAAGCATTAGCCACCCCTCATCACGCTAACTCAACATCATAATACTGCTTTCGAGACAGAATATGGGGAAATTGTACTGGCTAAGACGCTAGGTATTTTGCACCACAATATCTGGAAACTTTGAGCGCATATCGCGCGCCTTACGCGCAACAGCAATGCCAACTTTTCGAGCGATTTCACGATAAATGCCTGCATTGTGACCTTGCGGCTGCGCCACCACAGTTGGGCAACCCGCATCGGTCCGCTCACGAATACTGATATCAAGCGGCAAACTACCCACCAACTCAACGCCGTATTGAGCGCACATTTGCGCTGCACCGCCCGCGCCAAAAATAGGCTCTGCATGCCCACAGTGGGTACAAATATGCGTACTCATATTCTCCACAATACCAAGAATTGGAATCCCCACTTTCTCGAACATTTTTAGCCCCCTTTTAGCGTCAAGTAAGGCAATATCTTGCGGCGTAGTCACAATCACCGCGCCAGTCACTGGCACCCGCTGCGCTAGCGTCAACTGAATATCCCCAGTCCCCGGCGGCATATCGACAATTAAATAGTCGAGTTCACGCCAGTTGGTTTGCTTTAGCAACTGGTCAAATGCAGAAGTGACCATTGGCCCCCGCCAGACCATTGGCGTATCCGTACCCACCAAAAAACCAATCGAATTAACTTGAATGCCATAGCGCTCAAGCGGCTCCATCGATTTACCGTCTTTTGATTCAGGCTTGCCCTCAAGGCCAAGCATCATCGGCTGGGATGGACCATAGATATCGGCATCCAGCAAGCCAACGCTCGCCCCTTCGGCCGCCAGCGCCAGTGCTAGGTTAACGGCTGTGGTGCTTTTTCCCACCCCGCCTTTGCCAGATGCGACGGCAATGATATTTTTTACATTGGGGAGTAATTTAATGCCGTGCTGCACTGCGTGGGCGGTAATCTGCTGCGAAATAGTGATGTCAACACTCTCCACCCCAGGCAAGGCAGCAAGCGCATGGGTAATGCGAGTATGCAATGCCTCAAACTGACTTTGCGCCGGATAGCCGAGCACCACATCAACCGTCACGCAGCCGTTCTCGAACGCACTATGGCGGATGCTTTTTGTCGAAACCAGGTCCGCGCCCATATGCGGATCGATAACCTGAGCTAGCGCAGCTTGAATCTGAGCGTTATCAATACTCATAAAATTCCACCTCATTGATTGTCACGGTAAGGCCTCTTTGGCCGCAGATTTAAAACTATGCAGCCTAAATGTGCAATAGCCCCATCCCTTAAGCTTGGTAAAAGCGGCTCAGAACCATTCATCATAACGTGAGATCAAAGCAAATTGGATAATTCAAACGGATACAAAGCATTTAGGTGATGCGCAATTCAGACAATGACAAAAGAAATCTAAAAATATATTGTACAAAGCGGCCGCTCTAGAGCAACCTTAAACTATTCACACTCAGACAGGAACGTAAACTGATTCTTGTGTGAAGGTCATCCTTATAGTGAGGGTTGCGCCAGTGGCGGCAACACACTTTAGCGCCATAACTTAATCTCCGGAGTGTAGTATGAAAGTTAACTCAAAAAAAATCGTCCAACCGTTGGCTTCTTGCCTACTTGTCAGCGCACTTTTGGTGGGTTGTGCAGCGCCTGCTGGGCAACAAAACAATGCCGCGCTAGGCACTGGCATTGGCGCTGCAACGGGCGCTGGCTTGGGTGCGCTCATTGGCAACTCGGAAGGCGCCATGGTCGGCGGTGCCATCGGCGCCGTAGCGGGCGGTCTGACAGCTTACAACTGGTCAGCTATTAAGCAACGCTTAGCAGGCGCCACGCAAGGCACTGGCACGCAAATCACTGAACAACAAGACGGTTCGCTCAAAGTCAATATTCCGAGTTCAGTCTCTTTTGCCACGAATAGCTATCAAATCCGGCCAACATTTACGCCGGCCCTTGATGAGGTAGCGCGCACCTTGGTGCAAAATCCAGAGTTGGTGGCCCGGATCATTGGTCACACCGATAATACCGGCGCGGTCCCTTACAATATGACGCTTTCGCAAAGCCGCTCACTGGCGGTGGTGAATTTTCTCGTCAGCCGCGGCGTTGCCTCTGGCCGGCTCTCCTCCGAAGGGCGCGGGCAAGCTCAACCGATTGCGGACAACCTCACACCGACTGGCCGCATGCAAAACCGGCGAGTCGAAATTTTCTTGTACCCGCTGCAAGCTAAACCTATCCAGTGAAATCAACACAATTGCAAAAGAAATTGAGAACTTAGCGGATAGTCTCCGGTCAGGCCTTTTGGCGCACAGAGAAGATTATGACCTCTGTGCCACTTTCTTCGCTTGTTTCGTATCTTCTCAATAACCCGGGGCAACCATCGCACAACGCTGCGCTGTTTGGCCGGCTCGCTTGGTCAAGATCGGCGGAGCAGCGTGCTCGCGCGACGTAACGAATTTCGCTTGTAAACGGTAGAGGGTGATGTTAACGTTCATCACGCCGACATCATTTCTGCCACATTTATGACCCTCCCTCCAAAATTTACACTACCCGACATTGCACGAGAGGACCTCGGGCCGCAGGATCAGGAGTTGCGGGCGTGGATCGAGCAACTCGTAGAAGTAGCTAATGGCTTGCAGCAAGAGGTTGAGCAATTGAAACAGAAGGCCGCCCGACTCAAAAAAGCCAGGGGTACGTAGCGTGAGAAGCGCCATGCTGAAGAAACTCTCAGCACCGTATGTCGCCGAAGTCGATCGGACGCCGGCGGTCATGAAGGTGTTCGCATGGAGTGACGGACTGGTCGAAATCATCCATCAATTGCTGGAGGACATAGGGCATCTGAAAGACGAAGTCGCGGTGCTCCAGGGGGAAAAGAAGCGTCCGACGTTCAAGCCAAGCCGCATGAACGAGGATGCTGGCAAGCCTGCCAAACCAGATCAAACGCAGAATGAGGAAGCGGCCAAACGGCCCGGATCAGCGAAGAAGCACAAGACGGCGCAACTGAAGATTGATCGTGACACAATCATCGAACCGGCCGAGCCGATTCCGCCAGGTTCCCGATTCAAGGGCTATCGTGATTTCGTAGTGCAAGAGTTGACAATCGAATCACGCAACACGCGGTATCGACTGGCACGCTGGCAAACGCCAGACGGCCAGACTCTGATCGGGCAGCTTCCCAAATCAGTCGGCGGTGGCCATTTTGGCCCGGCTCTGGTGAGCTATGTGCTCTACCAGCACTACCATTGTCACGTCACGCAGCCGCTGCTATGCGAGCAACTGCGGGAATGGGGCATCGAGATCTCAGTGGGGCAGGTAAACACGCTGTTGCAAGAAGGCAAAGAGCAGTTTCATGCGGAAAAAGACGGGCTGTTATCGACCGGCTTGGCGCTCTCGGCGTATGTAACGGTTGATGATACCGGCACGCGGCATCGAGGCCGGAGCGGCTACGTCACCCACATTGGTAACCCGCATTTCGCGTGGTTCAAAAGCACGGACTCGAAGAGCCGGATCAATTTCCTGGCATTATTGCGTGCGGGCCATGGCGATTACCAGATCAACGAAGACGCGCTCGCGTACATGAAAAAGCAGGGGCTCTCGCAAGTGTTCCTGGACGCGCTGCGGCAACACGAGAGCACAAGCTTCGCTGACCAGGGAGCGTGGCAGCACCACCTGGATTGTTTGGGGATGGACGCTCCGCGCCACCGCAACATTGCTACCGAGGGCGCACTGCTGGGTAGTCTGAAGCAGCGTGGCGTCTCCCCAGATCTGGCCATCATCAGCGATGATGCAGGGCAGTTCAACGTGCTGATTCACGGATTATGTTGGGTCCATGCAGAAAGATTGGTACATAAGATGCTACCGCTCAATGATCAACATCGAGAGGACATCGCCCGGGTGCGTGACGAGATCTGGACGCTCTATGCCGATCTGAAAGCATACAAGCTGCAGCCCACGGCTACAGACAAAAAAACACTGGCGGCGCGCTTTGATACGATCTTCACCCAGAAGACCCGCTACGCAACACTCAATCGTCTGCTCAGGCGGATTCACCAAAATAAATCCGAGTTACTACTGGTGTTAGAACGCCCTGAGGTTCCACTCCACACCAACGACAGTGAACGCGACATTCGCGATCACGTGAAAAAGCAAAAGATCAGTGGTGGCACGCGAAGCGAGCTCGGTCGGCAATGTCGCGATACTTTCTCCACCCTGAAGAAGACCTGTCGCAAGCTGGGCATCTCGTTCTGGGATTACCTCACCGACCGCATTTCGTGCAGCGATCAAATTCCACTTCTGCCGCACCTTGTCGAACAATCCATCGCAGCCTCTGCTTGAGCAGTTTGCCGGCGTTCGCCCCGGGTTATTGAGAAGGTACCTTGTTTCTTATTACGGGGCTTTGGCCCCGTTTTTTTGTCTCGCGAATTTGATCATGCGCTTGGCCTATGATCTTACCCCGTTTTGCTTACTCAATGCGAACTTCATCCTAACTCTACAAGCTAGCTTATTCTTCATAATTATAGTGCGCTGGTATTTTATAATTTTCCGGGAAAGAGGGCCAAAAACGTTTGTCTAACCATGCACTTTTTAGCGCTACTCTAATCCCGTCCAAGAATTTATAGAGCTGAAAATTGATTAGCCTAATTCTTTGGAGGATCGCTCGAACTGCTCGCCAGTCCTCTTGTATAGATGCTTTTTCATATGCATCAAAAGCTATTTGCAAAGCTAGCAGCTTTTCATAGAAGATTTTATTGAAGTCGCTGTTCAGGTCGATACCCCATATTAAACGCTTTGTTCGCTTACCTACCTGCTTTAATTCTTCGTCCGTCACACCATGTGATTTGACTAGATCTATCAAGATTTTTTGAATTTTAGTTAAACTCATCAGTTCTTCCTGGTCGATTCCGTTTATTTTTTTATCCAAATATTTATTTGGAATAACATAACCTTTTCTCAAAGGAGGCCAATTGAAACTTTTATCATTAAGAACTCTTGTCAAATCGCGTGAAATTGCGTTGAATGGACTGCCTGAAAATAGTTCAATTTTTATGGAGGCATGGAGAATAGCTGCCTTAGTTGTTAACACATCTTTTTCTAACAGAGCTTTATCATATAGATCAAGCGCATTTTTTATCTGCCTCAATTCAAATTCAAATGAGTCATTAAAATTATCATCCCAATCTATATACCATACTAGAAGCCCAGTCCTTTTATTTGATGCTTCTAGATCCAAACCATGAGACTTAAGGCATTCGATTAAACGCGCTTTAAATTTATTAAAATCCAACATTGAACTCACTCTATTTCTCCAATCTTCTACCTTTTGCTTTTTCTGTTTTGATCTCATTAATTGTGCCATCAAGATTCAAAACATACTTGAAAGATTTATTTGCGTCAAGCACCTCCAAATGATCCAAGTGTTTATTATCCAAATAAAAAAGATCCCTTTTCGCTACCTTACCCTTAATCTTTTTGGTTACTTCGTATATTCTCTGACCATCATAAAATTCCTTAGTAGCCCTAGCTACAAGTTTTATTTCCTTACCAAACTCTGTTTCATTAAAAAATTGCTCCATATTATCAACAGCACCCGCATTCGGCACATAATCCTTGTCTCTATTCGCATTCTTCGTCCCCTTACTATATTTGACCGTGTCAAGTATAGTCAACGGCTCGGCAATCGGATTCTCCAGCGCATTACCTGCTGCTGATTGAACCTCCCTGGGCGTCTCTATAGGCTGAAGGACATGCTCCCCAGATTGATTAGGCTTACCTCCAAGCAGCACTTCTTCATCCGGATGCCATGCCGTGCCGGGAATCAGGGACGACTGCGGCGGTTCCATAATAAGCGTGAACATTGGCGCCGGAGCCTGTTGTACTAACTGATTATCGTCCTCTCCAGGCTGCTTAGTATTGTTTGCCCGCTCTTTATACTCTTCATAATAATCCATGGCGCCTTTCACCACCACCGCACCTGTAGCCACCGCGCCTAATAAACCTAATAAAGCAAGTCCAGGTGGGGTGACCAATAACGGTGCCGCCAGCACCATCGCATTATTTTCTGTTTCAATCTGCGCCGCAGTCTGCGCGGATGTCGCATCAACCCCTCCTACATCCGCAAACCCCGCCACTAGGCTAGTAACTATATTCTTGCGCGCCTCTTTCTCCTCTTCAGACTCGCCTTCTACAGGACCTAATAGAGTATTTACTAATACACTTGCACTCGCGCCCAAGGCCGCTGCGCCACCCGATTGCCCCCGTGCGACTGCGCCGCCATAAGCCAATGCCCCATGCAAGGCAGCACGCGCCGTTTCATCATGCAGGCTATCTGCAATATGCTTGATTTTTTCGGCACCCAAGCTTTGCAAATAGTTGAGCGCCGCCGCTTGGGTAAATTGCGCGGTGGTCCCAGTCACATTGCCTGCTGCCGCTGCCGTCAGCGCAGTGACGATGCGACGGTAGCTCCCTCCGGCTCCCCATTGCTTATTCAAAGTCTGTGCCTGCGCACGTAATTCAGCCGCGGCTGCCAGCAATTCTTGCCGCTGCGCTACAGACATAGACTCATCATTGGCCTGCGTCTCTATATTTTTGGCTCGCTCAAGCTTATGATCCGCTTCTCTGCCTCTATTGGCGATAAAGGTACCCGCTTCCCGACCTAATGCATTGACGATATCAAAGCTAGCCTCAATCTCAGTCCGGTTAAAAATCGGCGCTAACGCTTGATGACTGTGTGCCGAATTCCGGTTCAGGCTGGCAATCGTCTCTGCCGCGCTTTGACCCGTCAACTCCATTTGCCGGGCCTCATCCGTAATCACAATCTCCGCACCGCTAATCGCACTGCGGGTTGTAGACTGTGCCTGACCCGAAGCACTCATCACAATCGGTATCGCAGCGCTCATCCCACCCCGGCTTGCCAGTTGATTGCCGCTATGAGCAGGCGTTGTCACTTCTCCTGATTGCTTCGAGCCCACCCCTTTGCCACTTTTACTGTACCCGCCACCTAAACTGATACTGCTTGCATCATAGCTCGCTTGATTCGTCAGATCAGTCTGGTGCAAGGTTCCTGTAAGCAGGGTGTTCCTGCCTTCCCGTACTGCCTGCTCAGCCCCTGCAATCACGCCACCGACAAGCTTCGTATCCCCTTTAACGGTTATCTGAAAGCCCCCTTCTCCCGCTTGAATCCCCGCTTGTTCCGCCACGCTCAGATAACGACTGTCCATCCTACGTTGCGAGAAATGCAGGCTGGCCGCTGAGACAGGACCTACTGTTACGCTGCCACTGATACTTTGAGAGTGGCTACGGTAAGTTGCCGTGTTTTGCACACTGTCTATTTCAAGATCGCCCTCAATCTGCGCTTTGACCTGCGCTCCAGCTATCTGCGCGCCTTTTAGGCGCACATCGCTTTGTGCATTAAGCGTCAGCTTGCCACCCGCCTGGATCAAGGTCGGCGTATAGCTGATTTGCGCCCCATCTGCATGGCCATGCCCAACACTTACCGCCAGCGAGGCCCCCACTGAATTCTGGCTGCCAAGCGTTGCCGCCATCCCCACGGCAACACTCCGGCTCTGCTGCTGACTCTGCTCAATCAAGCTATTCGGCGCAGCCTCCACATTCAGTCGACCTTCTACGTTAAGCGTAATCTCCTGTTTTGCTTCTATGCGAGCGCCAATCAGGTCCAGCGTGGATTCTTCTCCTAAGCCACCGATCTGGATCGATATATTTCCCCCTGCCGCCAGCGTGCTGTTCAGCGCCGTCTTGCTCAGTTGCGTCTGCTCTGTTTCACAATGATCTTCGCCAATCATCACGTTCACTGTCGCGCCACCCGCTGCTTTGGGATCCGCCTGGATCGCATCGTAGGCATTTTTCATCGCCAGTGCACCTGCGCCTGCCGCCAACGCCTGCATCCGTGGATCACTGACTTGGGTACTGGCCTGTAGCATCTGCTGACTCGTTTGTGCCGCTGCAAGCACGGGCGCGCTGACCGAAACCGTCAAACCCGATTGCTGCCATTCACTGCGCTGCCAGACCCGGCTCTCCTCATAGGACGCATCGATCTTGGCCTTGCCAGCCTGAATCTGGATATCGCCTGTCGGCACAACCAGCTGACTGCCACTTTGCTTGTATTCACGGCCGGCAATGGCTCTGACATGGCCGGATACGCTGCCGATTACCGAGCCAATCTGGGGCGTGTGCTCATTTTCTTGAGTATCTGTTTGTGTCCGCGTGCCCACAGTCATTCCGAATTGCCCGCTATCTAATAAGCCTGAGCGTTCTTTAACGGAATAGTGCCGGCCTCTCTCAGCTTGCTCGACCGCTTTTTGCTGGATATCGTTGGCAGCATAGAGATCCACATCGTGCATCCCGATCACGTTTGAACCCATGATATTCAGGTCATGTCCGGCTTCTATCTGTACCGTGCCGCCGGATAAGGTGCTGCTCAATGCTTGTTTTCTATACAGTTTGTTTTGCGTGAGTTCACTCGACGAGGAGAAGAAATTGCTCGACTCATGATAATGAGATTCCTCAAAATCCGTCTCTTCATAGGCTGCCTCCACGTTAATATCTCGATCCGCTTTGACAGAAAGTCCTTTGCCAGCATTCACGTAAGCGCCAGGCGCATAGATATCCCGGCCCGACTTAAGTTCAAGTGAGCCGCCCGTTTCAATTTGCGTGCCGATTTCTGTTTTTCTGCTTAGGCTTAAGCTATTGCGTTCATCCCAGGTTAATTGGTGTTGGGTGCTTACCGTGGCTGTACCTAGTGTGAGGTCCCCTTTGGCTTCTAAACGGGCGTTTTCATCCACCTTGATTTGAGTCGCCGCCAGATGAATGTCCGATTCGGCATACGCGTCTAATTGCTTGGCTCGAACTTCGGTGACCCCATCCAGCGCTGTCTGGCTGCCACTGGCGGCGTGGGTCGTATAGGTTTGGCTCTGCAGGTGGAGATCCTGTCCAGCTTTTAAAGTCATTTTTTTGACGGCAATCAGCTGGCCAGCACGGCTATCGATATTATGGCTCGCCTGTATCGAGAGGGTGTCCAAGCTGACGATTGCGCCGCGCTGGTTATCAATATTGCGTGCAGTGAGAGCCATCTTACCGCGGCTGATCATCGTGCCGGCATTTTTTAGGGGATGATCGCTATGCAGTTCAATGGTGTTGGCTGAAATCAGCGAGCCGCCCAACGGAATTGGACTGACATCTCTGTTAGCCAGATAGACTTTGGGCATCAAGACCGTCTGTTCTGAGCCATCCGGTAATTTAACGCGTTGATTCACCATCCAGACTGGACTCGCGGTTAAAGCGGCAATTTGCTGCGGCGTGGGCTCGATGCCTAGCGTCAGATTATGCTGTTTGGCCCAATTTGCGCCTCGATGCATTAAAGCTTTGAATTCAGCAATTTGGTTTCGATAGCCAGATAGATAATAGTGACCTGTCAAACCAATAATCTGATCGCGAATCAGTTGCTGTTCATAAAAGCCATCCCCTAAGCGCTTTGGGACGCGTTGGGGGTCGAGATTGAGTAAGCTCAGTAAAAAATTGCTAGAAACGGTATCGCTGTTGCGCGTAAAACGGGGATCGGTTTGAATCAGATAGGGTTGAGCAGGATCGAGCTGAAAGTGCTGTAAGCCACTATTCAAAAAAGGGCTGCTGCTTGTTAGGGCAGAGGTGCGCACTAGCGCTGTAGAGGGCGCTTGATGGTCAACCGCAGTGTGTTGTTGAGAGACGGCTACATTCAAATTGTGGTGTTCTACCACCGGAGCTGGATGGTAGGGTACGTGCCCGCTCCAATCACGACTCCAGCCCCGACTAAACATTCCACCATGCCAGTCTCTGTCTGACCATTGCGATGTTCCCTGATCGGTGGTGACACGCTGACCGTTGGCATCACGGTTATTAATCTGAGCCGCTCCACCTTCGAGGTCACTGAGCGCTCCCCCGGCAATAATCCGGCTTTTATCATTAATGACCGCTCCCGATAAGCGGATCTCCCCACCCGCTTGAATTTTACCGGGCTCGCTGTGCGTGACCACAGTCGTTGACACACGACGGGTAAAGCTATAGTTGGTAAAACAAAAAATTTCTACACCGGAGTGGTGCACACGGTAAAGGCCCCCTACGTCACCATGCCATCCGATTTGAGATCCATCGTAGCGTTGGTTGGTATGGTGATCATGACATTCATGTATATCTCGCTGTTCAATGACCTGTTCTTCGGTCTTGAACTTCCTGTTTGCATTGAGCAACGTTTCTGAATTGATCACAAGGTCGCCTAGCGCATCTATCGTTGATCCATAATTGAAAACATGCTCACTGACGCCCGTTACTTTGAACTGAGTATCAAACTGACCGCCAATAGTCAGATTACCGCCGCTATAGAGTATGCCTTGTTCGAAATTGTTAATGCACTTGGCACCGATCTCGAGACTGTTTTGCGCGAAGATCACGGCATTCGTATTGATCAAGCCATCATGCGCGCTTATTGAAATCTTATTGCCAGTAATCAAATACTCGGGGTTTTTAAACTCATTCGGCTGAAAATCCCCCTGTATCATCTTGCTTAATTGGTTAGTTAATTGAGACAATGCGCTCAATAGAGCCATTTCAGGCTCTTCAGGCTCTCCAGTCACTTCAGTCTTTCGGCTTATACCGTTGCTTATCGCTTTAGCCTCGATCCAAACGTGATCCTTACCGTGCAAAGTGCCTTGGTTGTCCAATAAGGTGGCAGATTTTATTTCGAGCGATTGGTTCGAAAAAAATGTCCCGCCCTCATCATTTGATATTTGAGGAGCGGTGACGGTAACAGGACCTTTACCACTAATGAAACCCGCCCCTTTTACCCCTTCTGCATTACGGTTCACAATTGAATCGTGAGCCAGGATTTGAATCTGTCCTATGCCAGTATGAAGCAGTCGGCCTGAGGTATTGTCAATCGTGTCTGCCTGCACATTCAATACACTTTGATCACCGTTGGCTTCTATATGGCCGTGCGTATTGTTGAGAACTTTACTCCTCAGGACAAGGTCCGAACTCGTTGTGATTTGCCCATTTTGATTGTCGAAATGATTGACTTGGATCAATAGCTTATCTCTCGATTCAATGGTGGAAGACGTGGTGTTGTTTAGAGTCTGTGCTGAACCTTCTACTTTGTACTGAGCATTGAGGAAGCCACCTATGGTTAATTCTCCATCGCTATGTACTAAGCCATGTTTTTGGTTGTGTAGAGTCTGCGCTCCAATGGTAAGTTGGCGGCGCGCCATGATTGCCCCAGCTTGATGTTCATCGGTATCCTCGCTACCATCATTGGCCAGGCTCTGCGCACTGATAACCACGGTGCTGCCTTGGATTACTCCATCATTTCTAAGCTGATCGTGTAGGATTAACGTCAGAAATCGTCCGTCGATCACAGCGCTTGCTTGATTCTCTAGGGATCTCGCCTTAAGCGAAATATCGCCCTCTATTTTTAACTCCCCTTGATTCAGTAAGCTACCCGAACTCGAAATCGATAGATTGCCGCTAACATACATTTTAGCCTGTTGGAATACAGTCATCCAGCTTTGACTAAATTGCGCTTCCTTGTCAGGAAACTCTGTATTGGCTGTACTCTTCCAAGAATGTGCCTCCGTGCCACACACTTGGCTAACTCCGCTCAGCAGGTGAATACTCTTCGCCTGTACTTCGCCCTTTATTTTGAAAATGTGTCCAATTAAATCCAATGTATCGCTTACAAATACCGTACCGCCAACGTCGAAAAAAAGTTCTTTTGTATTCAAACTCACATTTTTCGCTAAAATCTGACTTTTATTTCCATTGAAGATTTTGTCTGCCGCCATCTCGACCTTGCCCTGCAAACGGATCAGACCACCTTGCGTCTCGCCTTTATCCAGGATGTTATGCACTTGCTTCGCATGGACTGTAAGCACGCCCGCGTGATGGGTAAGGTTGTCCGGACTATGGACGCCAGTCGAGGTCGCCGTCTTGGCAGCTTCTTCCGTTCCTACACTAATGAGTCCTCCAGCGTAGTTGTTTAAGCTAGGGGTGTTAATGTCGATTTTTTGGTAGGCCGATAAGGTAGCAAATTTATTGTACACATAGTCGGCAGCTTTTATTTCGAGCATTTGGTTCGAAAAAATGACCCCTCCTTTATCATTGACTATTTCAGCAGAGGTGACACTCACAGGGCCTTTGCCGAAAATGAATCCCCGCCCTTCTACTGCATCCATATTGCGATTCAGCATTTTCTGACGCGCCACAATTTGAGTCTGTCCTGCACTTGTATTCAGCAACTGGCCAGAGGCATTGTTAATCAGGTCGACCTGCACGTCCAATACGCTTTGATCTCCCCTGGTTTCTATATGGCCTTCTTGATTGTCCAGTACTTTACTTTTCAGAACAAGATCTGAGCTCGCTATGATGTGCCCTTTCAGATTGCCCAACTCATCATTCACTGAAATATGGAACTTACCCTCACTTTGCAAAATCCCTTTACCTAAATTGACAAGGCGATGGGTCTTCAACGAAAACGTGTCGCTTGCGTACACCGTGCTCGCATCGTTGGAGAAGAGTTCTTTTGCGTTCAGATCCACCTCCTTCCCTAAAATCTGACTTTTATTCGCATTGTAGATTTTCTCTGCTTTCATCACTACCTTGCCTTGAACACGAATTAAACTGCCTTTGGCTTTTTCACCCTTATGTGCAGTATTAATGACTTCTTGAGCATTCACTTCAAGTACGCCTAAGTCAGGAGCGTGACGGGCTAGACTTGGTACGCTATGGGCAGCCTCCGCCTTGAATTTCTCATGCTCGCCAACAGTTATCAAGCCTCCTACATTCTGTAATTTATCGGTGTCAATCTCTAGTTTCTGGCCAGCCGATAAGGTGCTCAATTGATTGCCCAAGTAGGGAGTTTTTATTTTGAGCATTTGATCCGAAATAATTGCTCCCCCTTCGTAATTTATTATTTCGGGAGAGTGAATAGTAAGTGGACCTTTACCAAAGATTAACCCAGCTCCTGTTATCGCTTTAGTATTGAAATTCGCTATCGTTACACGCGCAACAATCTGAGTCTGCCCGGTTCCTGTATGAAGCAGCCATCCAGAAGTATTATTTATCGCAGCGGTGTAAACATCGAACACGCTTTGCTCCCCTTGAGCTTCTATGCGCCCCTCTTGGTTTAGAATGGCTTGACTGCTTAGGATAAGGTCAGAATGTGCTGTGATTTGTCCTTTTTGATTGTCTAACAGACTCACTTGGATCGAGAGTTTTCCTCTTGACTCAATCATAGAAGAGCCGGAATTCACCAACTCTTGTGTTGAGTCAGTCAATTTGCGTTGGGTACCGAGGGCATCTCCTATAGTCAGTTCGCCATCGCTACGCACTAATCCGTGTTCTTGGTTGCGCAGAGTCTGTGCTTGAATTGTAAGCTGGCGCTGCGCCAATATTGCTCCAGCTTGATGTTCCTCGGTATGATTCGTACCATCATTGACCAAGCTTGGTGCGTCGATGGCTATGCTGCCACCTTGAATCACGCCGTGGTTTCTAAGCGACCCTCCTGCTTTGAGCGTAAGATGAACGCCATCTATCAAAGACTTTGCTTGATTCTCAAGCTCTGTTGCCTCCAGTGTAACTTCACCTTGAGTTTGTATGGTGCCTTGATTGATTAAGCGCTTAGGCGTCGAAATCGATAGATGACGGCCTGCACTCAATTGATTTTTATGGGTGTAGTCTTCTTCAAACTCTGCGGCAAGATCAAGCGCCGCGCTCAGCGTTCCCGCACCCGTAAAACTGACCGCTTTGACGGTTAAATCACCGTTTGATTGAACCCGATGGCTGGCATTATCTAGCGTATCAGCTTGAATATTCAGATGCTTTTTAGCCCACACTCTCGCTGTCTCAATGAATTGCAAGCTACTCGCGCGGCGCGAACTCTGGTTGGTCTCGCTACTTGCGATGGATAGTTCCTGTCGCCGCGTGATCGTGGGCAGCCCCGTATCCACGTAATTGATTTCGTGCGTCCCCGTGCTCATGTTGATCTTATTGGCGGACAATTCTCCCTCTACTTGAATGGAGTACGCAATCAGGTCAATTTGCTCAAACTGTTTGAGTGTCGTGTTGCTTTTGATCGTAATTTGACCTGCCTTTACGCGAAAGGCCTGAAGATCGCCATTACTATTTAAAATAGGCTCGCCGGTGGTGAGCACCAGATGTTTGGTATTGAGAAAATTACATCCCCAACAATCAATGCCGTTAGCATTGGAAAAAACCAATTGAGCCGGCTCCCCGGCGATTTTTATCACGCTATTCAGTTGCGAAAGCGTGCGCCCGATCACATGATGCAAAATAATCCGAACAGTCGAGCCGTTCTGCAAAATGACGCCGGGTGCATCCACGTTGAAATTTGCGTGTTGGTTATATAAAATGCCTGCCGCATTGGGCTGGGCGGTATTCAGCGTCGGCGAGTCTGCTTCCTCACGAGAGTGGGGTGTTATTGGCTCTTGTCTGTTAGTGGTAATAGAAGCAGATCGAATGTGTTGAATCGAAACGCCATTGATTGGTTTTAACATCATCCACCCCATTTAATAATAATTAATTAAGGATTTTAAATGATGTTTTTTAATATACCAAATAATTTTTTAATTTTAATTGTATGATAATTTCATTTATTTAAATAATATTTTTAATAAATTTGATTTTCTAAGGCTTTCTCTCGATGCTTTAATCCTCACCCGCAACGACTTCTAGTCCGAGGTTAAAGTAAGCGCGCCCAGCCCGGCCGGTTTTTTGATCATATCCTTCGACACTTGGATGTGCGATCTGAAGTTATTTACTAAGGACACGCATGACCCGAGCAACTTAAATCACACTCGGTACCCTCGGGCTTTGTTAAAATCTATGCTTTGCCTGATTCAACGCCCCTATGCCCACTCGCCGCATTCTTGTCACTTCTGCCCTGCCCTACGCCAACGGCCAAATTCATCTTGGTCACTTAGTTGAATATATACAAACCGATATTTGGGCTCGAGCCTTGCGTATGCATGGCCATCAGGTGTACTACGTAGGGGCCGATGATACGCACGGCACACCCGTTATGCTACGCGCAGAAAAAGAGGGGATCACGCCGCAAGCCTTGATCAAACGAGTTTGGGCTGAGCACAAACGGGATTTCGATGACTTTGGGATTTCTTTTGATCATTATGATTCAACCGATTCCGCGGCCAACCAACAGCTTTGTGAGCAAGTTTATCTGACCCTGGCGGACGCTGGCTTAATCGATACACGCGAGATCGAGCAAGCGTATGATCCAGTCCGCTCGATGTTTTTGCCTGACCGTTTTATTAAGGGTACTTGCCCCAAATGTCAGGCTCAAGATCAGTATGGCGATTCATGCGAAGTATGCGGCTCGACCTATCAATCCACCGAACTGGTGAACCCTTATTCAGTGGTTTCCGGCGCGACGCCGATCCGCAAAATTTCAACTCACTATTTTTTCCGGCTCTCCGATCCCCGCTGCGAAAATTTTCTGCGGCAATGGGTGGCCCAGCTAGCGCAGCCTGAAGCCCGCAATAAGATGAGCGAATGGTTGGGTAGCGGCGCAGAGAGTCAAGACGGTCATACCACGCAACTCGCTGATTGGGATATTTCACGCGACGCACCCTACTTTGGCTTTGAGATTCCGCATGCGCCAGGTAAGTATTTTTATGTCTGGCTTGATGCACCGCTTGGGTATTATGCAAGCTTTAAAGCGTTATGCGATCAACGGGGACTGGATTTTGATGCTTGGGTTAAACCCGGTAGCACCGCTGAGCAGTATCATTTTATTGGCAAAGATATCTTATATTTTCATACGTTGTTTTGGCCAGCGATGCTAGAGTTTTCCGGTTATCGCACGCCAACCAATGTCTTTGCGCATGGTTTTCTGACCGTCGATGGGCAAAAAATGTCGAAGTCACGCGGTACCTTCATTACTGCACATAGTTATATTCAAGCAGGACTCGATCCAGAATGGCTGCGCTATTATTTCGCGACTAAGCTGAATGGATCGCTAGAAGATCTTGACTTGAATTTTGATGACTTCATCCTGCGTGTCAATAGTGACTTGGTGGGTAAGTATGTCAATATTGCCAGCCGCACGGCTGGTTTTTTAGCTAAGCGCTTTAATGGTTGCGTACTAGACAGCGCCATGCATCATCCATTACTGGTGCAACTACGCACCGCGCTGCCGACCATTGCCGCCCACTACGAAAGCCGCGATAGCGCGCGCGCCTTACGCATCACCATGGAACAAGCCGATGCAGTCAATCTTTATATTGATACAACCAAGCCCTGGAGTCTGGCGAAAGACCCTACCCAAACAACCCCATTACATGAAACATGTAGTGTCAGTTTAGAAGCGTTCCGCTTGCTCACGCTTGCGCTCAAACCTGTTTTACCGGGCTTAGCCGCTAAAGTTGAGGCTTTTCTTGGCATTGGCCCCCTGGCCTGGTCGCATGATTTAACTCCGCTCACGGCTAAGCAGCCGCTGCAACCGTATCAGCATTTAATGACACGCGTTGAAGCTAAGCAAATTGAGGCGCTATTAGCGGCTAACCAGGGTTCACTCAATCAAAGCGCCGGTTAAAGAGCAAATCAATGCCATTCAGCGTTCCAGTATGGGCCGTCAGTGACCAACTGCGCGAAAATTGCCAAGTCGCTTTGAAAATGCTGGCCGCGGTTGTGAGCCCTTGCTCATAGCCCAGGACAAAACGTTCATTCAGCGCCTTGGCAAGGTTAGCGACCTGCGGATCAGTTAGCCCGGCCTCACTTTGACCAATCGAAAATTCGTCGAGGCCCATCGTTTGCGCGATCCGCTTGCCGCCAACGCCGCCTAGTAATGCAAAGGCTGCCGCGGTGGTATTGGTTTGCCCCAGATTCATGCTGTCACTGCTGCCATGGCCAAATAGCAGCCAAGAAATTTTTTCACTATCTGGTAAATTGGGTTCTGAAACCAACCGTGCGTTCGGCATACGTAAGGTACCGCTGACCTGCACGCCAACTTCAACTTCCTGATTACGCCGCATCGCGAGAACATTAATGCTTGGATTAGCAATCGGTCCATTAAATCCAAAATAGCCATTTTCAATCGCAAGCTTGCGACCAAATGCTTCATAGGTTGAACCCTGAGCAACCCGAATATCGCCAACGGCATGGAGTGGTTGCTTAAATTCACTGCTTACGCCTAATTTGCCGCGCAGTTTTAAATCTGCGCCAGCGCCATGAAAACGAAAATCACGGCCGAGATCGATATTGATTTTTGCCGCCGGCAAAAAACGGCCGGCGGAGCGCTCGCCATCTGGCGCGACAAGGTTCAGTGCGGCCCCTGCTAGCTCGTCATTGGCGCGAATAATCACCACATCATCGGCCAGTTTCGGTGCTGACGTGGCCGGTAAATCAAACAGCGCATGATCTATCTTAAAGTCGCCGTCGATCGCTAATCCGCCTGCGGCATCATGATTGGCGAGCACGGCCTGGCCAGAGAGGGATAACTGTTTGTCTGGCGTAGCAAAGAGTTCGAATTTATCCGCGACGATCTTGGCCGATAAAGCAGGATTGACATGATCCAGTGCAATGCTCCCAAGAATTCGCAGGGTACCTTCCACACCATGAAATTCAACCGGCCGGAAATCAACCCGATTCTCAGATAGCGCAATGCGCACAATGCCTCGCGTCAATGCAATCTCATCATCGAGCAAGTTGGCGGCTAGGTCATCACCGCTTAATAGGCCCGACAATTTAGGTTTGGCAATCTGTCCGGCCAGAGTCAAGTCCATCGCTAAACGCCCCTCAAACACATATTGCGGACCAAGCAAAGCGCTCATGGTTTTGAGCGAAGGCAGCGACACGGCGATCCGTCCTGACAGCGGCGCCTCGGGCGCAATCGACAACTGGCCCTGATTTAAACTCAATGATGAATGTAAATTCGCCTCTAATGCACCAAGCCGCGCAGCGTGTGCGCGCAGGTTGAGATGCGCCTGCCGCCGACCAGATAAATCGACGCGCGCTGACAGGTGATCAAGGCCCAGCGCGGTGAATTTCCGGCTAGCATTAAGCCTGACATCGCCGGTTCGCCGCATCAATTGTGCATAGCCAGTCGCTCTCTCGCCTAATGAAAAATCCCAATCACCATCCAAGACAAGGTCGGTTTTGAACGTATCCATCTTACCGGTCAAGGCCTGCTCAAGACGCAATAACCAATCCGCATCAATCCCTTTTAGCGTTCCTGCTGAACGAATCAGGCCCGGCTCGTAAACCAATGCGCGTAAATCAAGCATGGCTTGCTCAATCTCTAATTGCATCGCTCCAAGGCTGAAACGTTTAGGCTCGATGCTGATGGCAACAGGCGCGGCAAGGCGTAGAATGGGCAAGCCCGCGGCTACATTGAGTAGCGAGCCACGGTTTTCAAACTGGGTCAGCGTACCGTGCCAACGCATCTTCGCTAAGGTGCTTGGTAAGCTGCCATGCGCCGCCATACTTAGATCGAACGGCTTTTTACTGGCCTGGCCGACTGCATGTGCAGTCAATCGATGGCGCTCGCGCGTACCCGCCACCCGTGCTTTCAGGGTTTGCATCGTCACGCCGGGCATCACGAGATTACGCCCATCCAGGTTCAATACGAGGGCGCTATTGGCCGCCTCATGCATCTCGACCTGCCCTGTTGCCTGTTCAATGCGAGTTTGGCCCAAGCCAAGCGACGCAGCTTGATAACTCGCAACAATATTAGGCTTGGCAAAATGCCCACTTAAATGCCCGTTTGCTTTGAATCTGCCGCTTAAACCAGAGTAAAACGCTGCCAGCCGTTCAAGGTGAGGCGCATTCAGCTCAAACCACAATTGATCGCCTGGCTGGCCTAAGCTACCTTGCCAAACCGTTATATTGCCCGCAATCGAGAGTTGTACTGAGTTTAACAAAACGCGTTCTGCGCCTAATTGCACTATGCCCGAGCCGGTGAGCGGCAGGCCGGCATAAACGCTATCATATAATTCAAATTTTAACTCCGTCGCCGCTTCTATAGATGACGCTGAAAATGGCGGCGTGATTTCAATCCGAGCATGGCTTGCCAGTTTGGCGCCTAGTGCATCGACATCGATGATCATCTGCTCAAGCGAACCCGATAAACGCAAATGCACGTGTTGGATTGGCCAAACAGATTTAGGCTGCGGCCGGCTTAAGAAATGAACCGCGCCAGTCAGCGCAAAAGGTTGGCGAGCATCAAGCTGGACCTCCCCTTTAAGCTCGCCAAAGGGGGTGATGAGTGGCTCAACGGTAAACTGATGGCGATCACGATCGCTACGAGCGCGCATAGCCAACCCTCTGAATTCAGTCACCGCGGCGCTGGCTTTGCCTGTTTTATCGGCAAGGCGCGGTGTCTCTGGCGGCACTTGATGTAAACGCAAACGGTCAACGCGCAACTCTAGAATCTCAAATGCGAACGGCAGCGCAAGCTTGTTTGGCAGCGATGGCAAGCGCGGTGTTTTAGCCGTTTTGGGGGTAGGGGCAAAATGTGCGTCCACCGTGCCGATGCGCAGCCAATCTACTTTCAAGCGCCATGGCTTGCGCGCAAAACCCCACTGACCATCGATCCGATCAATATAAATTTGCTTGCCTTTAGCCCGCCAGGCGAGTTGTTGCAGATGCAAGCCGCTAGCCAGAGTGCCGCCGTCTAGGGCGCCGCTTAAACGGCCGCCCGACAGCATGCGCGCAATTTGCCAGAGAGAACGAGTTCCTTGTTCAGTATGGCTGGCATACAACAGTGCGCCTGCCATCAATGCGGCGATTGCCAAGCTACCTGGCACCAGCCAACCGAGTACGCGCCAGCCCCTCATCAGAATGCAATGCCAAGTGTTAAATAGGGCCGAATCCTACGATCCCGCAAACCATACCCCAAATCGAAGTTAATCGGCCCTACCGGGCTACGCCATCGCATTCCTATGCCCATCCCTTGATAAAAGGTTTTTTCTGTCCATTTGTCGGTGGCGGTTCCTAGATCATAAAATACGGCCGCGCCCCAATCCCGATTAAACCAATGCTGATATTCACCGCTTGCCGTCACTAAATGCTTCGCCGGCAGGATCGAGCCGGCTACTTCATGGCCAATACTTTGATAGCCATAGCCGCGAACCGAATTAACCCCGCCCGCCCGGAATAACAACGAAGCTGGAATACCTGTTGAACCACCCGTAGTCAAAACACTACCTAATTCTGCACGAAACAAAACGAGATCGTTTTTGCCAAGCGGAAAATACTGGCGCCCATGCATATAGAAGCGTCCAAACGATTGCTCCGTCATCAAATCTTTCACGGCAAACCCGGCCGATAGCGAAACAATATTACCGCGACGGGCAAACATCGGGTCATCGACATCTCGACGCGTCCATGACCACGTTGGCACAAGCGCACGGCTCACATCTGGCGCGCTAGCATTTTGGCTTAGCTGATCTTCGTAATACAGCAGTGACCAAGCATAATCATAATGCTCTAATGAGCGTGCACGTTGAGCGCCAAGGCGCAGGCTGCGAATATCCGTATCTTCAATGTTAGTGCGGGTGTGAGTCGCTAATAGGCTGTTGGTATAAGCTTTGCGATCAGGCGGCATCGATAGACGTAGGGCAATATTTTGCTGGTGCTGCTCGAATTGGCCTTGCGCATGCAAGATCCAACTGCGGCCAAACATATTGTTATAGACATAGTTACCTTGCACCCGAGCGCCTGTATCGGATGAATACCCAATCCCTGAACGAATTGAATGCCATGGATATTCACTGACTTTCACTTTTACCGGCACGTGGTGCGGCTGGCTTGCATCGTTTGCCACATCGACTGCGACGCTGGCAAAGTAAGTTGTGTTTTGCACCTGCCTTTGCAATTCAAGTAGCCGCTCCACGCTATACAGCTCACCCGGCTGCAGCGGGTTCACATGATGAATGATTTTTGCAGGATACCGCTTTAAGCCGCTAATTTCGATCGCTCCCATGGTAAAAGTCGGGCCACTATCGAATGTGGCCGCCAGCCTAGCCTGCTCACTGCGAGGGTCAATCAAGGCTTGCGCGTGGAGAATTTTGGCCGCGGCATAGCGTTTTGCTTGCAACGCTTTTAATGAAGCGTTTTTAGCCCCCTCCCAAGCGGACTGACTAAATCCATCACCGCGGCGCAATGTCCAGGCACGACGCGCCAGATCCTCACGCGCGGGCTCTTCGGTTTGGATCGCTCCCGTAAAATTGAGCGCCACCGATGAAATCGCCGTGCACGGGCCAGGGTCAAGGCTGATGGTAACCTCTGGCTGATTGCCAAGCGTGACGACATCTGTCGTCACCACGGCACTAAAGTATCCTTCTGTTTCAGCAAGCTCACGCGCTTGTTGAGGCGCAGCCGTTACTAAAAATTCAAACTGTTCATCACTGATATCAGCGCGCTTGGCGAAGCGCGCCAAATCCAAATGCTTTTTAAGCAAGGCTTTGAGCTTGCGAGGCGCCTCAATATCAACGGTATATTCTGCTTGTGCAGACACGGGTAAAAAGGCCAAGATGATGACCAGTCCAATGCCACATACCCCTTGCCAATTGCGCACGCGTTGGCTTATTTGTTGTCCGATCTTGCTCAAACTGGGTTCCAATAGAATTTTCCGATCGCTTACATAGATTCAGAAATTGCTGCAAGAAAATAGCATTGGAACACATTTATACCGCCAATTTCACCCCCAAAGACCTAAAAATTAACCTAAAGCCGGCATTCAAGGGTAATTTAATATAAGATTGAACCCTAATGAAGTCGATCGCTGGTTAAGCTTACGACTACGTTAAGCCTTAACTGCGAGATCTATCCAATATTTTGCTTAAAATGAGTCGCCACTACCAATCCGAGATTACTCAGTTTATTCACCAACTCAAACAGCAACAGCCTGCGCTGGAAGAAGCACAGCGTCGCGGGCGCATGTTATTGTGGGATAAACCCCCGCTCAACCTTGATGAGCGAGCGCGGCAGCAGACCTCCCGTATCCAGCAAAAGCCCTACGTCTATTATTAAAGTGACTTAAGTCATGAAGCGGCCGGCACTAAGCGCGATAGCTGACGACGCGTTGATGGCGCCTACTGCTGATTCAACGCCAGATACGATTGATGGTGTGGCTTATGCGCATCTGTATGGCGAGCCGCTTTTTAAACTGCCGCATGATCTTTATATTCCGCCAGATGCGCTGGAAATTTTTCTCGAAGCATTTGAAGGACCGCTTGATCTGTTACTTTATTTAATTCGTAAACAGAACTTCAATGTGCTTGATATCCCAATGACTGCTGTCACCCGCCAATACCTTGAGTATGTTGAGCAGATACGCAACCACAACCTTGAGCTAGCGGCCGAATATCTACTGATGGCGGCGATGTTGATTGAAATCAAGGCACGCATGTTGTTGCCGGTCAAAAAAATCGCCCCAGATGAAGAAGCGGAAGACCCGCGCGCTGAACTGGTGCGGCGTTTGCTCGAATACGAGCAAATGAAGCTCACGGCGCTCAAACTCGATCAGCTGCCGCAACTTGGGCGCGACTTCCTACGCGCCAACATTTATATTGCACCCAGCCTTGCCCCGCGCTGGCCTGAGGTCAGCACGGAAGATCTGCGCACAGCTTGGGCGGAACTGATGAAACGTGCAAAACTTGTTGAGCACCACCGCATTACCCGTGCCGAACTCTCGGTACGTGAGCATATGAGTGTTATTTTACGTAAATTACAGCACGCCCGCTTTATTGAATTCAGCGAACTATTTGAACCGACATCGACAGCGCCAGTCATCGTCGTCAATTTTATCGCCATCCTTGAACTGGCGCGTGAAACACTGATTGAAATCACGCAAGCAGAAGCGTTCGCGCCGATTTATGTCCGCCTCTCTTATACCCCTAGCCCCCTTGAATCTGCGCCAACCAGCGATCCCCTCTTAACGACTGGCCAAGCAACCGCTCCGGAATCATTCCATCTATGAAAATCATTCGCTCGATCCAAGAACTGCGTGATCAATTACGAGGCCAAAATCGCACCGCTTTTGTGCCTACAATGGGTAATTTGCATGAAGGGCATTTATCCTTAATCCGCCTCGCCCACCATCATGGTGACCCGGTCATCGCCAGCATCTTCGTCAATCGCTTGCAATTTGGGCCCCAAGAAGATTTTGCCCATTATCCACGCACCTTTGAAGAGGACCTGGAAAAACTACAACGCGAAAATGTCTATGTGCTGTTCGCGCCCACTGAAACGGATTTATATCCGGAGCCACAGCACTATCGTGTGAATCCCCCCGATGGCATGAGTTCGATCCTTGAGGGCGAATTCAGGCCCGACTATTTCCAAGGCATGTGCACCGTAGTCATGAAGTTATTCTGCTGCGTCCAACCACGCATTGCGGTTTTCGGCAAAAAAGATTACCAACAGCTGATGATGGTACGCGCGATGAGCCAACAATTTGCGTTACCCACTGAAATTATTGCCGCCGAAACGGTGCGGGATGAGGATGGCCTAGCGCTTTCTTCACGCAATATCTATCTTAATCAAACAGAGCGCGCTGAAGCACCCATGCTATTTAAAACGCTATCGGATATACGCCGCAAAATTATTGAAGAAAACCGTAACGATTTTGCTACGCTCGAGCAAGCAGCAATGGCCCAGCTCGCAGACCGTGGCTGGCAACCGCAATATATTACAATACGCAAACAGGCCGATTTACAGGCCTTAGATGCGCACGAAACAAACGCGCCATTGGTGATCGTCGCAGCAGCAAAACTCGGGACCACCCGTTTGATCGACAATCTTGAAATTTAAAGCAAGTGCCATCAAGAGAGCCAAGGTACATCTCCGCCTCCTGTTGCTTTGCTCTCTTGCCGGAATCCCTTTATGATCTTTCTATCATTCATTTTATTAGGAACCGTCTATGCAACGCATTATGCTGAAATCAAAAATTCATCGCGCCGCAGTCACTCACTGCGAGTTGCACTATGAAGGCTCATGCGCGATCGATGAAAATTTACTCGAAGCCGCCAACATTCTAGAAAATGAACAAATCGAGGTTTGGAATATCAATAATGGCGAGCGTTTTTCGACCTACGCGATACGCGCCGAGCGCGGCAGCGGCACGATTTCATTGAATGGCTCAGCGGCACGGCGCGCACAGTTAGGCGACCTGGTGATCATCGCCGCATTTGGCTTTTTTGATGATGCTGATATACGTGCAGGCAATGTGAAGCCTAATTTGGTGTTTGTGGACCATAACAACCGCATCAAGGGCAGCCGTGACCATGTACCGGTACAAGTATAATTTTCAAGCCTAAACGGGCCATATTTGGCTTTCAGTTAAGCCGTAAGCAGGCCTATCGAGAACGACTTTACCTTGGTGACGGGTAATGACTCGATCCATCTTCAACAATGCTATTGTCGATGGGAAATCATCAAAATAGTGTGATGCTTTAGATGTTGGCAGAGTCGTTCAAGCAAGCGCTGCACTCCGCTACCTCCACTCATTTTTTAAGCAAAAAAATAATGCTTATATATCAATAAGTTAAATTTTTTTCTTAAAAAAGTGGAAGTGGTAACACTAGGATCCAGCCCGAAAATCAAGCTTTTAAGAAGTGTAGTAAGCGGCTCGCTAGCCGAACAGCCTTCAAACAAAATATAAATAGTTCTTATATATCAATAGCTTAAAATTCTGTTCATTGAAAGCGGGGGTAGCGGAATGCAGGAGTTGAGTAGACACGGGGAGTTTCGCCCCGAATCTCTCGCAGATCCGTACGTGAGACTCTCGCCTCATACGGCTCCTGTCATCCAACCCTTCCTCCCCATACCTGCCAGTAGTGAAACATCCGTGGACATTCGTTCTTCATCTTGCTGAGCCACTCCACACTGCGCTGCTTGTGCCGCGACAATGTTTTGTATTTCCTTCTAGCCCATTTCTCAAGCCGGCGATCCATATACTGAAAGAGCTTATGCATTGCCGCTTGATAGAACGCGCCATAGTAATTCCACCACCCCCGGGTCGTTGAGTTGCATTGCTGCGCCAAATCGGCTAGCGTTTTCGGCGTTTGTCGATGAAGCTTCCACCCTCGCACGGTCTGTCGCATACGCTTCAAGGCGTCATTGCTCACTCCCGGCAGGAAGCCGGTAAATAGCCGGCCTTGCTTGCTCTGAGCCCTCCTCGGCCTAAACGTAAAGCCGAGGAATGTGAACTGCACGTGCGGATAGGCCTCGGTGCGACTACTGTCTTTGCAATACACTATCTTTGATTTCTCAGGATGCATTGTCAATCCACACTCCTCCAGTCTAGACGCGATGGATTGCATCACGAATGCCGCCTGCCTTTGGTTGCGGCAGTGAACCACCGCATCATCTGCATAGCGGGCAAAAGGATATTGGGGATAGGTGCGTTGCATCCAGCGGTCGAACGTATAATGCATGAACAGATTCATCAGGATCGGGCTGACCACTCCGCCTTGCGGAACGCCCCGTGCTCGTGGCAGCAGGGTTCCGTCCGTAGTCTCGAACGGCGCAGTCAGCCACCGCTCGATATACAGCAGGATCCAGTCTTCTCTGACGTGGCTTCGCACTGCCTTCATCAACAATGCGTGATCGATCTGGTCGAACGCCGCCTTAATGTCAAACTCAACAATCCAGTCGTACTGCCAGCAACGCTTTCGCGTCACGGCAATCGCCTGTTTGGCCGATTTGCCCGGTCGGTATCCATAGGAATCCGGATGAAATACCAGATCGATTGTCGGCTCGATCATGAGCTTGACCACAGTCTGTGCGATTCTGTCAGAAACAGTGGGAATTCCCAACTTTCTCGTACCACCACCCTTGGCCTTCGGAATTTCCACCTGCTTCACGGGTGGCGGGAAGTACGACCCCGATGACATCCGGTTCCACAGTTTGTACAGATTTCCCGAAAGATTCTGCTCGAACATGGTGATCGTTTCATCGTCCACGCCCGCAGCTCCACGGTTGGCCTTCACCAGTTGATAGGCTTCCCACACCACACGCTTCGCAATGCAATAGGATTTTGTTGTTGATGTCATGTCATTCATCCCCGCAGAGCAGGTTGATGACACTCGTCAACCGGATAACGCCGCCCCTTCGCTCCACCTTCGTTACAAAGGTTTCATCACTACTACAAGCGGCTCCGCCCCTCATTCCGGCATCGGTATTCATCCTTATGGTTTCTGCCATTTGTCTTTTCCCTTCACATCCAGAATAAGGTTCTCACGTTCCATACCAGAGCCTGTGTTGAGCTCATGCCGCCTTTACACCGACTGTCATCAGGTCCGTAAACAGGTGTCGTCCCGACTGATCCCGGCGTTGTTTCACGACCCCGGTTTTGACAGTTCTTTAGAGCTAACGATGCGTCATCGGACGGTTTGCTTGCGCTCATCTTCTCAACACGTACCTGACATCTTCATGATGCCTTTTCCACAGTCGCTCACGACCACGTCTTTTGAACGCAGCCGCACCGGGCGGTTTGATATCTGCTCCTGCAAGCCGATTTCGGGAGGCCTACTCCCATCTCTAGTACAGCATCGCAGGCTCACGCCTGCGTTCGTGACACACTGAAACGCTCTCCATCTTGGTTTTCTGCTTGTAGTTTGTCAGAAAATATACTATAGTTTCTGACATGAATATGATAATTAAAACTGCTGAGTTGATTCGCCAGCATATCGAGGGAATACCGCTCGGAGAGCCTTTTACCCCGAACCTTTTTCTGGGATGCGGGACACGTGCGTCTGTCGATCAAACTCTTTCCAGACTGGTCAAGGCGGGAGCCATTGAGCGCATAACGCGTGGCGCCTATATGCGCCCTGAAATAAACCGCTTTGTAGGTAAAGTGATGCCAGAGCCGATTAAAGTAGCGGCAATGATTGCCAAAAACACCGGGGCCATTGTTCAAGTTCATGGTGCAGAAGCTGCACGCAAGTTGGAGTTGACCACTCAAGTCCCGATCCAAACGGTATTTTCCACATCCGGCCCGTCAAGACGAATTCAGATGGGTACGCTACAAATCCATTTGCAGCATGTTTGTCAGCGCAAGTTGGCTTTGGCTGGGCGACCAGCCGGATTGGCCCTAGCCGCGATGTGGTATCTAGGCAAAAATGAAGTAACGCTGTCCCTGATCGAGAAAATCCAACACAAGCTCTCAAGCGAAGAATTCGAGGCACTACAATCTGCAACAAGCGCCATGCCTGCGTGGATGAGTAATATAATGTCCCAATATGGAAGAAGAACGGTAGGTTTCTATGCCTGAATCTTTCTTGCACCTTTCGTCTATCGAGCAATCTCAAATCTTGCGCGGACTTGCTTCACGATTATCTCGTCCACCTACTATTCTTGAAAAAGACGTATGGGTGTGTTGGGTTTTGCAGACTCTATTTACTATGCCCGATAGGCTGCCGATGACCTTCAAAGGCGGAACGTCACTATCTAAAGTTTTCGGGGCTATTGCCCGGTTCTCTGAGGATGTGGATATAACACTTGACTATCGTGGTTTAGATGGCACTTTTGATCCATTTGCTGGGGATATATCAAAGACCCGGCTGAAAAAGTTTAGTGAGGAACTAAAGCTTTTTGTACTCGATCATGTCCATCATGTCATAGCGCCGCATCTGCAGAAAAAACTTGAAGCTGAATTCAACACAGATAGCTATAAAGTCACAGTCAGCGATGATGGCGAGCAACTGCGCGTGTACTACCCAACCGTGTTTGAGGTCTCTGGTAGCTACATTGGTAATAGTGTGCTGATCGAGTTCGGCGGACGGAACATTACAGAGCCGAACGAAGAACATGAAGTACAGCCAGATATTGCAAAACACATCACGGCACTCGATTTCCCACGCTCACAGGTAAGAGTGCTATCGCCTATGCGCACGTTTTGGGAAAAAGCTACGCTAATGCATGTGGAATGTCAGCGTGGCGAATTTCGCGCTAATAGCGAACGTCTGTCACGCCATTGGTACGACTTAGCAATGCTGGCTAATCTTGCAATTGGGCAGAGCGCATTGGCAGATCGCGGCTTGCTGGCTGACGTGGTCAAACATAAAAAGGTCTTCTACAACACCAGCTATGCTAACTATGATGCTTGTCTCGTGGGCCAATTACGCTTACTACCAAACGAAACAGCGCTGTCTGCATTACGTGAAGATTTTCAACTTATGATTGATGCGGGCATGTTCATAGGAATCCCTCCCTCTTTTGATACCATTGTTGATCGTTTACGCACCTTAGAGGCAGTCATCAATGGGGGGTAGAAATTGGATGTAGAGGGGCTAGATAGTCGCTCCTGAAAAAGTCCTTTTTTGTTTAAGCGGAGATAAAAAAGGTGTAATTCATATTGAATGAATGTCTTTGACTCGCCCAAAAATGAAGCCAAAAAAGCGCCAAGCGCTTAAGGACCTTCCTCAGATTGTGACCGGCGCCACATAGCAGAGCATTCATTGCGTCTCCGTGCACGCCTTTAAGGAAATTTCTCGACAATCGTCCATCCGATTTCATATGACCGTGTGGCGTATAAAGACGCAACAATACATGAACCCAAGAAGTTTTTCCTGTCCCCGACTGTCTCGCAACCCCGATTTTTTGGCCCGCTAAGATTTCTAATGCACATTCAGTTAAGCGTAGCAGTCACCCCCCATTTATAATTTGTCTGAGGAGACCTGGTGTGTGCGCTTAAACTATGCGCAACACTGAACTTGCAACGAAATGCGCTTACCTAAAAATTTGATCCAACTACTGATTAGCGTACTAGCGATAACACCCTATCGTGCCTATGCACATATCCAGGTGACAGACGATGTCGGCGCAGTAGTCACGCTGACCACACCGGCCAAACGGGTGATTAGCCTAGCACCGCATCTCACTGAATTAATTTACGCAGCCGGCGGCGGATCTGTATTGCGCGGTACGGTCAAGTATAGCGATTACCCCAATGCTGCAAGACGGTTACCGCGAGTGGGCGATTACCAAGCACTTGATTTGGAGCAAATCATTGCATTGCGACCTGATTTGGTGGTGGCTTGGCAGCATGGCAATGTGGAGCGTCAGTTGCACGCCCTGCGCAAATTACATATTCCGATTTTTTATAACGCACCACGCCAGCTCGACGATATTTCTATCACGCTTGAAAAATTTGGCATTTTATTTGACACCCGCGCCACCGCCGATTCAGCCGCGGCTCGATTGCGGGCAGACATTACAGCGTTACGCACACGCTATGCGCAACGCGCACCGGTACGGGTGTTTTATCAAGTCTCTGATCAGCCTTTGATCACGCTGAACGGCAAGCAAATAGCCAGCGATGTGATTAGAGTATGCGGCGGCCATAATGTGTTTGCTGATTTAGCACCCGAGGCCCCTGTTATTTCGCTAGAAGCGGTGTTGGCAGCTGACCCGCAGGCAATTATTGTGTCGCGCCCTAGCGCAATCGCAACCAGTCAAGCTCTACCCAGCTTAGAGCGCTGGCGCAATTGGCGGCAACTGAGCGCCACTCAGCATAATGCTCTTTTTGCGATTGATGCAGATTTACTCGACCGCCCCGCGCCACGCATTGCGCAAGGTGCCGCGCAACTGTGCGAAGCACTTGATAGCGCACGCAATCGGCTTAAGCAGAAGTAGAATTTATAGCGGTGGTTAATTTAGGATAGTTAGCCAGTTTATCAATCAGCACGCCTGGGCGCTGAAGCAGCAATCCGTGGCGTTAACACCTGCACGTCGCCGCACTGTGCGCGATGACGCAGGACATGATCGATCAACACCAAGGCGAGCACTGCTTCAGCAATTGGCGTAGCACGAATGCCAACACAGGGGTCATGCCGCCCAAAGGTCTCAACCATCGCCGGCGCACCGGCTTTATCAATCGACTGGCGTGGCGTGCGAATGCTCGAAGTCGGCTTAATGGCAAGAGAGACGGTGATATCTTGGCCACTCGTAATGCCGCCAAGAATACCCCCGGCATGATTACTCCTAAAGCCCGCCGGGGTCAGTTCATCACCATGCTGCGAGCCACGCTGGGCGATGCTGGCGAAACCAGCGCCAATTTCAACCCCTTTAACCGCATTAATGCCCATCATCGCGTGCGCGATATTCGCGTCTAGCTTATCAAAAACGGGCTCACCCAGGCCAACGGGTACGCCACTTGCGATGACCGTGATCCGCGCACCGATTGAATCGCCTTCTTTACGCAGTTGATCCATATAAGCTTCTAGCTGCGGCACAATCTCTGCATTAGGGGAAAAAAATGGATTTTCTGGCACATAGGCCCAATCAATAAATGGAATATCGATCTCGCCAAGCGCGGCCATATAGCCTTGTATTTTGATCTTTAGATGCTCGTGCAGCCATTTTTTTGCGACTGCGCCTGCCGCTACCAAGGGCGCGGTTAAGCGTGCCGATGAACGGCCGCCACCGCGATAGTCGCGCAGACCATATTTGTGCCAGTAAGTATAATCTGCGTGGCCAGGACGAAAGGTATCGACAAGATTGCCGTAATCTTTGCTCCGTTGATCCGTATTGCGGATCAACAGCCCAATTGGCGCACCCGTCGTGCTGCCCTCGAAAACACCGGAAAGAATTTCAACGCTATCATCTTCTTTGCGTTGCGTCACATGCCGCGACGTACCAGGCTTACGGCGATCTAGCTCAAGCTGAATATCATTGTGCGTCAGGGCCAGTCCAGGCGGACAGCCATCAATGACACAGCCAATCGCCGGACCGTGGGATTCGCCAAAGGTGGTAACCGTGAAAAGCGTACCAAGAGTGTTACCGGACATATCCGCTAGCCTAAAAAATTAAACGGAGAATTGAGAAAAGCGGCATTGTCGGCTCAGTGTACATCGTCTCAAAGCAGCCACTTCATCGGCTTTCGGTTTCAGGCCAATCCCGAATATAGGCTTTGAGCATGCGGTTTTCAAAACCTTGCTCCTCAACCACGGCTTTCGCCACATCGTAAAACGAAATCACCCCCATTAAGGTGCGCTCATTTAACACCGGCAAATAGCGTGCATGTCGTTCTAGCATCATGCGGCGGACCACATTAACATCCGTCTCAGGCGCACAAACCAATGGACTGCTATTCATGACGTCACGGATAGGGGTGGCGCCAATCACGCCGCCACTTGCTCGCAAAGTCAGAATAATCTCTCGGAAGGTGAGAAGACCCACCAGATTACCCCCTTCCATCACGACCAACGAACCAATATCGTGCGTCGCCATGGTATCCACCGCTTCGAGCAACGGTGTCTCAGGCCTTACCGTGAAAAGCGTATTCCCTTTGACTTTCAGTATGTCACAGACTTGCATAGATCCCTTCCTTGGGCTGACTCAATGTCTGGATGCTAACGGAAAGCTTAGCAAAGATAAAGTAGGCTGTGCGGCCAAGGTTATTTCTTTCGTTGCGCAGGTAAGTCCGTGCAGACGCCTTCAAACAGTTCGGCCGCCATACCAATTGATTCGCTGAGCGTCGGGTGAGGATGGATCGTTTTACCTATATCGGCGGCGTCTGCCCCCATCTCAATCGCCAGGCAAAGCTCGCCAATCAGATCTCCCGCGCTGGTACCGACAATCCCGCCGCCAATCACACGGTGCGTAGTTTGGTCAAAAATCAGTTTGGTGAGGCCTTCATCGCGGCCATTGGCAATCGCTCGGCCGGAAGCGGCCCACGGAAATACGGCTTTGCCGTATTGAATGCCTGCTGCTTGACACTGGGCTTCCGTTTTGCCCGTCCACGCCACTTCTGGATCCGTATAGGCCACCGAAGGAATCTGACACGCATCAAAATACGCTTTCTGGCCGGCGGCGACTTCTGCCGCAATATGCCCTTCGTGCACGGCTTTATGGGCCAACATAGGCTGACCCACAACGTCACCAATCGCAAAAATATGCGGCACATTGGTGCGTTGCTGTTGGTCAACGAGGATAAAGCCGCGCTCATTGACCTGGACCCCGGCTTTGTCGGCGCCGACTTTATGGCCATTGGGCTTACGCCCTACGGCTAGCAATACGAGGTCATAACATTGGGCACTGCTAGGCGCCTGCGCACCTTCAAAACTAACATGAATCCCATCATTTTTTGCTTCGGCTTGAACCGTTTTGGTTTTGAGCATGATCTGCCCAAAGCGAGGCGCATTAAATTTTTCCCATACTTTGACCAAATCACGATCGGCCCCAGCCATCAGGGTATCCGACATTTCAACAATATCAACTTGCGCGCCAAGCGCTGAATAAACGGTTGCCATTTCAAGGCCGATGATGCCACCGCCAATCACCAACATGCGCTGTGGCATCTGCCGCAATTCAAGTGCGCCCGTTGAATCAACGATGCGCGGGTCAGCCGGCATAAAAGGCAACGGTATTGACTGTGAGCCTGCCGCAATAATGGCGTGCTTGAATTTGACCTGGCGCACCTGACCGGCTTCGGCTTGGACGGCCAGTTGGTGAGGGCCAGTAAATTCACCGACCCCATTTATAACTTGCACTTTACGCGCTTTGGCCATCTGCGCTAAGCCGCCGGTTAGCTTGGCGACCACCCCAGATTTAAAGGCACGCAGTTTATTTAAATCGATTTGTGCTTCGCCAAACGAGATACCGTGCGCCGCCAAGGCTTTCACTTCGGCGCTAATTTGCGCGGTATGGAGCAAGGCTTTGGACGGAATGCAGCCGACATTTAAACAAACCCCGCCAAGCGTTGGGTAACGTTCAACCAGTACCGTGTTCAAGCCAAGATCAGCGGCTCGAAACGCTGCCGCATAGCCACCGGGCCCAGCACCTAGTACCAGTAAATCACACGCCACCGGCTCCGCTGCTGGCGGCTGTTTAGTTTCAATTGAACTCATCTATCAAACCTTTACTACAGGGTTACACGGCGGAAATCGGCTAGCACAGCAGCCAGATAGGCGTTAAAACGAGCCGCTTCAGCGCCATCGATAACCCGATGGTCATACGATAAAGAAAGCGGTAGCATAAGACGTGGCATGAACTGCTGACCATCCCATACCGGGCTTAGCGCACTACGGCAAACGCCCAAAATAGCCACTTCAGGCGCGTTGATAATCGGCGTGAAGTAGGTGCCGCCAATACCGCCTAACGAAGAAATTGAAAAACAACCACCCTGCATCTGGTCAGATTTTAGCTTGCCTTCGCGGGCAAGTTGAGCCAATTCTGCGGTCTCTTGTGCAATCTCTTGCACCCCTTTTTGATCGGCGTCTCGAATCACCGGCACCACCAGACCATTCGGGGTATCTACCGCAAAGCCAATGTGGTAGTACTGTTTATAAATCAGGTTATCACCATCCAGACTGGTATTAAAGCTGGGGCATTGTTTAAGCGCCGCAACGCTGGCTTTGATTAAAAAAGCCAGCATGGTGACTTTGGCGGCAGTTTTATTATTTTCTTGGTTTAGCTTTACCCGGAAAGCTTCAAGCTCTGTAATATCGGCATCTTCATGGCTCGTCACATGGGGAATCATGACCCAATTGCGATGCAGGTTAGCCCCTGCAATTTTTTTGATACGCGATAAGGGCTTGGCTTCGACTGGGCCAAATTTTGTGAAGGCAACTTGTGGCCAGGGAAGTAAATTGAGGCCACCAGCGGCGCTGGTGGCTACTGCGCTCGACGCTGGCAAGCCACCTTGCAATGCAGCCTTTACATAAGCACGCACATCGTCTTGGGTGATACGTCCTTTAGGCCCGCTGCCGCTAATCTGCTGCACATCGACCCCAAGCTCGCGCGCAAATTGGCGTACTGAAGGACTGGCATGGCTTACCGTGCGGTCTGCTGGCGGGTGGGCTAGGCTAGTTAGAGCCGTTGCCTCTGCTGGCGCGCGGGCTAGGTCAGTTAGAGCCGTTGCCTCTGCTGGCGTTGGGGCTAACGCGGGGCGAGGCGGCGGGCTCACATTGGCTGAGGTGGCTCCCGGCTGCTCAGTGGGCGCACCGACTGTATTCTGCGCTACCGGCAATTGAGGGCGATTCGTGGCCGCTGCTTGAACCGGTGATGCCGGCTCAACTGGCGACGCAGGCTCGGCTAGCTGAGCTGCAGCCACGCTCTCAAGCAAGACAATCACTGTGCCCTGAGAAACACGCTCGCCGGGTTTCACTTTGATTTCTTTGACCCGACCAGCGCTGGGACTCGGGATATCCATCGTGGCTTTGTCCGACTCGAGACTCAGCAAAGACTGCTCTTCCTCAACCATGTCTCCTGGACTCACCAGCACTTCAATGACTGGCACGTCAGCGTAGTCGCCAATGTCCGGTACTTTAATTTCAATGATTTGACTCATTATGTGTTCTCTAAGAGGAGGATATGCAACCCGTATAAGGGGCTGCACTATATCCTATCCACACATCGATATGGACAGGCCTACTAAACAGTCATTGGGTTAGGTTTAGCCGGATCGAGTTGATATTTGGCTAATGCTTCAGCCACCCGCTGTGGCTTAATCGCGCCTTCATCCGCCAAGGCTTTGAGCGCCGCCACGGTGACCCAGTAGCGATCAACCTCAAAGAAGTGGCGCAGCTTCTCGCGTGTATCCGAGCGGCCAAAACCATCCGTCCCCAACACCACATAGCGACCTGGCACAAAAGCCCGGATTTGCTCGGCAAAGGCGCGTACATAATCCGTTGCCGCAATCACTGGGCCTTTGGCGTCTTTTAGCAATGTCTCAACGTGAGAGTGCTTTGGCGCCTCAGCAGGATGGAGTAGATTGTGTCGCTCAGTGGCTTGCCCATCTCGAGCAAGCTCGGTAAAGCTTGGGCACCCCCATAGGTCGGCCACCACCCCCCAATCTTTTGCTAGTAGGTCGGCAGCCGCAATCACTTCATTGAAAATGGTCCCTGAACCGAGCAGTTGCACGCGGGGCATTGTGTCCTGCTGAGGATCGGCTTTCTTAAAGCAATACATGCCTTTCACAATATCTTGCTCAATGCCTGCCGGCAATGCCGGATGCTCGTAGTTTTCATTCATTACCGTAATATAGTAATAAACGTCTTCTTGCTCCTGCACCATCCGGCGCAAGCCATCTTGCATAATCACCGCGAGCTCATAGCCAAATGTCGGATCATAGCTTACGCAGTTTGGAATCCCGGCTGAAAACAGATGCGAATGGCCATCTTCGTGTTGCAACCCTTCGCCATTGAGTGTCGTGCGCCCAGCTGTCGCGCCCAGCAAAAAGCCACGCGAGCGCATATCGGCCGCAGCCCATGCCAAATCGCCCACCCGCTGAAAGCCAAACATCGAATAAAAGATATAGAAGGGAATCATCTGCTCGCCGTGCGTTGAATACGCCGTTGCCGCCGCGATCCAGTCGCACATCCCGCCTGCTTCGTTAATCCCTTCTTGTAAAATTTGGCCGGTTTTTGATTCTTTATAAAACATCAGCTGATCAGAATCCTCCGGCACATATTTTTGGCCGTCCTGATTCCAAATGCCAATCTGCCGGAACAAACCTTCCATGCCGAAGGTCCGCGACTCATCCGGCACAATCGGCACGATCCGCTTACCCAACGCTTTATCTTTGAGCAAGATATTTAAAATCCGCACAAAAGCCATCGTTGTTGAAATCTCGCGGCCTTCTCCGGTGCCTTTTAAAACCGGCTCAAAACTGGTTAACGCGGGCACGGGCAACGGCTCAGCCTTAGCCCGGCGAGCGGGCAAATAACCGCCTAACGCCGTGCGCTGTTGCCGCATATAGGTCAGCTCTTTTGAACCCTCTTCAAATTTCAGGTAAGGGACCTCGGCCAGGGCTTCATCTGTAATCGGTAAGCGGAATTGATCGCGGAATTTTTTCAGCGCATCAATTGGCATTTTCTTTTGCTGATGAGTGATATTCATCGCTTGGCCGGCCTCACCCATGCCGTAGCCTTTAATGGTTTTGGCTAAAATCACGGTGGGCTGGCCACACGCTTGCGATGCGGCGGAGAAAGCCGCATAAATTTTATGCGGATCGTGGCCACCACGATTTAAATTCCAAATATCGTCATCTGACCAATCTGAGACTAATGCTTTAAGCGCTGGGGTATTGAAAAAATGCTCGCGCACAAAAGCGCCACTTTCCGATTTGTAGGTTTGGTATTCGCCATCGACGACTTCTCTCATGCGGCGCATCAGTACACCCGTTTTATCACGGGCAAACAAAGCATCCCAGCGGCTGCCCCAAACCACCTTAATCACATTCCAGCCCGCACCACGGAAGGAAGACTCCAATTCCTGGATAATCGAACCACTGCCACGCACCGGACCATCGAGCCGCTGTAGATTGCAGTTCACTACAAACACCAGATTATCGAGCCGTTCGCGGCCGGCCATGCCAATCGCACCAAGGGACTCGGGCTCATCGGTCTCGCCATCACCCAAAAAGGCCCATACTTTGCGCCCTTCGGTTTGAACGATGCCACGCATCGCTAGGTACTTCATGAAGCGCGCCTGATAAATCGACATAATTGGCCCCAACCCCATCGAAACAGTTGGAAATTGCCAAAAATCCGGCATTAACCATGGATGCGGATAAGACGAAATGCCGTTGCCCCCTACTTCTTGGCGGAAATTGTCCAGTTGCTCTTGCGTCAGCCGGCCCAACAAAAAGGCTCGCGAATAAATGCCCGGCGACGAATGGCCCTGCATAAAAATCAAATCGCCCCCATGCTCCTTAGAAGGGGCATGCCAGAAATGGTTAAAGCCTACGTCATACAGCGTCGCGGCAGAGGCAAAGGAGGCGATATGGCCACCTACGTTCGTCTCTTTACCTGCGCGCAAGACCATCGCAACGGCATTCCAGCGCGTATAGGATCGAATGCGGTGTTCAATGTCCGAGTCCCCAGGATATTGCACTTGCTGCTCAACTGGAATCGTATTGATATAAGGCGTGGTTGCCGAAAATGGCAAATGAGCGCCGCGCAAGCGGGCGAGCTCAATCTGTTTTTCAATCAAATAGTGAGCACGTTGCGGGCCAACACTGGCCAGCACGCCTTCAAGCGCCTCTAGCCACTCACCCGTTTCTTCGGGATCTTCATCGTGTTCAACAGCAATATATTTCAACACTTCCTTGGGTACGGCAGACATTTTGTCTCCTGATGAAAGAACTGTTTCCCTGTTTGACGTATTTCGCTTTAGAAAGCGATTTAAGCCGAAACAGGTCTTAACGTCCAAATTGTAAAGAGCGCACATTCAGCAATGCAAGAAGAATTTCCAAATTACGGGACATATTCCCATAATGTGAAAAATTATTGCATTGCAACATAAAATTGGGGATAAAACAATGCTCGGTGAGCGCCGCCCGTGACAAAGATCAAACACGCGTTGAGAATAACCAGGTCTCTTTGCAGCAATGATATAGCCAGTATAATGTGTTGCTTTCCATCAACCAGGTATTTGTTGTGTAGCCTCATCGACACTCGACAATTTTACCGGACTACACAATTCATCCTCTACGATCATCATGACCGCTACTTTAATTAACGGCAACGCCCTCTCAAAAATTGTCCGCGCTGACGTCGCCGCGCGCGCGGCTACTCTTGCCCAACAAGGATGCCGGCCTGGGCTGGCGGTGATATTAGTCGGCGACAATCCAGCCAGTGCTGTCTATGTCCGCAATAAAGTGAAAGCCTGTGAGGAACATGGCCTGCATTCTTCATGCGACCGTTACCCAGCAAATTTCAGTGAAGCCGAGTTGCTAGCGCGCATTGAGATGCTCAATCGCGACCCAGCCATTCACGGCATTTTGGTGCAATTGCCTCTGCCGGCGCACATTAACAGCCATAAAGTGATTGAAGCCATTTCCGCGGCTAAAGACGTGGATGGCTTTCATGTGGCAAACGCCGGAGCCTTACTCACTGGCCAACCGCGCTTTCGACCCTGTACGCCATATGGTGTCATGATCATGCTGCAAGCTGCAAAGATTCCGCTGAGCGGCGCCGAGGCGGTCGTGATTGGCCGCTCAAATATTGTCGGCAAACCGATGGCGCTGCTGTTACTTGAGGCTGGCGCCACGGTCACCCTCTGCCATAGCAAAACGCGGGACCTGGCCGCTCATACGCGCACAGCGGATATCGTGATTGCAGCAGCCGGTCAGCGCAATCTCCTGACGGCCGATATGGTTAAACCCGGTGCGACCGTGATTGATGTTGGCATGAACCGTGATGACACAGGTAAACTGTGCGGCGATGTTGATTTTGAACAGGTCAAAGAAGTGGCTGGCCACATCACGCCGGTACCTGGCGGCGTCGGTCCAATGACCATTACCATGTTGCTTGTGAATACCGTTGAAGCGGCCGAACAAGCATGTACAGATCATCTCAATTCACAGATCGCTTAAAAATTTTATGAAATCTGATAATCCGCTGCTCGACTTTTCCGATTTACCACGCTTTGCGCAGATTCGCGCCGAACACGTCACACCCGCGCTGGATGAGTTGCTCGCCAATGCAACCGCTGCCATTGAGCGTGCCAGCGCAGCTGACACGCCGACCGACTGGCAAAATATAGTGGCGGCCGTCGAGCGCGCAACCGAGCCGCTGTCGCGCGCGTGGGGCGTCATTGGCCACCTCAAGGCGGTGGCTGACACCCCAGAACTACGCGCCGCGCATAGCGAAAACCTCCCACGTGTCACTGAATTCTGGACCAACGTCGGCCAAAATTTAGCACTCTACGAAAAATATAAGGCGATTGCGGCAAACCCCGACAACTCAGACTTATCTGCGGCACGTAAAAAAATCCTCGATAACGCGCTACGCGAATTCAGGCTTGCCGGCGCTGAGCTAGATGATGCCAGCAAGCCACGTTTTGCGGCCTTGCAAGAGCGTCAAGCGAATTTATCAAAAGCCTTTTCTGACCACGTGCTGGATGCCACCAATGCCTATTCATATCTAGTGACCAATGAGGCTGAGTTGGCCGGCTTGCCCACTGATGTGCGCGAGAGCGCGCGTCATCTGGCGACTAAAAATGGGCAAGCAGGCTGGGCCTTTAGCTTGCATTTCCCGTCATATTTCCCGGTGATGCAATCGGCTCAACATCGGCCACTGCGCGAGGCAATGTACCGGGCATATCATAGCCGGGCATCAGAATTGGGCGTCCAATACAGCAACGGTAAGCTTGAGTGGGACAATACCCAAAATATCATCGAACAGCTTACCTTGCGCGCCGAAGAAGCGCAGATGCTCGGTTACGCCAATTTCGCTGAAGTGTCACTGGCCTCCAAAATGGCCGAATCCCCGGCACAAGTCAAACAGTTTCTTGATGATCTAGCGCAACGCGCCCGCCCCTATGCAGAAAAAGACTGGCAGCAATTACAAGATTTTGCCGCCAGTGAGCTTGGCTTGGCCGAACTGGCGCCATGGGATATTACCTTTGCCTCTGAAAAATTGCGTGAGCAGCGCTACGCGTTTTCTGAAAATGAAGTCAAACAGTATTTCCCTGAAAATACCGTACTTGCCGGTCTATTCAAAGTTGCCGAAACGCTTTTTAATATTACTTTGCGCGCTGACCACGCGCCGGCCTGGCACCCCGATGTACGATTTTTCCGTATCGAAAACGCCAGTGGTCAATTAATCGCACACTTCTACCTTGACCTTTACGCCCGCGAAGGCAAACGTGGCGGCGCCTGGATGGATGATGCCCGGGCTCGTTGTCGCCAGCAAGATGGCGCCATTCAAACGCCTGCTGCCTACTTAGTGTGTAATTTCTCAGCACCGATTGGCGACAAACCTGCCTGCTTCACGCACGATGACGTGATTACCCTGTTCCATGAATTCGGCCACGGGCTGCACCATATGCTCACGCGCATTGATGAACTCGCCGTCTCCGGCATTAATGGCGTTGAATGGGATGCGGTTGAATTGCCGTCGCAATTTATGGAAAACTTCTGCTGGGAATGGGAAGTACTGCACGCCATGAGCGCGCATATTGATACTGGCGAGCCATTACCGCGAACTCTGTTTGACAAAATGCTGGCCGCCAAAAATTTTCAAAGTGGTTTAGGCACGCTCAGGCAGGTTGTTTTGTCGATGTTTGATTTGCATTTACATACTGACTTTGACCCGACTGGCACCACCCGCATCGACGAACTGGCACGCACTCTGAATGACACCTACCATGTCATCTCGCAGGCCCCGTTCTCGCGCTGGCCAAATACCTTCAGCCATATTTTTGCAGGCGGCTATGCGGCCGGCTATTACAGCTATAAATGGGCCGAAGTGTTATCCGCCGATGCTTATGCGGCGTTCGAAGAAGCCGCGCAAGCCCAAAATGGCAACGTCCTTGACCCGATTATCGGCGCTCGCTACCGCACAGAAATACTTGAAACCGGGGGCAGTCGGCCCGCGATGGCGTCATTCACCGCGTTTCGCGGTCGTGAACCCACGCTTGATGCGCTGTTGCGCCACCACGGGATGAACGCTTAAAGATAGCCGAAACAGCCTCTAAAATCGGAGGCTGTTGAACGATGGTATGCGCCCCCAAAAAACCACTCGCCCCAGTGACAAATAAATTCATCTAGCGCCCTTCTTTTAATTCAGCTCCAGCCTTGGCGAGACCACTGTAGCAAAGATCATACACAAAAATTGCATCAATAAGCTTGCGCCCTCAATTAAAACCAAATAGAATAAATATAACTTTAATAGGTTAAATAGATGGAGATTCAATAATGCGAGTAGTCGATATTTATGAAGCACAGATCAAGTTATGCGGCCTCATTGAGGCGGCGCTGGCGGGCGAGCAAATTGTGATTGCCGATGGCACTCGTTTTTTAGTTAAGCTCGTGCCGTGGAAGCAATATGCCAACATGCACTATAAACCTGGCTTAATGCCTCAAAAGCCTTCGCCTCTGAGAAGATTACCCGAACAGATATATACACTGTTTAAACCGAAAGAGGTTGCATAATGATCGCCAACAAAAAACATTAATATGCCAATATTTAATCAACTTAGGAAGCCCCCATGGAAAATATAATATTCGATACTACCCGTTTATTACGCGGCTTAGCTCAGCGGGTATGCTGCTTGAACAAACGGAGACCTTATCTGACGCATAAATGGAAATTATGGCTAATAGACCAGCCACAAAAGACGATTTAGCCCGGCTTGAAGTTCGAGTCGATGAAAAATTTACTTATTTGCGTAACGATATCAGTGAATTACGCAAAGATATGGATGCCCGCTTTGAACTTACCAACAAAGACATGGATACTTGCTTCGGATCTATAAACAAAGACATGGATACCCACTTTGCACTTGCAAGCAAATACATCGATACCCGCTTTGAACTCGCAAGCAAAGATATGGATACCCGCTTTGAACTTGCAAGCAAATACATGGATACCCGCTTTGAACTTGCAAGCAAAGATATGGATATCAAGCTTTACAAGCTAAAAGACACTCTAGTGGCTTGGCTGATTGGTTTGTTTTTAGCACAAACGAGTTTATTAGTTGGCTTATTCAAATTATTGCCCACTTCTTCAATAGGCTAGCTTAGTGCCCTATCTTCGTTGATGTGAGTGAGTCAGTAAGAGAGGTAAAACGTTATGCCGAAACTTAAACCTGGAATAATTATACCCACGCCAAATGAAGAGGTCCCCCTTAACTCAGGCATTGCTGCTGGCCCTGATAGCCGTGAGCTTGATAACGAGTGGTTCGCTAAAGCGAAACCCGCAACTCAGGTGGTCCCGAAAATCTACTCCGCGTTAGTTGCCAAGCGCCCTCGTGGACGCCCTAAAGCTGATAAAACCAAAGTCTTTACTGCGATTCGTTTAGATGCCAACTTGTTAGATAAATTCAAGGCAACGGGTAAGGGCTGGCAAACCCGCGTGAATGCCGCTTTGCGCCAGTACTTGGCCGAGCACCCGCTGGCTAAAAAGTGACATGGTGTCTGTAAATCGCACATCTGCACTCATCACGATCCGACCTAACAACTGCATACTTCAAATCAGCTAACTGTTAGGCCAGATCACAGCTAATGCAATTAATGCACTACCCGCTCAAAGACAAACCGCCCATCTTGATAATCCACCGGAATCAAATCTTTCGGGCCAACTTTTCCTGAAAGAATCAACTTTGCAATCGGGTTTTCGATTTCCTGCTGAATAGCGCGCTTAAGTGGGCGAGCACCAAATAACGGATCATAGCCAATCGCGCTAATTTGTTTCAACGCTGCCTCCGATATCTCCAATTGCATGTCGAGCTTTGCTAAACGCTCAGTCAGGTTAACCAGCTGGACTTTCGCAATAGACTCAATCTGCGCGCGATCCAGCCCATGGAAGACGACCACTTCATCAATCCGGTTTAAAAACTCTGGTTTGAAATGCTGTTTGACTTCAATCCACACGGCATCACGCACCGCCTCATGAGGCTCATCCACCATCGCTTGAATCAGATGCGAGCCCAAGTTAGAGGTCATGACAATCACGGTATTCTTAAAGTCAACTGTGCGCCCTTGCCCATCTGTCATGCGGCCATCGTCTAGTACCTGCAAGAGAACGTTGAAAACATCGGCATGCGCTTTTTCAATCTCGTCAAGCAAAATAACGCTATAGGGTTTGCGCCGGACGGCTTCCGTCAGATAACCGCCCTCTTCATAGCCAACGTAACCAGGCGGCGCGCCGATCAGTCTTGCTACGCTGTGTTTTTCCATGAATTCGCTCATGTCGATGCGAATCAGATGGTCTTGCGAGTCGAATAAGAATGCAGCGAGGGCTTTGCATAGCTCCGTCTTACCCACGCCGGTTGGACCCAGAAATAAAAAAGAACCATACGGCCGCCCCGGATCTGCCAAGCCGGCCCGCGAACGCCTGATTGCATCGGCCACAGCACGAAGCGCTTCGTCTTGGCCAATGACACGCTCATGTAGCTTGGCTTCGATATGCATCAGCTTGTCTCGCTCGCCCTGCATCATGCGAGCGACTGGAATACCCGTTGCGCGCGAGACCACTTCAGCAATTTCTTCCGCCCCCACTTGGGTACGTAATAACTGCGGGCGAGTGGTTCCCGGCCCTTTTTCGGTTTCAGCTTGGGTCACCTGTTTAAGCTGTGCCTCCAACTGAGGAAGTTCGCCATATTGCAGTTGCGCCACCTGATCTAGCTTACCTTCGCGCTGCAAGCGAGCAATCTCAACCCGGGTGCGCTCAATTTTTTCTTTCAGGTGTGCGCTACCTTGTACGGCCGCTTTCTCGGCATTCCAGATTTCTTCGAGATCGGCATATTCCTTGCCAAGCCGGTCAATTTCCACCTCAATCAGTTGCAAACGCTTTTGCGAGGCTTCATCGAGTTCTTTTTTGACCGCCTCACGCTCGATTTTTAACTGAATCAAGCGGCGCTCAAGCCGGTCCATGACCTCCGGCTTAGAGTCAATTTCCATTTTAATTTTGGCCGCGGCCTCATCGATTAAATCAATCGCCTTGTCCGGTAAAAAACGGTCTGTAATATAACGGTGCGAAAGCTCAGCAGCCGCTACAATCGCTGGATCGGTAATCTGAATGCCGTGGTGCAATTCATATTTTTCTTGCAAGCCGCGCAAAATTGCGATGGTGGCTTCTACGGTAGGTTCGTCAACTTGCACCCGCTGAAAACGCCGCTCAAGCGCGGCATCTTTTTCGACATATTTGCGGTATTCATCAAGCGTCGTAGCGCCAATGCAATGCAACTCGCCGCGCGCGAGCGCGGGCTTCAGCATGTTGCCTGCGTCAAGCGCGCCCTCAGCCTTGCCCGCACCCACGACAGTATGAATTTCATCGATAAAAACGATGGTCTGCCCTTCGTCTTTGGCAACGTCGCTGAGCACGGCTTTCAGCCGCTCTTCAAATTCGCCACGATATTTTGCACCGGCTAAGAGGGCCGCCATATCGAGCGATAAAACCCGCTTATTTTTAAGCGATTCCGGCACTTCTCCATTGACGATGCGTTGTGCCAGCCCTTCGACAATTGCCGTTTTGCCCACGCCAGGCTCACCGATTAATACCGGGTTATTTTTTGTGCGGCGCTGTAAAATTTGGATTGAACGGCGAATTTCGTCATCCCGGCCAATCACCGGATCGAGCTTACCCGCCCGCGCCCGCTCAGTTAAGTCTAGCGTATATTTCTTCAGGGCCTCGCGCTGGCTTTCTGCTTCTGGGTTACGCACAGAGTCACCCCCTCGCACCGCGGCAATCGCGGCCTCTAGCGCCTTGCGCGTTAAGCCATGCTGGCGCACCAACTGACCTATTTCATTTTTATCATCGGCCAGCGCCAGCAAAAACATTTCGCTAGCAATATAACTATCGCCGGCTTTTTGCGCTTCTTTATCCGTCTGATTCAACAGACCTGTCAGCTCACGGCCAAACTGCACATTGCCATCCGTACCTTGGACTTTTGGCAAACGCTCAAGTGCACTACTGAGTGCTTGCTGCAATGCTTGCAGGTGCACCCCAGCATGCGCCAGTAATGAGCGTGCAGCACTATCGGGCTGCGCGAGCAGCGCCAACAGCAAATGCGCCGGTTCGATATATTGATGATCGTTGCCAACGGCCAAGCTTTGCGCATCAGCCAATGCTTGCTGAAATTTGGTAGTGAATTTATCGATTCTCATTGAACGCCTCTATCTCGGTTACTTCACTACAAGTTAGGGTGACTGATGAGTTTTTCAAGCCCGACTTAGCAAGACCACCGCCTCCGCGGAGATGCCTTCGCCCCGCCCAAGAAAACCAAGCTTTTCGTTGGTTTTCGCTTTGACATTCACACAATCGAGCGGCACATCTAAGTCAGCGGCAAGATTTGCGCACATCATATCAATATGAGGCGTGAGTCTAGGCGCTTGCGCAATCACCGTACTATCTAGATTAACCACCGTATAGCCCGCAGCTTGCACTCGGTTTAGCGTCTCGCGCAGCAACGTCCGGCTATCAGCGCCCGCAAACTGCGGATCCGTATCGGGGAAATGCCGCCCAATATCGCCCAGCGCCGCTGCGCCCAAAAGCGCATCAATCACTGCATGAAGCAACACATCGGCATCCGAATGGCCGAGTAATCCTCGCTCGTAAGGTATTAGCACACCACCAATGATAAGTGGCCGCTCTGGTATCAACTCATGAATGTCATAACCCTGTCCAATACGAAATTGCATACTTAAATCCCCTTATGTTAGATTTTTTGACGACCCAGGATGGCTTCGATGATGTCGAAATCATCCGGGTAGGTGACCTTAAAATTACGCAGGCTGCCTTGTACTAGTTTAGGCGAATGTCCTAGCCCTTCAAAGGCACTCGCCTCATCAGTGAGTATATGCCCTTCTTGCTGCGCGCGCACGAGCGCATGACGTAGCATCCCTAGTCTAAACATTTGCGGTGTCTGCGCTAGCCATAACTGGGTGCGTGGTTCCGTGCGCAAAATAGCCGGTAGCGACGGTGCGACCCCTGCTGCAACCTCGCTCGCCGGCACCTGGCGCTTTAAGGTATCCGCCAGTGGTAATGCCACAATGCCACCCACCGGATCATCACGGACGGCACGAATCAGTGCACGGATCAACTCTGGCTGGATGCCCGCACGAGCAGCATCGTGCACCAACACCCAATCATGCTCACGCGCGCCCAATTCCGCCAACGCCGTTAAGCCGTTAAGGACAGATGCTTGGCGACTGTCACCGCCACAGCGGCGCACCGCAAAACGCAAGCCACTAAAACGGCGTGGATCAAAGTGAGCATCATTGGGCGCCAATACCACCAGCGTTTGGGTTAACTCAGAACACGCATCAAAAGCCGCCAGTGTGTGATAAAGCAGATTGTGACCTGCCACCATACGATACTGCTTGGGCAATTGAGCACCTGCCCGTTGCCCAATGCCAGCACATGGGATGACTACAAAAAGACGTTCATTCACAAGCACTTTATCGTCAACCAAAATAAAAAAATCGATTCAGATTCTATAATAGCCCCTTTGCGGCAAAGTTCAGGAAGAGCTCGCCGCGCTACTTATGTATTATGCCCTGTTGCTCTATGCCTGAAAACATCACGCTCGCTTCTCCTCATGTGCCTAGCTTAGTCAAGCCCGGTCAGCGCTTTGTCTTTGATGGCGCATACGGCTCAGCCGATGCGCTGGCACTCGCGCGTTATTTCACCGCCCATCGCGCACAGTTACCCTTGCTGGTGGTCTTTTGCGCACTCGCAGCCGATGCTCAACGACTGCAGCATGAAATCGCTTACTTCGCGCCTGAGGCGCGCGTACGCCTTTTGCCGGACTGGGAAACCCTGCCCTATGATGCTTTTTCGCCACACCAGGATTTGGTTTCAGCACGGCTGGCAACCCTGCATGATCTGAGCGCGGGGCGCTGCGATATTGTGCTGGTACCCGCCACCACCGCCCTTTACCGAATGGCGCCGCCCTCTTTTATGGCGGCCTACACGTTTGAATTTACGCAAGGTGAGCAACTTGATACAGCACAACTTAAAGCGCAACTGACCCTCGCCGGTTACGAGCATGTCAGCCAGGTCATGCGGCCTGGCGAATATTGCGTGCGTGGCGGGCTGATTGACCTTTTTCCAATGGGCTCTGCGTTGCCTTACCGGCTTGATTTATTTGATCATCAAATTGATTCGATCCGCGCTTTTGATCCAGATACCCAACGCAGCCTCTACCCAGTGCGTGAAGTAAGATTGCTACCCGGCCGTGAATTTCCGTTTGACGAACCTGCGCGCACGGCATTTCGCAGCCGTTGGCGCGAACTCTTTGAGGGCGACCCAAGCCGAGTGCCGCTTTATAAAGACATTGGCGTCGGCATACCCTCAGCCGGCATTGAATATTATTTACCACTGTTTTTTGACGAAACGGCAACGCTTTTTGACTATCTGCCACCCACTGCTCACTTAGCCATGATTGGCGATCTAGATACGGCCATCAAGCAGTTTGCCGCCGATACGAAACAGCGCTACACATTTTTGTCTCATCATCGCGAGCGACCCATTCTAGAACCGGCACGCCTCTTTTTGTCGGATGAGGATTTTTTTACCCAGGCTAAACCGTTTGCACGCCTTATTCTAGCGACGCCGGCTGCCGGCCAAGCGCGCCGCACGCACTGGGCGGAGCCACTGCCGATCCTCTCCGTAAACCGTCAGGCCAGCGACCCGGTGGCCGCACTTCGTGACTGGCTAGGCAAGACATCGCAACGCGTACTGATTGCGGCTGAATCCGCTGGGCGGCGCGAAACCATCCTGCACATGCTTGGCGAGCATTCTCTCAAGCCCGCTTTGCTTGACACTTTTGCGGCTTTTACAGACGAGACGCTGCGCTTTGCTCTGACGACCGCGCCCCTGGCCACTGGCTTTGCCTTACCCGCCGAAGATCTCGCCATCATCACAGAAAGTGAACTGTACGGCGGGCTGGCGCGACGTGTTGGACGCCGCCGGCAAGAACAAGCGAGCGACGTCGATGCGATGGTGCGCGATTTGTCCGAACTTAAAATTGGCGAACCCGTCGTGCATAGTCAACATGGCATTGGACGCTATCACGGCTTAGCCTCAATGGACTTAGGCGAAGGCGAAACTGAATTTTTACACCTCGAGTATGCCTCCAATAGCACGCTCTACGTGCCAGTTTCGCACTTGCATATGATTTCGCGCTATAGCGGCGCTAGCCCAGAGAATGCCCCTCTCCATGCACTCGGTTCCGGTCAGTGGGAAAAAGCCAGGCGCAAAGCCGCCCAGCAAATCCGCGACACCGCCGCTGAACTGCTCAATCTATACGCTCGCCGCGCGGCCCGCGAGGGGCATGTTTTTTCTCTATCACCCGATGATTACGAACGTTTTGCTGAAAGTTTCGGCTTTGAAGAAACGCCGGATCAAGCCGCCGCGATTGCGGCTGTGATGGCTGATATGACCAGTGGCAAACCGATGGATCGACTGGTCTGCGGCGATGTCGGTTTTGGTAAAACAGAAGTAGCACTGCGTGCTGCCTTTATTGCGGTGTTAGATGGCAAGCAAGTGGCGCTGCTGGCGCCCACGACACTTCTGGCCGAGCAACATTTTCAGACTTTTTCCGATCGCTTCGCAGATTGGCCGGTTAAAATTGCCGAGTTATCGCGCTTCAAAACCGCCCAAGAAATTAATCAAGCAATCACTGCATTGCAAGCCGGCACCGTCGATATTGTGATTGGCACCCACAAATTATTGTCGCCACAAATCAATTTTAAGCAGCTCGGGCTGGTCATTATCGACGAAGAGCACCGCTTTGGCGTACGCCAGAAAGAAGCGCTTAAAACCTTACGCGCGCAAGTCGATGTGCTCACGCTTACGGCGACGCCAATCCCCCGCACGCTGGGGATGGCGCTGGAAGGATTACGCGATTTCTCGGTGATTGCCACCGCCCCGCAAAAAAGGCTAGCGATTAAAACTTTTGTGCGCCGCGAAGACCACAGCACAATCCGCGAGGCCATGCTGCGCGAACTCAAACGCGGCGGCCAAATCTATTTTCTGCATAATGAAGTCGAGACTATTCAGCAGCGTCGCCTGATGCTCGAAGAGCTGATGCCCGAAGCCCGCATCGCAGTCGCGCATGGGCAGATGCACGAACGTGAACTGGAACGCGTAATGCGTGACTTTGTTGCTCAGCGCGCCAATGTGCTTTTATGTACCACCATCATTGAAACCGGTATTGACGTACCCAGCGCCAACACGATTTTGATGCATCGCGCAGATAAATTCGGCCTCGCCCAATTACATCAGTTACGTGGCCGCGTTGGCCGCTCGCATCACCAAGCTTATGCTTATTTACTGGTGCACGATCCAGAAGCGTTAACCAAACAGGCCATGCGCCGGCTCGAAGCGATTCAGCAAATGGAAGAATTAGGCTCGGGCTTTTATCTAGCCATGCATGATCTTGAAATCCGCGGCACCGGTGAGGTCCTGGGTGACAAACAGTCAGGGGAGATTCATGCCATCGGCTTTCAACTGTACAGCGAGATGCTGCATGATACCGTCAACGCACTGAAAGCTGGCCATGAGCCGGATCTGACCGCACCGCTTGCCGCCGCTACAGATATCAATTTACATGTCCCCGCACTGCTGCCTGCAGACTATTGTGGCGACGTGCAACAGCGACTGTCTTTATACAAACGACTAGCAGGCTGCGCCCTTGACGATGCTATCGATACCATCCACGAGGAACTGATTGACCGCTTTGGCAAGCTGCCCCCGCCGGCGCAGGCACTGATTGAAACACACCGCTTACGCGTAGCCGCCAAACCCCTTGGCATTATAAAAATCGATGTGTCAGAAAGTGCCATCACCCTGCTGTTTATGCCTAACCCACCGATCAACGCGGCATACATCATTGCGCTGGTACAAAAGCATCGTCATATCAAACTGATTGGGCAAGACAAGCTGCGCATTGAAACTCAGGCGCAGGATCAGCCGGCACGGCTGGCGACGCTCAGAGCAACATTACGTATGTTGCGTGGGTTGGAGTGACAAGTATAAAGAGGCGTATTGTTATTCTATTTTGGTGCGCCCGGCTGGGATCGAACCAGCGACCTTCGGCTTCGGAGGCCGACACTCTATCCACTGAGCTACGGGCGCTTGGCAAAGCGAGAGACTGCTAAGCGAAGTCGCAAGGATACCCGTTTCAGCTCACGAAGTCTATGTGTTCAGTGCAAAATCTAGCCATCTGCCCGCTGATCAGGCTTTTCCATAAAAAAACACCCCCCTCAAATCAATCATTTAAACTTATAATTTGCTGATATCGTTCAATAATGGAGACAAAACTAGCATGAGCGAAAACCATCACGATGCACCCATTAAAACTCCGCGGCAGCTTATTGTAGTCGTCATTGCTTCTTTTTTAATTCCAGTCGTAGGCATTCTCTTGCTGATCGAATATGTTGATAATACCTATCGTGCAGGCACAGGTACCGATGCGATGTCGCCAGCCTCCATTGCTCAGCGCATCGCCCCCATCGCTCAGCTCGAAATCCGCGAAGCAGCAGTAACACCAGCATTAAATACCGCCGCCACCACGCCAGAAAACGCTTTGCCGACTACGCCAACGACAGCCTCAGCCGCGCTGGCGGCACTGCCTACACTCCCCACCCCAGCAACTGCCGGCAGTGGCGCCGATCTGGCGCAAGCTGGCAAAGCGCTCTACTCACAATTTTGTGTTGCCTGTCATGGCACTGGCGTGATGGATGCCCCTAAACTCGGCGATAAAACCGCCTGGGCACCCCGCTTAAAAGAATCGATCGAGACCATCTATAACTACGCTTTGCATGGCAAAGGCAATATGCTGCCTAAAGGCGGCTCAAATGCCCCTGATGCAGAAGTTAAAGCCGCGGTTGATTATATGATCAAAGCCGTTAAATAAAATTGATTGATGCCTAATTAATCAGGCGGCGAGACTAATTTAACAAGGCTTTTAAATTAGCCAAACGGTCTTTCGGCGTCATCGGGGCGTCTTCTGGCGCACCCGGCGCACTCTCCTCCAGCACCATTTCTGCAATAAAACGCGACGGTTCACATACTTGCGTTTGCTGCGCATAGTTACGTTTAGTGCAATATGTAAGATGCAGACTGCGCTTGGCGCGAGTAATGGCGACGTACATTAAGCGCCTTTCCTCTTCAATGCGCGCATCATCCATTTCAACGCCTTCGCCCCCTCGATGCGGCAAAATTCCCTCTTCACAGCCAATTAAAAATACATGCGGATACTCAAGTCCTTTGGCCGCATGTATGGTTGACAGTCGGGCTGCATCAGGATCTTCATCACGGCCCTCAAGCATCGACATCAAAGCAACCATTTGAATCAGTTGCAATAAGTTTTTACCTGTATCGGAAAGACCATCGGCCGTATCAAAGCCAGTTGCCGTTTGCTCCTCTAGCTCAGGCTTAGTGCCTTTACGTTTAAGCCACTCAAGAAACTCAAGGACATTTTGCCATTTGGTCCGCGCCTGGCGCTCATCATATGTATCATATAAATAAGCCTCATACTGGATGCCCGCCATTAAGTCATCTAGCAAAACCGTCGCAGGCTCTTTCGCCGCGCGGACCCGCAAGCGCTCAATAAAATCACAAAATGCGCGCAGCGGCTCAAGTTGGCGCACCGCAAGTCGTGCTTCAAGTGCCCCCATATAAACCGCCTCAAACAGCGAACATTTCGCTTGTCCAGCAAATGCACCAAGGGATTCAAGCGTCGTGTTTCCCACACCACGACGAGGCGTAGTGACCGCCCGAATGAACGCTGGATCATCATCCGCATTGGCGATCAGCCTTAGATACGAGCACACATCCTTAATTTCAGCGCGCTCAAAAAATGATTGCCCGCCTGATAAGACATACGGAATTCGCTCACGTCGCAGTACTTTCTCTAATACCCGCGCCTGAAAATTACCGCGGTACAGAATCGCATAATCGCGAAACTGCGCCCGCCGCTCAAAGCGATGCGCGGAGAGCCGAAATACCACTGACTCGGCCTCATGCTCGTCATCATTAGCCGCCGTTACCGTAATCGCATCACCCACCCCATGTTCGCTCCATAATTTTTTCTCGAACAGCTTGGGATTGTTAGCAATCACATTGTTAGCCGCATCCAAAATACGCACGGTCGAACGATAGTTTTGCTCTAGCTTGATCACTTTTAGCGCAGGAAAATCAACTTGCAGCTGCTTGAGGTTTTCCAGCGTCGCGCCACGCCAACCGTAAATCGCTTGATCATCATCCCCCACCGCTGTAAATGCTGCGCGCGGCCCAGCTAGCCACTTCAGTAAAGTATATTGGCAAGCATTGGTGTCTTGATATTCATCAATCAGCAAATAACGTAAGCGGTTTTGCCATTTGTCGCGGATCTCTTCATTAGCCGCTAAAAGCTCGGCCGGAATCCGGATCAAATCATCAAAATCCACCGCCTGGTAAGCGCTCAGCGTGGCAACATAATTACGATAAATCAGTGCCGCCTGATGCTCATCTTCATCGCTGGCGTTAGCAAGCGCGCTCTCCGGCGCGACCAGCGCATTCTTCCAAAGCGAAATCGCGCTTTGGATACGGCGGATCAACGTTTTATCGGTGGTCGCTGCTTGCTCTTGGACCATCGTAAAGCAATCTTGCGCATCCATGATCGAAAACTGCGGCTTCAAGCCTACATGCTCGGCTTCCTGCCTAAGCATTTGCAGGCCAAGCGAGTGAAAGGTGCAAACCGTGAGTTGCTTAGCAGGTATCTTGCGCCCTTCCTTGCCAGGCGCAGACATGGTTTTACCTTCCAGTAGCTGAGCCACACGCTCACGCATTTCGGCAGCGGCTTTATTGGTAAAGGTTACAGCGGCAATATATTTAGGCTCAAAACCTCGCTCTTCAATCAGATACGTAATTTTTTGCGTAATCACGCGCGTTTTGCCGCTGCCCGCACCCGCGAGCACCAGGCAAGGCCCATCAAGATAGCGCACCGCTTCGCGCTGCGCCGGGTTCAAACCAGCGGACATCGTATGCTTTATATTCAGATAAAAGGGCCGTGAATCGGCACAAGGGGGATGATCTTAACACGCGCAGAAAAAATATTGATCCATGCCTTGTTAATGCAAAAACGCATTACAGATTGGCATCAACGCGGCCAATGCCAGCGACATCATTTCGGCAGAAGAAGTCAAAGGCGAAGCAGCGGCCTAGCACACAGAAACACGGTGCAAGATAACTGGCGCTAGCTCATGCAACTGGTCTGGACTCGCCCAGCACAAGAAGACCGAAAAGCCATTCGTAAGTATATCGCTACCGATAATCCAAATGCAGCGCTCGACTCGCACTGACTCAGCGGGAAGCACAATATGCTACCATGCGATTTAATTATAATATAAAGGAGTCATAATCATGAGCGAAACAATTTGCACCTTCCGGATCAGCAAAGGCCTAACAGAACAATTCACGGCAGCGATCAAAGAGCATGATCGTAGTGCTCGACCTTCATAAGCTATTACTCGAGAAGACCGCACACTTAATCAATCATCCCAGGCAAGGGAAAACGATGCACAACAAGAATTTCTCAAGCATGAGTGAAGTTAGCCTAATCAATAAGGTGCCTTTACCATACTGGCGGGCCGCGCTCGCAGAGGTAAGTTTACTTCACCCTGAAGTCCCAGCAGAGAGCAAGCCTATTGCGATCAGTAACGATAGCGGGACATGGCAAGTGACCGCTGCCGAGCCAGATATTACCCAATGGATAACTGCCCAATTCAATATAAGCAAAGCACGCTCAAATAGTGCATCAGCAAAAACGATCCCCTTCATGCTAGTTGCTGCTCGCTTATCCGAATTGGCAGGTCATGGCGTCAAACAGGAGGCAGGTGACATCCACAAGGGTTTGACAGTGCTCTGTATTCCTTGCTTATTAGATCGATCTGGAGGTTTGTGGCCCGATCCAGACCGGCACCCATGGATTCCACGTGACCTGCTGGAACCCACACTGAAATCTGTAGCCATCGGCAGCCTTGGAAATTATGACAAATTCATAAGTAATTTGCCCAATAAAGCCTGCTCTTTTGACGACACTTTAAAGATAGCATCAGAGCTCTTCCAAACAGTCACAGGAGCCAGGCTACCATTGCTTCCATTCGACTCCGATGAGGTTGACATGCCGCCCGTCTTTGCCCCAGACGGATATGAACTGGTTTCTGCCTGGCACGGCATTCCCTACGATCCCCCCATTATCGCCAAACATCTAATCAAACTTTATGACCAGATGATCAATCGTAATGGAATAGGATTTCCGTTGCTCGATAGCCTGCGCACGATCTCGAGTCAACCATCGCAACCACCGCCTGCCATACAAAAAGCTGAACAGTGGTACGCCAATACAGTAGGTCACATTAGTCCAGAGCATCCATTATCGCCATCTCAGCGTGAAGCGATGGTTGAACTAGTTCGTCTTAACGAAGCCTGCGTACTCTCCATCAATGGACCACCAGGCACCGGCAAAACCACATTACTTCAGAGCGTTGTCGCTCAGTTATGGATCGACGCTGCCCTAAAAGAGTCAGAGTGTCCTCTTATCGTTGTCGCCTCAACAAATGTCAAAGCTGTCGAGAACGTCTTGGACAGCTTCGCTAAAATCTGCGCAGAGACCAACCACAAGCGATGGCATCCCTACGATGGAGGCTTCGGCTTGTTTCTCGCATCTGAATTCCGTGAAAGTAAGCACCCGACCTGCACAGGCAAAAGTCATCCCTATTCCGAGTATGAGACTGCAGAAGCAGTCAAATCAGCAGAAAAGTATTTTTTGGAACAAGCTTCAGCCCTATTCGAACAGAAGCACGATTCAGTTGCAAAAGCCGTCGAAGCGCTGCATAAATATTTGAAGTACTTGGAGCAGAAGCTCAAAGCTATCATTGCAGCTCGCTATAAAATTTACCGAATAACCGGCCAAAATATTGCCGATGGAGCAGAAAGCTCGTGCCAGCAATCGTTAGCTTACCACCAAGAGCAAATCGATACCGAGCACATGGTGATTTGCGCTGCGGACAAACAGCTTGTGACCTGTAAACAGGCAATAGAAGCAGCTAAAAGTAACTACGAGGCACAATGGCGCACGATCAATTGCGCCGAACAAAACTGGAACTCTTATCTTGCCAGCTCTCCTCTATGGCTCGACCTGTTGAGCTTTTTGCCGCCAATACGGCGGCGCAGAATGGCACGTGATCGGTGCTTTCTTATGTCCAACCCCCTAACCGCAAATCAACTGCATCGGGATGATGGCGTCCAACAGCATTTGGCCGCTCTTAAGCAAGCTGCGATGGAATGCCAATCCTCCGCATTGGCGTCTATTGCAAAACGCTCCGCTGTTATCAACAACAGAAAAGCCACATCGCTCAAACAGCGCAAGACTGCTGAACAAGCGCAGTCGAAGGTCAAAATGGCTTTCCAGAACTGGGAAAACGCCTTAAAGGGCAGTCACGCTAACCTACTTGACGTCAACGTGACTCTCAGCGACCTAAACGATCAACTCGACAAAGCTCTGCGAGCACCAATGTTTCGCGTGTCTGATTGGTACTGGTCAGGCAAGTGGTTGTTAGAAATGAAAAAACGGCTAGAGGCTCGTGACACTGATTCAAAGGGGCGCAACAAGCTGGAAGCGAAGTATCGTAGGTTTGCCAAACTCTCGCCTTGCCTCGTGTCGAACTTCCATATGGCTCCCTCGTTCTTTACCGCCTGGCAGGGCGAAGACATACCATTCTGGAACACAATCGACCTATTGATCGTAGACGAGGCCGGTCAGGTATCACCAGACGTTGGGGCCGCAATGTTCGCGCTCGCCAAACGCGCCCTTGTGGTCGGCGATATTTATCAGATTGAGCCAGTCTGGAACAATGGCGAAGGGACCGATCGAACCAACGCAGTAAAATCGGGGTTAATACCGACCCCGCACGATGCCCGCTACGATGTCCTAGAGGGAGCCGGCTACACGCCTGCAAGCGGCAACTTAATGCGTATCGCCAACCGCTGTTGCTCTGTCCAAAAATACAAAGACATGGGCGGCCTAATGCTCACCGAACACCGCCGCTGCGTACCAGAATTAATCGCCTATTGTAACGATCTGATCTATTCTGGCCGTCTTGAACCACTGCGCGCGCCTATCAAGCCCTCAGATCGCCTGCTCCCACCGTTCGCTTACTTGAACGTTGCAAGTCAAGATAAGAAGGTGGGTGGAAGTCGCCAGAACACTGATGAAGCCAAGGCCATCGTAGAATGGTTAAAGACTAACCGGGCAGCAATCGAAAGACACTACAGCGATGAATATGGGACAACAATCCCCCTTTGGAAGCTAGTTGGCATCGTAACCCCTTTCGCCTCACAAGCTGGCGTTATAGAACGCCAACTCCGCAAAGAAATGCCCGATCTCGCAAGTAAAAACAGCAGACTGACCATAGGCACCGTCCACGCTCTGCAAGGAGCTGAGCGCGCCATAGTAATTTTCTCGCCAACCTATGGATCATCGTTTAAGGGCGGCGCTTTTTTTGACCAAAAACCCAATATGTTGAACGTCGCGGTGTCTCGCGCCAGGGACAGCTTCCTGGTTATTGGCAACCTAGCATTGTTTGATGTGGCCAAACGTAGCCGCCCTTCGGGGCTCTTAGCAACCTACCTCTTCAATGAGGAGTGGAGTTCGGCTCTTGAACCGATGGAATGGGTAGCTTCGTGAAGGCGTTTACCAGCCATGAGCGACGGGACAAAACACTTGCCGCCGATTAGCTAACCGGACCGCTTCGCCCCTTCCGAAGTGAACTGGAGGGGAGCCAATTTTAGGGCGAAGTTCAGCGGCGCCCTGCTCTCTTACCCTATGCTGATGAACATCAGCTTACGGACCATTTGATCCGCATAAGCAGGCGTAGCAGAGCGAGCGATTGTGCTTGGATGGGATAACACCAGCTCGCCGACTCTTCCCTTTTGCTGCAAGAGCCTTTGGTTAAACGATATGAGTCCTTCTGCCCCTGCCATCGAAGCGCCATCCAAGTTCAGTTTATCTTGTTAGAATTGATAGCGCCCCCAAACCAACCCCAACGCTCCTTTTTTGCGTGGGACCACTGTACCCATCAGCGAAAACTGCTTAAAACGTACTGAACCTATCGGCAATAGCACTGGCAAAGGTAGGTAATGAAGTATATCTTCCCGCCCAGTCAATCCCACGGTAAAACCTCCACCTAACGAAATCGGGCCAATGGGTTTAGTGAACCATTGACGCGCATAGCCAACAGTCGGCTGAAGATGCTTATATGAATCAGAAAACGCCAAGAAATACAGCAAATCTTCACGTCCATTGACGTCAACCCAGTGCTTGCCAATGCCACCTCCATACGCTTTAGAGTTTAATTTTTTTCCGCTAAACGTAGCCCCTGTATGCCAAGCATAACCGGTTAGGTAAATATCCCAACCTCCCTCTTGATAAGGTTTGACTACATGCTGGTCGATAGAAGCTGTCACCGCACCACTAAAATCGGCATGCTCGTTAGCAACGGCTGTTAACTGAAATACGATGGCGGTTGTTATAAAACAAAAAATTTTCTGAATTTTCATAGGATAAGTATGGGTTACATATTAAGTTCTGAAACAGAACTTTATTAAAATTAATTGTCAGCTATGCCTTAGAATTACGATAAAAAATATTTTTGAAATACCCCCTCTCCTTTTTGATAAGTTGCAATAGATACCCATTCGAAATATTGCTGACTTGCTTTGCAAATTAGGCCCGCGCATCCCAAAAAATACTTAAAAAGCAGCGCGACTTAAGGCGCGTTCATAACATGAGACCCAAGCTGCTGATGCCAGAGACTCGCATAGATGCCATTTTTCGTCAACAAGCCGCCATTCGATAGCATGCTGCCTCGCTCGCCGAAGTGAGTTTCCAGCCCAGCGTTTACTGCGGTTATGACCGGTCTAAGCACAGCGGTGCTGATGGCCTGCGCGACTTCTGTATCCGCTGCTTGCTGGTAAGGTCACATGGTTGCGCTTACCCCCAATGTGGCGATTGGAGGCATCGCCGCGAAACAAAAATGAACGCTTGCTGCTTAACTTTCTACTTTTTAAAACGATTAAAAATAAGCAAATTATCCTATAAAACATTCAAAAATTGAGCCTTTCTCCTACTTTTTTGTAAAATAACTTTATCAAAAATTAGTGAATGCTTAAGCCTTATTTATTGGCATCTACTATTGACGACTTACTCATTATTAGGTATTTTTCGCATTGGTTGCATCAACGCCTCACTAGTACATAATTATTCACATCCGATAAGAACTAATCCTATGAAAATTGAAAAGCAAACAAATTTTTCGCTCACGAGACATATTATGAAAGCACCTTCTGGGGCAATGGCAGGCATATCTTGTGTCGGTACAGCCCTGCTCGTCGTCATGCTGGGTGGGTGCGCGACCGAAACGTCGCAGGTGCTGCCAGTGCAGAAAGTGGAAAGCGCAAGCCGTCCCTACGCGGGTGTGCGCGCGCCCATCGCGGTGGGCAAGTTCGATAATCGATCAGCCTATATGCGCGGCGTGTTCTCAGACGGTGTCGATCGCCTTGGCGGCCAGGCCAAGACCATCTTGATTACGCACCTGCAGCAGACCAACCGCTTCAACGTGCTCGATCGCGACAACCTAGCCGAGATCAAGCAGGAGGCCGCCATCAAGAACGCGACGCAGAAGCTCAAGGGCGCGGATTACGTGATCACCGGCGACGTGACTGAATTCGGTCGCAAGGAAACCGGCGACCGCCAGTTGTTCGGCATCCTAGGACGCGGCATGGAGCAGGTCGCCTATGCGAAGGTCAGTCTGAATGTGGTTAACATCGCCACCTCCGAAGTGGTGTTCTCGGCTGGCGGAGCGGGCGAATACAAGCTGTCAAATCGTGAAATGATCGGTTTTGGCGGCACCGCCAGCTACGACTCGACGCTCAACGGCAAGGTGCTAGACCTGGCCATGCGAGAGGCCGTGACGAACCTGGTCAATAGTATTGAAAGCGGCGCGTGGAAGCCAGGCGCGCAATGAGGCAGAGCAATAGCACATCGAAAGGGATAACGACAATCATGAGCACAACGTTTACGATATGGCGAGCAGCCACTGCTGCCGTCATGGGAGGCGCGCTGCTGGCCGGTTGCGCCGCGCCGAGCAAGCCGCTGTATCAGTGGGAGGGCTACCAGCCGCAGGTTTACGAATACTTCAAGGGCGCATCGAAGGAAAAGCAGATTGCTGAACTTGAACGCGGCCTGGAGAAGATCAAGTCAACTAACGGTGCGGTACCACCAGGCTACCATGCCCATCTGGGCCTTCTGTATTCGAGCTTAGGCAAGGATGACCAAATGGTCCAGGAATTCCAGACCGAGAAGGCGCTGTTTCCAGAGTCGGCAGCCTATATCGACTTCCTGATGAAGAACGTCAAAAAGGGGACCCAATGATGACCCAGCGCTTCCTAAAACTGTTTACCGCCGCTGGCCTGGTTGTCTTGATGGCGGCTTGTGCAGCGCCAACGAAGAAGGTCGACTATTCGGCCTTCAAGGCCAGCAAGCCGCGCTCGATCGTCGTCTTACCGCCGCTTAACAAATCGCTAGAAGTGGGCGCAAGCTACGGCATGTTGTCGCAGGTGACTGTGCCGCTAGCCGAGGCAGGCTACTACGTGCTGCCGGTCACACTAGTGAACGAGACCTTCCAGCAGAATGGCCTGACCGTTGCCAGCGATATCCACGACGTGCCGGTCGCCAAGCTCAGAGACATCTTCAGCGCTGATGCCGCTCTGTATATCACGATCACGCAGTACGGCACCAAGTATATGGTGTTCGACAGTGTCAGCATCGTGGCGGCCAATGCCAGGCTGGTGGACCTCAGGAGCGGCCAGACCTTGTGGACCGGCTATGCCAGCGCGTCGAGCAACGAAGGCAACAATAACGGCGGCAGCCTGGTTGGTATGCTGATGACAGCGGTGGTCAAGCAGATCATCAACAGTTCAACCGACCGGAGCTACGGGATTGCCGGAACAACAAGCTTGCGTCTGTTATCGGCGCAACCAGGGGGGATCCTCTACGGCCCGCGTTCGCCCAGCTACGGCACGGATTAACGCTCTGCGCAGTAGCAGTTCGTAGAGGCGTTTGATGTACTTGACCTCAGCCAAGCGTCGTAACTGAGGTCAAGCCAAAGGTGCTTGGCTTGAAATGAACCACCCCGCAGCTTGCTGCTGTCTCTTGATCACAGTTCAGCCGCCAATTGCAGGCTGAATTGTGAATCTGGACAATTTTCGACACACTGTACGTCGGCACCGCCTGAACCAAAAAATGAACGTGATCTTCGTCCGTTCTAATCTCCAGAAACTTCAACTCATACCGCTTCGAAACCTTTAGGCACACCTCTCTGAGAGCTTCATCCATACGTTCGTCAAACACCGGCGCGGAATTAAACCCGAAGAGATTAAACGCCAATTGGGCTTGCGATAAATTTGCTTATCAGGCAAAATATTTTCCAACTACAACCGAAATTCATCCATAAGAAGTAATCGACGCATTGCAAATTCGTGTTGTGCCTGTATGAGAATCTCAACAATACGGGCGTGCTCTTATTTTGCAAGAGCTTAGTGCCAAACTTCAACAGTTCCTAGTATTTTTTAGGTTCTGTAGTCCAAGTTCCATAGTTGAAATTCTATCGCGCGGCCCATCAGCCCATGGCCGATCTTTAATTTTTTCTTTAGAAAAGACTTATGCCTGCTTGTGTCAATCTAAATCCAGTCACCTACCCCTTATCCGCTGCACAAATGGAGATTTGGCTCGCGCAGCAAATCACCCCCCGCAGTCCTGTCTACAATATTTGCCAATTCACAGAAATCCATGGCGCGGTTGACTCGGCCTTGTTCGAAGTCGCCTTGCGACAGGTGATCGCGGAAGCAGAAAGCTTTTGTCTTCAATTCATCGAAAGTAGCGATGGCATTCAACAATTTATCAGTGTGCCGGATTGGTCGCTTCCTTTGATCGATCTCAGCGCAGAGGTTGATCCTCAAGCTGCTGCCGAAGCTTGGATGCAAGCGGACTACGAACAGCCAACCGATCTACTGAATGACTTGCCGTTTGGCTTTGCATTGTTAAAAGTCGCATCTGATCGATTTTTTTGGTATCAGCGTTGTCACCATATCGCGATGGATGGGGCCGGTGGCCGCCTTATCGCGCAACGCATGGCGCAGGTGTATAGCGCACTAGTCAACGGGGTAACAGCGCAAGAGCGCCCATTCGGGCCCGTATCGCTGCTGCTGGAAAATGATCTTCGCTACCGAGCCTCTGCGCACTTTACAAAAGATCGGGAATATTGGCTTGCGCACTGCGCGGATTGGCCTAGCGCTGTGACACTTGCAGATAGGCAAGCCCCCGCTTTGCACCACCGTTTGCGTCAGACAGCTTACCTCTCCTCTCAAACAATGCGCACTTACGCTTCTGACGCAAGTGGTTTGGCTCAGTTTATTACCGCTGCCGTGGCGGCGTATCTTCATCGTTTAACCGGTGCTCAAGACGTGGTGTTAGGCTTTCCGGTGCCAGCTCGCTTTGGCAAAGGCCGGGGTATTCCCGGCATGACGTCTAATGTCATGCCGATCCGACTCACTGTGCAGCCAGACACGAACCTCACATCATTGATAGAACAAGCGGCGCAAGAGATTAAACGTGGATTTCGACATCAACGCTATCGCGGTGAAGAGCTACGGCGAGAACTCCGACTGGCGCAAGGCCGGCAATTGTTTGGTCCGACCATCAATCTGATGCCATTTGACCATGACCTGCGCTTTGGCAAACATGCATCAACCACTCATAATCTTGTCAATGGACCGGTCGAAGACCTAATGATCGCGGTCTATGTCCTATCCGGGGACAGCCCATTGCGGATTGACTTTGACGCGAACCCCGACCTCTATACAGCAAACGAACTCATGGCACACCAGCGCCGTTTTCTACAATTCCTGGACGCCCTGGCCACAGAGCCCACGCAGCCAATTGACGGCATCGACCTGCTCAGTGCAGCGGAGCGGCGGCAATTGCTGGTCGAATGGAATGTAACAGAGGCGCCGTATCCAGCGCACCAATGCATTCATCAGTTATTTGAAGCACAGGTTGAGCGTACGCCGAACGCCATTGCCTTGGTGTACGAAGGTCAGGCATTAGGGTATGCGGAACTGAATGCGCGTGCTAATCGTCTTGCGCATCAGCTCATCGAACTGGGCGTGCAACCAGATACGCTGGTGGCGATCTGCGTGGAACGCAGTCTAGCGTTGGTGGTGGGGCTACTGGCAATTCTCAAGGCGGGTGGTGCTTATGTGCCACTTGATCCGGCATATACGGGCGAGCGGCTGGCGAGCATTCTCACCGATGCGGCGCCACGGATCCTGTTGGCAGACGCAGTGGGCCGCGCCACATTGGGCGAAAGGGCACTCGCCTCGTTGACTGTGCTCGATCCAGCGGTGCAGCCAGAACAGGCAGCCACTAATCCGCACGTGCTTGGCCTGACTGCTCGTCATCTCGCCTATGTAATCTATACGTCCGGTTCTACCGGCGCACCCAAAGGCGTGATGGTTGAGCATGCGCAGATTGTACGTCTGTTTGATGCCACAGAACCTTGGTATCACTTTAACCAGCATGATACCTGGTGCCTGTTCCATTCCTTTGCCTTCGATTTTTCGGTTTGGGAGCTCTGGGGAGCCTTGCGCTATGGCGGGAAACTGATCTTAGTCCCTCATCAGATTGCCCGCTCACCACAAGAGTTTCACCGGCTGGTTTGCGAGCAGGGCGTGACCGTATTGAATCAGACACCCAGTGCTTTTAAGACTTTTATTGCCAGCCAAGCACAAAGCCAATTGCGTGATCAATTACGCTATGTGATTTTCGGCGGTGAAGCGTTTGAACCTGCAATCTTGCAGGCATGGTACGCCATGCGTTCGGAGCGCGCGCCTCAATTAGTGAACATGTATGGCATTACCGAAACCACCGTGCATGTCACTTACCAGCCACTACGACCACAGGATAGTCATCAAGTGGGTAGTCCGATTGGAGTAAGGATTCCCGATCTTAAGGTTTATCTGCTGAATGCCGAGGGTCAGCCAGTGCCGTTGGGCATGGTCGGCGAACTGTATATTGGCGGAGCGGGTGTCGCGCGTGGCTATTTGAACCGGCCTGAATTGACCGCCGAGCGTTTTCTTTGCGATCCGTTCAGCAATCATGCTGAGGCCCGCATGTATAAGACCGGCGACTTGGCCCGCTATCTGCCCGACGGCAATCTCGAATTCCTCGGCCGCAACGATCACCAAGTTAAGATCCGGGGCTTTCGGATTGAACTCGGCGAAATCGAAGCACGCCTTAACGAACATCCTCAGGTGCGCGATGCTGTCGTGCTTGCGCTAGACGAAGACGGCGACAAGCGGCTGGTTGCCTATGTTGTAGCCGAGGTGGACGAACAACTGGCGAACACACTGCGTACGTATCTCGTGGCCGGGCTGCCTGAGTATATGGTGCCGGCCGCCTTTGTGCGCTTGGATGCACTGCCGTTGACGCCCAACGGCAAACTTGATCGCCGAGCACTGCCGGCGCCGGATGGTGAAGCCTTTGCGCGCCAGGCATATGAGGCACCGCAAGGTAAGGTAGAGACGACGCTGGCCACCATCTGGGCAGAGCTGCTCGGGGTTGAGTGCATCAGCCGTCACGACAGCTTCTTTGCGCTCGGTGGCCATTCGATGCTCGCCGTGCGGATGATCGAACGCCTGCGTTCTCTTGGCTTGACGGTCTCGGTGCGTGCATTGTTCGATACGCCTACGCTAAGCGAGTTGGCTCAATCGCTGGGCCAGCATCGGGAAGTCGCCGTGCCGCCCAATCTCATTCCATCCGACATCATCAAGCTGACGCCGGACATGCTGCCGCTGATCGATCTTAGTCAGGCTGAGATCGATCAGATTGCGGCACAGGTTCCCGGTGGCGTTGCGAATATCCAAGATATTTATGCATTGTCCCCGCTGCAAGACGGCTTCCTGTTTCACCACTTGCTGGCGACCGAAGGCGATCCGTATCTGTTGATTGCCCAAATGGCCTTTACTGACCGGGAGCAACTCGATCGTTATCTAGACGCAATCCAGCAGATCGTCAAGCGCCACGATACTCTGCGCACCGCCTTTGTCTGGGCGCATCTATCCACGCCCGCGCAGGTAGTCTGGCGTCAGGCGCCGTTGTCTATCACAGAGCTCACCCTGGATCCAGCCGATGGACCGATCACTGAACAACTGACTCAGCGTTTCCGTCAGCATCGTCTTGATTTGACCCAAGCCCCATTGCTGCGTTTCGTGATTACGCAGAACAGTGATGGCCGCTGGCTGCTGGTCCACCTGTTACACCATTTGATCGAGGATCACTCGACGCTGGAAATCATGCAGACCGAAGTGCAGTCGTTCCTCGAAGGTCGGGGCGAGATGCTGCCGGCTCCCCAACAGTTCCGCAACCTGGTGGCGCAAACACGTCTGGGTATGAGTCAGGCCGCGCACGAGCGGTTCTTTACCGATATGCTGGCCAAAGTGGAGGAGCCTACGTTGCCCTTCGGGCTGACCGATACGTATCGCGACGGTACCGGGATTACCGAATCGCGCCGACTACTGCCGCAGGCGTTGAACGAGCGCCTGCGCGTTCAGGCGAAACGACTGGGCGTGAGTCTGGCTAGTTTATGTCACCTGGCTTGGGCACAGGTGCTTGCACGCAGTAGTGGCCTACAGCGGGCGGTATTTGGCACGGTGCTATTTGGGCGAATGCAGGCAGGTGACGGTGCCGACCGGGCACTGGGGCTGTTCATTAACACCCTGCCACTATGCGTTGAGTTGAAGCGCAGCGTTGAGCACAGTGTGCGGGATACGCATGCGCTCCTAGCTGGGCTACTCGACCACGAACATGCATCGCTGGCGCTGGCCCAACGCTGCAGTGGCGTGCCGGCGGGTACATCCTTGTTTAGTGCATTACTGAACTACCGGCACCACATTGTGGTGCCATCAGAGGGCCAAATGGCGCCCGGCATTGAAGTGTTGAGTGTGGACGAACGCACGAACTATCCACTCGCTCTGTTCGTGGAGGATTTCGGAAAAACCTTGGGACTGATCGCTCAGGTTGTGAGTCCGCTTGATCCTCATCGGATCTGCGGTTATATGCAGCAGGCGTTGCAGAGCCTAGCCGAAGCGCTTGAACAAAGGCTGGACAAACCGGCTTGGCAACTGGAAGTGCTGCCGAGCGAAGAGCGCGAGCTGCTGCGTATGGACAAGACGGGAGACCTAGCCCGCTACCTGCCCGACGGCAAGCTTGGTCGAGCGCTACCAGCTCCGGACGATGAAGCCTTCGCCCATCAAGCGTATGAAGCGCCACAAGGCGAGATCGAGATCGCACTCGCCACAATCTGGACTGAACTGCTTGGTTTGGAGCGCATCAGTCGTTACGATAGTTTCTTCGCGCTCGGCGGCCACTCGCTGCTCGCCGTGCGGATGATCAACCGTATTCGCACCACGTTGGGCGTTGAGATGGCCCTCCACATGCTGTTTGCAGCGCCTACCATCGCGGGATTGGCGCAGCGTTTACTCAAGCTAGACGGCGCCCAAGACGATTCATTTAATGTCTTGCTTCCCATCAAACCAGAAGGCACTCGGCCGCCTCTTTTCTGCGTTCACCCGGTGGCAGGGCTGAGCTGGAGTTATATCAATCTATCTCAGCATTTAGACGCGGACCAACCTGTCTATGGTCTGCAAGCTTGTGGACTCAGTGGCATGTCGCCGCTTGCAGAAACAATCGATGCCATGGCGTCAGACTATATTAAACACATTCGCCGGATTCAGCCTAACGGGCCTTATTATTTGCTGGGCTGGTCTTTTGGCGGCAATGTTGTGCACAGCATCGCAACCCAGCTTGAACAACAAGGCGAAAGAGTCACTTTGCTGGCTTTGTTGGATAGTCATCCGGGCCCTTTCCAGTTGGACAATAAACTTGAGTTAGATCAAGAAACTACCTACATCAAACTTCTTGATCGCTATAGCGATGAAAATATTTCAGATGCGGGAGAATATTTATGGGAAAAAACTCGCAATATCATCAAAAATAACCTTTGTCTTTTAAATAATTTTTCTCCGCTCATTTATTCCGGCGACATGCTCTTCTTTCAAGCAACGATAGCGGAAGATGGATCTACCCAGCCCTCTTTTGCTGATTTATGGAAACCTTACGTTCTCGGCAATATCGAAACTTACGATATCCACTGCAAACACGACGATATGGATAGGCCCGTGCCAACCACTAAAATTGGTCGTATTCTTGCCCGAAAACTGGATGAACTACAGAAGAAGCGTCACCCACCCCAAAGCGAAGAGGTGTAAAATTTAACTGTGACTTCGGACACAAAAAAAAAACTGACAGGCTCGCGTAAATCCAAGAAAATAGCGAATAGCCGAGCAGGATTCACTGAGCTATTCATTTGGCTTGCTAAACAAGATAATAGAACATTCATTCCGTAGCGAAAGCGCCGTGAGACGCTTTCGCTACTCTCTGTCAAAACCCCACTTTTTTATACCAGCGCCTCGATTTCGAAATCACCGAGGCCTCGCTGATCTCCAGAGGCCCGCTGGTAAGCTCCCTGCCCGATGAGTTCGGCTCGGCCGTTTCCAAATGCCCTCTGTTGGATTCCAGCTTCAAGCTCGACCCCTCGGACGCTTCACTGATAGGCCTCCTTTCCGCCTCCACCAACGATAAAGCCTTCTCTACCGCCCCTCGCTGCTTCAAAAGTGCCCCATTCCTCTCGCTTAACCCTACCGCCCCTTCCAATAACGTACCCTTCACTGTCAGGGCTTCATGCCCCGAACTCCAGCATAAAATCACTTTAGTCTCTTCTCCTTCTTTTTTCAGCTCCCACCGGCGCACTGATTTATCTTCACTCCCAGTCACTAGATAGCTGCCGTCGCAGGTCCTTTTCCAGGCAAAGCTATAAACGCTTCCGTTAAAACCTTCAATCACCGCTCGACACTGACCCGAGGCAACATCCCACAGACGGACCGTCTTGTCACTACTGCCCGAGGCGAGCTGCGAGCCACTCGGTGAATACATCAACTTATTGACCCTGTTTGTATGTCCTTCTAAAGTGTGCTCAAGGGCTCCGCTTTCCGCCTCCCACAGACGAATCGTCTTGTCATAACTGCCCGAGGCGAGCTGCAAACCGCTCGGCGAGTACACCACGATATTAACCCCCGTTGTATGTCCTCTTAAGGTGCGCTCAAGGGCTAAGCTTTCCGCGTCCCACAGACAGACCGTACCGCCATCATTGCCCGAGGCAATCTGCAAACCGCTCGGCGAATACGCCACGCTATTAACATAGGGGACACGTCCTTCTAAGGTGTACCTAAGGGCTCCGCTTTCCGCGTCCCACAGCCACACCTTGTTATAACTGCCCACGACGAGCTGCGATCCGATCGGCGAATACACTACGCTGTTAACACAGACGCTATGTCCTTTTAAGATGTGCTCAAGGGCTCCGCTTTGCGCGTTCCACAGACGTACCGTCATGTCATTACTGCCCGAGGCGATCTGTGACCCGCTCGGCGAATATACCACACTAGTAACACCGTCAGTATGTCCTTTTAAGGTGTGCCCAAGGGCTCCGCTTTCCGCGTCCCACAGACGTACCGTCTGGTCTTTACCGCCCGAGGCGATCTGCGACCCACTCGGCGAATACACCACCCTCCAAACATCGGAGATATGTCCTTCTAAGGCATGCACAAGGGCTCCGCTTTCCGCGTCCCGCAGCTGCACCACATTGCCAGAACCCAAGGCGATCTGCGTACCACTCGGCGAATACATGACGCTACTAACAGAGTTTCTATGTCTTTCTAAGGTGTGCCCAAAGGCTCCGCTTTCCGCGTCCCACAGACGCACCGTACAGTCCTCACTACCCGAGGCGATCTGCGTTCCGCTCGGCGAATACACCACGCTAGTAACCTTTCTTATATGTCCTTCTAAGGTGTGCACAAGGGCTCCGCTTTCCGCGTCCCACAGACGTACCGTTTGGTCGCCACTGCCCGAGGCGATCTGCGTTCCGATCGGCGAATACACCACGCTATTAACCTCTCCGGTATGTCCGCGTAAGGTGTGCCCAAGGGCTCCGCTGTACACGTTCCACAGCCGCACCGTCCTGTCATAACTGCCCGAGGCGATCTGCGTTCCGCTCGGCGAATACACCACGCTCAAAACAGGGGAGGTATGCCCTTCTAAGATGTGCCCACGGGCGCCGCTGTGCGCGTCCCACAGCCGCACCGTCTTGTCCCTACTGCCCGACGCAATCTGCGTTCCGCTCGGCGAATACGCCACGCTCTTAACATAGTCGGTATGTCCTTCTAAGGTGTGCCCAAGGGCTCCGCTTTCCGTGTACCACAGACGGACTGTCGTGTCCTCGCTGCCCGAGGCGATCTGCGTTCCGCTCGGCGAATACACTACGCTATTAACATGGCCTGTATGTCCTTTTAAGGTGTGCACAAGAGCTCCGCTTTGCGCGTCCCACAGATGGACCGTATGGTCCTGACTCCCCGAGGCGATCTGCGAGCCGCTTGGCGAATACACCACGCTTGTCGAATACAAGACGCGAGAACCCCCGTAGATACTTACTTCTAAGGTGAGGATTTTTTCCCAATTCGAAGTCGAATACACGCTGATCTTACCGCCAAGAAGACCTACGACACGCCTTTTCCCATCAGGGGAATACGCGCAGGAACTCACACGCTCCTTTTCCTGGAGATAAGGCCATTCGCCAAACTGCACCCCGGTCATCTGCGCTCCGCTTAAATTCGCCTGGCGCAGCCAACTCGTGTGAAGAATGACCTTTCTTAAATCCGACCCTTGCAACTGCGCTGAGTCAAATATCCCAAAACTCAGATCTGCCCCAGGTATCTGGATACCCTTTAAATCGGCACCATTAAACTGCACACCCGCTTTGACCAAGATCGTCATCGCATGGGCCGCTAGTTGGCGCACCCCTGCATCGGTTTTTGACCGCTCAATAATGGCTAACAGCTGCTCCTTAAAGAGCAGCTCTTTCTGAACACGCTCGGTCAACAAGCGCATCACACCCAGATCGCCGATCCAATGCTTAGGGGCTAACGGTAAGTCTCTCAGCATTGGGCGAGGCCGAATAGGTGGGGCTTCAAAACTATAGACGGAAGCATTGCTACCACGACGGTGGCGGGTATTGAGCGCCATGCACGCATCGAACGACTCAAACAGCGCGCGCGCCACACAATATTCCAGCAGCGATTTATGGATAAATCGGTATTGATTGCCGCTTCGGATCAGGGGCCAGGCTTCTCGCAGCAACGGCGTTCCTTCTTCCGACCCAAAAAATGCCTCTTTCCAATTCCCCTTGTCTTCGAACAACGAATACTCGACAATTGGGTTGCCCCCATTCTCGACATACAGATGCACCGCTAAGTCTTGCACAAATCGTAGTCCGTGCCGGGCAAAGCCATCATCACTCAACGCTCTAAAGATCTCTCCTTGCGCCCCTTTTAAATCCTGTGTCCCTAAGCGCTGCTGATTACGTTCGAACCAACGTCTGACGAAATGCTCATATAGGTCCAAGCGTAACTGCACCGCACTTCGTCCTTTCCCCTCGTTTTCCAGGTACGGCAACGCTTCGAGCACCACTTGCAGCAAAAATGGGTTGCTCACCAAGTCTTTTAAATGCGGCTGCTCCAACGCCGCTTGATAGCGTTGCGACGCCCAACCCATTCGGTTGTGCTCCACATATTTTGTGAGATAGCGATTGCGTTCTGCTTCTGAAAACGGCTCAATCGCGACTTCTTGAAAGGACGGGGCTTCGCCCTGCCGACTCGGATTCGGTTGAAAACGGCTTTGATAGTCACGACCCAGATACTCGCTGCGACAACTGATCACCATCTGGCCCTGCCAGCCATCGGACTGGTTGATCCGATTGCTCAGATACAGATTCTGCGTCTGCCGTATCTCATCATAGCCGTCCAAAATAAAGATGAATTTTTGTTTTTCTTTCTTTAAGGCCTGAATCTGAAATTCTGACAGGCCTCTTTTCTTTAATGCTTTGGCAATCAGATCGTGCTCAGGCTTATCAATACTTGGCAAAGAAATAAACAGTGGAATCGCATCGTGTTCTTTTTTATTCTCCCATAATTGCTTTTCTAAAACGCGATTCAACGTGGTTTTGCCCGCCCCTGAGTCCCCCGCCAGCAGCACCACCTGTTTATCCCTAAGAAGCGCTTTAACTTTGGATAAAAGGTCAAAGATCTCGGCCTTCCCATGTGATGTCGCTTTGCCCCGCGGTTCAACATACAGCTGTTGGGTTTCATTAAACGCATCATCGTGCTTGAGCGCAGCAAAATACTGCCCCTGCAGCGCGGCCCTGGGATCTGCGTTGAGTATCCACAGCCGCTGGTTTTGTTGCTTCACGATAGAGGCAAGCTGGCTGTGCAGCGTTGTCCGTATATCGTCGAAGATGCCGTCTAATAGCTTTGCAAAACCAAGCTCGCCAAGCGTTGAATCTTGCTTTAAGCGGGAAATACACTCGTCATAACCCTGCCAAAACCTGCCTAGAAACGTTTTCGCCTCATCGCTGCTGATTAAAAGTCGCTCGATCAGCTTAAACAGCACCCAGTGCCGACTTTTATTCGGATACACTTCTTGCCCCGCTTGCGCTTGCTCCGAAAATCGAGAAATATCCTCCATGCGAACCGTGGTCGCTGGAATAAAACGCTTTAGGCAGTAGTCATAGCTATCTTTAGCTAACGAAACCGGGATAATGCCGTGCGTATCTTTCAGATGCTCTGCCCGGATTTGCAAAAAAGCGATTTCTGTCAACACATGATGGAATTCTTTCTTATATTTTTCCTCTTCTGAAAATTTCCTGACTACCTCACGTATTGCCGAAGCGCCTGGTTGCTTGCCGCCTTGGCGATAGGCGTCTCGATCTTCGCTATAGGCTTCTCGAAGTTCCTTATAAAAATCCTCATAGTACTGCCATTTTAGGTAGCTTCCTAATACTTCAGAGCAACACACTACGACCTTATTAACCGGTTCCACATCTTTTATTAACCGAGCCGGCAACAAACAGAGCTGATTGGTTAAGATATCTTCTAGCTTGCAATCTTTTTCCAGATCTTCCGGGGAGGTTGAATACCTTTGCCCCGTCGGCGCTTGATCGGAAAACAGGTTGGCTCCCCGGAGTTGAAATAATTTATTGATTAAATATTTAGACGTAGAGGCCTCGGCCTTTCCGTGAGCTGGATTATCGTGGGCGTACACCAGAAAAAGGGTGGGTTTTTTGGACACCTCTAGAGAGCTCAGCGTCAACAGCGCCTTTTCGAATAGATAATCCACCAGATCGCTTTTTGCCTCAGCAGACGAGGCATCAGGCTGCTGCAATGGCTCTGAGGCAGGCTGAGCAAAAGTCTGCGTACTTAAGTGAGCGCTATGTCCTGATGGAAGGGGTTGAGAAACTTCCACACGATGTTTGGCTTCAGCGTGTCCCCATATCTTAGCCTTAATATAGCTAATTCGTGCTTTGTCAAATAAATTTAAGCGATCTAACACTTCCCCACGTTCGAAATAAGCATCGGCCATCATCGCTCGCAATGTCTCATCGGCTAACGTTTGGGGTTCTTGCGCTTTCCTCAAGGCCGCTTTTACGCTCCCAAGCGATTTCAGCATTTCTTTCACCCGATCGTATAGGACCAGCGCCACATCCAAGTGCCCCTTTTCCCTCTCAGTGCGAGCTTGAGTTAAATATAGTTCACCGACGTTCCGCGCGAGGTTTTCTGGTAACGCTGAGTGAGACATACTTCCTAACATGTTTGTTCTCCATTTTCTTTAATTCGTGTTAATTAGATTAAATCGGCGCTACTTTAGTGCATACCGCTAGCACGATTTTGCCGCCACTCATTGTCGATACAGAATTAGATTGAGGCTTGTATCAAGAATACCCCCAAGGAACTCGCTAAGTATTCTAAGGAGTTCAATCATCTCCTTAATCGCGTATTCGACGAATTTGGCTTAATTGTCTCAGGTTGGTCAGCCGATTGGGATGTCGCGCTGAAAAAGATAATCCTCGGTGTCAAGTGTCGACGCTTCTCAACTTTTTGGACCAGCCACGTAGAACCTAGTGAACAAGCCAAAGCCCTTATCAAACATCGAGGGGCAACGTTGGTAAACGTAGCCGATGCGGATACCTTCTTTACTGAGTTAAGGGAACAAGTCAAGGCATTAGAGGAGTTCTCTCGCCCGCATCCTTTGTCGACGGGAACGGCTGTTACAATGCTCAAAAAGTATCTATCCGAATCGAAGTATCATATCGCCCATGACGATCTTGTCACACGAGAAGTCGATGGTGTGACCCGAGTCGTGACGCGTGATTCCTCCTTCGACATGAAATCCCAAGATATGTCCGGCATTTCTGTACTAAACCGTTTGAGAAAGTACGAGGCAGTTTCAACCACGCTGATTCACATGGGCTTTGTGGCAGGGCAATGGAGCGATGGGGATCAGGCTACGTCCTGGGCGAATGCAATTGTAATGCTTTCGTTGGGCCAGACCGACGGAAATACCTTGTTGTGGCAGCACCTTCAACGATATCCCGCTACCCTCTTGCTGTATGCATTTGGTCTCGGTACCGTAGCTAGAGAGCGGTGGCAGACGCTGAGCGCAGTATTGAATATGCATATTCTCCAAAAATATAAGGAGGACAAACATGTGGCAACGTTGACGCCGATCTGTGCTCTCTTTGACAAAAAGGCGGACAGCATTATGCAATGCCTCCCCGGACGTGAAAAAGAGCACACCCCATTGAATAATCACGTTGAGCAACTTCTGTGGGAGCAAATCGGTATGAGTTTTCCATCGAAACTCGCCTTTCAGCTTGCGTTTGACAAGCTGGAGGTATTGCTTGCCATGTCGTACGCTGTTGTGAGCGCGCAGGAGGCGGTGTACTACGACGGGAGAACCATACCTGGAATATATGGGTGGGATGAGGCCAGCAGAAAGCGTGTCTTTGCAGAGCTTCGCCTCAGCCTTAAATCTGAGGCCGAGGCGTCCTCCCTGGTTTCTTCAGGCCTTGTGGGAGCTACGGCTGCAGCAGGCTTGGATAATTTGAGTCAACTTGAAAATTTTGTTGACAGCCTACGCTGGAGGCAAACAACAAGGTTCTGATGAAAACATCAACTATCGTCAAAAAAGTGAATACGAAAGCCTCAGGCGGTAGGCCCAAGGCTCTCAACAAATATAAAGCTGGCGTTGACAGTGAAACTCTATGATCGATCGACGAGGGCGAAACCGTAAATTTCTATTTAGTTCCTACAAGATTGTTAAATAGTACTAGCGCAAGAGCCCTGGGCTTTGTATAATTCACCCTTTTCAGTGAGCTGTTTCTTGGCTGGCTGATATGTCTTTCTCAGTGGTGGCCGTAGCTCAGTTGGTAGAGTCCTGGATTGTGATTCCAGTTGTCGCGGGTTCGAGCCCCGTCGGTCACCCCACCACATAAGGCTTTGCGGGGAGTGCCCACCCCAATTTGTCAACGAAATTCCCGATTTGTCAATTTTCTAATTTGTAGCAGCGGCTTTTTTAACCTGTCTACGATCGTAATATGAAGTTGCCCCCCTCTCACCTGGCTATTTCAAAGCAGTCACTATGCTGCTCAGCAGCCAGAAAGTGCTTGGCATAACGCGGATTAATTTCCGAGAGTTTGAATAATGTCAGGAAATCGGCTGTATTGAAATCTGAATCAAACGCAGGCGCGCCGCAAATTTTTGCGCCAAGGCGTAGATACCCCTTGATCAATGGCGGCAGCGCAACGTTTGCCTCCGTTTGCAGCGAGTCAACTGGCAAAGCGACGCGCGGAAAGGCGCGATATTGGCTCGTAGTCATCGAGTCAGCTTGTAAAGTCCGGTATAGATTAGCCGCAAAATGACCACCATCAGCCACTGAGACACTCGCACAACCGAGCATTGTTTCATAACCATGCTGCTGCATATAGTCAGCCAAACCTGTCCATAGCGACATAATGACCATGCCGCGGCGGTAATCGCGATGCACGCAAGAGCGCCCCACTTCGACCATTTTCTCGCGTAAAGGCGCTAATTTCTCAATGTTAAATTCGCCTTGTGCGTATAGGCGTCCGAGGCGCATGGCCCGGTGTGGCGGTAATACGCGGTAAGTGCCTACGATTTCGAGCGTGTGTGGATCACGCACGAGCAGATGATCACAGTGTGCATCGAATTCGTCGCAGTCAAGACCCAACGCGCCACCAATGCAAGCACCCATTTCTTCGGCAAATACGCGGTAGCGCAAGCGTTGTGCGGCTTGCACTTCTGCTTCATCGCAAGCCCAGCTCACCAACAACGGTTCTGTTTTCTTGCACGTCCTCACACAGGATGTAATATCAGGGACCGGCCATTGCACCCGGTTTAGCATTCGTTCCATGTAATCAGTATCTCATTCCTGCAAATGCTCTGGTCACCACACTATAAAGCAGCTAGATAGATCGCTTCTAGCTTGCCCTTTATGCAATTGTTGCAAACTAACAACAAAAGAGATTTCATCTTTTCATTTTGCCCAGCTTGGGCCTTTTTACCGGCTGGGCAGAGTACGGCTATGGGTGGGTCTGTTTGGGCTTGGCTGCGCTTTCTCCTGCTTGATGCGAGGCGGCGGATCAGGCGCCACCCTGACAAAAATTTCCCCTTCTTTGACCATACCTAGTTCATAGCGTGCGCGCTCTTCAATGGCTGCCACTCCGTTTTGCAGATCGCGGACCTCTCCTGCTAGCTGCTCATTGCGTAATTTTAGTCCGACATTCTTTTGTTGCTGGCGCTCAAGCTGCTGCTTAAGCTCATGCACACGCAACCAGCCGCCATGGCCCCACCATAGCGGATACTGGATCAGGACCAGTAAAATGGTCAATACAATTGTGACAAGCCGCATCGTATAACAGGAATAAGCCAGTGCGCCACAGTTTGGCGCTTACACACTACAGGTTGCGATGCGCTGGGTAAAACAGGCGGTAAGATAAAACTATCCGCTCTGCAGTGACCCATTACCGCAGATTATAGAATGCTGCGCGACCACCATAGCTGGCGACCTCGCCTAAATCTTCTTCAATTCGCAATAGTTGATTGTATTTTGCAACTCGATCACTGCGCGACAGCGATCCCGTTTTGATTTGCCCGGCATTGAGACCCACCGCGATATCGGCAATCGTCACATCTTCCGTCTCGCCCGAACGATGCGACACCACAGCCGTGTAAGCCGCACGCTTGGCCATTTCAATCGCGGCAAAAGTTTCAGTCAGGGTGCCAATCTGATTAATTTTGATCAAAATTGAATTGGCAATGCCACGATCAATCCCTTCTTTTAAAATACGCGTGTTGGTTACGAACAGATCATCGCCCACCAATTGGATTTTTTTGCCCAGCTTATCAGTCAATAGCTTCCAACCGTCCCAGTCATTCTCAGCCATGCCGTCTTCGATGGATACGATAGGGAATTTGTCAGCCAGCGCACCCAAGTAATCGGTAAACTCACTGGCGCGCAGTTGCAGTCCTTCGCCTGCGAGTTGGTATCGGTCATCCCGATAAAATTCGCTCGCCGCACAATCCAGCGCTAACAACACATCTTCGCCCGCCCGATAGCCTGCGGCTTCGATTGCTTGCAAGATCGTGGATAGGCATTCATCGTTGCTCGCGAAATCCGGTGCAAAACCGCCTTCATCGCCAACCGCTGTGCTCATGCCACGCTTTACTAGAATGTTTTTGAGCGCGTGGAACACTTCGGTGCCGCAGCGCAGCGCTTCACGAAAGCTCGGCTGGCTCACCGGTACAATCATAAATTCTTGAATATCAAGGCGATTGTTCGCATGGGCGCCGCCATTGATAATATTCATCATCGGCACCGGCATTTGCATGGCCGCTGAGCCACCAAAATAACGATACAGCGGCAAACCCGCTTCTTCAGCCGCGGCCTTGGCTACCGCCATTGATACCGCCAGCAATGCGTTGGCGCCAAGCCGTGACTTGTTGTCAGTACCGTCGAGCTCAAGCAAAATCTTATCTAAAAAGGCTTGTTCACAGGCATCAAGGCCGATAACTGCTTCACAAATCTCAGTATTAATATGCTCAACCGCTTTGAGTACGCCCTTACCAAGGTAGCGACCCGACTCACCATCACGCAACTCAATGGCTTCACGCGAGCCAGTCGAAGCACCCGATGGCACGGCGGCGCGACCCATGGTGCCTGACTCAAGCAATACATCGCATTCGACCGTAGGGTTGCCCCGGGAATCAAGTATTTCGCGGCCGATAATATCAACGATGGCACTCATGATGTCCTCAAAAAATAATCAGATTAAAAATTTTAATGCTATTTGCAAGATTGTTCTGTCACTGCGTAACCCTTGTTCACTTATGCTTGGCTTGCAACGATCATCAAGGTTAAGTGACGCAGTGAATGGTTGCTTGCGCGAGTTTAATGAAAATCATCTTCCAGCAACGGTACCCGTTTTACAGCAGTATCTAATGCCCTTAGGGTTTCAAGCAATGCGCGCATTTGTTTGAGTGGCACCGCATTGGGGCCATCCGATTTTGCTTTTGATGGGTCTGGATGGGTTTCCATGAAAAGCCCAGCAATACCCGTTGCCACTGCAGCGCGGGCCAGCACTGGAATAAATTGACGCTCGCCGCCTGAAGAAGCGCCCTGCCCGCCTGGCAGTTGCACTGAATGCGTGGCATCAAAGACGACTGGCGCGCCCGTCTCACGCATAATCGCCAGTGCGCGCATATCAGAAACGAGGTTGTTGTAACCGAATGACACCCCTCGTTCACATGCCATAAACCGGTCCTCATCAAGCCCGGCCTCGCGCGCCGCAGCGCGTGCTTTACTGATGACGTGTTGCATATCATGGGGCGCTAGGAACTGGCCCTTTTTAATATTCACGGGCTTACCTGAACGCGCGCAAGCCTGAATAAAATCTGTTTGGCGGCATAGAAAAGCCGGCGTTTGCAGGACATCGACGACTTCGGCAGCCAACGGCACTTCATGCTCGGCGTGCACGTCTGTCAATACTGGCACGCCAATCTGGCGCTTGACTTCAGCTAGAATCTTCAGCCCCGCGTCCATCCCAAGCCCACGAAATGACTGGCCTGAACTGCGGTTAGCCTTATCGTATGAGCCTTTATAAATGAACGGAATAGCCAAGGCATCACAGATTTCTTTTAGCATGCCAGCCGTATCAAGCGTGAGTTGCTCGGATTCGATGACACAGGTACCCGCAATCAGAAAAAACGGCTGCTGAAGCCCAACCTCGATATTGCAAAGCTTCATAAACAATCCTTAGCAACTGAGGCAATCTGAGTTTTTATACGCCCGTGTTGATAATGCAGAGCGGCTAGCACAAAAGCTTTAAAAAGCGGATGACCATCACGTGGCGTAGAAGTAAATTCAGGGTGGAATTGCACGCCAACAAACCATGGATGCAACTTGCTATCCAACTCCATCATCTCAGGCAGGTTTTCAGTCGGTGTGCGGGCGCTGATTGACATTCCCTGCGCTTCGAGTTTTGGCACAAAATGGTTGTTGACCTCATAACGATGACGGTGCCGCTCGCTCACGTAGGCGCCATAGATTGCTTCGGCGTGGCTATCGGGTTTAACTGGGCAACGCTGAGCGCCCAAGCGCATCGTGCCGCCCAGATCGGAGTCCTCGCTACGCTTTTCGATGCGGCCATCGCCCTCTTGCCATTCAGTAATCAGCGCCACTACTGGGTGCGGCGTTGCGGGATCAAACTCAGTGCTATTTGCCTGGCTCAGCCCGGCAACATGGCGGGCGAATTCGATGACAGCCAGTTGCATGCCGAGACAAATGCCCAGATAGGGGATTTTTGCTTCGCGCGCATACTGAATAGCCGTGATTTTGCCTTCAGTACCCCGCCGGCCGAAGCCACCTGGCACTAAAATTGCGTCTAAATGCGCAAGAATGCTCGGACCGTCTCTTTCAATCAACTCGGAATCGATATACTCAATGTTGACCTTGGTCGAGGTGTGAATCGATGCGTGCTTAAGTGACTCGATTAAAGATTTATACGATTCAGTCAACTCAACATATTTGCCCACCATCCCAATGGTGACGCAATGTTGCGGGTGCTCAAGGGCTTCAACCAGTTTAGCCCAAACCGACAGATCAGCCGGCGCAGGCGATAATTCAAGTTCATTACAGATGATTTCGTCAAGGCCCTGATCATGCAGCATTTGCGGAATTCTGTAGATATTATCGACATTCCAGACTGAAATCACAGCCTCTTGCGGCACATTCGTAAACAGCGAAATTTTAGCGCGCTCATCATTTGGAATTGGACTCTGTGCACGGCACAGCAATGCGTGCGGCAAAATGCCAATTTCACGCAACTTTTGCACGCTATGTTGAGTCGGCTTGGTCTTCAGTTCACCAGCAGCGGCTAGATAAGGGACTAAAGTCAAATGCACGAAACAGGCCTGACGACGGCCCAACCGCAAGCTCATCTGCCGCGCCGCCTCAAGAAAAGGCAGCGATTCAATATCGCCCACCGTGCCGCCAATTTCAACAATCGCGACATCAGGCTGCCCACAGGTTGCCTCTTGCGCACCACGCTCGATAAAAGTTTGAATTTCGTTAGTGATATGCGGAATCACTTGCACGGTCTTGCCAAGATATTCACCACGGCGCTCTTTACGAATCACAGATTCATAAATCTGCCCAGTCGTAAAATTGTTGGCCTTACGCATCTTAGTGCTAATAAAGCGCTCATAATGGCCAAGATCAAGATCCGTCTCTGCGCCATCTTCGGTCACAAAAACTTCACCGTGCTGAAACGGGCTCATGGTGCCTGGGTCAACATTAATATACGGGTCAAGCTTGAGCAGCGTTACTTTAAGACCGCGCGATTCAAGAATCGCAGCCAGTGAAGCGGCGGCAATGCCTTTACCAAGAGAAGAGACGACACCACCGGTGACAAAAACGTATTGAGTCATTGCTAAATTGCTCGCAGGAAAGCCGAATTATACCGTGCACAAGCGCTGATGTTTTAGGCTCTTTGCAAATCTTTCGTTTTATCGCATTTAGAGCCAGCCCTTTCCGGGTGTTTGAACTATTCTAAATGAGGAGTATCAACGAATCGGAGAGAATGATGCTGAGAAAACTGTTTGAACAAGCGACAGCTAAGATGCCAATAAGCGTAATGACGCGGTTGTTGATGGGTTCAGTATTTGATAGTAAGTGGATAGACGAGGTATTTGAAAAGAATAGGGAAAGGCAGTATTCGCGAGAATTGCTGTTTTCGACAGTAGTAGAGATGATGTCGATGGTGTCTCTAGGGGTTTGCCAATCCTTGCATAGTGCCTCGCAGACGTATAAAGAGAAATTAAATGTGGCGCTGAGTTCACTGTACGACAAGATCAATCGCACAGAGCCTAAGCTATTACAAGAGTTAGTTCGACAGAGCGCCATGCGCTTGGCCCCGGTGCTTGCACCGCTGAATTTGCCTGTTACGCTACCAGGTTACCGAGTACGAATGGTGGATGGTAACCACTTACCGGCGAGCGAGAAGCGTTTAACAGCGCTAAAGGCGCAGACAGGAGCGGCGTTACCAGGCCATACTTTAGTGGTTTATGATTCAGATCAAAGTCTGGTTACGGATATCGTACCCTGTGAGGATGCCTATGCATCGGAGCGTACAATCATCGAGCCTTTATTAGAAAGGGCCCAGTCTGGTGAGGTATGGATAGCCGATCGGCACTTCTGCGTTATGAACGTGCTCATGGGCTTGCAAAGCCGAGGCGCGTGTTTTATCGTGCGCGAAATAGGTCGGAATCACCCAAGGCTGTCTCAAGAAAGTGAGTTGTACCCTGTGGGGCGCTGTGAAACAGGTGAAGTTTATGAGCAAACGATTAGCCTACGCGATGAAGATCAAACTTGGCGTCGGATTGAAGTGCGTTTAGATCATCCCACTAGCTCGGGCGACACCCGTCTTCGTATTTGGAGCAATCTGCCTGTTGAGGTGGGCGCGCAAAAGATTGCAGATCTTTACCGCAAGCGCTGGCGTATTGAAGGTATGTTCCAACGGCTGGAAGCTGATCTCAAAAGCGAAATTCGTACGATGGGGCATCCACGTGCCGCTCTATTGGGCTTTGCCACAGCCGTATTAGCTTATAACATCCTAGCGTTACTCAAAATCGTGATTGAGCAGGCTCATCAAGAACAAGAGGTCGAGGTATCTACTTACTATATGGCCAATGAGGTTCGTATGGCCTATTACGGAATGATGAGTTTCTTGCCACCCGAGACTTGGGACAGTTGGCTCAAATTATATCAAGGCCCGGCCTTAGGGGAGCTACTCTTGCAGATTGCTCGTCATGTCGACCCGCAACGTATTCGGGTTCGGCGGCGTGGGCCAAAAAAGCCTAAAGCTAAATCCTACGTCGATCCCCTAACAGCCAATAAGCATTTCTCCTCTACCCGCGCTATTAAGGAGGCTGCTCTTTGAGTCGACACCCGGAAAGGGCTGGCATTTAGAGCAAGCCAATCCCGGCCCAGCGATCAAGTGCTTTGGCTAAGCTGGCATTAGTTTGGCGTACCTAATTCAATCAACGCCCCATCCAGTAGCGCCGGTGTGCCGTACGGTAACGTTCAACAAAAAATTCAGCGCCGGCAGTCTCAAACTGCACTGCGCCATCGTGATCACTGCGATGCAAGTTACTACCATGCGCTTGGTAACGGGCCAGCACAGCGGCATTAGGGTGCTTAAACCGATTACGATACCCCACCTGAAAAATCGTTTCGCGTGGCGCCACGGCCGCCAAAAAACCTGCCGTTGATGACGTCCGGCTGCCATGATGCGGGGCCAGCAATAAGGTGGCACTTAACGCTGCCGGATCATGTGCCAGCAAAGCACGTTCTTCACGTGCTTCGATGTCACCCGGCAGTAATGCTGCATGATGGCGATTACTAATATGCAAGACACAGCTTACTTCGTTGCGTGCCTCACGTCTGCCACGCGCCTGACTGCTCTTGGTTGCTGCTTGAGTTAATACTCTGCGCCCATGCGTTTCATTGGGCCATAGCATGGTAAAACGGACCCCGTCCCAAAGCCAACTCTCGCCGGCATGACATGCCGCCAGGTCCCTTACCTGCTGCGCGCGCGCCTGCCGCCACAGCGCATGCTTAGGCGGCAGTGATGCCCGCATGCGAGCCACGGGCAATTCAGTCAACACAGTGCGCGCGCCACCAGCATGATCAGTATCGGCATGGCTAATCACCAGCGCATCGAGTTGTTCAATACCACGCGCGCGCAGGAACGGCAGCACAATCCGCTGACCGGCATCAGCCGTCATATCATAGCGTGGCCCGGTATCGAACAGCAGTCGATGATTAGCCGTTTCAATCAGGGTGGCAGCGCCTTGCCCAACGTCTAACACCGTAATGCGAAATTCGCCCTCTGCGGGGGTAGAAGAGAGTGGCAAGGCCAATGGTAAAAATAGGAGTGGCGTGGCCCCCCGTAAGGGCCAACCGGGTAACATCAAACTCCAGCCCATACCAAGCGCAGCAAATGCAAGGGCGAGTACATCTGGCGTGCGGATTGAATAGAGTGCCCACGACGGCGCTGCAATCACATCAAGAACCTTAGCCAACACGATTAAGAGCGCGTGCGCCACCTTCAAGCTCAGCGCATCAAGCGGCACTGGCAGCAACACCCCCAGCAGCACGAGAGGAGTCACCAAAAAACTCACCCATGGAATAGCAAATGCATTGGCCAATGGACTTAACAACGGTACTTGTGCAAACCAGAGAGCCGTCAATGGAATGAGGCCGAGACTGACGGCTCCCTGGATGCGGGAAGATGCCGTGAAGGTTGCCAATAAGTGGCGCCATCGATACACTCCCCAAGCATAGATGCCGCGTATAGAAAAAATGCTGCCATTGATTTCTTGGGCCGCTTTATCCGCTGATTTAAAGTGAGTCATGCGACCGGCGCTTGCCGCCAATAAAATCACGGCCACGGCACCAAACGAGAGCCAGCAGCCAGCCGTGATCGTGGCCCAAGGGTCAATCGCCACCACCACCGCCAAGGCCCAGGCCAAGACCACGGAGACCGCAACGCGGCGCGCACTGGCAAACGACAATGCCACAATCAACAGCATCAACAAGGCCCGTTGCGCAGGTATGCCAAACCCAGCCAGCCCAGCATACAGCAACCCTGCAGCAGCACCTGCCACGGCCGCCACCCGCGGTGCTGCCAACCACAGCGGCCAGTGAGCGCCGATAAAGCACGAGTGCCGCCACAACCAGCCGGCCAGCGCCGCAGCAAAACCTGCGACGAGTGAAATATGCAAACCTGAGATCGCTACTAGATGATTTGTACCCGTGCGTGTAAAGCGCTGCCGGTCAGCCGCTGAAATTCCCGTTTGTAAGCCAATCGCCAGTGCGCTGACTACCCCTGTATGCGGTGCGTGCGCTAACACTTCATGAATACGTAGATGCTGCCTATCACGCCAACGTTCAAGCGTGATCATAAGACCGCTCGCACGACCCGCCATACGCTGTGGCGCGGGTTGTTCACGCACATAGCCGGTCGCCCGCAGATTGCGCTCAAGCATAGATGCCTCAAGGTCAGCTGCGTGATAGTTCGCATTGCCATGCGGGCGCACCAGCCTGAGGGTGAACCTCCAACGTTCACCCGGATGTATACGCATAGGCAGCGCCCCCGCTGGCGCATACCAACTCAACTGGACCAAACGTGGCATTAACGGCACGGCGGGATCGCTTTGCTCGATTTTGAAGACAAAGCGCGTACGGCGTGTATCGCTGAGTGGCACACTGGCGATAATGCCTACTGTTTTGATATCGCACCGCTCCAACTCAATCGGCAACGCCCACGCCAAGCGAACCTGCGCTCGCCATGCTGCCCAGCTATACCCCGCCATCAAGGCAGCGCATAAAATTAATAGAATTTTGCCCCAAGGCCACTGGAGGCGATGCAAAACACCTGCAGCTAAGGCACACAGGCCCAACCCTACAACGCATAGGCTTAAGCCCAATCGCGAAGGGAGTTCAGCGCTTTGCTGTAATGCCCATGTACCTGCTGCAAAACCGCACAGCACTGCTCTTACCATAGCCGCCCATACCTAGCCTCTTTTTAATGATTTGATTATGCGTGAATGAGATCAGATTGGCATAAAACAAGGCCAGAATTGGCCATTAGGCCTATGGAATTTGTGGTCAGTTTTTACCTATTGTGTGGTGTAATCAATTAGAAATTTTTTTGTAAAAAATCCCAATTAATGATACCATTTAGTTTAAATTTAACTCTTCAAGTTAGTTATAATGAGTGCTATTCCTTTCGACACACTACTATTCGTTGAGACGCTCGCAGAATCAGGCATCAACGAAAAACACGCCAAAGCAATTTCTAATGCGGTGCATCATTCATACAAAACGGCGGAGTTCGTGACTAAGACCGATTTTCACCATGAAATAGGCGATCTACGCAAAGATATGAACGCTCAGTTTGCTGCGGTGGACGCTAAATTAGAAAGCCGGTTTGCTGCTGTTGATGCTAAGTTTGCTGCTGTTGATGATAAATTAGAAAAACTTGAACTCCGTTTGATACTTAAACTAAGCTCAATCCTTGGTGGCATTCTGATTGCAAGCGCAAGTGCTTTAGGTATTCTCTTGAAGACACTCTTTTCAGCCAGCCTATAGTCTTAACAGAAAGAAGCTAAACAACACTCGCCGTTAGCAACGCCCCTTCTGTATGACTTATACAAAATGGTAGAACTCATGACTAAGACAGATTCTCGCTTGTTTAAATCAAGCATTCGCTCCAAACTGGAAAAACCCTCAATCGAACCTCACCATGAAATAAGCGATCTAAACAAAGATATGATCGCTGAAGCTGCTGCTTCTGACGCTAAACATCAATTCAATTTCTTACTTCATCTAAGCGTAACCATTGGCAGCTTTATGATTCTAGGCTGCACTGCTTTAGTTCTTTTCTTGCAAGTACTCATCTCAGCCCGCCTACAGTCTTAACAAAAAAGTTAAGCAACAGCCTTCTCTAGCAACGCCCCTTCTTTTAGCTGCAATACCCGATCACAACGCATAGCAAGCTGTGCATCATGTGTAACAATCACAAAACTCGTATTTAATGTTTGCGATAATTCAATCAGCAATTCAAATATTGTATTCGCTGTACCTGCATCTAGATTACCTGTAGGTTCATCCGCCAACACACAAGCCGGGCGATTAACCAAGGCGCGCGCCACTGCTACCCGTTGACGTTCACCGCCCGAGAGTTCGCCTGGGCGATGCTGAGCACGCGTTGTCAGTGCCACTCGCGCTAGCATTTGAGCGGCAACCTCACGAGCATCGGCAAGTGAAAAGCGGCGAATCAGAAGGGGCATCGCGACATTATCCAACGCACTAAATTCAGGCAACAAATGATGAAATTGATAAATAAAACCTAATGCCTGGTTACGTAAGTTCGTGCGCTGCCGGTCACTCAGTGCTGTAAACGCTTTACCCAACAACGACACCTCTCCTTGATCCGGATCATCCAGCCCACCTAAGATATGCAATAAAGTACTTTTTCCGCACCCCGATGCGCCAACAATCGCAAGTTTCTCGCCGCGTCGTACTGCTAGCTGCACATTATGTAGAACTTCCACGCGGGTGCTGGCCTGGGCAAAAGTTTTAGTAATGCCGCTGGCCTGCAACACAACGTCTGCCGCCGGCTCCGGCCTTTGGTTCTGTTTATTCATAACGTAAAGCCTCCGCAGGTCGTACGCGAGCAGCCTGCCAACTAGGGTACAGCGTTGCCAACACCGATAATACACAAGCGATGGCGCCAATTTTAATGACATCAAGCAGCTTCAGATCCGATGGCAGTTCGCTAATAAAATAAATGCTAGGGGGCAAAAAGCGGATACCCAATACATGCTCGATAAACGGCACAATGGTTGGAATATTCACGGCAATTAAACAGCCCAGTGTGACCCCAAGCAGGGTGCCGCATAAGCCAATGGTCATGCCCTGCACCATAAAGATTTTCATAATCGAGCTAGGTTGTGCGCCTAGCGTGCGTAAAATCGCAATATCGGCCTGCTTGTTGGTGACCGTCATGACCAATGATGAGACTAGATTGAATGCAGCGACCGCAATAATCAGCGTCAAAATAATGAACATCATGCGTTTTTCGATTTGCACGGCTGAAAACCAGGTTTGATTCTGCCGCGTCCAATCACGAATATAAAGATCTCCCGCTAGCGCTCGAGTGAGTTCAAGCGCAATCTCCGGCGCGCGTTGCATGTCCTGTAAACGCAGCCGCACACCGGTTGGGGCCGCCAGCTGGAACAGCGTCTGCGCATCCGCGATCTCCATTAAAGCTAAAGCGCTATCGAATTCGTAATGGCCCGACGCAAAAATACCCACCACCGTAAACTGTTTAAACCGTGGCAGCATACCGACCGGGGTGATTGATCCTTGTGGCGCAAGCAAAATAAGCTTCTCCCCTACTTCGACCCCGAGCTGCTGCGACAGTTGTTCACCCAGCACAATGCCGAATTCACCGGGCTTTAGATCAGCCAAACGCCCAGCCTTCATCTCCGCGCCCAAGCCCGATACCTGCCCTTCGAGTGACGGCTCCACCCCACGCAGGACCACCCCTCTCATGATGCCTTGGCGAGTCAGCAACGCCTGCGCCTCGACATAAGGCGCCGCTGCCAACACCGCTCGGTTGCGCAATGCTTCGTGCGCAGTTTGCCGCCAATCAACCAGGCCCCCGCTAGGCGAAAAAACTTCAACATGGGCAAGTACCGAAAGCATCCGATCCCGCACCTCCTTTTGAAAACCGTTCATTACTGAAAGCACGATAATCAGCGCTGCGACCCCAAGCGCAATGCCCGTCATTGACATCAGTGCAATGAAAGAAATAAAGCCATTTCCGGTTGTCTTTTTACCCGCGCGCGTATAGCGCCAACCAATCTGCCATTCGTACGGAAGTTTCAAGTTAAGCTACCAAAATCAGAAATCAAATATTAAACGATGGTGGAGTTTGCCATACAATGCAACTGCTATGACTATGCAATCTCCTGCTCTCCACCTGCTATTACCGTTCTCGCTACCTACGCAGCGCACTGCGCGCCATACGTTACCTGCTTTGCAGCAAGGTGCGTTGGCCAAATTACTCGCACGCGCAACACTAACAGAAAAATCTGTCGGCGAAGATTTTCAGCGAACATTACCGCATGAGCGTTGGCTAGCGCACCGCTTTAAGGTGATGGATGCGGCGACACTTGATGAAGCGCCGCTCGCGCCCTATATGCTGCTAGCCGATCAGGCAGAGGCCGTTGCCGTGACACCTAACACGGTACCCGCTACAAGTCATATCGATGCAGACGATACCCCAATTTGGGCGTGCGTAGAGCCGGTACATGTGCAAATCGCCCATGATCACCTGCTCCTGATTGACCCAGCGCACTTGGAGCTTGCGGCGGATGAAGCCGCCACTCTCCTTAAAACCGCCCAGCCACTGATTGAATCACTAGGCATCACGCTCGTCGCGCCCACCCCTTTACGCTGGTATATCTCGGCGCCCTTCTTGCATGGGCTAGCGGGCGCCTCACCGCTACGCGCAGCCGGACGTAATATTGAAATCTGGCTGCCCCATGAAACGCGGACAGGCGCCGCCTCACGCGCGTGGCTGAAGCTGCAAAATGAAGTACAAATGGCCTGGTTTGAGCATCCGATCAATGATGCACGCGAAACACGCGGCCTCTATACGGCAAATTCGATCTGGCTGCATGCGCAAGGTTCGTTTAAACCTGTCACCAGCCCATTTAGCTGTATCTTAGCCAATGCGCCGGCCGCGCGCGGCCTGGGGCTGGCCGCCGGATTAACCGCGCAGCATCAAGTCAACCTGCCGCCCGCTCACTTTGATCAGCTCGCTCTGTTTACCGCCGCTCAGGCCACTCGTGCTCCTGCAACTCAAATACTGGTTGAGCTAGATGATTTAACCTTGCCCTTTTTACAGCAAGATTGGTCTCTCTGGGCGGCAACGCTCACGACTCTCGAGCATAATTGGTTTGCGCCTGCGCTCGCTGCGCTACAAAGCGGCGCCTTGCGAACCCTGAGGTTAACCCTATGCGGGGACCTCTCTTCACTCACTTTAACAGTCACACACGCTGACCTGCGCAAATTCTGGCGCCGCCGATCAACCGCCTCACTGCTTGAATTATGACCCAAATTACTCCACGCTCGTGCGCACCTGCCCAGACTGAAGCTCTGATTCACCAAGGACTCCATCCGGTACTGGCCCGTTTGTATGCCGCGCGCGGCATTTGCCATACAGACGAGGTTGAAACTCACTTTACGCACTTACTCGCGCCCGCTCAACTCAAAGGCATTGACGACGCAGCCATACTGCTTGCCGACACCATTGCAGCGGGCGGAAAAATGACGGTCATCGCCGATTATGATTGCGATGGCGCGACCGCCTGCGCGGTCGCTGTGCGGGGCCTACGCTTATTTGGCGCACAGGTCGATTATTTGGTCCCCAATCGCTTCGAATACGGTTATGGACTGACCCCAGATATCGTGGCGCTAGCCGCCAAAGGACAGCCTCAGCTACTGATTACGGTTGATAATGGCATTGCCAGCGTCGATGGGGTTGCTGCCGCTAATGCGCTTGGCCTAGAGGTGCTCATCACCGACCATCATCTGCCTGGTGATACTTTACCAGCGGCCCGTGCGATGGTTAATCCGAACCAACCGGGCTGTACCTTTGCGAGCAAACACCTAGCGGGGGTGGGGGTGATGTTCTATGTTTTACTTGCCTTACGTGCACAATTGCGTCAGCGGGGCGCCTTTAGCGACCGTCCAGAACCCCGCTTGGATAGCTTGCTTGATCTCGTCGCCTTAGGCACCGTCGCTGATGTCGTCAAGCTCGATGCAAATAACCGGGTCTTAGTCGCCCAGGGGCTGACACGCATCCGTGCCGGCCGCATGCAAGCTGGCATCGCCGCTCTATTTCGCGCCGCGGGCCGTGAGGCAAAGTCTGCTTCCGGTTTTGATCTTGGTTTTGCGCTCGGGCCCCGCCTGAATGCAGCCGGCCGGCTGGCGGATATGTCGCTTGGCATCGAATGCTTACTCACGGATGATGTTGGCCGCGCGTGGGCGCTGGCCCAGCAACTTGACGCGATGAACCGCGAGCGGCGTGAAATCGAAGCGCAGATGCAGCAAACAGCACTGACCGAGCTCGCCGAGGTTGATCCGTCTGGTTGCACCACCCTTACCCTGTTCAATCCAAGTTGGCACCAGGGGGTCATTGGGATTGTCGCCGGCCGGCTCAAAGAACGTTTTTTCCGGCCCTCGGTGACATTTGCCCTCGCTGATGACAGTGGCGAGCTTGTGAAAGGCTCGGGTCGCTCGATTCCAGGCTTTCATTTACGCGATGCACTCGATCTAATCTCAAAGCGGCACGCAGGCCTATTAAGCAAATTCGGTGGCCATGCAATGGCTGCCGGCTTGACCTTGCGCACAGTCGATGTACCGCGCTTTAAGGAAGCCTTCGAAGCAATTGGTCGCGAATGGCTCGGTACCGATTCATTAACCCGCGTGCTAGAAACGGATGGGGACCTCGAAGACGCTTATTTCACCCCACAATTTGCTCAACTACTGGACAATCTAGTGTGGGGGCAAGGGTTTCCAGCACCGGTTTTTTCAACTGAATTTGAGATTGCCTCGCAAGCGCTCGTTAAAGAGCGGCATTTGAAGTTACAGCTAATGCGCGGCAGGCAACGTTATCAAGCGATTTGGTTTAACCGCACCGAACCCTTACCTGCGCGCGCGCTGATTGCGTATCGGCTCGTGCACGATACGTGGAACGGGGTTGCACGCGTCCAATTGGTGGTAGAGCACGCACTTGGTTAAAGGTTTTGACCTTCGATATTTATATATGGATATATATAAGCGTGTGAAAATACCAGAAAGGAACTACCGTTTTCTGAGTCTCAAAGCTCATAAAAACGCATTGCTTCGCAGAGTAGGCTACCGTACAATTTACTGCTGGAATCTCAAAAATGTGTTGAGGTGAGTCTGCATGAACCGCATGAACCGAGAGCTACTGAAGGCTCTAGCAAGCAAATATATCTGGTGGAAGACATCCGTTGAAGCCATGTCGATGCCTCAGCGTATCATCGCTCAAGTCATGAACATCGGTGACTATACTGATGTTCAGCGACTCGCCTCGCAGATGGGTGATGCTGCTCTTCGCGATGTCTTATCTCATGCCGAAGCCGGACAATTCAATGAACGCTCTTGGGCATATTGGCATTACCGCCTGGCCCTCGCCAGGGTGGATCAAGTCCCGCCACTTCCTGCACGAAGGTTTGCGTGAGCAGCACGTTCAAACCTCGCATGGAGATACTACCGCCCGCACCTAGCTTGTTTAAGCAATCCCACCATTCACACCAATGACCTGACGCGTAATATAAGCTGCTGCATCAGACATCAAAAAACTGACTAAGGCGGCAACTTCAGAAGGTGCTCCAACACGCTTCATCGGCACTTCTTTTGAGGCTTGCTCACGTAATTCCGGATTGATCATATCAGTTTCAATAATGCCGGGAGCAACGCAATTGACCGTAATCGCACGGCTCGCGAGTTCTATCGCCAACGCTTTGCTCGCTCCGATCAAGCCCGCTTTGGCTGCACTGTAGTTTACTTGCCCACGGTTGCCAATCATGCCGGACACCGACGAGATTGTCACAATGCGTCCGCCGGCCTTTGCGCGCACCATAGGCATGGTGAGCGGATGCACAACGTTGTAAAAACCATCAAGGCTGGTATCGATCACCCGATCCCAATCCTCGCCGCTTAGCGCAGGAAAAACCGCATCGCGTGCCACGCCGGCGTTACACACAATGCCATAATAAGCGCCGTGGGCTGCCACGTCCTCTGCCAGCACCTTCGTGCATAGAGCGCGCTCACGTACATCAAAGCGTAGTGCCTGGGCCTGCCCGCCCTGCGCCACAATGCCTGCCGCCACCGCTTGCGCTTCAGCCCAGCCGCTATGGCCATGGATCGTCAGCGCAAAACCATCAGAGGCAAGTTGCTCGGCAATTGCACGGCCAATCCCTCGGCTTGCTCCTGTCACTAATACACGGCGCTTCATTCGATTGACTCCTAAAGAATTTTAAATCGCTTCAATTTTAATCATTCGTGCAACGCTTTTACATTCGTACTGCACTTTTAATCAGCGCCAACTGCGAGGCGCTACCCCAAGTCCCTGTTAACCTCAATTAGATGATGGCGAAAAAGCAGAGAAGCGCCAATTCAACTAAAACCACCATGCCGCTGCATAAAAGCCGAAAAATCCGGCGGCTGGAATACTTTGAGTACCGCCTTGGCCGCCAGTTCATCGCCCTGCCACAACGCGCAGTCATACGCCTGGTTACCATCAGCCAATGCTAATATTTGCTGAACCTCTACTTTCAGCACTGTATTCGCCTCAAACGCTGCACAAAATGCCTGATACTGGTGCGAACCTAATAGCACGCCAGGTTGTGGCGGTCTGCCATGGTGCTGTGCAGATAGCGCAGCATGGGCCGCCATGGTTTGGGCCATTAACTCAAGGCCAATCCATGCTGGCATCCGTGCATTAGAATCAGCATACCAAGCGTCGCCACGCACTCGATACTCAGCGCTTAGCGTTTCGTTGGTAAAAGCCGTGACCCGGTCAAGTAATAACATTGTGCCGCGATGCGGCAATAAAGTTTCAATCTCAGGAAACTCATGAGAGGGGCTCATGGCCAACATTTTATCGCTCACCTGACGCTCCATCTGCCACTCACCTCAAGACCCCAGACGGACACATCAACCACCAATGATAAGGCTGACATTGCTGCCACCAAAGGCAAATGAATTACTCATGCAGGTCTGCTGCTGCAAGCTTTGCCCAAGTTGTACTAAATCAAGCCGTGGCAGTTGCGGATCAGCCTCCCCATCCCAGATATGCGGCGGCAAAGAGGGGACCATACCATTGAGCAACAGCCAGCAAAAACCCAGCTCAGTTGCGCCTGCCGCCCCTAGCAAATGACCCACCAATGGCTTAGTGCCACTGGTCGGCACGCCCGCCGGAAACACGCGCTGCATCACGCGACTTTCCATTTCGTCATTTTTTGGCGTAGCGGTCGCATGCAGATTGACGTAACCCATTTGGGATGGAGTGATCGCCGCATCGTCAAGCGCTGCGCGCAATGCCATTTCAGCGCCCTTCCCTTGTGGATCAGGCGCAGAAATATGATACGCATCACTGGCTTCACCCACACCCAAAAGTGCAATCGGTGCTTCATCACGGCTCATAATAAAAAGGGCCGCCCCTTCACCCAGGTTAATCCCACGGCGATTGCGACTCATTGGATTAGAGCGCTGCTGACTGATCGACTCTAATGCACTAAAACCACCCAAGGTCAAACCACTCAGCGTATCTGCCCCACCCAATACAACGGCATCGCATAAGTCAGCTTGCAACAATCGGCGGGCCACCGCGAAGACTTTTGCGCTGGAGGTGCAAGCCGTCGAAATTGTATACGCAGGGCCTGTCACCCCAAGTACTTTAGCCAAAAATGGCGCAGCTGCGCCGATTTCAACCTGCTGGTAATCATAGCCAGCAGGGGCTGCCCGACCGGCTGCCCATTCAGCGAGCATGGCCTCGCCCGCGACAACGCCCGAAGTTGTCGTACCCAACACCACGCCAATCCGTGAGCGGCTATAGCGAGAGAATACTTTTTCAAGCTCGACTTCTATGGTTGCCAGGGCAGCCAGTAATAAGCGGTTGTTACGACAGTCATCGCGCGCCAACGCCGCCGGCGGTGCTGGCAACAGCTGGCTCACTCGACCCACAGGTAAGCTGCCAAGCGCATCATTCACCGGTTCAGTGACCATACCCGAAGTGTCGCCCTCAGCTAAGCGACGGGCAATCATGGCTAGGTCATTACCCAGTGCATTGATCATGCCAAGGGCATTTAAATAGTAGCGTGGTTTACTCATCAAACACTCTGCAGAAGATAGGGTTAAACACGCTCAGCGAACTGCGGAGAGCATCGGCTCTAATCTATCCAACAGCTCACGTGGTAATACAAACTGCAACGCTTGCGTCTGTGCATCTACTGCCACTTGAATCGTATAGCCTTTGGTCAGCTGTTCACCACTTTCCCGGTCAGTCACTAAATAACCGATTTTAAGCCGACTTTCATATTCGACCAGCTTAGCGCTTACGTCCAACAACTGGCCATAGCGAGCAGGTCGCAAATATTTCAACCGACATTCAACCACCGGCCACAGATAGTTTGATAAATGCATCGCGTCATAATTGAAACTACGCAGCAATGCGCTACGCGCGATTTCAAAATACTTGACGTAATGGCCGTGCCAGCAGATATTCATCGAATCAATATCGTGAAACGGCACTTCAATGCCGACCGTAGCAGTTAGCATGGTTTGGTTGCTCTGCTTAGCCATCATAATTTGCCTGCCTGATCTCGAGCGTTCGCCAAATTTGTATAGAGGGGAGCCACACCCGCGCGGATCCAATCCGCAGTCGCCCGCAAATCAAACTCAAGCGCCCGATCTTCATCGACGAAAGCGGAGTGCGCTGCAGACATCTCCATGAATTCCGTTAAGACAACAGGCGGCTGCGGTATCTCCGAGTCACGCAAACGCAAGGTGACGGCTTGCACCGTGGCTAGCGTATGCGCAGCAGCAACTTGTTCCGTCAACGTCAGCACCCGTAAACAATCACGCGCGGCAATCGTACCCATGCTGACCTTATCTTGATTATGGGACTCCGTTGAACGTGAAAACACGCTCGCCGGCATGGTTAATTTAAGGGCTTCGGCAGTCCAAGCAGACGCACTAATTTGCACCGCCTTAAAGCCATGATTGATCGCCGCGCGTTCACCCGTGCTGCCAGATAAATTACGCGGCAAACCATGATTGAATTTGTCATCGACCAGCAAAGCAAGCTGGCGATCCATTAGGTCAGCTAAATTTGCCACGGCAACCTTAAGGGCATCCATGGCAAACGCAATATGGCCGCCATAGAAATTGCCACCGTGCAACACGCACTCATCGTCTGGATCAATCAATGGATTGTCATTGGCACTATTTAATTCATTTTCAATATCACGCCGGATCCAACTCAACGCATCACGCGCCACCCCAATCACATGCGGCGCACAGCGTACCGAATAACGATCTTGCACGCGCTGCGCACTGCTATCCGGGCGGCCGCTTAGATCTGCGCGAATCCACGCTGCTGCCTCGCCCTGCCCTATATGGGGCTTGGCCTCAAACAGGCGCGCATCAAAATGCGCTGCGCGCCCATTCAAGGCAACCGTAGTAAGTGCCGTCAGCCGGCACGCCAAACGCGTCAGATAGTCAGCCCGGCGCCAGGCCAGGCAGGCCAAGCCGGTCATAACTGCCGTACCATTCATGAGCGCCAATCCTTCTTTCGGCGCCAGCACAAGCGGCGTAATGCCAAGCTCAGCGAGCACATCGCTCGCCGCACGCAACTGGCCACAATGCGACACTTCACGCTCACCAATCAGCGCTGCAGCGACATAAGAAAGGGGCGTTAAATCGCCACTCGCGCCCACTGAACCTTCAGCTGGAATACGCGGTAACACCCGCTGGTTAATCAACTGCGTGAGTTTGTCAAGCAACTCCCAGCGCACGCCAGAATAGCCGTGCGCCAGCGAATTGAGACGCGCCACCATGACCGCCAGCGTGGCATCCGTGTCTAAATATTCGCCCATGCCACAGCCGTGATAACGGGTCAGCTGCAACGGTAAGGCTGCCACCAAGGCTGGCGGCACGCTGACCTCGCAGGCATCTCCATAGCCCGTATTCACACCGTAGACTGTCGCACCGCTGGCCAGGCAGGTGCGCAAATAATGGGCGCCACGCTCAATCCGTTCACGAAATGCCGCCTGATCGGCAAGCCGCACCTCTGCGCCGCGCTCAGCAACGGCCAGCACCTCCTCAATCGTGACTCGGCGTGCACCGACGACGATATGCTCAAGGCGTTTACCTACTTCTTCATGGGTCGTTTGATTTACGTTATACATTTTATTCACTTTGCTAAAAACTATCACATTTCAAATTGACACAGTAGCGAGCTTGCTATAAACAATCCGCCCCGTTGCATAGTCATGCTCATCCACATGGTAGCGAAAGGTAATCCGCTCGCGCCCGGGATCATGCGCGAGCGCAAGCCGCAGCGTGGCGCCTGGACGCACCATAGAAAGGAATTTAATTTGCTCAAGCGATTGGAAGCCATCACACACGGCAAAATAATGCGCGGCGTAGCGGGCAACCCAATCGATCTGGACCACGCCTGGTAAAATCGGCAACCCCGGAAAATGACCGCTGAAATGAATCAAGGTTGACGGCACATGTAGCTCAAGCAGCGCTGTCTCGCCATCGCACCACTCAGCGAGCAATTCAGGTTGCAGTGGATTTTTTGCGAAGCGCGCGGCAAGATCAGCCACCGACAGTTTTCCTCGCTCATCAAAAGGCAACTGCATGCAAAAGCGCCAATGACGCGGCAACACGACGCCATCGAAATGCTCAGCTAAATAACGGCGTAAGGCCTGCGTGATAGACAGACGGCTCGCGGCGCTACGCCATGCCTGTATGCCTTTATCAGTTAAAGTCAGCAGCGCGCCAAGCGTCATCCGCGCGCCATTCAACGGCACAACCGCGGCCTGCTGAACCCACGGGTGCTGCATCAGCACGTGCTCTAGCTCAGGTAACGAAACACGCTTTTCTTCAAGCTTAATGATTCGATCCAGTCGGCCCCGTAAACGAAAGCGACCATCAACGTCGATCTGCACCGCATCTTCCATGCGCCACCACTGATCGTCAGGCAGATGTGGCGAACGCAGTTGCAACGCACCATCGGCAGCACACCGCACAGCAACCTCTGGCATGGGTGTCCAGGCATCGCTCACCTCATTTTGAGGCTGCGCCTGACGCTGACAACGCCAAGCAATCCCGCCGGTTTCAGTACTGCCATACACTTCGATTGGCGCAGCCCCAAACGCTTGCGCATAAACAGCGGCGGTCTCAGCCGCCAGCGGGCCACCTGCAGAAAAAATCAGTCCCGGCGGCGGTGCAAGCAGGGCTAGGTTAATCAGCGCAGGCCAACGCGCCAACTGCGCCGGGCTCGACACCAAAACCGTCTTCGGCAACGCCGCCAGCCGAGCCCGAACGTCCGCTGGGTCAACACAGGTCATGCGATCAAACGGCTGACCGGCAGCCAGCGGCCATAACAAACGAAACAGCAAACCATAAATATGGTGATGCGGCACGCTAGCGACCACGGTGGCACCTTGCATCATCGTACCCCATAGCGTCGCCAACGTCTGAATTTCCGCCTCAAACTGTGCCAGCGTTTTATGGATCACCTTCGGTACGCCACTACTGCCCGAAGTGACAAGACTCAGCGGTGCACGCGGATCAATCCTCAACTCAGCGCCCAGACCACCGTCCCCGCTGGCCAGCAAACCGTCTAGATCATCCAGCACGCTATCGTATAAACCCGCGAGCGGTAAAAGCGCCGCTGGCTTATGATTGGACGGCAGCACAATCTGTTTACCTGCTGCCAGCAACGCAAATAAGCCACAGACAAAATCAAATGGATCGCTCAAACACAATGCCCAACGCGCGCAACTCCGATGGTGCTCGCCCCCTAGAGCGCGCACCGCAGCACCTGTACGTTCGGTAAAGAAGCGCCAGTCCAGCACACGAGCGCCGTCAATACATACCGGCCGGGTATCGACACAATTGTGACTAAATAGCAAATGTAAAGGTGTGGCCATGCAAAATAAAGTGTGCGGTTCTCAACAACGGTTTGGTCATCTCGCAAAAAACGCTTTAAGATTCAGTCAACGCATTACGCTGACTTGTCACCCAATCAGCCAAGGTACTCACCGAACGGAAGTGTTCGCGCATACCGCTATCCGTGGTTTCAATTTGCAGCTGATATTTTTTGCGCAGCGCAATCCCAATTTCCAGCGCGTCAATCGAATCGAGCCCAAGGCCATCGGTGTTAAACAGAGGCGTATCGTCGCCGATATCCGCTAGGGTTAAATCCTCAAGATTGAGTGCGTCAATCAAAAGCTGTTTGATTTCAAGTTTTAAAGCAGTCATGGTCTTTCCAGGGTTGTTTAGATTAATTTTCAGTTGACATCACGCTCAATTTCAGGCGCTTCGAGAAGCTCCCGTTGCCTATCAGTAAATAGCCATTATGCTTTTCTATCACGCCACTGCCACGACCAGTTCGACCCGGCACTCTCCCAGCAAGTGGCTTGATGTGTTTCAAGGCAATGCAAAGCGGCATTCAATTGACGCGGGTAGAGCGGGCGCTCTGGCGCCTGCGCATGTTCACTGCCACGCACCCGGCATTCGAGCACGCCCGGCGCATCGTCGGCTATCCACAGAGCCAGTGCAGCAGATGGCGCATCAGTCTCGTCGACCGAAGCAAAAATTGGATCAGGCGGTTCGTCCGCATAGATTACTAACACCGGCGTTTGCACATCAGAGGTGTATTGCGCAAACGCTTCGAGCAAGGCGTAACCCAGGGTCTCAGAGCCCGCCGCTAAGGCGGTAGCATTTGAATGGTCACCCCGCATCATACTAAAAACACCGGCGGCCGCATTCAAAACCGAAAGACTGAACGCATTCGGCGATAAAGACTGCATCGGTTCCTGCGCTTGTGCTTTGAGCAACTCCGTGGTGCGGCGTGACTCCCCATGACGAGAAGCGAAGATCACTCGCACCGGTTGGTCAGCTGGCACGCAACCATGCGCCACTTTGAGCCCCATTTTCGAGAGCATACTCAAACGCCGCCGCAACATCGGCTCAATAAAACTCACATCGGGCGCAGCCGATGTCTGCGCACTCCATGCAGACCAACGGGCAACAGGCAAGGTCCAAGCTAAATCAGGCATGTTAATCGGGATAAGATAAAAAAACAGGGATAAATTCAGTGCAAAATAACCTTATATCATATCAAACGCAAAAAGCACTGCCCTCTCCAATCCGTTATAATTTGCTTTTTTCCAGCAAAAAATACGCCTAAATATGGAAGCAGAACGCCTCAACGCCATCAACACCACCCTTACTGACTTATGTACTCGTGCCGAAGAGCTTCGGGGGTTTCTTTGACTACGATACCAAAAAAAACCGTTTAAGTATCCTCAATCAAGAGCTCGAAGACCCATCTACTTGGAGCGATGCAAAACGCACCCAAGCGCTTGGCAAAGAAAAAAAACAACTCGTAGGGGTAGTCACTATGCTCACCTCTTTGGATAACGATTTACGCAATACACAAGATCTTTTCGAGCTCGCTCGTGACGAAGCAGACGAAGACACGTTGCTTGCCATCGAAGCGGAGGTCGCAACGCTCGCCACCCATGTCGCAGATATTGAATTTCGTCGTATGTTTAATCATCCGGCCGACCCGAATAACTGCTTTATTGATATCCAAGCAGGAGCAGGCGGAACCGAGGCGTGCGACTGGGCCTCTATGTTACTGCGGCAATATCTACGCTACTGCGAGCGCAAAGGTTTTAAAACCAGCTTACTAGAAGAGTCAGCCGGTGAAGTGGCGGGCCTTAAGAGTTCAACCATTAAAGTTGAAGGGGAATATGCGTATGGCTATTTGCGTACCGAAACCGGTGTGCACCGGCTGGTGCGTAAATCCCCCTTTGATTCGTCGGGCGGACGACATACCTCATTTGCCTCTATTTTTGTCTATCCAGAGGTAGACGACTCAATCGAGGTCGATGTGAATCCAGCTGATTTGCGCGTCGATACCTTTCGCGCCTCAGGCGCAGGCGGCCAGCATATCAATAAAACGGATTCCGCGGTACGCCTCACGCATCTGCCAAGTGGTATCGTTGTGCAATGCCAAAGCGACCGCTCACAGCACCGTAACCGTGCCGAAGCCATGGCGATGTTGAAATCGCGTCTATATGAAGCTGAATTACGCAAGCGCCAAGCTGAGCAAGACAAGCTTGAATCCAACAAAACCGATGTTGGCTGGGGCCATCAAATCCGCTCCTATGTGCTTGATCAAAGCCGCATTAAGGATTTACGCACAGGCGTCGAAATCAGCAATACCCGCGCCGTGTTAGACGGCGATCTCGATGATTTAATCAGCGCCAGCCTGAAACAAGGCGTATAAAACTTTATTAGAAACTGCATAATGTCCGATTCGACCCCAATCCCTGCTAGCGTGCAAGAACGGCACGAGAAACTCAACGCATTACGCGCGCAAGGTTGCGCCTATCCAAACGATTTTCAGCCGACCCATCAGGCCCTCGAGCTTCAGACGCAGTATGCCGATGCCAATAAAGAAATGCTTGAAGAGCAGGCCCTCGAAGTGGCCATTGCTGGGCGCATGATGCTCAAGCGCGTTATGGGCAAAGCCAGCTTTGCCACGGTACAAGATGGTAGTGCACAGATCCAACTCTTTATCACCGCGGCTGAAGCCAGCGCCGATCTCTATGAGTCATTCAAAAAATGGGATCTGGGCGATATCATTGCCGCCCGTGGTGTACTCTTTCGCACCAATAAAGGGGAGCTATCGATACGCTGCACCAGCTTACGCTTATTAGCCAAGGCGCTGCGGCCACTGCCCGATAAATTCCATGGGCTAGCCGATCAGGACATGCGCTACCGACAGCGCTATGTGGATTTGATGGTCACACCGAATACGCGTAAAACCTTTATCGCACGCACCAAAACGGTTTCATCCATCCGCCGCCAAATGGAAGCAACCGGGTTTCTTGAAGTCGAAACGCCGATGCTTCACCCCATCCCAGGAGGTGCCGCTGCACAGCCTTTTGCCACGCATCATAACGCGCTCGATATGCAAATGTTTTTGCGCATCGCGCCAGAATTGTATTTAAAACGGTTGGTTGTGGGTGGCTTTGAGCGTGTCTTTGAAATCAACCGTAATTTTCGTAATGAAGGCGTTTCACCACGGCATAACCCAGAATTCACCATGATGGAATTCTATGCAGCCTACACCGATTACCGGTGGCTGATGAATTTCACCGAAAAACTGATCCAGCAAGCGGCGATTGATGCCTTGGGTACGGCCAAGATCCAATACCAAGGGCGAGAGCTGAATCTTGCGGCACCCTTTCAACGACTCACGATCACTCAAGCGATTGCAGAATATAGTAGTGAGTACCGCGATGCACCCTTACATGATAAGGATTTCTTAACCCAAGAACTCAACAAGCTAGGCGTTAATACGCAAGAAGCCAAATTTTTCAACGCAGGGATTGGCGCGCTACAGCTGGCATTATTTGAAGAAACCGCCGAAGCAAAACTATGGCAGCCGACGTATATTATTGATTATCCGCTCGAAGTGTCGCCACTGGCACGCGAATCGGATACCCAACCAGGCATTACCGAACGTTTTGAGCTTTTTATTGCTGGCCGTGAAATCGCCAATGGCTTTTCTGAATTGAATGACCCGCAGGACCAAGCAGCGCGGTTTAAGAAACAAGTTGAACAAAAAAATGCCGGCGACACAGAAGCGATGTACTATGACGCCGATTATATTCGTGCACTTGAATACGGTATGCCCCCGACTGGCGGCTGCGGCATTGGCATTGACCGACTGGTCATGTTGTTAACGGATAATGCAAGTATTCGCGATGTGATTTTGTTCCCGCATCTGCGGCGCGAAGATTCGGCATCAACCTAAACTCCAAACGCCTAGCCTGGATATCGATCTTAGTCTAGGCAAGGTATACTAACGAGATGAAACTCGCCAGCTGGAATATTAATTCACTCAACGTCCGTTTACCGCATGTCATTGACTGGCTGGCTGCCAATCCAGTCGATGTGCTTTGTTTACAAGAACTCAAGCTGCCAGATGAAAAATTTCCTGAGGCACAATTAAAGGCCATCGGGTATCGCAGCTTCTATGCCGGCCAAAAAACCTATAATGGCGTAGCGATCCTCACGCGGGAAGATATACCATTTGACGCGGCTAGCATCCAACGCAATATTCCCGGCTTTGAAGATCCGCAGCAGCGACTGATTGCCATCACGCTTAACGACACCCGAGTCATTTGCGCCTACTTTCCCAATGGTCAAGCTCCAGGCACCGATAAATTCGCCTACAAACTAAAATGGATGGACGCGCTCAGCACCTGGCTAGAAAGTGAACTCGCCCAACATGAGCGGTTAGCCTTGCTCGGAGATTACAACATTGCCCCCGCAGAACGCGATGTGCATGATCCATTAGCCTGGGAAGGACAAAATCTGGTGTCCCCCGAAGAGCGGGCAGCATTTACCAGGCTGTGCGCGCTGGGACTGAACGATGCCTTTCGCTGCTTTGAACAAGCTGAGAAAATTTATAGCTGGTGGGATTACCGGATGCTTTCATTTCGCCGTAATGCAGGGCTCAGAATCGATCATATCTTGCTATCGTCTACACTGACTGCGGCTTGCGAGCGCTGCATCATTGATAAAACCCCGCGTGGCTGGCTGCAACCCTCTGACCATGCGCCCGTGATTGCTGACATAAGAGGTTGACGCATCAGCCGCGCATCTCATAATTTTCATCAAAGCTTTATTTAAAAAGCGATAATTTGGTTATGATCTGCCGCAACAGTTGATTCACTGCGGCGGGAAGAGGCCTGCCACGCCTAACAAACAAACGGCTTTCAGGAGTATTCAGGATGGGGTTATCAATCTCCAGAGCAACCAAACCGTCAGTTTCAACCCCCGGTTTTAGACTCGTTGCCATAAATGCGACGCCCTTGCCCGCATGAACAAACCGTTCCAAGACAGTAATTGAATTGGTCGTCAAGCTCGGGGCGAATCGAATTTTTTCCGAATCCTCTAGCGCTTGAAGCATTTTCAACAAACCAGAAGAAGCCGACAATAGCCCTAACGGATAGCGCAATGCATCTGCTAACGTGACCTTTTTCTGGCGAGCCAACGGGTGCTTTTTACCAACCATTAAACGCACCGGCCGTTTTGCCCGCGCACAGCAACGCAACTCAGGAATATCGGGTGGGTTATAAACCAGCCCAATATGGGCAATATCTTCGGTCACTTGGTCAACGGCTTCATTGGTCAATACAGTTTCAACATGAATCTTTAACCGGGGGTACTGTTGGCAAAAGGCATTCAACACCTCATTCATCAGCGGCTCAATATACCCTTGATTGACGGCGATATAGATACGGCCACGCTGGAGACTGCGCATTTCCTCCAAATAGGTTTCTAGGCGCTCTTGGTGCGCGTGACGGTTCCGACAATATTCAAGCACAATTTCAGAAGCTTCATTCGGCTGCAAACCGCGTGGGTGGCGATCAAACAACATCACCGCTAGCTCTTTTTCCAACAAGCGGATCTGCCGACTCACCACTGAGGGCGCTGTATTTAAAACTTCTGCTGCATCACGGATCGAGCCCTGTGTTAGCACCTCGTAAAAATACTGCATTCGCCGCTGGTTAATTTCGTTCATTATGAATGCTTGCCTTTATTTCAAACTGACGCCCGTAAACACAGTTGCACTAAGAGGATTGATTTTGAAGCCCGTGACATTTTTATTAATTGGCTGGTAGACCGTTGCATGTAAGATTGGCGTAAATGGCAATTCACGGTTGAAAATCCGCTGCGCTTCCTGATAAAACGCTGCACGTTTCTCCATATCATTCGTTTGGCGTGCGCCTTTGATTAAAGCATCAAACGGCGGATAGCACCATTTTGAGTAATTAAGACCGCTCATTGCATCGCAGGTAAGTGTTACGCCGAACCAATCATCTGGATCACTATTACCCGTCCAGCCAATAAGCATCGCATCGTGCTCACCATCATGCCCATCTTTAATATATTTGCCCCAGCTATGAGTCAAAATTTTCGCTCTCACCCCAATCTTCGCCCAGTCAGCCTGAATTATTTCAGCGGTTAGCCGTGGATTGGGGTTATAGGGCCGCTGTACTGGCAAGGTCCACAGCGAAATTGTAAAGCCTTTGGGGTATCCTGCCTCTGCCAGCAAAGCCTTCGCCTTTTCTAAGTCAAACAACTCGTCTTTAAGTGTTTCATCATGAGACCAAAGTGCCGGTGGAATCGGTGCGCTTGCTACTTGTGCCGCACCTTCCCGTCCACGGAATGTAGCTTTAATAATAGCCTTTTTATTAATTGCCATATCGAGCGCACGACGAACCAAGACATTATCAAGTGGCGGATGTAACACGTTATAAGCCAAATAACTAAGATTCAAACCAGGCTGGCTTAATAATTCGAGCTTAGGATCTGCCTCAATAGCCGCAAAATCAGCGGGTCGCGGATAATTCATTATCTGACACTCATTACGCTTGAGTTTACGTACTCGCTCGGCAGCATCAGGCACAATTTTAAAAATCAAACTCGACACTTGCACATCCTGTGGTCTCCAATATTCCGAATTACTGTCAAAACGAATCAGCGCATCTTCAGCCTCAGTTTCCTTAGTATAACTCCGAAAAACAAACGGCCCCGTTCCCACCGGCCACCAATTAATATTAGACGCCTTACCAGCTTTTAATAACTGATCGGCATATTCAGCTGACAAAATGGAAGCAAACGCTAAGCCAAGATTCGTTAGGAATGGTGCGTTCGCCGACTTCAAAGTAAAGCGCACCGTATATAAATCCAGTTTTTCGATCTTTGTAATTTCTTTATCAAGCCCTAAGTTCATAAAATAAGGGACAGGCGCTGGATAGGCTTTACGGAAAGGATGATTTGGATTGCGCATCCGCTCGAAAGTGAACAGTACGTCATCCGCATTAAATTCTCGTGTAGGCCTAAAATATGATGTGGTATGAAACTTTACGTCACGCCGTAAATAAAAAGTGTACTGCAAGCCATCCGGTGAGATATTCCAGTGAGCAGCCAAGCCTGGGCCAATTTTAGTACTGCCCCGCTTGAATTCAACTAGCCGATTGTGAATAGTGAAGGCGCTTACCGTATATTCGACACTTGTTGTGAATTGCGCTGGGTCAAAACCAGCTGGCGTACCTTCGGAGCAGTAGACAAGCGCCTTATTCAGAAGCGATGCATGCGAAGGAAAGACAGCAAAAATAAGCGCTACAGCCATCAATCTTGCTATGCATACAAATGCCAACTTAATACCATGTGTAGCTCGCATCATCAAATCACCGCGTTTCATCGGGTCCCTCATGCTTCATACAATAAAGAGTTAATATCACTCACAAACATTGATCTCACTATGATCTCTACGAGACAAAACCAACTATGAAAGCGGATATGCACACAACCTCGAATTAAGCGTGCACCATCATTTCAACCCCACCCCCATGAATAATATGGCACTAAGCGGATTAATCTTGAAATTGGTCACGTTTTTGTTGATTGGCTGGTAAACACTCGCATATGCAATAGGTGTGAATGGCAATTCGCGCTTGAAAAGCTGTTGCGCTTCCTGATAAAGAATAATGCGTTTATCAATATCATTGGTTTGTCGCGCTATTTTAATTAAAGCATCAAATGCCGGGTGACACCATTTTGAGTAATTAATACCGCTTGTTGCATCACAGGTGAGCATCGGACCAAACCAATCATCTGGGTCGCTATTACCCGTCCAGCCAATAAGCAGGACATCATGCTCGCCTGCTTGTGCGCGCTTAATATATTCACCCCATTGATGAAAAACAATCTTCGCTTCCACACCGATTTTTTTCCAATCATCCCTAACCATTTCAGCTATCTGCCTCGGGTTATAGTATCGCTGTGTCTGGCTAGCCCAGAGTGAAATCGACAAACCGTTAGGGTAGCCTGCTTGCGTCAGTAACGCTTTTGCCTTTTGCAAATCGTATGGAGCATCTTTTAATGTCTCGTCGTGTGACCAAAGAGCGGGTGGTATTGGTGAGCTCGCTATTTGTGCTCCCCCCTCCCGACTTTTAGTAGCTGCAGCAATAATTGCCTTTTTATTGATTGCCATATCAAGTGCACGGCGCACGAGAACACTATTAAGCGGCTCATGTGAAACATTGTATGCGAGATAAGTAAGGTTAAGCCCCGGTTTGGTCAGCAATCGAAGGTTTGGATTAGCTTCAATGGAGGCAAGGTCACTTGGACGTGGATAGCTCATCACTTGGCATTCGTTACGCTTCAGTTTATAAAAACGCCACATCGGGTTAGGCACGATCCGAAAAACTAGCTTAGATATCTGCACATCAGCCTGCTTCCAATAGTTAGGATTGCCATCAAAACGGATTAACGAGTCTTCGATTTGCGCTTCTCTAGAGTAGTTGCCGAAAATAAAAGGACCCGTACCCACGGGCCACCAATTAATATGGGCTGCTTTACCAGCTTTAAGCAATTGGTCCGCATATTCAGCCGACAAAATTGAGGCAAAAGCCAGACCGAGATTCATCAAAAATGGTGCATTGGCCGACTTTAGCGTGAAGCGTACTGTATAAGAATCAAGTTTCTCGATCTTTACAATTTCTTTATCAAGACCCAAGTTATAAAAATAGGGGAATGAAACTGGATAGGCTTTACGGAAAGGATGCTCTGGATCATGCATACGCTTAAAAGTAAAAACTACATCGTCCGCATTAAAATCACGTGTCGGCTTAAAAAATGATGTCGTATGAAATTTTACGCCTCGCCGTAGATAGAAGGTATAAGCTAGACCATCTGGAGACGTATCCCAATATACCGCAAGGCCAGGCCCAATATTTGTAGTACCGCGCTCAAATTCAATCAGCCGGTTATAAACTGTGAATGCGCTTGCAGTATATTCAACAGGCGTTGTAGATTGGGCTGGATCAAAACCTCTTGGACTTGCCTCAGAACAATAAACTAGGGTTTTATTTGGAGGTGTCGCGCGAGCAGGTATGGAAAAAGTAAATAATACGACTATTAATACTGCTATGGAAACAGATATCCTTAACACACCCTGCATGGCTGACATTAAACCATTACTATTCGTCAAATCTTTTCTCATCATTTCAGCCCCACTCCCATGAATAGTATGGCGCAAAGCGGATTGATTTTAAAGTTGGTGACATTTTTGTTAATGGGTTGGTAAATCGTCGCATGCGCAATCGGGGTAAACGGTAATTCACGTTTAAAGATACGCTGTGCTTCTTGGTAAAGAATAGCGCGCTCAGTCATATTATTGGTTTGGCGTGCTGTTTTGATTAGAGCCTCAAATGCTGGGTGACACCACTTGGAGTAATTAGAACCTCCCATTGCATTACAAGCAAGTAATACCCCCAACCAGTCATCCGGATCACTATTGCCAGTCCAACCAATCAGCAACGCATCGTGTTCACCATCATGAGCATATTTAATATATTGACTCCATCTATGCGTCACAATTTTTGCTTTCACCCCAATTTTTGCCCAATCAGCTTGAATCCTCTCAGCAGTCAGCCGCGAATTTGGGTTATAAGGTCGCTGTACTGGCAAGGTCCACAACGAAAGCGAAAAACCCTTAGGGTAACCCGCTTGTGCCAGTAGCGCTTTTGCCTTTTCTAAATCAAATGGTTCGTCTTCAAGCGTTGCATCGTAGAACCATACTGCTGGCGGGATCGGTGCGTTCGCTATTTGTGCAGCATCTTTGCGCCCATAGAAGGTAGCTTCAACAATGGCCTTTTTATTGATTGCCAGATCAAGCGCACGGCGGACCAAAACATTATCAAGCGGTGGATGCAACACGTTATAAGCCAAAAAGCTAAGGTTCAAACCAGGCTGACTTAATAACTCCAGTTTAGGATCCGCTTCAATAACCGCAAGGTCAGTCGGCCGCGGATAACTTATCACATGGCACTCGTTACGCTTGAGTTTACGTATCCGCTCTGTAGCATCAGGCACAATTGCAAAAACGAGCTTCGACACTTGCACATCAGCAGGTTTCCAATAATCTAAATTGCCATCAAAACGAATCAGCGCATCTTCAGCCTCAGTTTCTTTAGTATAACTCCGAAAAATAAATGGCCCCGTTCCCACCGGCCACCAATTAATATTAGACGCCTTACCAGCTTTTAATAACTGATCGGCATATTCAGCTGACAAAATGGAAGCAAACGCTAAGCCAAGATTCGTTAGAAATGGTGCGTTCGCCGACCTCAAAGTAAAGCGCACCGTATATAAATCCAGTTTTTCGATCTTTGTAATTTCTTTATCAAGCCCTAAGTTCACAAAATAAGGGACAGGGGCCGGATAGGCTTTACGGAAAGGATGATTTGGATTGCGCATTCGCTCGAAAGTGAACAGCACATCATCCGCATTAAATTCTCGTGTAGGCCTAAAATATGATGTGGTATGAAACTTTACGTCACGCCGTAAATAAAAAGTGTACTGCAAGCCATCCGGTGAGATATCCCAGTGGGCAGCCAAGCCTGGGCCAATTTTAGTACTGCCCCGCTTGAATTCAACTAGCCGATTGTGAACAGTAAAGGCGCTTACCGTATATTCAACACTTGTTGTGAATTGCGCTGGGTCAAAACCAGCTGGCGTACCTTCGGAGCAGTAGACAAGTGTTTTATTCGGAAACCCTGCATGAGCGGGAAAGACCAAAGAAAAAAGAAACAAGACGGCTAAGTCTATAAATGCCACGCGGAAGTAAGACACTCTCATTTCAAACCAACCCCTGTAAATAGCACAGCATTAAGTGGATTAATCGTAAAATTGGTCACCTTTTTATTGATCGGTTGGTAGGTTGTTGCATGTAGGATTGGCGTAAATGGCAATTCGCGCTTAAATATTTTCTGCGCTTCTTGATAAAGTATCGTACGCTTGTCTATATCATTGGTTTGGCGTGCTGCTTTGATTAAGGCGTCAAATCCAGGATTACACCATTTTGAACTATTAAAAGGGCTCTTTACCGCATCGCAAGCAAGCAAAACGCCTAACCAGTCATCTGGATCATTATTGCCCGTCCAACCGATAAGCATCGTATCGTGCTCCCCCTCATTTGCACCTTTAATGTATCGGCTCCATTTGTGAGCTACGATTTCTACCTTCACCCCGATTTTAGCCCAATCTGCTTGAATCATCTGAGCCACTAACCGTGGATTTGGATTATGGGCTCTCTGCAAAGGCATAATCCACAGCGAAATTGAAAAGCCTTTAGGATAACCAGCCTGCGTCAATAAAGCTTTAGCTATTTCTAAATCAAACGGCTCGCCTTTAAGTGTTTCATCATGAGACCAAAGTGCTGGAGGAATCGGTGCGCTTGCTACTTGTGCCGCACCTTCCCGTCCATGGAATATAGCTTTAATAATAGCCTTTTTATTAATTGCCATATCGAGCGCGCGGCGGACCAAAACATTATCAAGCGGCGTATGCAACACGTTATAAGCTAAAAAGCTAAGGTTCAAACCTGGCTGGCTTAATAATTCGAGCTTAGGATCCGCTTCAATCGCCGCAAGATCTGCAGGCCTCGGATAACTCATTATCTGACACTCATTGTGCTTGAGTTTACGTACTCGCTCCGTAGCATCAGGTACAATTTTAAAAATCAAACTCGATACTTGCACATCCTTTGGCCTCCAATAATCTGGATTGCCGTCAAAGCGGATGAGTGCACTTTCATCCTCTGCTTCTTTGGTATAGCTCCGAAAAATAAACGGACCGGTCCCCACTGGCCACCAATTGATATTAGACGCTTTACCAGCTTTTAACAGATGATCAGCATATTCAGCCGATAAAATCGAACCGAACGCCAAACCTAAATTCATCAGAAACGGGGCATTAGCAGACCGTAACGTGAAGCGCACCGTATACAAATCTAGCTTTTCGATTTTTTCAATTTCTTTATCAAGCCCTAAATTCACAAAATAAGGGACGGGCGCTGGATAGGCCCTACGGAAACGATGGTTCGGATTACGCATCCGTTCAAACGTAAAAAGCACGTCGTCTGCATTAAATTCTCGCGTAGGGATAAAGTAAGGGGTTGTATGAAACTTCACGCCTCGTCTTAAATAAAAAGTGTATTGCAAGCCATCTGACGATACATCCCAGTGAATAGCAAGGCTAGGATAAGGTTCTGCGCTACCCTGCCTGAACTCAACTAGCCGATTATGGATCGTGAATGCACTCGTGGTATATTCAGCTTTCGACATAAACTGAGCTGGATCAAAACCAGCCGGTGCCCCATCAGAGCAATAGATAAGCGTTTTATTTGGAAGCGATGCGTATGAAGAGGAAACAGCAAAAGCAAGCGCTACAGCCACCAAACTTGCCATACATACAAATGCCAACTTAATGTCATGTGTAGCTCGTATCACCAAATCACTGCGTTTCATCGGGTCCCTCATGCTTCATACAATAAAGAGCTAATAACAAATATCCATAACACACCTGCATGGCTGACATTAAACCATTACCATTTGTCAAATTTTTTTCATATCTTGTAAGATAAAAAATCCGCATAAAATAATATAAATACTGAATTTTCTGCAATCTTTCTCAGATAGTACTAATCATGGAAAGGAGAGTTTCATGACGATGCAGAATTAAATAAGTAAACGCCATCATTCTAGACCAACGCCCGTAAATAATACGGCGCTAAGCGGATTGATCTTAAAATTAGTAACTTTTTTATTAATCGGCTGATAGATAGTCGCATGCCAAATCGGTGTAAGCGGCAATTCATGTCTGAAGATCTGTTCTGCTTCTTTATAAAAAATCTGACGTTGCATAGGATCAATTGTTTTGCGTGCCTTTTTAACCAAATCATCAAATGGCCGATTACACCACTTCGAAAAATTAGACCCACTTGTCGCTCCGCAAGTGAGCAGCACACCGAACCAGTTGTCCAAATCTACATTACCGACCCACCCCATTAGCAGTGCATCATGCCTCCCCTCACGGGCTTGCTTAATATACTCCCCCCATTCATATGAAACAATATTTGCCTTCACACCGATTTTACTCCAGTCAGCTTGAATCATTTCAGCCGTTAGCCTTGGATTTGGGTTATAAGGCCGCGGTACCGGTATAGTCCACAGCGAAATTGAAAAGCCTTTTGGGTAACCTGCTTGTGCCAGCAAAGTTTTTGCCTTTTCTAAATCAAATGGTTCAGCCTCGAGAGTTCTAACATAAGGCCAAAGTGCTGGTGGGATAAGTGTATGGGCTATTTGTGCAGCATCATCTCGCTGATGAAATACAGCTTTAATAATAGCCTTTTTATTAATTGCGATATCAAGTGCACGACGCACGAGGAGGTTATCTAACGGTTTATGCGACACGTTGTACACCAAATAACTCAGATTAAGGCCAGGTTGGCTTAGTAGACGAAGGCTTGGATCGGTCCTAATAAAATCGAGTTCGCTCGGATTCGGATAACTCATCACATGGCATTCGTGATTCTTAAGTTTTTGTATAGTTACCGCAGGATCAAGTGTGATTAAAAAAAGCAACTTTGATACTTGTACATCTTCCGGTTTCCAATAGTCAGAATTTCCATCAAATCGAATTGATTTATCTTTGGTGTAATCGACGAAAACAAAAGGGCCAGTACCAATCGGATAATGGTTAATATCGGCTGCCTTGCTAGCATTTAACAGTTGCTCTGCGTATTCAGCAGACAAAATCGAGGCAAAAGGCAAACCAAAAGTCATCAAGAATGGAGCATTGACCGACTTTAGCGTGAAACGCACTGTGTACTGGTCAAGTTTTTCAATTTTTGCAATCTCTTTATCAAAACCTAAATTAGTAAAATAAGGGTATGAAACTGAATAAGCTTTAAAAAAAGGATGAGTTGGATCTCGCATCCGTTCGAAAGTAAACAGCACATCATCCGCATTAAATTCGCGTGTAGGTGTGAAGAACCGCGTTGTATGAAATTTCACCCCACGTCGCAAATAAAAAGTATACTCAAGTCCATCTGGAGAAATATCCCAATAGGTTGCAAGACCAGCGCCAATATTTGTAGTACCTCGCTCAAATTCGATAAGCCGGCTATAGATTGTGGAGGCACCCGCCGAATATTCAACAGGTGTTAGAGACTGTGCCGGATCAAAACCTCTCGGACTAGATTCGGAACAATAAACAAGTGTCTTGTCTAGGGGCATAGCATAAGCACGAGACAATACAAATGAAGATAAAAACATAGACGCTATCAATATAGATCGCCATTTAATATAGCGTACAACCTGAAGAAAATTATCGCGCTTCATCAAAGATCTTTTGGCTACCATTAAATGCCCCGTCTAAAAAGTGCAAATCTAAGGTTGTTATTTATACACTTCAACTATTTCGCTTAAACATCGATAATTTCCTTTCGGCTTCCTTAAGTAAATGATTAATAGCTGCTGAAAGAGGCCTTCCTTCTCTAACAAACAAATGAATTTCTGGAGAGGTTAAAATAGGATGATCAATGTCCAACGCGACCAATTCGCCAGCTTTCATTTTTGAGGGAGCCATAAATACCACCCCTTTGCCAGAGCTGACAAACTCTTCTAAAACTACAATTGAATTTGTGGTGAGTGTTGGTGCTAATCGAATTTTTTCTGTGGCCTCTAACAGTTGAATAATTTGCGATAAACCAGAGGTAGCAGACATCAATCCTAATGGATAGCGCATCGCATCCGCAATGGTCACCTTATCCTGGGTAGCAAGTGGGTGAGACCTTCCCACCAATAAACGTACAGGCCGGTTTACCCGCATACAGCAACGAATATCACTATTTTCCGGCGGATTATATGCCAGACCTATATGTAGATCATCTTGAATAACTTGCGAAATAATTTCACTCGTTAATAAAACCTCAATGTGAATATTCAGCCTAGGATACCGCTGACTAAAGTCACTCAGCACATCATCCATCAATGGAGTAACATACCCTTCATTGACCCCAATACGGACACTACCGCGCTGCATGCCGCGCATTTCTTGCAAGCAAGACTCCATATATTCTTGACTAGCATTACACCCGCGATAATATTGGAGTACAACTTCAGCCGACTCAGTGGGTACTACCCCACGCGCACGCCGCTCAAAGAGTGTCACAGCGAGTTCTTCTTCGAGTTGGCGAAGCTGGCGAGTAATCACCGAAGGGGCTACATTTAAATGCTCGGCTGCGCCACGAATCGTTCCACGCGCTAGCACCTCATAAAAATAACGTATGCGCCGCTGATTAATCTCTCTAAGCATCATTTTTCGCGGGGAGCCTCGGTTTTACCCCGAGGAGGGATAGCGCATCACGCATAACGTGACCTGTTCTCCGCATTGCCTTTGTCAAAGCTATCCTGCATTCAACATTCGCATCAATTTCTGCTTTATAGCTTTACACGCTCCAGATCTCTAGGGCTAAGTAGCGAACGCTTTAATTTATTCTTTTTTTCATAAAAAGCACCCATCTTTCTACTACGCTACTTTTAAGCTAACGATAACAATAGTAGCACTCGCATAAGTCATAGGGAATATTTTTTTTATTCTTAATGTTGTTTTATTCACAACAACAGCCGTGTACCCAGTACAGAACTCGCTCTACGAAGCTTAATGATCTGTTAATTAGTTTTTAAAAAGCTAAATTTTAATTTATTAAAAAATACTTTATAATTTTTTACAAAATTTCTAGGCTCAAATTTTATTAACGAATAGAGCTAGTCAAGCTGCTCCTGTTGTTTCAAATAGTTGACTCTGAGTTGACAATCATGCCAACTTTGACGTTGATCCGGAAACCACCTGCCCTGGCTTGAATGCCGGATTGTTTAGCTACACTTGCGTAATGGCTGCTGATTTTTTGCTAGCTGATAACCCCAGCATCTGTAATAAAAGTTAAGTTAAATTTTCCAGCCACGGTGATTGACGTTGTAGCATGCTATTAAACATAGAGATAAGTTTACGAAGGACAGCAATAAGAGGGCCACTTTTGCAGGTTTTCCGGCTACTCTTAAACGCTGGTAAAAGGCTTTTAAATCTGTATTCCAGCGAGTACAAGCTAGAGGAGACATGTAAAGCGTTCGCCGGATGAGCGCTCGACCGCCTTGAATGAAACGTTTGCCTTTGTGTTTACCACTATCGTGATTGAAAGGCGCAACCCCTACGAGAGTAGCCAGCGACTTATGGTTTGACCGACCTAGCTTTGGCAAAAAGGCAAAATTCGGACCCTCCAAAAAATGGAGGCGAGATAAGCCAAGATAGGGATTAACGGTGCGCATAGAATTAAAATATTCACCACCGCTCCAAGCGCACAACCATATCTTATGACTTTTGGTCTATATCAAAACAAAGGCGGAGCGAATACAGTATAGGGATTATTCCTTCATCCTGTTTCCAAAAGATTCCGATGACAAATTTAGTTACTCTGCCCCCCTCTTATGCTGATGAGGCATGGAAAAATGCATTAGATGTGTTCCTGCCAGAGTTCATGCAATTTTTCTATAAGGAAATTTCTGCCCAAATTGCATGGGAAGCAAAATATGAAATGCTGGACAAGGAGCTGCAAGGCCTGAGCAATAAAAGCAAAGTAGGTAAAAGGCTGGTAGATAAACTCATTAAAGTGCGCCTAAAAAGTGGAGCAACTTGCTTCGTGTTACTGCATATTGAGGTACAGGGACAGTACGAAATGAACTTTGCGCAAAGACTTTTTGAGTATTTTTACAGGTTATATGATCGTTATCGACAGCCGGTCCTAACGATGGTAGTACTAAAAGATAACTGTCCTAACTGGTGCCCTAAAAGCTACCCCTATGCAAGTGTGTGGCCATAAGGTCAACCATTTCCGGTTTTTAACAAGAAAACTAATAGACTATCGCGATCAAAAAGCGAATTTAATAGAGCATGCCAACCCATTTGCCACAATCGTGGAAGCTCATCTGGCAGCGTTAGACACACGCACAGATCCTAATGCGCGTTACCAGCATAAATTTGCATTAATGCGCCAGCTATATAGAAAGGGATTAGCGCGAGAAGCCATTTTAAATTTATTCAGTTTTATTGATGGGGTATTAACTTTACCCAAAGAGTTTGAAATTCGCTACAATAGTTCAATCAAACAACTGGAAGGAGAACATAACATGCGATATATAACGAGTGTAGAGCGTATCGGCAGGGAACAGGGTCTTAAAGAAGGTATACAGCAAGGCCAATCTACGTTACTGAAAACTCAGTTAGAAAGTAAGTTTGGTACTTTAACCCAACCCTATCAGCAGCGCCTTAATAAAGCGAATATGAATACTTTATGCCAATGGGGCAAACGTATTCTCACCGCTCAAACGATTGACGACGTTTTTTGACTTGATTGTTTAATGCATCGGCTGAAAGAGTGACGTTCAGATCGATGATATTTGTTTGAGTAAGTCTTTGCCTGAGCTAGCGCATAACCTGTTTGGCACGCTTTATGCTGAGAAAAGCGAATCTCAAAGAAACTAACGCTAACTTTGCTGTCAGCGAAATCATCACTTATTGCCTCATGCCCATTAAGCCTAAATTAACCTGAGTTCGGGTTAAGGAAGTGCGGAGATAAGAGCAAAAAATGTGGGAGAAAATGAGGCGGGTGCTAAGTATTTCGAAGAGAATGTAAGTCTTGCAAACCGAACTCTCTAAGAAAGGCCAGAGCACCCATGGATCATATTACCGAACTTTATTGTCTGATGGACGATTTTTGCAAAGAATTTGAGCCAGAGCTCAACAAAAAGTTGTTGTCTAGCGGAAAACGCAAACGCTTGCGTGCTACAAACCTATCCTTAGCAGAATTGATGACGCTAGTCGTGCTTTTTCATCAGATTCGCTATCGACAATTCAAATCATTTTATCTGAATCATGTATGCCAGCATCTGCGCTCAGAGTTCCCGAGGTTACCCTCATACAATCGTTGCATTGAACTATTACCGCGCTGCAACCTTGCACTAGCTGCTCTGTTTGAAACCCTCAAAGGCCAATGCACAGGGATCTCTATTGTGGATTCCACGCCTATTGCAGTCTGTGACAATCTACGTATTAGCCGTCACCGTGTATTTGATGGCTTAGCCGCTCGAGGTAAAAGTTCCACAGGGTGGTTCTTTGGCTTCAAGCTGCATGCAGTGATTAATCACCAAGGTGAACTGCTTGGGCTGAGGTTAACGCCGGGTAATATCGATGACCGTAAGCCCGTACCTGATCTCGTGCACTCGTTGTTTGGCAAGCTTTATGCCGACAAAGGCTATATCTCAGGGAAACTGGCACAATCCTTGAGGGATCTTGGCGTTGAGCTTGTTACCAAGGTTCGACGCAACATGAAGCCTATTGTTCATTCCCCTTTTGATCAGGCTTTATTGCGCCTACGGTCGCTTGTTGAAACCGTCTTCGATGAATTGAAAAACCTATGCCAGGTCGAGCATACTCGCCATCGCTCTCCTATTAACTTTGCTGTTAATCTACTCAGCGGAATCATCGCTTATTGCCTTATGCCCAATAAGCCTAAATTGCCTTTGCAGCGCTTCTACCAGGAATCGCTTAACCCGAACTGACGTTAAATTAGCTTTGCAGCGCTTCTACCCAGAATCGCTTATCCCAAATTGACGTTAACTAGGTAAATATATCTGTACTCCCCCACCTTAGAGAGTAGGGCGAGTTCCAATCTGACTTGTTTGAGATGCAGAAAAATTTCATAATATTGAAAGTTCGACAACTCGTTTTTTAGTTTTTTATTTTTGATCAGTAAAACCCAGTGTTTCTGTACTCAGCACGCTCTTACTTGGCGCTGCGTTCACAATCTGAGCGCCATTTAATTATATATCCCAGCCCTCTAAAGCATGAGAGTATTGAGCATGCGCCTCAGCTAAATCGTCATATTTAAACAATGCTCCCTCGGTACTAGCGAAGTACCATGCATATTTGTCTTCAATCGGGGGAGCCGTTTTGCCTTGTTCTATATCCTTAATAAGTCACTCATAAAACCCAGAACCATTTCTGCATCGTCGTCATCTGGGGCATAGCGAGCCAATAACGTATGTAATGTACGCGCCTTTTCTTGCAAATTTCTGACTCTATCCATGCTTCACCTCAACGCAATGTGAATGGGTTAATCTTGGTCGGTGTAGTCCACTGATCTCGGTTCGGAACGATAGCTTGTTGTGCTCCTCTAGACATCCTTACCGCTGCCTATGAAGTTCCCGAAACTTCCTATACAAACAAATTCGGCACGGCTCCCGGTTTCGGTACGATAGCGTAATCATTTTTAACGTGGCCAGATATCACGTCATGCATAATATTCGCTTCCACAAATTCGACTTTATCCCCTGTATCACTCCAGGTCATTACTTTTTTGCTTTCCGGATTCAACAGCGATGCTCCACTCTTTTTAAGTGTCTCGCAAATCAGAAGAAAAGCTTTTTCAATGGCTGAAGGAATCAATACATAACATACACAGTCTATCATTTATTCCCCAGGAAATTTTTAACGTTGTTCGAACCTAATATTTTAATTGTAAGATTAATAGCCGGCTGTGGTATCCCTTCTTAAAATCTACGCCAATTTATCGAATTTTATCATGTCTGATAATTCAACGATCAGAGCTTTTCCTTTCATAAAACCACATGACTACGCTACACCAAACCGTAATCTACACAACCAGTTTCGTCCAACGATAGAGTCGATAAAATGTTGGCAACGCATATGACTCATCGTGCAATAACCAACGAAGAGATGGGCCAAAAATAAATTCGAACACGACGCCAACTTCAACTGACACAATAAAAAAAATTATTAATAAATATAGGTATCTCTTGCCCCCTACTTGTGCTCGGCGATTCATTTTCGTTCATTTATGATGCTTTGCTGCGTTTCCGGAAAGCCTATTTCCTATATTAGCGACCAGCTTTGTATGCTTCTTCACCACATAGTACTCATGCTGATGCAGTTACCAGTTAAGCTTATTCGCAGTCAATGCACCTCCAACCCCAGAAATCGCACCCAATTGAGTGCTCACAACTCCATAAATTTTTATTTATATAAAAATTTATTAATAATGGTAAATAACTATTAAAAGTTGCTAAAAAATACCTCTCCATAATCGTAAACTCTTTCTATCCTTCCATTTTTTTTAAAATAAAATTTCTTGAATTCAGATATTGACAACTCGTGTTCTTTTTCGTGAAGAACAAGATCACCAAAAAAATTCAGGTGAATATCATCGTCAAGAATCAGTATAAGTTCAGAATCAGACTGTCTGATTTCCTCGATAGAATACCTATTATCGCATGGTCTACCATAAGCCCCATCTGGGAGAAAAAGGTGAAATGAGCCTCTATTTTTTATAAAATTGTTAATTTTGTCTTTTGTATTCATGGTTTGATTATCCATTCAGATTTTGGACTAGGTAAATATATCTGTACCCCCCCACCATGGAGAGTAGCGCGCGTTCCAATTTTGCTAGTTTGAGATGCAGCAAAACCTTCATAGTAAGTAATGCCTTTTGGTATTTTCAGTATAGCCTGATTTTCTAACGTATTACCCCACTCTGATAAGACAGCGCTGTCCATTTTTGACTGCAGCACCCCCTTGGAAGGAATCGGTGACCAAAAATCTCCTCCAGCCCGGGCTTCGCCACCATAATCCCTATACAAATATAGATCAGTTTCAGCTACCTTTTCTGTATACGTTCCACTCCTAAATGTGGCAGCAACAGATCGAGGTTCATTAGGGTTACCAAGAGGGCCCATTTCTCGTGGTCCATAAGTTTTAACGTTTCTAGATGCTACTTGCTTTAAAAGGCTATCCGTCACTCCGGCAGCCGGCATAGTGGCTGGCTGCACCATTTCTGAACTGATACCAAGCTTGTGTACTTGCGATTCCGTTAAAAGTTTGGTCGACGGATTGGGAGGTAGCGCATCTGCCACAATGCTCTTCCCTTTTATATCAACCGCAGCCTCCCTAGCAACCTTCGCGCCTACTTTCGCCTCCTTAACCACCATCCCAACAACCGCTGCCCCAACACCTACCGGCAAAGCATCTCCAGCCGCTATCTCGCCAACTGTAATCGCCGCCTGATTCACACATAACATCGGGTTCGCAGCACACGCTTGCAGTGCTGCCCCACCCACCGAAGCCAACCAAGGTGCTGCCGCCCCACCTGCGGCCGTTGCTGCTGCGCCCAACGTCGCTTTTGTATACTTCTCACGGAGCAAACTCTCACGATCTACTGAAGCAATAATGTCATTCGATGCCGGTATATTTAACTCTGTCTTATTGCCATAATATCCAGCGTACATGTTCGGGTTCGCTTTTTGATTTGGCACCGCATAGAACATATATCCCGGTCCGCTATTGCCCTCTTCCGGAAGCATTCCATGGGCTTGGCCTAGAAAGGTGCTTGCTTTCTCATTCCAGGTACCCGGTGATCCTGACTGAACCTGTAAATTAGCCTGCGTTGCCAGCACTTCATTTGCTTGTTCTTCTGTGATGCTTAAACGCTTTGCATACGCACTAGCATGTTTTTTAATCCACTCCTTTTCCTGTGGATGCAACTGCCGATTAAACTTATCTGCAGCCAATGCACCCCCAGCCCCAGCAAGCGCGCCTGACTGGCCGCCCACGGCTCCACCGACGATCGCCCCAGTCGTACCCGCCAGCAGATTCGTGACGACATTTGATACCGTCTGCTTCGCGTTTGGATTGGTCATCCCAGCCATTGCTTGATTAACCCGCGCAGACACCTTTGACGAGACTAGATCACCGGCTACCGTCCCGGCTATGGCACCGCCCACGTTGCCGCCCGCCATCTTGGCTCCTAGCCCGGCAACGGCTGCATGTAGCCCTATCCTCCCTAGCTGGCCTTCTCCCCATAACTTGCTATCTGGATTTTGCGCCACTAGCTTATTGGCAAGATCGCCGCTCACTTGCATTCCTAAGTTCGCGGCTTCACGCCCCAGTTCTATCTTTTCTTGGACTTCTTGTAAGTCAAAGATCTTCTGCAGTGTTTGATGCGCATTTTGAGTATCGCGCTTTAAGCCTTGCGTGCTGTCTTGTCCTGTTTTTTGGTCGCGGCGCACTTCAATCCGTGCTGGCGAGATGGCGGCTTGGGTTGTGCTCGAAGCTGCGCCCTGCGTCCCGGTTAAGCCCAGGCCAGAAGGAACATTGGCTAAACTATTCGCCACTATATTTTGTTTGGCGCTGGCAGCACCACCATAGCTCGCTGAGAAGCCACTGCTGCGCGCTTCATACTGTGCTTTATTTTGTAGATCAGTAAAACCGAGTGTGTCTGTATTCAGCACGCTCTTACTTGGCGCTGCGTTCGCAATCTGAGCGCCATTTAACTGAGTGTGCTTCCCTACCTGAATTTCAAAGCCTTCTTTGCCCGCAATTAACCCTGTTGGCAAATTCACACTGGCATAGCGGCTTTTGACCTGCCCTCGGCTCACCGCTAGGCCGCCACTTACCCCGCCAGCCCCCAATACACCGCTCAGTCCAGCGCTTAAATTCGTCTGGCCTTGGTGATACGCGTCGCTATCTTGCTGGCTGGTGAGCGTTAGATTTCTACCAATCTCCGCTTTGATCTTCTGGCCACTTAGCTGAGCACCGGTGAGCGTTGCATCACGGCCTGAGGTGAGGGTTAAGGTATCCGTGGCAATCACGCTGCTGTTAGCATACTGCGCACTCTTACCATCAGCATGTCCATTGGCAACTTGACCGCTGGCAAATAAGGCTAGGCCGCTTTGTTGGCCGAGACTTACCCCCACTCCCGCCGTGAAGCCACTGCTGTTTTGCTTGCTTTGCTGGTGTCCGGTGTTGGCCACGCTTTCGAAGACCAGATCATGGCGCGCAGCAAGGTTAACCTCTTTGCCTTTGATTTGACTGCCCTTGACTGTTAAATCACCGCTTTTTGCATGGCCATCTCCGGTTGCCATGATATTGACCCGGCGATTCGCTACTAGATTTGAGCCGCGCGCTGTGGTTTGTATCGTGTGCGCTTCATGTTCACTCTGGCTTGAACCAATACTGAGTTCAAGCCGTACACTTTTGCCTCCGGCAGCGCCCTGAGTCCCGCTTGCGCTTCCGGTTACCGCGGCGCTACTGAGTTGATCCAACGCATAGACAGCTTGCATTTGCTTAACGGCTTTGAGCCGGGGATCCTTAACTTTACTCGCGCGGTCCAGGTGATGATAGATTGCCTTCGCTTTCTCCACTATCTCGCCGCCTAGCCCTACGCTTAGACCGCTTTGCTTAAAAGTGTGTCGTTCGCTGTGGGCAAGTACGTCGTGCACATTATCAAGCGTGATATTTTGGCCGGTCACGTTCAAATCCCGGCCGGCATATACTCCGCTCGCTTTAAGCTGAGTGTCTTTGCCTGAAACGATAGTGACATCGCCCGTTAATGAGGCAATCGTGCTATCTGTATGAGTGATTTCCCGCTCGCCCGCTTGGTCGTGTTGGGTTTGTGAACCAATCATGATCCCTACACCACCACCATTTAAGAGGCCTGATTTCTGCTGCTGCGATTGGTGGGAATGCGAAGCCGTATTTTGTGCGGCGGTCAAATGGATGTCGCCTTCAGCCGCCAATGATACTTGCTGGTTAGCCACCACATCGCTGCCGTGTACGGTTAAATTCTGACCGGACTTAATCTTGACTGTGTTGCCGCTTAATAGGCTGCCGCTTGCCTGTGTTTGGTTAATCGTATCGCGCGTGGCGCTACTGCTTGAGCTAAATAGGCCTCGCCGCGTATGGCTATGCCCTTCATCAAAGTTATGCTGGGTTTGCCCCGCTGAAATAGTTACATTGTGCTCAGCTGTCGCCGTGAGCGCACCTTACTGGCTCGTGAGATTTGCCGCTTTGGCGGTGAAATTATGACCGGCGGCAAGCTGGAGATTGCCAACCGTTTGGATCGTACTACCAATTTCATCACTTAAGCCTTGTTTAAGAAAATTATTGGCGTCACCAACCATGTTCTCCTGATAGCCAACCGTGAGGGCACCCAGGTTTAAATTATGACCCGCGGTGAGGGTGGTCTGATTGTCTGGGCTGGTGTTGTTAATCTCGGCAGCCGTGAAAGTCGCATCGCGCCCGGCGCTAGCGCTGAGTGAGCCATGCGATGTCAGGCTAGCAACGCGATCAAGATGAGTACGGCTGAAGTGACTGGCGCCCGTTGTTTTAGCACCTTGCTGGGTGGTGGAAAGCAGATTTAAATCTCGGTCAGCGCGAACGGCTAAATGGGTATCGCCCGTTAGGGCACCACCATGGTTGTCTAGGTCGGTGCGAGCGTGCAGGATTGTTTCGCCCCCGGTAATCTTTCCGCCTAGGTTTTTAATCTCTTCAGCGTCGACATTCACCTTTGTGCGGCCAGCCATCGTGCCTTTATTCATCATGTCTTGGCGCAGGCTCAGTTTGAGCGCGCGACCTGAGATTAAGGTCCCATCTCCTTTGAGATCGCCCTCTTTGACATAGGCATAGACTTGCGGAACTAATACCTTTTGCACCGCGCCATCGGCAAGCGCCACCTCGCGTTGAACAGGCCAGACAATATCGCTGGTAAGTTGCGCCATTTGCGCGGCGCTCAGCGCGATGCCGGGGTGTAGTTTCAACTGATCCGCGAAATGTAGGCCTTGCTCCATCAACGCACGATATTGCACTTCGTCGTTGGTATGATGGTGTAGGAATCGACGCCCCGTGAGCTGGTTGATTTGTTCTCCTACTAAGCGTTGTTCGTAAAAGCCGTCGCCCAAGCGTTTTTGGACGACCGCAGGATTTTGCGCCATGCGCTTGAGCATATATTCTGCGTCAAGCTTCTTGTGGGAGCGGGTCAAGTGAGGATCGGTTTCGATCAAAGTCAGGCTGTCTGGCTTAGGATTGTGTCGAAATAAAGTGTGATTGGGTAAGGTAATCGCCGGCATCTGCGTGCGCATCATCGTCCCGGGATGGCCCGGGATATCACTTGGCGTTGGAATCGAAACTTCTTCTAGGTTGCGTGACAAAGCGGGAATCTGAGCGCCTGAGCGAGTAGACTGGGTATGCTCGAGCACTTTTGTCACAGGCACTGTGATGGTATGGATCTCATCAGCTGGGGTGTAAGGAATAGGATGATGCCAATCACGCGTGTGATAATTCTTCCATCTACCGCGATAGCGAGGCGTACTATATTGGCTGCTGCCAGCTTCCTGCACCGTACGCGCCCCTTCGGCTTCAAGGTTACGCAGATTGCTCAGATCCCCGGTGATACGGCCACCTGCGATGAGCTGGCTTTTATCGTTGTTCAGATCACGGCCGCTTAACCGTAGATCGCCTCCCGCAACAATCTTGCCGGGGTCGCTACGATTGACCACGCTTTGAGTTTCAGTGCGCATCACGTCATATTTAGTAAATCTCGTGACCTCCCAGTTTTGATGGCGGTACTGGCCTGCGCGGGACCAGCCTTCCCAAACAAAATGGTGCTCAGGATATCGATTTGGATCTCCCTCTGGCTGAATCAAGATAGCCCTGCTAGGCTCCCCTACCGGAACAGTTTTAAGAGTAAAGTGTGCATTTGTATTATTCAGTGTATCGACGGTCAAATTTAGGTCACCAAGCGCCTCAAGCGTGGCACTATTATTGTCGAATTTCTCAGCCTGACCGATGGCGCGATGGTGTCCATCGAGCGCTCTCCCCAAAGCAAAATTACCTTCACTGCCAAGCAGGCCATGTTCGCGGTTGGTAAGCGACTGCACACCAATATCTAGTCGTTTGCGCGCGCTCACGTTCGCCGCGCTGGTAACGCCATGCACCGTTTCAGCGCCGTTATCCAATGTCGTTGCGCCAATTGCAATATGATCGCCATAGATCCGGCCGGTACCCAGGTTATTAACCTTATCCGCCTGAATTAAGGTTTCATCGCCATTGATGAGACCACGGTTTGTCAACGACTCAAGGGCCACGAGCTCAGTGTGGCCGGCGTTGATTTCTCCGGTACTCGTATTGTCGATACTCGCCGCTGAAACCGTTAAACGACGACCTGCGTCTAAGGTTTGGCGATTATGCAATGCGCCTGTCAAGCTCAGCGTAGCATCGCCGCCGGCGGTGATTTTGCCCACGTTATGCAAGTCATTCAGCAGCTTGATATCGAGTTGGTGATTGGAATGTATTTGACCATCGCCGCTCAGGCTCTGGCTGTCTACTGTAAGCTTGGTGCCGGCCAGCACAGTTCCGCCAGTATTTAATATGCTCAGCCGTTTGTCGGCAGGTGATGTCCCCGCGAGCGCTTGCAACGCTACCGCCTGGCGTGAGGAGATCGATCCTAAGCGATTATCGATCTGCGTTGTGCCAATCAGGGTTAAGGCACCGTCGGTTTGAATCGAACCGACCTGATTGTTAATTGAATCTGCTTGAATCGTGACTTTTTTACCGGCCACTCCGTGCTCACTGCCTTGAGTGTTCGCATTGTTGAGCGCGCCCATTGTCATGCGCAGGGTGCCTTTCGAGCGGATCAAGCCAGTTGGGTTGTCTACTGTGCTACGCTCAGTTCCATCCAAGGCTAGAAACTCGTCAGCGCGCATCACCCCCCGCTTATTTTTAATCGAATCGGTAATCAGCGTGACGGTTTTGCCTGCCAGTCCGCGCGCGCCATTGTGGGTATGGGTATTGTCGAGTTGGCCTGTGGTTACGCGGAGCTTACCTTTCGCATACATCACACCAGCCGTGTTATTCACGACGCCATTCTTCGCCCCATCCAAGCATAGAGACTGGTTAGCGCGAATGGCTCCTTTTTTATTCTGCATCGAATCGGTCATCAGCGTGACCGTTTTGCCTTGCAGTCCACGTTCGCCGCTTCGAGTGTTGGCATTGTTGAGGTTACCGGTTGTCACCCGGAGCATGCCGTTCGAATGGATCAAGCCAGCGCTGTTATCCACCCTGCCATGCGCCGTCCCATCCAAGGATAAAGCTTTGTTAGCATGCATGGCTCCGGCCTTATTCTTAATCACATTGGCGTTAATCGTGACCATTTTGCCTTGTAGCCCGCGCTCGCGGCCTTGAGTATTGGAGTTGTCGAGTCGATCCGTGATCACATGGACTGCGCTTGTTGGGTGGATCAAGCCCGCCTGATTGTTGATCTTGCCCGGCACTTGAGCACGCAGTCTGCCAACCGCTTTGATGCTTCCTTTTGAATTATTCAAATCGGCGCTGGCGATGGACAAGTCGTTCATAGTGGCAATCTGGCCGCTATTGTTGAGGCGAGCGGAGCCGGTATGCAAAGTCGTGTGGCCATGTGCCGTTAGCATCCCTCGGTTGATGAGAGGGCCACGGGTGGTGATGTCTAGCGTGCCTTCATGGCGCACACTGCCTTGTGTGGCGCCTGGTGCGGTTTTGCTGCGAGCCGGGCGGCGGCTATCAATCTCGCCGGAATTGTCTAGAAAGCCATTCACGGTGATTTTAATTTGGCCCGCTTCCAAGCCGATATGCCCAGCATTTCTAACCCCCACACCAGCCTCCGTGCCAACCAATTTAATTTTGTTGGCGTACAAACCACCCAGTTCGGCAACATCAATCGCGAGTAGGGGCGCCGAACTGGCGGGTTGTTGCAATGGGGTCACCACGTCGCCGCTGACTAAATTAGCGCCCGTGATGATTTTTAGCTGATTGGCCTGGAGTTGGTCATTGATCAATACAGCTCGCGCAATCAACTCGGTGTAATCGGTTTTACTCGATTGCAGCCCACTGCCTTGCACGGAAATTAAACCGTGTTGTACTCGATAGCCGTCAAGATGGCCATTCTTGTTGATGATCGGCGTCCCTGTCGTTAAGGTAGCGCGGTGCACATTAATAAAACCGCAGCCCTCGCAGTACAAGCCAGAAGGGTTGGCAATGATCACTTGAGCTCTGTCGCCAAGCACGGTTAGAGGACCCTTCAGATAACTCGGATGACTGCTATTCACTTGGTTTAGGATGGTGCGCGCGGACCTCGCCAGCAAATGAGGATTCTGGGTGCGATGATTGTTCCAGGACAGGCCTCTGTCAGCATCGAATTGGATGTAATCGTTTTTCGATAGCCCTTGATCGTTTGGGGTTTGAATGTTGATCAGTGGTAAACCATCCGCTGTGCTAAGGATTGTCGGTCGATGCTGAGACTCCGCGTTGGGATCCGCTACAATGCGTGCGACATGCGGGCTGCGCGCGGCGGCCGCTTGGACGAGCGTTGCCAGCAGCACGGTACAAACGATGCGCGCTAAGCGGTGAAAAGAGATAAAACGTTGTTTGTTGATAGTCTGTGCCATCGGACGGCCCCACTTAACGCGATGTGATACTTGATTAAAATGAATAGCTCGCGCTAAATCCCGCTGTCACATTGGCCGTGTCAAACACCTCTGGCTTTTTAAAAGGCCGGCCTGCAAATACATCGTATTGCACATTTTTGAAGCCACCGCGTAGCCCAATGACGCCGCCCGCTAGCCGACTACCTGGCAAGAATTCTGTCGACGGGCCGCCCAACTGGCCATAATCCACCCCAACATATAACTCTTGGCCGCTTGAGCCTAACGCCAAGCCTAAATCATTACGCATCAGCCAACCTCGCTCGGCTAATAAGGTTAGCTCGCCATCAAAGCCGCGCACCGTATAGCGCCCGCCTAGCGAGAAGCGGTCTTGCGGGATCAGTGGGGTGCGCTGCCATTGCGCGCGCCAAACACCGTTGTAGCGGATTTTTTGGCGCGCCAGCGTGAACGGCATATCGAGAGCAACCTCGGCGCTAAAAAGCTTGGGGTAAGAGGTGCCTTCGCCAGATTCTGCTTCGGCAGCAGGCAGCGCATTTAAAGCACCGGTGCCACGTTGATGCGCAACCTGGATGGCGAGTGCACCACGGCCAATATATTCTCGATGGGCAAGAGCCAGCTCCCATCCAGCCAAGCGGCGGCGATGATGATCGAGCTCGGTGCCCTCGATAAAACTGCTTGATTCCTTGAAATACCCCCGTAACGAGGCGGTCAGCTTGCGCGACGCATCGCGATAAAGCAAACGTGACAATTTAATTTCATTGTTTTGGCTCGTGCCGCTATACATATAGTTCTCATACGGGCCGGCTACCGTCTGTTGGTAACCATATCGACTAGCGGTCAAGCCTAACAGCCAATAACCCAACGGCACGGAGTAATGAATCGTATGGCCGCGCGTGCTTTTAGGGCCAGCCCTTTCCGGGTGTTTGAACTATTCTAAATGAGGAGTATCAACGAATCGGAGAGAATGATGCTGAGAAAACTGTTTGAACAAGCGACAGCTAAGATGCCAATAAGCGTAATGACGCGGTTGTTGATGGGTTCAGTATTTGATAGTAAGTGGATAGACGAGGTATTTGAAAAGAATAGGGAAAGGCAGTATTCGCGAGAATTGCTGTTTTCGACAGTAGTAGAGATGATGTCGATGGTGTCTCTAGGGGTTTGCCAATCCTTGCATAGTGCCTCGCAGACGTATAAAGAGAAATTAAATGTGGCGCTGAGTTCACTGTACGACAAGATCAATCGCACAGAGCCTAAGCTATTACAAGAGTTAGTTCGACAGAGCGCCATGCGCTTGGCCCCGGTGCTTGCACCGCTGAATTTGCCTGTTACGCTACCAGGTTACCGAGTACGAATGGTGGATGGTAACCACTTACCGGCGAGCGAGAAGCGTTTAACAGCGCTAAAGGCGCAGACAGGAGCGGCGTTACCAGGCCATACTTTAGTGGTTTATGATTCAGATCAAAGTCTGGTTACGGATATCGTACCCTGTGAGGATGCCTATGCATCGGAGCGTACAATAATCGAGCCTTTATTAGAAAGGGCCCAGTCTGGTGAAGTATGGATAGCCGATCGGCACTTCTGCGTTATGAACGTGCTCATGGGCTTGCAAAGCCGAGGCGCGTGTTTTATCGTGCGCGAAATAGGCCGGAATCACCCGAGGCTGTCTCAAGAAAGTGAGTTGTACCCTGTGGGGCGTTGTGAAACAGGTGAAGTTTATGAGCAAACGATTAGCCTACGCGATGAAGATCAAACTTGGCGTCGGATTGAAGTGCGTTTAGATCATCCCACTAGCTCGGGCGACACCCGTCTTCGTATTTGGAGCAATCTGCCTGTTGAGGTGGGCGCGCAAAAGATTGCAGATCTTTACCGCAAGCGCTGGCGTATTGAAGGTATGTTCCAACGGCTGGAAGCTGATCTCAAAAGCGAAATTCGTACGATGGGGCATCCACGTGCCGCTCTATTGGGCTTTGCCACAGCTGTATTAGCTTATAACATCCTAGCGTTACTCAAAATCGTGATTGAGCAGGCTCATCAAGAACAAGAGGTCGAGGTATCTACTTACTATATGGCCAATGAGGTTCGTATGGCCTATTACGGAATGATGAGTTTCTTGCCACCCGAGACTTGGGACAGTTGGCTCAAATTATATCAAGGCCCGGCCTTAGGGGAGCTACTCTTGCAAATTGCTCGTCATGTCGACCCGCAACGTATTCGGGTTCGGCGACGTGGGCCAAAAAAGCCTAAAGCTAAATCCTACGTCGATCCCCTAACAGCCAATAAGCATTTCTCCTCTACCCGCGCTATTAAGGAGGCTGCTCTTTGAGTCGACACCCGGAAAGGGCTGGCTTTTAGGGCCTGCTCCGCCGCCCCTTAAGCCTTGGCTAAAACTCACATAAAACAAATCATTGAGCATCCACCAGTGATCCACCGAAAGCGACACATTACCCTGATATTTGCCCGTTGCTTTGCTGCCTGCATCATCTGCTGAGAGTGTTAAACGTACTGGCAAGCCCTGCCGCCAGTCGATCATCAGATCGCTTTCTCCAGGCTGGGCATCCACTTGGGCCGCAGGGATAATGTCGATGTTGGCCTCGACCGTCGGCAGGCGCTTAAAATTCTCTAGACTTTGCTCAATGTCACGCAGATTCAATAGATCGCCTGCTTTGATGGGCACGGCATTCCATTGTGTCGCGCGCCTCGCTGTTTTTGCGGTAAAACGAATCGTGTGCAGGCGGCCGGGAATGACCGTGAGGGTGAGAACGCCGCTTTTAAGATCTTGCGTTTCAGCCAGTACGCGAGTCGTCACATACCCTCGCTCAATTATGGCGTTTTGCACTCTTTTCATCACGAGATTGATCCCCTGTGCGCCTAAGCAGCGGCCACTGGGCGGATCATCTGGTCGATGCGCCGCTTGCAGCGCCCAGGCGAAGCGGTGGCTTTCCTCTCCTTTTAAGACAATCAGCTCAATTGGAAAACAGGGCGTTTCAGAAGTAGGCAGCTTGCATGACACCTCTGCCGCCTGGGCTTTGTCTTCATTTGATAGATGCACATCAAGCGTATGCTCTTGTTGTTGGCGCAACCTACGCTCGTGCTCTTGCCAGCGCAGCAGCTCTTGCGCGTCTTTGCCTGTGAGAACTTTGTCTTTGAGTACTGATGTAGGCAAAGCTTGGGCATATAGATTAGGGGAAAAACCGCCTATCAACAGCCATGCCGCGTAGAAAAAAATAGGAAGCATCCAAGCCTTGTATGGTCTGCGCGGAGGATCGATGGGATCCACCATTTTTATTTGTATCAAAAAAAGCCAGAGTATACACGCTACGGTAGCTTATAAGCGTCAATTTTGCCGAAACAGAAAAAGTATATTTTCTTTAATTTAATTGGTTTAACTGCAAGGCAAGATTGATTTTTAGGTATTTTGATCGAGTCAATCAGATACAATATATTCTAGCAATGTGTGGCGGCAAAATCTAAACATATGATCTGCTTGACCGGTTGGTTATAGCAAGGGGCCGCCTGCCCTCGCAGCGTTTTTTACGAACCCAACTCAAGCCGTTTCATGCCACCCAAATAAGGTTGCAACACATCCGGCACACTCACCGTACCATCCGCATTTTGGAAATTTTCAAGAATCGCAACTAAAGTACGCCCCACCGCCAAACCTGAGCCATTTAAGGTATGCACGAGTTCCGGCTTACCTTGCCCACTGCGAAAACGTGCTTGCATCCGCCGTGCTTGAAATGCTTCCATATTCGAGCATGATGAAATTTCACGATAGGTATTTTGCGACGCCAGCCAGACTTCAAGATCATAGGTTTTGGCACTGCCAAAACCCATATCGCCGGTGCACAATAAGACTTTCCGATAGGGCAGTTCAAGTTTGCGCAAAACCGTTTCGGCATGACCTACAAGTTCTTCGAGCGCTTGATAAGAGTGCTCAGGCGGTACAATTTGGACCAGCTCAACTTTCTCAAACTGGTGCTGGCGAATCATGCCGCGCGTATCACGGCCGTAACTGCCTGCTTCTGATCTAAAACAGGGCGTATGAGCCACCCATTTGAGTGGCAGTTTATCCCCGGCCACGATGGTGTCTCGCATCAAGTTAGTGAGCGGGACTTCGGCCGTTGGAATCAGATAAAAATTCTCAGGTGCATGGCTCTCATCGCTGGCTTTATGCGGCACCTTAAATAAATCTTCTTCAAATTTAGGGAGTTGACCGGTACCGCGCATAGACGTGGCGTTGACGATATAAGGCACCTGAATTTCTGTATAGCCATGTTCAGTCGTGTGCAAATCAAGCATAAATTGCGCCAAGGCACGTTGTAGCCGCGCAAGCGGACCACGTAGTACCGCAAAGCGCGCGCCACTGAGCTTAACCGCACTATCAAAATCGAGTCCAAGCGGCTCCCCAATATCGACATGGTCTTTAATCTCAAACTCAAATTGGCGCGGGGTACCCCAGCGGCTTACTTCAATGTTTTGTGTTTCGTCGCGGCCTAACGGCGCACTTTCGTGCGGCAAGTTAGGCGCGTCCAGCATCAACTCGGTTAACTGTGCTTGGAGCTCATTCAGTCTTAGCGCTGAGTCTTTAAGCACATTGCCAATGCTGTCTGCTTCAAGCAGCAACGCCGAACAATCTTCTGCTCGACTTTTTAAGATGCCAATTTGCTTTGATAGGCTGTTGCGGCGTGCTTGCAGTTCTTCAGTGCGCACCTGTAGCTCGCGTCGCTCTGTCTCAAGTTTTATAAATGTCGCACGGTCTAGCGCGTAACCGCGGCTATTAAGGCGGTGTGCGACGCCATCAAGGTCTTTACGCAGCAGTTGGATATCAAGCATGGAAAATAAGGTAGGGAAAACAGAATAAACTGCGATTTTAACTTAGGTTTTAACGGATGCTGCGCTTATGTTTTTGGGTTAGCGCCGTGTTCAGCGCGCCAAGCTACATCAAGCTCATCTAGCCGCTTAAGTTTTTCAGCAATCTTGGCTTCAAGGCCGCGGGGCGTTGGTTGATACCAATTAGGGCGGATGATGCCATCCGGCAAATATTGCTCTCCAGCCGCGTAAGCATCCGGCTCATCATGCGCATAGCGATATTCATGCCCGTAGCCGAGTTCCTTCATCAGCTTGGTTGGAGCATTGCGCAGATGAACCGGAACTGCACGGGATGAGTCTTTGCTGACAAATTTGCGCGCTGCATTGTAGGCGCAATAGCCAGCATTCGATTTTGGGGCTGCGGCAAGGTAGAGTATGGCTTGCGCCAGAGCGAGCTCACCCTCTGGCGAACCAAGCCGCTCATAGGTCTGCGCCGCATCCAGCGCGATGCCCGCAGCGCGTGGATCGGCCAGGCCGATATCCTCCCAAGCCATGCGAATGATTCGCCGGGCCAAATAATGCGGGTCTGTACCACCATCTAGCATACGGCAAAGCCAATATAGTGCCGCGTCTGGATGGCTGCCGCGCACCGCTTTATGGAGTGCGCTAATTTGGTCATAAAAAGCCTCACCGCCTTTATCGAAGCGGCGCAGATTTTCTGCCAGTGCGCTGCCCAGTAGTGCTTCGTCAATTTCATTTGTCTGCTTAAGGGCTGCTGCGTGGGCGGCAATTTCCAGATGATTCAGCAGCTTGCGAGCGTCGCCATCGGCTGTTTCAATCAGTATTGCGCACGCCTGTGCAGTCAATGAAATACCCCCAAGCGCAGCGCTTGCACGCTTTAGCAAATCCTCTAACTCACTCGCGTTAAGGCTGGTGAGCACATAAACGGCTGCGCGCGAGAGTAGTGCGCTGTTTAACTCAAATGACGGGTTTTCAGTGGTAGCGCCGATAAAAATAAAAAGGCCCGCTTCAACGTGTGGCAGAAATGCGTCTTGCTGGCTTTTATTGAAGCGATGCACTTCATCGACAAAAACCAGCGTTTGACGACCACGTGCCTGATACATACGCGCCATTTCAACCGCTTCTCGAATCTCTTTGACGCCTGCTAAGACGGCAGAAAGAGCAATAAACTCGGCTTTAAAAGCATCTGCCATAAGTCGCGCAAGCGTGGTTTTGCCCACACCGGGCGGCCCCCATAAGATCATCGAATGCGGCTGGCCCAACTCAAAAGCGACCCGCAATGGCTTGCCTGGCCCCAGCAAATGCTTTTGGCCAATCACCTCATCGATCACTTTGGGCCGCAACCGCTCAGCCAGCGGTGCGGCTAGAGAAGAATCATCGGCAAACAACATGGGCCGCTTTTCTATTTTTGCAAGAGGTGGGATAAAGCACGCTAACGCTCATCCCTGAATCATATCGACGCCTTTCGGTACGGTGAATTTGAAACGATCAGGCGGCACTGTCGGGTTTTTCTTCATATCCGTAAAAACCAATAAAGTGACATTGCCGAATAGATCAAACAATTTCATAGCCTCGAGATTCCCGCCTCTAAATCCAATAATGACCCGCTGAAATTGCGTATCGGCCGCTTTTGGCTTGAGCTCAAGCCAGTCTAGCCCGGCTTGTTTACCAATATCGCGTAGTCTGAAATTCTGATTAAGATCGTTGCTGCCAAATAAAATCGCGGCTGGGCTGACGCCTAGCATACGGTCAAGCTTACGCTTGATGACTTGCTTGAGCTCTTTATCGTAGATATAAAAATATTCGCCATCAGACTGCAGAACTTGGCGGGAAGGCTCCTCATAAGTCCAGATAAATTTACCCGGCCGCTCGAATAAGAAAAAACCACTGGCTTTGCCACTTTCTTCCTGCGGCCATGTAGCCTGGTCAGGGAGGTCTTTCATCTTCTTTGGGTCAGTTTTAATCTGCCGTTGAACAAAATGGCCTTTTGCCGTTTGCACTTGCGCCACAAAATTATTCAGTTGCTCAGTCGCATTAGTGTAGGTAGATCCACCGGCGTACGCAGGTGGGGCAAAACTTGCCGCTGTGAGCGCCGATACCGCTAGCCCTCTCGTTAGCCAAAGTCTAAAATGCAATAAAGTTACTGTGTTAAGCTTCATCTCTTACCTCTTCTAGTTCGGGTCACGATTGGGTACCAGAATTTCACGGTTGCCATTTGCTGCCATTGCCGATATTAACCCTGCTTGCTCCATTTGTTCAAGCAACCGGGCTGCACGATTATAGCCAATTCGCAAATGGCGCTGTACCAGCGAAATAGAGGCACGTCGGTGTTTGGTGACAATTTCAACGGCTTGATCATAGAGTAGATCGGTTTCAGCGTTTTGCCCACTGCCATTGGTATTGCCCAGTCCTTCATCAATCTCACTATGGCTACCTCCTTCTAAAATACCTTCAATATAATTCGGTTCGCCCTGCTGTTTCAGTTTTTCGACCACCCGATGCACTTCTTCATCAGAAACAAAAGCGCCATGTACACGAACCGGCAAACCTGAACCAGGCGGCAGATAAAGCATATCGCCCATGCCCAATAGCGATTCAGCGCCCTGCTGGTCCAAAATTGTGCGCGAGTCGATTTTCGATGAAACTTGAAAGGCAATGCGGGTTGGCACATTGGCTTTAATCAATCCGGTGATGACATCAACCGATGGCCGTTGCGTCGCAAGAATTAGGTGAATCCCTGCCGCTCTCGCTTTTTGTGCAATCCGTGCAATCAATTCTTCCACTTTTTTACCCACTACCATCATCAGATCGGCCAACTCATCAATCACCACGACAATATGCGGCAGGCACTCAAGCGGCTCGGGCATATCTGGCGTTAGGCTAAATGGATTCGGGATGGTTTCTTCGCGCTTGTGCGCGTCATCAAGCTTATGGTTATAACCACTGAGATTACGCACCCCAAGCTTACTCATTAATTTATAACGGCGCTCCATTTCAGCAACCGTCCAGTTTAAGGCATGGCCTGCTTGCCGCATATCGATCACCACCGGACATAGCAGATGCGGCACGCCATCGTAAACGCTCATCTCAAGCATCTTTGGATCGATCAAAATCATCCTAACTTGCTCAGCCGTTGCCTTATAAAGCAACGATAAAATCATGGCGTTAATGCCGACCGATTTACCCGATCCAGTCGTACCTGCCACCAGCAGATGCGGCATTTTGGCTAAATCAGCGACGATCGGCTTGCCGCTGATATCTTTACCCAGTGCAATGGTCAGCATCGAAGCGGCGGCTGCATAGGCTTCGGAACCTAGAATTTCAGACAAACGGACTGTTTGCCGGCGTAAATTGGGTAGTTCAAGGCCCATACAGTTTTTGCCTGGAATGGTCTCGACCACGCGAATTGACACTAACGAGAGCGAACGCGCTAAATCTTTCGCCAGATTAACCACCTGACTACCCTTCACACCGATAGCTGGCTCAACTTCATAGCGGGTAATAACGGGGCCTGGATAAGCCGCAATCACACTCACTTCAACGCCAAAATCCTTTAATTTTTTTTCGATCAAACGTGAAGTAAATTCAAGCGTGTCGGCCGACACAGTTTCTTGTGTAGCCAAAGGTGCATCCAGCAACGCGAGCGGTGGCAAAATACTATCTGGCAAGTCATGAAAAAGCGTTTGCTGTTTTTCTTTTTCAATCCGCTCGGATTTAACCACAGCGCTCACTGCCGGCACAATCCGCACCGGCTCGTGCTCTTCAACCCGCACGCGGTCCTGTTCGAGCTTGCCTTCACGACGTATCGCAGCAGCCTCGCCGACTTTGCGATCACGTCGTGCTTCATAGTGCATTTGCATGAACCTCAGCGTGGCGACGATCCCATCGCCCGTGCGCTCAGCAGCATTTAGCCAAGAAAAACGAAAGAACAGGGAGACCCCAATCGCCAGCAGTAACAAAAGGGCCAGCGTGCCGCCCGTGAAGCCAAAAGCGTGCAATACTTGCACTGCCACAGCATCTCCCAGGACGCCACCTGGTGCACGCGGCAGGCGAGTTGATAAGGACCACAGCCGCATTGCCTCAAGGCCAACACTGGCAATCAAGATCAAAGCAAAAGAAAATAATTCAAGCAGCCAACTGCCCTCTTGCAGCAGCCCAGGTTCCTGCTGTATGTCTGCCGGACGGCGTTCAGCACGGGCGGGCGGGCTCTTGCTTAGATCACCAGCTTGCCCAGCAGCCGGCGCTATGCGCCAATAACCCAGTACCACGCGGCGCCCGAGCAATACAGCCCACCAATAAGCTGAGAAACCGAAGAGCAAGAACAAAATATCAGCCGCCCATGCGCCTACGCGCCCCCCCCAGTTTGCAATACCGTTAGCTTGCACCGCATGCGTCCAGCTCGGATCAAGCGGGCTATAGCTAAATAGCACCATGAATAAAAAGAATACACCTGCAAGCTGCAGCAGCCAACGAATTTCAACAACAAGGTGTGAGATCCTGCGCGGCAACGCCTGTGCGCTATAAGAGAAAGGAGATTTCGCCATGAACCAATATGTGCTGTGTGCTGTCCGGGGGACAGGTGCCAGTGAATTAAGCTAGTTTAGCCTAAACTGCCGCATGCGGACCGCAGCGCCGACCATCGATACGGCGCTTTACAGTCATGAACGCGCACGATAGCTCAAACCCGCACGCCTAAACAAACATATAATATGCTATTTGGTGCTTAGATCCTAAATTTTTCGTCCTTGATATGCCCTCCACAAAACATGCAAAAGTTCTCATCCTAGGTTCCGGTCCAGCCGGTTATACGGCTGCCGTCTATGCAGCACGCGCTAACTTGGCGCCAATGCTCATTACTGGCCTGGCACAAGGCGGCCAATTAACGACCACCACCGAGGTCGAAAACTGGCCCGCCGATGCCCAGGGCGTACAAGGTCCAGAATTAATGGAGCGCTTTCTTGAGCACGCTCAGCGCTTTAATACCGAAATTGTGTTTGATTATATTCATACGGCAAAGCTTGATGAACGGCCTCTACGCCTGATTGGCGAGGCCCACGAGTACACCTGCGATGCATTGATTATTGCAACCGGCGCTTCCGCCCAATATCTTGGCTTGCCGTCTGAAGAAGCCTTTATGGGCAAAGGCGTCTCCGCCTGCGCCACCTGTGATGGCTTTTTCTATAAGCAACAAGACGTCGCAGTGATTGGGGGCGGCAACACCGCTGTCGAAGAAGCGTTGTATCTTGCCCAAATCGCAAAAAAAGTCACCGTGATTCACCGCCGCAACGCGTTCCGCGCCGAGCCTATTCTCATTGACCGGCTGCTGGCCAAAGAGAAGGCCGGCATAGTCGAAATCAAATGGGATCATGTGCTGGATGAGGTGCAAGGCGATGCTACCGGCGTCACAGGCATGCGTGTCAAGCACACCCAAACCAATCAAAGCACGGAGATCCCCTTGCAAGGCGTGTTTATTGCCATTGGCCATAAACCTAATACTGATATTTTTGCCGAACAACTCGAGATGAAAAACGGTTATATCCTGACACGCACTGGGCTCGCAGGCAATGCAACAGCCACCAGCGTGGAAGGAGTTTTCGCTGCAGGCGATGTCCAAGATTCGATCTACCGGCAAGCGATTACCAGTGCCGGCACTGGCTGCATGGCGGCGCTTGACGCACAGCGGTATCTTGAAAGTCTCACGGACAAGTAAGGTGCTTGCGAAGCCCCCAAAAATGGGGGCGAGATTGAGAATTAATAGTGCGGCATAGAATTAAAATATTTACCGCCGCCCGTAGGCACACAAGCACATCTTATGACTTTTGGTCTATATCAAAATAAAGGCGGAGCGAATACAGTGTAGGAAATATTCACTCGCTCCATTTCCGAAAGATTTCGATGACAAATTTAGTCACTCTGCCCCCCTCTTATGCTGATGAGGCATGGAAAAATGCATTAGATGTGTTCCTGCCAGAGTTTATGCAGTTTTTCTATCAGGAAATTGCTGCCAAAATTGCATGGGAAGCAAAATATGAAATGCTAGACAAGGAGCTGCAAGCCCTCAGCAATAAAAGCGAAGTAGGTAAAAAGCTGGTAGATAAACTCATCAAAGTGCGCCTAAGAAGTGGAGCAACTTGCTTCGTGCTACTGCATGTTGAGGTGCAGGGACAGTACGAAATAAACTTTGCGCAAAGACTTTTCGAGTATTTTTATAGGTTATATGATCGTTATCGACAGCCGGTCCTAACGATGGTGGTTTTAACCGACGACCGTCCTAACTGGCGCCCTAAAAGCTACCCGATGCAAGTGTGTGGCCATAAGGTCAACCATTTCCGGTTTTTAACCAGCAAACTATTAGACTATCGTGATCAAACAACGACTTTATTAGAGCAAGCCAACCCATTTGCCACAATCGTGGCAGCTCATCTGGCAGCATTAGACACGCGCACAGATCCTAATGCGCGTTACCAGCATAAATTTGCATTAATGCGCCAGCTATATAGGAAAGGCTTAGCGCGAAAAACCATTGTTAATTTATTCAGTTTTATTGATAGGGTATTAACTTTACCCAAAGAGTTTGAAATTCGCTACAATAGTTCAATCAAACAACTGGAAGGAGAACATAACGTGCGATATATAACGAGTGTAGAGCGTATCGGCAGGGAACAGGGTCTTGAAGAAGGTCTTCAGCAAGGTCTACAGCAAGGCCAATCTACTTTATTGAAGACTCAGCTAGAAAGTAAGTTTGGTACTTTAGCCGAACCCTATCAACAGCGCCTCAATAAAGCGAATATGAATACTTTATGCCAATGGGGCAAACGTATTCTCACTGCTCAAACGCTTGACGAAGTTTTTTGAATTGATCGCTTAATGCGTCGGCTGAAAGAATGACGTTCAGATCGATGGTATAAGCCACCTTACCCAGGCTGAAAGGAGAGCATAACGTGCGATATGTAACGAGTGTAGAGCGTATCGGCAGGGAACAGGGCCTTGAAGAAGGTCTTCAGCAAGGCCAATCTACTTTATTGAAAACTCAGCTAGAAAGTAAGTTTGGTACTTTAGCCGAACCCTATCAACAGCGCCTCAATAAAGCGAATATGAATACTTTATGCCAATGGGGCAAACGTATTCTCACTGCGCAAACGCTTGACGAAGTTTTTTGAAAGCATAGTAGGCGGCCAGCCGGACGCCAGGCGTTCGGAAGAAACAAAATAGCTTCAATTTATTTTTACGATTCCGAAATAGACGAAAAATAATTCTTATTTATCAAGCACTTAAATTTGTTTCTTAAGAGACATTCACAATACTTCGTTAAAACGCGAGGTAATCGGATAGCGCCAGTCGCGCCCGAAGGCACGTGAAGTAATGCGCAGACCAATCGGCGCTTGACGCCGTTTGTACTCGCTTAGCTTGATAAGCCGGGTGATGCGCGCGACATCTTCTGGCTTAAATCCAGCGGCCACAATGTCAGCGCCCGAACGGCCCTCTTCCATATAGTGCTGCATAATGGCATCTAGAACTTCGTAAGGCGGTAAGCTGTCTTGATCCGTTTGATTCGCGCGTAGCTCAGCAGAAGGCGCGCGCGTTAGGATACGCTCGGGAATAATGTGCTTAAGCACAAAGGCATCGCTCGTGTTCCGGTAGCGGCATAGCCGGTAGACTAAAGTCTTGGCGATATCTTTAATCACCGCAAAGCCACCTGCCATATCGCCATATAAAGTGCAGTAGCCGACTGCCATTTCGCTCTTGTTGCCCGTTGTGAGCACAATCGAGCCTGATTTATTCGACAGCGCCATCAATAAGGTACCGCGGATGCGGGCCTGGATATTTTCTTCTGTCGTATCTTCGGCCAGCCCATCGAAGACTTTAGCCAGTGATAAACGGAACGTATCGAATACTGAGGTGATCTCGATTTCGTCATAGCGAACATTGAGACGACTAGCCATTTGGCGTGCATCGGCAATTGAGATCTCAGCGGTATAGCATGATGGCATCATGACTGCACGAACACGCTCTGGCCCTAGCGCATCGCATGCAATGGCCAATACCAGCGCCGAATCAACCCCGCCTGAAAGGCCAATCAGCACGCCAGGGAAGCTGTTTTTTTCTACATAATCACGCACGCCAACGACCAATGCTGCATAGACTTGCGCTTCTAGAGAAAGTTCAGGCGCAATTTTGCTAGGTTGTGGCGTTGCTCCATCGAATTCAACCAATGCAATGCCGGCTTCAAATTGCGGCATGCGGGCGACACATTCCCCTTGCGCATTACACACAAAAGAGCCACCATCAAACACCAGCTCATCTTGCGCCCCGATATTGTTCACGTAAACGATCGGCAACCCGCTTTCGCGGATGCGCGCACGTACTATGTCTGTACGCAGATTCTCCTTACCCAGGTGATAGGGTGAACCATTGGGTACCAGCAAAAGCTGTGCACCTGCAGCTTTTGCCTCTTGCACTGCTGCCGGATACCAAATATCTTCACAAATCAGGACTGCGCAACGTACGCCATCCAGTTCAAAGACATAGGGCTTCGGGTCTGTCGCAAAATAGCGCCTTTCGTCAAATACCTCGGTATTAGGGAGCGCTTGCTTGAGGTACGTGCCAAGCACACGGCCGTCTAGCAAAACTGAGGCCGCATTAAAGGTATCGCTCGGCGGCACGTTAGATTTAAGTGGCCGATTTGCATGAGCATCAAGACGATGGGGGTGGCCGACGACCACATGCAACCCTTTGAAGGCACTTAACTCAGAGGCAAGTTGCGTTAGGGCAGTAGCGCTTGCGGCATAAAATGATGGTCGCAACAGCAAATCTTCAGGCGGATAGCCAGACAGAACCAACTCTGGCATCACCACTAAACGAGCCCCTAGCTGATAAGCATCACGGGCAGCAGCCACAATAGCCGCTAGATTACCAACAAAGTCACCAACGGTTACATTGATTTGAGCCAGGGCAATACGCATTTTTATATAGAAAGTAATTAATTAGCTTGCCCTGCTCGGTCAAGGATCAGCCTATGTTTTTTTTATCTTAACCTTAATTTCACTTTGGCACATCTTGGCCTGGCGCTGGCGTACTTGCCGGCGGCAAAGAAGCTTTGCCCGAATGCGTCCCAACCGGTACGGAGGTGACCACGCCTTCCAATACGCCCGCTGAGGATTTAGGTTTTTGCGAACCAATAAAGGTCAGGCTAAGCGTAGAGACAAAGAAAATCACCGCCAATATCGCGGTTGTGCGAGACAAGAAATTCGCCGCACCCGTGGCGCCAAAAAGACTGCCGGATGAACCACTGCCAAATGCCGCGCCCATATCAGCGCCTTTACCGCGTTGCAACAGCACTAAGCCAATAATTCCCAAAGCAGATAAAAATTGGGCGACGACAATCAAATTTTTTAATACCAACATTTATTCACCTTAATCTGTAAAACGTGTTCAGAAATAGTGGCGAGCGCTTAAGCTGCAGCCGCTTTGCAAATCGCAAGAAAATCTTTAGCTTGTAACGCTGCGCCCCCCACTAGGCCACCGTCAACGCCTGGCTCAGCCAATAGTGCGCGCGCATTGTCCGGCTTCATACTCCCTCCGTACAGCACTAAAGCTTGAGCAAGTTTAGCATCCACCGCAGCCAATACGCGGCGCAAAAACAGATGCACCGAACCGACCTCTGGCACACTTGCACTCTTGCCTGTGCCAATCGCCCAGACGGGCTCATAGGCAAGCACAATCCGCTCGGCTTGGGCAACCGTCAACGCCGTGAGCACAACCTGCAACTGCTTGCCAATCACCTGCTCCGTTTGTCCGGCTTCACGCTCAGCCAATGTTTCACCCACACAAATAATAGGCGTCAAGCCAGCTTCGAGGACGCGCTTTGCTTTAATCGCCACTTGCTCGTTGCTTTCTTGATGATATAAGCGCCGCTCCGAATGTCCAACAATCACGAAGCTGGCGCCAAACTCGGCAACCATTGGCCCCGCCACTTCGCCCGTATAAGCGCCGGCTAGATGAAGCGAGATATCCTGTGCGCCCCAAGCCACGCAGCTTTGCTGCAACAGGGTTTGTGCTTGCGCGAGATAGGGAAATGGTACGCATACGGCAGCCCGAGTCGACGCGTCAAGTTCGGCAGCGCCTGCGGCCAGTGCGTTCAATAGAAGCGCATTGCCAGCTAAGCTGCCATGCATCTTCCAATTACCGACGATGAGTTTAGTCTTAAGTTTTGAATTTGTCATAAAGCAGGATTACCATGCCAACATAATTTTTCCAATATGGTGCCCTTCTTCCATCCAAGCGTGTGCACTAGCTGCCTCTGCCAGCGGGAAAACTCGGTCAATAACGGGCCGAATTTTACCCATTTCTAGCAACGGCCATACACGTTCTTTCAGCTTTACTGCGATCTGCGCTTTGCAACGGGTTGAGCGTGAACGTAGCGTCGACCCCGTTAGGGTCAAGCGCTTGGTCAGCATCTCAGCCAGATTAATGCTAGCTTTGGCGCCCCCCAAAAACGCAATCAAGGCAAGCCGTCCATCTGGCGCCAAGGCTTTCAATTCGCGGGCAATGTAATCCCCTCCAACCATATCGAGAATCACATCAACCCCTCGTCCAGCCGTCAGCGCCGAGGTCACCGCCACAAAATCTTCGGTTTTGTAATTGATGGCCCGTTGTGCGCCAAGGCTTTCGCAAGCCCGGCATTTAGCATCGCTACCGGCCGTGGCAAAAACCCGGTGGCCGAATGCATGCGCGAGTTGAATCGCCGCTACACCAATGCCGCTTGAGCCACCTTGTACCAATAGCGTTTCATCTTGGCCACGCTCAGTCGCGCCGAGTTGCGCGCGGTCAAACAGATTACTCCAGACGGTGAAGTAAGTCTCGGGTAATGAAGCCGCCTCAAGTTCTGACCAGCCAACCGGCACTGGCAAACATTGCGCAACAGGTGCTGCCGCGAATTCGGCGTAACCGCCTCCTTGCAACAAAGCGCAAACACGATCGCCTTTTTTGAACTGCCAACGGTTATCTACATGCTGCAAATCGCCTTCTACAATCTCGCCTGCAACCTCCAAGCCAGGCAGCTTAGAGGCGCCTGGCGGCGGTGCATAGTGGCCTGCGCGCTGCAGCACATCTGGACGATTCACCCCAGCGGCGCTGACCCGAATCAATACTTCGCCCGGCTGCAAAACAGGCCGAGCACACTCGACCTGTTGCAAGACCTCTGGCGCACCATAGGTGGTGATTGCGATTGCTCGCATAGCAAGAAAAAACCAGGCTTAACGGATTGGATCCATCGGTTCCATGGTTGGGCTCGCTTCTTCCATGACAGGGTTTCTGTCATTGATCACCGCTTTAGCGGACAACCGTACCCGGCCTTTTTCATCGGTCTGAATCACTTTGACTTCTACCGTTTGCCCTTCTTTCAAGCGATCGCTCACCTCTTTAATCCGCTCATTCGCGATTTCAGAAATATGCAGCAGACCATCCCGCCCTGGCAAAATATTCACAATCGCACCGAAATCAAGCAGTTTAAGCACCGTGCCTTCATAGATTTGGCCAACGGTAACATCCACCGTCAGATTTTCAATGCGGCGCTTAGCTTCAGCAATGCCTTCGCTGCTCGTGCTCGCAATCGTGACCATCCCATCTTCAGAGATATCAATGGTGGTGCCTGTTTCTTCAGTCAGTGCGCGGATCACCGAGCCACCTTTGCCGATCACATCGCGGATCTTGTCTGGATTGATCTTCAGCGTCACCATGCGTGGCGCAAATGACGATAATTCTGTGCGCGCGCCGGTTACCGCTTCTTGCATCTTGCCAAGGATATGCAAGCGCCCTTCTTTTGCTTGAGCTAATGCAACTTGCATGATTTCTTTGGTGATACCCGCAATCTTGATATCCATTTGCAAGGCCGTGACGCCTGTTTCCGTACCTGCCACCTTGAAATCCATATCGCCGAGATGATCTTCATCACCCAAGATATCGGTGAGCACCGCAAAACGGTTATCTTCTAGGATCAGCCCCATCGCAATACCCGCCACATGAGCCTTAAGAGGCACGCCCGCATCCATTAGAGCGAGGCTACCGCCGCAGACAGAGGCCATTGACGACGAACCATTCGACTCGGTAATTTCGGAAACGACGCGAACGGTGTAGCCAAAGTCTTTTGCATCAGGCAAACAAGCAGTCAGCGCACGTTTGGCAAGCCGGCCATGACCAATTTCACGTCGTTTTGGTGTGCCTACTCGGCCGGTTTCGCCAGTGGCAAAAGGGGGCATATTGTAATGCAGCATAAAGCGGTCGCGGTATTCGCCATCAATCGCATCGATGGTTTGTTCATCGCCCTTAGTACCCAAAGTAGCCACCACCAACGCCTGTGTTTCGCCGCGCGTAAACAGCGCAGAACCATGGGTACGAGGCAGCACGCCTGTGCGGATCGAAATCGGGCGCACCGTGCGCGTATCGCGCCCGTCAATGCGTGGCTCGCCCGCAAGGATTTGGCTGCGCACGATACTGGCTTCAAGATCAAACAACATACTGCCAATCGCGACTTCATCCAGCGCCTTCACACCTGCGGCGAGCGCCTCTTCTGCCAGTTGTTTGTTGACCACTTCATAGATCACTCGCACCCGCTCGCTACGCATTGATTTCTCGCGTATCTGATAAGCCGCTTGCAGATCATTCAGCGCTAGCGCGCTAATCCGGTTAAACAAGGCCTCATCTTTCGGCGCAGGCTGCCAATCCCACTCTGGTTGTCCGCCTTCACGCACTAGATCATAGATCGCATCAATGGCCGTTTGCATCTGTTCTTGGCCAAACACCACAGCGCCTAACATAACCTCTTCAGACAATTGATCCGCTTCCGACTCAACCATTAGTACGGCTTGCTCAGTGCCGGCTACGATCAGCTCAAGGGCAGAGGTTTTGAGCTGGCTGCGACTCGGATTTAGCACATATTGACCATCAATAAAAGCGACTCGCGCAGCACCAACCGGACCATTAAACGGAATCCCGGAAACGGCTAACGCAGCGGACGCGCCAATCAACGCTGGAATATCCGTTGGCACTTCTGGATTGACTGACAAAACGTGCACCACGACTTGCACTTCGTTATAAAAATTCTCAGGAAAAAGCGGACGCAAAGGCCGGTCAATCAGACGAGAGATCAGTGTTTCACTTTCAGAGGGACGTCCCTCGCGGCGAAAAAAACTGCCCGGAATCTTGCCCGCTGCGTACGTTTTTTCAATGTAATCCACCGTCAATGGGAAAAAATCCTGGCCAGGCTTTGCGCTTTTTGCGCCAACCACCGTTGCCAGAATCACCGTTTCATCCATATCGACCAGGACAGCGCCACTGGCTTGACGAGCGATTTCGCCCGTTTCAAGACGGACGGTATGCTGTCCCCACTGAAATTCTTTGACAATCTTCTTCAACATACTATTCCTTATTTTGTGTGCCGCAAAAAGCAAAATGCCTGCATCAGCAATAGGGCTGATACAGGCATATGATCTCAATACGGCATTTACTTACGTAGACCCAATGCTTGGATCAGCGCTTGATAACGCTCGAGAGATTTCTTTTGCAAATAATTAAGCAAGCTACGGCGGCGGCTGACCATTTGCAGCAAGCCACGGCGGCTATGATGATCTTTCTTGTGGGCTTTGAAATGGACGGTCAACTCATTAATGCGCGCCGTCAATAAAGCAACCTGCACTTCGGGCGAGCCCGTATCTTTATCCCCGCGAGCAAATTGCGTGATAATTCCAGATTTTTTTTCACCAAAAACGGACATACTTTTCCTTTATAAAAACAAGCGGTCACGGAAGAAAGGCCGTGCCGTGGACGAACATAACAACTTAAAACTGTATGGACTTTCTTTAACATACAAAGGGTGAGTATACTACAGTTGGTTTCGCCGCTTCTCGTTTTGAGCTTGTGATGCAAATATATGCAACCGATTGTCATGCACATACAATCACCCTTTGATTGTCATGCCTATACCATCAACCTTTAATTGCCATGCAAATATATCTAACCTTTCTATCCTTTTTCTCAGGCCCATGGCTACGCAAGGCCCTGACGGCCACAGCCCTCTCAACCCTTGCTGCCTGCGCTGCGTCCTGGCAAAACGTGCAATTTGGCTCGGATCAAGCCTCCGCCATTGCAAAATTAGGCCAGCCGCGTGAAACGTATGAATTGCCCAATGGCGACAAACGACTGATGTGGCCTTCTCAGCCTTTCGGTGAAACAACCACCGCTATCGACATCAACGCCGAAGGCAAAATTTCTCGGGTGCGGCAAGTATTAACTGGGCGAGAGTTTGAGCAAGCCCAAATTGGCCTATGGACTCGGCACGACGTTTTAATCAATTTTGGTGACCCCTTAGAAATTGCTCATTTCCCTCGCATGCAACGCGAAGTATGGAGTTACCGCTATAGGGACAGTGACGTGTGGTACGTACTTTACAACTTTTATTTTGACGCAAACGGCATCCTACGCTCCATGCAGCAAACCCCAGATCCTCTGCATGATCCAGGCCACCGAAATTTATTTCGCAGATTTTTTTGACGTAGCGCTCAACATCTAATAGAATCTCGCCTTGTCGTCGGGGCGTAGCGCAGCCTGGTAGCGCATCTGATTTGGGATCAGAGGGTCGCATGTTCGAATCATGTCGCCCCGACCACATACTACATATAAGTTTTTTTATTACCTCTACCATTCATCAATACGATGCGCCAGCTTATGCAGATTGTTGTGCTACTGGTGAGCTGCATGATGCTCCTCTTACCGCTTCCAAGCCATGCTGACTGGCATGTCGGACGGCTTGATTTGGTCAAGCAATTTATCGCTGAGCAGCAGGCTAATCCTCTGGTTGCAGACTGTGCCGCCCATGCGCGTTTTGTTGCAACCACGCTGCCACTTTACACCCGGATTGAATTTCCTGATGGCGCGTTAGACACTGGACAAGCCAGTATCTTGCCTTGGAATCAAGCCTTCGGTAACGCCAAACAGCGCGTTAAGGTAGATACAATGGTGCTCATATCCGGTGTTGGCTACCGTAAACCAGAACGGTCTAAGCCAGATGTTTTGCAATTTCGCTGTGGTTACTCGGCCAACCAGTTGATGGCCTTTGATTATAACGAACCCAAGCCAGCACCCGCTAAGCGTCAGACGCCCCGCCGTGTCAATCGCCCGTCTCAACGGCAAATCAAACCATCTGCGCGCTAAATCAAATAACTTAAGATAAAATCGGGCTAATCGTGGCCAAGTGACCGGCGGCAAAATTTACTTTACGCCGCAGCACGCCGCCTAAATACCCAATTAAATTCATCCGATGCTTGCGGTTCAAACAGATACCCTTCGTCATCAAAATGCTTTAAACGCGCCACCTCATCAATACGATTCACAATCGCATAGCGCGCCATCAAACCACGTGCTCGCTTGGCGTAAAAGCTAATGATTTTATAACGGCCATTCTTCCAGTCTTCAAAGATCGGCGTGACCACCCTCGCTTTCAGCTGTTTAGCTTTAATCGACTTGAAATATTCAGCCGATGCAAGGTTAAGCACCATAGGGCAGGCACGGTGGATTGTATCGGCTAATTGGGTATTTAGCGCTTGCGTAATTCTTTCGCCCCAAAAAGCATATAAATCTTTGCCATGCGGATTGGACAAGCGAGTACCCATTTCAAGTCGATAGGGCTGCATCAAATCCAGCGGCCGCAGTACGCCATATAAGCCAGATAAGATGCGTAAACGATCTTGTGCCCACCTCAGCGCTTCAGTCGATAGCGTCGCTGCGTTAAGCCCAGCATAAACATCACCATTAAAAGCCAGTGCGGCTTGCTTCGATTGAGCCGCCGGAAACGCCGGCGACCAATCCGTATAGCGCTGAAAATTTAAGTGCGCGAGCTCATCTGAAATACCCATTAAGCTTGCCATCTGGGCCGGGGATAAAGTGCGTAGCACCTCAACCAATTCAGTGGAAGCCTGAACAAAATCAGGTAGCGTAGCGTCCTCAAGGTGCGCTGGGGTTTTGTAATCAAGCGATTTAGCTGGGGATAGGATGATGATCATCGGATCGATAAAAAGTCTTTAAAATTCAGTCTGCGGATGACAGTCCCATAGGAAGGCCATCATCTCAGTAGCATCTCGACTCAAATAAAAGCGCACCATCTTTTCATTAAATGCCTGCGCTTTAGCTGCAGGCACGCTGATTGCATCAATACCATTTGACATTAAGATGCCGTTCATCATGAAACGAGAGGTCCGCTTATTACCATCGAAGAAAAACTGCTGCAAAGCGCCGAACAGGAAAAATCCCGCAGCTTGTTCAAATGGCTGCCGTACATATTCTTTTAACGCAGCAACGCCGCGCATGAAAGTTTTATGCAACTTGTCGGCTCCAGCCACGGTCGGCAGCGGCGTGTAATCGCCATGTTCCCCTAAGCCCACGTTGGGTGTATAACGTATCTCCTGCCCTTCGCCACGAAAATGGCCCCATTCGAGGGCTTCATGGCAGGCTACAAGACTATGAAGTTCACAAAAGCTCGCTTTATCCAGTCTAAATTGCAGGTTTCTAACCATGGCCAGCAAGCGCTTAGCACTTTGAGCTAGATTAAGAATTTGTGCTTGATCAGAAATTTGGCGACCGCCCACTGTAACGCCATCCAGCAAGGTCTTGACTTCAGGGTAAGTGAAAGGATTGTTTTCAAGTACGCCCGCGTCCCAGACGAATTCGGGCAGCATTCGATGAAAGCGGAAACAGACTCGTTCAAGGCTATGAATCGGGATCTGCTGCGGGATTTTCTCCCGGTCCCAGCAAAAGCCCAGTTCAGTAAAAAGTTCCATGGATAAATGGTAATACTTGATGAGGTTTAACACCGACCAATCTAAGCAATCGGTGCAGCACTGGCCTCGAGTCTATCGACAGGGAGGCAAAAACTCAAGATATTGCATGAGGCGACTGCTAGAGCTATTTCTTAAGTACGATTTTTTTCAGCGCTTCATGAGGTAGCAAAACACAAACCCCGGAAAAGCCAGCACCAGAAAAAAACAAAAGGTCACGGTGTAAAACGGCCAGCCCTGCGCAAAAACATTCCCCACCCGCGCTTCTAGCAAAAAGCTCAGTGCGCCGACAACGAAATAAAACACCAGCAACTCAAGCAATCGCCAGCCGATGCGCTTGCGCTTGGCAGCAAGTACCCAGGGCAAGGGCAAGCAGCCCAAAACCCGCTGATTCAGAAACGGCAAATTAGCCAATAGCCCAGCCAATCCCACGATAAACCAGCCGGCTGCGGACATCAGTAGGGCAGCAAAGTTTGTTGGAGCACACCCATACAAAGCGACATTAACGGCCCTGGCATCAAGCCCAAGGCTAATAACGCAAAACCATTGACGACCAGCACGATGCGCACCCCTGTATAGGCCACCAGTGGCGTTTGATCAAGCGGTGCATCAAAATACATCAGCTTAACAATCCGTAAATAATAAAACGCACCCAATAGCGAGGAGAGCACGGCCAGCACCACCAGCCAAGTCAGGCCTGCATTCATTGCCGCTTCAAGCACCGCAAATTTCGCATAAAAACCTACCGTAGGCGGCAGACCGGCAAGGGAAAACATCATCACCAGCATGACCAGCGCAAAAAGCGGCGAGCGTTGGTTAAGCCCTTTAAATGCATCGATACTCTCTACCTCAAAATCACGCCGCGCCAGCAACATCAGCACCCCAAAACTGCCGAGCGTAGTCAATAAATAGATGATGCTATAAAAGGTTGCCGAGCTATACGCACCGACCAGATTACCCAATTTGCCGCCCACTACACCCGACAAAAGAGCCAGCAGCACAAAACCCATATTTGAGATGGCTGAATAGGCTAGCATGCGTTTAATATTTTTTTGCGCAATGCCCATTAAATTGCCGATGACTAAAGAAAGCGCGGCCAGTATCATCAGCATGTGCTGCCAATCAATCGCCAATGGCAAGAGGCCAATCACCAAAAAGCGCAGGCCCCAGGCGAAAGCAGCCACCTTTGGGCCACCGCCAATTAACAATGTCATCGCCGTCGGCGCGCCCTGATACACATCAGGTACCCACATATGAAATGGCACTGCACCCAATTTAAAAGCAATGCCCACAACAATAAAAACCACACCGAAGAGCAATACCGTATAGTTGATTCGACCTGAGGCAATCGCCCGAAACACTTCGCCTAAATCAAGCGAGCTGGTTGCGCCATACAACATCGAGATGCCATAGAGCAAAAAGCCAGAAGCCAGCGCCCCGAGTACATAGTATTTCATCGCCGCTTCGGTGGCTAATTTAGGCACCGATTGCGTGGCTGGCGTCAATCGAGCGGTTGTGTCTGGACGCAGCGCAATCAATGCATACAGTGACAATGACATTAATTCAAGTCCGAGATACAGGGTCAGAAAGTTATGGCCCGAAATCATCACCAACTGTCCAAGCAACGAAAACATCGCTAGCAAATAAAAATCACCCCGAAAAAGCCCACGCTCCTCAAGGTATTTTCTTGAATAAATCAGCGCGATGGCAAACCCGGCAGTGACAGCTGCCTTCATCAGATTCGCGAATGGATCAATCACATACATATTGTCGAAAAAATAGTGTGATTGGCCATGGGTAGCCAGTAATAAATAACCGAGCGCCGCGAGCAGTGACGAAATCACGGCAACTAAATACGTCGCAAGTCGCCCGGCCGGATTCGTGGCGCCCGTGATAATATCGTTCAGCCAAGCCAGTATAAGTGCCAACAATAAGAAGGCATCAGGCAACAGCATGGTCATATAGGTATTTTGCATACAGTGGCCTTATGATGGAAGTTTTGACTGCGCAACATGAGACAGCAGCTTGGCGACTGAGGTATGCATCACTTCGGTTAAAGGCTTCGGCCACCCCCCCAACGCCAAGACGAACGCCGCCAGCACAAACAACATTGAAAATTCGCGCCGGCTGAGATCTTTTAGCTGCGCGACCTGTTGGTTAGCCACCGCGCCAAACTGCACTCGTTTATACATCCACAAGGTGTAGGCTGCGCCCAAGATCAAAGTGAAGGCAGCCAGCAAGCCAATCCAAAAATTGAACCGAACCGCAGCTAAGATCACCATCCACTCACCGACAAAACCCGAGGTGCCTGGTAAACCGCAATTCGCCATTGAGAATAACATCGAGAATGCGGCAAATTTTGGCATCACATTCGCCACCCCGCCGTAATCTGCCATTAAGCGACTATGCATACGGTCATACAATATGCCAATGCATAAAAACATCGCGCCGGAAACAAAACCATGCGAAATCATCTGCACTAGCGCGCCTTCCATGCCGAGCGCATCAAAAATGAAAAACCCCAACGTCACAAAGCCCATATGCGCAATCGATGAGTACGCAACAAGCTTTTTCATATCGGTTTGCACTAACGCCACTAAGCCGATATAAATCACCGCGATAAGCGACAAGGTAATCATCATTGGCGCTAACAGATGGCTCGCATCCGGTGCGATCGGCAGCGAGAAGCGCAGAAAACCATACGCGCCAAGTTTCAGCATCACTGCCGCCAACACCACCGAGCCGCCGGTTGGCGCTTCAACGTGAGCATCAGGCAACCAAGTATGGACCGGCCACATTGGCACCTTGACGGCGAAGGCCATAAAAAACGCAGCAAATAACAACACCTGAGGCAGCATCGCTAACGGGAGCTGGTGCCAAATAGCCAACTCAAAGCTGCCCGAGTGCGCATATAAATACAGCAGCGCCACCAGCATCAACAACGAGCCAAAGAGCGTATAGAGGAAAAATTTAAAGGCGGCATAGACCCGGTTTGGACCGCCCCAAACACCGATGATGAGATACATCGGAATCAAGGTTGCTTCAAAAAATATATAAAACAACAAGCCGTCTTGGGCGCAAAAAACCCCGACCATTAAACCAGACAAAATCAAAAAGGCGGCCAGATATTGCGCACTATGCCGCGTCACTGAAATCCAACTGGCAATCACCACCAACACGGTGATCAAGGCGGTTAACACTACAAACCACAGTGAAATGCCATCAATGCCAAGGTAGTACAAGACATTAAAACGCTCAATCCAGTTGGCCCGCTCAACAAACTGCAGCGCTGCCGTGTGCGCATCGAAATGCGTGATCAGGGGCAAGGTAACGATAAAGCTCAGGCCCGCCCCGAGCAATGCCAGCCAGCGCACCAGCGCAGGTTTAAGGTAGACACTACTGGCCAAGACCAAGACGCCAAAGGCAATCGGCAAGCCGATCGCTAGGCTGAGAAGCGGAAAAGATTGAAAAGGTTGCATTTGGATACGGGTCTCTGGCTTCTTATTTACCGCCAATCGTGACAAATAGCGTCAGCAGCGCTAGCATGCCAACGATCATCGCGAATGCATAGTGATAGATATAGCCGGATTGCAAAGAGCGCATCGCACTTGCAAACCAGCCGACTAGGCGCGCACTGCCATTCACAGCGGCGTCAATCACTTGGCGCTCACCGGTTTGGGAAAAGCGTGCGCCAATTAAGAGCGCGCCTCGCGCAAAGACTACTTGATTGATTTTGTCCAGATAATATTTGTTCTCAAATAACGTATAAAGCCAGCTAAAACGGGCTTTAATGGCTATCGGCAAAGCCGGATACCGCACATAACCCAGCCATGCCACCGCCACCCCGGCGCCGGCCAGCCATACCGGTAATGTTGTCAACGCATGCAGCGCCATTGCAATCCAGCCGTGGTACTCAGCCGCCATCGACTGCAGCGCCAGGTGATTCGAGCCGATATAAATGACTTTTTCAAACGCCACCCCGTGCTCAAAAAATTGACCATAGAGCAGTGGGCCAATCGCCAACGCGCCGCTGATAACGGAGGGGATGGCAAGTAGCAGCAACGGCACGGTGACCACCCATGGCGATTCATGTGGCGTATGCGCGTGACTACTATGGCGATGATCCGGACTGTGCTGAAAGCGCTGTTTACCGTGAAACACCAGAAAAATCATCCGGAACGAATAGAGTGCGGTGACAAAGACACTCGCCACCACGGCAAAATAGGCAAAACTCGAACCTGCAATAGTTGAATATTTGACCGCTTCAATAATTGAATCTTTTGAATAAAAACCTGAGAAAAACGGCGTGCCAATTAATGCTAGCGAGCCAATCAGCGAGGTCAGCCAAGTGATCGGCATGGCTTTACGCAAGCCACCCATATAGCGCATGTCTTGCTCATGATGCATGCCAATAATCACCGAGCCTGCCGCCAGAAATAGCAAAGCTTTGAAAAATGCGTGCGTCATCAAATGAAAAATAGCCACCGGATACGCCGACACGCCCAAAGCCACTGTCATATAACCCAGTTGTGACAGCGTCGAATACGCGACCACTCGCTTGATATCGTTTTGCACCAGACCAAGCAGCCCCATCAGCAAAGTGGTGATCGCGCCGATAATTAACACAAACGACAGCGCACTGTCAGTCAATTCAAACACCGGCGACATCCGCGCCACCATAAAGATCCCCGCGGTTACCATGGTGGCGGCGTGAATCAACGCCGAAATCGGCGTTGGGCCTTCCATTGAATCAGGCAACCAGACATGCAGCGGAAATTGCGCAGACTTGCCCATTGCACCGATAAAAAGACAAATGCAAGCGACGCTTAAGAGGCCCCATTGGGTACCCGGGAAAGTTAATGCGGCGAGCGCTTCGCGTTGCGCAAACACCTCGCCATAGTTGAGCGAGCCCGCATACGCAAACAGCAAGCCAATCCCAAGAATAAAACCAAAATCGCCAACCCGATTGACCAGAAACGCTTTCATATTGGCATAAATTGCCGTTGGCTTGGTGTACCAAAAACCAATCAGCAAATACGACACAACACCAACTGCCTCCCAACCGAAAAAAAGCTGTAGAAAATTATTGCTCATCACGAGCATCAGCATGGCGAAGGTAAACAGCGAAATATATGAGAAAAACCGCTGGTAGCCCGGGTCATCCCGCATGTAGCCAATTGTATAAATGTGCACCATCAGCGAGACAAAGCTGACCACACACATCATCAATGCGCTTAACGAATCAATTAAGAAACCAATTTCAAATTTAAGCGTACCCAAACGCATCCATTCGTATACGGTTGCGTTATAACCAGCGCCGCCGCTCACCGCATATAAGGTCAGTGCCGAGAGCACAAAGGCCAGCGCGACACCGGCGATGGTCACCGTGTGTGCGCCTGCGCGACCGATGGTTTTGCCAAAAAGCCCAGCGAGCAAAGCCCCCGCTAGCGGCGCTAGCGGAATTGCAAGCAGCAAATTAGAGTCAAGTGTTGCTGTCATTAGAAGTAACCTAATTAACCTTTAAGCTGATCGAGATCTTCGACATTAATCGTGTCAAACGTACGAAACAGGGTGACTAAAATCGCCAGCCCAATGGCAGCTTCAGCGGCTGCCACAGTCAGGACAAAAAAGACAAAAACCTGGCCATGCGCATCGCCAAGGTAGCGTGAAAAAGCAACAAAATTAGTATTGACGGCAAGTAACATTAATTCAATTGCCATCAAGATCACAATCAGATTGCGTCGATTTAAAAAAATGCCAACGATGCTAATCGCAAATAAAATTGCAGCAAGAACCAAATAATGGGCAAGGGTCAGAGTCATCTTTATTCCTTTTGGCGTTAGCTCGGGCTTTTGCCATCCGCGGATTCAGCAGACGCAGAGTGGCTTGCGCCCCCCTCAGAATTTTCTTCTGAAGGCATTTTTACAATCCGCAGCCGGTCTTCGCGGCGCACGCGAATTTGCTTTGTCGAGTCAGTGCGCTTACGGTCTTTGCCATGGCGTAGCGTTAACGCAACCGCTGCAATCATTGCCACCAACAACAAAAGGCCGGCGATTTCAAAGGCGAAGATATATTCGGTATAGATCAATTTGCCCAGCGTATGCGTGTTTGAAACGGCATCAGCCTGAACTGCTGGCAAATGACTCGCTGGCGCGGTCGCGCCACCATACCCACGCCATAAAATTAAAGCCATCTCAGTAATCAATACACCACCGATAATCATTGCGGTTGGCGCAAAGCGTTTAAAGTCGCCCCGCAGTCGCCTCAAATCCAGGTCGAGCATCATCACGACGAAGAGAAAGAGCACCATCACCGCGCCAACATAAACCAGGACCAATAGAATGGCCAGAAATTCGGCGTGCAATAGCAGCCAAAGCGCGGCCGCGTTAAAAAAAGCCAGCACCAAAAAAAGCGCCGACTGTACCGGATCAGGCGCTGTGATCACTCGCAGCGCCGAGACGATCAGAATCGACGCAAAAATATAAAACAGTAAAGTTGTGAATTCCATTTAGCCTCTCACTCAACGATAGGGCGCGTCAGCGGCTTTGGTTTCAGCAATTTGCGCTTCATACCGGTCCCCCACCGCCAATAACATGTCTTTGGTGAAATACAAGTCACCTCGCTTTTCGCCGTGATACTCGAGGATTTGAGTTTCAACAATCGAATCGACTGGACAGCTTTCTTCGCATAACCCGCAGTAAATGCATTTGGTTAAGTCAATGTCATAACGTGTGGTGCGGCGCGTATTGTCTTCACGTAATTCCGATTCAATCGTAATCGCCAGCGCCGGACATACCGCTTCGCATAGCTTGCAGGCAATGCACCGCTCCTCCCCATTAGGGTAGCGGCGGAGTGCATGCAAGCCTCGAAAGCGTGGCGAGAGCGGGGTTTTTTCTTCTGGGAATTGCACCGTAATCTTGCGTGCAAATGCATAGCGCCCAGTCAGCGCCATGCCTCGGAAGAGTTCAATTAAGAAAAAACTCTTAAAGAAATTTTTAATCGCGGTCAACATAATTCGATCCGTTAAATCGGCTTGGCAAAGCAGCCTGAGCAACACAGCGTCGCCCGATAAGGCTCTGTTACAAGACCGTTATTGCCAAATATTCCAGGGTGACATGATCCAAAATCCCACCACAGCAAGCCAAACAAGCGTCACTGGAATAAAAATTTTCCAGCCCAAACGCATAATTTGATCATAGCGGTAACGCGGGAAAGTCGCACGCGCCCAGATAAAAATAGACAGCAATAGAAAAACTTTGAGCGCCAACCAAATCACGCCGGGGATAAATGAGAGCACGGCTAACGGCGCATCCCAGCCACCTAGAAAGAGCGTCGCAGTCAGCGCCGCAATGACGATCATATTGATGTATTCAGCCAGGAAGAAAAGCGCAAACGCCATCCCCGAATAATCCACCATATGACCCGCCACAATTTCCGACTCGCCTTCAACCACATCAAATGGGTGGCGGTTGGTTTCAGCAATGCCCGAAATAAAATACACCCCAAAGATGGGCAAGAGCGGCAGCCAATTCCATGACAGCAGGTTAATCCCTAAGCCAGCAAAGATCCCGCGCTGTTGCGAATGAACAATTTCAGACAAATTCAAACTGCCGGCGGTCATCAACACCACGACCAGAGCCAGACCCATCGAAATCTCATAAGAAACCATCTGCGCCGAGGCACGCATGGCGCCCAAAAAAGCATACTTGGAGTTTGACGCCCAACCTGCAAGGATCACACCATAGACCCCTACCGATGAAATCGCCATTGCATATAAGAGGCCGGCATTCACATTCGCCAAGACAGCTTGCGCCTGAAATGGGATCACGGCCCAGACGGCCAGCGCTGGCGCCACGGTCATAATCGGCGCCAAGATATAAAGCCAGTGCGTGGCCTTGGCCGGCGTAATGACTTCTTTGAGCAGCAACTTAAGCACATCAGCAATCGGCTGTAGTAGCCCTAAGGGCCCTACCCGATTGGGTCCTAGCCGCGCATGCATCCAGCCGATCAGCTTACGTTCCCATAAGATCAAATAAGCGACCGACAAGAGTAGCCCAACGCAGACCACAAGAATGCGTATCAGCAGCCATAGTGTGGGCCAGGCAACGCCAAGCGCCTGCATACCAAGCGTATTGATTGTATCGAACATAATGGAGGCCTTTGCTTTATGCCTTTTCTATCCGTAACTCGCCAAACAAGCTGCCGAGTTGAGCCGAGGCGTGCGTGGCGGCAGGCACTCGCGCCACCGTCTCCGGCAAACGTGCATCACGCACCGCCGGCATGGTCACGACCGACTCACCTTGACGCACCCGCACCGCATCGCCTGCTGCCAAACCAAGCTGGTCGAATAGTTTTGCTGGCAACGATATCCGTGACGCTGCTTGCGCGGTACGGGTCAGTTGTAAAGATTCAGCACGACGCACGAGCGGGTCGGCATGATAGATCGACACCTCAGGCAAGCGCTCGAGCACCGTGACGCCAGTTTGCAGCGCTGGCTGATCGCTTAGCTTCTGCTTCAGCGATGGTGCGCTCTGACTGTTATTTGAGAGCCGCGCGGTAATCTCAATGCCCTCAAGAGCGGTAGCACGCACGGCTTCAGCAGTCTCATACGCAAAACCAGGCAACTCTAGCAATTGGCCTAGTACCGTTAGAATTTTCCAACCTGGGCGGGCTTCGCCTAGTGCTTGCACGACGCCATTAAAACTTTGCACGGTGCCCTGCGCATTGATCAAAGTTCCAGCGGTTTCCGTAAACGCCGCCACCGGTAATAACACATCGGCATACTCCAAACCGTGCTTAAAGGTGGCTAGACTCACCACCATCTCGGCCTGCGCTAGTGCCGCGCGTGCCTGGGCTGGATCTGCGGTGTCATATTCCGCTTCTACGTTAAACAGGAGATAAGCTTTGCGCGGTTGCTTAAACATCTCTGCTGCAGGCAAGCCGCCCGCCCCCGGCACAGCGCCAACAAGATGCGCTCCGACGGTGTTGGCCGCTTCGGTTAGAAAACCGAGGGTCGCGCCGGTGTGCTGCGCAATCCACTGAGCGGCGGCATAGAGCAAGCTGAAATCTGGATGCTGGACAACCGCATTGCCTAACAAGATCGCGCGTTGCGCGCCTAATTGAGGAAGACCGAGCTGAGTGGCTATTTTTTTAGCAGCGGTTGAAGGCGTTACGCCGTTAAATGCCTCAGGCACCGCTAGATTGCTCGCCTGCGCAAGCGCGACGGCAACCCCAGCCAGTTCCTCTAACCAAGCAGACGGGGCGGCAACTAAACGCTGTGCCGTTGGGATCAATGCATCATCATCTATCGCGTGCAATAAATGAATCTGAGCGCCGGCTTTGGCGGCTTGCCGCAAGCGTGCCGCAAACAACGGATGATCACTGCACAGTAATGCCCCTACCACCAGTGCGCTATCAAGGTTTGATAAAGCAGCAATCGGCATGCCGAGCCAAGGCGCAGTAGGCAAAGTCTCGCTAAAATCACTTTGCCGCAAACGGAAGTCAATATTTTCAGTGCCGATCCCACGGGCGAGTTGCTGCCACAGATGAAGCTCTTCCACGGTACTATGCGGGCTAGCAAGTGCGCCAATTGAAGCTGCGCCATGGCTTTGTTTGATCTTGCTTAAACCCTGCGTGACATAGGCTAAGGCAGTGTGCCAATCGACTTCATGCCACTGCCCATCTTGCTTGATCATCGGCTTGGTCAAGCGCTCGCTGCTATTGAGCGCTTCATATGAAAAACGATCTTTGTCGGAGAGCCAGCATTCGTTAATCGCTTCGTTCTCAAACGGCAAAACCCGCATCACCCGCTGACCTTTAACTTGCACCACCAGGTTAGCGCCGACGCTATCATGCGGGCTAATGGATTTACGGCGAGATAACTCCCAGGTCCGCGCACTGTAACGGAATGGCTTTGAGGTCAGCGCACCCACCGGGCAGAGATCAATCATATTGCCCGACAATTCCGAATTGACAGTTTGGCCAACAAAAGCCGTGATTTCAGCATGCTCACCGCGGCCTAGCATCCCCAACTCCATCACGCCGGCCACTTCTTGCCCAAAACGCACGCAACGCGTGCAATGAATGCAGCGCGCCATTTCTTCCATCGACACCAACGGGCCGATATTTTTATGAAAGACAACGCGCTTTTCTTCGCTATAACGGGAATGTGATTGACCATAGCCGACGGCCAGATCTTGCAATTGGCATTCGCCACCTTGGTCGCAAATCGGGCAATCGAGCGGATGGTTGATGAGTAAAAATTCCATCACCGCTTGCTGTGCTTTGACGGCTTTTTCTGAGCGGGTTTTGACCAGCATGCCAGCCGATACCGGCGTGGCACAAGCGGGCACCGCTTTCGGCATTTTTTCAACTTCAACCAGACACATCCGGCAGTTGGCCGCGACTGACAGTTTTTTGTGATAACAAAAGTGCGGGATATAGGTATTCACCTGCTGCGCAGCTTGGATCACCATCGTACCCTCAGGTACTGCAACTTTTTTACCGTCTATTTCTAATTCAACCATTTTGCGACCGTATCAAAAAGATTCGACTGGTTGAGCAACCAGACAGCGCTTGTGTTCAATATGATGCTCGAATTCATGCCAATAGTGCTTGAGCATGCCGCGCACAGGCATCGCAGCAGCATCGCCCAAAGCGCAGATGGTACGACCCATGATGTTTTCTGCGATCGAATTGAGCAACTCAAGGTCATCCGGGACGCCCTTGCCATGCTCAATCCGATGAATCACACGGTAGAGCCAGCCGGTGCCTTCGCGGCACGGCGTGCACTGGCCACACGATTCTTCATAATAAAAATAAGCCAAACGCAATAGCGCGCGCACCATACAACGTGTTTGATCCATCACAATCACCGCGCCAGAACCAAGCATAGAGCCCGCTTGCGCGATGGAATCGTAATCCATATCCGTTTGCAGCATGATTTCAGCTGGCACTACCGGCGCCGATGAGCCACCGGGAATCACCGCCTTGAGCTGACCATCGCCGCGCATCCCGCCAGCACAGGCTAATAAGGTGGCAAATGAGGTGCCCAGCGGTACTTCATAATTGCCAGGCTTGGCCACATCGCCTGAGACCGAAAAGATTTTAGTGCCACCGTTATTCGGTTTGCCCAGCTCTAAATATTTCTGCGCGCCAAGCGCAAACAAAAATGGGACCGCGGCAAACGTTTCTGTATTATTGATCGTGGTCGGCTTGCCATATAGGCCAAAACTTGCCGGAAAAGGCGGTTTAAAGCGTGGTTGACCTTTTTTGCCTTCCAGCGATTCAAGCAATGCGGTTTCTTCACCGCAGATATACGCGCCATAACCGTGGTGCGCATACAACTCAAATGAAAAGTCTGAACCAACAATATTGGCGCCTAAGTACCCTGCCGCACGCGCCTGTTCAAGAGCCTGTTCAAAGCGCTCATAGGCTTGCCAGATTTCGCCATGAATATAGTTATAGCCAACGGTAATACCCATCGCATAAGCGGCAATCGCCATACCTTCGATCAGCGCATGCGGATTGTAGCGCAGGATATCGCGATCCTTAAATGTGCCAGGCTCGCCTTCGTCAGAGTTGCACACCAGATATTTCTGGCCTGGAAACTGACGGGGCATAAAGCTCCATTTAAGACCGGTTGGAAAACCAGCGCCACCGCGCCCGCGCAGACCCGAAGCTTTAACTTCGGCAATCACGTGTTCAGGGGGGATTTTCTCAGCCAAAATACGCTTAAGCTGTTGGTAACCGCCACGCGCGAGGTAGTCCTTGAGTTGCCAGTTCTCGCCGTTCAGTCCAGCCAAGATCAATGGTTGCAGGTGGCGTTCGTGCACACACGTCATCGCGCAAGCTCCTCGAGCAACTGATCAATTTTGTCACGACTCATAAAACTACACATTCGTTTATTGTTCACCAACAACACCGGCGCATCGCCGCAGGCGCCCATGCATTCGCCTTCGCGCAGCGTAAATTTGCCATCTGGCGTGGTTTCGCCAAAGCCAATACTCAGTTTACGTTTCACATAATCGGCCGCCGCCTCTCCACCCGATAAAGCACACGGTAGATTGGTGCAGACGGTAATTTTATGCGTACCCACCGGAGTCGTTTGATACATGGCATAAAAAGTCGCGACTTCCTGCACAGCAATGGCCGGCATCGCGAGATAATCCGCCACAAAACGGATCACTTCAGGCGAGAGCCAGCCATGCTCATCCTGCGCGAGCGCAAGCGCCGCCATCACAGCAGATTGTTTTTGTGCAGCCGGATATTTGGCTAGCGCACGATCAATTTCTTTCAAAGCTTCAGCAGAGAGCATTTTGAAGATCACTCTTTTAATTCCATCACCGGCTTAAAAGACAGCCATAAATAAACTATAACGCCTAGGCGCAGTTCCTGATTAACGATCAATTTCACCAAATACAATGTCTTGCGTGCCGATAATCGTTACCGCATCAGCAATCATGTGACCTTTTGCCATTTCATTTAAGGCCGACAAATGAGCAAAACCAGGTGCGCGTATCTTCAAGCGGTAAGGCTTGTTAGCACCATCTGACACTAAGTAGATGCCAAATTCACCCTTTGGATGCTCAACTGCCGCATAGGTTTCTCCAGCTGGCACACAAAAACCTTCGGTGAACAGCTTGAAATGATGAATCAGCGCTTCCATATTGCTTTTCATCTCAAGCCGATTAGGCGGCGCAACCTTATGGTCATCGATCATCACCGGACCAGGATGTTGGCGCAACCAGTCTATGCATTGACGAATAATGCGAGTTGACTGCCGCATTTCTTCAATGCGCACCAAATAACGATCATAACAATCGCCGTTGATGCCAACCGGAATATCAAAATCAAGCTGAGCGTAGACCTCATAAGGCTGTTTTTTGCGTAGATCCCACTCAACCCCGGAACCGCGCAACATCGGCCCGGTCAGACCAAGCTGCAAAGCGCGCTCAGGGCTCACGATGCCAACATCGACTAAACGCTGCTTCCAGATCCGATTATCGGTAAGTAAGGTTTCATACTCATCGACGCAGTTTGGAAAGCGTTGGCTAAAATCATCAATAAAATCAAGGACTGAACCCTGACGCGCTTGATTCAGTTTGGTTAGCGCCTTGGCATGACGAATTTTAGAGGCTTTATAGTGCGGCATCGCCTCAGGCAAATCGCGATAAACGCCGCCTGGGCGATAATAAGCCGCGTGCATACGAGCGCCTGACACCGCCTCATAGACATCCATTAAGTCTTCACGTTCGCGAAACGCATACAGAAAGACCGCCATCGCACCGACATCAAGCGCGTGCGAACCCAGCCACATTAAATGATTCAAGATCCGCGTAATCTCGTCAAACATCGCCCGG